>CAVQKU010000001.1:0-5378 GCA_963713165.1 uncultured Actinomycetota bacterium
GGCGCGCGCCGCTGTCCTACCGCCCGGCACCCGGGTCGATCCCCGAGCAGCCGGGCGTCTACCGCTTCTCCGACGAGAACGGCCGGGTCATCTACGTGGGCAAGGCCAAGAGCCTGCGGCAGCGGCTGAACTCCTACTTCGCCGACCCGCGGGGGCTGCACGAGCGCACCCGGCAGATGGTCACGACGGCGACCAAGGTCGAGTGGACCGTCGTCCAGACCGAGGTCGAGTCCCTGCAGCTGGAGTACTCCTGGATCAAGGAGTTCGACCCGCGGTTCAACGTCAAGTACCGCGACGACAAGTCCTACCCCTGGCTCGCGGTCACGCTGAGCGAGGAGTACCCGCGGGTGATGGTCGGGCGGGGGCCCAAGCGCAAGGGCAACCGCTACTTCGGCCCGTACAGCCATGCCTGGGCGATCCGCGAGACCGTCGACCAGCTGCTGCACGTCTTCCCGATGCGGTCGTGCCGTCCCGGCGTGTTCCGCAACCACCAGCTGCTCGGCCGGCCGTGCCTGCTCGGCTACATCGACAAGTGCTCGGCGCCCTGCGTGGGCAAGGTGACGCCGGAGGAGCACCGCGAGATCGTCGACGACTTCTGCCAGTTCATGGGCGGCCAGGCGACGCCGATGATCCGCTCGATCGAGCGCAAGATGCGCGCGGCGAGCGACGAGATGGACTTCGAGCGCGCCGCGCGCCTCCGTGACGACGCCCAGGCGATGCAGCGTGCGCTCGAGCGCAACGCGGTCGTCTTCGCCGACGGCACGGACGCCGACGTCATCGCCCTGGCCGAGGACCCGCTCGAGGTCGCGGTCCAGATCTTCCACGTCCGCGGCGGGCGCATCCGCGGCGAGCGTGGCTGGGTCGCCGACCGCTTCGACGAGGAGGGCACGCCCGAGCTCGTCGAGCAGTTCCTCCTCCAGCTGTACGCGGAGTCCGACCACGACCCAGACCCGCGCGACGCGGTGCCCCGCGAGATCCTCGTGCCCGAGCTGCCGACCTCGCTCGACTCGCTGACCGAGCTGCTCAGCGAGCGCCGCGGCTCCCAGGTGGGCATCCGCGTCCCGCAGCGCGGGGACAAGCGCACGCTGATGGAGACGGTGGCCAAGAACGCCGCCGAGGCGCTCATCCGGCACAAGACCACCCGCGCCAGCGACCTCTCGACCCGCAACCGCGCGCTGGAGGAGATCCAGGAGGCCCTCGAGCTGCCCGGCGCCCCGCTGCGCATCGAGTGCTTCGACATCTCCAACCTGCAGGGCACCGAGGTCGTGGCCTCGATGGTCGTGTTCGAGGACGGCCTGCCGCGCAAGAGCGAGTACCGACGCTTCGTCATCCGCGGCGTCGACGGGCAGAACGACGTCGCCTCCATGCACGAGGTCATCACGCGCCGCTTCAAGCGGATGATCGACGACCGGCGGGCCGCCCGGACGGCGTCCGACGGGGCGGCCGGCGAGGGGCCGCTGCTCATCGACCCCGAGACGGGCGCCCCGCGCCGCTTCGCGTACGTGCCGCAGCTCGTCGTCGTCGACGGTGGCCCGCCACAGGTCGCCGCCGCCGCGGCCGCCATGGACGAGCTCGGCGTCGACGACGTCGCCCTCTGCGGGCTGGCCAAGCGGCTCGAGGAGGTCTGGCTGCCGGACACCCCCGACCCCGTGATCCTGCCGCGCACCAGCGAGGGGCTGTACCTCCTCCAGCGCGTCCGCGACGAGGCGCACCGCTTCGCCATCACCCACCACCGCGGCCGGCGCAGCAAGAGCATGGTCGAGTCGGTGCTCGACCAGGTCCCCGGGCTGGGGGAGGTGCGGCGCCGCACGCTGCTGCACCACTTCGGGTCGCTGAAGAAGCTCCGCGCCGCCACCGTCGAGGAGATCGCCGCGGTGCCGGGGTTCGGCACCAAGACCGCGCTGGCGGTCCTCGCCGCGCTCGACTCCCGCCCGGCCGGGGACGCGATCGACATGGCCACGGGCGAGGTGCTGGCGGACCGCTGAGGTTCGCGTCCCGCTCTCGGGTCGCTCGGCAGCCGGAGGGCGTCCGGACGGGGGCGTCGCCATCATCCGCACGGGCGCGTGGTCTTGCGGCACGTCGTCCGCGGTCGCGCCCGTGCTCCCGCCAGGCCCGTCCACGCGCGCGCGTGGTCCGAACGCCCGCGGTCGCGCTCCGTGCCCGTTCTCGGCGACCCTCCTCGGGTCCTCGGGCACGAGGGTTCCCGCGGCTTCGGGCGGGGTGTCGGGGCGCAGGGACTGCGTGAGGGCGGGGGACGACGGATAATGACGGGCGTGACCACAGAGACGGCGACCACCCCCGCGCCGCCCACGGACCAGCCCGTCGAGCCCGGTGTCGAGGCGGGCGGGAGCGCGCCCGTCGCGGCGGAGGCCGCGCCCCTGCGGCTCGTCGTGGTGAGCGGCATGTCGGGCGCCGGTCGCTCGACGACGGCCGACAACCTCGAGGACCTCGGCTGGTACGTCGTCGACAACCTGCCGCCGAGCGTGCTGCCGGACGTGTGCGACGAGGCCCGGCGGACCGGCATCCGGCAGCTGGCCGTGGTGCTCGACGTGCGGACGCGGTCGTTCTTCGAGCAGCTGCCGACGATGTTCGCCGAGCTCAAGGAGGCCGGGACGGTCCCCGAGATCGTCTACGTCGAGGCCTCCGACGACGTCATCGTGCGCCGGCAGGAGTCGGTGCGCCGGCCGCACCCGCTGCAGGGCGACGGGCGCCTGCTGGACGGCATCCACCGCGAGCGCGAGCTGCTGGCCACGCTGCGGGCGGCGGCCGACCTCGTCATCGACACGTCCTCCCTGAACGTGCACCAGCTCGGTTCGCGGATCACGCACGCGTACGGCGGCCCCGACCACGCGCTGCGGGTGACGGTGCTGTCCTTCGGCTTCAAGAACGGCATCCCGCTCGACGCCGACATGATCTTCGACGTGCGCTTCCTGCCGAACCCGCACTGGGTCCCCGAGCTGAGGCCGCAGACCGGGCTGAGCGCGCCGGTGAGCGCGTACGTGCTCGGCCAGCCGGGCGCCTCGCCCTTCCTCGACTCGCTCGAGGAGGTGCTGGCGACGGTGGCGTCGGGCTACCTGCACGAGGGGAAGCGCTTCGCGACCATCGGCATCGGCTGCACCGGCGGCAAGCACCGCAGCACCGCGATCGCCGAGGAGCTCGCCCGCCGGCTGCGCGTCGACGGGCTGCCCACGACGGTCCTGCACCGCGACCTGGGCCGGGAGTGAGCCGTACGCGCCAGGCATGATGCGGGGATGGCAGCCATGAGCGCGACGGGACAGGAGCGTCCGGCCGTACGGCTGCACGGCCGCCCGGCGGTCGAGCAGCGACCCGCGGTGGTCGCGTTCGGCGGCGGGCACGGCCTGTCCGCGTCGCTGTCGGCGCTGCGTCGGGTGACCGACCGGCTCACCGCGATCGTCACGGTCGCCGACGACGGCGGCTCGTCGGGCCGGCTGCGCCGCGAGCTCGGCTGCCTGCCGCCCGGCGACCTGCGGATGGCCCTGGCCGCGCTCTGCGGCGACGACGAGTCCGGCCGTACCTGGGCCGACGTGCTCCAGTACCGCTTCGTCTCACCCGGACCGCTGGGCGACCACGCCATCGGCAACCTGCTCATCGCCGGCCTGTGGGAGCGCCTCGGCGACCCGGTCGCCGGCCTGGACATGGTGGCCCGGCTGCTGGGCTGCGCCGGGCGCGTGCTGCCGATGGCCTCCGTGCCGCTCGAGATCGAGGCCGACGTCATCGGGCTCTCGCCCGAGCGGCCCGACGAGGTCTCCTCGGTCCGCGGCCAGGCCCGCGTGGCCAAGACGGCGGGGGAGGTGTGCTCGGTCCACCTGCTGCCCGAGGACCCACCCGCCTGCCCGGAGTCGGTCGAGGCCGTGGGGGCGGCCGACTGGGTCGTGCTCGGCCCCGGGTCGTGGTTCACGTCGGTGATCCCGCACCTGCTGGTCCCGCAGCTGGCCGAGGCGATCGAGACGACGCCGGCCAAGCGGGTCCTGGTGCTCAACCTGGAGCCCGCGGAGGAGACCGCCGGCTTCTCGGCGGCCAAGCACATCGAGCTGCTCGCCGACCACGCGCCCAAGCTGCGCCTGGACGTGGTCCTCGCCGACAGCGGCTTCGCCTCCGAGGACCCGCACCTGCACGCCTGGGCCGACTCGCTGGGCGCCGAGCTGACCCTCGCCGACCTCGCCGTACGGGACGGCTCGCCCCGCCACGACCCGCTCCGGCTGGCGTCCGCGTACGCCGAGATCATGGGGGCCTGAGCGCCCCGTACCACCGGCCGGACCGCACTTCTCCCGCGTCCCGGGACGGGTCGGGGTGCGTGACAGCCGTGGCATAGTTCCCCGCATGGCGATGACGGCGCAGGTGAAGGCTGAGCTCGCGACCGTCAAGGTCACCAAGCCCTGCTGCCGCAAGTCCGAGGTCGCGGCCACGCTGCGCTTCGCCAACGGCCTGCACGTGGTGAGCGGCAAGATCGTCATCGAGGCCGAGCTGGACACCGGCGCGGCCGCCCGGCGGCTGCGGACCGACATCGCCGACGTCTTCGGCCACAGCAGCGACCTCGTCGTCGTGAACGGCAACGGCCTGCGGCGCGGCACCCGCTACGTCGTCCGCGTGGTCAAGGACGGCGACGCGCTCGCGCGCCAGACCGGCCTGGTCGACTCCAAGGGGCGCCCGGCCCGCGGGCTGCCCTCGCAGGTGGTCAGCGGCGGCGCCTGCGACTGCGTCGCGGCGTGGCGCGGGGCGTTCCTCGCCCACGGTTCGCTGACCGAGCCCGGACGGTCGATGGCCCTCGAGGTCACCTGCCCCGGTCCCGAGGCCGCGCTCGCGCTCGTCGGTGCGGCCCGCCGGCTCGGCGTCCCCGCCAAGGCCCGGGAGGTCCGCGCCGTCGACCGCGTCGTGGTGCGCGACGGCGACGCGATCGCGGCGCTGCTGACCCACCTCGGCGCCCACGAGTCGCTGATGGCGTGGGAGGAGCGCCGGATGCGCCGCGAGGTCCGCGCCTCGGCCAACCGCCTCGCGAACTTCGACGACGCCAACCTGCGCCGCTCCGCCCGCGCGGCCGTCGCGGCCGGTGCCCGGGTCGAGCGCGCGCTGGAGATCCTCGGCGACGACGTGCCCGAGCACCTCAAGGTCGCGGGCCACCTCCGCGTGGAGCACCAGCAGGCCAGCCTCGAGGAGCTCGGCCAGCTGCACACCCCCCAGCTGACCAAGGACGCGGTCGCCGGCCGGATCCGGCGGCTGCTGGCCACGGCCGACAAGAAGGCCGCCGAGCTCGGCATCCCGAACACCGAGGCGTCCCTCACCTCGGACATGCTCGACGACTGACCGGGAGCCGACGTCCGCTCGGGCTCACGGGCGATGTGACCACTGCCCGTACCAGT
>CAVQKU010000002.1:0-737237 GCA_963713165.1 uncultured Actinomycetota bacterium
CGACAACCCCTTCGGCCTCGCGGCGAACTCCTCGACCGAGGCCGTGATCTTCAAGGGCGGCTACGGCATCGAGTACGCCGAGTTCGCGGGCAAGGTGATGCAGACCAAGCAGCCGGGTCCACGGTCAAGGTCAGCCCGGCGACGAACATCGCGCAGACCCTGCAGCCGCGCTTCGTCGCCGGCAACCCGCCGGACGTCATCGACAACTCCGGCGCCGGCCTCATCGGCATCAACACGATCCGCGACCAGCTGGCCGACCTGACCGACGTGATCAACGCGAACAACTACGAGGGCACCAAGATCGCCGACACCCTCTACCCGGGGGTCACGGCGCCGGGCACCTTCGACGGCAAGTTCGTCCAGCTCAACTACGTCCTCACCGTCTACGCCCTCTGGTACTCCGCCTCGCTCTTCGAGCAGGAGGGCTGGACCGTGCCGAAGACCTACGACGAGATGTACGAGCTCGGCGGCAAGGCCAAGGCCAAGGGCAAGTACCTGCTCGGCTGGGGCAAGGAGGCGGCCACCTACTACCAGACGATGGCCATCGCCTCGGCGATCAAGCAGGGCGGCAACGACGTGCGCCTCGCGCTGGAGAACCTCAAGCCGGACTGCTGGTCGATCCCGGCGGTCCAGGCGGTCTTCACCGGGATGAAGAAGATCATCGATGCCGGCTACGTGAAGCCGGGCGGCGCGGGCACGCAGTTCACCGCGGCCCAGTCGCAGTGGAGCAACGACGAGGACTTCATCCTCTACCCCTCCGGCGGCTGGATCGAGAACGAGATGAAGACCCAGACCAAGGACGGGTTCAAGATGACCGGCGCGCCCGGAGCCGACGGTCGACTCCAGCTCGTCGATGCCGTGGGAGGCGCTGCACTCCACCGCGGGCGAGGGCTACATCGTCCCGGCGCAGGCGAAGAACCTGGCCGGCGGCAAGGAGTTCCTGCGGGCGATGCTCTCCAAGGAGGCGGCGACGAACTTCGCCAAGACCACCTTCAGCTCGAGCATCGTCAAGGGCCTCATCCCCGAGGACGGCTTCGGCTCGACCGCCCTGCAGTCGCAGGTCAAGATGCTCGACGCGGCCGGCACCAACATCTTCACCTGGAACTTCGTCGACCTCTACGGCACCAACACCGACCAGCTCGTGCTGTGGAACACGTTCCTGCAGGGCGGTTCCGACGTCGCGACCCTGACCAAGGGCCTGCAGTCGATCACCGACAAGATCGCCAAGGACGACTCGGTCAAGAAGGTCCCGGTGTCGTGACCCTCGTTGCTCCAGGTGCCGGTGCGGCCGCCCCCGTCGAGGGGGCGGCCGCCGGCGTCGGTCTGCGCCACGGCCTGCGCCAGCTCGGGTCGCCCCGGTGGCGGAAGCGCAACCTGACCCTCGACCGGATCAGCTTCTTCGTGGTCTTCCTGGTCGTCCCGCTCGTCTGCTACCTCGCCTTCGTGGTGTCGCCCTTCGTGCAGGCCGCCTACTTCTCGCTGACCAGCTGGACGGGCTTCTCCGCCGACATCCCCTTCGTCGGCCTGTCCAACTACGCCAAGCTGCTCGACGACGGCATCTTCAGGAAGGCCGTGGGCAACAGCGTGGTCCTCGCGCTGGTGCTGCCGACCGTGACGCTGGTGCTGGCGATGTTCTTCGCCACGCTCGTCACGGTCGGCGGCTCCAGCCGGGGCAACGTGCGCGGCCTCGCCGGGTCGAGCTTCTACCGGATCGTGTCGTTCTTCCCCTACGTCGTGCCCGCCATCGTCATCGGGCTGATCTGGTCGCAGATCTACGACCCGAACAGCGGCCTCCTCAACGGCGTGCTGACGCGGCTCGGTCTCGACTCGTTCACCTCGTTCGCCTGGCTGGGGGAGGTCGGCACGGCCAAGATCGCGGTCATGTTCGTCATCGTGTGGGGCCTGGTCGGCTTCTACATGGTCTTGTTCATCGCCGCGATCAAGGGCATCCCGGCCGAGGTGTTCGAGGCCGCGCGGGTGGACGGGGCCGGACGGTTGCGCAGCACGGTCTCGATCACCATCCCGCTGGTGCGTGACAACATCCAGACCGCGTACATCTACATGGGCATCCTCGCGCTGGACGCCTTCGTCTACATGGCCGCGCTCGAGCCGGGCGGCGGGCCGGAGAACTCCACGCTGGTGATCTCGCAGCGGCTGTTCACCACGGCCTTCACCCAGGGGCAGTTCGGCTACGCCTGCGCCATGGGCGTCGTGCTCGCGGTGATCACGCTGGCGTACGCCGGGTTGGTCTTCCTGGTCATCCGGCTCACCGGCGGACGCGACGAGGTGGCGGAGTGACGTCGACGCAGGCCCGGCCGGGCGCGACGGCGCTGGGCGAGGGCCGGGCGGCGCGCGGTCGGTCCGCGGCCGTCGGGGCGCACCGCGGGCGACACGGTGGTCACCGCCGGATCGCACGCGGTGCTGGTCATCTGGTCGTTGCTGGTCATCGTGCCGCTGCTCTGGGTGATCATGAGCTCGTTCAAGACGAGCTCGGAGATCTTCGCCTCGCCGTTCGCGCTGCCGGAGCGGATGCGCTTCGACAACTACGCCAACGCGTGGACGACGGCCGGCATCGGCAGCTTTTTCGTCAACTCGGTGGTCGTCGTCTTCGGTGCGCTCGTGGTGACGATGCTGTTCGGGTCGATGTCGGCGTACGTGCTGGCGCGGTTCCAGTTCCCCGGCAACCGCTTCATCTACTACCTGATGCTCGCCGGGCTGACCTTCCCGATCTTCCTGGCGATCGTGCCGCTGTTCTTCGTGCTGCGCGGCGTGGGGCTGCTCAACACCCTGCCCGGGCTGATCCTCGTGTACGCGGCGTTCGCCTTCCCGTTCACCGTGTTCTTCCTGTACTCGTTCTTCCGCTCGCTCTCGACCTCGATCGCCGAGGCGGCCGCGCTGGACGGGGCGGGGGAGTGGCGGACGTTCTTCTCCGTGATGCTGCCGATGGCCCGCCCGGGGCTCGCCACCGTGGCGATCCTCAACTTCGTCGGGCTGTGGAACCAGTTCCTGCTGCCGGTCGCGCTGAACACCAACACCGACAACTACGTGCTGACGCAGGGGATGGCGGCGTTCGCGTCGCAGGCGGGCTACTCCGTCGACTTCGGCGCGCTGTTCGCCGCGGTCGTGATCACGGTGGTCCCGGTGCTGGTCGTCTACCTGGTCTTCCAGCGCCAGCTGCAGGGTTCGGTCTCGCAGGGGACCAACAAGTAGCCCGGGCGCACGTGGCCGGTGAGCCGCGACGCGTCGAGGAGCGGGGCAGTCAGGACGGGCCCGCGCCCCGCCGCGTCCGGCCGCGCCCCGACGCCGGCTGGGGGCTCGACCCGGTGCCCGACCAGCCGGGCGCCAGCGCGACGCGGGCGCTGCTCACGCCGATGACGTGCCAGGACCTCTTCCGCTCACCCGACCGCTCCGTCGGCTTCGGGCACCTGGAGAGCACCCGCACCACGTGAGGCCGTTCCTCAGCCGGTGACCTCGAACGACGCGGCGAGCGTGGCGGCCGAGCTGCCGCCCACCCAGAGGTCGAAGGTCGAGGCGTCGAGCACCCAGCCGCGCTCGACGGCGTTCCAGTAGCGGCGGTGCTCGGGGCCGACCTCGAAGGTCACCGTCCGCGTCCGCCCGGCGCCGACGGCGACGCGTTCGAAGCCCTGGAGCAGGCGCACCGGGCGCGAGGACCGGCCGCTGCGCTGGTGGAGGTAGAGCTGGACGACCTCCTCGGCGTCGCGCGCGCCGGTGTTGGTGACGTCGACCGAGACCGACAGACGTCCCTCGAGCCCGACCGAGGTGGCACCGAGGGTGAGGCCGGCGTAGGCGAAGGACGCGTACGACAGGCCGTGGCCGAAGACGAAGAGCGGGGTGCTCTCCTCGTCCCAGTAGCGCCGGCCCTGGTTGTCGGGCTCGTGGGAGACCGTGTGCGCGTAGAACATCGGCACCTGGCCCACCGTCCGGGGCCACGTGAAGGGCAGCTTGCCGCCGGGGACCGCGTCGCCGACCAGGAGGTTCGCGACGGCCGCGCCGCCCTGGCTGCCGGGGTACCACACGTCGAGGATCGCCGGCACGTGCTCCGCGGCCCAGCGCAGGTCGAGCGGGCGGCCGTTCATGACGACCGCGACCGTCGGCGTGCCGGTGGCGACGACGCGCTGCAGCAGCTCGAGCTGGCGCCCGGGCAGCTCCAGCGACGAGCGGGAGGCCGCCTCGCCGATCATGTTCTGCCACTCGCCGACGACCACCACGGCGACCTCGGCCCCCGCGGCGAGGTCGACCGCGCGCTGCAGCTCCGCCTCGTCGTCGAAGCCCTCCGGGTCGACCGGGGCGTTGTCGCCCCACATGTCGAACATCGAGGGGAACCTGCGCTGGGCGGGGCGGACGCCGGGTGCGAAGTCCACCTGCGTGCCCTCCCCGAGTCGCTCGCGGAGGCCGGCCAGGATGGTCACCGTCTCCGCGTTGTCGTGGTCGAAGACCCAGGGGCCGACGGTGTCGCGGCGCGAGTCCGCGAGCGGGCCGAGGACGGCGACGCGGCCGAGGGCGTCGGGCGCCAGCGGCAGCAGCCCGCCCTCGTTGCGCAGGAGCACCGCGCTGCGCTCGGCGGCGAGGCGGGCGACGTCACGGTGGGCCGGGTCGGCGAGCACCTCGGCCGCGCGGCCCTCGTGCACGTACGGGTCCTCGAACAGCCCGAGCCGGAGCTTGGTGGCCAGCACCCGGCGCACGGAGGCGTCCAGGGCGGCCTCGTCGACCAGGCCGGCGCGGACGGCGTCGGGCAGGTGCGCGTACGCCGGGTCCGAGACGGCCATCTCGAGGTCGACGCCGGCCCGCAGGCCGCGGGCGCCGGCGTCGGTGAGGTCGGTCGCGAAGCCGTGCGTCATGAGGTTGCGCACCGCGTTGGCGTCGCTGACGAGGAAGCCGTCGAAGCCGAGCTCGCCGCGCAGCACCTCGTCGAGCAGGAACGCGTTGCCGGTCGCCGGCACGCCGTTGACGTCCATGTACGCGGTCATGACGTTGCCCGCCCCGGCCTGCACGGCGGCGGCGAAGGGCGGCAGCACGACGTTGTGGAGCTCGTGGTCGGACAGGGTGACCTCGTCGTAGTCGCGCCCGCCGGCGCCGTAGCCGTAGCCGGCGAAGTGCTTGGGGCCGGCGATGACCCGCTCGGGCGAGCCGATGGCCCCGCCCTGGAAGCCGCGCACCTGGGCCGCCGCGACGGCGGCGCCGAGGAAGGGGTCCTCGCCGGCGCCCTCGACGATCCGTCCCCAGCGCGGGTCGCGGGTGACGTCGACCATCGGGGCGAAGGTCCAGTGGATGCCGACGGCCCGCGCCTCACGGGCGGCGACCGCCTGGCCCCGCTCGATCGTCACCGGGTCCCACGACGCCGCGAGGGCGATCGGCACGGGCAGGATCGTGCGCAGGCCGTGGATGACGTCGAAGCCGAAGAGCAGCGGGATGCCGTGGCGGCTTCCCTCGGCCGCGAGCCGCTGCAGCCGGTTGGTCTGGGCAGGGTCGGTGACGAACAGCAGCGAA
This sequence comes from uncultured Actinomycetota bacterium, assembly GCA_963713165.1. Classification (GTDB taxonomy): domain Bacteria; phylum Actinomycetota; class Actinomycetes; order Propionibacteriales; family Propionibacteriaceae; genus Microlunatus. The sequence continues at coordinate 5,509 of CAVQKU010000002.1, forward strand.
CCCGCACCGCCGCGCGACAGCGCCTCCTCCACCGAGCCGACCGGGTCGTCGGCCACGCCGATCGTGGCCCTCGTCTCGGGATCGGTCTCGGACCCCGCGATCGCGCCGAAGAAGAAGAGCTGGGTCAGCTGGCCGGCCTTCTCCTCCAGGGTGAGCTGCGACAGCAGCTCCTCGACCCGGGCCTCGACCGACCCGCCGTCCTGCGGCGCCCCGCCCTGCCGCCCTGCGTCCGTGCTCGGCACCACTGCCGTCCCCCTCCGCCGTCCTCGAGAGCCCATGGTCGCAAGGCGGGTTGGTCGGTCCCACCGTGGCCCCTCACGCGGCACCGGAACGAGTCTGAAGTTTTTCTGAGAAATGGGCGAATCATGCCCTACGATGACCACGCGACCAGTGCTCCCCAGGTGCCGGCGCAACCGGCGGAGACGCCAGTGGGAGGACCCGGTGGAAGGTCTCTGGAGCTACCTGCGGCGCAAGCCGCTGCAGCGACGGGTGACCTTGCTGACCGTCCTGTTCGTGCTGCTCGCGATCATCATCTCCAACGTCGCGGGCTACGTCGCCCTGCGCCAGACGCTCTACCAGGCCTCGCAGTCGATCGCCTTCTCGATCGCCGACGACCTCGTGCCCGAGGTCACCTCGTCGCTGCGGGGCTCGGGCGCGCTGGGCCCCGACGTCCGCCAGGCCGGCGGCGTCCTCGTCGAGGTCGTCGACGCGCAGGGCAGCGTCATGCGGGTGCCGGGCGAGGTCTCCGAGCTCGTGCTCACCCCGGCCGACCGCAGGTCGGCCGCCGTGGACGGCCCGCGGACGCGCCGGACCGGCGTCGACACCGCGGGAGCGCCGTACGTCGTGGCCGCCGTCCCCGTCGGGACGACCGGCTACGCCCTGGTCGTCGCCCGTCCGCTCGGGCCCGTGCTGGGCATCCTGGCCACCGAGCGGCTGATCGTCCTGCTCGTCATCCTCGGTGGCATGCTCGGCGCCGGCGTGGCCGGCTTCTTCGTGGCGCGGGCGGCACTGCGGCCGGTGCGCGAGCTGACCGCGGCCGTGCAGAACGTGACCGACACCAAGAACTTCCAGCCGATCACCATCAAGTACGCCTTCGGCGACCTGTCGGTGCTGGCCGCCTCCTTCAACCAGCTGCTCCGGACGGTCTCGCGGATGCGGGAGCGCCAGGCCCGCCTCGTCGCGGACGCCGGCCACGAGCTGCGCACCCCGCTCACCAGCCTCACGACGAACGTCGACCTGCTCTCCGCCGACCTGCAGAAGGGCAACCTGAGCGAGAGCCAGCGCGGCCTGATCCTCGGCGACGTGCGGGCCCAGCTCGGTGAGCTCACCGACCTCGTCGGCGACCTCGTGCAGCTCTCGCGCGACGACAGCGCGGGCACCTTCGCGCCGCTCGACCTGCGCGACGTGGTGCAGACCGCGGTGGAGCGGGTCCGCCGCCGCGGCTCGGACCGGACCTTCGACGTCGCGCTCCAGGAGTTCCACGTCGTCGGCGACGCCGCGGGCCTGGAGCGCACCGTGACGAACCTGCTCGACAACGCGGTGAAGTGGAGCCCGCCGGGCAGCACGATCCGCGTGCGCCTGGAGGGCAACCGGCTGCGGGTGGCGGACTCGGGCCCGGGCATCCCCGAGGCCGACGTCCCGTACGTCTTCGACCGCTTCTTCCGCGGGGCGTCGGCGCGCAGGACGCCGGGCACCGGCCTCGGGCTCTCGATCGTCGCGAAGACGGTCGAGGACCACGGCGGCAGCGTGACCGCGGGTCGCTCGGACGACGGGGGTGCCGAGTTCACGGTCCAGCTCCCGGGCGTCACCCACGCGGAGGCGATCCCGGCGGTCCTGGTGCCGGCCGGCGTCTGAGCCGGGCTGCCGGGCCGACCTACCAGCCGGTGTCGAGCAGCGAGTTGACCATGACCGCCCAGCCGGCGACGAGCACGAGCGCGACGGCAGCGCCCCAGCGGGTCCGGACGAGGGCCAGTGCGGCGAAGGCCGGGACGCCGAACCCCAGCCAGATCCGCTCCGTCTCGGCCTTGGACATGGCCGAGACGTCGGCCACGAGGGCGGCCGCCGTGCCCGCCACGGCCACGAGGGCGACGACGACCTCCTGGGTCCACCCGGACCGCCTCGAGCGCAGCAGCACCGCGACCGCGCGCACCAGCCCGTACGCGAGCAGCGGCGACCAGGCGACCAGCCAGGCCGCGAGGTTGGCCCAGACGAAGTAGCTGTACGGCCGGTCCGACGCCGTCTGCTGGTAGTAGCGGACCCGGAGCCGGGCCAGCCCGACGAACCAGTTGAAGCCGAGCGCGAAGTGCGCCGCCGCGACGAGGGCGACCCCGGCCGTGCTCACCAGCCAGGGCCGCAGCACCGCCCGCAGCCCGGAGGTCCGGGCGGTCACCGCGACGGCCGCCACGACCACGAGCCCGACGAGCACGAGGCCGTAGCTGAGGTAGATCGCCGCGCCGAGCAGCAGGCCCCCGGCGAGGCTCGACCCGACCCGGTGCCGGTGCGCACCGCGGCACGCCAGCGCCAGGCCGCCGGTCGCCACCCCGGCGAAGAGCCCGTCGGCGGAGACCGCCATCCACACCGCGCCGGGCATCAGCGCGGCGAAGGGCACGACCCGCCGGGCGGCGTCGGGCGCGCCGAGCTCGCGGAGGGTGACCGGCAGGCCCACCGCGGCGGCGGAGGACACGAGGATGCAGAGCAGGCCGGCCCAGAAACCGCCGGGCAGCCCCACCTGCTGGAGCACCCAGAAGAGCAGCGTCGCCAGGGGCGGGTGCGCGGCGACGTGCGTGGTCCAGGCGGTGTCGCCGTCCACGGTGGGGCTGAAGGCGATGTAGTCGGCGAACGTGCGCAGGAACTCGGTCGGGCTGCCGATGCGCGGCAGGTCGTGCAGGTACTCGTTCGGGTTGGTCAGCACCTCCGTCCAGCCCTTGGCCAGACCGTCGATCATCACCAGCGAGACCATCCAGGCCAGGGCGAGCAGCCAGCCGGCCAGGAGCAGGTGGCCCCAGCGCAGCCGGGGCGCGCGGCGCTGCAGCAGCAGCCCCAGCAGCAGGCAGAGCACGGTCAGCGGCGTCCCGACCCCGGTGTGCGGGTGCCAGAAGGCGAGCAGTGGCGGGTACGGCAGCACGATCGGCAGCCCGCGCGCGTTCAGGCCCTGCCCGACGACCATCGAGAGCCGGATCAGTACCAGGGCGGCGAGCACGGCGACCAGCGCCGGCCAGCGCCGGCCGGGCGTCGCGAGGTCGGGCAGCGTGTCCGGGACGGGCGCGCGCCGTACGGCTGGTCTCACCGGGCCCCTCACGTCGTCGGCGGTGCTGAGGCGCGCGGGACGGCTTGTGGCCCTGCGCCTGCGCGGACAGCCTAGGGTTCGGGTGGGCGACCGGTTCTGGTGCCGGCCGCCCGAACTCCCCCGAAAGGCCCGACCCCGTGAGCGTGACCGTGGTGCTGCCCTGCCTCGACGAGGCGGCCGCCCTGCCCGGCGTCCTCGCCGCGGTGCCCGACGGCTGGCCGGTGATCGTCGTGGACAACGGTTCGGTCGACGGCAGCCCGGAGCTGGCCGCCCGCCTGGGTGCGCGGGTCGTGCACGAGGCGCGCCGCGGCTACGGCGCCCCGGTGCACACCGGCATCGAGGCGGCGACCACCGAGCTGGTCGCGGTGCTGGACTGCGACGGTTCGCTCGACCCGGCCGAGCTGGTCGGGCCCGTCGCGACCGTCCTGCGCGGCGAGGCCGACCTCGTGGTCGGGCGTCGCCGCGTCGTGCAGACCCGCTCCTGGCCGTGGCACGCCCGCGCCGGCAACGCCGTCCTGGCCGGGCTCATCCGTGCGTCCACCGGGGTCGTCGTGCACGACATCGCCCCGGTCCGCGTGGCCCGGCGCCAGGCGCTGCTCGACCTCGGGATCCAGGACCGGCGGTTCGGCTACCCGCTCGAGACGGTGCTGGCCGCGGCCCAGGCGGGCTGGCGCGTGGTCGAGGTCGACGTCAGCTACCGCCGGCGCGCGCTCGGGGGGCGCTCCAAGGTGAGCGGGTCGGTCCGCGGGACCCTGCGGGTGCTGCAGGACTTCACCGCCGTGCTCCGCCGCCGCCGCGCTCATCCGTTCGCCACCACCACTCCGAACTCCCTCACGTGACCCCCGAGCCCGCGCGCGTCCCCCCGCGCGCCACGTACGTGGTCCTGGCCAAGGCGCCGGTGCCCGGCCTGGTCAAGACCCGGCTGACCAGCGCGTACTCCCCGCACGAGTCCGCCGCCCTCGCCGCCGCCGCGCTGCTCGACAGCCTCGACGCGGTCCGCGCCGCCGCGGACCTGGCGACGGAGCCGGCGGGCACCAGCGGGCCCGGGCTCGTGTGCGCCCTCAGCGGGGACCTCGACCGGGCCGCGGCGCCGGCCGCGCTGCACGCCGGGCTGGAGGGCTTCCGCGTCGTCGACCAGCGCGGTGCGGGCCTCGCGGCCCGCATCGCCGCGGCCCACGCCGACGCGGCCGGGCGTGCCGACGGAACCGGCTCGGCGACGGTGCAGATCGGGATGGACACCCCGCACGCCGACCCCGCGGTCCTGGCCGACGCCGCCGCCCGGGTCACCGCACCCGGCGGGCCCGACGCCGTCCTCGGGCTCGCGCAGGACGGTGGCTGGTGGCTGCTCGCGCTCCGCGACGCCGGTCACGCCGTCCTGCTGGCCGACGTGCCCATGTCGACCGGGGAGACCGGCGTGCTGACGCTCGCGGCGCTGCGAGGCCGGCGGCCTGCGGGTCGAGGCGGCACCCGTGCTGTCCGACGTGGACGAGCCCGACGACGTCGTCGCCGTGGCGCGGCTGTGCCCGCAGAGCCGGTTCGGGGCGCTGGCCGGCGTCCTGGGCGGGCGTACGGCGGTGCCCGCGTGACGCAGCCCGAGGCCTACTTCGAGCCCGGCTTCGCCGAGGGCGGCGGCCAGCTCCACACCCGTGACGGCCAGGTCTGGGACCTGCCGGTGCCGACCTGGGAGGCCGACGCCGGTCCCGGCGACCTGCGGCTGCTCGCCCGCTGCGCCGGCTCGACCCTCGACGTGGGCTGCGGCCCGGGCCGGATGGCCGCCGCGCTGTCCGCGCGCGGCGTCCGGGCGCTCGGGGTCGACGTGTCGCCGTCGGCCGTCGCCATGGCCCGTGCCCGCGGCGCCGTCGCGCTCAACCGTGACGTCTTCTCGCTCGGCCGCAGCGGCCGGCGCTGGAAGCACGTGCTGCTGGTCGACGGCAACGTCGGCATCGGCGGTGACCCCGTGCGGCTCCTGTGGCTCTGCCGCGAGCTGCTCGCGCCGGGCGGCACCGTGCTCGTGGACGTCGGCCCGCCCGGCCGCGGGCTGCAGGTGACGACGGTGCGGCTCATCGGGGCCAGCGGCCCCGGGGCCTGGTTCGCGTGGGCGGTGCTCGGCATCGACGCGCTCGAGACCGTCGCCGCGGCGGCCGGGCTCGAGGTCCGCGAGGCGTGGCTGGTGGAGGACGAGGAGCGCTGGCAGGCCGAGCTCGTGCCGGCCGGACGCTGGCCGGCGCCCGCGCGCCGCGAGGCCCTCGCGTGAGGGTCCTGGTCACCGGCGGGGCGGGGTTCATCGGGCGCCGCGTCGTCCTGCGGCTCGCCGAGGTCGGCCACGTGCCGGTCGTCTTCGACCGCGCGCTCGACCCCGCGGACGACGTCACCGACCTGGCGCGGGTGCGGCTGGCCCTCTCTGGCTGCGACAGCGTCGTGCACCTCGCGGCCAAGGTCGGCCTCGGGCTCGACATCGACGACATCGACGACTACGTCGTGCAGAACGACGTGGGCACGGCCGTCGTGCTCCGGGCCGCCGCCGGTGCGGGGACGGCGCGGATCGCGTACGCGTCCTCGATGGTCGTCTACGGCGAGGGCGCCTACGCCTGCCCCGTGCACGGCCCGACGAGCCCGCCGCCGCGCCGCGTCGCCGACCTCGAGGCGGGACGCTTCGACCCGCTCTGCCCCCGCTGCGGCTCCGACCTCGTGCCCGGGCTCGTCCGGGAGGACGCGGCCCTCGACCCACGCAACGTCTACGCCGCGACCAAGGCGCAGGGGGAGTACCTCGCGGCGGCCTGGTGCCGTGAGACGGAGGGTTCGGTGGCGGCGCTGCGCTTCCACAACGTCTACGGGCCCGGCATGCCGCGCAACACCCCGTACGCCGGGGTCGCGTCGCTCTTCGCGAGCGCCATCGGCCGCGGCGAGGCACCGCGGGTCTTCGAGGACGGCGGCCAGCGGCGCAACTTCGTCCACGTCGACGACGTCGCCGCGGCGGTCGTGGCCTCGCTCGAGGTCGACCTGGCCCCCGGTGTCACGCCGCTGAACATCGGCTCGCCCGACGTGACCACCGTCGGCCGGATGGCCGAGGTGCTCAGCGAGGAGCTCGACGGACCGGCGCCGGTCGTCACCGGGCAGTTCCGGCTCGGCGACGTCCGCCACGTCACGGCCGACTGCACCGCGGCCGAGCGGGTGCTGGGCTGGCGGGCCGTGCGGCCGCTGTCGAGCATCGCCGAGCTCGCCGCGGGCTGAGGAGCGCGGCGTGCGCGCGCCCGCCGAGGCCTAGGAGTCCTGCAGGTGCGCCAGCTCGCGGCGCAGCTCGCGCTTGCTCGTGGTCAGCAGCTCCTGGACGGCGTTCTCGATGCGCCCGTGCGTGGCGCCGCCGGCGAGGTCGTGCTTGCCCTGCGCGAGCGCCGGGTCGATGGTGATGCCGTCGTTGAAGAGGTCGATCAGGCGCGGGTCGACGTAGGACTTCCGGGCGACGGTCGGGGTGTTCCCGAGGTAGCTCGAGACCTCCTTCATGGCCGCGCTCACCGCACGCTTGCGCTTCGACTCGGTGGTCGCGGCGGCGTTGCGCTCGGCGAGCTCGACGGCGGCGATCACGGTCCCGTGCCAGGTGCGGAAGTCCTTGGCCGAGACCTCCCCACCCACGACGTCCTTGACGTAGGCGTTGATCTCGGTGGAGGTCACGTCGTGCCAGCCGTCGGCGGTCTCGTACGCGAGCAGCTCGGGGTTGTCGTCGTCGCGGTCGACGAGGGCGCGGACCGAGGCCATCACCGCCTTGTCGACGAGGGCGATGTAGCGCTCCTTGCCCGACTTGGCGATGTAGTCGAACACGACCTGCTCGCCCTCGAACGAGACGTGCTCGCGCCGGATCGTCGCGAGGCCGTAGCTGTGGTTCTCCTCGGCGTACGCCTCCCCGCCGATGCGGAAGAAGCCGAGGTCGAGCAGGCGGAAGGCCGTCCCCATGGCCCGCTCGAGCGGCATGCCGGCCAGCGCCAGGTGCCTGGCCGCCTTGCGCCGGGCGCGGGGCAGCTCGGCGGCCACCTCGAGGACGCGCTCGTGCTTGGCGGCGTCGCGCTTGATGCGCCACTGCTCGTGGTAGCGGTACTGGCGCCGGCCGGCCTCGTCGGTGCCCACGGCCTGGATGTGGCCGTTCGCGACGGGGCAGATCCAGACCTTCTCCCACGCGGGCGGGATGACGAGCGCGACGCAGCGCTCCATGTCCTCCCCGGCCAGCTGCTCCCCGGCCAGGCCGAGGTAGGCGAAGTCCTTCGTCGGGTCCGGGGGGACGCGTTCGCGCGTCCAGCCGGGCTGGGAGGGCGAGACGGTGCGCAGACGGACCACGGGCCCCTGCTTACCCGCTCCACCCCGGTCCACGCCCGCAGGCGGTCCCCGTCCGGGGACGTCGGGTCGGCTCGGGTGGTCGGCTGCGGTCCGTCGGCGGGCGCGCGAGCGGGTGTGAGCACGGGTGTCGGCACGGGTGTCGGCAGGGGTGTGCGGGCCGCCGGCGGCTCCCGTCCCCGGAACTGTCGGAGCGTCCACCTAGGTTGAGCGGCATGACCGAGCAGACGCACAGCAGCAGCCAGCAGGACTCCGCCGCGCCCGAGGGCGAGTTCACCTCCGAGACCAGTCAGGCCGCCGCCGAGGAGACCTCCGAGGTCCAGGCCTCGCCCGAGCACAACGAGGAGGTCCTCGGTGCCTCCGGCAGCGGCGACCCCTCCCTGGAGAAGGACCCGAGCGAGTGGGTGACCGGCGGCGACCCGATCACCTCCGCGCAGAAGAGCTACCTCGACACCCTGGCCCGCCAGGCCGGCGAGGAGATCCCCGCCGACATCACCAAGGGCGAGGCGTCGGAGCAGATCGAGCGCCTCCGCAAGGAGACCGGCAAGGACTGAGATCCGCACCCGGCCTCGTCCGGGGGTCGCGGGCCGGGACCCCGGCGTGAACGAGGGACCCACGCCGGGGTAAGCAGTGCGCATGGTGCGATTCGGCTACACCCTCATGACCGAGCAGAGCGGGCCCAAGCAGATCGTCGAGTACGGCGCCCGGGCCGAGCAGGTGGGCTTCGACTTCGAGGTCTCCAGCGACCACTACTCGCCCTGGCTGACCTCGCAGGGCCACGCCGGCTACGCCTGGACGATGCTCGGCGCGGTCGCGGCGCTGACCTCCAGCGTGGAGCTGATGACGTACGTGACGTGCCCGACGATCCGCTACCACCCGGCCGTGGTGGCGCAGAAGGCCGCGACCCTGCAGATCATCAGCGACGGGCGCTTCGTCCTCGGCCTGGGCTCGGGGGAGAACCTCAACGAGCACATCACCGGCGAGGGCTGGCCTCCGGTCGCGCAGCGCCAGGACATGCTCGAGGAGGCGGCGACGATCATCCGCCAGCTGCACACCGGCGAGCTCACGACCTGGGAGGGCGCCTACTTCCGCGTCGACTCCGCGCGCATCTGGGACGTCCCGGACGGCGGCGTGCCGATCGGCATGGCCGTGTCGGGGCAGAAGTCCATCGAGCGCTTCGCGCCGCTCGGCGACCACCTGATCGCCGTCGAGCCCGACGCCGACGCGGTCAAGGCCTGGGACAAGGAGAAGGGCGGGATCCTCGCCAGCGGCAAGGGCTCCCGCAAGATCGGCCAGATCCCGATCTGCTGGGGGACCGACAAGGACGCCGCGATCGCCAAGGCCCACGACCAGTTCCGGTGGTTCGGCGGCGGCTGGGCCGTGAACGCCGACCTGCCGACGCCGCACGGCTTCGCCGGCGCGACCCAGTTCGTCCGGCCCGAGGACGTCGCCGGGGCGATCCCCTGCGGGCCCGACGTCGACGCGATCGTGCAGGCCGTGAGCGCGTACTGGGAGGCGGGCTTCACCGACATCGCCCTCGTCCAGGTCGGGGACGAAGGTCAGCGCGAGTTCCTCGACACCGCGGCGGAGCCGATCCTCGCCGCCCTCCGCGACGCCGCCCCGAAGAAGTGAGCGGAGCGGGCCTGCCGACCCGACCGCTCAGCGGTCGGGCGCAGGCCCACCTCGACGGCGACGAGGTCGAGGCCCACGCGGGCGCGGTTGCCGGGCTCGCAGGGCTGGCGCTCGCGGACGAGGCGGTCGGCGGCCGAGGCCCCGGCGCACTGACCCTCCGGGGCGGGCGGCCCTCCCGCATCCGAGCGTGGTCGTGCCGGGCGACCGGCCGCCCGCGGAGCACGGGGTCCGCCGGCCCCTAGGCTGGGCTCATGAGATGGACGGTCGCAGCCCTCGTCGGTGCCTGCGCGGGCGGGGTGGTGTGGGCCGTGCGCCGCCGGACGCGGCCCGCCGACCGGAGCGGGTGGGCCCGCGCGACGGACCACGTGGCGCCCTCGTCGGTCTGACCCGGGCGCGGACTGTCCGGCCCTGACCGCGGCGCTCAGCGGAGGTCGTCGAGCCCGATCCCGCGCAGGTGCGCCAGCCGGACGGCGGAGCTGCTGAGCACGCCCCAGAGCACGAGCCCGAGCGCGAGGACCTCCGCACCCCGCACGTCCGGGCCGGGCGGCAGGTGCAGTGCCTGGCTCACGAGCCGGGGCAGGCGCGCCATCGGGTCGACGGCGAGGCACAGCGCGTACGGCAGCGCGAGGCACGACAGCCAGCGCAGCGTGCTCCGCCAGACCCGGCGCTCGCGCCAGCGTGTCCTCAGCGGCAGCGGGCGATAGGGCAGCAGCACCGACACCAGGTTGCCGACGCCGAGCCAGAGGAGGGTGGGGTAGAGCACGCCGGGCAGCGTCAGCGTGAGCCGGTAGTCGGGTTCGTCGTGGATGGTGATCCAGGCGGTGGCGACCAGGGTGGGCAGGCCGACGATGACGAGCAGGGCGAGGTTCTTGACCAGCAGGATCTTGGTCAGCGGCACACCGCGCAGCAACCTCAGCCGGGTGCGATCGGCGTCGACGCCGAGCACGTTCGTGCTGGTGACGTCGGCCAGGATGAACACCGCGAAGTAGGTCCCGACGAGGATCGCCCAGTCGCGGTGTGCGCCGGACGCCAGCGGGGTCACGACCAGGTAGGCCAGCGACAGCACGAGGTTCACCGCGATGCCGACGAGCCAGCCGAAGGGCCTCCGGAAGGCCCAGCGCAGGTCCTCGCCCACCATCCGCAGGAGCCCGCGACGGGCGTACGGCGCCGCCACCGCGCTGGTCGTGGTCCCCACCGCGGCGGGGTCGGCCGTCGTCACGCCCTTAGCGTGCCAGGCCTGGCTGGCCGGCGCCTGTGGAGAACGGCAGACGGGCGTCGCGAGCGTGGTGCGGGCTGGTGCTCAGTCCTTCCGGGCTGGCGTGGTGCGGCGGCGCTCCCGCACCCGCCGGACCACGACGAGCACGACCGCGACGACGGCCAGGACGACCACGACCTCCTGGAACCGTCCCACCCACGTCTGGACGACCGACCACCGCGAGCCCAGGAGGTAGCCCGCGCTGATCAGCAGGGTGTTCCACACCAGGCTGCCGAGAGCGCTGAGGACGACGAAGCGGGGCACCGGCATCCGGGCGACCCCGGCCGGGATGGAGATGAGGCTGCGCACCCCCGGCACCATCCGGCCGAAGAAGACCGCCGTGCCGCTCGAACCAGCCGTCGACGGTGTCGATGTCCGGCTCGCGCACGAGCGGCACGCGTCGGGCGACGGCCCGCAGCCGCTCCTCGCCGACCTTGGCGCCGAGCGCGTAGAGCACCACCGCGCCGACGACCGAGCCGAGCGTCGTCCACGCGACGGCCGCGACCAGGAGCGTGCGTCCGGGCTCCCGAGCGCGTTCATCAAGGAGATGATCTAGTCGGTCATGGTCCCCCGACGCGGCCGGGAGCACCTCGAGCGCTGCCCGGCGCTGCGGCGACCGACCTACCGTGGGAGGGGTGGACCCTTCGACAGGCCGACGACGGGCCCTGCCCGGCACCAGCCCGCTGCTGCTCGAGATCGACCTGACGACGGCTCCGGCCGACCCGGCCCCGGGCGACCCGCTCGCCCGGCTCGCCGCGCGCGGGCGTCCCCAGCGGGGGCCGCTGCTGCGGACGCTGCACGAGGCCGGTGCCGACCGCCGGGTCGTCGGGCTGGTCGCCAAGGTCGGCGGCACCCTGCCCTGGGCCCTGGCCCAGGAGCTGCGCGCGGGAGTGACGGCCTTCGCCGCGAGCGGCCGGCCGACCGTCGCCTGGGCCGAGACCTTCGGCGCCGGTGGCGGCGACCTGCCTGCGTACGCGCTGGCGACCGCCTTCGACGAGGTCTGGCTGCAGCCGACCGGCGACCTGGCCCTGCTCGGCGTCGCCGTCGAGACGACCTTCCTGCGCGGGGCGCTGGACAAGCTCGGCGTCGAGCCCGAGCTGGAGGGCCGCTACGAGTACAAGAACGCCGTCGACCGGATCAGCCGGACCGAGCTGACCCCCGCCCACCGCGAGTCCCTCGAGCGGTTGAGCGGCTCCCTGCTCGACCGGGCCGTCGCCGACGTCGCCGCCGGCCGCGGGCTGACCACCGACGAGGTGCGCCGGCTCGTCGACAGCGGTCCGCGCACGGCCGACGAGGCCCGGCGCGCGGGGCTGGTCGACCGCCTCGGCTACCGCGACGAGGTGTACGCCTCCGTCCGCGCGCGGGTGGGCGAGGACGCCGCGCTGCTCTTCGCCGACCGCTGGCACCCGCGCAGGCGTCCGCCGTTGCCGACGCTGCCCGGCCGCCCGCGCGGCCACGTGGCCCTCGTGGAGGTGCGCGGCGGCATCGTCAGCGGCGCGAGCCGGCGCGGCGCCTCCGGCCCGTCGGTGGGCAGCGACACGGTGACCGCCGACCTGCGGGCCGTCCTGGACGACGACGGCGCCAGGGCCGTCGTGCTGCACGTCGACTCACCGGGTGGTTCGGCCGTCGCCTCGGACACCATCTGGCGCGAGGTCTGCCGGGTCCGCGAGTCCGGGCGGCCCGTCGTGGTGTCCATGGGTGCGGTCGCGGCGTCGGGCGGCTACTACGTCGCCTGCCCGGCCGACGTGGTCGTCGCGCTCCCCGCCACGCTCACCGGGTCGATCGGGGTCTTCGGTGGCAAGCTCGTCGTCGCCGAGCTGCTCGAGCGCGTGGGCCTCACCACCGGCGTGGTCGAGCAGGGGGCGCGGGCGCGCATGTTCTCCGCGCGGCGGCCCTTCACCGACGAGGAGCGGGAGCGCCTGGACGCCTCCCTCGACGCGGTCTACGAGGACTTCACCCGCCGCGTCGCCGAGGGTCGGAACCTGACCCGCGAGGCGGTCGAGGCCGTGGCCCGCGGTCGCGTCTGGACGGGCGTGGACGCGCGCGACGTCGGGCTGGTCGACGAGCTCGGTGGGCTCCACGACGCCGTGCGGATCGCCCGCGCCCGCGCGGACCTCCCTGACCGGGCACCCGTACGGCCGGCCCGGCACGTCGGCCCGCTGGGCCGGATCGGGCGCCCGCGCAACAGCGAGGACCCGCGGGCCGGGTCCGGCGTCGGCGAGGTGGGCGCGCTGGCCGGGCTGGCCGGGCTGACCGGGCTGCCCGGGCTGGCCGGGTTGGCCGGGTTGGCCCGGTTGGAGGAGCTGGCCGGGCTGGAGGGCCTGACGAGGTTCCTCGGGCTGCCGTCGGGCTCGGAGATGCGGATGCCGCCGGTCACGCTGCGCTGAGCCCGGAGCCGCGACCCTGCCGCCAGCCGGGTCGCTGAGGCCGGCAGCGCGCGGTCGTGCTGGCGCGTCGCTAGCGCCGCGGTGTGCCGATCAGTGCCGCCGTCTCCTCCGCGGCCCGGCTGATCCCGCCACGCTCGTCGAGGAAGCCGCCCGCCAGGCCCACGACGGGCACCTTGGCCACGGCACGGAAGACGACGTTGCCCCGCGGGCGCTCGTCGAGCACGGACTGCAGCTCCCAGAACTGGCGCGCGAGCCGCCAGATCGTGCCGGCGGCGCGCCGCGCGCCGAACTTTGCCCCGCCGCCGCCGTCCTCCGGGTCCGGCGTGCTCTGCGCCAGGTCGTCCTCGGCGGCCCGGACGTCCGCCGTCTCCGTCGCCGGGACGACGGCGGGCGCGAGGTCGCGGTCGAGCAGGACCTTCGCCAGCAGCGGCACCCACTGCCTGGACTCGAGCACCCCGTGCTCGCGGGCCGTGGCGCAGACCGCGAGCCCGGCGGCGGAGGCACCGAGCGCGGCCTGCAGCGGCACCCGGTCGGCGAGGGCGCCGGCGACCCGGGGCGCAGCCGCGGCGAGCCCGGCGCTGACCCCGATGCGACGCACCCACCACTGCACGCGGTCGTTGAGCGAGCGCTCGCCCCACCGAGGCGAGGCCGGGGTCATCTCACCGAACGCGCGGTCGCGCAGCGCGTCGAGCACCCTGACGGGCAGGCCCGCACCGGGCGGCGGGTCGTCGTCGAGCCCGAGCCAGCGCACCGGGTCGCCGATCACCAGATGGGCCAGTCGGGCGTACAGCCCGAGCACCTGCGCGACGCGCTCGTCGGAGATGGCTGGGTCGTCGGCCACCGGGGCCTCCTCACCTACTGCTCGTCGGGACCTCGATCGTGACAGGGCGTGGGTCGAGCCCGCCGGACGGTGCGATCCGTGGGCGCGCCTCAGCGCCGGCGCACCACCGCCGCGTCGCCCCCACCGCGCCGCACGGGCTCGGCCACGGCCAGCACGCGCCCGTGGCGGCGGAACTCCAGGGCTGCCACCGCGCCGATCTGCGCCTTCAGCGTGAAGGAGTCGCCCGTCGGGACGAGGGTGTAGCCGAGGGCCTTCAGCTGGTCGCCGTACTGGGCGACGAACTGGGGCTCGGCGCTCACCGAGGCGAGGTTGCGCGCGCTCGCGCGCGGTGCGGCGACGGCCTGCGGCAGGGTCATGCCGAGGTCCACGCGGTTGACCAGCGTCTGGAGCACGGTCGTGATGATCGTCGCGCCGCCCGGCGAGCCGATCGCGTAGCGCGGCTTCCCGTGCTGCAGCACGATCGTCGGCGCCATCGAGCTGCGCGGCCGCTTGCCGCCCTCGAGGCGGTTGGGGTCGGAGGCGTAACCGGGGGCGGTGGGGTCGTAGCTGAAGTCGGTCAGCTCGTTGTTCAGCAGGAAGCCCCGGCCCGGGACCACGATGCCGGAGCCGCCGGTCTGCTCGATCGTGAGCGTGTACGACACGACGTTGCCCCACCGGTCGGAGGTGACCAGGTGCGAGGTCGAGGTGCCGACCTCGTTGCGACCGGCGGGCGGGGCCTGCGCGCAGCCCGCGGCGTCGAGCGCGCCCGGCGGGGTCGGGGTCGGCAGCGCACGGTCGCCGATCAGGCAGGCGCGGGAGCGGGCGAAGCGCTTGGACAGCAGGGTGGGCAACGGCACGTCCACGAAGGCCGGGTCGCCGACGTAGGCGTTGCGGTCCGCGAAGGCCAGCGACGAGGCGTCGAGGTAGTCGTGCAGCGCCGTCGTGCGCGGCAGGCTCGAGAGCTTCGTCGTCCCGAGGATGTTGAGGGCCTCGCCGACCGTCGATCCGCCGCTCGAGGACGGGGCGATCCCGTACACGTCGAGCCCGCGGTAGCGCACGGTGGTCGGGGCCGGCCGCTTGATCCGGTAGGCCTTGAGGTCGGAGGCCTCGAGGTAGCCCTGGGGGAACGGTAGCGTGGCGTCCTTGGTCGTCGGCGGGTCCTGCACGGTCCGGACGATGTCCTCGCCGATCCGCCCGCGGTAGAGGACCCGCGTGCCCTCGCGTCCCAGCGCCCGGTAGGTGGCCGCGAGGTCGCGGTTGCGGAACACCGACCCCACCTTCGGCGCGTCCCCGCCCGGCAGGTACAGGTCGGCGGTGGTGCTGACCTGGGAGAAGCGCTCCTTGTTCTGGAGGGTCTGCTCGCGGAACGTGTCGTCCACCACGAACCCGCGGTCGGCGATCTTCTCCGCCGGGCGCAGCGCCTGGCCCAGGCTCAGGGTGCCCCAGCGGTCGAGCGCCTTCTCCCACGTGAGCGGGGTGCCGGGCACGCCGACGCCGGCACCGCTGGTGACCAGCTCGGGGGTGAAGCGGTAGGGCTTGCCCGTCGCCTTGTCGACGAAGGCGTCGCCGGGGATCGAGGCGGGGGCCGTCTCGCGCCCGTCGATGGTGGAGACCTTGCGGCTGCGCGCGTCGTAGTAGACGAGGTAGCCGCCACCACCGATGCCGGTCGAGTAGGGCTCGGTGACGCCGAGCGCCGCGGCTGTCGCGACGGCCGCGTCGATCGCGTTGCCGCCCTTGCGGAGCACCTCGATGCCGGCACGCGTGGCCTCCGGGTCGACGCTCGAGACCGCACCGCCCCGGCCGAGGGCGGTCGCGTGCTTCGTCGTCGCCCGGCCTCCCCTCGCGGCAGCGTGCTGGGCGACGGGCTGGGCAGCGTGCTGGCCGACCGGCTGGGAGACGGGCGCCGCCGCCGGGTCCGTCGTCCGGGGCGTCGGGCTCGCGGCGGGGGCCATCGCGGTCACCAGGGCGAGGCCGCAGGCGCTCGCGAGGAGGGTGCGACGCAGCTGGGGCGTCTTCGGAGCGGGCATCGGCGGCCTCTCGTTCGGGTTCAGCCACAGCCAAGCGCACGCCTCCGACAAAAGCGAGGGGTGCGGCGGCCGACGTGGTCCGGCGGTGGACACGCCGACGTGAGGTGGACGCATCCCCCCCACGGGCCGGACCGGTAGGGAAGACTGTGGGCGACCCGGTCGAGGGACGTCGGGCCGTCGCACCGGGCCACGCGCCCCACCCGGCGGCCCACGACCCGCGACCGCCGATCCCCGAAGGAGAACCATGGCCGCCCTCGCCCCGGAAGCCCGCCGGGCCAAGCGCTCGCACATCCAGCTCGGGGCCGCCGGCTTCGGGGTCGTCTTCCTGCTGGTCGGTGTCGCCGGCTTCGTCCCGGGCATCACCAGCCACTGGATGCACCTCGGCCTCGCCGGGCGCGGGTCCACCGCACGCCTGCTGGGGATCTTCCAGGTGTCGGTGCTCCACAACGCGGTGCACCTGGCCTTCGGCGTGGCAGGGCTGCTCTTCTCCACGACCCCGATGCGCGCCCGCAACTACCTCCTCTACGGCGCGCTCGTCTACGCCGTCGTGTTCTTCTACGGGATCCTGATCCCCTACCAGGGCGGGGCGAACTTCCTCCCGCTGAACGCGGCCGACGACGCGCTGCACATCGCGCTCGCCGGCGCCATGCTGACGGCGGCGCTGGTCCTGGACCGCGGCCCGACCTGGACCCAGGTGCTGCACGAGGGCAAGGCCGACCTCTGAGCACCGCGGGGCCCGGGGGGGCCGTCAGGACCGGGGGCGACCAGCCCGGGACGGACGCGCCGACACCTCGTGCCCCGCTGCCGGCGGCGCTGGTCACGAACGCCGAGCGGCTGGCCCGCGTCGCGGCGCTCTCCCTGAACGTCGACCACGGCTCGGTGCTGCTGCCGGACGGCCGCACCACCGACGGTGACCCGACCCGCCCCGCCGCCGCCCGCGACCTGGACCGCCGCGTGCTCGAGTCCGGCGAGGCCCTGGTCGTCGAGCGGGCCGACGACGCGCTCGCGCCGCTGGGGGCGTACGTCGGGCTCCCCGTGTCCTGCGAGGACCACGTCGTCTCCGTGCTCAGCGTGTGCGACGAGCTGGCCCGCACGATCTCGCGCCGGGACCTGTCCGTCCTCCTCGAGCTGGCCGAGCTGTGGTCGCTGGCGATGTGCCGCGCGCTCGCCGACGCCCCCGAGGTCGACCCGGTGGCCGTGGACCTGGCCCGCGGTCTCCAGCGCGGCGAGGTCGTGCCCTGGTACCAGCCGGTGGTCGACCTGGTCAGCGGCCAGGTCGTCGGCGTCGAGGCCCTCGCCCGGTGGCGCCGCGCCCCCGGCGTCGTGGAGCCCCCCAGCGTGTTCGTCCCCGTGGCGGAGAAGTCCGACCTGATCCTCGACGTCGACCTGGTGGTGATGCGGCGGGCCTTCGAGGACCTCGCCGGCTGGCAGGTGTCCCGGCCCGGCTTCTGGGTGACGACGAACATGTCCGCCCGCCACCTCGCGCTCGAGGGCTGGACCGAACGGCTGCACGCCACCACCGAGGCGGCCGGGATCGAGCCGGCCAGCGTCATCCTCGAGCTGACCGAGACCGCCGCACCCGTGGACGAGCCGGCCAGCCGTGTCGCCGTCGACGCGATGCGCGACCTCGGCTACCACGTGTGGTTCGACGACTTCGGCTCCGGCTGGTCGGCGCTGTCCGACCTCAGCCACTTCCCCGTCGACGGCATCAAGATCGACCGCTCGTACGCCGACCAGCTCGGGACCAAGACCGGCGAGGTCGTCATCCGCGCCCTGGTCTCCGCCGCCGCGGAGCTCGGCCTGAGCGTCACCATCGAGGGCATCGAGACCCCGTCGCAGTACGAGCGCGCGCGCAACCTCGGGTGCCACTTCGGGCAGGGCTACCTCTGGTCGCGCCCGATCCCGCCGGCGGCCGTGGCCCGCTGGGTCTGAGCGGCTCCCGCGGGTCCCGGCCCAGGACGGTCGGGCGAGTCGCTCAGGCGAGCTGCGCGCGCGCCGCGAGGTCGGCGATCGTGCGGCGCGGCATCGGGCCCTGGGCGTAGCGGCAGCCGAAGTCGGTGAGCGCCTCCAGCTGCTCGGGCTCGGCGACCCCGCTCGCCACGACGCTCCACCCGAACGTGTGCGCCGTCTCGATGGTCAGGCGCAGCAGCGTCGAGGTGCGCAGCGGCCCCCGGGCCAGCGCGGCGACGTCGATGCGGACGAGGTCGACGGGCAGGCGTGACCAGCGGTCGGTCGGCGCCTCGTGCGTGCCGAAACCCTCGACGCACACCCGTACGCCGAGGGCGCGGAGCTCGTCGAGGTGGGCGAGCGCGGTGACGTCGGAGACCACGTCGCTCGCGGAGACGACGAGCACCAGCCGCTCCGGGTCGAGCCCCGCGTCGGCCAGTGCGCCGGTGACGTCGGCGACCACCCGGCGGCGGCGCAGGTGGCGGGCCGACAACGGCACCTCCAGGACCGACGGCCGCGAGGTCAGCGGGATGTTCGAGGCCTGCCGGGCCGCCGCGCGGAGCGTCCACGCGTCCAGCTCGCAGACGAGCTCGGTGCGCTCGGCCACCGGGAGGAGGGCGGCACGGGGCAGCTCGTCGGATCCCACCCGCGGCCACAGGACCTTGGCCTCGTAGCCGGCGACGAGCCCGGTGCGCAGGTCGACGACCGGCTCGTGGCGCAGCTCGAGGTCGCCGGCCGCGACCGCGGAGAGCAGGGCGTCCTGCAGCCCCTGGCGACGGTCGAGCTCCTGGCGCAGCGAGACGTCGAAGACCTCCACCCGCCCCCGGCCGCCGACCTTCGCCCGGTAGACGGCGACGTCGGCCTCGGCGAGCAGCCGCTCGGGGTCGACCGGTCCGTCCTGGGCGATCGCGACGCCCACGCTAGCGCCGATGTCGACCTCGCGGCCGCTGGAGAGCTCGACCGGCTGGGCCAGCGAGTCCACCAGCCGCTGGGCGACGAGGACGGCGGAGGCCTCCTCGTCGACCGGCTCCAGCAGGACGACGAACTCGTCGCCGCCGAAGCGGGACACGACGTCCCCGTCGCGGACGCACTCCTGCATGCGCCGGCCCGCGGCGACCAGCACCTCGTCGCCGGCGCCGTGCCCGAGGGTGTCGTTGACCTGCTTGAAGCCGTCGAGGTCGACGAAGAGCACGCCGACGACCGCGCCCGTGCGCTGGGCGCGGCTGAGCGCGCCCCGCATCAGCAGGACGGCCTGGGCGCGGTTCGGGAGCCCGGTGAGGCTGTCGTGGGCGGCCTGGTGCGCGAGCGCGACCCGGGCGACCTCGCGCTCGGCGTTGGCGGTCTGGATCTGGTCGAGCGCGAGCTTCATCCGGGCGATCACGAGGCCGGACAGCGCGACGGAGCCGATCACGACCGCCCACAGGTCGACCGGTCTCCCGAGCAGCGCCTGCGCGGCGAGCACCCCGGGCGCGACGGCGGCCGCGAGCGCGAGGGCGGCGAGCCGGGACCCGCTGAAGGTCGTCGGCTCGTCGCGCGAGGGCTCGGTCATCGACAGCATCGACGGGTGCAGCGCCGCGGCGCCGGTCCCCGCGTACGAGAGCAACCAGACGAAGTCGATCATGGTGCTCGCCTCCCAGCTGGTCAGCCGGAGCGCGGTGGTCAGGGTGTCACCGACGGCGAGCAAGGCCATCGACGCCACCAGGAAGCGGAAGGACCGGCTCCGCCCGCCCGGGGTCGTGACCAGCCGGATCAGCAGTCCCACCAGCACGATGTCGGCGAAGGGGTACGCGGCGGCGACCGCCGCCGCCGTCGCGGAGTCGTGGAAGAGGTCGATGGTGGGCCGGGCCAGCAGCACCCAGCCGAGCAGGCCGAGAGCCGCCGAGAGGATGGCGCTGTCGAGGAAGCCGGCGGTGTCGCGCCGCGGGCGCCGTCCCCGGATGAGGAGCACCAGGCCGGCGGCCATGACGGGGTAGCCCACGAGGTAGACCGGGTCGGCGACCGTCGGGAAGCTGCCGTTGTCGGCCGACGACGCGAGCGCGTCGGCGACCGACCACAGCAGCGTGCCCACGGCCAGCAGGCGCCACGGCCGCGGGTGCGCGGGCCGGTGGAGCCGGACCCCGACCTCGACCGCGACGACGGCCGCGAGGCCGACGGCAACGTACGCGACGTCGCGCGGCCCGCCCGAGGGCAGCAGGTAGGAGGAGGCGATGACGACCGCGGCCCCGCCCAGGAACCACAGCCAGGCTCGCCCGGCGACGTACCGGGCTCGGCGAGGCCGCGGCCGGGCGGCGGGAGGCCGACCGGTGCCGGCACGATCGGGCGCGAGGCCCCGGGCGGACGGGAGCGCGGGGTCGCCGGCAGGAGCCGCGACGAGGGCGTCAGGGTGCACCGAACCTCCTGGACGTGCGCTCCCCGAGCAGTGGCATCGTATCGCTCCCGGGGGCGGCGGCGGGGTGCGGCCGGACGGCCGGTGACCGGTCCGGCGCCCGGCGGGGACGCGCGCGAGGAGGAGACGCATGGTGCTGGCGGTCACGGGGTCCACGGGACGGGTGGGAGGCTTCGTCGCCCGGCGGTTGGCGCCGGGCGTCGACCGCCTCGTCGTCCGGGAGGCGTCGCGCGCGCCGTCGCTGCCCGGCGACCCGGAGGTGGTCGAGGCGACCTACGGCGACGGCGACGCCGCCGAGCGCGCGCTGCGGGGCGTGGACGTGCTGTTCATGGTCTCGGCCGCGGAGTCGCCCGTCCGCAGGGCCGAGCACCGCACGTTCATCGAGGCGGCCGCGCGGGCCGGCGTCGGGCACATCGTCTACACGAGCTTCGCCGGGGCGGCGCCCGACGCGATCTTCACCCTCGGGCGCGACCACCACGACGCCGAGGAGGCCGTCCGGGCCAGCGGCATGGCCTGGACGCTGTTGCGCGACAGCTTCTACTCCGACTTCTTCCCGCTCTTCGCCGGCGACGACGGCGTGGTCCGCGGTCCCGCGGGCGAGGGCCGCGTCTCGGCCGTCGCGCGTGTCGACGTGGGTGAGGCCGCGGTCACCGTGCTGCGGGACCCGGCTCGCCACGCCGGGCAGACCTACACGCTGACCGGGCCCGAGGCCTTCTCCGTGCGCGAGGCGTGCGCACGGATGACGGCGGCGCTGGGGCGGCCGTACACCTACGTGGAGGAGACGCTCGAGGAGGCGTACGCGTCCCGTCGGCGCTGGACGCAGGAGC
The DNA here is from genome assembly GCA_963713165.1 of uncultured Actinomycetota bacterium. GTDB lineage: Bacteria > Actinomycetota > Actinomycetes > Propionibacteriales > Propionibacteriaceae > Microlunatus. Next base: position 26,399 of record CAVQKU010000002.1, read on the forward strand.
AGTGGCAGCTCGACGCCTGGGTGAGCACCTACCTCGCCATCGGTTCCGGGCAGCTGGCCGGGGTGAGCGGCGACGTCGAGCGGCTGACCGGCCACCGCCCGCGCGCGCTCGAGGAGGCCCTGCGAGGCGGCTGAGCCCCTCCCGGTCCCGGCCGTGACCGGACGGGCGGACACGCAGAGTTCACCTGCACGTCGGGGAGGCGTGCGGGTCAGAACACCGCCCCGACGCGTGGCGGGAGTGCCATGGACGCATGCTCTCTCCCGCCCCAGCGGCCGTGACGAGTCACCCTGAGCAGCTGGTCGTGGCCCACCGCGGCGCCAGCGGCTACCTCCCCGAGCACACCCAGGCGTCGTACGAGCTGGCGATCCTGCAGGGGGCCGACGTCGTCGAGCCCGACCTGGTGCTCACCGCCGACGGTGTCCTGGTCGTGCGCCACGAGAACGAGATCGGCGAGACCACCGACGTGGCCCACCGGCCCCGGTTCGCCGAGCGCCGCACGACCAAGGTCGTCGACGGCGAGGTGCGGACGGGATGGTTCGCCGAGGACTTCACCCTGGCCGAGCTGCGGACGCTGCGCGCGGTCGAGCGGCTCCCGCACCTGCGCCCGGGCAGCCGCACCTTCGACGGGGCGTTCGGCCTGCTGACCTTCGACGAGGTCCTCGACCTCGCCGCCCGTTCGCGCACCCCCGACGGGCGCCCGGTCGGCGTGCTCGCCGAGATCAAGCACGCGACGTACTTCAGCGCCCTCGGGCTCGACCCGGTGCCGCGCCTGCTCGCCGCACTCGACGCGCGCGGCCACACCGGCGACGACGCCCCGGTGATGGTGCAGAGCTTCGAGACCGCCTGCCTGCAGCAGGTCGCCGAGGGTTCCGGGGTGCGGATCGGCCAGCTCGTGGAGGTCGGTGGGGCGCCGTACGACCTGGTGGCCGCCCGCGACCCGCGGACGTGGGCCGACCTGGTGAGCGCCGCCGGCCTCGCGGCGGTCAGCCGCTACGCCGACGCCGTCGGGCTCGAGAAGCGCCTGATCATCGCGCGCGACGTGGCCGGCCGGCTGCTCGACATGACGCCGGTGCCGCGCCGGGCCCACGACGTGGGCCTGGAGGTGTTCGGCTGGACCTTCCGGCGCGAGAACCGCTTCCTGCCGCTGGACTTCCGCCGCGGCACCGACCCGGCCGCGGCCGGGGACCTCGCGGGGGAGATCGCGGTCCACCTCGCCGCCGGGATGGACTCGGTGATCACCGACCACCCGGACCTCGCCCGCGTGCCGCACCCCGCGGCGGTGCCGGTCGCGGCCTGAGCGCTCGCGGCGAGGACCCGCCCGGCTGCTGCCGGTCGGCGCACACGCTGTCCGTCGGGACCCGGTCCGTGGCGCCGGTCCGGTGGACCCGCTCCTGTCCACCGGGCCGGCGTCGCCCCGGTCTAGCGGCCGGTCAGCACCGCGACCCCGTACGCCGGCAGGCGCACGCTCCGTGCCGCGGTCAGGGTGCGGCTCTCCACCTGGCGCCCGCGCGCGTCGTAGACCCGCAGCGTCGCCGCCGCACCGCTCGGCACGACCAGCGCGGTCTCCCGCGCGCCGGAGGCGGAGTGCACGAGCGTGGTGCCGCTGTCGCCGCCGAGCGTCCGGCCGTCCTGCGCCCATCGGCTGCGTGCCCTCCCGCGCTCCTCCTGCCACGCGATCGGCCCGAGGCTGACGCGGGCGTTGCCGCTCACCGAGGTTCAGCCGCGCGCTCTGCCCGGTCCTGAGCGTCAGCCAGGACCCGCTCCAGGCGGACTCCCGGTCCACGAGGAGGGCTGGACCGGTTCAGGGGGCCTTACCTCCGGGCGGCACCTCCCAGCTGTCGACAAGATCAAGGGCTTGCGCTGCAACGATCCGGTCAGGGCGTGCGTTGTCCGAACCGGGACGGGTCGCGACGCGCCGGACGGTCACCGACGGATGGGGCGAGACGTCGGTCACGCCCCCGTCTTGTCCTGCGCGGGCATGGGTGTCATGATTGGACCTGCTGTTAGCAGTTCTTGAGCCGTGGTACGTGCTACGCCCTTTTGATCTCGCGAGGGCGGTTGGCCGAGGCCGGCGCCCGACAGCATCACGAGACCGCGAGGTGCGGTCCGCAAGCTTCAGGGAGATTTACATGGCACAGGGAACCGTCAAGTGGTTCAACGCTGAGAAGGGCTTCGGCTTCATCGCCGTCGACGGCGGCGGGCCGGACGTGTTCGTGCACTACAGCGCGATCCAGTCGTCGGGCTTCCGCTCGCTCGACGAGGGCCAGCGGGTCGAGTTCCAGACCACGCAGGGCCCCAAGGGCCCGCAGGCCGACGCCGTCCAGGCCATCTGAGACTGCTCAGCCCGCAAGACCACTGAAGGAGCGTCGACCTCACGGTCGGCGCTCCTTCGTCTTCTCCAGCCGCCCTCGGCGAGGGCTCTGACGACGAGCGGATGAGCCTGGTCAGGGTGTAGCACACCGCGCTACAGTGGGTCCATGGCTGAGCAGATCAACCAGCGGACCCTCCGCAACGACAGCGGACGTGTCATGCGTGAGCTGGACGAGGGACGCAGCTTCGTGGTCACCCGCGACGGTCAGCCGGTCGGTGAGCTGATCCCGCTGCGCCGGCACCGCTTCGTCTCGGCCGCTGCGGCGGTCGAGGTGTTCCGGACTGCGCCCCGGATCGACCGCCAGCAGTTCCAGGCCGACGTCGACGACGTCGTCGACCAGGGGATCGAGCCGCGTGCCTGAGCGGCTGCCTCGTGGCCTGCTGGACACGTCGGTGTTGATCGATCTCGACCTGCTCTCGGCGGACGAGCTTCCCCACGAGCTGGCCATCTCGGCGGTGACGATGGCGGAGCTCGCCGCTGGCCCCGCCGCGGCAGAGGGCGACGAGCGTGCTCGGCGTCAGGACCGGCTCCAGCGCGCCGAGGCCCTCTTCGACCCACTCCCGTTCGGGGTCGAGGCCGCACGCGCCTACGGTCGTGTGTTCACGGCCGTCCGTCGTGCCGGGCGGCAACCTGGGCGCCGCTTCGCGGACCTGCTCATCGCCTCGACCGCCCTGGCCGAAGGACTACCGCTCATCACCAGGAACGCGGCGGACTTCGTCGGGCTGGAGGACCTCCTCACCGTCGTCGAGGTCTGATCGCGGTTCGCTCAGAACCACCGTCCGCTCGGACCGAACTCGATCATCTCCGTCGCGGGCTCGGTACTCGGGGCCACGAACGTGAAGCGCGGCGCGCCTATCGGCGTCGGTGTGGCCAGCGCCTCCAGCACCGTGGTCGGGACCTGCCGCTCCGCCTCCCGCACATCGACGACCAGCCGCTCGTACGCGATCCGGTTCCCGACCTGCCGCGTCCCGGTCATCCACTCGTCGTCGAGCAGCAGCCGCCGGACCCGCTCGAGGTCCGTGCGGAGCCGGGCCAGCCGCTGCTGCGCCCACCGCTGCAGCGCCTCCGGGTCCGGGACGTCCTCGACGACCACCTGACGCCAGAGCCGTACGCCGAGCGGTCGCAGCCGCGCCCGCACGCGTGTCCAGATCGGCGGCCGGCTCAGCACCCACGCGACCGGGGGCAGGACCATCACGACCGCGAACGCGAGGGCGTCGCTCGTGTGCTCCATCTGGTGTCCTCGGCGCTGAGGTGGTCGGCGTGGGTCTCGTACCCGCTGCTGCCAGCCTGAACCCGTCCCCGCTACGCGACAAGGCCTCCGTTCCGTGAACCGGGCACCCAACGTCTCTGAGGCCAGCGCCTCCACCAACCAGTGGAGGGTGCTCGACGTCCTCCAGTCGTCCGGGCTGCTGTTCTTTGCCTTCGCCGGTAGGCCCGTGTCGGCACGCCGCCGAGGAGGTGCGGAGGCCCGGGATGCGCGGCCGCGCCGTCCTGGTCGCCCTCGGAATCGCCGTTGCTGTGTCGCGATCGCGCTGCTTGTCTGTCTAGCCGACGTACGCCAGGCCATCGGGTTCAGCTCGTTCGGCGTCCTCGTCCACGACGACGTGGCCAACCCATCGGCGCTCCGTCAAGTTGCCCGCAGCGACGCTTCCCTCGGGCGGTCAAGGTATTGGCCTCGCTGGGTGCGTCGGGCTGTCGCTGACGCTTCCGACGAAGGCTGTCGCCGTGGGTCTCGTCGTTCTCCTGGCGGGCTCAGTCGGTCGCGGACTCGCCACCCGAGGCCGCCGGCACTGGCGGCGATTCTTGCGAATCGCCACCCAACCCAGTTCAGCGTGACAAGCTCGCACCTCCCGAGCGAGGGGATGCGCATGGAACCGGGCGTGTACGAGCGTCTGATCACGGAGCAGCTCGAGCAGCATCTGGCGTCGGAGGGCGAGCTCGAGCGCGAGATCGCGGCCGTCGACCCCGGAGATCAGCCACACGTTCTCTCCCGACATGTCGAGTTAGTGCTCCATCGAGTCCTTGCGTCCACCTCGGACCCCCTCCATCGGCTTGAGGTCGTGAACCGGATCCTGGCGGTCCTGTCCTCGGAGAGGGATGCGGTTGCTGAGCCCGCCCGTCAGCTGACAGCGCTGCGCGCGATCCCAGCACCCGGAGTCGTCACCTACGAGAAGGTTCGCCCGGCCACGCCGCTCTCTGAAGCGGCACTGTTGACGAATACGAGAGGTGAACCCAACCTCGGGTCCGAGCTCAAAGCAGAGCTGGACACGGCCGACGAGATTGACCTGCTGTGCGCATTCGTGAAGTGGTACGGACTTCGCCTGCTCGAGCCCGAACTCCGCCGGCGCCGTGAACGGGGCGCACCCTTCCGCGTCATCACGACGACCTACATGGGCGCCACAGACCCCGATGCACTCGATCGACTCGTGCGCGAGTTCGGAGCCGAGGTCAAGATCCAGTACGACGCGCAGCGAACTCGGCTGCACGCCAAGGCGTGGATGTTCCGACGTCGAACGCTCTTCGACACCGCCTACGTCGGTTCATCCAACCTCTCTCGTGCAGCACTGCTCGACGGCGTCGAGTGGAACGTCCGTCTGTCGCGCATGGGGACGCCCGCCCTGCTCGAGAAGTTCCGGGCCACGTTCGACACCTACTGGAACGACCCCAGCTTTGAGTCCTATGACCCGGAGCGTGACCGAGACCGCCTTGACGACGCCTTGGCCGAGGCCGCCGGTCGGACGACTCACGACCGCGTGACGCTGTCGTTGTCGGGGCTTCAGGTCCGGGCTTATCCCCATCAGCAGGCCATCCTCGACGCGCTCGAGGTTGAGCGGCGGGTCCACGATCGGCATCGCAATCTCGTGGTGGCGGCGACGGGCACCGGCAAGACCGTCATCGCTGCGCTTGACTACCGCGCCCTAGCGAGCACGATGAGCGAACGTCCCTCGCTGCTCTTCGTCGCCCACCGGCGGGAGATCCTCGAACAGTCCCTGCGTACTTACCGGGAGGTGCTGAACGACAGCGGCTTCGGGGAGCTCTACGTGGGCGGCGCTCGTCCCGAACGCTGGCGGCACGTCTTCGCGAGCGTTCAGTCGTTGACGGCATACGGGGCGAGTCACATTGACCGCGAAGCGTACGAGGTTGTCGTCATTGACGAGTTCCACCACGCAGAGGCAAGGACCTACCGTCGTCTGCTCGATCACCTCCAGCCGCGGGAGCTTCTGGGCCTCACCGCGACTCCGGAGCGGTCGGATGGGCTCGACGTGCGTTCCTTCTTCGGAGGACGTACCGCAGCTGAGCTGCGCCTGTGGGACGCGCTGGGTGCCGATCTGCTCTGCCCGTTTCACTACTTCGCCGTCTCCGACGGGACGGACCTGCGACGCGTCGCGTGGTCCCGCGGACGCTACGACGAGGCAGAGCTCGCGGGGCTCTACACAGGCAACCGAGCTCGCGCCGCCATCGTCCTGCGCCAGCTGCAGGACAAGGTCTTGGACGTGGGCAGCATGCGCGCCCTGGGCTTCTGCGTGAATGTGTCGCACGCCCACTTCATGGCGGAGACGTTCCGTGAGGCGGGTGTGCTCGCCGTCGCTATCGATGGGTCGACCGCCGCAGCTGAGCGGGCTCAAGCACTCAGCGACCTGCGTGACCAGCGTGTCAGCATCGTCTTCGTCGCCGATCTCTTCAACGAAGGCGTCGACCTGCCCGACGTGGACACGGTGCTCTTCCTGCGTCCGACCGAGAGCGCGACGCTCTTCCTGCAGCAGCTTGGGCGTGGGCTTCGCCGTACACGCGACAAGGCCGTGCTGACGGTGTTGGACTTCGTTGGCCACCACCGCAAAGAGTTCCGCTTCGACCAGCGCCTCCGGGCTCTGACTGGCGAGACCCGCCGTGGCCTCGAGCGAGCCGTCGAGCGGGGGTTTCCCTTCCTGCCTTCGGGCTGCCAGATCGTGATGGATCGACAGTCCCAGCAAATCGTCCTGGAGAACATCCGTCAGCAAGTTGGGAACCGATGGCCGCACCTGGTTGCGGAGCTGCGCGAGCACGGTGACGAGGACCTGCCGACATTCCTCCAGCAGACCGGTCTCGAACTCTCTGACGTGCTCCGCCGGGGGCAACGCTCGTGGACCGAGCTCCGTCACGCGGCCGGGCTGGCGACGCGCAGCGGTGGTGAGTACCAGCGAGAGCTGCTCAAACGGGGGCGAGCGCTCGCCCACGTGGATGATCCAGCCCGCGCATCGGCGTATCGAAGCCTTCTTGACGACGACGCCCCCGGTTACGCCGAGCTCAGCCCCCTGGAGCGCGTGATGGCCCAGATGCTGTTCTTCTCGCTCTGGCCAGGTGGCGGCGGACACGCGTCCATCGACGCGGGACTGACTGAGCTCCGCCGCGAGGCGGCGGCACGCGACGAGCTTCAAGTCGTCGTCGATCTCGCCTTCGATCGCGCACCGCACGTCACCGTGCCCGTGAAGGAAGCGCTGCGCGATGTGCCGCTCCAGGTCCATGCGACGTACCAGCGCGAGGAGGTGTTGGCGGCACTGGGCTACGCGAGCCTGAGTCGAAAGCCGAACTCCTTCCGCGAGGGCGTGCTCTACGTGCCGGAGATCGACACTGACGCCTTTTTCGTCACCCTGCAGAAGTCCGAGGTCGACTACTCGCCGACGACTCTCTACCGCGACTACCCGATCAGCCCGACGCTGTTCCATTGGGAGTCACAGTCGACGACGTCGGTCGCCTCGACGACGGGGCAGCGCTACCTGAATGGGTCGAGCACCAAGCTGCTCTTTGTCCGACAGCACAAGTCGGACGAGTTCGGCACGAGTGCCTATCTCTTCGCTGGACCGGTTCGCTACGTCGAGCACGTGGGAGAGCGACCTATCGCGATCACGTGGCGACTTGACGAGGGCTTGCCGAGCGACTTCTTCCAGCGCGCGTCGGTCGCGGCCGTGTGAGGACGCGCGTTCGGTCTCGGGCGCCGAGGTAGGACGTGAGCTTGGTGGAGCCTAGGGGACTCGAACCCCTAACCCCCTGCTTGCAAAGCAGGTGCGCTACCAATTGCGCCAAGGCCCCGGACCGGCTGGGCCGGACGCCCGATCGTACGCCGAGGGGGCCCCTGGCGGCGAACGACTGAGCACCGCCTGCGGGCTCAGTCAGCGCTTGGCCGCCTGCCCCACGTCTCGCTCCAGCGACGGCTCCCGCGCCGTGGTGACCGCGGAACGCGCTCGTCCCGCGCTCGGCAGTGCCACCTGAAGATTGGGACAAGGACGCGAGGCGAACCGCGCTGGACTGAGAAACCCACATCGCGACGACCTACCATCGAGCCCATGTGGTCGCAGCGGGAGGTCATCGACTATGCGCTGCAGCGACGCCGCACGCTGGAGGGCCTGAAGCGGCCCGGTAAGCGGCTGGCCAGGCTCGACGCGTGCGACGCGGACCCCATGCTGCTGCGCGCGGCGAAGTACCACGGGGAGCAGGCCAAGGTGCCGTGCCCGGTGTGCGAGTCGCCCGAGATGTACAACCTCAGCTACACCTTCGGCGACCAGCTCGGGCAGTTCTCCGGCCGCATCAAGCCGCCGGGCGAGCTCGAGGAGATGGCGCACTCCTACGGCGAGTTCAAGGTCGTCGTCGTGGAGGTCTGCCTGCGCTGCAGCTGGAACCACATGATCGTCTCTTACCTGCTCGGCGACGGGGTGAAGCGCAAGCCCCCGCGTCGGCAGCAGACCGTCGAGGACATCTATGGCTGACCCCTCCTGGGGCCCCGTCGCCAAGCACCCCGCCGGCGCTCCCAAGCGCGGCAGCGCCCGCTGGTTCAAGCGCGTCGCGGGCGCTGTCGCGATCCTGGTCGCGCTGTGCGTCGTGGCCGGCGGCGGCGTGGTCGCGTACGGCTACACGACGACGCAGCTGCCCAACCCCAACAAGGACTTCGAGACGGCGACCACGTTCGTCTACTGGGGCGACGGCAAGAGCGAGCTCGGCAGCTTCGCCATCCAGAACCGCCAGCCCCTCGACTTCGACCAGATGCCCGACTCCATCAAGGAGGCGGTCGTCGCGGCGGAGAACCGGACGTTCTGGACCGACAAGGGCGTCTCGCTCCGGGGCCTGGCCCGCTCGGCGTGGGTCATCGCCCGCGGCGGGAGCGTGCAGGGCGGTTCGACGATCACCCAGCAGTACATCAAGATCCTCTACCTGAACAGCGAGCAGAAGATCAGCCGCAAGTACCGCGAGCTGTTCCTGGCCTACAAGCTGAGCCAGCAGAGGAGCAAGCAGGACATCCTGCAGGGCTACCTGAACACGATCTACTTCGGTCACGGCGCGTACGGGATCCAGGCCGCGAGCCGGGCGTACTTCGACGTCGACGCCCGCAAGCTGAGCGTCCCGCAGGCGGCCGTGCTGGCGTCGGTGATCAACAACCCGACGGCCTTCGACCCGGACGTCAAGGACAACCGGGCGCGGCTGCTGGACCGCTACCGCTACGTCATCACCTCGATGGCCGAGACCGGGGACATCACCGCGGAGCAGGCGGCCAAGTACGGCAAGGGACTGCCCAAGTTCCCCAAGGTGAAGACCCCGGAGCGCTACGGCGGCCCCAACGGGTTCCTGCTCAAGATGGTCGAGACCGAGCTCTCCGACGCGGGCTTCAGCTCCAGCGACATCCAGGGCGGCGGGCTGCGGATCACCACGACCTTCGACCAGGACGACCAGAAGGCCGCCGTCAAGGCGGCGCAGGACACCACCGAGCAGGCGGCGCGGGCGTCGGGCACGAAGAAGTCCGGCCTGCACGCGGCGATCGCCTCGGTCGACGTCGACTCGGGCAACGTGCTCGCGCTGTACGGCGGGCCCGACTACATCAACAGCTCGCGCAACTGGGCGACGACCGCGCGGCCGACCGCGTCGACCTTCAAGACCTACACGCTGGCGGCGGGCCTGGAGAACGGGTTCAGCCTGCGCTCGCAGTTCCACGGCAACACTTGGACCATCCCGGGCGACCCGATCCCGGTGCGCAACGAGTACAGCGAGAACTACGGCTACGGCGTCGACCTGGTCAAGGCCACTGCGCTGTCGATCAACACCGCCTTCGTCGACCTCATCCGGCAGCTGCCGCAGGGCAAGGACAAGACCCTCGAGGTCGCCGAGAAGGCCGGTGCCCCCAGGTCGCGCGGCTGGGACGCGGCGGAGCGCAACATCCCGATCGGCACCCCCGAGGTCAGCCCGCTCAACCAGGCGAGCGCGTACGCGACCTTCGCCAACGGCGGCGTGCACGTCGCGCCGCACGTGGTCAAGGAGGTCAAGAACGCGCAGGGCGAGGTCGTCTACAAGGCCGATCCGGCCAAGGACCGGGCAGTCAGCAACGACGTGGCCGACGACGTCACCTACGCCCTGTCGAACGTGGTGGAGCAGGGGACCGGGCGGGCCGCGTCGGCTCTCGGCCGGCCGGTGGCGGGCAAGACGGGGACCAACGGCGTGGAGGTCGGCGGGGGCAAGAACATCGTCAACTCGTCGTGGTTCGTGGGCTACACCCGTCAGGTGTCGACCGCGGTGATGTACGTGGCCGGCAAGTCCGGCAGCGCGAGCCTCGACCCCTACCGGCGTCCCGGTGACAGCACCTTCTTCGGCGCGACCTACCCGCTGCAGACCTGGTCGGCCTACATGCAGGCGGCGACCAAGGGCCAGGACGTCCAGCGCTTCGACGACCCGGCGTACGTGAACTCCTACCAGCAGCCGACCTACACCCCGCCCGCACCGGCGCAGACCCCGACGCCGCGCGACCCGACGCCGTCGCCGACCCCGGCGCAGCCCCAGCAGCCGAGCGCGACCCCCACGCCCTCGACGTCGCAGCGGCCCACGCCGCGCGTCACGGCCACCCCGCGGCGCTGACCGGATGAGCGTCGAGGCGGGCTCGGAGGGGTCCCTTCGACAGGCTCGGGGCGGGGACGTGCAGCCGGCCCGCGAGGACGCGTTCGTCGCGGAGATGGCGCAGCGGCTCGGCGGTCCGCTCGGGCGCCACGCGGCCCGGGTGCGCGACGTCTGGAACCCGGCCCGCGTCATCCTCCTCGTCGCCACGCTGACCTACCTGGCCGGCATGGTCTTCCGCCTGCCGTGCCGGATCACGGTCGCGGGGCAGTCGCCGGACACGTTCCGCCGGCTCTGCTACTCCGACATCGGCCTGCTCTACGCCGACCGCGGGCTGCTGCAGGGCAACACCCCCTACCTCGACTCGGGCTCCTACCCGGTGCTCGAGTACCCGGTGCTGACCGGCTGGTTCCTCGAGCTGGAGCGCCGGGTCACGGTCCTCACGGGGGAGCCGGGCGGGACGGGGCTGAGCGCGCAGCAGGCGGTCGACGCCACGCTGCGCTTCGTCGACGTCAACCAGGTGCTGCTCGGTGCGCTCTTCCTCGTGGCCGTGTGGGCGCAGGTGCGGACCGTCGTCGACCGTCCGTGGGACGCGATGATGCTGGCCGCGGCGCCGACGGTGGCCGCGGCCTCGCTGGTCAACTGGGACCTGCTGCCCGTCGCCCTCACCGCGGGCGGGGTGCTGGCCTGGAGCCGGAAGCGTCCGGGCCTCGCCGGCGTGCTGCTCGGGCTGGGCATGGCGGCCAAGCTCTACCCGGCCCTGCTCCTCGGACCGCTGCTGCTGCTCTGCCTGCGCTCGGGCCGGATGCGCGCGTACGGGAGGCTGCTCGTGGCCTTCGCGGTCAGCTGGCTCGCGGTCAACCTGCCGGCCCTCGTCCTCGCGCCCGACGCGTGGCTCGACTTCTGGACGTTCAACGCCGACCGCAGCGGCGACTTCGGCTCGATCTGGTACGTCCTCTCCCTCGCCGGGCACCCGGTGCCGCAGCTGAACACGGTGAGCGCCGGCCTCTTCGCCCTGGGCTGCCTGCTGATCGGGGTGCTGGTCGTCGTCGCGCCGCGGCGGCCGCGCTTCGGGGCGGTGGCCTTCCTGGTCGTCGCCGCCTTCCTCATGACCAACAAGGTCTACTCCCCGCAGTACGTGCTGTGGCTGCTGCCGTTCGTCGTGCTGGCCCGGCCGCGCTGGCGGGACTGGTGGGTCTTCACCGCGGGCGAGCTCGTCTACTTCGTGGCCATCTGGTGGCACCTCGGCGGTGAGCTCAGCCCGGGCGACGGCGGCGAGGACCGCGTCTACTGGCTCGCCGTCGTGCTCCGCCTGCTCACGCAGGGCTGGGTCGTGGCCGTGGTCGTGCGCGACGTCCTGCGCCCGGAATCAGACCCGGTGCGCCGTGACGGTTCCGACGACCCCACCGGGGGCGTGCTCGACGGCGCTCCGGACGCCTCCTGGCGTACGCGTCTTGCGGTCGGGCGGGGGGCCCGGGGGTGACGGTTCGGCAGGTCCGGAGCGCCGAGCCGGCCCCGGCCCCGGCGGCGGCCGCACCGGGGCCCGGCGGCGCTCGGCTGGTCGTCCAGGCGTGGCTGGCCAGCCGAGCGCTGATCGCCCTCGTGGCGCTGGTGCTCGCGCTCACCACCGGCCGCACGCTCACCGACCTGGTGAGCAACTGGGACGTGCAGCACTTCGCGCGGCTGGCGGAGGGCGGCTACTGGGCCGACGCGGACGGGACGCTGATGGCCTTCTTCCCGGGCTTCCCGGGGCTGCTGTCCCTCGGCCTGGCCCTCGGGGTCCCGGTCGCCGTCACCGGCGTCGTCGTCTCGCTCGCCTGCTCCGCCGTCGCCGCGGGTGCGCTCCACCGCCTCGGCGGCCCGGCGGCGGCGGTCGCCTGGCTCTTCGCCCCGACCGCGGTCTTCACCGTCGTGCCGTACACCGAGTCGCTGTTCTGCGCGACCGCGTTCTGGGCCTGGGAGCGGGCGCGTTCCGACCGTTGGGTCCCGGCCGTGCTGCTCGCCGCCGTCGCCTGCTCCGTCCGCGTGTCCGGGCTGTTCCTCATCGGTGCCCTCGCGGTGATGGTCCTGACGACGCCGAGGGTCGCCTCGGTGGTACGCCTGCGCCGGCTCGCGCTGCTGCTCGTCCCCTCGGCCGTGATCGCGGTGTTCGCCACCTACCTGCACGCGATCAGCGGCAGCTGGACCGCCTGGTACCACGCGCAGTCGACCGGCTGGGTGCGGGAGCTGACCTGGCCGTGGCAGTCGTTCCTCAACACCATCCCGGCGGTCGTGCCCGGCGCGTACGCCGACCACCCCTGGTGGGCCGCGGTGTTCCGCGGGGAGATGGTGTCGATGGCCGTCGGGCTGCTCGTCGTCGTCTGGGCGCTCGTGCGCAGCGTGCGGCTGCTGCACGCGGGCGAGCGGCCGCTGTTCGGTGAGGCGGCGTGGGTCGGCGTGCAGGTGCTCGCCTTCTCGCTGTCGTACTGGTTCTTCTCGGTCAACCGCGCGACGCTGCTGTGGTTCCCGCTGTGGCTCATGCTCGCCGAGTGGGCCCGGCGTCGACCGCGTACGTCCAGCGCGGTGGCCGCGCACCGCACCCTCGTCGGCGTCGCGTTCGGGGTCGAGGTGGTGCTGATGCTCTGGTGGTGCTGGCTCTTCTTCACCGGCCATTGGGCGAGCTGAACCCGCCCCGGACCGACGGTGACCGTGGCAAACCGACGGTGACCGCGGCACATTTGCCCGGGTCAGGGTCGGTTCACCACGTTAACGTGGTAAACCCACGCTGACCGCGGCACATTTGCCCGGGTCAGGGTCGGTTCACCACGTTAACGTGGTAAACCCACGCTGACCGCGGCACATTTGCCCGGGTCAGGGTCGGTTCACCACGTTGACGTGGTAAACCGACGCGGCCGTCCGGAGCCTCGGGTGAGCGGCGGTGGCGACCGCCGGGGCACCGTTCGGGCATCCCGGTCGTCCGCGGCTCGGCGAACCCGGCGACCGTGCGGGCGCCCTCCGGGGTCCGACCGCCCTCCGGGGTCCGACCGCCCCGTGGGGTGCACCTGAGCGCCCGTTAGGTTTGAGGTCATGGACTACCGCCAGCTGGGGGCCTCCGGGCTCCGCGTCTCGACCATCACCCTCGGCACCATGGGCTTCGCCGGCACCGGCTGGGCCAAGCCCGTCGGCAACCTCGACGTCGACGGCGCCCGCCGCCAGATCACCATGGCGCGCGACGCCGGGGTCAACCTCTTCGACACCGCCGACGTCTACTCGGCCGGGCAGTCGGAGGAGATCCTCGGCGCCGCGCTCGGCTCGGACCGCGACGAGGTGCTCATCGCGACCAAGGTGCGCATGCAGGTCGGGGACGCCGACGGGCCCAACCAGCTCGGGCTGTCGCGCTTCCACATCATCAACTCGGTCGAGGCGAGCCTGCGCCGCCTGGGCACCGACCACATCGACCTCTACCAGGTCCACGAGTGGGACGGCCAGACCCCGCTCGAGGAGACCATGGCCGCGCTCGACGCCCTCGTCCGCAGCGGCAAGGTCCGCTACGTCGGCGCCTCGAACTACACCGGCTGGCAGCTGATGAAGGCGCTCTGGGCGGCCGACCGGACGGCGACGGAGAGGTTCGTCAGCCAGCAGATCTACTACTCCCTCCAGGCGCGCGACGCCGAGTTCGAGCTCGTCCCGGTCTCGATCGACCAGGGTCTCGGCATCCTCGTGTGGAGCCCGCTCGCCGGTGGACTGCTGTCCGGCAAGTACCGCCGCGGGCAGGACGCCCCCGAGGGCAGCCGCCGCTTCCAGGGCTGGAGCGAGCCGCCCGTGCGCGACGAGGACCAGCTCTACTCGATCATCGACACGCTGGTGGAGATCGGCGAGGGCCACGGCGTCTCGGCCGCGCAGGTCGCGCTCGCCTGGACGCTGGCCAAGCCCGCCGTCACCTCGTTGATCGTCGGCGCCCGTACGGAGGAGCAGCTGGCCGACAACCTGGCCGCGGCCGAGCTCCAGCTCGGTGCGGAGGAGATCGGCCGGCTCGACGACGTCAGCCGGGTCGGCATGCCCTACCCGCACTGGCACCAGGCCAACACCGGTTCCGACCGCTGGGGCCCGAGCACCGCGGCGCTGATGAGCGCGCACAACCCCGGGTGAGCGACGCCTCCGCGACCGGTGGCCCGGCCGGCAGTGCCCGGCCGGGCATCGGGCGGGGGCTGACCTTCCTCTTCGCCGTCGCGGCGGGCGCGGCGGTCGGCAACCTCTACTGGGCGCAGCCGCTGCTCGACCTCGTCGCGACGGACCTGCGCACGTCGACGGCGTCGGCCGGCTGGCTGGTCACGACCACCCAGCTCGGCTACGCGCTCGGCATCCTGCTCGTCGTGCCCCTGGGCGACGTCACGAACCGGCGCAGGCTGGTGCCCGCCGCACTGGTGGCGGCGGCGCTCGCCCTGGGGCTCTGCGCCGTGGCGCCCTCCTTCGGCTTCCTCGTGGCGGCGCTCGGCCTGCTCGGCGTCACGACGGTGGGCGGCCAGCTGTTGACACCGCTGGCCGGCGACCTGGCCACGGACGCCGACCGGGGTGCGGTGGTCGGGACCGTCGTCTCGGGCATCCTCACCGGCATCCTGCTGTCGCGCACGGTCAGCGGCCTGGTCGCCGACGCCTTCGGCTGGCGCTCGCTCTACGTCACCGCCGGGGTGCTCGACCTGGTCCTCGCCGCGCTGCTCTGGCGGGCGATCCCGGACCTCCAGCCCAAGGCCCGCGTGCCGTACGTCCGGCTGATCGCCTCGGTCTTCACCGCGGTCCGCCGCGAGCGGGTCGTGCGCTGGACGCTCGTGCTGGCCGGGATCGGCTTCGCGCTCTTCACGATGTTCTGGACGTCGCTGACGTTCCTGCTCAGCGGGCCGCCCTTCGACTACCCGGTGTCGGTCATCGGGCTGTTCGGGCTCGTGGGCCTCGTCGGCGCGGTCGCCGCCCAGCGCGCCGGCCGGCTGCACGACCGGGGCTGGTCGGTCCCGGCCAGCGGGATCGGCTGGGCCGTCGTCGTCGTCGCCTTCGTCGTCGCCGCGCTCGGCGGCCGCTCGGTGGTCGCCGTGGTGGTCGCGATCCTGCTGCTCGACGTGGCGATCCAGGGCATCGGCATCCTCAACCAGACGCGCATGTTCGCGGTCTCGGCCGAGGCCCGCAGCCGGCTGAACACCGCCTTCGTCACCAACAACTTCCTCTTCGGCGCGGCCGGTTCCGTCCTCGCGACGGTGCTCTGGTCTGCCGGCGGCTGGCTCGCGGTCACGCTCTGCGGGGCCGGCCTGGCCACCGCCGCCCTCGTCGTCTGGGCCTTCGGGCGCCGTGGTCCGCTCGTGGTGCCGGTTCGCTGAGCTGCCGGCCGGGTCGCGAGCCGCCGGACGGCCCCCAGGGGTGACCACTGCCCGGAACCGGGCCCGGCGGCCGTACGCCGACCACTGCCGGCCCGTGCTGAACGGTGGTCGGAGCGGAGAGGGTGGCGGAGGCGTACGAGGGTCGCGGGGCTGCCTCGCTCCGCGGTCGCCCGGGCGTCCTGGAGCGTTCGAGCGGCCCACCTACGATGACCGCGTGCCCCGGTGGATCGACATGGACCAGCTCGTCAACCTGCGCGACGTGGGGGGTCTGCCGACGACGGACGGCGGCTCGATCGTCCCGGGCCGGCTGCTGCGCTCGGACAACCTCCAGACCCTCACGCCCGCCGACGTCGACGCGCTGCTGCAGCTCGGCGTCACCGACGTCGTCGACCTCCGCAGCGACTACGAGGTCGAGATGGAGGGGCCCGGGCCGCTCACGCTCACCGACGTCGCCCACCACCAGCACTCGTTCTTCCGCGAGTGGCGCGAGGGGGTCGGCGCCGACAAGCAGAGCGAGGGGGACGAGGTCGCGGAGCTCGCCGAGGCGCGTCCCGACGCCGCCCCCGACGAGGCGCTGCCCTGGGTCGACCTGGAGCCGTCGGTCGAGGCCGAGAACCGCGTCACGAGCGTCTACCTCTCCTACCTCCAGGACCGGCCCGACTCGGTGCTCGCCGGCCTCCGGGCGGTCGCCGCCGCCGACGGCGCCGCGCTCGTGCACTGCGCGGCGGGCAAGGACCGGACGGGCACGCTCGTCGCCCTGGCCCTGACCCTCGCCGGGGCCGAGCGGGAGGCGGTCGTCGACGACTACGCCGCGAGCTCCGAGCGCGCCCAGCAGATCGTCGACCGCCTGCTCGCCTCGGACACCTACAGCGACAACCTCCGCGACCGCCCGCTCTCGTCGCACCTGTCGCACCCGGAGACGATGCGCGCCTTCCTCGAGCACGTCGACAGCGCGTACGGCGGGGTGGGCCCGATGCTCGCCCGCATCGGCTGGACCGACGAGGACACCGCCCGCCTGCGCGCCAAGCTGCGCGACTGACCGTGGAGCACCCGCAACCGCGTGACCCCGGGCCGTCGAACCGTCACGGCGACGCCGGGCGACCCCGCCTGCCGCACCCGCTGAACGAGGAGCTCCATGACTGACGACGCCCCCGACCTGACCGCCGGGGTCTTGCTGTCCGACTTCGGCAGCGACGGGCTCCTGGCCGGCAGGGTCGGTGACTCCGACGTGCTGCTGGCGACGTGGACCGACGGGCTCGGCCTGCCGCAGGTCAGCGCCCTGGACGCCGCCTGCACCCACCGCGGTGCCCCCCTGGCCAACGGCCGGCGCGTCGGCGACTCGGTGGTCTGCCCCTTCCACCACGCGTGCTTCGACCTGCGTACCGGCGAGGCGACCCACGCCCCGGCGATCGAGGCGCTGAGGCGCTGGTCGGTGTCGGTCGACGGCGACCGGGTCACGGTGGCCGCGGAACCGGCCCCCGAGGTGGGCACGCCGCTGCGCGTCGACGACGACCGCGGCGTCTCCCGGGTCGTCGTGGTCGGGGGCGGGGCTGCCGGCTTCGCCGCGGTCGAGCGCCTGCGCCGGGTCGGCTACGCGGGCGCGCTCGCGCTGGTGTCGGGCGAGCCCGGCCTCCCGCTCGACCGGACGGACCTGAGCAAGGCCTACCTCGCCGGCGGCAAGCAGGCCGAGGACCTGCTGATGAAGCCGGAGGCCTGGTACGCCGAGCACGGCGTCGAGACGCACCTGGGCGCCACGGCGTCGGCGCTCGACCTGGCCGAGCGCCTGGTCACCCTGGACGACGGGACGGAGCTGGCCTACGACGCCCTCGTCCTGGCCACGGGCTCCGCACCCGTGCGCCCGAACCTGCCCGGCTTCGACCGCGACGACGTCTTCTTGCTGCGGACCAAGGAGGACGCCGACGCGCTGCTCGACGCGGTCCAGGCGGCCGGCGAGGACGTCAAGGTCGTCGTGGTCGGGAGCGGGTTCATCGGGCTGGAGGTCGCCGGCTCGCTGCGCGGCCGCGACGTCGACGTCACCGTCGTCGCGCCCGGGGACGTGCCCATGGTCGGCCAGCTCGGCGAGGACCTCGGTCGCGTCGTCCGCGCCCTGCACGAGGACAAGGGCACCCGGTTCGTCGACGGCCGTGCCGCGGGCTGGGACGGCAGCGCCCTGCAGCTCGAGAAGGGTGACCCCGTCCGGGGCGACCTGCTCGTCGTCGGGGTCGGCGTCGAGCCGCGTACGGGCCTCGCCGAGGCCGCCGGGCTCGAGGTCGAGGACGGCGTGGTCGTCGACGCGACCTTCGAGACCGCCGTGCGCGGGGTCTTCGCGGTCGGCGACATCGCCGCCTTCCCCGACCCGCTCACCGGTCGCCGCGTCCGCATCGAGCACTGGGCGCACGCCCAGCGCACCGGGGCGCTCGCGGCGATGAACCTGCTCGGGGCCCAGGAGCCGCTCAGCGAGCCGCCCTTCTACTGGACGATGCACTTCGGTAAGAGCTTCCGCCTGAGCGGCCACGCCGCGTCGCTCGACGACGCCGAGGTGGACGGCTCGGCCGCCGAGCAGAGCCTGCTGGTCAGGTTCCGTGAGGAGGGTCGGGTCGTGGCGGCCGCGGGGATCGGTCGCGACGCCGACCTGCTGCGCGTCGAGGACGAGGAGCTGCGCCGGCCTGCGCTCTGAGCGCCGGACCCGACGCTGCGGCCCAGGGGCGGTCCAGCCCTCCGGTCCAGGTCTCCGGCTCAGGCTCCCGGGTCGGTCGCCCACGGGCGGCCGGGTCCGGCCTCCGGGTCCGGGAGGTACTGCCGCTGGACCTCCTCGGCCCAGGCCGGGCACCAGCCGTCGGTGGTGGTGCTGAGCCGGCGGCGCCGGCGGAAGCGTCCGAGGAGCCCGCGGGGTCCCGGCGGGGGCAGCCGGTGCCCGTGCAGCGAACCGTCCTTGGCCCAGTGCAGGAGGTGCTCCTCCCACGGCCGCGCCCGCAGCCGGCGGCGCTCCCGCAGCGCCCGGCGCAGCCCCGGCGTCAGTGCCCGTGCGCTCAACCACTCCCTCATGACGCACACATCGCTGCAGGCACGAAAATGTTGCGGTCCTGAGCCGAGATCACGAGGTCGTCGACGACTGCTCAGGGCTGAGCCGGATCCAGCACGACGGCGTCGGGGGTCGCGATCGTCAGCCGCAGCTCGACCGGGACCTCGTCGCCGACGGCGGGCGGGGTGGCCCCGGCGGGCAGGAAGACCTGGCTCGACTGCATGTGCGGCGGTTCGAGGAACCAGCGCTTGCGCCCGTCGAGGGTGAAGGGGCTGAGCGCGCGCCCGGCCGCCCCCAGCGACCCGGTGGCCAGGGCGGTCGCGCGCTGGCGCCACGTGGAGGCCGAGGTCGGCGCCTCCAGCCCGACGCCGTGCGAGGTGCCGCCGGCGACGACCACGACCCAGCCGGGCCCGGGGACGACCCGCCCGCGGTAGCCCGCGCGCTCGCCTCGGCGTACGGGGTGCACGTCGAGGACGGTCGCGGACGTCCGGCGCCCGGCCGCGTCACCCAGCCAGAGCCGCGTGCCGACCCGGGCCCGCACACCGACGCCGAGCTCCTCGCCGAGGCGGCGGACGTGGTCGGCCGGGAGGTGGGAGAGCCAGAGGGTCGCGGGACGGGCCGCGACCGCGGCCCGGGCGAGGCGGCCGGCCTCCTCGTCACGGCTCTCCTGCCGCAGCGGGAGGTGGATGCTCCAGCCCTCGAAGGCGACGTCGTCGAGCAGGGCCGCGGCCTGCGCCAGCTCCTCGGGGAGCAGCCCGTGACGCCGCATGGACGTCTGCACCTCGACCAGGACACGCGGGCTGCCGCCGGCCGCGGCCAGGCCCCGCAGGTCGTCGAGGCGGGAGACCGTCGTGAGCACGTGCGGGTCCCGCGTCAGGGTGCGGGCGAGCCCGTCGGCGGGGTCGTAGGGCTGCAGGACCACGACGTCGCCGCCGAACGTCCCGGAGACGACGCCGACCTCCGAGGCCATGCCCACGGCGATCGTGTCGACGCCGAGCCGGCGGGACTCGGCGGCGAGCCGGACGAGGCCGAAGCCGTAGCCGTGGCCCTTGACCACCGGCACGACCGCCGGGGTGTCACCCAGCACCGTGGCCAGGTGCTCCTGCCAGCGCGTCTCGTCGAGGCGGATCGTCACGCCGGCCATCAGCGGCCCCTCCTCGTCGACGACCCCATCAGCGGCCGCACCTCAACGGCGCTTCATGTAGACGTCGAAGGCGCGGTAGAGCAGCGCGTTGAGCGGCAGGTCCCACTCGCCGAGCAGCTCGACGGCCTGGCCGCCGGTGCCGACCTTGAACTGGATCAGCCCCAGGTGCGGGTCGTCGGCCTCGAGGCCCTCGGTGATGCCGCGCAGGTCGTAGACGTCGGCGCCGGCCTCGAGCGCGTCGCGCATCATGCGCCACTGGACGGCGTTGCTGCCGCGGACGTCCCGCTTGGCCGTGCTGCTCGCGCCGTAGGAGTACCAGGCGTGGGCGCCGACCCGCACCCAGGTCGTCGCCGCGACGAGGTCGCCCTCGTGGTGGGCGAGGTAGAGCCGGATCCGGTCGGGGTCCTCGGCCCGCAGCGCGTCCCACATGGTCTCGAAGTAGGACAGCGGCCGCGGCGTGAACCGGTCGCGCTCGGCGGTCTCGACGTAGAGCGGGTGGAAGGCGGCCAGGTCGTCGCGGCCACCCTCGGTGACGACGACCCCGGCCTTGTCGGCCTTCTTGATGTTGCGGCGCCAGAGCTGGTTCATGCCCGCGAGCAGCGACTCCGGCGTCTCGCCGTGCAGCGGCAGCTGGAACACGAACCGTGGCTGCCCGGCCGCGAACCCCTCGTCCTCCGACGGCGGGTGCCACCCGAGGTCGCGCAGCGCCTGGCGCAGGGAGCTGGCGGCGTGCTGGACCTCGTCCGGCACGGCCTCGCTCAGCCGCGGGATGCGCTCGTCGGCGATGGCCCGCTTGACCGTGTCCGACCCCCAGCGGCGGGCCACGACGGGCGGCCCGATGCGGATGCCGAACGCGCCGGCCCTTCTGAGGTGCTCGGCGAGCGGGACCAGCCAGCTGTGGACGTTGCCGCCCAGCCAGTCGATCGTCGGGCCCTCGGGCAGGTAGGCCAGGTACTTCTTCAGCTTCGGCAGCTGGCGGTAGAGGACCAGCCCCGCGCCGACCGGCGGCCCCCCGGGGTCGAGGTCGTCGAACCAGCCGACGGACTCGGCCTTCCACTCGCTCTTGACCTCACCCCACGCCGGCGTCTGCAGGAAGGAGACCGAGGGCTGCGCGGCGTTGAACCGCCGGTGCTCCTCCGCCGTGATGGTGCGTACCTCCAAAGCCACCCTGCGAGGCTAGTGGGTCGTGCCGGCTCCCCGGTCCTCCGCGCGCCGGGTCGCAGGCGTCGTCGCCGGACGGCCCGTCCCTCAGGCCGCCACCGCCCTGGCGTGTACGGCCGTGGAGGCGCTGACCCCCCTAAGGTGTGCGCACGGCTTCGGGTGGGAGCCGGTCGCGGACGACGGAGGATGGATGAGCACGCAGCTGGCCGGAGTGACGGAGGCGCAGCTCCGCGAGGGGTTGGCGGCCTGCCTGCACGTGCAGCGCTGGGTCGACGACGTCGTCGCGGCAGGGCCGTACGGGTCGGTCGACGCGCTCGTGGAGGCCGCGCGGGAGGCGGCGACGCCGCTGAGCCCGGCCGAGGTCGACGAGGCGATGGCGCAGCACCCGCGGATCGGGGAGCGCCCGGTCGGGACGGGGACCTCGGCGTCCTTCTCCCGGGCGGAGCAGGCGTCGAGCGCGTCGAGCGACGAGGAGCTCGCGGCGCGGCTCGCGGCCGGCAACGCGGCGTACGAGACGAGGTTCGGGCGGGTGTTCCTGATCCGGGCGGCGGGGCGCAGCCGGGCGGAGATCCTCGGCGAGCTCGAGCGACGGCTCGGGCTGGACGCGGAGGAGGAGATCGGCATCGTCGGCGGCGAGCTGCGCGACATCGCCCTGCTGCGGATCCCGCAGCTCTTCAGCCACCTCGACGCGGTGGCGCTGGACCACTCGGCGGGACTCGACGACGCGGACGCGGCGCGCTGAGAGGTCGACCCGACCGAGCGGCGAGGGAGCACGCGTCAGGCGGGACCGAGGTCGCGCCTGACCGCCGGGATCGCCGGGCCCCCGAGTCCAACCCGACGAACGTCCCATCGGATGACCCGGGATAGGGGATGCGCAGGGGATGGGCCTACCCGCGCGGGGAACACGACGCAGGCCGGACGCATCACGACCTATCCCGGGCGTCCGATGGAGTGAACTCCCGCTGACAAACGTAGCCCACCGGCGACGTGTTTGTGGCTCTTAGCCGCAAGTGACCGCTTCTCGGGCGCGTGCCCTACCTCACCCCGGCGTCCGGAGAGGTCTTCGGGGCCGCTGGGGTTGATGGGGAGCCCACGTTGTCATGCCCGCCGGGCGGTGCCGCGACCGGGGTCAGGACGGGCTCCTCGTGGGTTCCACGGCCGGGTCGTGGCGCACGAGGGGCTGCGCGGGCCGGCGCGTGCGGGACCCGACGAGCACCCCGCCCACGACGAGCACGCCGGCCACCAGCTCGACCGCGTCGGGGACCTCCCCGAGGATCAGCCAGGCGCTCAGCACCCCGGCGACGGGCACGAGCATCGCGAAGGGGGCGACGACGCCGGCCGGGTTGCGCGACAGCAGGGTGTTCCACAGGCCGTAGCCGAGGACCGTGGCCACCAGGACGATGTAGAGCAGGCCGAGCACCGCGGGCAGCGCCTCGGGCGTCAGGGCGGTCCTCAGCGCGTCCCGGTCGCGCTGCGGGCCCTCCACGAGCAGCGACAGCGCGAGCAGCGGCACCGGCGGCACGACGGAGAGCCACAGCGTGAAGTGCAGCGGCTTGGGCGCCCGCGCCTCGCGGGAGCAGATGTTGCCCAGGGCCCAGCCGAGGCCGGCGGCGATGGTCAGGAGCACGGGGACGAGCGCCGCGGCCGAGCCGCCGAGGGCGCGGTGCAGCGCGATGACGCTGAGCCCGGCGACGGCGACCACGACGCCGACGACCTGGCGCGTCCCGAGCCGTTCGCGCAGCAGCAGCGCGCCGAGGACGACCGTGAAGGGGGCGCACGCCTGCAGCACGAGCGACGCGAGCCCGCTGGGCATGCCCACGGCCATCGCCACGTAGAGCAGGGCGAACTGGACGGTGCTCATGAAGAACGCGGCGCCCAGGAACCACCGCAGCGGCACCCGGGGCCGCGGCACGAGCAGCACCGTCGGCACGGCGAGCAGGGTGAAGCGGAGCGCCACCATCAGCAGCGGCGGGAAGTGCTGCAGCCCGAACGCCGTCGCGGGGAAGTTCACGCCCCAGCAGAGCGCGACGACCAGCGCGAGGAGTCGGTCACGGGGCGGCACGGGCTCCATCGTCGTCGTGCGCCCGGTGCGCCCCACGGCTTTCCCGCCCGGCGGACGCCTGGCCCAGGGGCGGCTCGATGATGGTCCCCGTGATGCTGAACCTGCGCCTGGTCGTCCCTGCGCCCGGTGCCGCCCGTGTCGTGGCCGGGATGCTGGACGACCCGCGGCTGACCGACGTGGTGCATCTGCCGGGCGCAGCCCTCCGACCGCCCGGTGACGTGGTGATGTGCGACATCACCCGGGAGGCGCTCTCCGACGTCCTGGGCTGGCTGCGGCGCGAGGGGCTCTTCGACGAGGGGTCGGTGGTGATCACCGACCTGTCCGCCGCCCCCTCGGTGAACGCGCGGGAGGCCGAGGAGGCGGCCCCGGGCGCCCCGGACGACGCGATCGTGTGGGACGCGGTGGTCGACAACGCCTACGGGGAGGTGCGCGGCTCCTTCTCGTTCTACGCCTTCCTCACGCTGGCCGTCACGATCGCCTCGGTCGCGGTGGTCACCGACTCCGCCATCCTGGTGGTCGGCGCGATGGTCGTGGGTCCGGAGTTCGCCGCCGTGGCCGCGCTGGCGGTCGGCCTGGCCAGCCGTCGGCGACGGCTGGTCGTGCGCTCCGTACGGCTGCTGGTGCAGGGCTTCGTCGTGGCGGCCGGCCTCACGCTCGTCCTCTGCCTGCTGGCCCGGGCGGCCGGGTGGGTCCACCTCGAGGACGTCACCGGCCCCCGTCCGCTGACCGGCTTCATCTGGCGACCGGACCGCTGGTCGGCGGTCGTGGCCGTCCTGGCCGGCTGCGCCGGGGTGCTGTCGCAGACCGGCGGACGGACGAACGCGCTGGTCGGGGTGTTCATCTCGGTCACCACCGTGCCGGCCGCGGGCGACCTCGCGCTCTCGCTCGCGCTCGGGGCCTTCGACCAGGTGCCGGGGGCGGCAGCCCAGCTCGGCGTCAACCTGGCCGGCTTGACGGTGGCCGGGGTCGCGACGCTGCTGGTGCAGCGGTCGCTCTGGCGCCTGGCCGGCCGCCGGGCTCGGCGACCGGCCCCCTCCCAGGCTCCTAGAGCGAGGTGATCTTGCCCGGGTTGAGGCGGTGGCCCGGGTCGACGGTGTCGATGACGCCCTGGACCATCAGCACGCCCTGGGAGGAGATGTCGTCCTCCAGCCAGCGGCTGTGCTCGGTGCCGACCGCGTGGTGGTGCGACAGGGTGCCCCCGGCGCTGATGAACGTCCCCTGCAGCGCCTCCTTCACCCGGTCGTACTGCGCGATCGGGTGGTCGTCGTGCGCGAAGGCGAAGGTGAAGTAGAGGCACGCGCCCGAGTGCTCGGAGTGCGACAGGTGGCACATGACCCAACCGGTCACGCCGAGGTCGGCGTAGACCTTGCGCACGTTCTCGACGACCGCGTTGTAGAGCGGCAGCAGCTTCGACCACGGGGCCGCGGTCTCGGAGACGTCCGCCGCCCCGCCGCGGTCGAGCAGGAAGTCGCGGATGTAGGGCGTGTCGAACTTCTTCTGGTCGTAGAGCACGGCCGGGCCCTTGCCCAGCCCGACGCCGCCGTGCGCCTTGATGATCGCCGAGACGATGCCCTTCTCGTGCGCCACGTGCGCGCGGCCGCCCTCGAAGCCGATGAAGCTCAGGCAGGCCTGGTCGAGGTCCCAGCCGCGGCGCTCGAGGAACTTGAAGAGCTGGTTGCCGACGGTCGAGGACACCGAGAAGCCCTTGGACTCCTTGCGGGTGGCCAGCGACATCTGGGTCTCGTACGCGTCGCTCACGCGCGTCACCGAGGGGTGCGCGTCGGAGGTCGAGATCTCCTGCATCGCGGCGAGCCCGGCCTCGAAGCTCGGGAACAGGTAGGCCAGCATCAGCCGGTTCTCGGGGAGGCGGTGCACCTGGACGGTGACCTCGGTGATGATCCCGAGGCGGCCCTCCGAGCCGAGGACCATCTCACGGGTGCTCGGGCCGGTGGAGGTGCTGGGCACCGCGCGCACGACGAGGGTGCGCGCTCCCTCCGAGGGGGACGACCCCTCCGAGCCCCCCGAAGGGGCGGGTCCGGGCTGCACCACGCGCATGCCGCGGGCGATGCGGGCGATGTCGCCGTACTTGTCGGACTGCATGCCCGAGGAACGGGTCGCGACCCAGCCGCCGAGCGTGCTGTGGGTGAAGCTGTCGGGGAAGTGGCCCATGGTCCAGCCGCGTCGCCCGAGCTGCTCCTCGAGGTCCGGGCCGAGCACGCCGGCCTGGACGCGGGCGAGCCCCGAGTCCTCGTCGAGGTCGAGGACCTGGTCCATGCGGCCGAGGTCGACCGAGACGACGGTGCGCTGCTCCTCGGCGAGCGGGTGCAGGCTGCCCGAGATGTTGCTGCCGCCGCCGAACGGGATGAGCACGAGGTCGGCCTCGCCGGCCAGGTCGACGAGCGCGCGGACGTCGTCCTCGCTGCCGGGGTAGACCACGGCGTCGGGGACGCGAGGCAGGTCGCCGGCGCGGAGCCGCAGGAGGTCGCGCAGGCTCTTGCCGTAGGTGTGCACGACGCGGTCGAGGTCGTCGTAGGCCACGTTCGTCGCGCCGACGGCGTCGGTCAGACGGCCGCGCACGTCGTCGCCGATCTGCGGCGGCGGGACGTGCAGATCCTCGATCGACCCGGGCGGCACCGGTGGCTGGGTGATGTCGATGCCCACGGCCCGGCTGACGAAGGCCGGGAAGGCGGGCTTGTCCTCCCAGTGGAAGGAGACGCCCTCGACGCCCCAGCCCCACCACTTCATGTGCTTGACCGCCGGCATGGTGCCCGCCTCCTCGCTGACTGTGACCCGGGAGGGTCCGATCGAGCCTAACGGCTGGGTGGGCACGGCCGAGGCCTCCGGCCCGAGGACGGCGTCCTCGTGCTCACCTCGACCCGGCGTCGCGCGCCGGACCGGGCTTCAGCCGCGTGACAGCTGCGGCGGCGCGTGCCGCTCGCGGTAGTCCTGGGCCTCGTCGTACAGCCCGCGGACCTCCTTGGCGATCCGCTCGTTGAAGCCGGCGACGGACTCGCCGTCCTCGGGGCGCATCGGGTCGCCGAAGTTCACGTAGATCGGGGGCTTGCCCTTGCCCGGCCAGGTGCGGCCGTACGGCATCGCCTCGGACGCGCCGAGCAGCGCGATCGGCAGGCAGGGGACGTCGCGGCTGATGCACAGGGCGGCGGCGCCGGGCTTGAAGTTGCCCATCTCGCCGGTCCGCGACCGGGTGCCCTCCGGGAAGAGCAGCAGCGGGACGCCGTCGTCGAGCAGGCTCGTCGCGAGCCCGCGGCGACCGCGCAGGCCCGAGCGGTCGACGGGGAAGGCGTTGAAGAACAGCGCGGTGAGACCCTTGCGCCACCAGACGTCGAAGAAGTAGTCGGCCGCGGCGCCGGCGGCCACGTAGCGGCCCAGCTTGCCGGGCAGCGCGCCGATGATCAGCGGCGCGTCGAGGTGGCTCGAGTGGTTCGAGACCGCGACGTAGGGTCCGCGGACCGCGTCGAGGCGGTCGGCGTTGAGCACGGTGACGTCGGCCTTGTGCCAGATGAAGGGCTTGAGCACCCCGTGCTGGGCCACGAACCGTGCGCCGGCCATGACCGGGGAGGTGTAGCGGCTGCGGCTCGACACGTCGATCACCCTATCGGAGAAGTCCGTTCACGCCCCGTTCACGACGGGCGACACGAGGGGTTCGCTGCGGCGGCCCGGTTGGATGCCCACGCCGACGGGCCAGGACGCTTCCTCGGACGGGGGGAGGTCCGGCAGCGGCGACCAGGACTCAGTGCCGGCTCGACGACAACCGCCGCGACGCGGCGCGGACGGCGGAGCGGGGGGCGTGGCGGACCGCGAGCATCAGCGCGCGGTAGCGCCGGCTGGGGATCGAGACGACCTTGCCGGCCTCGACGTCGGCGAGGCACTCCGCGACCAGTGCGTCCGCTTCCAGCCAGAGCTGCGACGGGATCGAGGACGTGCGGATGGCGGCACGCTCGTGGAACTCGGTGCGCACCCAGCCGGGTGCGAGCGCCGTGACGGTCACGCCGGTGCCGTGGAGCTCGTTGGCCAGCGACTCCGAGTAGGTCATCGCCCAGGCCTTGATCGCCGAGTACGACCCCATGGCCAGGTAGCCCGCGGTCGAGGCGACGTTGACGATCGCGCCGTGGCCGCGCTCGCGCATCGCGCGCCCCGCAGCCCCGCCGAGGACGAGCACGGCGTCGACCATGACCGCGATCGCGCGCTCGTGCGGCCCGGGGTCGGGGTCGGTGAGGCGGTGGTGCACGCCGAAGCCCGCGTTGTTGACCAGGACGTCGACCGGGCGGGTCGTGTCGGTGAGGCGGTCGGCCACCCGCTGGACGTCGCCGCGATCGGCCAGGTCGGCGGGCAGCACCTCGACCTCGACGCCGTACGCGCTGCGGAGCCCGGCGGCGGTGGTCTCGAGCCGGGCGGCGTCGCGGGCGACCAGGACGAGGTCGTCGCCGCGGGCGGCGAGCTGGCGGGCGAAGGCGGCGCCGATCCCGGACGTCCCGCCGGTGACGAGGGCGGTGGGCATGCGCGTCACCCTACGGGCGCGGCCCGCCGCCCCGGGCGGTGTCCCGGCGAGCTTCGGCCAGGGGGCCGGCGGGAAGGATCAGTCGACGTCGCCGGCGCGGGTGCCGTGGGCGAAGACGATGATCAGGATCAGCAGGGCGCCCATCATGGCGCTGACCCCGAAGGCCGAGACCGTGTCGGGGATCGGGACCAGGTGCGGGTTCGGGGTGGTGAACAGCCCGATCAGGCCGACGGCCCAGGCAGCGATCCCGACGGCGAGCCCGAGGCCCAGAATCACCTTGCGCACGCGTGTCCTCCTCGGTCCGGGTCGCGCGGGTCCGCGACGTTCCGTCCGCCCTCACCGTAGCCGATCGGGCCCGCCGCGCGGGTGGGCCTCAGCCGCCCGAGGCGTCGAGCAACGCCGCCGCCTGGCGGGCGATCTCGAGCTCCTCGTTGGTGGGCACGACCGTGACCGTCACCGGCGCGCCCTCGGGGGAGATCACGCGTGCCTCCCGCGAGCGGGACTCGTTCAGTTCGGGGTCGACGGCGATGCCGAGCCGGCCGAGGTTGGCGACCACGGCGGCTCGCAGGGCGGGGGCGTTCTCCCCGACCCCGGCGGTGAACGTGAGCACGTCGAGCCCCCCGAGCACGGCCGTGTACGCGCCGACGTAGTGGCGCAGCCGGTGCACGTAGACGTCGAGCGCCAGACGGGCGTCGGCGTCGCCGGCCTCGGCCCCGGACAGCACCTCGCGGAAGTCGTTGGCGCCGGCGAGGCCCTTGAGCCCCGAGCGCTTGTTCAGCATGGTGTCGATGTCGGCGACGCTCATGCCGGCCTGCTGGTGCAGGTAGGTGAAGACCGCCGGGTCGACGTCGCCCGAGCGTGTCCCCATGACCAGGCCCTGCAGCGGCGTGAGGCCCATCGAGGTGTCGACCGCGACGCCGCCGTCGATCGCGGAGGCCGAGCACCCGTTGCCGAGGTGCAGCACGACCTGGGTGAACGACTCCAGCGGCCGCCCGACCAGCCCGGCGACGGCCCGGGAGACGTAGCGGTGCGAGGTCCCGTGGAACCCGTAGCGGCGCAGCCGGTGCTCCGCGCTCACCGCGCGGGGGATCGCGTACGTCGCGGCCGCGGCCGGCAGCGAGGCGAAGAAGGCGGTGTCGAACACGGCGACCTGCGCGACGTCGAAGGCCGCGCGCGCGGCCTCGATGCCCGCCAGCGCCCCGGGGTTGTGCAGCGGCGCGAGCGGCACGAGGTCGCGGATGTCGCGCACGACCGCGTCGTCGACGAGGACCGGGTCGGAGAACCGCGGTCCGCCGTGCACGACGCGGTGGCCGACGGCGCGCAGGCCGGTCCGCGCCAGGTCGACCCCGGCCTCGTCGAGCCGGTCGGTGACGACGCGCATGGCCGCGACGTGGTCCTCGACGCCGCTCCCGTCCTCGCCGATCCGCTCGACCGTGCCCCCGGCCAGCACCTCGGCGCTGCGGGGGACGACCACCTGGTACTTCAGCGAGGAGGAGCCCGCGTTCAGGACGAGGACCGGTGCGTCGTTCACCGCCCCGACTCCTGGGCCTGCACGGCGGTGATGGCGACGGTGTTGACGATGTCCTCCACGAGGGCTCCCCGGGACAGGTCGTTGACCGGCTTGTTGAGGCCCTGCAGCACCGGGCCGATCGCGACGGCGTGCGCGCTGCGCTGGACGGCCTTGTAGGTGTTGTTGCCCGTGTTCAGGTCGGGGAAGACGAAGACCGTCGCCCGCCCCGCCACGGTCGAGCCCGGGAGCTTGGTGCGGGCGACGCCGGGATCGACGGCGGCGTCGTACTGGATCGGGCCCTCGAGGGCGAGGTCCGGCGCGCGTTCGGCGACCAGGGCGGTCGCGGCCCGGACCTTCTCCACGTCGGCGCCCGAGCCGGAGCTGCCCGTGGAGTAGGAGAGCATCGCGACCCGCGGGTCGATGCCGAACTGCCGCGCCGTCGCCGCCGAGGAGATCGCGATGTCGGCCAGCTGCTCGGTCGTCGGCTCCGGGATGACCGCGCAGTCGCCGTAGACGAGGACGCGGTCGGCGAGGCACATGAGGAAGACGCTCGACACGGTGCTGACGCCGGGCCGGGTCTTCACGAGCTCGAGCGCCGGGCGGATGGTGTGCGCCGTGGTGTTGACGGCGCCGGACACCATGCCGTCGGCCAGGCCGAGGTGGACCATCAGCGTGCCGAAGTAGGAGATGTCGGTGACGACCTCGCGGGCCCGCTCGAGCGTCATGCCCTTGTGCGCGCGGGCCTCGGCGTACGCGGCGGCGAAGCGCTCGACCAGCTCCTCGTCGGTCGGGGAGACCACCCGCGCGGCGTCGAGGTCGAGGCCCAGGGTGGAGGCCCGGGCCCGGACGGCGTTCTCCTCGCCCAGCAGCGTCAGGTCGGCGACGCCGCGGCGCAGCAGGATGTCGGCGGCGGTGAGGATGCGGTCGTCGCTCGCCTCGGGCAGCACGATGTGCCTGCGGTCCGCGCGGGCGCGCTCCATGAGCTGGTAGCCGAACATCAGCGGCGTCCGCACGTCGGAGGCGGACACGTCGATGGCCCGCAGCAGCGCGGCCTGGTCGACCTGCTCGGCGAACAGCCGCCGGGCGGCCTCGATCTTGTTCGGCGAGTCCTTGCTCAGCGGCCCGCGCACGCGGAGGAGGCGCTCGGCGGTGGTGAAGGTCTCCAGGCTCGTCAGCGCGATGGGCAGCTCGGAGGAGACGCCGTCGGCGAGCCGGCGGATCGTGTCGGGCAGCTCGTAGCCCCCGGTCAGCAGGATCCCGGCGAGGGTGGGGAACGTGCCCGAGCGGTGCGCCAGCAGCAGGCCGGGCACCAGGTCGGTCCGGTCGCTGGGCGCGATCACGGCGACGTCGGGGCGCAGCCGGTCGAGGACGTTCGGCAGGCTCATCGCCGCGACGATGATGCCCAGCGCGTCGCGGCCCGTCCACGCCTCGCTGCCCAGCACGAGCCGGGCGTCGGCCGCCTCCACCAGGGCCCCGAAGGTCGGGGCCGAGAGCAGCGGGCTCTCCGGCAGCGCCGCGGTCAGCACCCCGGGCACGCGCTGCAGCGCGGCCATGGTCGCCTCGACCGCGTCGGGCTCGACCCGGTTGGCGATGACCGCGACGGTCGAGGCGTGGTTGGCCCGCAGCTCGGCGACGGCGGTCTCGGCGGCCGCCTCCACCTGGCTCGGCGTGCGCCCGCGGCCGTGGACGACGAGGACGACGGGGGAGCCGAGGTTCGCGGCGACCTTGGCGTTGAAGGACAGCTCGGTGCCGGTCGAGACGTCGGTGTAGTCCGAGCCCAGGACGACGACGACGTCGAAGCGCTCGGCGAGGTGCCCGAAGCGCTCGACGATCTCGTGCAGCGCCTCGTCGGGGTCCTCGCGCGCGAGGTCGTAGGTCACCCCGATCGCGTCCTCGTACGCCTGGTGCACGCCCGGCTGGGAGGTCAGCAGGTCGACGATGAGGTCGCGCTCGTCGACCCCGGGGTGGGCGCCGACGGTGGTCAGGGGGCGGAAGACGCCGACCGACCCGACCTCCCGGACCAGGGCGTCGAGCAGGCCGAGGGCGACCACCGACTTGCCCGTCAGGCCCTCCGGCGAGGCGACGTACACGCTGCGGCTCATGCGCTCATTGTCCTGGTGGCGACGGAGGGCCCGGCTCAGGGTTGTGCATGTTTGTGCCTTCCACGAGGGCGTCGCGGCCCGGCGCGCCCTAGGGTGAGGAGGTGGTGAGGACACCGCGGCTCGAGGGACTCACGGACTGGCGCCCGCTCGCCCGTGGGGGCTTCGCGGTGGTCTGGGAGGCCCGGCAGGAGTCGTTGGACCGGCTCGTCGCGGTCAAGATCATCACCCGCAGGCTGGACAACCCCGAGGAGCGCGCGCGCTTCCTGCGCGAGTCCGGCGCCGCCGGGCGGATGTCCAGCCACCCCGGGATCGTCACCGTCCACGACGCCGGCCTGCTCGACGACGACCGGCCGTACCTGGTCATGGAGCTGTGCACCGGGGGTTCGCTGACGCGCCTGCTCCAGCCCGAGAACCGCCCGGACCCGGGGTGGGTGCGCGATCTCGGTGTCCGCATCGCCGACGCGCTCGACGCCGCGCACGCGCAGGGCGTCCTGCACCGCGACGTCAAGCCGGCCAACGTGCTCATCGACGCGTACGGCCACGCCGGCCTGGCCGACTTCGGGCTGGCCGTGATGACCGACCCCGGCATGGACCTCGAGGAGCGCCTCGAGGCGCTGACGCCCGCGTACGCCCCGCCGGAGGCCTTCGCCCCGCACTCGCCGACCAGGAGCGGCGACGTCTACTCCCTCGCGGCCACCCTGTACGCGCTGCTGTGCGGCCACGCGCCGCGCGCGGTCGACCCCAGCGACGCCGACCCCGACCTGACCGCCGCACAGGTCGTCATGGCCCACCTCGACGACCCCGTCGAACGGCTGCCGGACATCGACCCGCAGCTGATGGACGTGCTCATGGAGGCCCTCGACGACGAACCGGGCCGCCGGCCCTCGGCCGCGGCCTTCCGCGACGCGCTGGCGGCGCTCGACCTCGGCGCCCCCACCGCGCGCCCTGGCCCCCGAGCCCGACGAGCCGGCGCGCGTCCCCGGGCCGGCGGCCGCGGGCGGGGCGACCGCGGTGGCCGGCACGTCCGGCGGCAGCGCCGAGGACGACCTGGTCGCCGCCCGCCGTCGCCGTCGCCGTCGCGGCGATCCTGCTCGCCGCGGCCGCGCTCGTCGTGCTGCTCGTCGTCACCGCGGTCGCGCTCACCGGGCGCGGGTCGCCGGTCGCGGCCGACCCGGGCGCGACCGAGCCGGGCACCGCCACCAGCACCAGCCGGCCCCCGTCGGCGACGCCGAGCCCCACGCCCCCGCTGCTCGCCGGCTTCACCGACTGCACCGCCAAGGTCGGGCGCTCCGCGCAGTGCGGGCCCGTCCCGCCCCAGTGCTGGGGCGGGGTGGCCTCGACGTTCGACACGCCCTACGTGGCCAGCCCGGCGCGCTGCGACCGCACGCACGTCTACCAGACGTTCGCGGCGGCGGAGCCGACCGGACCGGTCATGCGCCAGTCCCAGCTCGACGACGACCCGGCCGCCAAGGCCGTGTGCCGCCGCTCGCTGGTCAACGCGATGCTGCCCGCGGCCGAGCGTCGCGGCGACTGGGAGGTCTACGCCATCCCGCCGCAGACCGCCGACGACGGGACGGCGTTCCGGTGCGTGTTCGGGCGTGGGGAGCGCACCGCGCCCCGTGGAGCTCACCCGCCCGGGCTGACCGCCCGGGGCGCTCCCGCCCCTCGCCCGAGGTCTAGCCGAGCCGCTCCCGCAGCCACGCGATGTCGGCGGCCTGGCCCTCGGGCCCGCCCGGGGTCTCGACGACCACCGGGGCACCGGCCTCGCGGACGACGGCGACGAGCGCGTCCGGGTCGACCTGGCCCGCCCCGAGGTTGGTGTGCCGGTCGGCCCCGGAGCCGGCGGCGTCGCGGGAGTCGTTCGCGTGCACGAGGTCGATGCGCCCGGTGATGGCCCGCACCCGGTCGACCAGGCCGTGCAGGTCCTCGCCCGCGGCGTGGGCGTGGCAGGTGTCGAGGCAGAAGCCGACGCCGGCGCCGGCCCCGTCGCCCACCGCACCCCAGAGCTGGTCGAGGCGGTCGAGGTGGCGGGCCATGGCGTTGTCGCCGCCGGCGGTGTTCTCGATCAGCAGGGGGACCGCGAGGTCGAGGCGCTCGACGCACTTGCGCCAGTTGTCGATGCCCTGCGCGGGGTCGTCGGCCTTGAGCACGTGGCCGCCGTGCACCACCAGGCCGGCCGCACCGATCTCGGCGGCCGCGTCGAGGTGCTGCTGCAGGAACTTGCGGCTCGGGATGCGGATCCGGTTGTTGGTCGTCGCCACGTTGAGGACGTACGGCGCGTGGACGTAGAGGGCGACGCCCGCGTCCGCGGCGGCCGCCCGCAGCGCCTCGGCGCCGCCCGCGTACGCGACCTGCGGACCCTTCCAGGCCTGCGGGTCACCGAGGAAGAACTGCGCGAGGCCGGCGTCACGTGCCTGGGCCTCCGCGACCGGGTCGACCTGGTCCCCGTGCCCACCGGCCAGCAGCTGCGTCATGCGGCGAGGCTAACGCGAGCCTTCGGCAGCGGTGCCGGCGTCGCGGGAGGGGCTCGTCGGGTGCCGGTGGTCCGGCGCCGGCCCGGCCGGAGCGACCTGGCGGGCGGCCGGTGAAGCGGGGAGCCGGTGCGGCGGGGAGCGGGTGCCGCGTCGCAGCGGGTGCGGCGTTCCCGGGGGGCAGGTGGAGCTGGCGGGCGAGGGAGCGGGGGCCGCGTCCCTCGCCCGGCCTCGGGCACTAGCTGGTGCCGTACATCCCGCTCAGCGCACCGCTGGCGTTGAGCACGATGCTCAGCACCATGAGCACGGCGGCGATGACGATGCCGGCCAGCGCGAGGTTGTTCTTGTAGCCGACGGCCTTCGACTTGTTGTAGGCGATGATGCTGATGATGAGGCCGGCGAGGCTGCAGAGGAACGCCAGGACGAACCCGACGATGGTGAGCGTGCGGTTGGGGTCGGCGGCGGCAGGCGGCGGCGCGGCCTGGTAGTAGGCCATGGGGTTCTCCTGGGCTCGTGGGACGGCTGAGGGCAGCGAGCGTAGTGGTTGGCGAGGTCGTCGATGCGCTTTTCCCCAGGCCCGATCTGCCGTGATCAAATCTTGATCACGGGCCGTTGCGCACGGCCCCCGCACGACCCGGGCGCATGATCAGGAGGCGGCGATGATCACGGCGAGACCTCTGGTGGAGGACGACCTGGAGGCGGTCGTCGAGCTGCTCCACGCGTACGACCGGCGATGGTTCGGCGAGCCCGTGCTGCCGCTGGAGGACGTGCAGGCGGAGTGGCGCACGCCGCCCTTCGACCTCGCCACCGACAGCGAGGGCTGGTTCGAGGAGGAGGACGAGGGCGGGGCGCTGGTCGCGTTCGGCACGCTGGCCCGGGCCGGGATCGAGCTGGCGGTGCGTGACGGCTGGGACGGAGCCGGCCTGGAGGCCGCCCTCCTCGACCGCTGGGAGGGCGAGGCCCGGCGGCGTGGGCTCGACGCGGTCCACCGCGACCTCCCCGCCGACGACGTCGGGTCCCGGGCGCTGCTCGAGGCGCGCGGCTGGACGGTCGAGCGGACGGGCTGGCTGCTCGGCCTGTCCCCCGACGTCGCCGTCGGAGCACCGGACCTGCCCGACGGGTACGCGGTCCGGCCCATGACCGACGACGACCTGCCGGCCGTGTTCGCCGTCGTGCGCGACGCCTTCGCCGTCTACCAGGCGACGACGCGGACCTTCGAGCAGTGGCGCGCCGGGACCGTCGAGCGGCCCGACGTCACCGTCGGCCACGCCCGCGTCGTCGTGCACGCGGGCAGGGTCGTCGGGGCGTGCCTGCTCATGGACCCGCCGGCGACCGGGGCGTGCGAGGCGTGGGTCCCCCAGCTCGCTGTCGCCCGGGCGCACCGCCGACGGGGTCTGGCCGGGGCGCTGCTCGCGTCGACGACGCTCGCCGCGCGCGAGCGGGGGGTGGCGGGGCTGGCCCTCTACACGCACAGCGGCACGGGCGCGCTCGGTCTCTACGAGAGGTTCGGGATGGTCGTGCGCCACCACCTGCTGGAGTGCACCCTCTCGCTCTGACCGGGTCTGACTGGCTCTGACTGGCTCTGACCGGCTCTGACTGGCTCTGACCGGCTCTGGCCCGTCCGGGCGCGGCCGCGCCGCCGGTCCCGCTCCGCAGCGCGGTGGTGGGCGTGGGCACCGCGGATTCGCGGGGAGGTGCGGCGAGCAGGTATCTTGGCCCGCTGGTGCGGAGCGTGCTCCGCGCCCGGACCTGCCCCCTCGATGGGGAGCGGGTCCAGCAATCGCCCTCCTGCCACGGGGACGTCCCGTGGCCGCAGAGACCAGAGGAGGTGGAGTTAGCGATGCGTCCTTACGAGGTCATGGTCATCTTCGACCCCGACACCGACGAGCGTCAGGTCCAGCCGACGCTCGACCAGCACCTGACCGTCGTCACCAAGGGTGGCGGCACCGTCGACAACACGGAGGTCTGGGGCCGGCGCCGCCTGGCCTACGAGATCCGCAAGAAGTCCGAGGGCATCTACGTCGTCCTCACCGTCACCGCGACACCGGCCGACGTCAAGGAGCTGGACCGCCAGTTCACGCTCAACGAGTCGATCATGCGCACCAAGGTCCTCCGGGCCGACGCCCGCTGACCGACCATCCACAGGCCGGCGCCACGGACGGGACTTGTCCACAGATCCCGTCCGTGACCTGCCGGGATGTCAGCCCCCGCTGGCACGCTGATCCCGACCCGGCCCGCAGACGACGGTCCACGACGACACACACGGAGCACCCATGGCAGGCGAGACACCCATCACGCTGATCGGCAACCTGACGGCCGATCCGGAGCTGCGCTTCACCCCCTCGGGGGCCGCGGTCGCGAACTTCACGGTCGCGTCCACCCCGCGCACGTTCGATCGTCAGACCAACGAGTGGCGCGACGGCGACGCGATGTTCCTCAACTGCGCCGTCTGGAGGCAGGCCGCGGAGAACGTGGCCGAGTCCCTCCAGAAGGGGATGCGCGTCATCGTCTCCGGTCGGCTGAAGTCCCGCAGCTACGAGACCCGCGAGGGTGAGAAGCGCACGGTCTTCGAGGTCGACGTGGACGAGATCGGCCCGGCGCTGCGCTACGCCACCGCCAAGGTCACCCGCACGTCCAGCGGGGGTGGCCAGGGCGGCGGCGGCGGCGGCCAGGGTGGCGGCGGCCGTTCCTCCGGCGGGGGCGGCGGCAACGGCGGCGGCGGGGGCTCCTTCGGGGGCGACCCGTGGGCCACCGGCGGCGGCTCCGGCGGCGGCTCGCGCGGCGGGCAGTCCGGCGGGCAGTCCGGCGGCGACGACCCGTGGGCCACGCCGCAGAACGACGAGCCCCCGTTCTGACCACCCGGTTCCGGCCGTCCGGGGCTCGTGGCCCGCTCGGTCCCTGAGCCCCACCCCGTGCCCCGCGCTCGTCGGGGGGCCTGCACGACACCATCAGCACGACGGACCATTCCGGCTCGCGGCGCGACCGCAGCCGGGCTCGAAAGGAGAGCACCACAATGGCCAACGACCGCTCCAGCAAGCGCGAGAAGCCGATCAAGAAGAAGTCGAACCCGCTCCGCAAGGGACAGGTCATCGACTACAAGGACACCGCGACCCTGCGGAAGTTCATCTCCGAGCGCGGCAAGATCCGCGCCCGTCGGGTGACCGGGCTGTCCGTCCAGGACCAGCGCAAGGTCGCCATCGCCATCAAGAACGCCCGCGAGGTCGCGCTGCTGCCGTACGCCTCGACGGCTCGCTGAGGAAGGGGACAGCCCAGATGAAGCTCATCCTGACTGCCGCCGTCGACAACCTCGGCCTGGCCGGGGACGTCGTCGAGGTGCGTGACGGCTACGGCCGCAACTACCTCGTCCCGCGCGGCTTCGCCATCCGGTGGACCCGTGGCGGCGAGAAGCAGATCGACGGCATCAAGCGGAGCCGGGACGCGCGGGAGATCCGCGGTCTCGACCACGCCAACGAGGTCCGTACGCAGATCGAGGGCCTCGAGGTCACGCTGACCGAGCGGGCCGGCGAGAACGGCACGCTCTTCGGCGCCGTCACCGCTGCGGAGGTCGCCTCGGCGATCAAGAAGGCCGGCGGCCCGTCGGTCGACAAGCGCTCGGTGCGCATCGAGAAGCCGATCAAGGCGGTGGGCACCCACACCGTCGGTGTGCGGCTGCACGACGCCGTGACCGCGCACATCAAGCTCGCGGTCAACGCGGCCTGACGTAGCACGAACGAGGTCATGAGGGGCCCGGCAGCGTGATCACGCCCTCCGCAGAGGAGGTCGAGGCGCGCCGACGCGGCATCGCGCGGCGCGTCCCCTGGGTCGTGCTGCTGGTCCTCCTCATGGCCACGAGCATCGTCGCCCCGACCGTCGGCGTGCGCGTCGCGACCGAGTTCGGGCGCTCGCTCTTCCCGGCCAGTGCGTTCTTCCTGGCCGCGCAGGCCGGCGGGCCGGCCTTCGGTCCCGTCACCGACGTGGACTCGCTGGCCGCCGGGCTCAACCTGGCCTACTTCGGCCTGTCCTTCCAGCACGTCGGGCTGCTGCTCGGCACCGCCTTCTGCTGGGTGCTCGCCGTGCCCGACGTGGGCCGCTGGGTCCGGCGCTTCGCCCTCGTCGGCGGCTGGTGCCTCGCCGCCAGCGCGCCGGTGGTGATCATCGCCTACCAGCTCATCGAGGGCGGCGGCGTCGCCGCGTACCTGGGTGGCGCGTGGATCTTCTCCCTGCTCGCCGGTCTCGTGCTGATCGGCGGTGCGCGGCTCGCGAAGCAGCGCCTCGACAGCACCTGGTACTGGTCCAGGCCCGACTGGAACGGCTGAGTCCTGCCGACGCGCGCGGCCCGACCCGCGCTCGCCGATCAGCTGGACGGCGCTCCGCACGCCGAGGGCGGACGGTTCCGTCGGACGTGGACCAGCAGCGTCCCCGTCAGCCCGCCCGTCCCCGACCTCGAGCACGCCCACTCGCGCCTCGCTGCCCTGGGGACCTGACGCCCGGGTCAGCACTTCAGCGCGAGCTCGAGCACGTCCTCGAGCCGTCGGCGCACGCCCGCGTGGTCGAGGTCCGGGCGCCGGCGGACGAGCTCGGCGACGACCGGCACCGGCTCGGGCAGGAAGCCGAGCGCGTCCAGGCTGACCCAGTAGCGCCAGGCGTCCGCGTCGGGGTCGAGCCGACCGCCCTGCTCCTCGTACGCCGTCCGGAAGGCCAGGGCGTCGTCGACGGCGTGCAGCATCGCGAAGTTCGCGCAGGCGTGCGCGACGTCGAGGTCGGAGGGTCCCCACGCGGACTCGGCCCAGTCGATCAGGCCGGACACGGCGTCGCCCTGCCACAGCACGTTGCCCGGGTGGAAGTCGCGGTGGACGAGGTGCTGCGGCGTCGCCGGCGCGGGTCCCGCGCAGCGCTCGATCGCCTCGGCCCAGAGCGCGGGACGCGAGCTCCAGGCCGGGACGGTCGGCGCCGCGGGCACCCAGGTGTTGAAGGGCCGCGGGTGCTCGGCGCCGTCCACGGGCACGCCGTGCACCGCGACGGCGAGCGCGGCGAGCGCGTCGATCGCGCTCGGACCGAGGCGGTCGAGCCGGACCCGGCCGGGCAGGAACGTCGTGAGGTTGGCCCAGCCGCCCGTGGCTGCGCCGTCCGGGTCGGAGACGATCAGCGTGGGGGAGGGGACCGCGGAGCCGGCGGTCAGGCGACAGCCGAGCGCCTCCCGCTGCACCCAGTCGGGCGCGTCGGCGACGTGCGGGTGCCCCGGCCCGAGCCAGCGCAGGATGACGTCGTGACCCGCGGTCCGCACGCGCCAGATCGCCGCGGTGATGCCGCCGGCGAGCGGGGCCGCGTCGAGCACCCGTGCGGCCAGGGCGTCCTCGCACCAGCGCACGACCGCGTCGGGCAGCACCGGCGTCGCCACGGCCGGCGGCTCGCTCAGTGGGAGAGCGCGCGCCGGCGCAGCAGCTCGGCCTTGGCGAAGGCCCCGATCTGGTGGGTGGCCATCCCGTCCACCACGGCGCCGACGCCGCCCCCGAGCAGCGGGACGCGGCGCGTGACGACGAGGGCCAGGTTCTTGCCGCTGATGCGGCTCATCAGGTCGGCCAGCACGGCCTCGGCGACCCTCCGGTCGAGGCCCGCGTCGAAGACCGGTGCGGTGGCGACGGCCATCGGCGACGTCGGCAGCGAGCCGTCACCGATCCGCTTGGCGACCTCGTCGCCGCCGAGCAGGCACATGACGAGCGCCGTCCGCACGCGCAGGTCGTTGACGTCGTAGCCGCGCAGGTGCGCGACGGCGGCGACCATCCGCACCTGGACCACGGCGACGCCGGTGAGGTTGGCCGGGATGGCGACCGGGAGGGCGGCCAGGCCGCCGATGTTGGTGACGAAGCCCTGGGCCGAGGCCAGCCGGACGTGGTGGGCGACGACGGAGTCGATCGCGTCCTCGACCGAGCCCTCGTGGCGCTGGAGGTGCTTGGCGGCGACGGTGCGGGCGCCGGGCAGGCGGCCCGGTCCGTCGATCGCGACCTCGAGCACCCGTCGCAGCGCGCCTCCGGCCGCGCCGGGGCTGACGCTGCGCGCGACCGGGGCGATCCCGCGCGCGATCGCGCGTCCGACCTCTTGTGCAGTGGGCATCCCGCTCCTGCCTTCCCCTGTCTCGGCAGCGCCCAGCGTACGTGGCGGTGGTCGCGGGCGAGGCTCGTCGGAACCCGGGCCCCACCCTGACCGTCACGAGGGCGCCGGGCGGGGAAGGATGGGCGGGTGCCACGGTCGGGAGAGCGGTGACGGCGCGGCCCCGTCGCGTCGTCGGGCCCTTCGGTGCGCCCGAGAGCTGGCCCGACGACGACCTCGTCGCGGTGTCGCACGACATCGACGTCGACCTCACGCTGGCCGCGTACGCGTCGGGCGTGTTCCCGATGCCCCTGCAGCCCGGGCTCATGGGCTGGTGGTCGCCGGTCGACCGCGGGGTCCTGCCGCTCGACGGGCTGCGCGTGACGCGGTCGCTGCGCAAGACCCTGCGGCGCTACGACATCCGCGTCGACACCGCGTTCCCCGACGTCCTCGCGGCCTGCGCCGACCCGCGGCGCCCGCAGGGCTGGATCGACGACCAGATCGCCGAGGTCTACCTCGAGCTGCACGCGCGCGGCGTCGTGCACTCGGTCGAGGCGTGGGCCGACGACGAGCTCGTCGGCGGGCTGTACGGCGTGAGCCTGGGCGGGCTGTTCGCCGGGGAGTCGATGTTCCACCACCCCGAGCGGGGGCGCGACGCCTCCAAGGCCGCGCTCGTCGGCCTGGTGGAGGTGCTGCGCGGCGAGCCGGGACCACCGGGTGAGGGGCCACGCCTGCTCGACGTGCAGTGGCGCACCGACCACCTGGCCAGCCTCGGCGTCGTCGAGCTGGACCGGTCCGCGTACCTGCGACAGCTCCGGGCGGCCCTCGCGCTCCCGGCCCCGGACTGGGGGAGCGCTCCGGGGCGACCCCCGGTGGGATGATGGCGCGGTGCCCGAGATGCCCGAGGTCGAGTCGCTCGCGCGGTTCCTGCGGGAGCGCTGCGTGGGCCGCACCATCGCCGACGTGGAGCTGGCCGCGTTCAGCGCGCTGAAGACCTACGACCCACCGCTGTCAGCACTGAGGGGCCTCGAGGTCGACGCGGTGACGAGGCACGGCAAGTTCATCGACCTCTCGGCGCAGGGCCTGCACCTCGTCTTCCACCTGGCCCGCGCCGGGTGGCTGCGCTGGAGCGACGAGCTCCCCGCCGCGCCGGCCCGCCCGGGCAAGGGCCCGCTGGCGCTGCGCCTCCGCCTGGACGACGGGTCGGGGTTCAGCCTCACCGAGGCCGGGACCCAGCGCAAGCTGGCCGTGCACGTCGTCACCGACCCGCAGTCCATCGCCATGGTGGCGACCCTCGGGCCCGAGCCGCTGGACCACGCCTTCGACCGGGCTGCGCTCGACGCGCTGATCGCGCACGCCGGTCGCGCCCAGCTCAAGGGCGTGCTCAAGGACCAGCGCGTCATCGCGGGCATCGGCAACGCCTACTCCGACGAGATCCTGCACGCCGCGCGCCTGAGCCCCTTCAAGCCGGCGAGCTCGCTCACCGACGAGGAGCGCGACACGCTCCTCGCCGCGATCAAGGGCGAGCTGACCGGAGCGGTCTCGCGGGCCGAGGGCCTGGCGGCCAAGGACCTCAAGGCCGAGAAGAAGTCGGGCATGCGCGTGCACGGCCGGGCCGGCGAACCCTGCCCGGTCTGCGGGGACACGGTCGCCGAGGTGTCGTTCGCCGACTCCTCGCTGCAGTACTGCCCGACCTGCCAGACCGGCGGCAAGAAGCTGGCCGACCGCCGGCTCTCCAAGCTGCTGCGCTGAGCCACGGGCCGTCGCCGGCCCCGGCCGTCCGGCCGCCGGCGCCCGTCGGCGTACGGGCCTAGGCTCGGGCCATGGCGAACGACACCGTGAGGGACGTCCAGCCCGGCGAGGCGCAGGGGCTCATCGACCAGGGCTGGCGGCTCATCGACGTCCGCACCGACGCCGAGTGGGCCGAGGGCCGCATCGCCGGCGCGCACCACGTGCCGATGGACCAGGTCGTCGAGGAGATCGGCGCGCACACCGACCACCCGCTGCTCGTGGTCTGCGCCTCGGGCGGCCGCTCGTCGCGCGTCGCCCAGTACCTCGCGGCCCAGGGCTTCGAGACCGCGAACCTCGACGGCGGGCTGCACGCCTGGGAGGACGCGGGACTGCCCGTCGAGCGCTGACCCGCGGCCGTTCCCGCCCGGGCCCGCTCCTGCCGCCCGGGGCCGGGTCCGGTCTCAGACCGGGTCGCGGCTGATCGGGCAGGACATGCAGCGGGGGCCGCCCCGGCCCGAGCCCAGCTCGGAGCCGGCGATCCGGATGACCTCGATCCCGGCCGCCTCCAGCCGCTCGTTGGTCTCGAGGTTGCGCTCGTACGCGACCGCGAGCTTGGGACCCACGGCGAGGGTGTTGTTGCCGTCGTCCCACTGCTCGCGCTCCGCGGTGACCGGGTCGAGGCCGGTGTCGATGACGCGGAGCTCGTCGATGCCCATCGCCTGCGCGGCGGCCTCGACGAACGGGGCCATCGGCGCGATCCGCAGGTCGTCGACCGAGCCGTCGGGGCCGGGGCGCACCGCGACGGCGGACAGCCGGTGGGCGACGTTCGGGTACATCACGACCGCATCGACGTCGACCATGGTGCAGATGGTGTCGAGGTGCATGGTCGCGCGGTCCTGGTCGATCGGCACGGCCAGCACGGTCCGCGCCAGCCCCCGCTCGAACACCGTGCGGGCCAGGCGCTCGACCCCTGCGGGCCGGGTCCGCTCGCCGACGCCGACGGCGAGCACCCCGTCGGCGAGGGCGAGCACGTCGCCGCCCTCGAGGAACTCGCGGTCGGGGCCGTGCAGCCGCTCGGTGCCGACGAAGCGCGGGTGGAACGTGTAGATCAGGTCCGTCAGCTGGGTCTCGCGGAGCCGCGCGGGCATCGCCAGCGAGGTGACCACGGGCCGGTCCTGGACCCAGACGCTGGAGTCGCGGGTGAAGAGCAGGTTCGGCAGCGGGTCGATGACGAAGTCCTCGGGCGCGCTCAGGGCGGTGACGAGGCTGCGGGTGGGCCCGATCTCGGCCACCGCGAGGCCGGCCATCAGCACGTCGGCCAGCCCGGTGGCGTCGAGGTCGGCGAGGTAGCCCTCGAGGTAGGTCCGCAGGCTGTCGCCCAGCCGGATCCCGGTCAGCGTCTTGTCGACCGCGACGGCGCGGCCCTCCGGCTGCTCGAGCGTCTGGGCCAGCAGCTCGCTGAGGTAGAGCACCTCGACGCCGTGCGTGCGCAGCGCCTCGGCGAAGGCGTCGTGCTCCTCCTGCGCCCGGTCCACCCACGGCAGGCCGTCGAAGAGCAGGGCGTCGTTGTTGCGGGGCGTGAGCCGTCGCAGCTCGTTGCCCGGACGGTGCAGCATCACCGTGCGGAGCCGGCCGACCTCGGTCGCGACCCCCGGCCGGGGCGTCGCCTGCGTCTGGTCCTGGGTCACCAGCGTGACCCTAGCGGGCGGCGTCGGCGCCGTCAGCCTCCTGCCGGGCGAAGTCCTCGTACGCCTGCCGCACGCGGGTGAGGTAGGCCAGCACGACCGCCCGGTCGTCCTCGTCGAGGTCGAGGGCGACGGCGTCCAGCGCACGGAGCAGCGGCATGAGCTCGCCGGCGACCTGGCCCAGCGTCGCCGTGCTGGCGTGCAGCTGCACCCGGCGGCGGTCGACGGTGTCGCGGCGGCGCTCGAGGTGGCCGGCGCGCTCGAGGCGGTCGATGAGCTCGGTGGTCGCTCCCGGGGTGATGCCGAGACGCCCGCTGAGCTCACGGGGGCCGATGGGCTGCCCGGCGAAGGTCAGGTGCGTCATCGCCGCCAGGTCCGTGGGGCCGATGGCCATCCGGGCGGCCAGCGCACCCTCGGCGTCGCCCATCGCCGTCTGCAGCCGGCGCAGCATCGAGGTCGTCGGGTCCGTCGCCCACGCGACCCGTCCAGGTCCCGCCCGGTCCGGCGCCGTCGCGTCCTGGGGCTTCGGGTCCGGCGTCGCCATGCCGCCACCCTAGCCGAACCTTAGGTTCCCAA
The DNA here is from genome assembly GCA_963713165.1 of uncultured Actinomycetota bacterium. GTDB lineage: Bacteria > Actinomycetota > Actinomycetes > Propionibacteriales > Propionibacteriaceae > Microlunatus. Next base: position 70,033 of record CAVQKU010000002.1, read on the forward strand.
ATCGTATGGTTGCCTCAACACCTGCTATCCTCGACCCATGAGCGCAGGCACGCGTGGACCCACCCAGCAGACGGCGACCCTGCGGCGCGGCACCACCGCAGCCGGCTTGGTCCTGATCGTCCTCGCCGTCGGGCAGGTCGTGAGCGGTGCGCTCGTCGGCGGCTTCGCGGACAGCTCGATCATGCAGCCCGACCGCCCGGGCGAGCCGGCGATCACCCCGCTCGGCTACGCCTTCTCCATCTGGGGGCTCATCGAGCTCGTCAGCCTCGGCCTCGCCCTGTGGCTGCCGTGGTTCCGTCGCCGCGCGAGCGAGCGTGGGGTGGCCGTGGTGGACGCGCTGACGCGGGCGCTCCTCATGGTCTTCGCCGGCTTCACCCTCTGGCTGGTCGCCTCCGTCGTCGAGCCGGTCTGGGCCACCCTCGCCGTGTTCCTCGTCATGGGCGTCGCCCTGGCGATCGGGCTCACGACGGCGGTCCGCGCCCGCGGCGAGATCGCCGGCTGGTCCCCGCTCGGGCGTGCGCTCGTCTGGGGCACCCTCGGCCTCTACGCCGGCTGGAGCACCGTCGCCCTCTGGCTCAACCTCACCACCGCCCTCGCCTTCAGCGGCGCCCCGGTCGCGGGCACCGTGGGGGTGGCCGGCCAGCTCGCCGTCCTCGCCGGCGCCACGGCGACCGCCGTGGTCGTGCTGGTGCGCACCGGCGGCCTGCTCCCGTACGCGGGGGCCGTGGCCTGGGCGCTCGTCGCCGCCGTCCTCGGGGCGTCCGGGGCGGGCCAGCCGCTGCTGGCCGTCGCGGCGGCCGTGGGCCTGGCCGTGGTGGTCGTGAGCGCGGTGGTCCTGCGGGTGCGGCGCACCCACGAGGCCGGGCGCCCCGCCCTGGCCTGACCCGGGCTGACCCGTCCACCGTCGCGTCCCGGGCACTACCCTGGGCGCCGTGAGTCCTGGCACCGCACGCGTCGCGTGCATCATCCCGGCCAAGGACGAGCAGGACCGCATCGGGGCGACCGTCACGGCCGCCCGCGGGCTGCCGGGGGTCGAGACCGTGGTGGTCTGCGACGACGGCAGCGCCGACGCCACCGCCCAGCACGCCGCGGCCGCCGGCGCGGTGGTGGTCACCCACGAGCGCAACCGGGGCAAGGCGGCGGCCGTCGAGTCGGCGGTCAACGGCCTCGGCGTCCTGGAGCAGCGCGACCGCCGCCCGGAGGCCGACGTCCTGCTGCTGCTGGACGCCGACCTCGGCGCCACGGCCAGCCGCTGCGCGCCCCTGGTCGAGGCCGTCGTCTCGGGCCGCGCCGCGCTGGCCGTCGCCGTGCTGCCGCCGCAGCGCACCGCCGAGGGCCAGCAGGCCGGCGGGGTGGGACTGGTCACCGGGACCGCCCGCCGGGGGATCGAGGAGCTCACCGGCTGGTCGCCGCGTGCACCGCTGTCGGGCCAGCGCTGCCTGACGCGACGGGCCTTCGAGCTGGCGAGCCCGCTCGCCCCCGGGTGGGGGATGGAGGTGGGCATGAGCATCGACGTGCTGCGGGCGGGGCTGGTCGTCGAGGAGATCGACGTCGACCTCACGCACCGCGCCACGGGCTCCGACCTGGCGTCGCAGCTGCACCGCGCCAGCCAGCTCAAGGACGTCTCGCGCGCGCTCGCGGCCCGCGGCCTGGTGCGCAACCAGCTGAAGGAGCTCTCGGCCGACGGCGTGTCCGGGCTCCTCAGGCGCTTCGGCCGCGGCGCCCGGTGAGCACGACCCCGGCCGTGCGACGCGGCGCCGCCGCCCACCGCCCGACGCGGGCCGGCTCGCGTCGCCACGCGGGCAGCGGCGGCAACCCCGCCCGGCAGCGTCGACGGGTCTACGCCCCCACGCTCTGGCACCGCGACCACCGCTGGGGCCTGGCCGGCATCGTCGGAGCCACGCTCGTCACGGCCGTCGTCGGCTTCCTCGGCCCGTCCGCGGTGGCCCTGACCCTCGGTCCGCGCCGCACCCTGCTCCCGCCGTGGTACCTGCCGACCGCGGTGAGGCCCACCCCGCCGAACGAGTGGCTCGTCTCCGCGCTCATCTGGTTCGCGATCCTGCTCGGGGCCGCCGGGCTGCTCGTCGCCCTGCGGGCCCTCTCCGACGGCTGGCGCCCGCGGCCCCGGCGCCTCTTCCTGCTCGGCACGGGGCTGAGCCTGGCCACCATCGCCGTCCCGCCGCTGACGTCGGCCGACGTGCTCATGTACGCGGCGTACGGGCGGCTGCAGGCCATCGGTCGCGACCCGTACGAGATCACGCCGGCCGAGGTGTTCCGGGGGCAGTTCGACCCGGTGCTGCGCTGGACCGAACGGCCCTGGCAGGACACGCCGAGCGTCTACGGGCCCATCAACTCCTGGCTGCAGCTGCTCGCGAACACCGTCGGCGGCGAGAACATGCACGACATCGTCTTCTGGTTGCAGGTCTTCTCGGTCGTGCCCTTCATCGTCGCCGGCGGGCTGATCATCCTCATGGCCCACGGTGACCGGCAGCGCATGGCCCGCGCGGCGCTGATGGGGATCTGCAACCCGCTGCTCATCTGGGCCGTCGTCGCCGGTGCGCACAACGAGGCCATCTCGGTGATGTTCGCGGTGGCCGGGCTGCTCTTCATGCGCCGCAACGCCTTCGTCGCCGGCCTGGGCATCGGCCTCGCGGGCTGCGGCAAGGTCAGCATCGGCATCTGGGGCATCGCCATGCTCTGGGCCTATCGGCGCGAGCCCAAGAAGGCGCTGCTGCTCTGCCTCGGCACGGCCATCCCGATGGGCTGGGCGTACGTCATCTGGCAGCCGACCGCCTTCTTCCAGGCGCTGCGCAACGGTGGCTACGTCTCGGTGGGCTCGTGGGCCGCGCCGTTCTACACGCTCTTCGCGCAGTTCATGTCGAGCACGAACGCCAAGATCGTCGTCGGCGTCGTCTCCTACGCCGGCCTGTTCGTCATCGGCTGGATGCTCTCGCGGGTCGTGCCCTGGGTGGCCGCCCCCGGCCTGCCCAAGGGTGCCGACGTCACCCGCGACCCGCTGACCATCGCGCTGCGGACGTCCCTCGTGCTCTCGGTGGCCTGGCTGGTCACCTCGATGTACACGCTCTCCTGGTACGACCTCATCGCCTGGATGCCGCTGGCCGTCATCGGGCCGAGCAAGCTCGACCCGCTCATGATCATCCGGGGTGCGCCGCTCTCGCTGGCCTACGTCCCCGGCCGGGCCATCGACGTCGGGCACGCTCTGGACGTCACGGCGCACCGCATCCGTGACACGCTCTCGCCGACCGTGCAGATCCTGGTGCTGATCGCGATCGTGCTGTGGTGGAAGAAGCCGCGCAGGACCGAGCTCTTCCCGCTGCGCACCGCGCGCGGCCGGCCGACCTCGGCCCCGGGCACGTCGCCGATCACCGCTCCACCCGCCGCGCGCGGCCCGGGCGACCTCGCCCCCTCCTGAGCCTGCGGAGGCTCCCTGACAAGGACGGGGAAGGACGAGGACGGGGACGGGGACGAGGAGCGCGGCCCGTGCCACCCGCCGGACACCACGCCTGCTCCAGCGCGGCGACCAGGTCCCCGGTCCAGGTCGCACGTCACCGGGACGTGCCTACGAAGATGCGTTCCTGCTGGTCCAGTCCGCCGTGTACGCGTCGATCTCCCCGCGCAGCGTCGCCCGGGTCGTCTCGTCGACGAAGGCGCCGTCCACCGCCGCCCGCGCCAGGCGGGCGACGCCGACCTCGTCGAGGCCGAGCAGGTCGGCCGCGACCCCGTACTCGCGGTTGAGGTCCGTGCCGAACATCGGCGGGTCGTCGGTGTTGATGCTGACCGGCACCCCGGCGGCGACCAGCGTCGGCAACGGGTGCGCGGCGAGGTCGTCGACGACCTTCAGCGCGACGTTGGAGGTGGGGCAGACGTCGAGGGTGATGTCGTGCTCCGCGAGGTACGCCAACAGGTCGGGGTCCTGGGCGGCGCTGATGCCGTGCTCGATGCGCTGGGCGCCGAGCGTCTCGATCGCGTCCCAGATCGTCGCCGGCCCGGTGGTCTCCCCGGCGTGCGGCACCGACCCCAGGCCGACGGCGCGGGCCCGGTCGAACTGGTCACGGAACATCGACCGCGGGAAACCCTCCTCCGACCCGCCGATGCCGAAGCCGACGAGCCCCGGCACGTCGTGGTCCAGCGCGATCGACGCCGTCGCCTCGGCCGCCGGGATCCCGAAGTCGGCGGGGATGTCGAAGATCCAGCGCAGCTGCACGCCGTGGTCGCGCGCCGCGCCGACCCGTGCGTCCTCGATCGCCTCGAGGAAGGCCTCGGCCGGCAGGTCGGGTCCGACGCTCAGGTAGGGCGTGATCGTCAGCTCGGCGTAGCGGATCTGCTGCTCGGCCATCTCGCGCCCGATCTCGTACGTGAGCAGCCGGACGTCCTCGGCCGTCTCGACGAGCTTGACCACCGACAGGTAGATGGCGATGAAGTGGGCGAAGTCGTCGAAGCGGAAGTAGTCGGCGAGCGCCTGCTCGTCGGTCGGGACCGTGCCGGGGTGCCGCTGCGCGAGCTGGGCCACGATCCGCGGCGAGGCCGACCCGACCTGGTGCACGTGGAGCTCGGCCTTGGGCAGGCCGGCGATGAAGGCGTCGAGGGGGCGGGCCGGGGCAGGGGTCGTCACGCGTCCAGTCTGTCGGGGGCCGGCACCGGGCCCTCGCCCGGCCCGGGTCCCTCGCGCCGCGGGCGGGTCGCCGCCGTGCAGCAGCCCCTCGCGCAGGGAGTGCACGGTCGCGACGGGGGCCGCGCCCTGCCGGGACAGCTCCGAGACCCGCAAGGTCCACCCCCTTGACATCGGTCACCAGCACTTTCCCATAGAGGGAGCGGCGCGTCGTCGTCAGCGTCAGGTCCCACCGAGGAGCCCGAGATGGTCGAGATCAACCCCGGACGCATGACCCACGCCCACGACGGGGCGCTCGTGGTGTTCCTCATCGGCATGCGGGTGAACAAGCCGTGGCGCCCCGACCTGTGGCTGCCGACCTTCGCCGCGATGCCGCGGATGCTGCGCGAGCTCGCGACCGACCCCGCGTCGGGGCTGCTCGGCTTCCGCACGGTGGTCGGGGCCGGCGGGCCGACGGTGATCCAGTGGTGGGAGTCGGCGGAGAAGCTCGACGCGTACGCCTCGCGGCCCGACGCGGAGCACCGCCCGGCGTGGACGGCCTTCAACCAGCGCGCCCGCAAGGCTCCCGGGGCCGTGGGGATCTGGCACGAGACCTACGTGGTGGAGCGGGCGGAGTCGATCTACGTCGGCATGCCGGTCACGGGCCTGGGCCGGGCGACCTCGCTCGTGCCGGTCGGACGCCACGCCGAGCGCGCCGCCGCCCGCCTGGCCGGGGGCACCACCGGTCGCTGAACCGCCCGGCGCGAGCCCGGCGTTCCCTATCCTGAGCGGGTGAGCGAGACGGTGACGCCCCCCGGGCCGGGTGCGGCGCCGCCTGCGCCGTCCGCGCCGGACGCGCCCGGGCCGGACGCGCCGCCGGGCGCACCGGAGTCCGTGCTGCGGCTCCCGGTCGCCGTGCTCGCCGTCGTGGCCACCGTCGTCGTCGCCCTGCTCGCCGTCGCCCTGGTCGTCCGTCTCGACGCCGACCGGCTGCCGTCCGGACCGCCGCGGGACCCGCCGGAGGCGCCGGAGGCGGCGACCCGCTTCAGCGTCGCCGACCGGACGGTCACCCTCGACGAGTTCTCCGCGACCCTGGCCGGCCCGCCCTTCGCCTGCGACACCGCCGTCGAGCCGCTGCCGACCGGCTTCGCCCAGCTGGCCCGGTGCACGACGCTCGTGCACGAGGACTACGACGGCAAGGGCAGCGACTGGGGGGCGGCGACGGGGGTCGCGCTGCTCGAACGAGGCGGCCGTCCCGCCCGACCTGCGCAGGGCGACCTCCGACGCGTTCGACTTCTTCGTCTCGAGTCTCTACACGCGCGAGGACCACGCCACCTTCGCCAGGCAGAGCGACGGTCCGGCGCAGGTCCCGGCACCGGACGGCTCGGCGTGGACCCAGCAGGCCGACGTGCGGGTCCGGCGCAAGGGCCTGCCCACCCCCTACGACCGTCTGGTCGTCGTCGTGGTCCGCCTGGAGAGCGGCGCGCACCTGGCCTTCTTCTCCGACTTCCCCCACGACGGCAGCAAGACGGCGCTGAACGCGGTCGTCGCCTCGCTCGGCACCCTCGAGGCCCGGCGCTGAGCCCGGTCCGCGGGCCCGGGACGACCGGCCCGCGCTGGGGCGGCGTCGCTAGGGTGGCCGGATGCCCGGTGCACCGGCCTCGTACGGCTACCTCGGTCCCGTCGGCACCTTCACCCACCAGGCGCTGCTGACCCTCGTCACCGACGAGCAGGCCGAGCTCGTCGCGTACGCGACCGTGGGCCAGGCGCTGCAGGCGGTGCGCGACGGCGAGGTCTCCTCCGCGCTCGTGCCCATCGAGAACTCGGTCGAGGGCGGGGTGAGCGCCACGCTCGACAACCTCACCTACGGCGACCCGCTCGTCATCACCCGCGAGGTGCTGCTGCCGGTGCAGTTCGGGCTGTACGCGCGTCCGGGCACCGCGCTCGTCGACGTGCACGTCGTCCACACGCACCCGCACGCCGCGGCGCAGTGCCGAGCGTGGCTCGCCGGCCACCTGCCCGGCGCCGAGGTCGTGGAGGGCGGGTCGACCGCCGCGGCCGCGGCCGAGGTCGCCCGCCCGGGCTCGCGGGTCGACGCCGCGGTCTGCGCACAGGTCGCGGGCGAGCTCTACGGCCTCCAGGCCCTGGCCTCGGGGATCGCCGACAACGCCGACGCCGTCACCCGCTTCGTGCTGGTCGGCCGGCCCGGGCCCGTGGGGGAGCCGACCGGGGCCGACAAGACCACGCTCGTGCTGTTCATGCGGGACAACCACCCCGGGGCGCTGCTGCAGATCCTCGAGCAGTTCGCGAGCCGCGGCGTCGACCTCTGCCGCATCGAGTCCCGCCCCACGCGCCAGACGCTCGGCGACTACTGCTTCTCGGTCGACGCCGAGGGCCACGTCACCGACGCCCGGCTCGCCGAGGCGATGATGGGGCTCTACCGCACCTGCGCCGAGGTCGTCTTCCTCGGCAGCTACCCCCGCGCCGACCGCACCGCGGTCGACGTCCGGCCCGGCACCGCGAACGCCGACTACGACGCCGCGGTCTCCTGGCTGGAGCGGCTCAAGGGCTGACCCCTGCCGGTCTCCCAGCGTGTCGGTTTACCACGTTGACGTGGTGAACCGACCGTGACCGCGGCAGATCTGCCACGGTCACGGTCAGGAAGGCGAGGTCACGCTCGGGCGCCGAGCCGGACGCTCAGACGTCGTCGCGCTCGGAGTTGGGCACGTTCTCGCTCGGGGCCGAGCTCGAGATGTTCTCGGAGCGGACGTCCTCGTGCTTCGGCTTGTCCTCGCCGCCCTCGTCGAGGCGCACGCTGGGCGTCGCGTCCGGGGTCGCGGGGACGGCGTCGGCGCCGCCGAACGCGGCCTGCGGGTTCTCCCGGCTGGAGCCGCCCGACGAGGCCTCGCCCGGCTCGCCCCGGGGGGCGGAACCGACAGAACCCCCGGCGGCCGCGGCGGGAGAGGCCTTCGCGGGCCCCTCGTCGTCGGCGTTCGTGAGCTTCCCGGCGACGTCACGGACCTTGTCGAAGACACCCATGACGCCACGCTACCCGGCGGTGCCCATCCGCTCCTGGTGCTCGGTCGCCGGGCCGCCGGAGAGCGCCGCCCCGGTCAGGCCCTCGCTCAGCTCGACCAGCTCCGCGCTCGTGGCCCGCGGGGTGGCGGCGTCGCGCGGGACGCGCACCACCAGCGCCCCCGGCTGCACCTCGGCGGTCATCGTGCGGCACTCGCCGACCGTGTCGCCGTCGAGCTGGAAGGCGTCGCGGCGGTCGACGGTGATGGTGACCTTGCGCCCGGTGTAACGGTCCAGCTGGGCGTCCTCGCGACGTTGGCGCGTGAGCACCCGGGTGACCACCCGGGCCCAGTCCCGGAACGTCACGGGCGAGGCGATCAGCACGTCGAGCAGGCCGTCGTCGGGTCGGGCGTCGGGGATGAGTGGCAGCTTGCCCTGCAGGAAGCCGACGTTGCCGACGACGATCACGTGGGCGAGCCGCTCGACCGGCTCGCCGTCGTCGACGCGGATCCGGGTGCGCAGCGCCTGGTGGTTGGCGTTCCGGGCTGCCGAGACGAAGTACGCGGCCGAGCCCACGGCCTTCTTGAGGTCGGCGTTCGTGCCGTCCATGATCGCTGCGTCGATGCCGATCCCCGCCATCACCGCGAAGTGGTGGCGGGTGTGCGAGTCGACCGTCACCGCGACGAGGTCGATGGCCTTGTCCTCGCCGTCGAGCGCGACGTCCAGGGCCAGCGCGGCGTCGAGGGGGATGCCGATGTTCTTGGCCAGGAGGTTGCCGGTGCCCGCGGGGATGAGGCCGAAGGGGATGCCGGTGCCGGCCAGGCCCGAGCAGATCACCCGGATGGTGCCGTCGCCGCCCGCCCCGAGGACGAGGTCGACCCCCTCGCTGACCGCGAACGCGGTCATGGCGTGGCCGGGGTCCTCCCGGGTGGTCTCGAGGAAGACCGTGCGCTGCCAGCCCCGCGAGCGCAGCTCGTAGTCGACCTGCCGACGGAACGTCACCCAGTCGACGACCTTGACCGGGTTGTAGATGACGGCGGCGCGGCGGACGACGTGGTCCTCGCGGACCGGCGCCCGGGCGCGGACGATCTCGGTGACGAAGTCGTGGGGCAGGGGCACGTGCACGCCGGCGAGGAGGAGCGACACCGTGGCGACGAGGCCGCCGAACAGGACGCCGCCGACGAGGTCGCTGACCCAGTGCGCGCTGGTCACCCAGCGGTCGAAGGCGACGACCACGACGATCGCGGCGGCGCCGACCTGCCAGGCGAAGCGCCGGCGCACCGGCTGCCGGGTGACCGCCATGGCGGCGCCGACGGCGATGGTCGCGCACACCACCGCGGTCATGTGGCCCGACGGGTACGCGTACCCCTGGGCCGTCAGCACGTCGAGGGCCCGCTCGGGGCGGGCACGGCGTACGGCCAGCTTGAGCAGCGCGTAGCCGCCGTAGCCGAGCACGACCATCAGCACGAGGGCCGCGGTGAGCTGGCGCAGGCGGCGCTGCCACGACCAGAGCGCCAGCCCGACGACGGCGCCGAACATCAGCACCGGGTGGGTCACCAGCGCGAAGGCGGCGGCGATCTGGGCCAGTGCCGACCCCGGCGTCAGTGGCGGCGCGAGGAGCACCCGGTCCAGCCTCGCGACGGCAGGCAGCGCGAGGACGGCGCCCGTCCACACGCCGAAGCCGAGCCCCAGCAGCACGGCGACACCGAGCGCCGACAGGGCAGGAGTACGGCGGACCATGGTGGACCCAGTATCCCGTCCGGAGCAGCAGCGGGCGCCGACCGCTGCGGACCCGGTCGCGGGTGAGCCGGCCGGCCGGTGCCGGCTCAGCCCCGCTCGGCCTCGACCACGCGGTCGAGCGCGGCGTCGAGGTCGTGGTCCACGACCCTCAGCTCGGGGTGCGCGTCGTGGAAGGCGACGACCTCGCGCGCGCCCTGCTCCCAGGTGGTGGTGGCGGCGAAGCCGGGGACGAGCGCCTTGACCTTGGCGTTGTCGAAGACGAGCGAGTGCGCCTTGTCGCCGAGCAGTCCGTCCTCCCACGCCGGGACGGCGCGCCCGAGGCGCGCCGAGGACACGTGCACGAGGTCCGGCTCCGCGCCGGCGGCCCGGCCGAGCGCCTCCGCCACCGCGTCCCAGGTGATCGTCTCGTCGGTGGTGATGTGCACGCTGTCGCCCGTGACCCGCGGGTCGCCGAGCAGCGGGACGAAGCCGCGGGCGAAGTCACGGGCGTGGGTCAGCACCCACAGCGAGGTGCCGTCGCCGTGCACCACCGTGGGCTTGCCGCGCCGCATCCGGTCGATCATCGTCCAGCCCGCGTCGAAGGGGATCAGCGTCGCGTCGTAGGTGTGCGACGGCCGCACGACCGTGGCCGGGAAGCCCTGCTCGCGGTAGGCGGAGACGAGCAGCTCCTCGCAGGCGATCTTGTCGCGGGAGTACTGCCAGAACGGGTTGCGCAGCGGCGTCGACTCCGTGATCGGGCGGCGCAGCACCGGCTTCTGGTAGGCCGAGGCCGAGCTGATGAACACGTACTGGCCGGTACGCCCGGAGAACAGCTCGACGTCCGCCTGCACCTGGTCGGGGGTGAAGGCACGGAAGTTCACGACGACGTCGAAGGTCTCCTCGCCGACCGCGTCACGGACCGAGCCCGCGTCGGTAGCGTCGCCCACGAGCACGCGGGCGCCCTCGATGCCCGGACGGGTGCTCTGCCTCCCGCGGTTGAGCAGCGTGAGGTCCCAGCCGCGCTCGACCGCCAGCCGGCTGCAGTCGGAGCTGATGATCCCGGTGCCCCCGATGAACAGAGCCTTCACGTCCGTCTCCTTCGTCCGTCCTGCGTCCTGCACCCCGGCCGGGGCACGGCCATGCTCGCTGGTGGGCGCTGCCGGTGCCGGGGCAGGGCTGCTGCGGGAGACGGACGCCCGGCTCGCGGTGAACTCCGCGACCAGGCGCACCGCAGGATCCGGGCCCCTCGATCACGGCACGGCCCGCGGCCGGGCGCAGCCGACGCCGCGCGCGCCACGTGAGCGACCCTGTCTCAGGGGGGCGCCGTCGGTGGGTGGAAACGCGGCGGGCGCGGGGGAGCCTCCTCGCTAGGCTGAGCCGCGTGATCGACGTCCAGGTGCTGCGCACCGACCCTGACCGCGTCCGCGCCTCCCAGGCCGCCCGCGGCGAGTCGGTGGAGCTCGTCGACGAGCTGCTCGCCGCCGACGAGGCGCGCCGTGGGGCCATCGCGCGCTTCGAGCAGCTGCGGGCCGAGCAGAAGGACCTCGGCCGCCAGATCCCGAGGGCGACCGGCGACGAGCGCGCCGCGCTGCTGGCCCGCACCAAGGACCTCGCCGAGCTCGTCAAGGCCGCGGACGCGCAGGCGGCCCAGCTGGGGGCGGCCTTCTCCGGGCTCGTCGAGCAGGTCGGCAACCTCGTCGCCGACGGGGTGCCCGAGGGCGGGGAGGACGACTACGTCGTGCTCGAGACCCGCGGCGAGCCGCGGGACTTCGCCGCCGAGGGCTTCGAGCCCCGCGACCACCTCGAGCTGGGCCAGGTCCTCGGCGCGATCGACGTCGAGCGCGGCGCGAAGGTGTCCGGCTCGCGCTTCTACTTCCTCACCGGGCAGGGTGCCGAGCTCGAGCTCGCCCTGCTGAACCTCGCCATGAGCACCGCGCTCCGCAACGGCTTCACCGCGATGATCCCGCCCGCGCTGGTCAAGCCGTCGGCGATGGCCGGGACGGGCTTCCTCGGCCAGGCCGCGCAGGACGTCTACCACCTGCAGGAGGACGACCTCTACCTGGTCGGGACCGCCGAGGTGCCGCTCGCGGCGTACCACTCCGACGAGGTCCTCGACGCCGCGTCGCTGCCGCTGCGCTACGCCGGCTACAGCCCGAGCTACCGGCGCGAGGCCGGGTCGTACGGCAAGGACACCCGCGGGATCTTCCGCGTGCACTGGTTCGACAAGGTCGAGATGTTCGTCTACTGCGCCCCCGAGGACGCCGACGCCGAGCACCAGCGGCTGCTGGCCTGGGAGAAGGAGTTCATCGACGCCCTCGAGATCCCCTACCAGGTGCTCGAGCTGGCCGGCGGCGACCTCGGGCTGAGCGCCGCCCGCAAGTACGACTGCTACGGCTGGCTGCCCACCCAGAGCCGCTACCGCGAGATCACCTCGACCTCGAACTGCACGCAGTTCCAGGCGCGCCGGCTGAACATCCGCTCCCGCTCCGAGCGGGGCACGGCCCCGGTCGCCACGCTCAACGGCACGCTGTGCGCCATGACGCGGACGATCATCATGATCCTGGAGAACCACCAGCAGGCCGACGGCTCCGTACGCGTGCCCGCCGCGCTGCGGCCCTTCCTGGGCGGACGCGAGGCCCTCGTCCCGGTGCGGACGGTCTGACCCCGGCGATGAGCTCCTTCGTGCCCGAGACCCGGGCGGGCTGGCGGCCGCGCCTGGTCGCCCTCGACGTGGACGGCACCGTCGTCGACCGCGACGGGGTGCTCGCCCCGGCGATGGCCGACGCGATCTCGCGCGTGCTGGCCGCCGGCGTGCCCGTGGTGCTGGCGACCGGCCGCGCCTGGCACAGCACCCGCGAGGTCGTGGACCTGCTCGGGCTGCCGACCGGGCCCACGGTCTGCTCCAACGGCGCGGTGATCGTGTCCTACCCGCCGCAGGAGATCGTGCAGGCGGTGACCTTCGACCCGCGCGAGGTGATCGAGCGGGTCGAGTCGTTCGCGCCGGGCACCCTCATCGCGGTCGAGGAGATCGGGCGCGGCTTCCGGCTCAACGAGCACTTCCCCGAGGGCGACCTCACCGGCGAGCTCGTCGTGCAGAGCGCCGAGGAGCTCGGGGCCGAGCCGGTGACGCGCGTGATCCTGCGTGACCCGCGCCGCTCGATGGACGACTTCGTCGCGCTCGCCGCGCACCTCGGGCTGCAGGGCGTGACCTACTTCGTGGGCTGGAGCGCCTGGCTCGACATCGCCCCGGAGGGCGTGAACAAGGCGACCGCCCTGGCCCAGGTGGCCGCCGACCTGGGCGTGAAGGCCGAGGACGTGCTCGCGGCCGGCGACGGGCGCAACGACATCGAGATGCTCCGCTGGGCCGGGCGCGGGGTCGCGCTCGACGAGGCGCCCCTGGAGGTGAAGGAGGCCGCGGACGCGGTCAGCGTGCCCTTCGACGAGGGCGGCATCGTCCCGGAGCTGCTGCGCTGGTTCGGCTGAGCCGCGGGGTGCCAGCCGCCGCTCAGCGGTAGCGGTGCCGCCGGCCCATCCCCGACAGCAGGAGCAGCCAGACGATCGGGCCGATGAAGATCGGGCCGTGCAGGACGACGGACGCGACGACCGCGAGGACGAGCAGCGGGACCAGCAGACCCACCGCGGCCGGGACCACCGCGGTGCCGCGCGGACGCGGGCGGCGGACCACCTCGTCGCGCAGGCCGCCGGGCAGGTCGGCGAAGAGCGCCTCGAGGTCGCGGTCGAAGCGCGCACCCATCGCCGTCCCGGTCCGCTCGTCCAGCTCCTCGCGGGTCAGCCGGCCCGCGGCGAAGTGGTCGCCCAGCGTGTCCAGCGCCCGGTCGCGCTCGGCGTCGCCGATGCGTACCGGCTGCGGCGGCGTGGGTGGCTGGACGGGCTGCACCATCCACATCCCCGGTCCCCAGGGAGGTGTGCGGCCGGGCTGCTGATCAGTCATCCGTGTCCTTCGTGGCGTCCTCGATCTCCATCGAACGTAGCGCGGCGACGGGCCGGATCACGTGGCTGCGCCCCGCCTCTCAGCGGGACCACAGCGGAGGGGCATCAGCCCTTGAGGCCGCTCCCCGCCACGCCCTCGACGATGCGGCGCTGGAAGATCAGGAAGAGGATCACCAGCGGCAGCGCGCCCAGGATGGACGACGCCTGGATGTCGGAGAGCCGCTGCCCGAAGGAGCCCTGGACGGTGGCCAGCCCGACGGGGATGGTCATCAGCTTGGGGTTCGACAGCACGAAGAGCGGCAGGATCAGGTTGTTCCAGACGCCGACGAAGGTGACGATCGACATCGCCGCGATCACCGGGCGCGACAGCGGCAGCACGATCTGGCGGTAGACCGTCCAGAAGCTCGCCCCGTCGATGCGCGCGGACTCCTCGAACTCGCGCGGCAGCCCGTCGAAGAACTGCTTGAACACGAAGACCGCGATCACCGAGGGCACCTGCGGCAGGATCACCGCCCAGTAGGTGTTCAGCAGCCCGACCGCGTTCAGCTCGAGGAAGATCGGGACCACCAGCACCTGCGGCGGGATCATGATCCCCAGCACCATCAGCGCGAAGACGACGTTGCGCCCCCGGAACCGCAGCCGCGAGAGCGCGTACGCCGCCATCGACGCGAAGACGACGGTCAGGAACGTGGTCACGACCGAGGTGATGGCGCTGGCGAGGTACCAGTTCCACAGGTCGCTCGCGGTGAGCAGCGTCGCGTACGAGCCGAGGGTGAGGTTCCAGTCCGCGAGCACCGCCCCGGCACCCAGCGAGGTGGTCGGGTTGGGGGTCAGCGAGGTCTTGATCGCCCACAGGCTCGGCGCGAGCCAGAGGAGCGCGAAGACCACGAGCACGGCCCACGAGACGACGGTGAAGGCGCGCCCGCTCCGGGCGGTGCGCTGGACCCGGGGCGGGGGTGCGGCCGCGGAGACGCCGCTGCGGTACCTCCGCCGCGGTTCGGCCTCGGAGCGCTCGCCCGTGGTGCTGGCGGTGCCGGCAGGGCTGGTCACCTCAGGCCTCCTTCCGCTGCTGGGCGCGTTCGACGAGCTGCCGCACGGCCGTCACCGCCAGGATCACGACGAGCAGCAGCACCGAGGCCGCCGAACCGGCACCGACGCGGTAGTTGGTGAAGGCCGTGTCGGCGACGAGGGTCAGCACCACCTGCGACGAGGTGCCCGGACCGCCGGAGCTCATCAGGTAGACCTGGTCGAAGATCTTGAGGCTCGCGATGATCTGCAGCAGCACGACCACCGTCGTCGTCCGGCGCAGCAGCGGGATGCTGATCGAGCGGATCTGCTGCCACTCGGTCGCCCCGTCGACGGCGGCGGCCTCGTAGAGCTCGCGGGGGATGTCCTGCAGCCCGGCCAGGTAGAGCACGAAGTTGAAGCCGATGGTCCACCAGATCGTGGTGACCGCGATGCCGATGAGCACCAGGTTGGGCGTGCCGAGCACCGGTGACGGCGACGCCGACCCGAGCCACCCCTGGATCGAGTTCCACAGGCCCGTTGTCGGGGAGTAGATGTACACCCAGATCAAGGAGATGGCCGCGGACGGGAGCACGAAGGGCACGAAGAAGGCGAGCCGGAAGAACCACTGCGCCCGGCGTACGCGGTTGGCCAGCACCGCGAGCGCGAAGGAGAGGACCACCAGCGGGACCGTGGTGATCAGCGTGAAGTAGACGGTGTGCCACAGCGCCTCCCAGAAGAGGCGCTGGCCGAGCATCTCGGCGTAGTTGCCGAAGCCGGCGAACGAGCCGAAGCCGCGCTCGACGATCGAGGTGTTGAACAGGCTCGTGATGACCATGTAGATGACCGGCCACACCAGGAACAGCAGGAAGAAGATCCCGAACGGGGCGATGAAGAGCCAGGCCGGCCGCGCCTCGCCCTTGCGCGGGTCGTCGGGGTCCGCGGAGGGCCGCGGGGAGCGCGCGGCGGCCTCCACCGCCCGGGGTGCGGCGACGGTGCTCACGGGCGGGCCTCCTGAGGGCTGCGGACGGCGGTGACCGGGATCGCGGGGCCCGCGCTCACAGCGGGCTCTCGGTCCGGGCGTAGAGCGCGAGCTGGTCGCGGGCCGCGGCGAGCGCGTCCCGTGGCGAGGCGAGGCCCTGCTGGACGAGGCCGATCTGGGCGCCCACCGTGTTCTCGAAGTTCGAGCCGGAGCCCGAGTACCAGGCCTGCGCGTCGTACGCGACCGAGGAGACCGCGCCCGCGTAGTTGGACTGGGGCTTGAGCGCCGCGTACTCGGGGCTGTTCAGGGTCGGCAGGTAGGCGGGGATGTGCCCGCCCTTGGCCCAGGTGAGGCTCTGGTCGAGCAGCGACTTCACGAAGGTCATCGCCCGCTGCAGCTGCTCGGGCGTCGAGCGGGCGTTGCGCGGCAGGACGAAGGTGTGCGAGTCGCCCTGGGTGGCCGGCCGGTCGAAGAGCGTCGGTACGGGGACCATCCCGAACTTCAGGCCCTCGACCGACTCGGCCGTGGTGATCTCCCACTCGCCCTGCAGGTAGAAGGCCGACTTGCCCGTGAACATCAGCGTCTGCGAGCCCGCGTAGTCGGTGTTCGGGGGCATCAGCCCCTTCTTGGTCAGCGACTGGATGTACTCGAGCGTCGAGATCGTCAGGTCCTCGTCGAAGGACAGCTGCCGGCCGCGGTCGGAGAGCCAGGGAGTGGACCCGTCCCGCTGGGAGTAGAGGGCCTGGAACCAGCGCCAGCTCGTCGCGTTGTCGCCCACCGTGGCGACCGACGCACCCCACGCCCCCGTGACCTCCTTGGCCGCGGTCAGCGCGGCCTCCCACTGGTCGGTCCCGCGGATCTCCTTGAGGGTGCCGTCGGAGTCGAGCAGGCCGGCCTTCTCGCAGACGTCGGTGTTGTAGTAGAGGACGAAGGGGTGGGTGTCGATCGGGATCGCGTAGCGCTTGCCGTCCACCTGCAGCGCGTCCCAGACCTTGCTGTCGAAGTCGGCCGCCCTGAGCCCGCCGAGGGCGAGCACGTCGTCGGTGACCTCGGTCAGCAGGCCGGCCAGGGCCAGGTTCGACTGGCGCGTGAGGTGGGCCGCGGCCACGTCGGGCGGGGCGTCGCCGAGCGTGGCCAGCGAGACCTTCGTGTAGTACGGGTTGCCCCACGCGAAGGTCGCGGCCTGCAGCGAGCCGGGACCCTGCTCGTCGGTGTACTGCTGCTGCATCGACTGCATGCGCGCACCGTCACCACCGCCGAAGAGGTTCCAGTAGGTGACGGTGCCGGGGGAGAGGTTGCTGCCGACGAGCCCGGCCGACAGGGCCGAGCCGCACCCGGTGAGCCCCCCACCGAGACCCACGGCAGCTGCGGCGCCGAGCCCTCCGCCGAGGAACCGGCGGCGCGACAGCGCCTGTCCGCGTCGATCGGAACCGGTCACGTGAACCCCCTTGCCGCCGTTGGCTCCTCGACAGTAACCAGACGCCGCGCGCGAAGGCAACGCTGTGCCCGGACGCGCTCGTCTGCTGCGCCGCGCGGCGCACCAGGCCCGTGCGGCGCGACGACGGCGATGTAGCGTCCCTCGCATGGCGCGAGCACGGATCGTCGTGGACCGGGACTTCACCGCCGGGGAGGTGCCGCGCCGCATCTTCGGCTCCTTCGTGGAGCACATGGGCCGCTGCGTCTACACCGGCGTCTTCGAGCCGGGCCACCCCGCGGCGGACGAGGACGGCTTCCGCACCGACGTGCTCGACCTGACGCGCGAGATGGGCGTCAGCGTGGTGCGCTACCCGGGCGGCAACTTCGTCTCCGGCTACCGCTGGGAGGACGGCGTCGGCCCGGTCGCAGACCGGCCGCGCCGCCTGGACGGGGCCTGGCACACCGTCGAGTCCAACGCCTTCGGCCTGCACGAGTTCGTGCGCTGGGCGCGCAAGGCCGACGTCGAGCCGATGGAGGCGGTCAACCTCGGCACCCGGGGCGTCGAGGCCGCCCGCGAGCTGGTCGAGTACGCGAACCACCCCGGGGGCACGGCGCTGTCCGACCGGCGCATCGCCAACGGCGCCAAGGACCCCTTCGACATCCGGCTCTGGTGCCTGGGCAACGAGATGGACGGGCCCTGGCAGATCGGGCACAAGACCGCCGACGAGTACGGCCGGCTGGCGCAGGAGGCCGCGAAGGCCATGCGCTACGTCGACGCCGACCTCGAGCTCGTGGTCTGCGGGAGCTCCGGCTCGCTGATGCCGACCTTCGGCGCGTGGGAGCAGACCGTGCTCGGTCACGCGTACGACGAGGTCGACTACGTGTCGATGCACGCCTACTACGAAGAGACCGAGGGCGACCACGCGAGCTTCCTCGCCTCCGCGGTCGACATGGACCGCTTCATCGACTCGGTGGTCGCCACGATCGACGCCGTCGGCGCCGCGCGGAAGAGCCGCAAGAAGGTCAACATCTCCTTCGACGAGTGGAACGTCTGGTACCAGGCCCGCGACGACGCCGACAGCCCGTCGCAGGTCGGGACGTCCGGCTGGGTCGAGCACCCCCGCTTGATCGAGGACGCGTACACCGTCACCGACGCCGTCGTGGTCGGCACGTTCCTCAACGCGCTGCTGCGCCACGGCGACCGGGTGACGATCGCCAACCAGGCCCAGCTGGTCAACGTCATCGCGCCGATCCTCACCGAGCCGGGGGGCCCGGCCTGGCGCCAGTCGATCTTCTGGCCGTTCGCGCGGACGTCGGCGCTCGCGCGGGGGGAGATCCTGCGCCTGCACGTGGAGTCGGACCTCTCCCCGACGCGCCGCTACGGCGACGCCCCGCTGGTCGACGTCAGCGGCACCTACGACGCCGGGTCCGGCAGGGTCGCCCTCTTCCTGGCCAACCGGGGGCTCGAGGAGGCGGCCGACGTGGAGATCGACCTGCGCGGGCTGCGGGTGGACGGGGTCGCGGGTGCGGAGGTGCTCACCGTCCCCGAGGGGGGAGACCGCCACAGCGTGAACGGCGCCGGCGACGAGCGCGTGGGGCTGGTGCCCCTCGGGGACGTGGCGGTGGAGGGGGAGCGGCACGACGTCGTCCGCCTCAGGCTCCCGGCGCTCTCCTGGTCGGCGGTCGAGCTGAACGTCACCGTCTTCTGACCCGTCCCGCCGGCTTCTTCGTCACCGGTGGGGCCACCTCCACGGGTCGGTGCGCAGCAGGCGGTCCGGGGGATCCAGGGATGTGCCGTACGCCCCCAGGAGCTCGCGCAGAGATTCTCGAAGGTTCTGGTGGACGGGCCCTTGAACGCGCACGAACGTCGTGTAACTTAGGCATCGCTCCCGAGGGACGCGGCTCCGGCCGCAGGACCGGTGGAGACCACCTCGATCAAGGATGACCGGGCAGGTGCGCGCTCTCGACAGAGCCCACCAGATGTCCGGGGCCTCGTTGTGCCGGGTGGAGGCGGACGGAGACGATTTGCGTCGGGTCTGGAAGCCGTGTAATGTTTAGCGAGTTGCCCCAAGCCGGGATTTGGTCCGGGTGCGGTGTGCGAGCGAAGTTTGAGAACTCAACAGCGTGCTTAAAAGTCAATGCCAAATAGCACTATCGAACCCGTGCTCTGGCTGGTTGCCTCGCTTTTTGTGGTGGGGTGGTTGGTTGGGGTGTGGTTCCTTTGAGATTGATTGATGATTGACCCAGCAATGGGTTCTTGTCAGCGTCAAGCTCGTTGTTTTTGACGATGTTCTGCGGCTGTCCTTTTGGGGTGGTTGTGGTTGTCGATATTTTTCAACGGAGAGTTTGATCCTGGCTCAGGACGAACGCTGGCGGCGTGCTTAACACATGCAAGTCGAACGGTAAGGCCCCTTCGGGGGTACACGAGTGGCGAACGGGTGAGTAACACGTGAGCAACCTGCCCTTGACTTTGGGATACCAGTTGGAAACAGCTGCTAATACCGGATATGACCTCTTCTCTCCTGGGTTGAGGTGGAAAGCTCCGGCGGTCAGGGATGGGCTCGCGGCCTATCAGCTTGTTGGTGAGGTAATGGCTCACCAAGGCTTCGACGGGTAGCCGGCCTGAGAGGGCGACCGGCCACACTGGGACTGAGATACGGCCCAGACTCCTACGGGAGGCAGCAGTGGGGAATATTGCACAATGGGCGCAAGCCTGATGCAGCAACGCCGCGTGCGGGATGACGGCCTTCGGGTTGTAAACCGCTTTCAGTAGGGACGAAGCCTCAAGTGACGGTACCTACAGAAGAAGGACCGGCTAACTACGTGCCAGCAGCCGCGGTGATACGTAGGGTCCGAGCGTTGTCCGGAATTATTGGGCGTAAAGGGCTTGTAGGCGGTCCGTCGCGTCAGGAGTGAAAACTCGGGGCTTAACCCCGAGCCTGCTTTTGATACGGGCGGACTAGAGGGATGCAGGGGAGAACGGAATTCCTGGTGGAGCGGTGGAATGCGCAGATATCAGGAGGAACACCGGTGGCGAAGGCGGTTCTCTGGGCATTACCTGACGCTGAGAAGCGAAAGCGTGGGGAGCAAACAGGCTTAGATACCCTGGTAGTCCACGCCGTAAACGGTGGGCACTAGGTGTGGGGGACATTCCACGTTCTCCGTGCCGAAGCTAACGCATTAAGTGCCCCGCCTGGGGAGTACGGCCGCAAGGCTAAAACTCAAAGGAATTGACGGGGGCCCGCACAAGCGGCGGAGCATGCGGATTAATTCGATGCAACGCGAAGAACCTTACCTGGGTTTGACATACACCGGAAAGCTGCAGAGATGTAGCCCCCGCAAGGTCGGTGTACAGGTGGTGCATGGCTGTCGTCAGCTCGTGTCGTGAGATGTTGGGTTAAGTCCCGCAACGAGCGCAACCCTCGTCCTATGTTGCCAGCACGTGATGGTGGGGACTCATAGGAGACTGCCGGGGTCAACTCGGAGGAAGGTGGGGATGACGTCAAGTCATCATGCCCCTTAAGTCCAGGGCTTCACGCATGCTACAATGGCCGGTACAAAGGGCTGCGATACCGCAAGGTGGAGCGAATCCCAAAAAGCCGGTCTCAGTTCGGATTGGGGTCTGCAACTCGACCCCATGAAGTCGGAGTCGCTAGTAATCGCAGATCAGCAACGCTGCGGTGAATACGTTCCCGGGCCTTGTACACACCGCCCGTCAAGTCATGAAAGTCGGTAACACCCGAAGCCGGTGGCCTAACCTCTTTGAGGAGGGAGCCGTCTAAGGTGGGACTGGCGATTAGGACTAAGTCGTAACAAGGTAGCCGTACCGGAAGGTGCGGCTGGATCACCTCCTTTCTAAGGAGCTTCATGGCGCAGGCCCTCTTGGGGGTGTGCGTCCATCGCTGGTTGGTGGAGCATGTGTCTTCACGCCGGCGGCTCTGGAATGTGGAACATTGACCATTAAGCTGGTGCGCTTGCGCACTCGTCAGTACAGCTTCTGCTTGTCCGGTTCGCCGGGTGGGTGGGGGAGTGGAACCGCGGGTGGGTGGGTGGATCGGCCCGGGCACGCTGTTGGGTCCTGAAATTTCGGTCGCCCAGCCCCTTTGGGGGTTGTCGCGGTTGGGTTTCAGTGCGGACCGGTGCCGGCTGCTCCTTTGGGGTGGTCGGGCTGTGCTACCGCCCGTGTGTTGAGAACTTCACAGTGGACGCGAGCATCTTTGTAGTGATCAACAAGCTACTAAGGGCAATCGGTGGATGCCTAGGCACCAAGAGCCGATGAAGGACGTCGTAACCTGCGATAAGCCCCGGGGAGCTGGTAAACGAGCTTCGATCCGGGGATCTCCGAATAGGGAAACCTCGAAAGAAACCGGAGTAATGTCCGGCGACCTCCGCCTGAATCTATAGGGCGGTTGGAGGGAACGTGGGGAAGTGAAACATCTCAGTACCCACAGGAACAGAAAACAACAGTGATTCCGTCAGTAGTGGCGAGCGAACGCGGAAGAGGCCAAACCGTATGTGTGTGATAGCTGACAGGCGTTGCATGTGCGGTGTTGTGGGGCCATTCTGATCGGGCTGTCATCCGGTCGAGCAGTCAAAAATGACACATGAAGTCGAAGCGGTCTGGGAAGACGCGGCACAGAGGGTAACACCCCCGTAGACGTAAGTGTGTCACTGCTGAGTGTCACCCCAAGTAGCAGCCAACCCCTGAAATTGGCTGTGAATCCGGCGGGACCACCCGCTAAGCCTAAATACTCCTTGGTGACCGATAGCGGACTAGTACCGTGAGGGAAAGGTGAAAAGTACCCCGGGAGGGGAGTGAAATAGTACCTGAAACCGATTGCCTACAATCCGTCGGAGCTGAGCACTTGTGCGAGGTGACGGCGTGCCTTTTGAAGAATGAGCCTGCGAGTTAGTGGTATGTGGCGAGGTTAACCCGTGTGGGGAAGCCGTAGCGAAAGCAAGTCCGAATAGGGCGCCGAGTCGCATGCTCTAGACCCGAAGCGGAGTGATCTATCCATGGCCAGGGTGAAGCGACGGTAAGACGTCGTGGAGGCCCGAACCCACCAGGGTTGAAAACCTGGGGGATGAGCTGTGGATAGGGGTGAAAGGCCAATCAAACTCCGTGATAGCTGGTTCTCCCCGAAATGCATATAGGTGCAGCGTCGCGTGTTTCTTGCCGGAGGTAGAGCACTGGATAGTCTAGGGGGCCCACAAGCTTACCGAAATTAGCCAAACTCCGAATGCCGGTAAGTGAGAGCGCGGCAGTGAGACTGCGGGCGATAAGGTTCGTAGTCGAGAGGGAAACAGCCCAGAACACCAGCTAAGGCCCCTAAGCGGTTGCTAAGTGGAAAAGGATGTGGAGTTGCGCAGACAACCAGGAGGTTGGCTTGGAAGCAGCCACCCTTGAAAGAGTGCGTAATAGCTCACTGGTCAAGTGATTCTGCGCCGACAATTTAGCGGGGCTCAAGCAATCCGCCGAAGCTGTGTCATTCGCGTATTACCCTCACTTTTGTGCAGGGGCGTGGATGGGTAGGGGAGCGTCGTGTGCGCGATGAAGCGGCAGGGTGACCTAGCCGTGGAGAGCACACGAGTGAGAATGCAGGCATGAGTAGCGAATGAGGAGTGAGAAACTCCTCCACCGAAAGACCAAGGGTTCCAGGGTCAAGCTAATCTGCCCTGGGTAAGTCGGGACCTAAGGCGAGGCCGACAGGCGTAGTCGATGGACAACGGGTTGATATTCCCGTACCGGCGCTAGCACGATCATGCCGAGGCGAGCGATGTTAAGCACGCGAGTCGCGCGGATCCTTCGGGTGATGTGTCGATGAGTCTGCGAACCAGACTTGTATTAGGCAAGCTGCGGAGGGACGCAGGAAGGTAGCTCATCCCGGGCGATGGTATCCGCAAGGTGATCCCGGGCTAAGTGTGTAGGGCGAGGTGTAGGTAAATCCGCATCTTGTGTGCCTGAGACATGACGGCTGGTCGGCCTACGGGCCGGCGAGTGAGTGATCCTATGCTGCCTAGAAAATCTTCGTGAGCGAGTTCTAGAGCCGCCCGTACCCTAAACCGACTCAGGTGGTCAGGTAGAGAATACCAAGGTGATCGAGATAACCGTGGTTAAGGAACTCGGCAAAATGCCCCCGTAACTTCGGGATAAGGGGGGCCGGACGCGTATTGCAGACTTGCTCTGTTGTGCGTGAAAGGCCGCAGAGACCAGGCCCAAGCGACTGTTTACTAAAAACACAGGTCCGTGCCAAGTCGTAAGACGATGTATACGGACTGACGCCTGCCCGGTGCTGGAACGTTAAGGGGAACTGTTAGCACTTGTGCGAAGCGGTGAACTTAAGCGCCAGTAAACGGCGGTGGTAACTATAACCATCCTAAGGTAGCGAAATTCCTTGTCGGGTAAGTTCCGACCTGCACGAATGGCGTAACGACTTGGGCGCTGTCTCGACCACGGACTCGGCGAAATTGCACTACGAGTAAAGATGCTCGTTACGCGCAGCAGGACGGAAAGACCCCGGGACCTTCACTATAGTTTGGTATTGGTGTTCGGTACAGCTTGTGTAGGATAGGTGGGAGACTGTGAAGCGGCGACGCCAGTTGTCGTGGAGTCAACGTTGAAATACCACTCTGGTTGTTCTGGATATCTAACCTAGGTCCATTATCTGGATCAGGAACAGTGCCTGATGGGTAGTTTGACTGGGGCGGTCGCCTCCCAAAAGGTAACGGAGGCGCCCAAAGGTTCCCTCAGCCTGGTTGGCAATCAGGTTTCGAGTGTAAGTGCACAAGGGAGCTTGACTGTGAGAGGGACACCTCGAGCAGGGACGAAAGTCGGGACTAGTGATCTGACGGTGGCATGTGGAAGCGCCGTCACTCAACGGATAAAAGGTACCCCGGGGATAACAGGCTGATCTTGCCCGAGCGTCCATAGCGACGGCATGGTTTGGCACCTCGATGTCGGCTCGTCGCATCCTGGGGCTGGAGTCGGTCCCAAGGGTTGGGCTGTTCGCCCATTAAAGCGGCACGCGAGCTGGGTTTAGAACGTCGTGAGACAGTTCGGTCCCTATCCGCTGCGCGCGTAGGAGTCTTGAGGAGGGCTGTCCTTAGTACGAGAGGACCGGGACGGACGAACCTCTGGTGTGCCAGTTGTTCTGCCAAGAGCACGGCTGGTTGGCTACGTTCGGAAGTGATAACCGCTGAAAGCATCTAAGCGGGAAGCACGCTCCAAGATGAAGGCTCCCACAGGATAGCCTGGTAAGGCCCCCAGCAGAACACTGGGTGATAGGTCGGATGTGGAAGCACAGCAATGTGTGGAGCTGACCGATACTAATAGGCCGAGGGCTTGTTTACTACAAAGATGCTACGCGTCCACTGTGAGGTCTCTCGAGACACGGTCGAAAGACCGGCCTCGGTTGAGGCTGGTTTCGCACCACATCTCCATAGAGTTTCGGTGATCACAGCGACAGGGAAACACCCGGATCCATTCCGAACCCGGAAGTTAAGCCTTTCAGCGCCGATGGTACTGCACGGGGGACCGTGTGGGAGACTAGGACGTCGCCGGACAACACACACACCTCAGGGTCAACCATTCGTGGTTGACCCTGAGGTATTTGTGCGTCCAGACGTGCCGAGAGCCAAAGGGCAAAGGTCTCCTGCGCAGGCGCCGATCCTGTTGCCGTCGGCCTTAATCACGTCGGCGTCGTTCACCGGGGCGATCAGTGGCTGTCCGTCCGCCCGCCGTTCGGACGGTTCCCGGTCCGCGTCGGCGCGCGGACTCCGTCAGGCGGCGCGACGCGCCCCGGAGCCACGCTCGACGACTGCCGCGGTCACCTGCAGGACCTGCACCGGCATCGGCCGGCTGATCCTCCGGCGGACGGTGGGCTCCTGACGCTCGCGACGCAGGTGGCGCTTGACCGTGGAGAGGGAACAGCCCAAACGGTGTGCCAGCTGCTCGAGGGTCTCGTCGGGGTTGGCGCGGCGCAGGCGCAGCACCTCGTCGTGGTCGATCGGTCGGGTGCCGCCGATGACGCCGGCGAGGGTGTCCAGGTCCTCGCCCTCGACGACGATGCCGAGCCGGCGACGGATCTCGTGGCGCTGCCGTACGGTCGTCCCGGCGACGAAGCCGGCGACGTCGTGACGCACGACGGCGTCGTACAGGCAGCTGGTGCGCACCGGGCACGCCTCGCAGACGGCCCGTGCCTGCCCGAGGAGCCGGGTCTGCCGGTCGCGGTCCGCGCGGGTCATGGCCCCGCGGGGCGGGTCCTCGACGAGGACGTCCTGGAAGACCTCGGGGCGGGACGCGCAGGCCGGCCCGCGTCGCGGTGAGCGGGTGGCGCGAGCCGCGCTGGGGCCGGTGGTGCGGGACAGGGTCGAGGTGGGCATGCATCCTCCGAGAGGTCGTCGTTCGGACAACTGCTCGGATGGGACGCAGCCCGCGCCACCCCGGTTCCCTGCCGCGCGACGAGTAATTCTCGAGAGGTTCGCGTGCCCTCTCCCGGCGCAGACCGCAGACGCCGCAGTACGTGGCGTGAACGAGACGGCGACACTGCGCGGGCCGCGGGCCGCGGGCGCAGGTCGGAGGGCAGCAGAGGAGCCGGAGGGGGCCGGGCCCGGTTCAGCGGACCTGAGGTGCCTGGATCCCGAGCGCCGACCGAGGGCGAGGCTTGGCAGCGTGACGAGGGGCAGGTTCGAGGGGCCGACCCCGGCCCCCTCCGGCGGAGCCGGCTACGACCCGGCAGGCAGGACCTAGAGGTACATGCCCCCGGACCCCGGCTGTCCCCCGGGCTGCGGCATCTGCGGTCCGCCCGGGGGGAGGGCACGACGCATCTGCTCGAGCTGCGCCCGTGCGGCCATCTGCTGGGCGAACAGCGCGGTCTGGATCCCGTGGAACAGGCCCTCGAGCCAGCCGACGAGCTGCGCCTGCGCGATGCGGAGCTCCGCGTCGCTGGGCGTCGCCTCGGCGGAGAAGGGGAGCGAGAGCCGCTCGAGCTCGTCGACAAGGTCGGCGGAGAGGCCCTGCTTGAGCTCGGCGATGGAGGTCGTGTAGATCACGCCCATCCGCTGGCGGCTGGCCTCGTCCAGGGGCGCCGACTTCACCTCGTCGAGCAGCTGGCGGATCATCGTGGCGATCCGCATGACCTTGGCCGGCTCGGACACCTGGTCGGTCACCGAGCTCGCCGTGACGGGCTGCGCACCCTCCTCCTGCGGTGCGGGCGGCCCCTCGACGGCCATGGCCTGGGGCGTGACGACGTACACGCGGCCGTCCTCGGTCGCCCCGGCGACACCGCCGGGCTGCTGCTCCTGCTCGGTCCCGCTCGCGTCGTTCGACATGCGCCGATCCTAGGCAGGCCGACGGACACCCGTCGGAGCCTGCTCGCGCCGGACGTCGCGCCGGACGTCGCGCCGGGCCGGTCGGGACCGGGCTAGAAGTCGAGGCGCTCCGGACGGAACCCCGACCCGACGAGCCGACCGACCAGGGGCGGTGTCAGCCGCAACGGGCCGGCGGCGGCGAGGCGGAGCAGCGCCCTCGGGGGCAGGACCGGCAGACCGCCCCGGCGCCCGATGACGGCGTGGACCACGCGTTGCAGCTGCTGCATGCCCCGCACCGGCAGGTAGCGCCGTCGCTGGACCGCGGCGAGGACGGCCTCGTCGGCGTACGCGGGCCCGCCGGCGGCCAGGACGGCACGGGCCGCGGCGACGGCGTCCTGGACGGCGTAGTTGATGCCGACCCCGAAGACGGGGGACATGGGGTGGGCGGCGTCCCCGATCAGCAGCACCCCGGGCCGGTGCCACAGGGGCGCCCACCCGATCCGGACGTCGAGCAGGGACACGTCGTCGAAGGTGACCGCCTCGATGCCCGGCGCCAGGAACGGCGCCGCCGCGACGACCCGCTCCCGGAACCGCTCGATCCCCTCCGCGCGCACCCGGTCGTACGCGCCCTTCCCGATGAGGAGCGCGGTCTGGTGGTAACCGAGGCGCGGGATGGTGACGACCAGGTCGCGTCCGACGTTCCCGAGGGTGTCGGGCAGGCCCACGTCCTCGCGGTCGACCCGGAACCACAGCACGTCGATGGGTACGCCGTCCTCGGCGAGGCGCAGCCCCGCCGCCTCGCGGACCAGCGAACCGCGCCCGTCGGCCCCGACGACCAGGTCGGCCCCGATGCGGCCCGCCCCACCGGGCCCCTCCACCTCGACGGCGACCACCCGGTCGCCGTCGTGGACGAGGCCGGTCGCCCGCGTTCCCATCAGGAGCGTGAAGGAGGGGTGCGCCCGGCCCGCCTCGGCGAGCACGTCGAGCAGGTCCCACTGCGGCATCAGCCAGACCTCGTGGGAGCGACCTGACCAGCGCAGGTCCGCGGCCCGGACGCGGACGCCGCCCACCACGGCGTCGAGGGTGCGCAGGCTCGTGTGCGGCACCGCCTCGATCCGCTCGCCGAGGCCGAGGTCGCGCAGCAGGTCGAGCGTCGTCGGGTGGATCGTGTCCCCGCGGAAGTCGCGCAGGAAGTCGTCGTGGGACTCCAGCACCGTGACCGTGACCCCCGCGCGGGCGAGCAGCAGCCCCAGCACCATCCCGGCCGGGCCGCCGCCGGCGATGCAGACCGAACCCTCCACCCGACCAGGATGGCCCTGCGTCGCGCCGGCCCCGGCGGGGACCTCGGTTATTCACTTCGTGGAACCTGCCCACGTCACTAGCCTGGGTCTCCTCATGCACGACTTCCCCCCGCTCGTCCACGCCTACAGCGACGGCCCGGCGGGCGCGCCGGAGCGTCGCGAGCTCTTCCGCCACCCCGACCTCCGCGGGCCGAAACGCTTCCTGGTGTGGCTGCTGCGCCAGCAGTGGCGGGTCGTCGCGGCCGCGTGCCTGGTGAGCATGGTCGAGTGGCTGCCCGGCTCGGTCGGCCCGTACGTCATCGGGCGGACCATCGACGACGGCATCCGTGCCGGCGACCCCGGCACGACGGTCCGGCTGCTCCTGGTGCTGCTCGGCCTGGTGCTGCTCGGGGTCGGTGCGGGCGTCGTCTACCACACCCTCGTGGTGCGCTCCTGGCTCATCGGGATGTACGGCCCGATGAAGCTCGTGACCCGCAAGTCCACCCAGCTCGGCTCGGTGCTCTCCCGGCGCAGCCCCACCGGCGAGGTGCTGAGCGTCTCGGCCTCCGACAGCGACGAGTTCGGCGGGCTGAGCCAGATCGTCTCCGAGGCGGTCGGCGCCTTCATCGCCACCCTGGTCATCGCCGGGCTCGTGCTCACCACCTCGGTACCGCTCGGGCTCCTGGTCCTCGTGGCGGCGCCGATGATCGTGCTGCTGGTCGTGCCGCTCTTCCGTCCGCTGCAGCGGCGTGAGGAGACCGAGCGCAACCGCTCCTCCGAGCTCACCGGGCTCGCCACCGACATCGTCGCCGGCCTGCGGATCCTGCGCGGCATCGGCGGCGAGCGGACGTTCGGACGCAACTACGCCGCGCAGTCCGACCGGACCCGGCGGGCCGGGGTGTCGGCCGGCGTCTGGCAGGCCGTCGTCGACTCCTCCGGGGTGCTGCTCTCCGGGCTCTTCCTGGTGCTGCTGGTCTGGCTCGGCACCCGCTCGGTCCTCGACGGGGCGCTGAGCGTGGGCGAGCTCGTGAGCTTCGCCGGGTACGCGGTCTTCATGGTCTGGCCGGTCCAGTCCTTCTTCACCTTCGCGCAGCGCTGGATCCGCGCCATCGTCTCGGCCCGCAAGGCCGTCACGCTGCTCGCCGAGGACCCGCCCTGGCAGGCCGGCGACCCGTCGCTGGTGCTGCCCCGTGACGGGGCGCTGGCCGACGAGCGGTCCGGGTTCGTCGCCGAGCCGGGCCGGTTCACCGCCCTGGTCTCGGCCGTGCCCGAGGAGTCCGCCGCGCTGGCCGACCGGCTCGGCCGCTACCTCCCGGCCAGCCATGGCGCCGTCGGCCTGGACGTCGACGCGTCGCTGCACGGCCGGGCGCTGCGCCGCGCGCGCGAGGAGCAGCGCGAGCGGCGCCGGGCGGTCGACCGCGAGGACCAGGCCGCGGCGAACGGCCGGCTCGGCGTGAGCCTGGGCGGCGTCGACCTCGGGGAGGTGCCGGTGCGGGCGGTCCGCGGGCGGGTGCTGGTCAGCGACGCGAGCAGCTCGACCTTCGCCGGCACGCTGCAGTCCGTCCTCGACCCGCACGGGCGGCTGACCCGCGAGCAGGCCGAGGCCGCGCTGCACGCCGCCGTCGCGGAGGACGTCTACGAGGCGCTGCCCGGCGGCTGGCAGGGCGTCGTCGAGGAGCGCGGCCGCGGGCTGTCCGGCGGCCAGCGTCAGCGGCTGGTGCTCGCCCGCGCCCTGGCCCTCGAGCCGGACGTGCTCGTGCTGGTCGAGCCCACCTCGGCCGTCGACGCGCACACGGAGGCCGAGATCGGCGTGCGGCTGAGGCGCGCCCGCCGGGGACGGACGACCGTCGTCGTCACCGCCTCGCCGCTGCTGCTGCACCAGGCCGACACGGTGGCGCTGCTCGACCAGGGCCGCGTCGTCGAGACCGGCACGCACGAGGAGCTGCTGCACGGTTCGGCCGCGTACCGCCGGGTGGTCACCCGGTCGGCCGTCGACCAGTGGGAGGCGAGCGATGTCTGACCTGGCCGTCTCCGCGCCCGGCTCGCCGTCCGGCGAGCGCGGCGTCCTGGGCGAGCGCCCGCTGCCGGCCTCGACCGAGACCTGGAGCGACGCGCGGGTCCCGGCCCGGGTGCCGGCCGCGCTGCTCGTGCCCCGCACCCGCTCGCCGCGGCGTCGCCTCGCGGCCTGGCGGGCCCGTCACCTGCTCCGCCAGGAGCGCGCCCAGGCCTGCTACGACGGTTCGCTGGACCCCGTGCGCGCGCTCCCGGTCGCCACCCGCGGCGTCGTCGGCCGCTTCGCGCTCGCCCTCGTGCGGACCCGCCGGCGTACGGTCGCCGCGCTGCTCCTCCTGCACGCGCTCGCCGCGCTGGCCGGGCTGGTCGTGCCGCGCGTGGTCGGACGGCTCGTCGACGGCACCGCGGCCGGCGGCACCACCGCCGACCAGGCGGACGCGCTCGCGCTCGCCGTGGCCGCGGTGGTCGTCGTCCAGGCGGTGCTGACCTTCCTGGCACTGCGGGTGTCGGTGGTCTTCGGCCAGGACCTGCTGGCCTCGGCGCGCGAGCACGTCGTCGACACGGTCCTCGGCCTGCCGCTCGGCCGCGTCGAGTCGGCGAGCTCGGGCGACCTCGTCACCCGGGTGACGCGCGACGTCTCCGAGATGAGCCGCAGCGTGCGCTACGGCCTGCCGGAGGCCGCCGTCGCGCTGGCCACGACGCTGCTGACCATCGGGGCGATGGTCCTGAACTCGGTCTTCCTCGCGCTGCCGCTGCTGCTGAGCCTGCCGGTGCTCGTGGTCGCGGTCCGCCGCTACCTGCGTCGGGCCGCCCAGGGCTACGTCACCGAGGGCGGCACGTACTCCCTGATCAACACCTCGCTCACCGAGACGGTCGAGGGCGCACGCACGGTCGAGGCGCTCGGCCTGCAGGACCGGCGCAACACCGTGAACGACGACGACATCGCGGAGTCGTCGCAGGCCGAGCGCTACACGATGGCCCTGCGCAACCTGCTCTTCGGGGCGCTCGGGATCGCCTTCGACACCCCGTTGGTGCTGGTGCTCGCCCTCGGCGCGTACGGCTACGCCCGCGGCTGGGTCAGCCTCGGCCAGCTCACGGCCGCGACGCTCTACCTCCAGGCGCTGAAGGAGCCGCTGCAGCGCCTGATCCGCAACCTCGACCAGCTCCAGGTGGGCATCGCCTCGACCGCCCGCCTGCTCGGCGTCGCCGAGGTGCCGCAGGACCGCGAGGCCGGCGAGGCGCGTCCGGACGGGAGCCGGCTCGTCGGTGAGGACCTGCGCTTCGCCTACCGGCCCGGTCGCGACGTCCTGCACGGCGTCGACCTCGCGCTGCGGCCCGGCGAGCGGCTGGCCGTGGTGGGCCCGAGCGGTTCGGGGAAGTCGACGCTCGGTCGCCTGCTGGCCGGCATCAACGGGCCGCGGACGGGTTCGGTGACCGTGGGCGGGGTCGAGCTGCTGGCCCTGCCGCTGCCGGTGCTGCGCACCGAGGTGGCGCTGGTGACGCAGGAGCACCACGTCTTCGCGGGCTCGGTGCGCGACAACGTCGTGCTGGCCCGCGAGGACGCCGGGGACGACGTCGTGCTCGAGGCCCTGCGCACGGTCGAGGCCCTGGAGTGGGTCGAGCGGCTGCCGCAGGGCCTGGACACCCGGCTCGGTTCCGGGCACCTCGAACCCACCCCGGCCCAGGCCCAGCAGATCGCCCTCGCCCGCCTCGTGGTCGCCGACCCGCACACCCTGGTGCTCGACGAGGCCACGTCGCTGATCGACCCGACGACGGCGCGGCACCTGGAGGGGTCGATGGCCGCGCTGCTGGCCGACCGCACCGTGGTCGCCATCGCGCACCGCCTGCACACCGCCCACGACGCCGACCGGATCGCGGTGGTCATCGACGGCCGCATCGCCGAGCTGGGCAGCCACCACGAGCTCGTGGCCGCCGACGGGGAGTACGCCCGGCTCTGGCGGGCCTGGACGAGCTGAACCCGGCCCGCGGCGCGGTCGCGCCACCTAGCCTGGCCGGGTGGACGAGCCGGTGACGACCGAGGCGCCCCGTGCCGCACGGCGCCGGG
Source organism: uncultured Actinomycetota bacterium (assembly GCA_963713165.1). Taxonomy (GTDB): domain Bacteria; phylum Actinomycetota; class Actinomycetes; order Propionibacteriales; family Propionibacteriaceae; genus Microlunatus. Next base: position 101,397 of record CAVQKU010000002.1, read on the forward strand.
TGGTCCTGCTGGCCGCCGCGTCCGCGGTCGCGGTCCTCGCCCTGGTCGTCGCCGTCGCCGGTTTGCTCGCCCCGCCCCGGGTCCCGGCCGCGTACGCCGGCGGGGGCACGGCGCTGCCGCCCTGGCCGGCGCCCGTCGACCCGGTCGAGGGCGTGCGCGCCGCCGGCCTGGACGCCGCTCCCTCCGAGGGGCTGGTCCAGCACTTCCACGCCCACCTCGACGTGCTCGTCGACGGCCGGGCCGTGCCGGTCCCGGCGGACATCGGGATCGACGTGCAGCGCCAGCTCTACGCCGAGATCCACACCCACGCCGGCACCGGCGTCGTGCACGCCGAGGCGGCGGACGCCGGGACCACCTTCACGCTCGGGCAGCTCTTCGTCGAGTGGGGCGTACGCCTCGACGCGGACCACCTCGGCGGGCTCGGCGCGGGAGACGGGAAGCGCCTGCGGGCGTACGTCGACGGCCGACCCCTGACCGGTGACCCGGCCCGGCTGCGGCTGCGCGACCACCAGGAGATCGTGCTCGCCTTCGGGGCCGAGCCGCCCTCGCCGGTGCCGGCGACCTTCGACTTCGCCGCCAACCCCACCTGAGCCGACCCGGCCCGCCCTCCTGGCGCGCCTACTGCCCCGGGGTCCAGATCCGCATCGCGCCCGGCGTGCGGTTGCCCCAGACGTAGTACGGCACCGCGGTCAGGGTGACGGGCTCGCCCTCGCCCGGCTCCGGCGTACGGGCGTCGGCGTAGGGCCACCAGCCGTTCGCCGGACGGGGTCGCACGCGGCCCTGGGCGGCGAGCGTCACCACCTCGGCGGGCAGGGCGTCGTCGGTCGGCACCGTCCGCACGGTCGCGGCGACCTCGACCACGACGTCGTCGAGGCGGTGGCCCGGGTTGTCGACGGCCTCGAAGCAGTAGACGAGGGGACCGCGCTCGAGGGCGACGCTGGCCCGGTCGGCGTCGACCCGGCTGTCGGCGCGGGTGAGCCGCGGCTCCAGCGGCAGGTCGAGCGTGACGACGTCACCGGCCTCCCACGCGCGGGTGATCGTCGCCCAGCCGTCGGCGACGTCGGGCGCGGCCCCGTCGCCGTTGACCGCGAAGGTCGCGCCCGTGGCCCAGTGCGGGACGCGGACGGTGAGGCCCCACGTGCCCGGGGAGGCGTCCACGGTGAGGGTCACGCGGCCGGCCCAGGGGTAGTCGGTCGCGACGCTCACCGAGGCCTCGCCGTCGCCGACCGGCGCGGTCCAGGAGCCGGTGACGAACTGGTGCACGCGCAGGCCGTCGGCGCCGCCGAGGACGACGTAGTGCTCGAGCGAGGCGAGCGTGCGCATGACGTTCGGCGGGCAGCACGCGCACCTGAACCACGGCTTGCGGGCGTAGTCGCGGTCGTTGCCCCCGGCCATGTGGCCGTCGCGCACCTGCAGCGGGTTGGCGTAGATGTAGCGCTGGCCGTCGAGCGACAGCCCGGCGAGGAAGCCGTTGTAGAGCGTGCGCTCGACGAGGTCGGCGTAGCGCGCCTCGCCGGTGACCATCAGCATCCGCCAGCTGAACATCACCGAGCCGATCGCGGCGCAGGTCTCGCAGTAGCTGCGCTCGTTGGTCAGCTCGTACGGGTCGCCGAAGGCCTCGTCGGTGTGGTGCGTCCCGATGCCGCCGGTGACGTAGGTCTTGGTCGCGACCATCTCGTGCCAGAGCCGGTCGGCCGCCTCGCGCAGGGTGTCGTCGCCGTCCTCGACGTAGAGGTCGGCGACGCCGGCGAGGAGGTAGACCTGGCGCACCGAGTGGCCCTCGACCGAGGTCGCCTCGCGGACCGGGGCGTGGTCCTGGAAGTAGTGCGCGCCGAAGCCGTGGCCCCCGAGCAGCTGGTGGCCCCGCCGGTCGACGAAGTAGCGCGCCGTGTCGAGGTAGGCCTGCTCCCCGGTCTCGCGGTAGAGCTCGACGAGCGCGGTCTCGACCTCCGGGTGCCCGCAGATCCCGTCGACGCGGTCCGGCCCGGGCCCGAACGACCGCGCGACCAGGTCGGCGACGCGACGGGCGACGTCGAGCAGGCGTGCGTCGCCGCGGGTGCGGTGCAGGGCGACCGCGGCCTGGATCAGGTGGCCGGCGCAGTAGAGCTCGTGGCCCCAGGCGAGCTGGACGAAGCGCTCGCCGGGGAAGTTCACCTGGAAGTAGGAGTCGAGGTAGCCGTCCTCGGCCTGCGCGGCCTCCAGCATCCGGACCGACGTGGTCAGGAACTCGTCCAGCCGGGCCTCGCCCTCGGGATCGAGGTCCGGGTCGGCGAGCGTCCAGGCGAGCGCCTCGAGCCACTTGTAGAGGTCGCTGTCGAGGAAGGGCAGCGAACCCACGTACGCGGTGCCCTCGTGCTGCCCGGCGGCCAGCTCGAGGTTGGTGAAGTTGCCGGCCTCGTGCAGCCGGTCCCAGCCCGTCGTCACGCTCACCTCGCGGTTCACGCGGCGCCGCTCGGCCCACAGGCCGCCGGTGATCCGGGCGCGGGTGGCCGGGAGGAGCGCCGTGCGGGAGGTCTCGCGCAGCCGGACGGGTCCGGCCTGGTCGGTGCGCGCGGCGGTCGCCGCGGTGGGACGGGTGGCGGTGTCGGTCATCGGTGGTCCTTCGGGATCGTGGCGCGTCGCGCGCGGGGCGGGCTCGAGGGAGCCCCGGGGAGGAGGAGGAGGAGGAGGGGAGGAGCGCGGGAGCGCGGGAGGGAAGCTGCCGGAGCGGGCTACTTGAGGGCGCCGTTGAGCATCCCGCTGACGTAGTAGCGCTGCAGGAGCACGTAGATCACGATGCAGGGGACGATCGTCAGCGCGACGCCGGCCTCCAGCGCTCCCCAGTTGACGGTGCCGAACTGGCCGGACGTCACCAGGGTCAGGGTCACCGGCAGCGTGAACTTGTCCTGGTCGGTGAGCAGGATCAGCGCCGCGAAGAACTCGTTCCAGCTGGCGAAGAAGGTCAGCAGGGCGGTGGTGATCACTCCCGGCATGACGATCGGCAGCATGATGTGGCGCAGCGCGGTGAGGATGCCGCAGCCGTCGACGAGCGCGGCCTCCTCGAGCGTGCCGGGCACCGCCGCGAACGAGTTGCGCATGATGAACAACCCGAAGGGCAGGTTGAACGTCACGTAGACGATCGTCAGCCCGACCAGCGAGTTGTTCAGCCCGAGCGTCTTCAGCACCATGAACAGCGGCGTGATGATCGCCTGGAACGGGATCATGAACGTGGCGAGCGCGACGAAGAAGACGACGTCGCTGCCGGGGAAGCGGGCCCGGGCGAGCGCGTACCCGGCGAGGGTCGCCACGATCACCGTGAGCACGGTCGCCGCCAGCGTGACCAGCACGCTGTTGAGCAGGTTGCCGAAGACGTTGAGGCCCTGGACGCTCGCCAGGTGCGTGAAGTTCTCCAGCGTCGGGGCGTGCGGGAAGGCGGTCGGAGGGATCCGCCCCTGCTCTCGCGAGCCCTTGAAGGCCATCGAGAGCATCACGAAGAGCGGGTAGAGGAAGACCACCGCCAGGCAGAGGCACACGACCCACCAGGCCGCCGCGGGCATGGAGCGACGCACCTCGCCCAGCACCCCGCCGCGCCCCCGTGCCCTGCTGCGGGCACCTGGTGCAGGGCGGGGGTCGAGCGCCGGCGAGGTGGGCGGTGCCGTACGGGTGTCAGCCATGGTCGGTGTTCCTCAGCAGCAGCATCTGCACGGCGCTGACCACGGCGAGCACGACCATCAAGAAGACGGAGAGCGCCGCGCCGTACCCGAGCTTGAACGAGATGAACGAGGTGCGGTAGATCGCGTACACGGCGGTGATCGTCGAGTTCGCGGGACCGCCGGTGGTCATGATGAAGAACTGGTCGAACGCCAGCAGGGAACCGGCCACCGAGAAGACGAGCACGAGCGCGAGCGTCGGTCGCAGCAGCGGCAGGGTGATGTGCCGGAACCCCTGCCACCGGCTCGCGCCGTCGATCCGCGCCGCCTCCGTGACGTCGTCGGGGATGGACTGGAGGCCGGAGAGCAGCAGCAGCATCTGCAGCCCGACGACCTTCCAGGTCACCATGCCCGTCACCATCAGCAGGGCGCCCCACGTCCCGGCGAAGATGTTGCCGTCCGCCGGGACGAGGCCCACCCGCCGCAGCAGGTCGAACAGCGGCCCGATCCGGGCCTGGCCCAGGTAGAGCCAGAGGAACGACCCCGCCGCGAGCCCGATGCAGACCGGCATGAAGTAGATCGACTGGAAGACCCGGGCCGAGCGGACCCGGCGCCGGACGAGCAGCGCCATGCCCAGGCCGAGCAGGAACAGCACCGGCGTGATCACGACCGTGTAGAGCAGCGTGAACTTCATCGCCGAGCGGAAGCCCGGGTCGGCGACGGCACGGGCGTAGTTGTCGAGCCCGACGAACCGGTGCCGCCCCAGCAGCGGCCAGTTGTGCAGCGAGATCCAGAAGGTCATCACCAGGGGGACCAGGAAGAACGCGACGATCAGGACGATCGCCGGGCTCGCCATGGCCAGCCCCACGAGGGCCCGCCGGCGGCCGGCCCGCATCCCGCGGCGCGGTGCCGTGAGCACCGCGCCGGGGGAGGGAGCGCCGTGGGACCCGGGAGCCAGGTCGACGGTCGAGGTCATGCTCGGTGCCGCTCTCGCCCCGGCCTCAGCCCGCGTCGATGATCGACTGGGCGGCCTGCTGCCCGGCGGCCTGCGCCGAGGCGATGTCCGGACCGAAGACGGCCTGGTTGATCATCTTCGCCCACGGCCCGTTGTTGTCGTTGAAGACCGCGTTCTCGACGGTGCTGTAGGGCGTCTTGCCCGTCGACATCAGCTCGCCGAAGACCTTGTACGGCTCGCCCTGGCTGGCGTAGATGCTCGGCACCAGGTCGGTGCGGACCGGGACGCTGCCGTTCTTGGCCAGGAAGGTCTGTGCCTCGGTGTCGGTGGCCCACTTCACGAACTCCTTGGCGCCGGCCTCGTTCTTGGTGCCGCTGATCACCGAGATCACGTCGCCGCCGGCGAAGGACGCGGTGCCGCCGTCCTTGCCCGGGATGGGCGTGACGCCGAAGTTGACCTTCGCCTTCTCGATCGAGGGGATCGCGAACGCCCCGAGCGTGATCATGCCGACCTTGCCGGAGGTGAAGAGCGGGATCTGCTGCGTGCCGCCGTCGTTCTTCGAGGCGCTGGAGACCGAGCCGTCCTCCCACATCCCGCGGTAGAGGCCCAGGGCGTCCGTCACGGCCGGCGAGTCGAGCAGGGCCTGCTTGCCGTCCGCGCTGAGGATGTCGCCACCGCTCGCCCAGGCGTGCGGGGCGAACTCGAAGACGTTGCACCCGCCGCAGGCGCCGGCGAAGGTGAAGCCGTAGTAGTCGCTGCCGAGCGCGCGGATCTTCTTGGCGTCGTCACGCATCTCGGCGTAGGTCGTCGGCGGGCCGGCGATCCCGGCCTTCTCGAACAGGTCCTTGTTGTAGTAGACCGCCGACGCCTCCGCGGTGAAGGGCAGCGCGTAGGTCTTGTCCTCGAAGGTGCTCAGGCGCTGGTGGGACGGGCTCAGCGAGGCCTTGTAGGGCAGCGAGTCCGAGAGGTCGGTGATGTCCTCGAGCGCACCCGCCGAGGCGAAGTACGGCGCGTAGACGAGGTCGATCGAGGAGACGTCGGGGCCCGAACCGGCGGCCGCGGCCGTGCCCAGCTTCTGCACGAAGCTCGCGTTGGGGATGATCGTGACCTTGGCCTTGACCTGGTGGCTGGCGTTGAAGAGGTCCACCAGCTGGCTCATGAAGCCCTGCTGGGAGTCACGCGCCCAGATCGTGATCTCGCCGGTCGCCGGTCCGCTGCTCTCGCCCCCGCCGGAGTCGACGCCCCCGCTGTCGCCGCCACCGCCGCACGCGGTGGCCAGCAGGGTCACGGCGGCCAGCGTGGCCGCCAGCCGTCGGGCTCGTACGGGGAAGGTCATCGGGTCTCCTGGCGTCGTCGGTGTCGCAGCCCGGTCGGGCGAGCGGAAACTAAGGAAATCGGTTTCCGCGGACGCTAGCGGTTCGTGCGCGGGGGGTCAAGGCTGTGGTACTCATGTGTCTCCCCGGCGTGTCGCCGGCGGTGGACGGAGGACCCGGTGGCGAGCGCACGCAACGACCCGGCGGTGACCGTCCGCGACGTGGCCCAGCTCGCCGGGGTGTCCCCCGGGACGGTGTCCAAGGCGTTGAACGGCCAGGGTCAGCTGCGCGAGGAGACCCGCCGGCGCGTCCAGGCCGCGGCCGAGAAACTCCGTTTCCGCCCGAACCAGGTGGCCCGCAGCCTCGCCGAGGGTCGGACCTACACGGTCGGGATGCTGACGAGCGACAGCTTCGGGCGGTTCACGCTGCCGCTGATGGAGGGCATCGAGGACAGCCTGGGCGCGGGGAAGGTCTCGACGCTGCTCTGCGACGGACGCGGCGACCCGCTCCGCGAGCAGCACTACATCGCCGAGCTGCTGAACCGACGCGTCGACGGGATCGTCGTCACCGGGCGGCGCCCCGACGAGCGGCGCAGCGTCGGCCGGCTGCCGATCCCCGTGGTCTACGTGCTGGGCCGGTCCGACCACCCCGAGGACCTCACGGTCACCAACGACGACGCGCAGGGCGCCCGGCTGGCCGTGGAGCACCTCGTCGCCCACGGGCGTACGCGGCTGGCCCACGTCACCGGGCCCGGGCACCACCTGTCCACGCAGCTGCGCCAGGCGGGCTTCGAGGCGGCCTCGGCGGACGCCGGGGTCGCGATCGGCGACGTGCTCCTGGGGCAGTGGAGCGAGGCCTGGGGGCGGACCGCCGCCGGGATGCTGGCGCGGCGCTCGCCGGACGGGATGGTCGACGGGGTGGTGTGCGGCAGCGACCAGATCGCGCGCGGGCTCACCGACGGGTTCCGTGAGGCCGGGGTCCGGGTGCCGGTGGACGTCTCGGTGGTGGGCTTCGACAACTGGGACGTCATGGCCGAGGCGGCCCGGCCGACGCTGACCACCGTCGACCCCCGGCTGGTCCGCCTCGGCCGGCTGTCGGCGTCCCGGCTCCTGGCCGCGATCGACGGCTCCGAGCTGGGCTCGGGGGTGGTGACGCAGCCGTGCGAGCTGGTCATCCGGGGGTCCTCCGTGCCGTCGTGAGCCCGCCCGGCCCCGTAGGGTCCGACGGATGGAGCTCACGGACGCCACCGACCTGCCGACCGTCCTGGTCGTGATGGGGGTCTCGGGCACGGGCAAGTCGACGATCGCCGGGCTGCTGGCCGAGCGGCTCGGCTGGCGGCTGGAGGAGGGGGACGACCTGCACCCGCCGGCCAACGTGGCCAGGATGGAGCAGGGCGTCCCGCTCACCGACGAGGACCGCTGGCCCTGGCTGGACCGGGTCGCCGCCTGGATCGATCGCCAGGGCCGGGCCGGGGAGCCCGGGATCATCACGTGCTCGGCGCTGCGGCGGGCCTACCGCGACCGGCTGCGCCGCGCGAACGTCGTCTTCGTCCACCTCGCGGGCACCCGGGAGGTCATCTCGGCCCGGCTGGCCACGCGCTCCGGCCACTTCATGCCCCTGAGCCTCCTGCAGTCCCAGCTCGACACCCTCGAGCCTCCCGGCCCCGACGAGCGCGTCATCACCGTGCGGCTCGGCGGCACGCCGGACGAGGAGGTCGGCCAGGTCCTGCAGGCGCTGGAGGGGCCCTCGCCGATCTCCTGACCCGGGTCGTCCACGACGCGGCGCCGAGACGGTGCGCGCGCAGCGGTCCGCTCCGGGGCGGAACGAGGGTCCCCGTGTCAGGCCGCCCGCACGAGGAGGACGATCTTGCCCACGTTGTCACCGGACTCGAGCCTGCGGTGGGCCTCGACGACCTCGTCGAGCCCGAACGTCGTGAGCGGGGTGGGCCGGATCGTCCGGTCGGCGAGCAGCGGCCAGACCTCCCCGGCGACGCGACGGCAGATGTCGGCCTTCTGGGCGAGCGGCCGCCCCCGCAGCGAGATCGCCGAGACCGAGGCCCGCTTGGGCAGCAGCGCACCGAGGTCGAGCTCGGCCCGGCGCCCGCCCTGGAGCCCGATGACGACCAGCCGGCCGTCGGGAGCGAGCAGGTCGACGTGGGTCTGGAGGTACTTGGCGCCCATGTTGTCGAGGACGACGTCGACGCCCCGCTCGCTGACCTCCCGCACCTGCGCCGCCCAGTCGTCGCGGTAGGAGAAGGCGTGGTCGGCGCCGAGGTCGCGGCAGTGCTGCAGCTTGTCCTCGCTCCCCGCGGTGGCGACGACGGTGGCGCCGAGCGCACGCGCGTACTGGATCGCGAACGAGCCGATGCCGCCCGCGCCGCCGTGCACCAGGAACGTCTCGCCCGCGGCCAGGTGGGCGTGGGCCAGCGTCGACCAGACCGTCGCGGCGACCTCGAGGACCCCGGCGGCGTCCACCAGGTCGTAGCCGGGCGGCGGGACGACGACCTGGCCGGCCGGCACCACGACCCGCTCGGCGTAGCCGCCGCCGGCCAGGAGCGCGACGCAGGGCTGTCCGACCTCGAGTCCGTCGACGCCCTCGCCGAGCGCCGCGACGTGACCCGACACCTCCAGCCCGATCGTCTCGCTCGCCCCGGGCGGGGGCGGGTAGTGCCCCTGGCGCTGCATCAGGTCCGCGCGGTTGACCCCGGCGGCGACGACCGCGACGAGCACCTCGCCCTTCCCCGGGCGCGGGTCGGGGACCTCCTCGACCCGCATGACCTCGGGACCGCCCGGCTCTGACACCACGACTGCGCGCACCCGGTCAGCGTGCCACGGCCGGCACGGGCGCCTCGGCTAGGCTCGGGCCCGCTCCGACGGCGCGCACGAGCGGCGCCCACGACGGGGCGGGGTCGCATAGTGGACTAGTGCAGACGCCTTGAAAGCGTCCGAGCGGGAGACCGTTCCGTGGGTTCGAATCCCACCCTCGCCGCAGGGCCGCAGCCGGTCCGGCACCCGGAGGGCACCGAACCGGCGGCGACGCTCAGCGCGAGGAGCCGCCCCTCGGAGCTGACGGGCACCCGTGCCGGGCGAGCCTCAGGCCGGGGGCTGCCGGTCGCCGCCGGCAAGGCGGTCGCGCACGGCGTCCTGCGCCTTGTCGACCTGCGCGGCGTGCTGCCCGCCGGTGCGCTGGTCGACGGCGTCGCCGGCCTTGTCGATGCCCTGGTCGACCTGGTCGGGGTGCTGCCCCGCCAGGTCCTTGGCCTTCTCCACGAAGTCGCCGATGCCCATGTGCTCGTCCTCTCGTCATCGGCCGCTCACGTCGTCGACGGTGTCGGCGACGGACGGCCTCGTCCTGCGTCACCGGTCTACCACCGCGACACCGCGTGCTCCGGCTCGGGCCTCGCCGCCCACGCCTCGGGAGGGTCCGTCTCAGCCGCCGGCGTCGGCCAGGACGACCTCGACCCCCAGGGCGCGGATCCGTTCGACCTCCCCGGGGTCGGCGGCGTCGTCGGTGATCAGCGTGGACACCCGGTCGAGCCCGGCCATCTGGGCGAGGGCGACACGGCCGACCTTGGCGGAGTCGGCGACCACCACGGTCCGCTGGGCCGCCGAGACCATGGCGTGGTTGGTGCGCGCCTCGGTCTCGTCGTGGGTGGTGACCCCGGCGCCCGCGCTGATGCCGTCGGCACCGAGGACGGCGGTGCCGACGTTCACCGCGGTGAACGTGTTCTCCGCGAGCGCGCCGACCAGCTCCCACGACTCGGGTCGCACGAACCCGCCGGTCATGACCACCCGTACGCGGCCCCGCTGGGTGAGCAGGGTGGCGATCGACAGCGAGTTGGTGACGACGGTGAGGTCCTGGCGCCACTCCAGCGCGCGGGCGACCTCGGCCGTGGTCGACCCGCCGCTCAGGGCGACGACGTGCCGCCCGGACGGGAGCCGGGCGGCCATCGCCCGGGCGATCGCCCGCTTCGCCCCGGCGGACCGGGTGCCGCGCAGCGCGACGGGCAGCTCCGTGCGCCCCTCGGCCAGCGTCGCCCCACCGTGGGTGCGCCTGACCAGGCGCTGGTCGGCCAGCTCCGTCAGGTCCCGGCGAGCGGTGGCCGGGGAGACGCCGAGGCGCTCGGTCAGCCGCGCGAGGGAGACGGTGTGCTCCTCGGCGAGCAGGTCGAGGATCGCGGTGAGGCGGCGTGCCCGTCGGGTGGACGACGCGCGGAGCCGGGACTCGACGCGGGACGCGGCCATCCGGAGCTCCTCGCTGATCGCGCCGACGAGCCGATCGCTCGCTCGCGCTGATCACTTTAGCCATCCACCGCTCAGCTCGTTGCGCGATCCGCTCGCTCCGCCGCAGGATCGCCTGCATGAAGCCCACCGTGGTGTTCCTCGGGGCGGGGAGCGTCGTCTTCACCCGCCAGCTGCTCGCCGACCTCTTCGGCTACGACGACCTGCCCGAGCTGCGGGTCGTCCTGCACGACGTCGACCCGGGGCGGCTCGACGTCGCCCGGGGCACGGCCGAGCAGGTCGCGCAGCGCTTCGAACGGCACCCCGAGCTGGTGGCCACGCTCGACCGGCGCGAGGCCCTCGACGGCGCCGCCTTCGTGGTGAACATGGTGCAGATCGGCGGCATCGACGCCACCCGCGTCGACCTGCTGCTCCCCGCCGAGGTGGGGCTGCGCCAGACGATCGGCGACACCACCGGCGTCGGCGGGGTGTTCCGCGGGCTGCGGACCTTCCCGTTCCTCAGCGGCGTCGCCCGCGACATGGCCGAGCTGTGCCCCGACGCGCTGTTCTTGAACTACACCAACCCGATGGCCATGAACGTGTGGTGGATGTCGGTCGTCGCACCGCAGATCCGTACGGTCGGGCTCTGCCACAGCGTCCACTGGACCGTGCACGGGCTGTGCGCGATGGTCGGCGTGCCGATGGAGGGCACCCACTTCCGCGCGGCCGGGGTGAACCACCAGGCGTGGCTCACCGAGTGGAGCCGCGACGGGGAGGACCTCTACCCGCGCCTGCGGCGAGGTCATCGCGGCCGATCCCGAGCTGGAGCGGCGCGTCCGGGTGGAGATCTTCCGGCGCATCGGCTTCTACCCGACCGAGACGAGCGAGCACTCCGCGGAGTACCTGGGGTGGTTCCTGCGCTCGGACGCGCAGGTCGAGCGCTACCGCCTCGAGCCGCTGGAGTACCTCGGCATCTCCGAGGCCAACGTCGCCGAGTTCGAGAGCGCGCGTAGCGCCCTCGCCGAGGGGCGCCCGCTCGAGCTGGAGGAGGGGGCGGCCGAGTACGCGCCGCAGGTCATCCACTCCGTCCTCACCGGGACGGAGCGCGAGATCCACGCCAACGTCGTCAACCCGGTGGGCGCCCCGCTGATCGACAACCTGCCCGAGGGCGCGGTCGTCGAGGTCCCCACGCGCCTCGACGCCGACGGGGTGCACCCTGTCGCGTACGGGTCCGTGCCCGCGGCCGGCGCCGCGCTCAACCGGACCTACCTCTCGGTGGCCGGCCTGACCGTGGAGGCGGCCCGGACCGGCGACCCCGAGCTGGTCCGGCGGGCCGTCCTCGTCGACGCGAACGCGAGCGCGACGCTGACGCCCGAGCAGATCTGGGCCCTGTGCGACCGGATGACCGAGGCGCACGCCGACCTGCTGCCGCGCGCCCTCGGGGGCCGGCTGGACGTCGACCTGAGCGCCTGAGCGCCAGGTCCGGACCTCCGGCTCAGCCGAGGCCCAGGAAGCGGCGCGCGTTGTCCCGGTAGAAGGCGGGGAGCAGGGCCGGGTCGAGGTCGAGCCCGGAGACCGTCCAGCGGCCCTGGCTGGGCACGTCCGCGCCCGGGTCGTAGCTGAACGCCTCGTCGGCGGTCTCGACGAAGCGCACGTGCAGCAGGAACGCGGACGCGCTCGTGGGGAAGACGTCGGTGCCGAAGAGCACCTGGTCGGGGTGCTCGGCGACGAAGCGCGCCGTCCGGCGTGGCTGGCGGCCGAGCTCGGCCATCCGCCCCGCGATGTCGACGGCGTAGTGCGGCGCCGCGTCGAGCAGCCGCCCGACCCGGTCCAGGTCCTCCGCCGCCCCGCCGACGTGCGCGCCGACGAAGCGCGTCTGCGGGCAGGCGAGCACCAGCGCGGCGTGCGCGTCCAGCAGGGCGTCGAAGGTCGGGAAGCGCCCGGTGTCACCGAACCACCAGTCCCGGTGCCGCGCGAGCTCCTCGAGCCGTTCGTTGTGCTCGTCGACGGGGTCGAAGAAGGCGAGCGGGTCGCCGGTGTGGATCAGCACCGGAAGCCCGAGGTCGCCGGCGTGGCGCACCACCTCGACCACCCGCGGGTCGTCGGGGCTGACCAGGGCGTCGCCGTCGCGCACCCCGAGGCCGAGGTTCTTCCACACCTTGACCCCGCGCGCGCCGCGCTCCCGGCTGTCCTCGAGGGAGCGCTTCAGCGCTGCCACGCCTCCCGGTTCGACGACGAGGTCCCAGTCGAGCTGGCAGAAGGTCACGAACCGTCCGGCGTACGCGGCGTCGTAGCGCTCGACGTTCGCGGTGACCTCGTCGCCCCACATGCCGTCGAGGTTCACCACGGTCGCGATGCCGCAGGCGTCCATGGCGGCGACGAGCGCGCCGGGGTCCTCGACCATCCACGGACCCTCGGGCCAGCCGCCCTCGGTCAGCCAGCGTCCGAGATGGTTGTGCACGTCGACGGCGTCCACCGCGGTCCGCCCGACGGGCGTCTCGGGGGCCCGCAGCCGCGGCCGCGGGTGCCAGTCGACGAGCGGCATCCGGCGCAGCGCTTCCCAGTCCGGTTCCACGGCAGTCCTCCTCGGCGTCCCGCTCGCGGTGGCTGAGCGATCCGGGGGCCACGGCGCCCGCCCACGACGGCTCGACGATGCTGCCACGGCCGGCGGACGCGGCACCGGGGAGGGCCGGGTCCGCGAGCCCGGCGTGATAAGCCTCTGGGCGTGATCCACGCGCTCGGGCTCGCCCCGTCCCTCGACGTCGTCCACACCGTCGAGGTCGTCGTCCCCGGCGCCATCCACCGGCCGACGCGCGTCGTCCGGCTGGCCGGTGGCAAGTCGCTCAACGTCGCCCGCGCCCTCGCGCGGCTCGGGCACCCGGTCCGCGCGCTCGCGCCGCTCGGCGGGCCCCTCGGCGACCTCGTGGCCGAGCTCCTCGCCCCGTCCGGGGTCGACCTGGTGCGGCTCGCCACGACCGCCCCGACCCGGCTCTGCCTGACCGTGGCCGACGAGGACGCCGGCGCGCTCACCGAGTTCTACGAGCACGCCCCGGCCGCCGACGGCGGCGAGCTCGACGCCCTCGAGCAGGCGCTGGACGGCGTGCAGGCGGGGGACTGGTTCGTGGTGTCGGGCAGCGTCCCGCGGGGCACCGACCTGGACCGGCTCGTCGGGCTGCTCGCCGGGGTCCGTGACCGCGGGGCGCGGCTGGCCGTCGACACGCACGGGGCGGTGCTGCCGCTGCTCGTCGAGCGCGCGACCCCGGACCTGGTCAAGATCAACCGGGCCGAGGCCGCCGAGCTCGTGGCCCGGGACCCGGCCGACCTGGTCGAGCTCGGCGGTGCCGTGCGCGCCCTCGGCGTCGCCGTGCTGGTGCTCACCGACGGCGCCGACGGGGCGGTGGGCTGGGACGCCGCCGGGGGCTGGCGGGTACGCACCGACGCCGCTCCGGGCGGCTACCCGGTCGGCAGCGGGGACTCCTTCTTCGCCGGCCTCGTCGGCGACCTCGGCGCCGGGTCGGCGCTGCCCGACGCGCTGGTCACGGCCGCCGCCGTCGGGGCCGCGAACGCGGCCGTCCCGGGCGGCGCGCTGTTCGACGACCACACCCTCGCGGACCTGCGCGCGGTCACCTCGGCCACCGCGCTCTGAGCGCGGTGCGGGCGGTCCGGAGCGGTGCTGGGTGAGGGCTGGTCGGGCCTGGCCGGGGCTGGCCCGGGCCGTTAGGGTTCAGCGCGTGACGTGCTCCCGGGGGTCTTCCGTCGTCCGAGCGGCGGCGGGCTCGTGAGCGCTCCGGTGCCCGCGCGCGTGGCGCGCTTCGTCCTGTCGGCCCCGCCACCCGTCCGGGCGCTGGCCATCTCGGCCGCGCTCGTGGTCGTCGGCGTGGGGCTGCTCGTCGCGACCAGCGCGTACGGCTGGCCGGTCGGCGTCCTCGTCGTCGCGGTCGTGCTGGCCGTCCTCGGCGTCGCCCTCGGCCTGGCCGCGCTCGTGGTCACCCGCCGGGTCCGCAGCACCGTCGTCACCGACGCCGAGCAGATCAGTGTCGAGCACGCCGGGTCGACGCAGAGCCTGCGCTGGGCCGAGATCGACACCGCCCGCGTGGTCGGCCACCGGCTGCTGATCAGCCGCAAGGAGGGTGAGGGCGGGGTCAGCGTGCTCAACCCGCGCCGGCGGGCCAACCCGACCTTCCTCGCGCTGCTGACCGAGGTCCAGCACCGCCTGGACACCGACCGCGGCTACTCCCCGTTCTCCTGACGGGGGACGCGGGGTCGCTGCGGGGCGCGCCGAGGACCTACCCGGTGTAGGGGCGGGCCGTCGCCGCGATCTTCGGGTCGTACCTGCAGCTGCTGTCCACGTCCTCGCTGGTCGGTGCGGAGCCGGAGGCCGAGCCGCCGCCCGACGAGGTCGTCTTCTTGGGCGTGCTGTCGTCCTTGGCCTCCCCGATCGCCTTCTTGACCCGCGAGCGCATCTGGGAGTAGTCCGGGTTGGCCGAGACGAAGCCGTTGACGCCGTTCTTGAAGACCACGCTGCGCACGTTGCCGTCCTTGACCCGCAGGCTGAGGTCGACCATCGCGGGCAGGACCTCCTGGGGGAGGTCGGTCCGCACGAGGGTCTTGCTGGCGTTGGCGATGTCCTCGTAGCGGGTCAGCACGTTGGCCGGGTTGGCCTGCTTGATCATCGCGTTGATGACGCAACGCTGCCGGTCCATGCGGGCGAAGTCGTCGGAACCGTAACGGCCACGGGCGTACCAGAGGGCGCTGCGCCCGTCCAGCTTCTGGTTCGGGCCCGGGTGGATGAACTCCTTCGGCGGGATGTGGAGGTCGGTGTTCCCGCCGATGGGGATGTAGGTGTTGACGTTGAGCCGGATGCCGCCGAGGGCGTCGATCATCGTCGAGAAGCCCTGCAGGTTGATCAGGACGTAGTAGTCGACCTTGAGCCCGAGGGCCTGACCGACGCTGAGCTTCATGACGTCGGCGCCGAGGTTGTCGGTGTCGCCGATGACGTTCTTCGGCACGCTCGCCGGGACGTCGCGGTACATCGCGTTGAGGAAGAACTCCGCGTTCTCCCCGTTGCCGTCGGTGAAGCCGTTCGGGTAGTACTTCCTCAGCGGCGAGTCCGGCGGGAAGGGCATCCGCGCGGTGTTGCGCGGCAGGCTGAAGAGGGTCGTGTCGCCGGTCTTGGTGTCGATGCTGGCCAGGATCACGGTGTCGGTACGGGTGCCGACGCGGCCCTTGCCGTCGTCGCCGCCGAGCAGGAGGACGTTCACCCGCGGCTTGTCGGCCCACGGGTCCTGCTGCTGCTCCTGGTCGCCGGCGTGGGTCGGGTCGAGGGTCGGGCGGGTCGCGCTCCTGGTCTCCCCGGAGCTCTTGAACAGCGACCCCACGAGGCCGGCCTGCACGTACGCGGTCCGCGCGGCCACGGCCATGGGCGCGGCGACGGCGAAGGCGAGGACGCCGACGAGGACGCCGCCCACCACACGCTGCGGGCGCGAGGGGCGGTGGCGCAGCGAGAGGTGCGTGGCCACGACGACCAGCACCCACAGCCCCCCGACCACGCCGAGGACGACGGCGAGGCGGCGCAGCGAGGTCGGGTCGACGCCGACGGAGATGAGGGCCTCGCGGTCGACGGCCGCGGCGACGCCGATCGCGACCAGCGCGAGGACGAACACCGCGAGCACGACGCCGCCGAGGACCTTGCGGCCGGCAGCGATCAGGCCGACGCCGGGGACGACCGTGCCCAGCACGGTGAAGCCCACCGTGCGGCGGAAGTCCTCGTTGCGGGGCAGCGCGCGCCGCGCGTCCGAGGGCTGACCCCCGTCGTCGGGCCTCGACCACGACCAGCTCGAGGAGCTCTCGCGGGGGTCGGCGGGAGGCTGGTCCTCCGGCATGCGCACGTCCTTCGGGCTGGGCGGGGGTCGCCCGTCGCGTTCAGATGACGTTCAGGGTACGTGGCGACCGGGCACCCTGCCATGTCACCGGCTGTTCACCCGGTCGGCACGCCGCCGCCACGTCGACGTCGACGCCGGGACGCGCACCCCCGGCACCGGTCGCCGAGCGGCTCACCGGGTGTCCAGGAACTCCCTGCGCAGCCGCGCCGGGGCCCGGTCGAGCCACGCGTCGGTGATGACCTCGGTCAGCTCGTCGAGCTCGATCGCCTCGAGCCGGACCAGGACCGCGGGCCACCCGTCGACGTGGGGGATGGTGAAGAAGATCCCGGGCTCGGCGGCGACCAGGCTCTCCTTCTCCCCGAGGTCGGCCACCCGGACGCCGAGGATCTCGCCGGTCGGTGCGTCGTCGCCGAGGGCCGCGAGGTCGGTCGAGCGCAGCGGCCGCTCCCAGGCGAACCCCTTGTCGCGGACGCGCCAGTGCAGCGAGCCCCAGGAGACCTTCTCGCTCGTGGCGGGCAGGCCCAGGGCGATGCGGCGGGCGTCCTCCAGCGTGGCCACGTCCCGAGCGTCCCACGCCCGGGAGGTGACTTGGACTCCGACCGGGTGCATGGGTAGGGTGACCGGGCGCTTCGAGGGGTCCTGGGCAGCCTGGATCTGGTGGGTCAGGGTCTCGAGCGGCGCGTGGAGGTGTCGCCTAGTCCGGTCTATGGCGCCCGCCTGCTAAGCGGGTTTGGGGCAAAAACCCCATCGCGAGTTCAAATCTCGCCACCTCCGCCGTCCCTCCAGCGGCACCCGGCCTCGCCCGGGCGGGCTCAGGCCGTGTGCACGTAGGGCCGCTGCGAGCGGTCCGGCTCCGCCCGGCGCAGCACCTCGCGCGTCGTCGGTGCCACCTCGCCGACGCCGAGGAAGAGGAACCGGGCCAGGTTGGCCACCGGGTTGCCCTCGGTCCACTCCACGTAGAGGTGCGGGCGACGCTTGGTCTCGTCGCGCACGTGCAGCAGCAGCGCGCCCAGGGCGTTGGGCACGTTGGTGCCCTCCATGGTCAGCACCCGGTAGTGGCCGTGCATCACGTGGCCCTGCACGTCGAGGCGGCTGGCGAAGCCCGACGGGTCGGTGACGGTGATCTCCACGAAGATGATGTCGTCGGTCTCGGCGAGGCCGTAGTCGCGGATCGAGTCGCGCCGCTTCTCCTGGTACTCCGCGGCGTCGCGCGCGTTGGGCTCGTTGGCGACGAGCCGGATGGTCCGGCGGGCCGCGTCGCGCAGGAAGAGCTGGGCGGTCCGGTCGAGCACGACCTCGGTCGCCCGCAGCTCGAAGGAGCGCCGCACCCGGGACACCACCGACACGGCGACGATGCCGAGGATGAAGAGCCCGGAGATGACGATGCCGTCGGGCTTCTCCACGACGTTGGCGACGAGCGCGTAGAGCAGGACCGCGGTCAGCACGGCGAAGCCGACGGTCGCGCGTCGTGCCCCGCGCCGGCGCGCGCTGATCGTGACGGCGAAGGCGCCGGAGAACATCATCACGAGGATCCCCGTCGCGTACGCCCCCGCCTGGGCGTTGACGTCGGCGTGGAAGGCGAGCGTGACGACGATGGCCACGGTCGTGTAGACCAGGACGACCGGGCGAACCGCCTTGCCCCACTCCGGGGCCATCCCGTACGCGGGCAGGTAGCGCGGGACGATGTTGATCAGCCCGGCCATGGCCGAGGCGCCGGCGAACCACAAGATGAGCACGCTGCTGAGGTCGTAGACGGTGCCGAAGGCCTCGCCGAGCAGCCCGTGCGCCAGGTAGGCGAGCGCGCGGCCGTTGGCCTGGCCGCCCTCGGCGAAGGCGTCCGGCGGGATCAGCAGCGTGGTGATCATGCTCGTCGCGACGAGGTAGACCGACATGATGGCCGCGGCGGTCGTGAGCAGGAAGCGGGTGTTGCGCACCCGGCTCCGCAGCCGCTGCTCCTTGGTCGCCCCGTCGGCCTTGACCAGCGGCATCATGCTCACGCCGGTCTCGAAGCCCGAGAGCCCGAGCACCAGCAGCGGGAAGGCGATCACGGCGGTCGTGACCAGGCCGCCCGGCCCGGCTGTCTGCGCGTCGAGCGCCGCCGTCCAGTCGTTGACCAGCGCCGGCTGGCGAACGACCTGGACGATGCCGGCCACGACCACGGCCGCGTTGAGCAGCAGGAAGACCGCGACGAGCGGGATGGCCACGACCACGGCCTCGTTGAAGCCCAGCAGGAAGACGAAGCCGAGGATCAGCAGCAGGACCACGGTGATCAGCACGTTCTTGCCGTGGAACGCCTCGGGCGTGTACGGGTTCTCGATCAGGTGGACCGACGCGTCGGCGGCCGACAGCGTGATGGTCACGAGCCAGGACGTGACGACGAAGCCGAGCAGCACCAGGACGAAGACCTTGCCACGCCAGAAGGGCAGCAGCCGCTCGAGCATGGCCACCGAGCCCTGCCCGTGCGGGCTCTCCTTCGCCACCCGGCGGTACATCGGCAGCATGCCCAGCAGGGTGAGCGCGACGATCAGCAGCGTCGCGACCGGCGAGAGGGCGCCGGCGGCCAGGGCCGCGATGCCGGGCAGGTAGGAGAGCGTGGAGAAGTAGTCCACGCCGGTGAGGCACATGACCTTCCACCACGACTGGGTGGAGTGCTCCTGGGTCTCGGGGGCGGCCGGCCCGGCCGGCTGGACCTGGTTGGCCATCAGCCAGCGTTCGAGACCGCTGCGGACCAGGGGTCCGAGCGGGGGCTGGTCGTCGACCTGCCCCGTGCCGGAGGGCGTACGGGTCTGGCTCATCTGGGGCGCCTCCGCGCTGGTCACGCACCGGGCCGGCGGCGGCCGACCCTGGCGCAGCATACGAGGCGGTCCGAGCCCTGCGCTGCGTCGAGACCGCGGGACGGTCCGCGAGCAGGCCGGACCACGGCCCGGGCCGGGGTCAGTGGAACTGGGGGACGATCAGCCAGATGCCGAAGAGCACCAGCAGCCCGGCCAGGCCGAGCAGCGAGTAGCCACCGGCGAGCACCGCGCCGGCGCCCCCGCCCTGGTGCTGCCGCAGCCGCGCGGCCGAGATCGCCCGGATGCCGCCGGAGAGCAGGACGGTGAACACGACCGACATCACGATCGAGACGACGGCGACGGTGCCCAGGGCGGACCAGTCGATCTTCATGGCGCTCCTCAGACCCCGCTCTTGATCTTCTTCTGCTTCTTCTTGGCCTTACCGCCCGACCGGCCGGCGCCCTTGGCCGGGGCCAGCCGCGGGTCGTGGGGGTAGGTGCTCGGCGTCGCGCTGGCCAGCACCATGACCTCCCGGCTGTCGGTCACGTTGTGGCTGGTGACCTGGTGGCGCCGCGAGACCGCCCAGATCACGACGCACACGGCGACGAGCAGCACGATGAGCACCACCGAGCCGACCGCGCCGGTGCCCGCGAGCAGGGCGGCGAGGCCGCCGATGATCCCCGCGCCCGGCAGCGTCAGCAGCCAGGCGACGACGAGCTTGCGGGCCATGCCCCAACGGACCTCCGCGCCGTCACGGCCGACGCCCGAGCCGAGGATCGCGCCCGTCGCCACGTGGGTCGTCGAGAGGCCGAAGCCGAGGTGCGACGACGCGAGGATGGTGGCGGTCGTCGCGGCGCCCGAGGTCGCACCCTGCGGGGTGTCGATGTCGACGATGCCCTTGCCGAGCGTGCGCATGATGCGCCAGCCGCCGGAGTAGGTGCCCAGGCCGATCGCGATGCCGGCGGCCAGGATCACCCACCAGTGCGGCCCGGTGCCCGCCGCCTGGAAGCCGCCCGCGATCAGCACGAGCGTGATCACGCCCATCGTCTTCTGGCCGTCGGAGGTGCCGTGCGCCAGCGCGACCAGCGAGGCGGTGAAGGCCTGGGCGTACTTGAAGCCGGTGTTGGTCCGCCCGCTCGGGGTGCGACGGGTGATCAGGTAGGCGATCTTGGTCGAGAGCGCCGCGGCGAGGCCCGCGACCAGCGGGGCGAGCACCGCCGGCAGCAGCACCTTGGACACGACCACCCAGCCGTGCACCGAGCTCAGCCCCGCCCCCACGACGACGGCACCGATCAAACCGCCGAAGAGCGCGTGCGACGAGCTGGAGGGGATGCCGAAGAGCCAGGTGAGCAGGTTCCACACGATGGCGCCGACGAGGCCCGCGAGCACCATCGACGGGTTCACGAGCTTCTCGTCGAAGAAGCCGCCGGAGATCGTCTTGGCCACCTCGGTGGAGAGGCAGGCGCCGACGACGTTGAGCACGGCGGCGATGATCACGGCCTTGCGCGCAGTGAGGGCGCCGGTGGCGATGGGACCCGCCATGGCGTTGGCGCTGTCGTGGAAGCCGTTGGTGAAGTCGAAGATCAACGCCACGAGGACGACGGCGATCACGATGAACAGCAGCGACACGTCGCTCCTCGTCCGCTGGGGCTGGCGAGGTGCGTCAACCACCCCGTGCGGCGACCACGGTGGGCGGACGCCGTCAGGTGAACGATAGGTGAACCGGGGGTGTTGTCAATGATCGGGCGCGCCGCGCGGACCGCACCTGGGGCGTCCGGGTGTCCTCGGGGACGTCGCCAGCGCGCCGGTGCCGGACCTGGCGGAGGGCGCGGTGGCCGCCCGGCGCCCGCGTGTTGATCTTGGACGGGTGCCGGCCGGAGGGCCGCGCAGGAGGGCCGGACGCCCGGATTAGATGATCATGTGCCGACGGGCGCCGCCTGCGACGGGGCTGGCGGAGGGGCGGTCGTCCTGATCAACCCGTCCCTCGAGCCCTGTCCGCCGCGGCCCGCACCGGCGGTGCTCGTGGGGGCGGCCCACCGTGCAGCCCGCGACGATCGTGGTGTCGGTGTCGGTGTCAGTGTCGGTGTCGGTGTCGGCGTCGACGACCCCGGCCCTCACAGCGCGCGGACGAGCCCGTGCGTAGGTTCGTGTGGTGGTCACCTCCCGCCCCGGCCCGTCACCCGCCGCCACCGTGCGGGCGGTGGTCTACGACACGGTCGGCGGGCCGCTCGAGGTGCGCGACGTCGCCGCACCGCTCTGCCCGTCCGACGGCGTGGTCGTCGACGTCGCCGCCACCGGCGTGTGCCGCTCCGACTGGCACGCCTGGCGCGGCCACGACCCGGTGCCGCTCCCGCACACGCCCGGCCACGAGTGGGCCGGGGTGGTGGCCGAGGTCGGGCCGGACGTCGCCGGCTTCGCGGTGGGGGACCGGGTCACCGCGCCCTTCGTCCTCGGCTGCGGGCGCTGCGACTGGTGCCGTGCCGGCGCCGCCAACGTGTGCCCCGATCAGCAGCAGCCGGGCTTCACCTACGCCGGGTCGTTCGCCGAGCAGGTCGTCGTGCACGCCGCGAGCACCAACCTCGTCCGCCTGCCCGCCTCGGTCGACCTCGTCGCGGCGGCGGCGCTGGGCTGCCGCTTCGCCACCGCCTTCCGCGCGCTGACCGGGGTGGCGGGCGTACGGCCGGAGGAGTGGGTGGCCGTCTTCGGGTGCGGTGGGGTCGGGTTGTCCGCCGTGATGATCGGCGTCGCGCTGGGTGCCCGCGTCGTCGCCGTCGACGTCTCGCCGGCGGCCCGTGAGCGGGCCCTGGAGCTGGGCGCGAGCGCCGCCCTCCCTGCCGAGGGTGCCGCCGCCGCGGTCCGGGAGCTGACCGAGGGCGGCGCCCACGTCGGCGTGGACGCGCTGGGGGCGGTGGCGACGATGACGGGTTCCGTCGAGAGCCTCCGGCGCCAGGGGCGGCACGTCCAGGTCGGCCTGCTGCTGGGCGAGGCCGCGGGGGCGGCGGTTCCGTGGGGTCTCGTCGTGGGCCGTGAGCTCCGCCTCCTCGGCTCCCACGGGATGGCCGCGGTCGACTACCCCGCGATGCTCGCGATGGTGGCCGACGGCCGGCTCGACGTGGCCCGGCTCGTCGGCCACCGCATCGGCCTCGACGAGGCCGGCCCGGCGCTGGCCGCCATGGACGACCCGAGCGTCGCGGCCGGCGGCATGACGATCGTGGTCCCCTGAGCGCCGGCACAGGGGCGTCCACCGTCCAGGTCCGGACGCGTTTCGCATCCGCGGCCGGGGACCGCTAGACTCAACCCTCGTTGTCGGCGTGATCCGACAGGCACCCGTAGCTCAACGGATAGAGCATCTGACTACGGATCAGAAGGTTGGGAGTTCGAGTCTCTCCGGGTGCGCCTCACGATCGAACCTGTCGTCCGCCCTGTGCGGGCTTGACGACCGCCCGTCGGGCGGTACCTGTGAACCACCCTGAACGACCTGACGCCACCGGCCGCTGCGGGCCGGTCTGGTCGTCCTCCGGGGCTCCGGCAGCCCCGCGCGAGCCTCGCGCGAAGTCCCTCGATGGTGGTTTCGGCGACTTCCCAGGCCCCGCTGTCACTGTTCCTGAGCCGTGAATGTTGACGCGTCAATATTTGGCTGGTCTTGAGGAAACGTTGTCAGTCTTCCTGAGGAAGCGTGGAGGAACTCACAGCACAGTTCTCATCACCAGCCCAGCACGGGCCGGGGAGCAAGCGGGGGCTGGCTCGAAGGACACGACGCACCGACCTCGCCAGGAGCCCCCGATGACCACCACCGCCGCCGCCCAGACCGCCGCCGTCGCCGCCGTCCGCCGCCCGTCGCGCAAGGTCGCCACCATCGTCAGCCTCGTCGCGGTTCCCGTCGCCCTGGCCGCCTCCGGCCTGGTCGTGGCCCAGTCGTCCTACTCCGCCTACTCCGCCACCACCGTGAACCCGACCTCGAACTGGGCCACCGGCACCGTCGCCCTCACCGACGACGACACCAACACCGCCGCCTTCAGCGCCGCGAACCTCAAGCCCGGCTCCACCGGCACCCGCTGCATCGTGGTCTCCTCCACCGGCTCGCTGCCCGCCTCGGTCAAGCTCTACGGCACCGGCGCCACCACCACCAAGGCCCTCGCCAGCGACATCACCCTCACCATCACCCAGGGCAGCGGCGGCTCGTTCGGCTCCTGCACCGGCTACACCCCGCTCGCCACCGGCTCCTCGGTCTACTCCGGCACCCTCGCCGGCTTCGGCACCAGCGCCACCGGCTTCAGCACCGGCGTCGGCTCCTGGTCCACCACCGGCTCCGGCACGGTCGCCAACCCCGAGAACCGCACCTACCAGCTCACCTACACGGTCAACCCCAACACCACCAACGACACCCAGGGCGGCACCGCCGCCATCGGCTTCACCTGGGAGGCCCAGAACAGCTGAGCCCGGCCTGGGCCGGAGCGAGGACGTCCCGTCGGGGGAAGCGTCCCGGTCCGGCCGGTCGGAGCCGCTGCCGCCCGTCCCTGCCGGACCGGGGCGGGAGGGCCGAGGAGAAGGGCGCGCGCCCCGTCGGGGGAAGCCGCGCCGCGAAGACCGCTGGTCGCCGGGGGACGGCCGACGGGTAGGGGGGCCCACGCCCGCGCCACCGCGCGGCGTGGGCCCTCGTCGTTGCTGCACGGGCAGACGTGGTGTCCGGTCGCGACGACGGGCTGCGACCCGCAGCCCGGGCGCGCGGTCGGACACCATGGGAGCGCCGCCGACCACCGGGCCGGCGTACGACCACCGAGGAGTGCCCGTGTCACGTCGTGACCTCATCGACCCCGAGTCGCTCGTCCCCCTCGACGAGATGCTCGCGCTCGTGCCGGGGGGCTACGGGTCCGTGCCCGACGTCGTCGAGCGCCGGGCGCTGTCGGTGGCGTTGCGCGAGCACCTGGCCGTCCCCGACAACCCGCGCGTCGCCAAGGAGGACCGGACGGTCCCGGGGCCGGAGGGTGCGCCCGACATCACCGTGCGCGTCTACCGACCCGCCGGGGCGACCGGCACGCTGCCCGGGCTGTACGTCATCCACGGCGGCGGGATGATCATGGGCGACGTCGAGGGGGAGGACCCCACGGCCACCTGGCTGTGCGACGAGCTGGGCGCGGTCGTGGTGTCGGTCGAGTACCGCCTGGCCCCCGAGCACCCCTACCCGGCAGGGCCGGAGGACTGCTACGCCGGCCTGGTCTGGACGGCCGCGCACGCCGAGGAGCTCGGCCTGGACCCTCACCGGCTGGCGGTCTACGGCGGCAGCGCCGGCGGCGGTCTGGCACTGGCGGTCGCGTTGATGGCGCGTGACCGCCGAGGACCGGCGATCAGCTTCCTGATGCCGCTCTACCCGATGGTCGACGACCGCCACGAGACCCCGTCGAGCCGCGACGTCACCGACGTCGGCGCGTGGGACCGCAGCACGAACATCGAGGCGTGGGCCTGGTACCTCGGCGGGCAGGAGGCCGACCAGTACGCGGCGCCCGCGCGGGCCGAGGACCTGAGCGGGCTCCCGCCGACCTTCATCGACGTGGGCACGGTCGACCTGTTCCTCGACGAGGACGTCGACCTGGCGCAGCGTCTGATCCAGGCCGGGGTGCCGACCGAGCTGCACGTGTGGCCCGGCAGCTACCACGCCTCGGAGAAGACCGCTCCCGAGGCCGCGCTCAGCCGGCGGATCTGGGCCCAGCGTCTGGACGCCCTGCGGCGCGCGCTCGCCTGACCGGCTCGCACAGCCCGCGAGGCACCGGAACCACGACGAGGCACCTCCCGCAGGAGGTGCCTCGTCGTACGGCGGGTGCGCGTGGTGCTGGGTCCTCAGACCTCGTCGTCGAACGTCGCGCGGTCGATGCGGCGGTGGTAGCGCATGCCCGCGAGCCCGCCGAGGATCGCGCCGAGCAGGGCGACGACCGCCACGGCGAGGATGCTGATGACGGCGCCGGTGGTGGCGGTGGTGCCGCTGACCGGGGCGGCGGGCAGGCCGCTGAGCCGGCTCAGCACGTTGAACTGGTCGCCGATGATGAAGCCGAGGACGCCGAGCACGACGGCGACGATGATGGCCCAGAGCCAGACGCCGACACCCTGCTTCACCCCGCTGAAGCGGGCCATCCGGCCGGCGACGTAGCCGCCCGCGATGTAGGCGACGAGCACGACGACGAGCAGGACGATCGCGGTGGTCATGCCGATCGCCGTCGGCGTCGCGCCGGCCTGCTGCGGGGTGAGCCCGGTGTTGACGCCGATGCCCACGCCGACGGCGGCGAGCAGACCGGTGAGGAGCACCGCGGTGCCGGTGGCCGCGAGCCAGCCGAAGAAGCAGGCCCCGAACCTCATCTTGCCGAAACGGTCGCGCTGCTGGCGCAGCAGCTCGCGGTCCGGCGTCCCGCCGGACGGGGTGGGGGTGTAGCCCGGTGAGGTGTCCGGGCGGCCGGTGGCCCGGGGGTCCTCGTAGCCGGGGCCGCGCTCGTCGCGCGGCGGGTTGACTGCACTGCTCATGGTTGCTCCGAACGTCGGGTGGTGCACCGCGAGCGAAACTTACCGCGGAGACCGCAGACGAGCCGGCCACCACGCCCGTACGGGTCGCGGTGGCCGGTCCGGCTGGCTGGTGCTCGCTACGAGCGGGACTCCTGCACGGCGTCCTTCGACGACGCGGCCTGGTCCTTGACGTCCCCGGCGGCGGACTGACCCTCGCTGCGGACGTTCTCGACGCCCGCCTGGGCGGTGTCCTTCACCGAGGCGACGGCGTCCTGCGCCGGCTGGCGCAGGTTGTCCGCCGCCTCCTTGGCGACGTCGGCGAGCTGCTGCTTGGCCGGCTCGGCCTTGTCCTTGAGCGTGGCCACGGCGTCCTGCTCGCGCTCGGAGGAGGGGATGACGGCCGAGACCAGCATGCCGAGACCGAAGGCCACGACGCCGGCCGCGAGGGGGTTGCCCCGGGTCCGCGCCTTGACGTTGCCGGGAGCGCTGCTCACGGCGTCCCGCGCCGAGCCGGTGGCCCCGGCGACCGCGTCACGGGCCGAGCCCGCGGTGTCGTGCGCCGAGCCGCGCACGTCGTCGGCAGTTCCCATGATCGTGTCCTTCAGGCCGGTGGCGGACTCCCGCACGGAGTCCTTGACGTCGTCCACCTTGCGGCGGGCGATGTTCTTCGGGTTGGCCTCGTCGGCCAGCGTGTCCACGTCGGCGCTGAGTCGCGCGCGCGTCGCCTCGATGTCGGCGCGGATCTGCTCCGGGTCGTTGCTGCTCATCGGTTTCGCTCCTCTTGCCCCTTGAGGGCGTTCGGTATCTTGCCGACGGTGTCGGCGGTCTGCGGCAGGCCCTTGACCCGGGCCAGCTCCTTCTTGCCGGCGAGCGCGAGCACCCCGGCGACGATCAGCCAGATGACGGCCACGATCAGCGCGGACCACTGGTTGCCGATGAACTGGCCGAGGCCCCACATGATCGAGAGCGACAGGAAGACCAGCAGCAGCAACCCGGCGACCGCGGCCCCGGCGAACATGCCGATGCCCCTGCCGGCCTTGCTCGCGGACTGGTTGACCTCGGCCTTGGCGAGCGCCAGCTCCTGGCGGACCAGCGTCGACAGGTCGCTGCTGACGTCACCGAGCACCTGACCCAGCGACCGGCGCTCCTCGACGGGCTCGTGCGGCTCGTACGGGCTGCTCACCGGACGTCGCCGGGATTCGTGCCGTAGGTCGAGCCCTGGCTGCGGTACGGGTCGGTGAGCCCGCCACCCTCGACGTAGCCCTGGTCGCCGTAGCCGGGCCGGCTCGCGCTCGGCTGGTCGCCGTACCCGGATCCGGCCCCGGTGCCGTAACCGGTGGTCGTGGGCGGGGCCTGGTAGCCGGTGGGCCCGGCGGCGTAGCCCGGCTGGCCGGCCACGTACGCGGGCTCGACCGCAGCGGTGTCGGGGAAGGCCACGCCGTGGGAGAGCTCCGGGGTGGACGTCGTCGAGGCCGTGGAGTCCACGGCCTCGGCGCGGTGCTCGTCGACGGCGCCGCGGGTCAGACGACCCACGACCACGCCGGCGGCCAGCGCCCCGAGCAGGAAGGCACCCGGGCGACGGCGCGCGAAGCGACGCACCTCGTCGAGGACCTCGGCGGGCTCGTGGTTCTCGAGCCAGTGGCCCGCACCGCCGACACGGCGCGAGAGGTCGTGCACGAGGTCGGTGACGGGGCCCGACTCCTCCGAGCTGGACGCCATCGCGCCCAGCTCCTTCGCGTACGAGTGCGCCATCGAGGCGAGCTTGTCCTTCTGCGTGCTGACCTGCGAACCGGCCTCGCCGCGGACCTGCTCGACGAGGTTCGCGGCCTGCGCCTTGGCCTCGCCGACCACGTTGCCCGCCTCCTCCTTGGCGGTGCCGGCGACCTGCTGCGCCGCGTCCGCCGCGGTGTCCTTGACCTGGCCGGCCTCGGCCTTGGCGGTGTCCGTGGCCGAGCCCGCCCCGGAGCCCGAGGCGCCGGCCGGAGCAGCCGCCGAAGCGCCGCTGTCGATCCCCGTGCCGTACGTGGCGGGCGCCGGGTCACTGATGCCGTAGCCCGGGGAGACCGGGGGCTGGCCGCCGGGCCCGGACGTGGCGGGCCCTGCGTCGCCGTAGGGATCTGTCGTCATGGGTGTTCCTCCTTGGTTGCGCGGGCGCGCCCTCGTGGGCGCCCGACCTGTCGTCCAGCGCGTCGCCCGCCGCGCGTCCTGCTGCCCCGGTGGTCCGGAGGCTGTCCTGGTGTCTCGTCCATCCGCTCGTGCAGGCCGTTCTTCCCGCCCGGCAGATCGCGTTGACCAGTGGGCTCCTACCCGGATCCGCCCGGGCGAACCACCACCGTCGGGCGCACGAGCGGCCCGGTACGGAGGACCGACCTCGGCGAGCGCTCCGCCCTGCTCGCCTCGGGTGCTCACGCGGGACGATCTGGACCGGCCTGTCAGGACCTGTTCGCGTGGTCCCCGGCGGACCCGTCCGCCGGGTGCGGGCTAGCGGCGCCGGTCGGTGAGGCGGCGCAGGCCCTGGCGGGCCACGGCCAGCGCGCGGCGGCGCCGGGACAGGCGCAGGGCACCGGGCTGGGCGAGCAGCGGCGGCAGCGCGGCCTCGAAGAGCCGGGGGCCGCGCAGGGAACGGAGCGCGAGCGGCACCGAGGTGACCTCGATCCGACGGCTGCTCGTGGCCGGCAGCTGCCACCAGGGGGCGCGGACGCCTCGGCCGAGGCGCAGCAGCGTGCCCGAGGGTCCGGTCAGGCGCACGGTGAGGCCGTGCTCGTCGAGGGCCTCGGCGAGCGGGCGCACCAGCGGCCGGGTGCCGGCGCCGGCGAGGGAGGGCGTGTCGGAGAACTCGACCACGACCTCGGACCCGTCAGCCCGCACCCGCCCCGTCACGGGGGTCGGGTGCGGGCCGCGGGAGGCGTCGGTGACGACCTCGAAGGCGAGGTCGGCGACGATCTTCACGAGACGGGCCGACAGCTCAGTGCTGGTCGTCGCTGGTCGTGATCTGCAGCGTGCCGTCGAACTTCCACACGGCGCGCGGCGCGTCGGCGCCGGTGTCGCGGGGGACCTCGACGGTCATGTCGATCATCTTGTAGTTGATCGCCGCGCCGCGCCCGGTCAGGTAGGTCCACATCTCCTTGCCCAGCTGGGTCCAGGACTGCGGCTCGCTGGCTTGGCTCTCGGGGGCCTGCTCGCTCATGGGTCTCTCCTCGTGGTGGTGCTCGGGCTTGTCGACCGTGCTTCTGACGTTGACGGGCTCCACGGTTGCACCGGGTCAGCAGGTGGGACGGGGAGCTCGGGTGCCGACGCTACGCGGGTCCGCTGCGGACGCACCCCCCGACCCCTGGCGTGGTGTCGTGACCAGCGCGTACCCACCTCCCGACGAGGGCCGCCGCCCGCGTGGGCAGCAGCCCCAGCAGCCGTACGGGACCTCATCCTCCTCGTCGTCCGGGCCTCCGCGCCGGTGCCGGAGGGGCAGCGGTACGACCGTCTGGCCCGAGGTGTGAGGATCGGGTCGTGAACGACGACGAGATCCTCGCCAAGATCCACGACCTGGTCGCCCAGGAGCGGGACGCCACCAACCACGGCGACCCCGAGCGGCGCCGCCGCGTGGAGATCGCCCTCGACCAGGCGTGGGACCTGCTGCGCCAGCGCGAGGGGCTGCGCGACGCCGGCAAGGACCCGGACAGCGCGCACGAGCGGCCGGCCGGTCAGGTCGAGGGCTACCTGCAGTAGTGGCGAGGACCGCACCATGACGCTCGACGTCGCGCAGCTGCGCGCTGCCTTCCCTGCGCTCGACGGGCCGACGGCCTACTTCGACGGCCCCGGGGGCACCCAGACCCCGGCGGTCGTCGGCGAGGCGATCGCGCGCGCCCTGACGGGCCCGCTGTCCAACCGCGGCTCCGGCTCGGTCTCCCAGCGCAACGCCGACACCACGGTGCAGGCGTTCCGGGCCGCGTACGCCGACCTGCTCGCGACCCCGGCCGAGGGGATCGTCCACGGCCGGAGCGCGACCCAGCTGATCTACGACTTCTCCCGGGCGCTCGCCAAGACCTGGACGGCGGGCGACAACGTCGTGGTGAGCCGCCTCGACCACGACGCGAACGTGCGCCCCTGGGTCCAGGCCGCCGCGCAGCGGGGCGTCGAGGTGCGCTGGCTGGAGCTCGACCCGGACAGCGCCGAGCTGGACCTCGGCTCGCTCGACGCGATCGACGAGCGGACGCGGCTCGTCGCCGTGGCCGGGGCGTCGAACCTGCTCGGCACGGTGCTGCCCGTACGGACCGTGGCCGACCGCGCGCACGAGGTCGGCGCCCTCGTCCACGTCGACGGCGTCCACCTCACGCCGCACCGGCTGCCCGACCCGGACGCGCTCGGGGCCGACTTCTACGTGTGCTCGCCCTACAAGTTCTTCGGGCCGCACTGCGGGGTGCTCGCCGCCGACCCGGCCCTGCTCGAGTCCGTCGACGCCGACAAGCTGGCGCCCTCGACCAACCGGGTCCCCGAGCGCTTCGAGCTCGGCACGCTGCCCTACGAGCAGCTGGCCGGGGCGACGGCGGCGGTCGACTTCCTCGCCGACCTGCCCGGCGTCCCCGCGGCGACGGGCACCCGCCGCGACCGGCTGGCCGCCGGCGCCGAGGTGGTGCACGCGCACGAGCGGCAGCTCCGCGACCGGCTCGAGGACGGGCTCGCCCGGCTCGGCGACCGGGTCGTCCTGCACTCCCGGGCGGCCGACCGGACGCCGACGCTGTTCCTGACCTTCCCCGGCCGGCGCAGCGCCGACGTGAGCGAGGGCCTGCTCGCCCGCGACGTGCTGGCTCCGTCCGGGTCGTTCTACGCCGTCGAGCCGTTCCGCGCCCTCGGGCTCGGCGGGGACGACGCCGGGGTGCGGGTCGGGCTGGCCGCCTACACCGACGCCGACGAGGTCGACCGGCTGCTCGCCGGGCTCGAGGCGCTGCTCGCCTGAGCCTCGCCGCGGCGGCGCGCGACCAGGACGCTGTCGTCCATGGTCCCGTGCTCGTCGCCGTGGCTGACGGCACGCGGCGTGGTGCCGAGGCGTACGAGCTCCCAGCCTCCGTCGTCGTGGAGGCCGAGGGAGTCCCAGACCTCCTGCGCCGACGGCAGCTCCCGTACGGAGCCCTGAGGGGGGACGACCCCGCTCGCCCCAGGCTCGGGTCCGCTCGCCGGCGCTCCGTGAGCGCCCTCGTCCAGGTCGCGCCAGGCCCACGGTGGCAGCGTCGCGTGGCCGACGACGATCAGCGTCCCCCCGGGGGCCACCGCACGGGTCGCGCGTCGCAACACCTCGGTGCGCGGCAGCCCCCGGGTCGAGTGCAGGTAGTGCGTCGTGACCAGGTCGAACTCGCCCGCGGGGAACGAACCGGCCAGGTCGTGCTGCGCGAAGCGGACCCGGTCGTCGAGCCCCTCGCGGGCCGCGGCCGCGGTCGCCTGGGCCACCGCCACGCCGGACGCGTCCACGCCGAGCACCGACCAGCCCTGGCGGCCGAGCCACAGCGCGTCCTCGCCGCGCCCGCAGCCGAGGTCGAGGGCGGTCCCCGTTCCCGGTCCCGCCGCGAGCGCGGTGGCGGTCTCGACGAGGGTCGGGTTCGGGGTCCCGCCGTGGCCCGGGTGCTGCGCGTAGCGCTCGTCCCAGACGGCCGCGGTGAGCCGGCGCTCCTCGACCGCGTACGCCGTCTCCTCCTCGATGAGCTGGCCGTTGACGAAGGCGCCGGTCATCAGCCCGTGCGAGGCGGAGGTGGAGACCTGCGCCTGGGGTGCAGCGACGTTGCCGGCCGCGTAGAGGCCGGGGACCGAGGTCGCGCCGGTGGGCTCGGCGACCGCGTACGCACCGATGACCTGCTCGCCCAGGGTGAGGTCGGCGATCTCGACGCCGAGCCCGGCGAGCAGCTCCGAGCGCGCGACGGCGGGTGCGGCGACGGCCAGGTTGTGGAGGGGGACCACCTCGCCGGAGGCCAGCCGGACCCCGGAGAGGGCGTCGTCGGTGACGAGCACCTCGACGACCTCGCCCTCGACGGTGCGGACGCCGCGGGCCAGGAGGCGCTCGCGGGTCTCCTCGGGCAGGGCCGGGCCCGTGTGGGTGAGGACGGTGACGTCGTCGCTGAGCTGGCGGAACATCAACGTCTGGTGCGCCGTCAGCGAGGTCGTGGACAGGATCCCGATCCTGGTGCCGCGCGCCTCGTAGCCGTGGCAGTAGGGGCAGTGCAGCACGTCGCGGCCCCAGCGCTCGCGCAGGCCGGGCACGGCGGGCAGCTCGTCGACGAGGCCGGTCGTGACGACCACACGGCGCGCGTCGACCCGGCTGCCGTCGGCGAGCGTGGCCCGGAACCAGGGCTGCAGCGGTTCGCTGCCCAGCCGCTCCAGCGACACGACCTCGCCCTCGGTGACCGTGCCGCCGTACGAGGCCAGCGTCCGGCGGCCGTCGGCCAGGAGCTCGAGCGGCGAGACGCCCTCGCGGCCCAGGTAGTTGTGCACCCCGGCGGCCGGGGCGTTGCGCGGACGGCCGGAGTCGACGACCAGCACCGAGCGCAGGGAGCGGGACAGGGCGATCGCGGCCGAGAGGCCGGCAGCTCCGCCACCGACCACGAGGACGTCGGGGTTCGCGGTGGACGGTGCGTGCGCGCTCATGGGTCGATGGTGCTCGCGACGAGGCCGTCTTGACAAGTTCGTTTGCCGAAGCGGCAAACTGGGACCCATGAGACCCAGGGCGCGCGCGCAGCACGGGAGCGACCCCGACGACAGCCTTGCCGACAGCCCGGACGAGGGCCCGGACGAGGGCCCGGACGACGGCCCGGACGACCTGGGGCCCGTGCTCGACGCCGTCGGGCCGCGGCTGCGCGAGCTGCGCCTCGAGCGGGGCACGACGCTGGCGCAGCTCTCGGAGACGACGGGCATCTCGGTGAGCACGCTGTCGCGCCTGGAGTCGGGCGGGCGCAAGCCGACGCTGGAGCTGCTGCTCCCGCTCGCGCGGGCCCACCAGGTGGCCCTCGACGAGCTCGTCGACGCGCCCGACACCGGCGACCCCCGGGTGCGGCCCAGGCCGATCCACCGCGGGGGGATGACGCTGCTGCCGCTCAGCCGGCGTCCCGAGGGGTTGCAGGCGTACAAGATGATCATGCCGCCGAACCCGCCCGAGCGGCGCCCGGACCAGCGCACCCACGAGGGCTACGAGTGGCTCTACGTGCTGTCGGGCCGCATCCGGCTGCTGCTCGGCCCGCACGACCTGCTGCTCGAGGCGGGCGAGGTGGTCGAGTTCGACACGCGGACGCCGCACTGGTTCGGCAACCCCGGGCCGGGGGAGGCCGAGCTGCTGTCCCTGCTCGGGCCGCAGGGCGAGCGCATGCACGTCCGGGCCCGGCCCAAGCAGGCCTGAGCGCCTTCGCTCGGCGGAGGGGTTGGCTACCGCAGGGGGGCGCGGACGGCGTCCTCGACCGGGGTCTCGCCGGTCGTGAGCTCGACGACCACGTGGTGCAGGTCCTGCTCGTGCAGCGCCGCGGCGATGAACGCGGCCACGTCGTCGCGCGGCACGTCGCCGTACGGCACCGCCCACCCCGCCCGTACGGTGCCGGTTCCGGGGGAGTCGGTCAGCGTGCCCGGACGGACGACCAGCCAGTCGAGGTCGCTCTCGGTGAGGTGCACGTCCGCCGCCTTCTTGACGCGCATGTAGTGCTCGAAGCCGGCGTTCGTCTCGACGTCACGGCCGGCGTCGGGGAACACCGACACCACGACGAAGCGGCGTACGCCCGCCTGCGCCGCCGCGTCGACGGCGTGCTCGAGACCGCGCCCGTCGATCAGCGTCGTCTGCTCACGGCCAGTTCCGTGCGCACCCGCGGAGAAGACCACCGCGTCCTGCCCGCCCAGCAACCCGGCCAGCTCCTCGACCGACCCCTCGACGAGGTCGAACAACGCCGAGCGCCCGCCCGCCTCCTCGACGACCGCGGCCTGCTCCGCGCGACGGTGCAGCACCGTCACCTCGTCGCCGGCCCCGCTCAGCAGCGTCGTCAGCCGCCGGCCGACCCCGCCCGCCCCACCGATCACGCACACCCGCACGTCGTCCGCCTCTCGCTCTGCCCGCCCGGTCCCACGTCCCCGCGGCCCCTGTCCTGCTCACTGTCCTGCTCACTGTCCTGCGGGGTGCGGGAGGTGCCGGTTTCCCATGCTTTCTTGGTAAGCCTGCACTCGGCACGGCGAATTTGCCGAGGCAGGTGCCGGGACACCAAGAAAGCATGGGAAACCGACACCCCCCGGGCGCGCGAAGACCGGACGCAGCCCGAGCGGCCGGCGGCCGAGCCGAGCGCGGGTCGTGCCGGACGGTGAGCGACCCTGCGCCTACGCTCCGCGGGTGGACGTCCTCGACGGCTGGACCCTGGGTGAGCACACCGAACCGTCGGCCCTCGTGCCGACGCACCCGACCTACCGCAAGGGCAGCGGCCGCGGGGTCGTGGTGATCGCCGAGATCCCGGGGATCACGCCCGAGGTGGTGGCCTTCGCCGAGGAGGTCGTGGCGCAGGGCTTCACCGTCGTCCTGCCGCACCTCTTCGGCGCGGTGCCGAGCGCGTCGGGGGCGGGTGCAGCCGTACGCACTCTGGCGAGGGTGTGCGTGAACCGCGAGTTCACCACGATGCGGCTCCGCCGGACCTCGCCGGTCGCGACCTGGCTCCGCTCGCTCGCCCGCTCGCTGCACGCCGAGCTGGGCGGGCCCGGCGTCGGGGCGCTGGGCATGTGCTTCACCGGCGGGTTCGCGCTCGCGATGATGGTCGACGAGTCGGTCGCCGCGCCGGTCCTGGCCCAGCCGTCGCTGCCCTTCCCGGTCGGGCGCGCCCGCGGCGCCGACCTGAACCTCTCGCCCGCCGACCTCGACGTCGTCAAGCGCCGTGCCGCCGAGGGCTGCGCGGTGATGGGCGTGCGCTACCGCGACGACCCGGCCGTCGGGACCCGCTTCGACACCTTGACCGAGGCGATCGGCGACGCGTTCATCCGCGTCGAGCTCGAGGGCCGCCAGCACTCCACGCTGACCGCGCAGCGCCAGCAGGTCGCGGTCGACCGGGTGCTGGCCTTCCTGCGCGAGCGCCTGCTCCCGCCGGCCGGCGGACCGATGCCCTGACCGAGCGCCCCTGACCGAGCGCCCTGGCGAGGCCACGAGCGCCCTCGAGCGCCCAGCGCCCCGGCCGAGTGCCCGAGCGACGCCCGGAGCGCCGGCACGACCGGCCGCGCCCGCCGCCTGCTGTGACGCAGCAGACCCGCTGCGACGGAAGATCCGGCGGGTGAACGGGGGTTGAGCACCTCGTGACCAAGCTCTTCGAACCCCTGACCCTGCGCGGGCTCACCGTCCGCAACCGCGTCTGGCTGGCCCCGATGTGCCAGTACTCCGTGGAGCGCCAGGACGGCGTCCCCACCGACTGGCACCTGGTGAACCTCGGCTCCCGCGCCCAGGGCGGCTTCGGCCTGCTGCTGACCGAGGCGACCGCGGTCGTGCCGGAGGGGCGCATCAGCCCGCAGGACACCGGGCTGTGGAACGACGAGCAGCGCGACGCCTGGAGACGCATCGTCGACTTCGCCCACGACCAGGGCGCGGCCATCGGCATCCAGCTCGCCCACGCCGGGCGCAAGGCGTCGACCTACCGCGGCTTCGCCGGCGAGCCCGAGGGCAGCGTGCCCGAGAGCGACGGCGGCTGGCCCACGGTGTCCTCCTCCCCGGACGCCTTCCCCGGCTACGACGCCCCGCGCGAGATGACCGAGGACGACATCCGTACGGTCGTCGAGGCCTTCGGCACGGCGGCGCGCCGCTCGGTGGAGGCCGGCTTCGACACCGTCGAGGTGCACGGCGCCCACGGCTACCTGATCCACCAGTTCCTCAGCCCGCTGACCAACCGCCGCACCGACGGCTACGGCGGCGGCTTCGACGGGCGTACGCGCCTGCTGGTCGAGATCGTCGACGCGGTCCGCGCGAACGTCCCCGAGCAGATGCCGGTGCTCCTGCGGCTGTCCGCGACCGACTGGACCGAGGGCGGGTGGGACTCCGAGCAGACCGTCGCGGTCTCCGCCCTGCTCAAGGGCCACGGCGTCGACCTCGTCGACGTCTCCTCCGGCGGTGCCGTGCACGCCGACATCCCGGTCGGCCCGGGCTACCAGGTCCCGTTCGCCCGCGCGGTGCGCGAGGGTGCCGACCTGCCGTCCGGCGCGGTCGGGCTCATCACCTCGCCCGAGCAGGCCGAGCGCGTGCTCGGGTCCGGCGACGCCGACGTGGTGCTGCTGGCCCGTGCGGCCCTGCGCGAGCCGGCCTGGCCGCAGCGCGCGGCCGCCGAGCTCGGCGTCGACTGGCAGGCCGCGTCCTACCCCGACCAGTACGCCCGCGCGCACTGGACGAGCGAGCTGCTGGCCGGCTGAGCCGTCGGTTCAGGCGGTGAGGCGCTTCGCGAGCGCCTCACCCAGCGCCGTCCCCGAGAGGTAGGCCGCCTCCACCCGGGGGCGGTCGGAGAACGCGTCGCCGCAGACCCCGACCAGGGCGCCGTCGAGGCTGTCGTCGAGCGCGTACGTCTCCTCGCGGCTCCCGGCCGGCTTGCCGAAGCCCCAGCGGTGCACGTGCGTCTCGACGGGCTCGGTGTCGATGCCGAGAGCGTCGCGCACGGCGACGGTCATCGGCCCCGCCGCCTCCTCGGGCGCGTCGAGGTGCTCGCCGGCGAAGTGCGCCGTGGAGTGCGCGACGAGCACCGGTGCCCCGTCGCCACGTCGTCGACCGTCGTCGGCGATCCAGCTGATCACCTCGTCGCCCGCCACGAAGGCGCCCTCCACGTCCGGCCAGACGCGCTCCGTCCAGGTGGCGGTCAGCGCCAGCACCGGTTCGAAGGGGTCGTCGAGCCGGGCCCGCAGCGCCGCGTACGCAGGGTCGAGCAGCCGCAGGGCCTGAGGGTCGGGCATGGCCAGGACGACCGCCGAGGCCGCGAGGGAGTCGACGACGGGTCCGGGACCGATGTGCTCGACCGTCGTGCGGCGCACGTCCAGGCCGCCGGCCAGGTCCTCGACCAGGCTGCGGAGCCCGCCCGGCGCGGCCCAGCGCATCGGCCCGGGCTTGGGTTCGAGCTCGCCGTCGTGACAGACCACGAGGGTGTCGGTCCACTCGCGGGCGGCGCCGCGCTCCTGCCAGCCGCGGACGACCTCCCCGAACCCGTCGTCGGAGACGGTGAAGTACGAGGCGCCCGTGTCGACGACCCGTCCGTCCACGTGCTTGCTGGCCATCCGGCCGCCGAGGCGGTGGCCGCGGTCGAGGACCACGACCTCGAGACCGGCACGGGTGAGGGCGCGAGCTGCAGCGATGCCGGAGATACCGGCGCCGACGACGACGACTGGGTCCACCCCGACATCCTGCCTGCCCGCCCCTAGAGCCGCCGACCCCCCGCCAGGTTCGTCGCGGGGGCCGCGGCAGTGGTCCACGACGTCGGGAAGTCCGCTAGCGTGTCGCCGCCCACCCCCGCCGCCCCTGCGATTCGGAGCTGTTCCGGTGACCCTCGTGACCCCTGTCGTACGGCGCGTCGCCGTGCTCGTCGCCGCCGCCGTGCTGGTGACCGGCTGCACCCTGGGGCAGGACGGCGGGGACCCGCCCGCGTCGGCGCCCGCTCAGCCGCCGTCGAGCGAAGCCCCCTCGGCGGACCCCACCGTTGAAGCGCTGCCCCAGTCGGCGGCCCCGCTGCCCGACGACGAGATGGTGTGGCGCTTCGCCTCGGGGAGCAGCCGGACCATCTCCACCGTCAGCACGGACGGGCTCACCGGGACCGACCTGGTCGTGGGCGACAAGAACGTCGCCGCGTCGCTGTCGCCCGACCGGCGCACCGTGCTCTACCTCCGCCACGAGGGCGACGACCGGACGTCGATGCGGGCGGTGTCGGCCGACGGCCGGTCCGACCGCCGGCTCTTCTCCGACGGCTCGACCGACTGCCCGAAGCTGCGTCGGCCCGCGCTCGCCGCCGACGGGACTATTGCCGTCGTCTGCTCCGCGTTCGACGAGGGCGACGACGACTTCCTGAACATCATGACGACCGACGGGACGCTGGTGAGGCGGCTCGACGAGGGCCAGATCGGCGACCCGACCTTCAGCCCCGACGGGCAGTTGCTCGTGTACGCGCGCGATCGCTACCTCCCGTACAAGGCCGGTGGAGCGCTCTTCAGCATCCCCGTCGACGGGTCGAGCTCACCGGTGCGGCTGGTGGCCGGCCTCAACGTCAACCCGGTCTGGTCTCCCTCCAAGGACGAGGTCGCCTTCGCACGGCTCAACGGCGAGCGCCGCAGCATCGACGTCGTACGGGTCGGGGCGGACGGGCGCGGCGGCGGCACCCGCGCGCTCACCACAGGGGACGAGTTCGACCAGGACCCGTCCTGGTCCCCCGACGGCTCGAAGCTGGCCTTCCGCCGGGGTGCTGACGAGCCGCACCTCTTCGTCATGCGGTCGGACGGCACCTCTGTCCGGCGGATCGTGAAGAGCCCGGGACCGGTCAACGCACCGGTGTGGACCGCCCGCTGACGTCGTCGCGACGGGCGGGGCTCCGCCTCGGCGCGGTCGGCCTCGTCCTCGCCCTGCTGCTGCCCGTCCTGGGCAGCGAACCGGCAGTGGCCGCGCCCGTGGCGGGCCCGGCGGACGGGGTCGTGGAGAGCGGCGACGCCCGCTTCGAGGTGGTCACGCCCACCCTCGTCCGGGTCCGGCACGCAGCGGGCGGGCGGTTCGACGACCGACCGACGACCACGACCGTGCCGCGCGACGTGCCGCCGCCGGCGTACACGGTCGAGCACGTCGGCGGGTGGCTCGTGCTGCGCACCGCGCGTCTGGCCCTGCGCTACCGCGAGGGTTCGGGAACCTTCACCGCCGACAACCTGAGCATCGACCTCGACGTGGCCGGCACGCCGACGACCGCACGCCCGACCTGGCGCCGACCGCCGGGGACCTGCGCCTACGGCACCCGCTGCGAGGCCGAGGACGGCCGGCTGACCGGGGGGCAGAGCGTGCACCATGAGCACGTCAGCGCCTCAGGACGCGGCTACACCTCCGACCTCGGGCAGCACGGTGCCACGAACGCCTGGACGATCACCGGTGTGCCGAGGTCCGGCCGCCACGCCCTGCAGGTCGCGTACGCGAACGGCTCGACCCGCGTGCGCTCCCTCGAGCTGCTGGTCGGGGGGCGACGGGTCGGACGGCTGACCGCGCCGCCGACGGGCGGCTGGTCGACCTGGCGGACGACGACGGCCGATGTCGATCTCGGCACGGGCGACCAGGTGGTCGCGACCCGGTGCACCGTCGGGGTCTCGTGCGGCGTCGACCTCGACGCGGTCGCGGTGACAGCCGCGGGCGCGGACTACCCGACCGAGGTCGGGACCCAGGCCCCGGCCGCGGACGAGCCCGGCCAGCTCGGGGGCTGGACCCGCGGGCTCGACGTCTACCCGGACCAGGCGGGCCCGGCCGTCGACGAGGTCGCCCTGCACCCCGGGGTGCTGAACCGGCAGGGCTGGTGGCTCCTCGACGACAGCTGGGCGCCGGTCCGGACCGATGACGGGTGGATCACCGGGAGGTCGACCAGGGACCCGACCTACCAGGACGGCTGGTTCTTCGGTTACGGGCTCGACCACGCGACCGCGCTCGGCGACCTCCGCCTGGTCTCCGGCGCGGCGGTGCTGCCGCCCCAATGGATGTTCGGCGTCTGGTACTCCGTCTACGACGCCGTCCCCGCCCGTACGTACGAGGACGAGCTCCTGCCCGCCTTCGCCGAGCACCACGTCGGTGTCGACGGGCTGAGCGTGGACACAGACTGGAAGGCCCCCGTCCGCTGGGACGGCTGGGAGTGGAACCGCTCGCTGTTCCCCGACCCGTCCTCCTTCTTCACCTGGGCCAGCTCCCAGCAGCTGGCTGTCGTGCTCAACGTGCATGCGGGTCTCTCCGGCCGTGACCGTGCGCTGGCGCAGGTCCGGCGCGCCTCCGGAGAGCCACTCGTCCGGGCGGGGCAGTGCTTCTCTCCGGACTGCTACGCGCTCGACTTCGGCGACGAGGCGCAGGCGAGGGCGTGGTTCGCGCTGCACACCCCGTACGAGCGCGAGGGGGTCCGGCAGTGGTGGCTGGACTGGTGCTGCACGAGCTCGGTCGTCGACGTTCCCGGGGCGACGCCGGACAGCTGGCTCAACGAGCAGTACGCCCGGCGGCTCACGCAGGCGGGGGAGCGGGGTGTGGTGCTGTCACGGATCGGCGCGTCCCTCCAGGACTTCCGCGGGTCCTACCCGGCCGGCGCGTGGGGCGAGCACCGCTCCACCGTGCACTTCACCGGGGACACGGCGCCGACGTGGGAGACCCTGGCCCTCGCGGCGCGGCTCACGCCCGACGAGGCCGCCGTGGGGCAGCCCTGGGTGAGCCACGACATCGGCAGCTTCCTCGGTCGGCACCTGCCCGACGACCTGTACGCGCGGTGGGTGCAGCTCGGGACCTTCCAGCCGGTGCTGCGGCTGCACTCCCACCACGGTGACCGGCTGCCGTGGCAGTACGACCATGCGGCCGGGCCCGCGGCCGACTTCCTGCGGCTGCGCGAGGCGCTCAGCCCCTACACGTACTCCGCCGCCTGGGAGGCCACGCAGACCGGGCAGCCGGTGTGCCGTCCGCTGTACCTCGACGACCCGGGCTCGCCCGGGGCCTACGACCACCCCGACGAGTACCGCTTCGGCCGCGACCTCCTGGTCGCGCCCGTGCTGACCGCGGGGGAGACGGCGTCGCGGACGGTGTGGTTCCCGCCCGGGCGCTGGATCGGCTGGTTCGACGGCAGGACCTACACCGGCCCGTCGACGGCGACCGTGACGTCGACGCTGGGGCAGATGCCCGTCTTCCTCCGGGCCGGCGGCGTGGTGACGCAGATCCCCGGAGCCCAACGGGTCGAAGCCAGTCCCGGCGCGGTCACGCTCACCGTCGCCAGCAGCGCTCCCGGGTCGGTCAGCACGTCGACGCTGTACACCGATGCCGGGGACGGGCTCGCGCACGCCGCGGGCGAGTCGGCGGTCACGACCCTCACCTACGCCTCGAAGCGGGGTCCGTGGTGGTGGCCGAGGACCTCGAGCCGGCTCGAGCTCGGGGCGCAGGCCGGCACCTTCCCGGGTGCGGTCGCGGAGCGCACCTATGCCCTTGACGTCCGGGCGCTGTCACGCCCCGGCCGCGTCCGGGTCGACGGCGCGACGCTGCCCGAGGTCGCACCCGGCACCGCCGGACCGGGATGGTCGTACGACGAGGCGGCGCGCACCCTGCACGTGCGCACCGCAGCGCTGACCACGGTCAAGACGCACATCGTCGAGCAGCGCGGGGGCGAGGTCCGCGACTAGCGCGGCCGCGTGCCCAGCTCGGTGAAGCACCCCTCGACGTTCTGGTCGTGCTCGGCACCGGAGCCGGTGACGGGACCGGCCGCACCGGCGCCCGGGCGTTCACCGAACAGGTCGCGTGCGTCGTCGGGCTCGGGCGCCACCCGAGGCCGTGGTGGGCGCCGGCCGACGTCCCTCAGGAGCGCAAGGTCGTCGGCCGGCCCGACGTGTCGGTGCACGCGGACGTCGACGGACTGGTCGACTCCGCGCGGACGCGGCTCTCGCTCCGGTCCGACGCTCCCGTCGTCGAGCGACCGGGCTCGCAAGCGGCAGGCGACGCGCAGCGCCTACTCCTCGCCGATGTCCTCGTTCCACAGCGCGGGGTTGGCGGCGATGAAGTCGGTCATCATCGCCACGCAGGTCTCGTCGTCGAGCACGACCACCTCGACGCCGTGCTCGGCGAGCCAGTCGTGGCCGCCGTGGAAGGTCCGCGCCTCGCCCACGACGAGCCGGGTGATGCCGAACTGGCGCACCAGCCCGCTGCAGAACCAGCACGGCGACAGCGTCGTGACCATGGTCGTGCCGCGGTAGCTGCGCTGGCGCCCGGCGCGACGGAACGCGTCGGTCTCGCCGTGCACCGACGGGTCGTCGTCCTGCACGCGCCGGTTGTGGCCGCGGCCGAGCAGCGTGCCCTCCGCGTCGAACAGGGCGGCCCCGATCGGGATGCCGCCCTCGGCG
Source organism: uncultured Actinomycetota bacterium (assembly GCA_963713165.1). Taxonomy (GTDB): domain Bacteria; phylum Actinomycetota; class Actinomycetes; order Propionibacteriales; family Propionibacteriaceae; genus Microlunatus. The sequence goes on from CAVQKU010000002.1 coordinate 142,709, forward strand.
AGCCCGGCGCGCGCCTCCTCGAGGGCGACGGCGAGCAGCTGACGGTCGTCGGGGCGGGTCACGCGGCGACCCCACGGCGGCCGAGCACCCGGAACAGCACCCCGTACGCGAGCGCGCCCACGACGAACCCGACCACGGCCGTCAGGTCGCCGGCGTTGGCGTTCGCGGCCGGCACCGGGCCGGTGTAGAGCTCCTGGTTGGAGAACAGCGGGATCGAGATCGCCAGGCCGAGGACCATGGCGAGGACGCCGGCGAGGTTGCGGTGCGCGCGGTCCTGCGCGATCGCGCCGATCTCCTGCCCGCGGCGCAGCAGCCGGTCGGTGTAGACCACGCCGAGCCAGGGGGCGATCCAGTACGCGATGACGAGCAGGAAGGCCTCGTAGCTGGCGCCGGCGTTCTGCAGCCCGAAGCCGGCGACGACGAGGCCGAGCAGGCCGAACACCACCGCGACGATCGCGCGGGCCTGCTTGAGCGCGAGCCGTACGCCGAGGGCCATGAAGGACATGGCGCCGGAGTAGACGTTCAGGACGTTCGCGGCGACGGCGCCGAGGCAGACGGCGAGCAGCGTGAGCTTGCCGAGGAACGAGGGCAGCAGCGCGGTGAAGGACGACGGGTTCACCTCGGTCTGCCCGGCGGTGACGACGGCGGCGCCGGCGATCTCGAGCAGGCAGCAGGAGAGGAAGCAGCCGAGCCCGGCGAAGAGCGCGATCGGCAGCCGCCGCGTCGCCCTCGGCAGGTAGCGGGTGTAGTCCGAGGAGTAGGGGTTCCAGCCGGCGGCGTAGCCGAAGGCCGCGCCCGCGGTGATGAGGAACCCGCCGATCGGGGGCGGCCCGTCCATCGCCGGGGCGCCCGGGTCGGCCTGCGAGAGCACGACGACCGAGCCGATCACGAAGATGATCGCCAGCACCGGGAAGGCGTAGCGCTCGAAGGCGTGCACGAGGTTGTGGCCGAAGAACGCGATGACCAGCTGCGCGGCGACGACGACCACCAGCGAGACGAACGCGGGCAGCCCGGTCAGCGCGCTGAGGGCGAGCGCGCCGCTGATGCTGTTGACGGCGAACCAGCCGATGCCGGCGGTCAGCGCGTTGAGCCCGGCGGGGAGGATGTTGCCGCGGTAGCCGAACGCGGTCCGGCTCAGCACCATCTGGGCCAGGCCCTCGCGCGGGCCCCAGGTGGAGAGGACGCCGAGCGACACCGAGCCGAGCAGGGTGCCCAGCACGATCGCGCCCACGGCCTGCCAGAAGGTGAGCCCGAAGGCCAGCACGCTGAGGATGCCGACGGCGATCGTCGCGAACTCGAAGTTCGGCGAGGCCCAGGTCCACAGCAGCTGGATGGGGCGGCCGTGCCGTTCCCCCTCGGGGATGGGCTCCACGCCGCCGGGCTCGACGGCCACGACCTTCGTGCCGTACGCGAGCTGCGCCTGCGTGATGTCGGGGTCGGTGACGGTCATGCTGCGCATTCTCGCTTGAGGTGCAGGTCCCGACCAGCAGGCGCGGGTTACGTCTCGTTTACAGCTGGGCCAGGAGGAACGCCCGCCCGCCGCCGACCGCCGTCCGGCAGGTTCAGACGCCGGCCAGCCGGTCGCAGGTCGCGGCGAGGGCGTCGGCGTACGCGTCGTCGCGCAGGTGCTGGGGGACGGTGATCGTCCGGCGACCGCGCCAGTAGAGGCCCTGCCCGAGGTCGGCCTCCGTGCAGAGGTAGGTCAGCGAGTCGGCCGAGGTGTCGACCGTGCCCGGGGCGCCTGAGGAGGCGAGCTTGGTCTTGACCCAGCCGGGGTCGACGACGGCCGCGCCGACCCCGTCCAGCCGTCGGCCCCACGCGCTCGCCAGCAGCACGTCGCTCGCCTTGCTGTCGGAGTACGCGCGGTGCGGGTCGGTCTGCGCGCCGGGGTCCGCCGCGTCCGGGTGGCCGCTGCCGGCCATGCCCGAGCCGAGGAAGATCACGCGGTCACCGAGGTGGTCGGCGAGCCGGGCGGTGAGCAGGTGCGCGGCGAGGACGTTCACGGCGAACGTGGTCTCGAAGCCGTCGGCGCTCGTGGGCGGGGTGCTGCCGCGCACCCAGACGCCGGCGTTGTTGACCAGCACGTCGAGCGGGCCCTGCGCGCGTACCTGGCGAGCCAGGTCCTCGACCTCGGCCAGGGAGGCCAGGTCGCCGGTGACGAGGACGGCGTCGCCCTCCAACCGGTCGACCGTGTCCATCGCCGCGCGGCCACGTTCCTCGCTGCGCGCGTGGACGAGGACGCGGTGCCCGGCCGCGAGGAGCCGTTCGGTGGTCGCGAGACCGATGCCGTCGGTCGCGCCGGTGATGCAGATGGTCGCCATGCGCCCATCCTGCGTCAGCGCGCCCCGCCTCCCCCGGGCCCGCCGGGTCGCGGGGCACCGCGTACCCGACGACGAGGCCGGCCCGGTCCAGGCCTGCCCCGCCGACGGCGCGCGGGAGGTTCGCTGCGGTCGCGTCGTCGTCGCGTGCGTCGTCGCGTCGTGCGCGTCGTGCGCGTCGTGCGCGTCGTGCGCGTCGTGCTCGTGCGTCCGGGAGCCTGCGCTGCCGGTTTCCCATGCTTTCTTGGTATCCCCGCACTCTGCACGGGAGATTTGCCGTGCAGAGTGCGAGGTCACCAAGAAAGCATGGGAAACCGACGCCCCGGCCCGAGACGGAGGAGACGGAGGAGACGGAGGAGCCGGGAGGGAGACGGGAGGCGAGGGGAGGGGAGGCGAGGGTCAGGCGCCGCCCTTCTCCAGGTTGACCGTCGCGGGCGTGAAGCCCTTGCCCTCCACGTCGACGCCCTCGGCCTTGAGCTCGGTGAGCGCCTTCTCGACGTAGGCGGTGTTCTTGGCCGTCTCCGGCGGGTCGGCGCTGATGATGGTCGCGCCGGTCTCGTTCTTGGTGCCCTTGGCGATGCCGACCGTACGGCTCCACGCGACGTCGCTGATCATGCCGATGCCGCCGCTGGCCGAGGGCCAGATGAGCTTGTTGACCTCGTTGGTCTGCCAGAGCTGGTGGCTCTTGCCGAGCTGGGAGCCCGCGTTGGTGACGATGTCGGCGGCCTGCTGGGGGTTGTCCCGGGCGTAGACCCAGCCCTTGATCGAGGCCTTGATGAACCTGGTCGTCTGGTCCTGGTAGGCGGGGTCGCTGCTGAGCTTCTCCGAGTTGGCCCAGATCGCGTCCTGCAGCATGTTGGTGCCGACGTCGTTCCAGCTGATGACGTTGAGGTCGGCGGGGGAGTAGAGCTGCCCGGTCGCCGGGTTCTCCGACTCCAGCACCTGGGCGTACTCGTTGTAGGTCATCGCCTGCGCCGCGTCGATGTCGCCGGCGAGGAAGCCGTTCATGTCGAAGGCCTGCTGCACCAGCTTGATGTCGCCGACCTCGATCCCGGCCTTCTGCATCCCGGCGAAGAGCTCCCACTCGTTGCCGTAGCCCCAGCTCCCGATGTTCTTGCCGCGCAGGTCGGCGGGGGTGGTGATGTTCTTGTCCTTGAAGGAGATCTGCGTCGTGCCGCTGCGCTCGAAGATCTGGGCGACGTCGGTGATCTTGGCGCCCTTCTCGATCGAGCCCAGGACCTTGGGCACCCAGGAGATGGCGTAGTCGACGTCGCCGGCGCTCAGCACGTCCTGGGGGACGATGTCGGGCCCGCCCTCGAGGATGCTCACGTCGAGCCCCGCGTCCTTGTAGTAGCCCTGGTCCAGCGCCGCGTAGTAGCCCGCGAACTGCGCCTGCGCGACCCACTGCAGCTGCAGCTTGACCGGGGTCAGCGACGCCGCGCTGCCGCCCGAGGCGTCGGCGCCGGGAGCGGCGTCGCCCGAGGAGCCGCAGCCGGCCAGGGTCAGGCCGACGGCGGCCGCCGCGAGCCCGGTGCGGCCCAGCATGGTCCGGCGGGTGATCTTCGGAGAGCCCATCGGCTCCTCCTTCTCAGGTGTGGGTCCGGCGGTGGCGGGTCGCCAGCCGCTCGGTGAGCAGCGCGGCGCAGTAGAAGACGAGGCCGAGCACGATGGCGCCGAGCACGTACGCCCAGGCCAGCGGGTAGTTGCTCGACGCCGCCGCCGAGGTGATCGACTTGCCGAGGCCGCCGATCGGGCCGCCGAAGTACTCCGCGACGAGGGCGGAGATCACGGCCAGCGACGAGGCGATCCGCAGCCCGGTGAAGAGGTACGGCGCCGCCGTCGGCAGGGTGACCGCCCACTGCTGCTGGGCCGGGGTCGCGGCGTACGCCCGCATCAGGTCGCGGTGCACCGCGCGGGTCTGGCGCAGGCCGCGCAGCGTGTTGACGTAGACCGGGATCAGCACCGCGAGCGCGGCGACGAGCACCCGGGCGGTCTCGACGCTCGCGCCGTAGAGCGTGTAGAGCACCGGCGCGAGGGCGACGATCGGCATCACCGACAGCGCGGCGACCACGGGTGCGGCGAGGGCGTCGAGCACCTTCACGACGCTGGCCAGCACGGCTGCGACGACGGCGAGGAGCGTGCCGACCACCAGCCCCAGCAGGGCGTTGAGCCCGGTGTGCGCCGCACCGGAGGTGACCGGGCCGAGGTTGTCGACGAGCTCGGCGAGGATCGCCGACGGGGCCGGGACGACGTACGGGTCGATGTCCAGCGTGGTGACCAGCAGCTGCCACAGCCCGACGAGGACCGCGCCGAAGACGAGGGGCGCGACGACCGTGCGCGCCGAGCCGCCTGGCGCGAGGACGCGGCTCGGCACGGTCGGCGAGCCCGCCGGGACGCCGCCGACCGGGACCGCGGCCTCCGCGGTGGTCGTCACCGGTTCTCCACGCCGCGGGCGCCGCCCGCCGGCGTGCCGTGCAGGGCCTCGCGCACCGCCGCGACGGAGGCGAAGAAGGCGGCGTCCTCGCGCAGCGCGTCGTGGCGGGCGGTGCCGGGCAGGCGCACGTCGACCACGTCGACGATGCGCCCCGGGCGCGGCGACATGACCACGACCCGGTCGGACAGGAAGACGGCCTCGGGGATCGAGTGGGTCACGAAGACGACCGCCGCGCCGGTCTCGGCGCTGATCCGGGCGAGCTCGTCCTGCATGCGCTCGCGGGTCATCTCGTCCAGCGCCCCGAAGGGCTCGTCCATGAGCAGCAGCCGGGGACGCTCGGCCAGCGCCCGGGCGATCGCCACGCGCTGCTGCATGCCGCCGGAGAGCTGGTCGGGGTAGGAGCCGGCGAACTCGGTCAGCCCGATGAGCTCGACCAGCTCGGCGACCCGTGCCCGGCGCTCGACGGGGCCGACCTTGTGCAGCGCGAGCGGCAGCTCGATGTTCTTGGCGACGGTGCGCCAGGGCAGCAGGCCGGCCTGCTGGAACGCGATGCCGTAGTCCTGGTCGAGCCGGGCCTGACGCGCGCTCTTGCCGAAGACCTCCAGCGTCCCCGACGTCGGCTGGTCCAGGTCGCCGATCAGCCGCAGCAGGGTGCTCTTGCCGCACCCGCTCGGGCCGATCAGCGACACGAACTCGCCCGGCGCCACGTCGAGGTCGACGCCCTGCAGGGCGGTCACGCTGCCCTGCCTGCTCGTGAACACCCGGTCGAGCCCGGCGACGTGCACGGCTGACGCCCCCGCGCCCTCCGTGCCCCGAGCCGCCCCCTTCGCCCCTTGAGCCTGGGGGAGGGCAGCGTCCCTCCGGGTCTCCGCGGGGCTGCTCACGCGCCCACCTCTCCACGTCGGTACGTCTTCAGGAACAGGCCGAGCAGCGCCACGAACCCGGCCGCGACCAGCCCGACGGCGATGGCGCCGATGATCGGGGCCCACGGCTTGGCCGGGTCGCCGCCGGCGGCCTGGGCGTACTCGATGACCAGCCGCCCGATGCCGCCGCGCAGCCCGATCGACACCTCGGCCACGACGGTGCCGATGACCGCGGCCGCCGCGGCCAGCCGCAGCGCGGGCAGCAGGAAGGGCACGCTCGCCGGGAGCCGCAGCCGCAGCAGGGTCGTGCGCCAGCCGGCGCCGTACGTGCGCATCAGGTCGAGATGGGTCGCGTCGGGCGCCTCGAGGCCGCGCAGCATCCCGACGGCGACGGGGAAGAAGGCCAGGTACGCGGCGATGACCGCGACCGAGTCCTGGCTGCTCCAGGCCCAGCCGCCGATCTGCAGCTGCGAGCCCCAGCGCCGCACGAGCGGGGCGATGGCGATGAGCGGCACCGTCTGGCTCAGCACGACCCAGGGCAGCACGGCCGCCTCGGCGAGCCGGAACCGCTGCATGAGCAGCGCGAGCAGCAGGCCGACGACCACGCCCACGACCCAGCCGATCGCCGCGATCCCGAGGGTGAACAGGCACGCCTGGCCCACGACCTCCCACAGCGGGGCGCCGGAGCGGCCGAGGGCGGGTGCGCCGAGGCGCGAGGCGATGTCCACGAGGTGCGGCATCGCCCGGTCGCCGGTGCGGGGCAGGACGAGCAGGTCGCCCACCTTGACGCCGGCGTCCGGGCCGAGCGCCTTGTAGACCTCCCAGACCACGCCGAGCACGAGCAGCCCGAGCAGCCCGAGCCCCCAGCCGCGCACGCGCGTCACCCGAGGCTCGTCACGGTGCTCACGAGCGGGCGGTCACGGAGTCGCGCAGGGCCGGGATGATCGTCTCGCCGTACGCGCGCAGCGTCTCCTCCTTGTTGTCGTGCTGGAGGTAGACCGAGAACTGGTCGACGCCGAGCGCCTTCAGCGCGTGCAGCTTGGCGATGTGCTCCTCGGCCGGGCCGAGCAGGCAGAAGCGGTCGACGATCTCGTCCGGCACGAACGCCGTGTGCGTGTTCCCCGCGCGGCCGTGCTCGTTGTAGTCGTAGCCCTCGCGCGCCTTGATGTAGTCGGTCAGGGCGCGCGGCACCGCCGACGTCCCCGTCTCACCGGTGCCGTACTTGGCGACGATGTCGGCCACGTGGTTGCCGACCATCCCGCCGAACCAGCGGCTCTGGTCGCGCATGTGCGGCAGGTCGGTGCCCACGTACGCGGGCGCGGCGACGCAGAAGGTGAGCGTGTCCGGGTCGCGCCCGGCGTTGCTCGCCGCGGTCCGGACGGCCTCGATCATCCAGCGCGCGATGTCGACGTCGGCCAGCTGCAGGATGAAGCCGTCACCGACCTCCCCGGCCGCCTTGAGGGCGAGGGGCCCGTACGCCGCGATCCACACCTCGAGCTCCGACGTGCTCGCCCACGGGAAGCGGATCGTCGAGCCGTTGTACTCGACCGCACGGCAGTTCGCGAGCTCGCGGATGACGTGCGTCGCCTCGCGCATGTCGCGCACGGTCGTCGGCTTGCCGTTGGTCACGCGCACCGCCGAGTCGCCGCGGCCGATGCCGCAGACGGTCCGGTTGCCGAACATCTCGTTCAGCGTCGCGAAGAGCGAGGCCGTGACCGTCCAGTCGCGGGTCGCCGGGTTGGTCACCATCGGGCCGACGACCACCCGGTTGGTCCGGCTGAGGATCTGGCTGTAGATGACGTACGGCTCCTGCCACAGCAGGTGGGAGTCGAACGTCCACACGTACGCGAACCCGTGCGCCTCGGCCAGCTCCGCGAGCTGGACCGTCCGCCACGCGGGCGGGTTGGTCTGGAGAACGACCCCGAACTTCACGTCTTCTGCCTCCGCTCCGGCCCGGCGCAGCCCGGGCGCGCTGGTCGTCGCCGGCCCGCGTCGCCACTCGGCACAGGTTCCTGGTACCTCGCACGGCCTGCAGCCTGTGTCGGGTAGGTCCATCCCATGAATTCATGGGTTTCTCGGGACACCTGAGCCCTCATGTCAGGTACTGGGTCAGGTCGCGCTTCAGGAACTTGCCGTGGGTCTTCGACCCGACGTAGCCGGTCTCGTCGACCAGGACGGAGCCGCGGGACATGACCCAGTCGACGTGACCGTCGATCTCGTAGCCCTCCCAGGCGGAGTAGTCCATGTTCATGTGGTGGCTCTTGCCGAGCCCGATGGAGGTGTGGCCGGCGGGGTCGTAGAGGACGAGGTCGGCGTCGGCCCCCGGCTGCACGACGCCCTTGCGCCCGTAGAGGCCGAACATCCGCGCCGGCGTCGTGGCGATCAGCTCGACCCAGCGCGACAGGGTGATCTCGCCGGTGACGACGCCCTGGTAGAGCAGGTCGACGCGGTGCTCGATCGAGCCGATGCCGTTGGGGATGGCGCGGAAGTCGCCCTGGCCCAGGTCCTTCTGGCCCTTCATGCAGAAGGGGCAGTGGTCGGTCGAGACCGTCTGCAGGTCGTTCGTCCGCAGCGCGCGCCACATCGCGTCCTGGTGGCCGTCCGCCCGGGCGCGCAGCGGCGTCGAGCAGACCCACTTGGCCCCCTCGAAGTCGCCCCACTCCTGGCCCGTCGCGCCGAGCTGGTCCTCCAGCGACAGGTAGAGGTACTGCGGGCAGGTCTCGCCGAAGACGTTCTGGCCGCGGTCGCGCGCTGCGGCGAGCTGTTCGACGGCCTGCTTGGCGCTCACGTGGACGACGTAGAGCGGCGCACCGGTGAGGTCGGCCAGCATGATCGCGCGGTGCGTGGCCTCCTCCTCGAGCTGCCACGCACGGGCGATGCCGTGGAAGTACGGCGCGGTCTTGCCCTGGAGGTACAGCTGCTCGGCGAGGACGTCGATGGCGGGACCGTTCTCCGCGTGCATCATCGTCAGCAGCCCGGTCTCGCGCGACTTCTGCATCGCCCGGAGGATCTGCGCGTCGTCGGAGAGGAAGACGCCGGGGTAGGCCATGAAGAGCTTGAAGCTGGTGATGCCCTCGTCGACGAGGGAGTCCATCGCCTTCAGCGAGAACTCGTCGACGCCGCCGATGATCTGGTGGAAGCCGTAGTCGACGGCGCACTCGCCGGCCGCCTTCTCGTGCCAGGCGGCGAGGCCGTCCTCGACCCGCTCGCCGTAGCGCTGGATGGCGAAGTCGATGATGCTCGTCGTCCCGCCCCAGGCCGCCGCCCGCGTCCCGGTCTCGAACGTGTCCGACGCCTCCGTGCCGCCGAACGGCATCTGCATGTGGGTGTGCGCGTCGATGCCGCCGGGGACGACGTACCTCCCGGTCGCGTCGACCACCCGGTCGACGGACGCCCTGAGGTCGGTGCCGAGCAGCTGCGAGCCCGGCGCCAGGACGGCGGCGATCGTCTCGCCGTCGACGAGCACGTCGGCCTGGGCGGTCCCGGTGGCGTTGACGACCGTCCCGCCGGTGATCAGCGTGGTGCTCATCGCCGTACGCCCTCCCGTCCCGTTTCCCCGAAAGTGGTCGCTGCCGCGTGTCCCGCGGGTCCGGAGGGAGCCGGGAGCGACCACTTTCCGGGAAAGGGGAGCGGGCAGGTCCGGGGGGTCACGGCTTCACCGTGCTCGTGTACGAGTCGGGGCGGCGGTCGCGGTAGAACTGCCAGGCGTTGCGGACCTCGCGGATCAGGTCGAGGTCGAGGTCGCGGATGACGACCTCCTCGGACTCGTCGCTGCCCATCGGTCCGATCAGGTTGCCGCGGGGGTCGACGAACTGGCTCGAGCCGTAGAACGTCACCGCCTCGTCGCCGTACTCGTTGTCCTCGCGGCCCACGCGGTTGGGGGCGGCGACGAAGTAGCCGTTCGCCGCGGCCGCGGCGGGCTGCTCGATCTCCCACAGCCGGTTGGACAGGCCGGGCTTGGTGGCGTTGGGGTTGAAGACGATCTGGGCGCCGTTCAGCCCGAGCTCGCGCCAGCCCTCGGGGAAGTGCCGGTCGTAGCAGATGTAGACCCCGATCGGGCCGACCCTGGTCCGGAAGACGGGGTAGCCGAGGTTGCCGGGGCGGAAGTAGAACTTCTCCCAGAACTTCTCGAGGTTCGGGATGTGGTGCTTGCGGTACTTGCCGAGGACCGTGCCGTCGGCGTCGACCACCACCGCGGTGTTGTAGTAGACGCCCGGCTGCTCCTCCTCGTAGATCGGGAGCACCATCACCATCGCGAGCTCGGCGGCGAGCGCGGCGAAGCGCTGCACGACCGGTCCGTCGGCCGGCTCGGCGTAGTCGTAGTACTTCGGGTCCTCGGTGATGCCGAAGTAGGGCCCGTAGAACAGCTCCTGGAAGCAGATGATCTGCGCGCCGTCGGCCGCCGCGTCGCGGGCGAACCGCTCGTGGAGGTCGAGCATCGAGTCCTTGTCGCCCGTCCACGTGGTCTGGGTGATCGCTGCCCGAACGATGGTCACTGCCAACATCTCCGTCCCGCCGTGGGTGCCCCTTCCGGGGTGAGGAAGTGAACATCACCGGAGTTCCGGGCCCGTGTCAACGGATGACGGCCAGATGACGGGGACGAACCCGTTCCCAGGCGTCCTCTACGCTGCCGCGCGTGTCGGTCGCCGTCAGCCTGGAGCCGGGGGACGAGGTCCTCCAGGCGCGGGCCGACCGTCCCGTCGTGCGCCACGGCGACCAGGTCCGCCACCCGCGCAACCCCTGGTCGGAGTCGGTCCAGTCGCTCCTGGCCTACCTCGCGGAGGCGGGCTTCGCGGAGGCGCCCCGGCCCGGCGGGGTCGTCGGCGACCACGACGACGTCAGCTACATCGAGGGCATCTCCGGCGACCAGGCCTGCACGCTGGTGCAGTCCGACGCGGCGGTCGCCGAGGTCGCCCAGCTGCTGCGGCGCTACCACGACGCCGTCGAGGCGTGGCAGCCCGAGCAGGAGCCGGTCTGGTTCGACGGGCGGCGCGGCACCGGCAGCCTGCCCGGCGAGCTCGTCTGCCACGGTGACCCCGGCCCCTGGAACCTCGTCTGGGACCTCTGCCGCCCCGTGGGCGAGCAGCTCGTCGGGCTCATCGACTGGGAGTACGCCTCCGTCGGCACCCGTCTGACCGACATCGGCTACGCGCTGCACTACCTCGCGCCGCTGCGCGACCGCAGCTACTGGCACGGCGTCCTCGGGATGCCGCGCAAGCCGCGGCGCCGGCACCGGATGGCCGTCTTCGCCGAGGCGTACGGCGTCCGCCTCGACGAGGACCTCGTGGAGGCCGTGGTCGCCTCCCAGCTGGCCGGGGTGCAGATGATGATCGACCTGGCCGCGCTCGGCCGGCCGCGCCAGGTCCAGCTGATCGCTGCCGGTGAGCTCGAGCGCGAGCAGCGCGCCGTGGACTGGACCGAGCGGCACCGGCACAAGTTCAGCCTGGCCGGCGTGACGGTGGCCCCCGACGCCTGAGGCCTGCTGCCGCCACGTTCGAACACATGTTCTAATAAGGGCATGTCGCGGCACGGACCTGACCCCGAACGCCTCTTCTTCGGCCGGCTCGTGGGGACGGCCCGCCGCCTCGCCGCCGAGCAGGGCTCCATCGCCGAGTCGATCGCGGTGATCCGGCGTACGGCGGACGGCCACGAGGACCTGCTGGTGCAGGGCGCCGGCCTCGGCGTCGGGGCGTGGTCGGTGAACCCGGGGCTGCCCACCGACATCCTCGCCGCCGGCCTGCTGGTCGGCAGCGTCCCGCGCCTCGAGCTCGACGTGCTCGCGCACTGGATCACGCTCGGCCAGCAGCGCGGCCTGAGCGGGGCGCGCTACCGGGCGTGAGCCAGGGCCCCTCGACGGGCGGCGGCGGCGTGGACCGTCAGCGGATGCCGGAGGTCGCGAACCCCTGGACGAACCAGCGCTGGAAGACCAGGAAGAGCACGACCAGCGGGCCGACGGTGATCAGCGTCATCGCCATCAGGGCGCCGTAGTCGGTCTGGTACTGCCCCTGCAGGAACTGCAGCCCGATCGGCAGCGTGTAGAGGCTCGGGTCGCGCAGCACGATCAGCGGCCAGAGGAAGTCGTTCCACTGGTACATCAGGCTGAGCAGCGTGAGGACCGCGAGCAGCGGCTTGGACAGCGGCAGCACGATGCTGGCGAAGATCCGCACCGGCCCGGCGCCGTCGATCTTGGCCGCCTCGATCAGCTCGTTGGGGATCGCCAGCATGAACTGCCGCGCCAGGAAGATGCCGAAGGTCGCCGCCGCGCCGGGGATGATGACGGCCCAGAAGGTGCCGACCAGGCCGAGCGCGTTCACGAGCCGGAACTGCGGGACCAGGATCGCCTGCGTCGGGATCATCATCGTCGACAGCAGCACGAGGAAGAGCGGCGTCTTCAGCGGGAAGCGCAGCTTGGCGAAGCCGTAGCCCGCCATCACGCTGACGACCACCGAGATGATCGTGGTCAGGGCGGTCACGGTGATCGAGTTCGAGAACCAGGCGCCGACCGGCCACGCCTGGAACACCCGGGCGAAGTTGTCGAGCGTGACGTTCGTGGGCAGCAGGTCGAGCTCGGAGGAGAAGACCGACTGGCCCGACACCGCGGTCACGACCATGACCCACAGCGGGAAGGCCATGAGCACCGACACCACGACGGCGACGACGACCCGGACGGCGACGGCGAGCCGGGTCCGCGTACGGCGTGCCATCGGGCCCCGGGCGGTCGTGCTGCGCGCGGCCGGGCGCCCGACGACGCGGGCCTGGTCGGTGGTGACGGCCATCAGCGGCTCCTGACCTGCGAGAGGTGCGTGCCCGCGCGCTCCCGGCGGGTCACGCGACGACGTCCCGGTTGCGGTTCGCGCGCCACTGCACGACGGTGAAGACCAGCGTGAGCACGAAGATCACGACCCCGATCGCGGCACCGTAGCCCTGGTCGCGGGTGGGGCCGAACGCGACCTTGTACGCCCACGTGCCGAGCACCTCGGTGCTCGTGCCGGGGCCGCCGTTGGTCAGCACGAAGATGGTGTCGAAGACCTGGAAGCTGTAGATCACGTTCATGATGATCAGGAAGAACGTGGCCGGCCCGACCAGCGGGAACGTGATGTGGCGGAACCGCTGCCAGCCGTTCGCGCCCTCGAGGGCGGCCGCCTCGTACAGGTCGACGGGCACGGCCTGCAGGGCCGCGAGGTAGATGATCATGCTGAACCCGACGCGGATCCAGGTGGTCACCAGCACGACCGAGGCGAAGGCCCAGAAACCGTTGGACTGCCAGGGGATGCCACCGTTCGCGCCCAGCGCGAGCAGCACCTTGTTCACCACCCCGATGACCTCGTTGTAGAGGAACGTGCCGATCAGGCCGACCGAGACGCCGGAGATGACCAGCGGCAGGTAGACGACGGTGCGCCAGACCTTGCGCCACGGCAGGACCGAGTTCATCAGGACCGCGAGCGCCAGGCCGAGGCCCATGCTCAGCGGCACGGTGATGACCGTGAACAGCGCGGTGTTGGCCAGGGCCCGCAGGAAGGTCGGGTCCGACAGCATCGTGGTGTAGTTCTCGAACCCGCGCGGGGTGCTCGTGCCCGACAGCGGCGAGACCTTGCGGGTGCTGTAGTAGAACGACCCGAGCATCGGCAGGATCAGGAACGCCAGGGCCAGCAGGACCGACGGCCCGACGAACAGCAGCGCCGAGGGCTCCCAGACCGCGCCCCGGCGGCGTCGCCTCGGCGCGGAGCCCCCCGTCGGGGCGACGGGGGACTCACCGGCGGCCAGCGCGGCCGCCGAGCTCACCGCACGGCCTTCTGCACCGCCGCGGCCAGGGCGGCCGTGGTGTCGGCTGCCGAGCGGCCGCCGAGGAAGGCCTTCTCGAGCTCGTTCTGCAGCGCCAGGTTGAGGTCGGCGAACTGCGGCACGGTGACCTGGGCGACCTGCTCGGGCGCCAGGGTCTTGGCCTGCAGCACGAAGGGCGCCATCAGGTCGGGACGGATGTCGAAGTCGAGCTGGGCGGAGGTCAGGCTCTTCAGCGTGGGCAGCTCGTTGGTCGCCTGGCAGAAGGTCCGCATCGCGTCCTCGGTGACGAGGAACTGCAGGAACTTCGCCGCCGCCTCGGTGTTCTTGCCGTCCTTGGGGGCCACCACCGCGTTGCCGCCGAGGTCGGTGGAGGCCGCGACGTCGCGGGGCTGCGGCATCGCGCCGTACTCGAACTTCTTCTTGACCCCGGTGTCGACGCTGGGGACCAGGAAGCTGCCCGCGAAGGCCATCGCGACGGTGCCGGAGATGAAGGCGCTGTCGGGATAGGTCGTGCTCTTGACCGACGTGTTCTTGGCGACCCAGCCGTTGGTGAAGAAGCTCTTGGTGAAGTCGACGGCCCTGCGGCCCGCGTCGGAGTCGATCGCGGCGGACTTCAGGTCGGGGCCGAGCAGCGCCCCGCCTGCCTCGAACAGCCAGGTCAGCCAGCGGTACGCCCCGGCGCTCTGCCAGTCGTAGATGAAGGCCGACTGCCCGCTCTTGGTCACCTTGGACAGCTTGTTGGCCGCCTCGGTGAACTGCTCCCAGGTCCAGGCCTCCTCCAGCGTCGTCGGCACGTTGGTGATGCCGGCGGCCTCGAAGGCGTCCTTGCGGTAGATGATCGCGGTGGTGTCGATCTGGTGCGGGGCGCCGTAGGGCTTGCCGTTGGCGACCACCGCCTGGAAGAGCCCGGGCTCGAAGGCGTTGGGGTCGAGGCTCCCCGACAGGTCGAGCAGCACGTCCTGGCTGGTGTACTGGCCCATGTCGATGTAGGAGACCCGGAACAGGTCCGGCGGGTTGCCCGCCTGGAAGCGCGTGTCCAGGTTGGTCTGCACGCTCGCGTACGGGACGGTGTCGGTCTTGATGGTGATGCCCGGGTTCGCCTGCTGGAACTTGGCGATGACGGCGTCGAAGGCCTTCTTCTCCACGTCGCCCGACCAGTTGACGAAGGTGAGCTCCACGGGGCCCGAGGCGCTCCCGCTGCTGGTCGGGGCGCTGCCGCCGGACTTGCTGGTCAGGCCGGCGCACGAGCTCAGGCCCACGGCCGCTCCGAGACCGAGGCCTCCTGCCAGGACCTGGCGTCGGTTGAGTGACATCGTCGTTCCCTTCCCCGAAGTGGTGCGACCGTTGTAGCAGACCCGGTGGTTCGCGGGCCTCGTCCCGCTCGGATGCAGCGGTCGCGTCGTCGGAGACGGGGGGCCGGCTCACCCCGACAGCAGGAACCTGAACATCGGGCTGTCGCTCGCGATCGGCTCCACCTGCACGGGCGCCGCGGCCATCCGGTCGAGCAGCGGCGGGAGGTCGTCGCGCCGGGCCAGCTCGATGCCGACGAGGGCGGGTCCGGTCTCGCGGTTGCTGCGCTTGACGTACTCGAAGAGCGTGATGTCGTCGTCCGGTCCCAGGACCTCGTCGAGGAACTGGCGCAGCGCGCCCGGCTGCTGCGGGAACTCGACGAGGAAGTAGTGCTTGCGTCCCTCGAAGACCGCGGCGCGCTCGGCGATGTCGTCGTAGCGGCTGACGTCGTTGTTGCCGCCGGAGAGGATGCAGACGACCCGCTGGCCGGGCTCCACCCGCACGGTCCCGCAGCTCAGCGCGGTGGACGCCAGCGCGCCCGCCGGCTCGGCGACGATGCCGTCGGCGGCGTACGTCTCGAGCAGCTCGACGCAGACCGCGCCCTCGGGGACCTGCACCAGCTCGGCGCCCGAGGCGGCGATGACCGGCGTGGTCAGCGAACCCGCCCGCCGCACCGACGCCCCGTCGACGAAGGTGTCGAGGTCGGCCAGGTCGACCGGGTGCCCGGCGGCCAGCGCCGCGGCGACGCAGGCCGCGCCCTGCGGCTCGACGCCGACGACGCGGACGCGCGGGTGCCGCTCACCCAGCCAGGACACGCAGCCGGCGAGCAGACCGCCGCCGCCGACGGGGACCACGAGGACGTCCGGCACGTGGCCGGTCTGCTCGAGGAGCTGCTCGACCAGCTCGAGGGCGACGGTGCCCTGACCGGCGATGGTGCGCAGGTCGTCGAAGGCGGGCACGACCGTCGCCCCGGTGCGCAGCGCGTCCGCCGCGGCGGCGACCGCCGCCTCGTCGTAGGTGGCGCCGGTGACGACGACCTGCACGTGGTCGCCGCCGATGGCGGTGATGCGGTCGCGCTTCTGGCGCGGGGTGTTGCGGGGCAGGAAGATGCGGCCCTGCACGCCGAGGGCGGCGCACGCGTACGCCAGCCCCTGCCCGTGGTTGCCCGCGCTGGCGCAGACGACGCCGCGCGCCCGCGCCGCCGCGTCGAGCTGGGCGATCACGTTGTACGCACCGCGCACCTTGTAGGAGCGCACGACCTGCAGGTCCTCGCGCTTGAACCAGACCTGAGCGCCGCCGGCGGACAGCCGGTCGTTGCGCTGGAGCGGAGTCCGGTCCACGACGCCGGCCAGGCGGGCGGCCGCCTCCTCGACGAGGTCGGCGCCCAGGGGGCCGACCGCGGCGGCCAGCCGCGTCCCCGTCCCGGCCGCGGCGGCTGCTCCCGTCACGACGCTCACCTCCCGATCATCGCGCACGCGAACTCTCAACTGTGACGCCAGGGACGAGAGTTTCCGCGGATGACTCGCCGGAACCCTTCCCGAGGTCGTCGGAAGGTGCTTAAGGTTCCCGAGTCCGCGGCACGGCAGGGGGCAGGGCCGGCGGGCACGCACGCGCTCGCGCCGACCCCGAGGACACGCCATGCCCGCCCAGCACCTGCACACCCGCCGCACCCGCCGCACCTCGGGCGCCGGCCCGACCGCGCTGCGCCGCGGCCTGCCCGCCCTGGCCCTCGGCGTCACCACGCTCGCGCTCGCCCTGCCGACCGCGCTGCCGGCCAGCGCCGCGCCCACGGCTCCGACCGACAGCACGACCACCGCGCCGGGAGCCACGGGCGACCAGGCGGTGGCGAAGCAGACCACCGCCGTCAGCCGGGTCGCCCGGCTCACGCCCGAGGCGCGCGAGGCCGGCGTCGAGCTCGGCAACGCGCCGATGGGCTGGCGCCAGCGCGGGACCGAGCGTCCCGCCCTGAGCACGCCGAAGTCGCCGCTGCTGCGCTACGGCGCGGCCGCTGCCCGGTCCTCCTCGACCACCTCCTTCACCCCCACGGGCGTGCTCGGCGTCGACGTCTCGAGCTACCAGCGCAACCTCACGTGGTCGACCTGGACGAAGAAGGACCGCGACTTCGCCTACATCAAGGCGACCGAGGGCACCTCGTACCGCAACCCCTACTTCAAGCGCCAGTACGGCGGGGCCAAGAAGGCCGGCCTGATCCGTGGGGCGTACCACTTCGCGAGCCCCTCGGGGAAGGCCGGCTACCTGCAGGCGCGCTACTTCGTGAAGAACGGCGGGGGCTGGAGCGCCGACGGCAAGACGCTGCCGGGCGTCCTCGACATCGAGTACAACCCGTACGGCAAGACCTGCTACGGCGTGAGCAAGAAGACCATGGTCAGGTGGGTGACGCTCGTTCACGCGGGAGTACAAGAAGCTCACCGGCAAGGACGCCGTCATCTACACGACCACCGACTGGTGGACGCGGTGCACCGGCAACAGCAGCGCCTTCGCCGCCACCAACCCGTTGTGGATCGCGCGCTACGGGACGCAGGATCCGGGCACCCTGCCCAAGGGCTGGAAGGTCGCGACCTTCTGGCAGTACGGGGTCAACCCCATCGACCAGGACGTCTTCCCGAACAGGCCCGACCGGCTGAAGGTGCTGGCCACGAAGAAGTGAGCCGCGGTGGCTGGGCTGTGCCACGATCGCCCGGTGCTCCCGCCGTCCGCCCACGTCAGCCGGCGCGCGGCTCTCGCGCTGGGGCTGACGGCCGGTCTGGTCGCCGCGTGCGGTTCCCCGTCGCAGCCGACCGCGGCCAGGTCCGCGCCGGCGCCGTGGCAGGCGCGGCTCCGGGCCGGGACCGCCGCACGACCCCGTGAGCTCGTCGTCCTCGGCGACTCGATCGCCTTCGGCGGCGGCGCCTGGGGCAGCGCGGCGCCCAAGTGGCGCCACTCGTTCGTCGGACGGCTGCGCGACTCCCTGACGCCCGAGCGCGGCGACGCCGGGACGGGCTGGGTGTTCCTCGACCAGGCACTCTGGCCGACCACGGCGCTCAACCGCGGCTGGGACCCGCGGCTCTCGGTGGTCGGCGAGGTGGTGAAGGTCGACCGGGGGCTGTTCCGCCGCACCTGCGCCCGCATCCCCGCTGTCGGCTCCGGGCACGAGCCGTCGGCGTACGTGGAGCTGACGGCGGAGGGTCCGGTGTTCTCGGTCCTCGCCCTCGCCGGCCCGGCGGGCACGGGGTACCCCCTCGTCTCGGTCGACGGCGGCGACCCGCTCCGGCTGAGCGGTGGGCCGCAGGACGCGCGGGCTCCCGACGTCGCCCCGCGGCCGGGCCTGCACCCCGGTCACGTCGTGACCGACGTGGAGACCGGTGGGACCGGGACGCACACGGTGCGCGTCTGGGCACGCGGTGGTGCGGTCGACCTGGTCGCGCTGCGGGCGTCGACCGCGACCGGGCGCCTGGTCGTCACGTCGGCGGCCGTGTCGGGGGAGTCGCTGGCGACCTTCTGCGGCCCCGGCGCCGACGACGAGCGCGGCGGCGCGTACGGGCTGGCTCTCCTCGACTCGCTCCGCGCGGACCTGCTGCTGGTCGAGCTCGGCGCCAACGACTACAACGCCGCCCGGCCGCTCGCCCCCGTGCGCGACGACCTGGTGGCCGTGATCGAGCGCCAGCGCGCCCGGGGCGGGGACGTCGCGCTGATGTTCCCGCCGATCAGCTCACCGACGCTCCACCAGGGCGGGGACGCGCCGACGTACGAGGAGTACGCGTCGATGTTCGGCGAGGTCGCCGCGGAGCAGCAGGTGCCGTTCCTCGACCTCACGCACCTGTGGGGAGCCACGTTCGCGGAGTCGCAGGCGCTGCGACCGGCGCGCTACGCCGACGGCATCCACCCGAGCGACACGGGAGCGGCCGACATCGCCGAGCGGTGCCGGGCCTTCCTCGGGCTGTAGGTCGGGCTGTCGGTCGGGCTGTCGGTCGGGCTGGAGGCCAGTGGGCCCCTAGCTGACGTCCTCGTCGTCCTCGCTGGCGGTGCCGGCGAGCTCGGACGGGTCGACGGTGCCCTCGGGGTCGTCCTCGACGGTCAGGTTGCCGATCGTCGACTCCTCCCCGACGGCCTCCTGCGCCTGGGCGGTCTCGTCGGCGGGCACGGAGGGCTCCTGGGCCTGGGACGACATGGGGGTCTCCTCGCTGAGGGTCTGCCGCCGTCGCGATCGCGTCGCCGGGGCGACCACTCTAGGCCGCCCCGTGCCGCGACCCGGAGGCGCGGGTCCGACGGTTCAGGGCGCGCGCGAGAAGACTTCTCGCTAGCCTTCCCCGTGGACGTCGGCGATCGGCTGGGGGGTTGGGCGCCGGCGTCCGCCCACCTGCCGGACCCCTCGCCGGTGGCCCGGTCTGGGAGGGTTGCGGGATGCACGCAGCATCGCCGGACCGCGCCACCTGGGTCGACCACGTCGTGTGGTGGCACGTCTACCCGCTGGGCTTCGTCGGCGCCGAGCGCGAGCTCGCCGCCCTCGAGGGCGTGGCCGACGGGCGGGTGGAGCACCGGCTCGGGCGGGTGAGCGCCTGGCTCGACCACCTCGTGTCCCTGGGCTGCAACGGCCTGCTGCTCGGGCCGGTCTTCGCGTCGACGACGCACGGCTACGACACCGTCGACCACTTCCGCATCGACCCCCGGCTCGGCGACGACGCCGACTTCGACGCCCTCGTCGCGGCCTGCCACGAGCGCGGGATCCGGGTCCTGCTCGACGGGGTCTTCAACCACGTCGGCCGCGACTTCGCCCCCGTCGCCCAGGCCCTGGCCGAGGGTCCCGGGTCGCCGGCCGCGGCGTGGGTGCACGGGCTCTACGACAACGACGGGATGGTCACCGCCGACTACTTCGAGGGACACGACACGCTCGTCACCCTCGACCACGACGCCCAGGTCGTGCGCGACCACGTGCGCGACGTGATGCTGCACTGGCTGCGCCGCGGCGTCGACGGTTGGCGTCTCGACGCGGCGTACGCGGTCCCGGCCTCCTTCTGGGCGGCGGTGCTGCCGGCGGTGCGCGAGGAGTTCGGCGAGGCGTGGTTCGTCGGCGAGATGATCCACGGCGACTACGTCGCCTACGTGGCGGAGTCCGGCCTCGACTCGATCACCGCGTACGAGCTGTGGAAGGCCGTCTGGTCCTCCCTCGACACCGTCAACCTGCACGAGCTGGAGTGGACGCTCGGGCGGCACGCGGCCTTCGTCGAGCAGTTCGTGCCGATGACCTTCCTGGGCAACCACGACGTCACCCGGATCGCGAGCCAGGTCCACGACGAGCGCCACCGGGCGCACGCCGTGGCGCTGCTGGGCTTCCTGCCCGGCGTGCCCTGCGTCTACTACGGCGACGAGTTCGGCCTCGAGGCCGTCAAGGAGGACCGGGCCGACGGCGACGACGCCGTGCGCCCCGAGCTGCCGGCCGAGCGGGGGCTGTTCGAGGACGCGCACCCCGAGGTCGAGGAGCTCTACCGCCGCGTGCTCGGGCTGCGCCGGCGCCACCCGTGGCTCGTCGACGCCATCACCTCGACCGAGCAGGTGGCCAACGAGCACCTGCTCGTGCGGGCCCGGGCGCGGCAGGGCGAGGGTTCGTTGGTGCTGGCGCTCAACCTCAGCGACCAGCCGTACGGGCTCCCGCCCGGCTCGCGCGTGGTGACGGGGTCGTCGCCGGGCGGTGAGGGTTCCGTCGAGGCGCACGGCTGGGCCGTCCTCGAGGGCTGAGCCACCTGCTCCGCGCGTCGAGCCGTCGGGCGGCGGCGTCGCGGTGGAGGACGCCGACGGGGGAGCGACGCCCGCCGACGGCGAGGACCGTACGGAGCCGGTCAGCCCGCGAGCGTGGCCGCCGGCTGGTCGGGCCCGGTCGGCGCGAGCCGGGCGACGATCGCGTCGACCACGGGCAGGTCCGGCGTGAGCCAGGCGAGGTCGTTGATCGAGGCGGCGTCGACCCAGGCGAGCGCGTCGTGCGCCTCGCCGGCGTGCGCCTCGCCCGAGGCGACCGCGCACCACCAGACCCGCATGACCAGCCCCGAGGTCAGGGGCCAGCCGGCGAGGCTGCCCGGGGCCTGCAGCTCATCGCCCACCTCGAGCTCGACCTCCAGCTCCTCGCGGAGCTCGCGGCGCAGCGCGGCGAGAGGGTCCTCGCCGGGCTCGACCTTGCCGCCGGGGAGCTCCCAGCGACCCGCGAGGGACTCGGGGCGGGTCCGGCGGGCGGCGAGCGCGCGGGAGGGGGCGGAGAGGTCGTCGACGAGCACCGCCGCGACGACGAGCTGGTCGGTCACGGCCCGAGTGTGGCAGCCGCGCGACCGGGCGGCGCCCGGGCCTGCGCCCAAGAACTCGCTGGCAGGTCCGCCGGAGCTGGAATAGCGTCGCCGGGCGATGAGTTCACCGCCTTGGCAGGGTCTGGACCACGACCGCCGCGGCGAGGAAGCCGGCAGCCAGCACGAGCCCAGCGCCACGACCAGCACGACGATCGGACAACCTGTGACCGCGACCAGCACCCCGCCCTCGACCGCCGCGGAGCAGGCCCCCGTCGGCACCGACGTGAGCACGCGCGCCGTCATCGCGATCCTGCTCGTCGCGACCTTCGTCGTGATCCTCAACGAGACGATCATGAACGTCGCCCTGCCGCGCCTGATGGAGGACCTGAACGTCTCGGCGCGTACGGGTCAGTGGCTGGCGACCGTCTTCATGCTCACCCTGGCGATCGTCATCCCCACGACCGGCTACCTGCTGCAGCGGCTCACCACGCGCCAGGTGTTCCTGACGGCCATGAGCCTCTTCAGCCTGGGCACCCTGCTGGCCGCGGTCTCCCCGGCCTTCTGGCTGCTGCTCCCGGCCCGCGTCGTGCAGGCCAGCGGCACCGCGATGATGCTGCCGCTGCTGATCACCACGATCCTCACCCTGGTCCCGGTCGAGCGCCGCGGCGTGGTGATGGGCAACGTCACCGTCGTCATCTCCGTCGCACCGGCCATCGGGCCCACGGTGTCCGGGGTGGTCCTGCACTTCTTCCCGTGGCGCTTCATGTTCATCCTCGTGCTGCCGATCGCGCTCGGCGCGCTCCTCTTCGGGTACAAGAAGCTCGTCGACGTCGGCACGCCCGGCCGCTCCAAGCTCGACGTGGTCTCGGTCGTGCTGACCGTCCCGGCCTTCGGCGGCATCGTCTACGGCCTGAGCCTGCTCGGCACCGACGGTCCGGCCGGCCTCCCGCCGCTCGCGTTCGTCGGCGTCGGCGCGCTCGCGCTGCTCGTCTTCGGCTGGCGCCAGTCGCGGCTCTACCGCACCGACAACCCGCTGCTCGACCTGCGCTCGTTCAGGTTCGCGTCCTTCAGCGTCAGCGTCGCCCTGCTGTGCACGGCGATGATCGCCCTCTTCGGCATGGTGATCCTGCTGCCGATCTACCTGCAGCAGGTGCGCGGCATCGGGGCGCTGGAGACCGGCCTGATGCTGCTGCCCGGCGGGTTGGTGATGGGGCTGCTCGGCCCGCAGGTCGGCAAGCTCTTCGACCGCTACGGCCCGCGTGGGCTGACGCTCTTCGGCTCGGTCGTGCTCGTCGTCTCGATGTGGCGCCTCAGCACGATCGACCAGAGCACGCCGATCTGGGTGCTCGTCGGCATCCACGTGCTGCTCTCGGCCGGGCTGGCGTTCCTCTTCACGCCCGGCTTCACCAGCGGGCTGAACCCGCTGCCGCCCAAGCTCTACTCGCACGGCAGCGCGATCCTCAGCACCCTGCAGCAGGTCGCCGGCGCGGCGGGCACCGCTCTGCTCGTGGCGATCTACTCCGGCCACGCGGCCACGCAGCAGGCGGCGGGCGCGAGCCCGAGCGACGCGGAGCTCGCGGGCATCCAGACGGCCTTCCGCGTCGCGGCGCTCATCTCGATCTCCACGGTCGTGCTCGCGGCCTTCATGCACGACGCCAAGCGTGCGGAGGGCGCCGAGGCGCACGACGCCGTGTCGGTCCACTGACCGTCCGACCACTGACCGTCCGACGCCTGACCGTCCGACCCCTGGGCGGTCCGTCCCTGGCCGCCGCCGTCATCAGGACGGACCGACGGCAGACTGTCGCCGGTGAGCACCAGACGCGTCGCGGTCGTCACCGGAGCCGGTAGCGGCATCGGGCGAGGGGTGTCGGAGGCGCTGGCCCGTGACGGCTGGCGGGTCGTGCTCGCCGGGCGCCGGGAGGACGCCCTGCGCGAGGTGGCCGCCACCGCGGTGACGGGCGCCGGCGGCTTCGACGTCGTGCCGACCGACGTCACGAACGAGGACGCCGTACGGGCGCTGTTCGACGAAGCGGCGGACCGGCACGGGCGGGTCGACCTCCTGGTCAACAACGCCGGGCGCGGCGCTCCGCCGACGGAGATCGACGCCGTCGCCCTCGCCGACTGGCAGGCGGTGGTCGACGTGAACCTCACCGGCATGTTCCTGTGCCTGCGCGAGGCGTTCCGCGTGATGCGGGCGCAGGACCCGCAGGGCGGCCGGATCATCAACAACGGCTCGATCTCGGCGCAGACGCCACGGCCGCGCTCGATCGCGTACACCGCGACGAAGCACGCGGTCACCGGCCTCACCAAGCAGGTGCAGCTCGACGGGCGTGCGTACGGGATCACCTGCGGCCAGATCGACGTGGGCAACGCCGCGACCGCGATCGGGGTCGGTGTCTCCCAGGGCGCGCTGCAGGCCGACGGGTCGGTCCGGCACGAGCCGACCATGGCCGTGGACGACGTCGTGCGGGCGGTGCTCCTGATGGCCGACCTGCCGCCGGGGAGCAACGTCGGGACCCTGACGGTCACCGCGTCGGCGATGCCCTACGTCGGGCGGGGCTGATCGCCCGTCCGGCGTTCGCGCCCGCTGGGTAGGGTCCGCAGCATGAGCACCGGACCCGCCGAGACCACGCCGGCCACCCCCGAGGACGAGCAGACGATCGAGAGGCTGGTGGCGAAGGCGTCGATCGCCCTCGTGACCACCGTGGCCGAGGACGGGGCGCTGGTGAGCCGCCCGCTCGCGGTGCAGCAGCGCGAGTTCGACGGCGACCTGTGGTTCTTCACCGAGGACCCCTCCGCCAAGACCGACCAGGTCCGCGCCAACGACCAGGTGAACGTCGCCCTCGAGGCCGGCCACGGCTGGCTCTCGATCAGCGGCACCGGCAGCGTCGTCAAGGACCAGGCCAAGATCGACGAGCTGTGGAACACCGGGGCGGAGGCGTGGTTCGAGCAGGGTCGCGAGGACCCGAAGGTCGCGCTGCTCCGCGTCGAGGCCAAGACGGCCGAGTACTGGACCTCCAACGCGCCGATGGTCGTCACCCTCGCCAAGTACGCCAAGGCCGCCGTGACCGGCGGGCGCCCGGACATCGGCGAGAGCAAGGTCGTCGAGCTCTGAGGCCGACGTCGACGTGGTCGAGGACAGGACCCCCGCCAGGGTCTGGCTGACGACCGACGTCGGCCGTCCGCGCTGAGGGTGCCCTCGGCCCTCGTCCGGCCCACCAGCGCAAGACCCGCGCACTACGGTGAGCCCGTGGGTGACCCAGCAGACCAGCCCTTCGACGCCGAGCTGTGGGAGCCGGTCCCCGGCTTCGAGCTCACCGACGTCACCTACCACCGCTCGCGCCGCTCGCCGGTGGTGCGGGTGGCCTTCGACCGGCCCGAGGTGCGCAACGCCTTCCGCCCGCGCACCGTCGACGAGCTCGTCGCCGTGCTCGACCACGCCCGGACGTCCTCCGACGTCGGCTGCGTCCTGCTCACCGGCAACGGTCCCTCGCCCAAGGACGGCGGCTGGGCGTTCTGCAGCGGCGGCGACCAGCGCATCCGTGGCCGTTCCGGCTACACCTACGCCGACGACGAGGCACCGGAGAGGGTCGACCCGGCCAAGCAGGGGCGGCTGCACATCCTCGAGGTGCAGCGGCTGGTGCGCTTCATGCCCAAGGTCGTCATCGCGCTCGTCGGCGGCTGGGCGGCCGGCGGCGGGCACAGCCTGCACGTCGTCTGCGACCTGACCCTGGCCAGCGCCGAGCACGCCCGGTTCAAGCAGACCGACGCCGACGTCGGCTCGTTCGACGGGGGCTTCGGCTCGGCCTACCTCGCGCGCCAGGTCGGGCAGAAGTTCGCCCGCGAGATCTTCTTCCTCGGCGAGACCTACGACGCCGAGGCCGCGCACCGGATGGGCATGGTCAACGCCGTCGTCCCGCACGCCGACCTCGAGCGCGTCGGGCTGGAGTGGGCGGAGAAGGTCTGCGGCAAGAGCCCGACCGCGCAGCGGATGCTCAAGTACGCCTTCAACGCCGTCGACGACGGCCTGGTCGGCCAGCAGCTCTTCGCCGGCGAGGCCACCCGGCTCGCCTACATGACCGACGAGGCCGTCGAGGGTCGCGACTCCTTCCTCGAGAAGCGCGCGCCCGACTGGTCCGCCTTCCCCTACTACTACTGAGGCCCGTCATGACCACGGGCCCCGTCGTCGCCGACGCGTACGACCCCTGGTTCCTGGGCACGCCGCTGGCGCTGCCGGGCACGCCGGCCGGCGTCGAGACGGTGACGCTGCCCTTCACGCACTTCACCGTGGTGCTCGCGCCCGAGCGGCGCCTGGCGATCGTCACGGCGGCGAACGTCGACGGCGCGAGCCTGCTCGAGATCGACCGCGGCGACGACTGGCACCTCGACCCGCGGGTGCCGGCGCAGGCGCAGACCGGGCCCGAGGTGTACGCGCGCAACGACCTCGACCGCGGTCACCTCACCCGCCGTCGCGACCCCGTCTGGGGCGACCGCGCGGTCGCGGAGCGAGCGAACGTCGACACCTTCAGCTACGTCAACGCCGCCCCGCAGGCGGCGCTGTTCAACCAGGGCGAGCTGCTCTGGTCGGGCCTGGAGGACTACGTCCTCGAGCACGCCCGCACGTACGGTGCTCGCCTGACGGTCCTGACGGCGCCGGTCTTCGGCGACGACGACCCGCCCTACCGGGGCACGCGCATCCCGCGGCGCTTCTGGAAGATCGCGGCCTGGAACGCCGGCGACCCGACCGACCCGGTCCTGGCGGCGACGGCGTACGTCCTCGACCAGTCGGCCCAGCTCGACGCGATCGACCTGAGCGACGCGGCCGGCGGCCCGGCTGTCGCCCCGCCGGACCTCGGGGCGTACCTGACCTACCAGGTGCCGGTCGAGGACGTGGCCACCCTGACCGGGCTCGACCTCGGCCCGCTGGTCGCGGCCGACCGGCTGCCGGTGCCGACGGGCGCCCGGCCGGCCGATCTCGGTCGCGGTCCGGCGGCCCTGGAGGCGCGGTGGACCCGGCTGACCCGGGCCTCCGACGTCACGCTGTGAGCCGGCGGCTCAGACCACCCCGTAGAGGCGGTCGCCCGCGTCGCCGAGGCCCGGGACGATGTAGCCCTTCTCGTTGAGCCGCTCGTCGAGCCCGGCCAGCACGAGCGTGCACGGCACGTGGAGGTCCTCGAGGAGCTGCGTCAGCCGCTCGATGCCCTCGGGGGCGGCGAGCAGGCAGATGCACGTGATGTGGTCGGCTCCGCGGTCGACGAGGAAGCGGACCGCGGCGGCCAGGGTGCCGCCCGTGGCCAGCATCGGGTCGAGGACGTAGCACTGGCGCCCGCTCAGGTCGTCGGGCAGGCGCTCGGCGTAGGTCGACGGCTCGAGGGTCTCCTCGTTGCGCACCATCCCGACGAAGCCGACCTCGGCGGTCGGGACCAGCCGGGTCATGCCCTCGAGCATGCCGAGCCCGGCACGCAGGATCGGCACCACCAGCGGCCTGGGCAGCGCGAGCTTGACGCCGTCGGCCGGGGCGACCGGGGTCTGCACGGTGGTCGGGGTGACCCGGACCTCGCGCGTCGCCTCGTACGCCAGCAGCGTCACGAGCTCCTCGGTCAGCCGCCGGAAGGTCGGCGAGTCGGTCTGCACGTCCCGCAGCGCGGTCAGCTTGTGCGCGACGAGCGGGTGGTCGATGACCGTGACATCCACGGAGCTCACGCTATCGGCAGGGCTCCGCGCGGCCGTGGTCGGACAGGAGAGGTGCGCGGATGTCTGACACGATGTGGGACCGGAGCCGGTCGTGGGGTCGGTCCGGGTCGGGGCCGCGACGGCGTCGGCCCGGAGGTGTGGGGGAGGACAGTCATGGCGGGGTTCGACGACGAGGAGTACGTGTCGTTCGAGGAGGCCGACGCGCCACGGCCCGCGACCGCCGACGCCGACGCTGACGACCCGGACGACTCGGACCCGGACGACGACCTCGAGGACGCGGCGGAGGACGAGATCGACTACGTCCTCGCGGCCTACCGGGAGGACGGGCAGCTGCACGTCCAGGCGCTGGACGACGAGCTCGCCAACGACCTCGACGGACTGATCGACCAGCTGCGGCGCCTGCCGGGCGACGCCGGGGCGCTCGGCTTCGTGAGCCTGGTGGACGAGGTGTTCGTGATCCTGCGGGTCCGCGGCCAGCACGTGCAGGCGATCCTCTCCGACTCCGCGGCGGCCGGGGACTTCCCGATCGCGCGCGACGTGCTCGACTTCCTCGGCGAGGACATCGACCTCGACGAGCTCGACGACGAGGACGGGGAGCCGGTCGGTGACCTGGAGATGCTGGCCGACCTCGGGCTGAGCGAGTTCGACTTCAGCCGCATCGTCGACGACCTCGACCTCGGCAGCGACCAGATGCTCGGCGCGATCGCCGACCTGATCAACATCAACCCCGACTTCTCCCGCGCGACCGAGGCGGCGTTCCGGGACTGAGCGGGGCGATGACGCAGCCACCGGGCGGGCGCTGGGGCGCCGCGATGCGCCTGGCCGTCGACCGTGCCCGGCTGGTCGGGCGGGCCGGCGACGTCCCCGTGGGCGCGGTGGTGCTCGACCCGGCCGGCGAGGTCGTGGCGGTGGCGGGCAACGAGCGCGAGGTGTCGCAGGACCCCACGGCGCACGCCGAGGTCCTCGCGCTGCGCCGCGCGGCCGAGGCGGCGGGCACCTGGCGCCTGGACGGCCACACGCTGGTCGTGACGCTCGAGCCGTGCACGATGTGCGCGGGCGCGCTGGTGCTCGCGCGGGTCGAGCGGTGCGTGTTCGGGGCGTACGACCCCAAGGCCGGTGCCGTCGCGTCGCTGTTCGACGTGCTGCGCGACCCCCGGCTCAACCACCGCGTCGACGTCCGCGGCGGGATCCTCGAGGAGGAGTGCTCGGCGGTCCTGCTCGACTTCTTCGCCGGCCACCGGGACGCGGCCGCCGACGTGGGCACGGAGCCTGGTCAGGATTAGCGTCGGCCCTGCCCGCCCGGTAACCTCTCCCGCGGTGGCGTGTCTGAGCGGCCTAAAGAGCGCGCCTCGAAAGCGCGTGAAGTGAAAACTTCCGAGGGTTCAAATCCCTCCGCCACCGCCAACGTACGAACGACGACGCCGGTCAGCCTGAGAGTTGACCGGCGTTCGTCCTTCCTGTCAGCCGTGCGGCACGCAGCGCGACCACGACGACTGCGGCGAAGACCCGATCGGCCACATCTCCTGAACCACGGTTCTCCGCCCTCTGCAGCAGGAGGGTGACCAGCACGTCGACCTCGATGATGATCGCCGTGCGCAGGCGTCGGTGTTGCCGTACGCACTCGTCGCGCCGGTCGGAGGGCGGCGACGACGACGGCGGAGCCCGTCCTCCGCCGGGACGACGCCGGGCAGCGCGGCGTCGGAGCGGTCGACGAGCCCACCACGGTGTCCACGCAGGCGACGGCCGGCCTCGTGATCGTGAGGGCGCCCAGCCGCCGGAACCCGGGCGAGGGATACCGAGCGGGGCGGTCCGGACGGACATGACGGCACCGTGGGATCGAGCACGACCCAGCGCGGCCGGTTGCGCGGCGCGCCGTACGGGCCCGGTTCCTTGGCCACCCACGTAGGGTTCGGGTCCTCTCTCGGCCGCCTCGTCCGTTGCACGCCCGTAGCCCGGGTCCGGAAGGATGGCCGCATGATCGACCTCGACGTCATCCTCCTCGTGGGTGCCGTCGTGCTGATCGTCGCGATCCTGGCCGCGCGCCTGGGGTCCGGCTTCGGGCTCCCGTCGCTGCTGCTGTTCCTCGGGCTCGGCATGCTGCTCGGCACCGACGGGCCGGGCGGGCTGGCCTTCGACGACGCCGACCTGGCGCACGCGCTCGGGTTCGCGGCCCTGGTCCTGATCCTGGCCGAGGGTGGGCTGACGACCAAGTGGTCGGAGATCAAGCCCGTCATCGGGCCGGCGCTGGTCCTGGCGACCGGCGGGATCGTCGTCAGCGTCGGGGCGGTGACCGCCTTCGGGTACTACGTCCTCGGCCTCGACCTGTGGGTCGCGGTCCTGCTGGGTGCGGTGATCTCCCCGACCGACGCGGCCGCGGTCTTCTCGGTGCTCCGCCACGTCGCCATCCCGCACCGGATCCGCGGCACGCTCGAGGCCGAGTCCGGCCTGAACGACGCCCCCACCGTCCTGCTCGTGACCCTGGCCAGCGGCCTGGCCGCCGGGCAGGCGGCCGAGGGCGGGCCGCTGCTGGTCGGCGTTCTCGTGGTCCTCGAGCTGGTCGGCGGCGTGGCCGTCGGCGCCGTGATGGGCTGGGTCGGCGTGCAGATCCTGCGCCGGGTGGCGCTGCCCTCGTCGGGCCTCTACCCGCTGGCGACGCTGGGCTGGGCGGTGCTCGCGTACGGCATCACCTCCACCGCGCACGCGAGCGGGTTCGCCGCGGTCTACGTCTGCGCGGTGCTGCTCGGCAACGCCCAGCTGCCGCACCGCGCAGCCATGCGCTCCTTCGTCGAGGGCATCGGCTGGATCGCGCAGATCGGCCTGTTCGTCATGCTCGGCCTGCTGGCCACGCCGGGCCGGGTGACCCTCGAGGCCGCGCTCGTGGGCGTGGCCGCCGGCGTGTTCGTCACCTTCGTGGCCCGGCCGCTGTCGGTGTGGGTGAGCCTGAGGTGGTTCAAGGTGCCGCTCAGGGAGCAGGCGTTCCTCTCCTGGGCGGGGCTGCGCGGCGCCGTGCCGATCGTCCTGGCCACGGTGCCGCTCGCCGACGGGATCGACGACGGGCTGTTCTTGTTCGACGTCGTGCTGGTCTTCGTCGTCGTCTTCACGTGCCTGCAGGCCCCGACCCTGCCCTTCCTCGCGCGCCGCCTCGGACTGATCGACGAGCGCGCCGCCCGCGACGTGGAGGTGGAGGCCGCGCCGCTGGACCAGATCGCCGCCGACCTCCTCCAGGTGCGGGTGCCGCCGCGCTCGCGCCTCGCGGGCATGGAGGTGAGCGAGCTCCGGCTGCCGGTCAACACCGTGGTGTCGCTGATCATCCGCGAGGCGTCACCGTTCAACCCCGCTCCCGGCGAGCGCATCAGGGTCGGAGACGAGCTGCTGATCGTCACGCCCACCAGCAGCCGGCAGCTCGCCGAGGAGCGCCTGCACGAGCTCGCCCAGGGCGGCCGGCTGGCGCGCTGGCGCCGCGTACGGACCACCTGAGCCGACGGAGCACCTCCGGAAAGTGGTCACCAAGGGGGCGGAAGCGGGGCTCGGAGAGGCGGGGAGCGACCACTTTCCGAGAAGGGGGTGGGGCAGGAGACCGGCGTCGTCCGGTGCCGTCGGCCGAGGTCAGGCGGGCGTCGGGGACGCGGAGGCCGTCATCGCCGAGGGCAGGCAGACCGTCCCGGACTTGACGGCGAGGGTCGTCTTGGCCTTCTTGTTGAACCCGCCGTAGCGGTTGCCCACGAGCACGTCGACCGAGTGGTCGGCGCGGCCGTCGGCCCGCACCGTGGAGCCCTTGAAGAAGCGCTTGGCGAGCTGGACCTCGGGGTCGTTCTCGCCGGAACCGACGATCACGGTCTCCTCGATCTTCTCGATCGTGTTGGCGGTGCCGGTGACCTTGAAGCCCTTGCCGCGCAGCGAACGGCTCACGTTCGCGGCCAGACCGCGGCTGTTGCCGCCGTTGAAGACCTTGATCGAGACCTGCGAGGTCGAGAGCTGACCCTTGGGCAGGGTCTGCTGGACGCAGGGCGTGGGGGGAGGCGGGGGGACGGGAGCGATGACGTTCGTGTAGCCCCAGTACGCGGCGTACACCAGCGCCGCGAGCAGCACGATCAGCGTCACCGGCGTGCGGATGACCCGGAAGATCCGTCCGATCACCGCAGCGAGCTCCTTGCCGTGTCTCGACGAGCGTGCCGCGTCGCACCTCGTCGGGTTGCCGCGCTGGTCCGGTCACCCTGACCGAGGCCTCCCGAGCGGCTGCGCGCGAAGCCTAACCCGAGGTGCGGCCCGTCGGCCCCACCCGCAGAGGTGTCCGTCTCACCGCAGCTCAAGGACCCGGGCGTGCATCGTCTGGCGCTGCTGGAGCGCCGCGCGGAGGGCGCGGTGGAGGCCGTCCTCGAGGTAGTACTCGCCCCGCCAGGACACGACGTGGGCGAAGAGGTCGCCGTAGAACGTGGAGTCCTCCTCGAGGAGGGCCTCGAGGTCGAGCGTGCGCTTGGTCGTCACGAGCTGGTCCAGACGCACCTGGTGCGGCGCGATGGCCGCCCACTGCTTCTGGACGTAGCTGTGGTCGGGGTAGGGGCGACTGTCCCCGACGCGCTTGAAAATCACGCGGTCAGCGTAGTCAACGAACGTCGGGGCACGCGAAAGCGCATCGTTACGATTCGGTCTATGACCTCAGGTCCCGGCTACGTCCCGCCGACCGCGTCCGGCGCCCCCGCGGCTCCGACGCCCACCACGACGGAGGCCGCCGCGCCGCCCCCGCCCGCCCCGCTGACCGCCGCCGGGCAGGTGATCGCGAAGGGTTACACCTTCGAGGAGCCGTCCATCCAGCTCGGCGTGCTGATGGAGGACGACACCCCCAAGCCGGACGCGCAGATCCGCATCCCGCTCAGCATGCTGAACCGGCACGGCCTCGTCGCCGGCGCCACGGGAACCGGCAAGACGAAGACCCTGCAGCTCCTGGCGGAGCAGATCTCGGCCGCGGGCGTGCCGGTCTTCGCCGCCGACATCAAGGGCGACCTGTCGGGCATCGCCTCGCCCGGCCGGCCCAGCGACAAGCTCGCGGCGCGCACCCGCAAGCTCGGCCAGGACTGGCAGCCGCAGGGCTGCCCGACCGAGTTCTTCTCCCTCGGCGGCCAGGGCATCGGCGTCCCGCTGCGGGCGACGATGAGCTCCTTCGGGCCGACGCTGCTCTCCAAGGCGCTCGGGCTGAACGACGTCCAGGAGTCGTCGCTCGGGCTGGTCTTCCACTACGCCGACACCGCCGGCCTGCCGCTGCTCGACCTCGCCGACCTGCGGGCGGTGCTCACGCACCTGACCAGCGACGACGGCAAGGCCGAGCTCAAGACGGTCGGCGGCCTCAGCGCGGCGACGGTCGGGGTGATCCTGCGCTCGCTGATCATCTTCTCCGACCAGGGGGGCGACGCGTTCTTCGGCGAGCCCGAGTTCGACACGGCCGACCTGCTCCGCGTCACCGGCGACGGGCGCGGCGTGGTCTCGCTGCTCGAGCTGCCCAACCTGCAGGACCGACCGGCCGTCTTCTCGACGTTCCTGATGTGGCTGCTGGCCGACCTGTTCCACGACCTGCCCGAGGTCGGCGACGTCGACAAGCCCAAGCTCGTCTTCTTCTTCGACGAGGCGCACCTGCTCTTCGCCGACGCGTCCAAGGCCTTCCTCACCGCGATCGCCCAGACCGTACGGCTGATCCGGTCCAAGGGGATCGGCATCTTCTTCGTGACCCAGACGCCGAAGGACGTCCCCGACGAGGTGCTGGCCCAGCTCGGCTCGCGCGTGCAGCACCAGCTGCGCGCCCACACCCCGAACGACGCCAAGGCGCTCAAGCAGACGGTGGCGACCTTCCCGACGTCGGGCTACGACCTCGCCGAGGTGCTCCAGCAGCTCGGCATCGGCGAGGCGATCGTGACGGTGATGGACCCCGACGGCGCCCCGACGCCGGTGGCCTGGACGCGGATGATCGCACCGCAGTCGCTGATGGCCCCGACACCGGAGGACGTCCTCCGCCCCGGTGTGGCGCAGTCGTCGCTGATGGCGAAGTACGGCCAGTCGATCGACCGCGACTCCGCGCAGGAGATGCTCGCCCGCAAGCTGGAGCAGGGGGCCGCGACGGCCGCGGCCGAGCAGCAGCGCGCCGCCGAGCAGGAGCGGGCGCAGGAGGCGGCGAAGCAGCAGGCCGAGGAGGACGCGCGGGCGCGGACCGAGGCCGAGCGGGCCGAGCGCGCCGCCCGGACGAGCCAGCCGCGGACGTCGTCGCGCCGCCAGCCGAAGAGCGTCGTCGAGCAGATCGTCGGCTCCCGCGAGGCGCGGTCCGTCATGGCGACCGTCGGGCGCGAGATCGTCCGCGGGCTCTTCGGGACGGCGCGCAAGAGGTAGCCCAGACGTACGAGGCCCGGACCGCCGACGAGGTCGGACGGTCCGGGCCACGACCCAGGTAGCGGGTCAGCGGGTCCCGGCGACGGGCCGGGGCACTCGGAGGGCACGGCCGACGCGGCGCAGGAGGCCGCGGCCGCGTTTCGGGCCCGGGCGCGGCGGTGGTTCCGCCGGCCAGGGCAGGTTCTCCCGGCGGTGGACGCCGAGCTGGTCGTAAGAGCTCAGCGGCAGGCCGGGGGTCCCGAGGCTGCCGAGAGGGACGTGCTGGTTCACGGTGGTGTCCTTCGTGGTGGCACGCCGGGCTCGTGGAGCGGGCGTGCAGGATCGACCCCGCGCCGGGCGTACCTCGGCGCGGGTCAGGGCAGGAAGAGAGCGACCGGTGCGGTCGCGGGGTGCGCGGTCGTCAGCCGCGCACGTGGGGCTGGATCAGCCTCGGCAGAGGCCGAGGAACGGTGCCCGGGTCACGAGGGCGGCGTGGTCTCCACGCCCGATGGTCATCGGCATCCCGGGGCTCACCTCCTCGACCGCGTCGACGCCGTGCTCGGCGTCGGGAAGGACGTTAGGGCAGGCCGGTCGGGCGGGGCAACGGCTTTTTCGCCCAGGACGGCGACAGCCGCACACCTGCGCGCCAGGCCGCACACCCTGCGCGAGGTGCGCGGCTGACTGACAGGTGTGCGGCTGGGCGGTGAAGCCCCTACAGCGCGACGCCGAACCAGTACAGGGCGAACTCGCGGTAGAAGCGGAGCCCGATCGCGGCGACGACCGCGAGGTACCAGACGGCGACGAGGGTCACCGCGAAGGGACGCAGCCGCGCCCCCACCCGCTGGAGACCGGCTCCGAGGCGCCCGGTCGCGGCGTTCTCGAGCGTGACGACGACCACCAGCGGGATGGTCACCGACCAGACGAGCATGCACCACAGGCACAGCGCGCCGATGACGTAGAGCGACTGGGTCTGGAGCCAGGTGATGAAGACGGCGGCGAGCAGCACGCCGACCTGCAGGCCACGGTGGAAGAAGCGCGGCAGGGCCACGCCGGACGCCCGCAGCACGCCCGCGGTCAGCACCAGCGAGAAGCCGATGATGCCGAGCAGCGGGTTGGGAAAGCCGAGCAGGGCCCCGGCCCGGGACTGCATGACCGGCCCGCAGGCGATGAAGGGGCTCAGGTTGCACGCGAGCTGCGTGCTCGGGTCCTCCAGCAGGCGGAACCGGTCGACGGTCAGGACCATCGCCGCCAGCAGCCCGAGTGCGCCGGCGACGACCATGAGGGCGCCGACGCCCCGCGCCGCGGAGGGACCGGGGTCGCCGGAGCCGTCGAGGTCGTCCCCGGGCGCCGGCCCGACCAGCGTCACCGCACCCTCGGGCTCAGGCACTGGCCAGGGAGTTGACGCGGTCCACGAGGGCCTGGCCGGAGAGCGTCTCGGTCTTCTCGCCGTTGATGAACAGCGTCGGCGTCCCCGTCACGCCGGCCTTCACCGAGGCAGCGGTGTTGTCGGCGATCCAGCCCTTGTACGTCTCGTCGGTGATGCACTTCCGCGTCGCGTCTCCCGCCCCGTTCGCGGCGGCGAAGGAGGCGAACTGGCTCGCCGACCAGCCGTCGGTCTGCGCGCTGTGGTTGGCGTACAGGGCGGCGTTGACGGCGGGCCAGACGCTCGGGTCGTGGACGGCGACGCACGCGGACGCGCTGCCGGCCTCGGTCCCGTAGTCCGTCACGATCTGGATGTTGTGGTAGGTCACCGCGAGCGTGCCGGCGGCGACGAGGTCGGAGATCGCGGCGTTGTTGGCCGCCTCGAACTCCTGGCAGTGCGGGCAGGAGTAGTCGACCCAGAGGTCCATCGTCACCTTGGCGTCGGTGGTGCCCACGCGGACGCCGTTGGCCGCGGCGCTGCCGCCGATGGCCAGGGGCACCGAAGCGCCACCGCTGCCGAGGGAGGTGGTCCCGGAGAAGGACGGTGCGTCGCCGGAGCCCGCGGCCGCGGTGCTGCCGCCCCGACGCCCGACGAGGACGGCGGTGGCGATGATGGCGATGACCACGACGGCCACGCCGCCGATGATGGCGACCTGGGTGATCGCGCGGCGGCGCTTGACGCGGGCGAGGGCGGCCTGCTGCGCCGCCCGGGCCTGGCGGCGCCGGTCCGAGGCGGCGGCGTCGGCCCGGCCGCCCTGCTTGGTGCTGGCGTTCTTCGCCATGTCAGTCCTCTCGCTGCTTGTTCGCGGCGCTCGCACGCCGGTTGAGCCGGACCGCGCCGGCGATGACGATCACGCCGCCGACGATCCAGGCCCAGGACGGGATGAGCGGCTCGCGCCGGACGGCGTCGGCCGGGGCCGGCGTCGCCGGCGGGGTGCCGGCGCTCGTTGCCGGCGCGCTCGACGACGGCGCGCTCGACGACGGCGCGCCCGACGACGGCGTCGCCGCTGCGGAGGGCGACGCGTCGGCACCGGCCGGCGCCGCCCCGGCGGTGAAGGCGAGGCGCCCCGAGACGGGGTGCCCGTCGTCGGAGGTGACCCGCCACTCCACGGAGTAACGACCGGCGGGGGCTTCGGGGTTGCACGGTCTGGACGACGTCCTCGCCCTGGATCCGGGGCATGCCCGAGGAGACGACCCCGTCGGGGCCCGTGACGACGACCTGCAGGCCGAGGTCCACGGGCGGCTCCTCGAAGGTCAGGACGACCTCGGCGGGGGGCTGGGCGAGCGAGGCGCCGTCGGCCGGGTTGCTGGCCTTGAGCGCGTCGTGCGCGTACGCGGGGGCGGAGAGGCCGAGCCCGAGGCTCAGCAGCAGACCGGCGCCGAGCGAGGCGAGCACGCGACGGGCCGGGCGGGACCGCGGCGGCGCGGGCGTGGAGAGGGTGGAGCGGGGCATGGATGTCCTTCGTGACCGGGCAGCGGGTGACGCCGGCAGCGGGGCTGCGGGCGGGGCCGGTGCGCGTACGCAGGACCGGCCGGGCGGGTCAGGCGAAGGAGGGCGGTGGGCCGCGCGGGACGTGCGGCCGGTGCCCGAGGCGGACCGGCGATCGGACGAGGGCTGCGGTGACCGGGCGCGAGCGGCGCCGGCTCGGCCGGACGAGCGGACCGACGTACGCGGCGCGGGACGCGCGGGCGGCCCAGGCGCAGCACCAGGCGTCGCCGCGCGCCAGCAGCCAGGCGGTGCCCAGGGTGGCGACCAGGTGCCCGACGAACATCGGCCAGGCGTAGCCCATCGGTGCCATGCCGTGCGTGGGCATGCAGGTCAGCGTCGTCATGGCGTGGTGCGCGGCCTGCGCCGGGCTGCACCCGCCGGCCGATGCGGCGGCGCCGTCGAAGAGCACGTGCAGCGCCACCTGCTGCGGGACGAGGGCGGCCAGGAGCACGGGCAGCCGGACCTGGCGCCGCGTCAGCAGCGCGGAGACGAGCCCGAGGGCGAAGGCGGCGACGAGCAGCACGCCGGGCCCCGGCAGCGAACCGCCGCCCGACAGGTGCGCGGCCGTGGCCAGCAGCAGCGAACCGCCGCCGAGCAGCCCGACGCGCAGCGCGCGGGGGCCGGCCGTGCCCGCGGCGGGCGGCGCCGGGCGGGAGGTCACTCGGATCTCCGCTGCGCCGACATCGCCGAGAGGCGGGCGTTGTACGCCTTCAGCTCGGCGTCGTCGTCACGGTCGGCCTGGCGGTCGAGGCGCTTGCTGGTCTGCCGGTCGCTCTTGATCCAGCCGGTCAGCAGGGCCACGCCGAGCGCGAGGGACGGCAGGTCGCCCGCCCCCCAGGCGATCGCCCCGCCGCGCTGCTGGTCGGCGACCAGGGCCACGGTGTCGGTGCGGCCGAGCGCGGCCCACCACTGCGGAGCGAGGAGCGCCGAGCCCGACATCAGCGCGATGCCGAAGAAGGCGTGGAAGGCCAGGGTGACGAGCAGGATCAGGAGCCGGAAGGGGTACGGCGGGCGCTTGGGGCCGGGGTCGAGGCCGACGAGGGCCCACACGAAGAGGTAGCCGGTGAGCAGGAAGTGGGCGGTCATCAGCACGTGCCCGGTGTGGGTCGCGAGCGCCAGCCCGAACAGCGGCGTGTAGTAGAAGACCGTCAGGCCGCCGGTGAAGAGCACGGCGGCGACGACGGGGTTGCCGAGGAAGGCCAGGACGGGGGCGTGGACCAGGCGCAGCAGGGTCTCGCGCGGGCCGAGGCTGCGGTCCCGCCGGGCGTCGAGCGCCCGCAGCGCGAGCGTGACCGGCGCCCCGAACACCAGCAGGAACGGCACCAGCACCATCAGCGCCATGTGCTGGACCATGTGCAGGCTGAAGCCGAGCCGGCCGTAGACGCCGGGCCCGCCGCTGGTCACGTAGACGAGGGCGAGGCTGCCGAGGGCCCAGAAGAGGGTCCGCTGGAGCGGCCAGCGGTCGCCGCGGCGGTGGAGCTTGAGCGCACCGAGCGCGTACAGGCCGAGCATCAGCAGCGCGACGACCAGCCAGAGCAGCTCGGGGTAGAAGGCGGTGAGGTAGCGACCGACCGTGAAGGGCGGCGGCTCGGGGTAGCCCAGCAGCGACGCGACGCGGTCGGTCCCCGACGCCTCGGCGGTCTCCGGCACCGGCGGGGCGGACCGGGACAGCGCGACGGCGAGGCCGAGCGTGGCACCCATCACGACCAGCTCGACCGCGGCGATGCGGGCGAACGCCGACCGGTCGCCGGACAGGCGCGGGATGGCCCGGCGGCGGTGCAGGGCACCTGCCACGCCGAGCAGGCCGAGCGCGACCACCTTGCCGAGGACGAGCAGCCCGTACGGCGTCGAGAGGTTGGCCCACGAGCCGAGGCGGAGGGCGGCGTTGACGACGCCGGAGAGGGAGACGAGGACGAAGCAGGCGAGGGCCAGCGTCGAGTAGCGCCGCACGACGGCCTCGCGCTGGTCGCCGAGCCGCCGGCCCACGAGCACGAGCGCGGCGAGCCCGCCGACCCAGAGGACCGCTCCCACGAGGTGCAGGGCGAGGCTGTCCACGGCGTTCATGTGGTCGTCGGAGCCGGCCGCGTGCCCCGCGAGCGACAGCGGCAGCACGGCGAGCAGCGACAGGGCGGCCGCCCACGCCACCGCGACGACGCGGGTGGCCAGCGTGCAGACGACCGCGACGAGCAGGACCAGCAGCAGGCTGACCAGCAGCGCGCGGCCGAGCTCGAGCTGGGCGACGAAGGAGAAGAGGACGACGCTGAAGCCGGAGGTCCCGGGGGAGAAGCCGGCGACGTCGGCGGCGCTCAGGACCAGCACGAGCAGCGCGGCGCCGGCCCAGACGAGCGAGGCGACCGTCGCGGCGCGCACCGTCGTGCGGCGGGGCCCGGCCAGGCTGTCCGCGGACTTGCCCGCGGCGGGCGCGACGAAGAAGGCGGCGACCACCAGCAGCCCCACGGTCGTCGCCGCGGCGAGGTCGTGCACGGCCCGCGCGGTCGGCAGGCCGTAGCGCGTGAGGACGCCGGGGTCGAGCAGGCCGCCGCTCGGTGCCGCGAGCGAGCCGGTCACCCCGAGGAGGACGAGGGCGACGACAACGGCGACGGCGCCGGCGGCCAGCAGCACGAGGCGGGAGGAGGACGCCCGCTCCTCGCTGCGGCTCTCGGCGCGGGGCGCCGTCGCGGTGGTCACCCAGCCAGTGTAGGAAGCCGGCCGCGCCAGGCGGCCTGCTCGCGGACCCGCGACCCGGGACGGTCTCCTCGCCGAGGATCGGCCTCGCTAGGGTCGCCACGTGGCCGAGCACCGCTACGAGACACGGCTGACCTGGTCCGACCCGGCCGGCACCGCCGACTACCGCACCTACCCGCGGCAGCACGAGGTCGTGGCTCCCGGACGCCCCGTGCTGGTCGGTTCGGCGGACCGGCCGTTCCGTGGCGACCCCGCCCTGTGGAACCCCGAGCTGCTGCTCCTCGCGGCGCTCTCGGGGTGCCACCTGCTCTCCTACCTGTCCTTCTGCGCCCGCGCCGGGGTCGTCGTGACGTCGTACGCCGACGACGCACGCGGCACGATGCAGCAGGAGGGGATGGGCGGCCGGTTCAGCGAGGTCGTCCTGCGACCGAGCGTCGTCGTCACCGACGCGTCGATGCTCGACCAGGCGGCAGCGCTGCACGACCCGGCGCACGAGGCGTGCTTCATCGCGTCCTCGGTGAACTTTCCCGTACGGCACGAGGCGACGGTCCGCGTCGCCGGCGCAGGCACCAGAGAGGTCGGCCGATGACGAGCTGGGACGGTCCCGACGCGGGGGTGCTCGAGGCGTTCGAGGCGGCAGCGGGAGCCTTCGTCGCGCTGGTCGGCCGCGTCGACGGCGGCTGGGACCGCCCCGGGCTCGGGCGCTGGGACCTCCGCTCGCTGGTCGGCCACACGGCCCGGGCGCTGGTCACGGTCACCACCTACCTCGACCGTCCGGCCGAACGCGAGGACCTCGCGTCGGCGGCGGCGTACGTCGGGCTCACCGGCACGGCCGACGTCGACGCGTCCGCGGTCAACGAGCGCGGGGTGGCGGCCGGCGCCGAGCTGGGCGACGACCCGCACGCCTGGGTGGCCGCGGCCGCGGACCGGGCGGTGGCGCGGGTCCGGGCGGCCGATCCGGACCAGCTGCTGCAGACGATCGGCGGCGGCATGCGGCTGCGCACCTACCTGCCGACGCGGACCTTCGAGCTCGTCGTGCACGGCCTCGACGTCGCCGCCGCGACGAGCCTCGACCTCGAGGTGCCGCCCCCGGCGCTGCGCGAGGCCGCCGGGCTGGCCACCGAGGTCGTCCTCGCCCGCGGCCGGGGGAGCGACCTGCTCCTCACCCTGACCGGCCGGGCCGACTGGCCCGCCGACCTCGTGGTGGTTCGCTGAGGCTGCCGAGGGGTCCCGGGCTCGCCCGCCGGGCCGGTCGAGGGCCCTCCGGACCGTCGGCGTCTGCGCACACCACCGGGTCGGCGGCAGGGACTCAACCCTCGTCGGGCCCCGCGACCTCGCGCTCGAGCTCGTCGACCTTGGCGACGTACTCCTTCGGCTTCGCCTTGCGCTCGAGGCCGGCCGCGTTCATGTAGCGGATCTTGCCGAACACCGGGCGCTCGGTCCAGCCGCGGTCGTGCCGGCCGTAGACCCAGGCGACGTTGGAGAAGGAGTTCGCGTCGCGGCCGTCGAGGAAGTACTTGTTGTTGAGGTAGAGCGTCGTCGCGTGGCCGTGCTGCGGCGTGCTCGACCACTCCAGGATCTTCTTGCCCCAGTACATGCGCATGTAGTTGTGCATGTAGCCGGTCGCCCTCATCTCCCGCATCGCCGCGTTCCAGTACTCGTCATGGGTCTCGGCGTCCTCGAGCTGGGCGCGGGTGTAGACGTGCTCGCGCTCGTCGTCCTCGTGCTCGCTCAGGGTCTTGCGGGCGAAGTCGGGGATCGCGGAGTAGGTGTCGTACGCGGGGTGGTGGTAGACGAAGTTCATCGGCAGCTCGCGGCGCACGATGAGCTCCTCCAGGAAGTCGTCGCGGTTCTCGCTCGCGGGCATCTTCTGCGCCTCGAGGGCGATGTGGACCGGGGAGAGCTGCCCGAAGTGCAGGTACTTGCTCATGTGCGAGACGTCGTTGGTCTGCGGCTGGTTGCGGTGGTCGGCGTAGACGTCGAAGTGGTCGGAGAGGAAGTCCTCGAGCACCTTCGTGCCCGCGGTGGTGCCGCCGGTGAAGAGCGGCACGACCGGCACCTCGTCGTCGAGCTCCAGGCGGTCCAGGAGCGCGTCGACGTCGGAGAGGTCCTCGCCGTCCACGTCGGGCGCGGTGGTGTCCTTCAGCGTCGCCTTCGGCAGCGGCACCAGGAAGCGGTCGAGGTGCTTGGTGATCTTGGGCCGGATCGTCCGGGCGGCGCTCTCCACCTTGTCGGAGACGAGCTCGACGGGGACGACGACGTCGCTCTCGACCTGGACGACCGACCGTCCGGCCTCCTTCGCGACCCGCTCGCGCCACTCGCGCTGCGGCCGGAGGTAGCCGCGGTCGCAGACCACCAGGCTCGCCCGCTTCGCCAGCCGCAGCGCGACCTCGGCGGGGTTGCCCCGCTGGACGACGAAGGGGATGTGGCGCTTCTCGAGGGCCTGCTCGACGTCGGCGAGCCCCTGGACCATGAAGTGGTAGTGCCGCCGGTTGGCCTCGGGGTAGTCGTCCATGAGGCCGAAGGCGACGAGCAGCGGCAGGCCGGCGTCGTTGGCGCGGCGGACGGCGTACTCCAGCGCGTGGTTCAGCTCGGTGCGCTGCGCCTGCTGCATCCAGTAGAGGACGTAGTCGCCGTCGTCGGCGACCCCGTCGTCGTTCAGGGTCTGCACCCGCTCGGCCTGGATGCCGGGGTAGACGTCCTCGGGAACGCTGCCGGGCTTCGTCGTGCTCACGGCACAACCTTCCCCCAGGCGGCCGCCCGCGGATCACCCACCCGGACGACCCCGGCGGACCTCGACGCCGCGCGCCGCCGACCTGGGGCCTGGGATCAGCGCCGGGAGGCGCAGGCGATGCAGGTCCGTGCCTCCGGACGGGCCTCGAGGCGGGCGGGAGCGATCGGGCGACCGCACGACTCGCAGGTCCCGTACGTCCCGGCGGCCACGCGGTCGGAGGCGGCCTCGAGCTCGGCGAGGGTCCGCCGGACCGTCGCCAGGAGCGCGCTGTCGCGGACCTGGTCCAGCGACGCCGTCGACCCCTCGGGGTCGTGCTCGTCGTCGCTGAACATCAGCAGCCGCGCGTCGCGGGTCTGCTCGATCGCCGCGGTGAGCGCCTCCGCCTGGAGGCGCACGGCGGCGATCCGCGCGTCGAGGAGCCGGGCGGCGTCGGTGGTGCTCAGCGGCCGATGAGGCGGCGCAGGCCGCCCCGCACCGACGGGGCCGGCGGCGACGGCTGCGACGTGGGGGAGGAGGCCCCGGTCGGGGAGCCGGCCGACTGCACGGGGGTCGGCGCGGCCAGCTCGGCCGGCGTGTCGATCTTGCTGACGAGCCC
Source organism: uncultured Actinomycetota bacterium (assembly GCA_963713165.1). Lineage (GTDB taxonomy): Bacteria > Actinomycetota > Actinomycetes > Propionibacteriales > Propionibacteriaceae > Microlunatus. Next base: position 184,635 of record CAVQKU010000002.1, read on the forward strand.
GGGGATGTCGAGCAGCGAACCCTTCGCGTCGGCCTCGCGGGGCTGGATCTCGCCCTCGACGCAGTAGAGGGTCAGGGTCAGCACGGCGGTGCAGCGGGTGCCGTAGCCGTGCTCCATGACCTCGCAGCCGTAGCACTTGACCTGGCCCTGGTTGACGATCAGGTCGGGGTTCGCGGCGGCGAGCCGCTCCTCCCGCTGTGTCGCGCGGCCCGCGAACGCGCGTACGGCGTCCGCGTTCCAGCAGGCGACGCCGTCGCCACCACTTCGGATATCCACCCGCATGGGCACCTCTTCGTCGAGTCCTCGTCGAGTCGCCGATCACGCCAAGAAGCTGTCGAGCCCCGGGTCGTGAACGACCCGCGAGGACCGATGGTGCCACCTGCGCCGCTCGCCGCCGTGCCTGCCTGGCGCGCGCCGTGCCTCCGACGGGCCGCGCCGGGGTGGTCAGGCCAGGTCGTAGGCCATGCCCATGGCGCGCCGGACCTCGTCAAGCGTGGCGTCGGCGACCTCGTTGGCGCGGGCGTTCCCCGCGGCCAGCACCGACAGCAGGTGGCCCGGGTCGGACTCGAGCTCGGCCCGCCGCTCGCGGATGGGCGCGAACGTGGAGTTCACGGCCTCGGTGACCACGGCCTTGAGCCGTCCCGCGCCGCCGCCCCCGATCTCGTCGGCCCAGTCCTGGGGCGTGCGGCCGGTGCACAGCGCGGCGAGCAGGAGCAGGTTGGCGACCTCGGGACGTCCGGCCGGGTCGTAGGTGATGTTCCGGTCGGAGTCCGTGACGGCGCGCTTGATGATCTTGGCCGTGGCGTCGGCGGTCATCCCGATCTCGATGGTGTTGCCCCGCGACTTGCTCATCTTCTGACCGTCGGTGCCGAGGATGTTCGGCGCCTCGGACAGCAGCGCGTCCGGCTGCGGGAAGACCGCCTCCGCGGCCCGGGCGCGCCCGTAGACCTCGTCGAAGCGGCGCGCGACCACGCGCGTCTGCTCGAGGTGCGGCAGCTGGTCCTTGCCGACCGGCACCACGGTGGCCTTGCAGAAGAGGATGTCGGCCGCCTGGTGCACCGGGTAGGTCAGCATCAGGCCGGACATCGGGCGCTGGCTCGCGGCGAGCTCGGACTTGACCGTCGGGTTGCGGCGCAGCTCGGAGTCGGTCACCAGCGACAGGAAGGGCAGCATCAGCTGGTTGAGCGCCGGCACGGCGGAGTGGGTGAAGATCGTGCTGCGGGCCGGGTCGATGCCCACGGCCAGGTAGTCGACGAGCAGCGACAGGACGCGCTCCCGGATCGGGCCGACGCCCTCGCGGTCGGTGATCACCTGGTAGTCCGCGACGAGGATCCAGGAGTCCACGCCGAGGTCCTGCAGCCGTACGCGGTTGGCCAGCGAACCGAAGTAGTGGCCGATGTGCAGCCGGCCCGTCGGGCGGTCGCCGGTCAGCATCCGGTAGCGCCCGGCGTCGCGGCCCAGCTCGGCCTCGATCTGCCGGGAGCGGCGCTGCGCGGCGTCGTAGGAGCTCGACTCCACCTCGGCCTCCGCCGCGGTGGTCTCGCTGCTCGTGCTGACGTCCGTCACCGGGTCTCCTCGCTCGGTCAGGTCGTGGCCCGACCGCTCACGACGGCCACCCACCCTAGGCCGTGTGGTCCCGGTCCGGCGGCCCCAGCCGCGGCCCCGCATCCCCTCCGCCGGCGTCGGACCGCTCGGCGCGGCCCGCTGCGCCCGCTCCGCCCCCCTCGCCCGCCTCGTCGGCCTCGTCGGACCGGCGCGGAGGCGACGCCTGCACCGGCCGGGCGCGGGAACCCGCGGCCTGGTGGTGAGATGGACGACGGCGCCGGTGGTCCTGGCGGCCGACCCGTCCCCCCGCACCCACAGGAGCACCCGTGCCCTACACCCCTGAGCAGACCGCCATCCTCGAGCGCGAGCCGGAACCCGCCTCGGGCACGACCTCGGCCGAGGTCGCGTACGAGGTCGACGGGACCGCCTGCTCGGGCTACGTCGCGCGTCCGGACGACGACGCGACGCACCCGGGCGTGCTCGTGGTCCACAACTGGCTGGGCGTGACCGACGCGGTCCGCTTCCGCTGCGACATGCTCGCCCGCCTGGGCTACGTGGCCTTCGCCGTCGACGTCTTCGGTGCCGACACCAGGCCGACCGAGGCCGAGGCGCCCGACGTCGCCGGCGGCTACTACGGCAACCAGGAGCTCTTCCGGGCCCGCCTGACCGCCGGCTACGAGCAGCTGCTGGCCCAGCCGGGCGTCGACGCGTCCCGCACGGCCGCGACCGGCTACTGCTTCGGCGGCTCCGGCGCGCTCCAGCTGGCCCGCACCGGTGCGGACCTGCGCGGCGTGGTGACCTTCCACGGCGCGCTGACCACCGGCCCCGAGGGCGAGGCCGAGCTCATCAAGGCCAAGATCCTGGTGCTCACCGGGGCGGTCGACCCGGTCGTGCCGCCCGAGGCCGTCGCCGCCTTCGAGGACGAGCTGCGCCGCGTCGACGACCTGGACTGGCAGGTCGTGGTCTACTCCGGCTCCATGCACGCCTTCACCGAGCCGGGCACCGACGCGCCCGACCACGGCGCGCAGTTCAACCCGGTGTCCGAGGCGCGCAGCTGGCAGGCCATGAAGTCGTTCTTCGCCGAGGTCCTGGTCTAGGACCCCACCCCGGTCCGTCCTCCGCGGAGGGCCGACCGGCTGCGCTCAGCCGGCGGTCCCCGCGAGCTCGTCGGCGCCCTCCAGGTCGCCGATGAGGTCACGGAGCTTGACCATCAGCCGCGAGAGCAGCCGCGACACCTGCATCTGCGTGACGCCGATGACCGCGGCGATCTGCGACTGCGTCATCTCCTCGAGGAAGCGCATCCGCAGCAGGTCGCGCTCGGAGTCGGTGAGACTGCCGAGCGACCGCTGCAGCAGCACGCGCGTCTCGACGAGGTTCCACTCCGGCGGGTGCTCGGGCACCCAGGCGTCACCGACGAGGGCCTCGATGCTCGTCGCGTGCAGGCCGAGCTCGGCCGACCGGGCCTCCTCGACCGCCTGCGTGGTCCAGCCGAGGTAGCGCGCCAGGTCCGTGGTCGCGGGGACGCGACCCAGCTCCTGGGCCAGGTCGGGGACCGCGCCACGCAGGACGTTGGCCGCCTCCTGGACCGAGCGCGGCGGCCGCACCGACCAGCCGTGGTCGCGCAGGTAGCGCCGCAGCAGTCCCGACATGGTCACCCACGCGAAGTACGCGTACGTCGTCTGGCTCGGGTCGTAGCGGTCGAACGCCTCGACCAGGCCGCCACGCGCCACCTGCACCAGGTCGTCGTACTCGCTGCGCGGTCCGTAGCGCCGCGCGGCGCTCGTGGCCAGCCACAGGTGCAGGGTGACCACCTCGTCGCGGATCGCGCGCCGCTCCAGCGGCGTCGCGTGGTCCAGCAGGCCGATGAGGTCCTGCGTACGCGCCCGCTCGGCCTCCCGCTCGCGCCCGCGCGGCGGGGTGTTCGGGTCACGTCGACGGCTCGGCTCGACCACCTCGGGCGGGACCGGGGCGGCGACCTGGTCCGGGCGCAGCAATGCGCGGTCGACGCCGCCGACCTCGAGGAGGCTGTCCTGGGTCGGCTCGGGCCGCCCGGTCTCAGCGCGCACGGCGGGAGCCCGCGCGGGTCCTGCGCTCGGCCGTGGAGCCCATGCCGGGGCGCAGGGCAACCGTGGCAGCAGCCAGGTGATCGTTCAACACGTCCTCCAGTTAACCGACCGAAAAGGAGGGGTCGGTACACCCCTTGGTGGGTAGTGTGCACCCATGACCAACCCGATCAGCGTGGCCGTCGTCGACGACTACGACGTCGTCGTGCTCGGCGTCGCGCGGATGCTCGAGCAGTACCCCGAGCGTGTGAGCGTCGCGGAGCTGTCGACCCGGTCCACGGTGGACGTACCGGTCGACGTCGTGCTCTACGACGCCTTCGCCCAGCCCGAGAGCGACACCGCCGATCTCCAGATCTTCCTCGACAACCCCCTCGCCGGACGCACCGTCGTCTACACCTGGAACTTCCACCCCCGGCTCGTCGAGCAGGCGCGCGAGGCCGGCGTGCACGGCTACCTGTCCAAGGCGCTGCCCGCGCGCGACCTCGTCGCGAGCCTGGAGCGCGTGGTGGCCGGGGAGAACGTCGTCAGCGAAGCGCCCGGCCGGGCCCGCAGCGCCACCGGCCTGGACTGGCCCGGCCGCGCGGAGGGCCTGAGCGACCGCGAGGCGGAGATCCTCGCGCTGATCACCCAGGGCAAGAGCAACGCCGAGGTCGCCGCGATCACGTTCCTCAGCCCCAACACGATCAAGTCCTACGTACGCACGATCTACCGCAAGATCGGGGTGTCGAGCCGTACGCAGGCGGTGCTCTGGGGCGTGCGCCACGGCTTCGTGCCGGGCGACGTCCGGAGCACGCCCTGGCGCTGAGCGGCGGCCCGGCGGTGCGCTGCTGCACCGCCGAGGTCAACCGCACCAGGTTGTCGAGGACGCGCACGACCCACCGGGGTGCGGCCAGGGTCGATTCCCAGGTCGGACACAGGTTGGCCCGCTAGTCTGGGGACATCTGGTGAGCACCGGTCGCCTCAAGGCCGTCGACTTCTGCTTGCGTCCGGCTGGGAAGCCGCCGACCCACGCAGGAGACGTCATCGTCACATCGACCCCGGCACTCGCCACCCCTGGAGCAGGTGCTCCGGCCCGAGCCAACGCACGGCTCGCGAACCAGACCCACACGCGCAGCTTCACGACGCTCATGGCGGACGTGCGCAACGCGGGCCTGCTGGGCCGCGCCCGCACGTTCTACGTGCTCGTGTTCACGGGTCTGCTCCTGGCGCTCGGCGGGATCGCGACCGGCATGGCCCTGCTCGACCACTCGTGGCTGCAGCTGCTCATGGCCGGTGCGCTCGGGGTCGTGCTGACGCAGTTCGCCTTCCTCGGCCACGAGGCGTCGCACCGCCAGATCTTCGCCTCCAACCAGGCCAACGACCGCACCGGCCGGATGCTCGCGGTCGGCTTCGCCGGCATCAGCTACAGCTGGTGGATGAACAAGCACACCCGCCACCACGGCAACCCGAACCGCATCGGCAAGGACCCGGACATCGCGGTCGACGCGGTGTCGTTCGTCGTGGAGGACGCCGTCACCAAGGACGGCCTCGCGGGCTGGTTCACCCGCCGCCAGGCGTGGTTCTTCTTCCCGCTGCTGCTCCTCGAGGGCGTCAACCTGCACCTGCTGTCGATCAAGTCGCTGATCCGCGGCGGCCACGGCCGCGTGGAGCACCGCGGCTGGGAGCTCGCGGCCCTCGGCCTGCGCCTCGGCCTGTGGATCGCCCTGCTCCTCTGGGTGTTCCCGATCGGGCTGGCCGCCGCGTTCCTCGGCGTGCAGCTCGCCGTGTTCGGCTTCTACATGGGTGCGAGCTTCGCGCCGAACCACATGGGCATGCCGATCGTCCCGGCCGACGTCAAGCTCGACTTCCTGTCCAAGCAGGTCCGCACCTCGCGCAACATCCGTGGCGGCATCTGGATGAGCGCGCTCATGGGCGGGCTCAACCACCAGGTCGAGCACCACCTCTTCCCGAGCATGCCGCGCCCGCACCTGCGCGCCGCCCGCAGGATGGTTCGCGAGCACTGCCGCGCGTTGGACGTGCCCTACACCGAGACCACGCTGCCCGCGGCCTACCGGTCGGTCCTCGGCCACCTCAACGTCGTCGGCCTCGCGGCCCGCGACCCGTGGGACTGCCCGGCCGCGCGGGGCATGCGCTTCGGCTGAGCCGCACCAGGACGGTCACGACCCCGGCCCCGACCCCGGTGGAGCGTGCCGCGCGCCAGCGGTGGTGAACGGGTTCCCGTACGCCTCGGGCCGATCACCCCGGTCCGGACGGTGTCCGGCCCGCGGCGAGCGGGTCCACCAGTGGCAGCACGGTCGTGGCCCCACGACGTCACCGACGCCCGGGTGGTGGACCTGCGCCCACGCCCCAGCCGGTGCGGGCCGGACGGCCCTGCAGCACCGGAACCGTGACGAGTCCGTCCGGCGCACCCGTGAACGGCTCCCCGACCTGCCGGGGTGCCGGGGTTGCCGGGGTGCGCCGCTCCGGCCGACCCTCACGGTGCCGTGCCGAGCTCGTCCTCCTCGACCGCCGCCTCGCGCTTGGACTGCTCGATGTGGTCCAGCGTGTCCTCCGGGCTCAGGCAGACCTTGTTGGCGATCACGTAGACGAGCACCGACAGCAGGGCGAGGAGCAGGGCCGACCACTCGAAGTTGAGCAGGCCGAGGTTGCCGGCACCCACCGACTTCTCGGGGAAGTTCCCGAGGTAGGAGATCAGCGCGAGCCCGCCGAGCCAGGGGAACAGCCAGGAGACGCCCTGCCGGAAGTGGAAGGGACCCTGGCGCAGACCGCCGAAGGCCTTGAAGAGCGCCAGCAGGACGAACCCCAGCAGCACGGCGACGTACAGCTTCCACCCGGTCAGCCACCCGGACCAGTACACGATGAGGTTGGAGGCCCAGAACGCCAGCAGCGGGATGACGTGACCGCCGGGCAGGCGGAAGGGCCGCGGGTGGTCAGGGACCTGCTTGCGCAACGCGGCGAGCACCAGCGGGCCGGAGGCGAAGGAGAGGACGGTGGCCGAGGTGATGAAGCCGACCAGCTGCTGCCAGCTCGGGAACGGCAGGAAGACGATCAGTCCCACCACGAAGGTCACGACCAGGCTGAACAGCGGCACCCCGCGGTCGGTGGTCTTCGCCAGCCGCTGCGGAGCGTTCCCGTTGCGCGCCATCGCGTACGACAGCCGCGAGGTCAACGTGGTGTAGATCAGCCCGGTGTCGCCGGGGGAGACGATCGCGTCGATGTAGAGCAGGACGGCCAGCCATCCCAGGCCGAGAGCGGTCGCCAGCGCTGCCAGGGGACCGAAGCTGTCCTCGAAGTTCAGGTTGGCCCAGGCCTCCCCACCCTGCAGCAGACCGGGGTCCAGCGCGCCGATGAACGCGACCTGCAGGGCGATGTAGAGGACGGCCGTGATCAGCACCGACCCGATCACCGCGATCGGGACGTTGCGCCTGGGGTTGTCGGTCTCGCCGGCCAGCTCCACGCCCTGCCGGAAGCCCAGGTAGGAGAAGACGATCCCCGAGGTGGCGATGGCGCTGAAGACACCGTGCCAGCCCTGCGGCTTGAAGCCGTGGGAGGTGAAGTTCTCGCCGTGGAACGCGGCCACGAGGAACGCGACCACGACCAGCGCGATGATGACGAGCTTCCACCACACGAGGACGTTGTTGATGCGGGCGAACCACCGGATCCCGAAGTAGTTCACGACCACGAACAGCGCCATCAAGATGACGGCGGCGACGTAGCCCAGGGTCGTCAGGGTGTGCACGGTGTCGCCCGCGACCTCCTGCTCGACCGTGAACGGGGCGTACTGGGTGGCGTACTGCAGTGCGGCCAGCACCTCGATCGGCGCCGTCGTCGCCGCCCCGACCCAGGTGATCCACCCGGTGGTGTAGCTGGCGAAGGAGCCGAAGGAGAGGTGCGGGTAGCGGATGACCCCGCCCGAGAGCGGGAACATCACCCCCAGCTCGGCGTAGACCAGCGCGATGGCCAGGATCATCACCGCCCCGAGGGCCCACGAGATCACCGCGGCCGGACCCGCCTCCTGGGAGGCGTTGAGGGCTCCGAAGAGCCAGCCGGACCCGATGATCGAGCCGACGCTGGCGAAGAGCAGCCCCACGATGCCGATGTGGCGCTTGAGCTGGGGTTCTTCGGTCTGGGTCGAGGTGTCGGTCGCCACGGTGGTGCCTCTCCGCCGGAACGTCCCCGACCGACTGGCCGAGGACGGTCCATACCTAACCCTCCTATCCGCACCCGGGCAAGGACCCGGCGGGATCGTGGACGTCGCGCGTGGGGGCAGCTGCTATGGCCGGTGCCCTCGGGGTCGTGCTGACGCAGTTCGCTCAGCATCGCGCCGGGCATCGCGCCGGGGTTCTCTGCCTGTGCGCCTACGGTGAGCCCGACGCGGAGGAGAAGGCATGAGCCTGCAGGACCTGGTCGGCAACGGCCGCTGGACGCACGAGCCCGAGGCCGTACGGCTCGAGGGCGACGAGCTGCGGGTGACGGCGGTCGAGGGGAGCGACGCCTGGCGGACGACGTCGTACGGGTTCGTCCACGACTCCGAGCACGCGCTGCTGGAGGAGCTCAGCGGCGAGTTCGGGCTCGAGGTGTCCTTCCGCCTCGACTACACCGAGCAGTTCGACCAGGCGGGGCTGTTCCTCCGCGTGGGCGAGCGGACCTGGGTCAAGGCGGGCGTCGAGATCGCCGACGGCGTCGCGCAGCTGGGCGCCGTCGTGACGCACGAGACGTCCGACTGGTCGGTCGCCCCGGTGCCCGACTGGGTCGGCCGGGTCGTGACGATCCGGGCGAGCCGCTCGGCGGACGCGGTCACGATCAGGGCCCGCGTCGACGACGAACCGCTCCGGCTGGTCCGCCTGGCCTGGCTCGACCCCGAGGCGTCCGTGGCCGCCGGGCTGCTCTGTGCGGCCCCGACCCGCGCCGGGCTCACCGTGACCTTCACGGGCCACGTGGTCGGCGGGCCGGACGCGTCCCTGCACTGACCCGTGGTCTGGTGGGATGAGGCGCCCATGAACCGCTTCGCCGCGCCCGACGTCACGTTCCTGCGACCGGGCCTGCGGCTCGTGATCGCGGGGACGGTCGGTCAGCACCGTCCGACGCGGTACTACGCGGGGCCGGGCAACCGCTTCTACGAGCTGCTGCACGGCAGCGGCCTGGTCGACGAGCGGCTCGACCCCGACCGCGCCGCACGACTGCCGGAGCTGGGGGTGGGCATCACCGACCTGGTGCTCGAGCGGGTGGAGCGGGCCGGGCAGGAGCCGGAGGTGCTGATTCACCGGCGCGAGTTCGACCGGGAGATCAGGGCGGTCGGGCCGACCGTCGTCGCCTTCGTCAGCAAGACGGCGGCGACCTGGTACGCCCGGGGGGCGGGGGAGCGGCTCCCCCAGGGCTACGGCGAGCTGACCTGGGACGTCGCCGGGGTGCCCGCCTTCGTGCTGCCCGGGCCCTCCGGCGCGAACAACGGCATGCCCCTCGCGCTGCGCCTGGCCCTGTGGACCGACCTGGCCGACTTCCTGGAGCACCTGGGCGCCACCAGGACCTGACCTGCGACAGCTCTGCTGCCGCAGCCACCTCCGGTGTGGTCCACCCTGCAGAACTCTTCCCCTGCCGTCCTTCGCCGACGCCGGAGCGACGAGGGGGGCGGTGGGGAGGAGGGCGGTGAGCGGCCCCGACGAGGCGCGGGAGGTGCCGGGGGCGCCGGCGCTCGGCGGCCAGCCCTGGCGGAGGATACGAGATTCGAACTCGTGAGGGCGTGAACCCAACCCGCTTTCCAAGCGAGCGCCATAGGCCTCTAGGCGAATCCTCCGCGCGGAACCTTACCTGCTGCCGAAGACCTCGTCCGAACCCGTCCGAACCCCGACCGGCCTCGGGCGGCGGGCGGCGGCACCGCGCGGCTCGCGTACAGTGTGTGCCGGTCCCCCGCGTGGCGGCACCTCACCCAACTCCCCCAGGGCCGGAAGGCAGCAAGGGTCAGTGAGCTCTGCCGGGTACGCGGGGGGCTCTTGCGTTCTCGACGACGTCGCCTCGTCCTCGACCGGCTGAGGGGCCGTGGCGCCGCGTCAGGCGGCGAGGCGCTCCGCGAGCCCGTGCAGGGCGAGGATGCGGTCCAGCTCGGGGCGGCCGGCGTCCTTGGCGAACTGCTCGGCGAGCAGGCCCACCGAGCGGGCGGCCTCCACGTTGGCCGAGACGTCGTCGACGAAGAGCACCTGCCCGGCGGGCAGGCCGATCCGCTCGACCGCGACCTCGAAGAAGCGCGGGTCCGGCTTCGCCACCCCGATCTCGGCGGAGATGATGATGGGCTCGAAGATCGTCTCGTAGCCGAGGGCGGCGTGCATGTACGCCGCCCGCTCGCGGTGCTGGTTGGTGCCGAGCGCGCACTCGACGCCGTGGGACTGCAGGCCGCGGGCCGCGTCGAGCATCTCCTGGTCCACGACGAGGTGCTGCCAGACCTGCAGCAGGTCCGCGGGGTCGTCGACGTGGAGACCCTCGCGGGCGAGCACCTCGTCGAGCACGTCGGCGAACGGCCGCGACCCGTCGAGGACGGGCTGCTCGGCGTCGCTGATGACGCCGAGGACGTCGGTGAGCCGCTCCCCGTCGAGACGGGTCAGCCGGCCGATCTCGCCCGCCCAGTCGTTGGCGGGGCGCTGGAGGACCCCGTCGCAGTCGAACAGGACGGCTCGGATGGGCGCGTTCACATCGTCAGTGTCCCAGCCTCGCGGGGCACCGTCCGGCGAGCGGTACGTACGCGCCCCCGCCGATCCGGCGCGCAAGGCTGCGTGCCACGCCGGAAAGTGGTCGCTCCCAGCAGGGCCGCTCGGCGTGTCGGCGGCGGTTCGTGACCACTGGCGAGCGAGGGGCGGGAGGCGGACGGCGGCCGGACGGAACTGTCGGCCGGCGGGCATAGGGTCGTGCCCGTGGACGAGGTGCTCGAGGGGTCGACGGTGGGCGGCCTCGCGGCCGGGCCGGACGCCCGGGACACGCCCGAGGAGGAGCCCGCCGAGTACGAGCTGACGACGCAGGACGAGGCGCTGTTCGGCGAGCCGGAGGGCGGGTCCTCGCCGTCGGGCGCAGCGCCGCTGGCGCTCTACCGCCGCTACCGCCCGGACACGTTCGCCGACGTCATCGGCCAGGACCACGTCACCCAGCCGCTGCAGCGGGCACTGGCCAACAACCGGGTCAACCACGCGTACCTGTTCTCCGGCCCGCGGGGCTGCGGCAAGACGACGTCGGCGCGGATCCTGGCCCGCGCGCTCAACTGCGAGTACGGGCCGCGCGCCGAGCCGTGCGGGCACTGCCGCTCCTGCCGCGACCTGGCGACCGGGGCGTCGGGCAGCATCGACGTGATCGAGATCGACGCGGCGAGCCACGGCGGCGTCGACGACGCCCGCGACCTGCGCGAGCGGGCGTTCTTCGCCCCGGTCGCCAGCCGCTACAAGATCTACATCGTCGACGAGGCACACATGGTGACCACCGCAGGGTTCAACGCCCTGCTCAAGCTGGTCGAGGAGCCGCCGCCGCACGTCAAGTTCATCTTCGCCACGACCGAGCCCGAGAAGGTCATCGGCACCATCCGGTCGCGGACGCACCACTACCCCTTCCGCCTCGTGCCGCCGCGCGTCCTCACCGACTACCTCGGCAAGCTCTGTGCGGCGGAGGGCATCACCGTCGAGCCCGCCGTGCTGCCGCTCGTGGTCCGGGCGGGTGCGGGTTCGGTCCGCGACGCCTTGTCGGTGCTCGACCAGCTGCTCGGCGGCGCGGGCGAGGACGGCGTCTCCTACCGCCAGGCGACCGCGCTGCTCGGCTACACCCCCGACTCGCTGCTCGACGAGTTCGTCGACTCCTTCGCCGCGGGCGACGCCGGAGGGGTCTTCGCCTCCGTCGACAAGGTCATCGAGGTCGGCCAGGACCCGCGGCGCTTCGCCGAGGACCTGCTGCGCCGGCTGCGCGACCTGGTGATCGTCGCCGCGGTGCCGGACGCCCTGTCCTCGGGCCTCGTCGACGTCGCGCCCGACCAGGCCGACCGGCTCTCGACCCAGGCCGCCTCGCTCGGCCCGGGGGAGCTGACCCGCGCCGCCGAGGTGATCTCGACCGGCCTCACCGACATGCGGGGCACGACCGCACCCCGGCTGCACCTCGAGCTGATGTGCGCCCGCGTGCTGCTGCCCGGGGCCGACGTCGACGACCGCGGCCTGCACGCGCGCCTCGACCGCATCGAACGACGCCTGGACATGGTCAGCGGCACCGACGCCCCGGCGCGCCCGGGGCCGGCGACCCGTACGGCCGAGCCGCACCAGCCCGCCAGGCCCGCGCCGGCGGCCGAGCCCGAGCAGCCTCCGCGTCCCGAGCCCGACCGCCCCCGGCCTGACCGTCCCCAGGCCGAGCGTCCCGAGGACGATCGAGGTGAGGACGCGCGCCGCGAGCCGGTCGCGGTTCCCGGGCCCGAGCGCTCCGAGGCGCCGCCGGCCGCCCGCTGCTGCCGCCCCGGCGCGGTCCGGGCCGGTGCGCCCGACCACCCCCCGGCCCGTGCGCCCCGAGCTGGCCGCCCTGCAGCGCGACCACGACGCAGCGCAGGAGCCGGCCCCCGCGCCCGACCCCGAGCTCGGCGACGCGCGCGGACCCTCGGGCGGCGAGACCGACGACACGATGCTCGGCTCGAGCCAGCCGCCCGAGCCGCCGGCCGCGTCGACCGGTGCGCGGCTCACGGTCACCGACGTCCGGCGCCTCTGGCCCGAGGTGCTCGAGGAGGTCAAGAGCAAGCGGCGCTTCACCTGGATCCTGCTGAGCCAGAACGCCCAGGTCGCCGAGGTGCACGACGGCGTGCTGCTGCTCGCCATGGCCAACACGGGTGCGCGCGACAGCTTCGGCCGCGGCGGCAGCGAGGACGTGCTGCGCGAGGCGCTCGTCGTGGTGCTCGGCACCGACTTCCGCATCGAGACGATGGTGGAGGCCGGGGCGGCCGGCGCCGGCGGTACGGCGCCCCGGGAGCCGGGACGACCGGCGGCCGGGGCGCGGACGGCCGAGCTCGCCCCCGAGGCCCCGCCCGGGCAGGCGCCCGTGGGCACCCCGGCACCGTCCGGGCCGTCGGCGCGCGAGCGCGCGGTGGCCAGCGTCCAGGCCGCGGGCCCGGTCGAGGTCACCGACCCTGACGCCGCCGCCGACCGCGACGACGTCGACGTCGACGACGGGGCCGAGTCCCATCACGAGCTGCTCGCCCGCCAGCTGGGGGCGCAGATCATCGCCGAGGACGAGCCCGGCGTCTGAGCGCGGCCAGCGCCGGGCAGCGCGCCCCGGGCCCGGGGGAGGGCCTCGACGAGGCGGGCGGCTTCGGACGTGCGTACCGCGCCCCGCGGCTGGGGCCCGTCGGCCGCTTCGGTGCCGTGCTCGGGTCAGGGACAGGTCCAGGCAGGGTCGGCCGGGAGGGGCAGCGCGCGCTGCCCGGGCTTGTCGGTCGCGACAACTAGGCTGAGCGCATGATCCCCGACGGTGGCGACATGTCCGGCCTGCTCGCCCAGGCGCAGGCGATGCAGGCCCAGCTGGTGGCCGCGCAGCAGGAGCTCGCCGAGGCCACGGTCGAGGGGAGCTCGGGCGGCGACGTGGTGACGGCCACCGTCACCGGTGCGGGCGAGCTCGTCGGCCTGGTGATCAAGCCCGAGGCCGTCGACCCCGAGGACACCGAGACGCTCGCGGACCTGGTGCTGGCCGCCGTCCGCGACGCCAACCACCAGGCCCAGGCCCTCGCCGCCTCCAAGCTCGGGCCGCTGGCCGGCGGGCTCGGCGGCGGCGGGCTGCCCTTCTAGGACCCGCGCCGATGTACGAGGGGCCGGTCCAGGACCTCATCGACGAGCTCGGCCGGCTGCCCGGCATCGGTCCCAAGAGCGCGCAGCGCCTCGCCTTCCACATCCTCGCCGCCGACGCCGACGACGTGCTCCGTCTCGCCGCGACGCTGCAGCTGGTCAAGGAGAAGGTCAAGTTCTGCGAGGTCTGCTTCAACGTCTCCGAGGACACGCGCTGCCGCATCTGCCGCGACCCGCGCCGTGACCCGACCGCCATCTGCGTGGTCGAGGAGTCCAAGGACGTGGTCGCGGTGGAGCGGACGCGCGAGTTCCGGGGGACCTACCACGTCCTCGGCGGCGCGATCAGCCCGATCGACGGCGTCGGCCCGGCCGACCTCAAGATCCGCGAGCTCTGCCTGCGGCTCGCCGACGGGACCGTCACCGAGGTGATCCTGGCGACCGACCCCAACCTCGAGGGCGAGGCGACCGCGACCTACCTGTCGCGCCTGCTGCTGCCCATGGGCGTACGGGTCAGCCGGCTCGCCAGCGGGCTGCCGGTCGGGGGCGACCTCGAGTACGCCGACGAGGTCACGCTCGGGCGGGCCTTCGAGGGCCGCCGCTTCGTCGAGGCGAGCTAGGCCGAACCCCGACACCCGGTGCCGTGGTGGACGACCGGGTGGGGGACGTCGACCACTGCGTGGCCCTCCGAGCGAGGGGCGTCGGCGAGGACGTCACCACGCGCGCGGCAGGGGCTCCCGCAGGTCGACGGTCGTGGGGGCGGCGGCCTGGCGCGCCCGGCTGACGTAGAGCCAGCCGCCCACCCCGGCGAAGACGACCACGAAGATCGCCGAGGGGTAGCCGACCAGGTGCGTCCAGCGCGTGAAGGTCAGCGGGTCGGCCCGGTGGCGCCCGAGCACCGTCGCGTTGACGACCAGCGCCACGACGAAGGTCAGCAGCGCCCCGGTCAGGGCCGACCGCAGCGGACCCTGGCGCTGCCACGTCTGGGTGATGACGAGCCCGACGAGCCCGCCCAGCAGGGCCCCGGCGAGCAGCGCCGGCCCGAGGCTGATGAGCGACGGCAGCAGCTCGCGGCCGATGAAGGCGGGTCCGCTCGGCAGCCCCACCGGCGTGGCCTGCCCGGCCTGCACCGTGACGCGGCCCGCGGCCCAGAAGCCGAGCCGGACGAGCTGGTAGACGACCATGGCGGCGAGCGCCGAACCGGCGCCGGTCACGACGCCGGGCAGCACCGCGGTGGGGACCGGCGTGCCGCCGGCGAGCTCGCGCGAGCCCAGGGCTGCACCGTCAGACGGCAACGCGCTCATCCTCCCGGTGGTGCACGCCGAGCTGCTCGCACGCCTCGTTGAGCACCCGCTGCACGGCGAGCGTGTCGGCCAGCGGCATGACCGCGCTCTCGGTGCGGCCGGCGCGCAGGCAGTCGTTCACCTCGATGAGCTCGTGGCTGTAGCCGACGCCGAGCGGCGGCAGCTCGAAGCGCTCCGGCTCGGCCCCGCTGCGTCCGAGCGTGAAGGCCTTGGGGTGGTGGAAGCGCGGGTGGATCTCGATCCACCCCTTCGTGCCGTGGATCCGCGCGGAGCCCGGGGTCGCGCCGCGCAGCGACATCAGCAGCGAGGCGGCCCGCCCGTCCTCGTAGCCCAGCAGCAGGCCGGCCTCCACGTCGGCGCCGGTCGGGGCCAGCGAACCGCTGACCGCCATCGAGGTCGGGTCGCCGAGGAAGTGCTGGGCGATCGAGACGACGTAGACGCCGAGGTCGAGCATCGCCCCGCCGCCCTGCGCGAGGTCGAAGAGGCGGTCCTGCGGGTCGTACGGGCGGTCGACGCCGAGGTCGGCCTGCACCTGGCGGACCTCGCCGATCGCCCCGTCGGCGACCAGCTCCCGAACCTTCACCAGCACCGGCTGGAAACGGGTCCACATCGCCTCCATGGCGAAGACCTGCTCAGCCCGGGCGAGGTCCACGACACGCTGCGCGCCGGCGACGGTCGCGGTGAACGACTTCTCGACGAGCACGGCCTTGCCGGCGGCGACGCACGCGAGCGCGACGGCCTCGTGCTGCGGGTGCGGGGTGGCGATGTAGACCACGTCGACCTCGTCGTCGCCGAGGATGCCGCCGTAGCCGCCGTACGCCCGCGCCGCCCCGTGCTTGTCGGCGAAGGCCCGGGCCCGCTGCTGCGAGCGGCTGGCCACGGCGACGAGCTCGGCGTGCTCGACGTGGGCGAAGTCCGGGGCGACGGACTCGGCGATCCGGCCCGGGCCGACGATGCCCCAGCGGATGACGCGGTCGGGATCCACGGGCTGACCGGCCGACGGTTCGGTGCTCACGGACGCCACTGTAGTGAGCAGGTCCGGACCGGCCTCAGTCGCCGATCGCCCGCCGGCGCTCGTCGAGACGCGCCTGCTCGCGGGCGATCCGCCTGCTCTCCCGGTCGCGCTCGGACTCGTTCTTGCCGACCATCCCGGAGATGACCATGGGCAGGAAGATCAGCCACCAGAAGTGCGGCCACCCGAGCCCCGGGACGAACGTGATGACCAGCGGGACGACGACCCAGAGCACGCCCGTGAGGCTGTTGAGCGCGGTCGCGCCCGGTCCGCGCGGGGCCAGCACAGGGTTCGGCGGCACCGGTGCCGACCTCGCCGCCGGGGTCGTCGCGCGCTCCCACGGCGGGGCGGCGTACGGCTGGGCGGCGAGGTCCTGCCCCGGCCGGGGGCCGGGCAGGTCGGCGAAGAGCGGGTCGAGGTCGGTGGCGACCTTGGCCGTGAGGGCGGCCCCGATGCGCTCGTCGAACTCCTCGGCGCTGAGCCGTCCCTGGGCCATGTGCTCGCGCAGCAGCTCGGCCGCGCGGTCTCGCTCCGCGTCGCCGATGCGCTGCGGGGTGGGCCCCTGCTCGCTCACGGCGCCAGTGTCGCACCGCGAGGGGTCGGCGCGTCGCAGCCCTTGACAGCCGCTCCGGACGGGGGAGCACGATGTCCTCGCCCGTCGGTGCCCCCGCCGCCGGCCGACGAGAGGATGGCAGCGTTGCCGCCCACAGCCCCCGCACGCCACGTCGCCGCAGCCGGGAGGCGCTCCACCAGGAGACCGACCGTCGCCGTCCTCGCGGGCGCCGCCGTCCTGGCGCTCCTGCTCCCGCTGCTCCCTGCGGTGCCGGCCGCGGCCGTCGCGCCGTCGGTCGCGCTGGTGGGCAGCCTGCAGTCCGAGCTCGGCTGCCCGGGCGACTGGCAGCCGGACTGCGCCGCGACCGAGCTCGCGCCCGTCGACGGCCAGGCCGACCTCTACCGCGCCACGTTCGACGTGCCCGCCGGGACCTGGGCGTACAAGGTCGCGCTGAACGACTCCTGGGACGTCAACTACGGCGCCGGGGGAGCACCGGGTGGCGGGGACATCGCGCTGCCGGCGCCCGGAGGACCCGTGACCTTCACCTACGACGACCGGACCCACGTGATCAGCGACGACGTGGAGCGTGCGGCGCCGCCGGTCGGCTCCGACGCCAAGGCGCAGTGGCTGCGCAAGGGAACCATCGCCCTCGACCTGCCCGACGACCGCGCGGGCTGGACCTTCCGCCTCTTCTGGGCACCCGAGGCCGGGCTGGTGCAGGAGGGCGGGACCGTGACGGGCGGTTCGTCGGCCCCGCTCGAGCTGCGCGGCGGGCTCAGCGCCGGCCTGCGCCGCGCCTACCCGCACCTGGCCGCGTACGAGTCGCTGCGCGTCCCCCCGTCGGTGCAGCGCCGCCTCGCGAGCCTGCTCACCGACCAGCTGGCGGTGGCCGCGTACGACGGCTCCGGCGCCCTGCAGAGCGTCACCGGCGTCCAGCTGCCGGGGGTGCTCGACGACCTCTACCCCGGCGCACGCACGCGGGCGCTCGGACCGGTGTGGAAGGGGTCGACCCCGCGGGTCTCGGTCTGGGCGCCGACCGCGAAGTCGGTGGCGCTGCGGCTGCAGGCGGCCGAGGACGACGCCGAGCGCACGGTCGCCATGAGGCGCACCGGCGACGGCACCTGGACGGTGAGGGGCACGAAGGCCTGGCGCGACGCCCGCTACCGCTTCGCGGTCGAGGTGTACGCCCCGACGACGCAGCAGGTCGAGACGAACCTCGTCACCGACCCGTACTCGCTCGGGCTCACCACCGACTCCGCGCGCTCGGTCCTGGTCGACCTGCGCAGCCGGGAGGTGACGCCGCGGGGGTGGAAGAAGCTGCGCAAGCCCGCCTTCCGGACCGACGAGACACCGACGGTCTACGAGCTGCACGTGCGCGACTTCTCGATCAGCGACGAGACGGTGCCGGCCGCGCACCGCGGCACCTACCTGGCCTTCACCGACCGCCGCAGCGACGGCATGACCCACCTGCGCCAGCTGGCCGGGGCGGGCATGGGCTACGTCCACCTGCTCCCGGTCAACGACATCGCCTCCATCGAGGAGGACCGCTCCCAGCAGGAGACGCCGGACTGCGACCTGGCCTCCTCCGGGCCGGCGAGCGAGGAGCAGCAGGCCTGCGTCACCGCGGTCGCGGCGAAGGACGCCTTCAACTGGGGCTACGACCCGCTGCACTACACCGCGCCGGAGGGGTCCTACTCGACCGACCCCGACGGGCCGGCCCGCAACCGCGAGTTCCGGCAGATGGTCGCCGGGCTGAACGGCGCCGGCCAGCGCGTGGTGATGGACGTCGTCTACAACCACACCCCGGCCTCGGGCCAGGACCCCAGGTCGATCCTCGACCGCGTGGTGCCCGGCTACTACCAGCGGCTGAGCGCGACGGGCACCGTCGAGAACTCGACCTGCTGCTCCAACACCGCCACCGAGCACCCGATGATGGAGAAGCTGATGATCGACTCCGTCGTCACCTGGGCGAAGGAGTACAAGGTCGACGGCTTCCGCTTCGACCTCATGGGCCACCAGCCCAAGCAGGCGATGCTCCACCTGCGCCGCGCGCTCGACCGGCTCACGCTGAAGCGCGACGGGGTCGACGGCAGGCGGGTCGTCCTCTACGGCGAGGGCTGGAACTTCGGGGAGGTCGCCGACAACGCCCGCTTCGTGCAGGCGACCCAGACCGAGATGGCCGGCACGGGCATCGGCACCTTCAACGACCGGCTCCGTGACGCGGTCCGCGGCGGCGGGCCCTTCGACGCGGACCCGCGGGTCCAGGGCTTCGCCAGCGGCCTCTCCACCGACCCGAACGGCGACGCGGTCAACGGCACCGCCGACGCCCAGCACGCGGCGCTGCTGCTCGCCCAGGACCGCATCAAGGTGGGGCTCGCGGGCAACCTGAGGGACTACCGGTTCGTCGACCGCACGGGGGCCCGGGTCAGGGGCTCCCAGGTCGACTACAACGGTCAGCCGACGGGCTACACCGAGCGGCCCGGGGAGTCGGTGAACTACGTCGAGGCGCACGACAACGAGACGCTCTTCGACGCGCTCACCTACAAGCTGCCGGTCGCCACGTCGATGGAGGACCGCGTCCGGATGCAGACGCTCGCGCTGGCCACGACCGCACTCAGCCAGGGCACGTCGTTCTGGGCGGCCGGCGGAGACCTGCTGCGCAGCAAGTCCTTCGACCGCAACAGCTACGACTCCGGGGACTGGTTCAACGTCCTCGACTGGTCCAAGACCGACAACGGCTTCGGCCGGGGGCTGCCGCCGAAGACCGACAACGAGGCCAAGTGGCCGTCGATGCGGCCGCTGCTGGCGAACCCCGACCTGAAGCCGCGGCGGGCCGACATCGCCGAGGCCAGCCGGCAGGCCGACGCCCTGCTCGAGATCCGCCGCAGCACCCCGCTCTTCGCGCTCGGCACGCGCGCGCAGGTGCAGCAGAAGGTCTCCTTCGGCGCCGGCGGTCCGGACCAGACGCCGGGGGT
The DNA here is from genome assembly GCA_963713165.1 of uncultured Actinomycetota bacterium. Lineage (GTDB taxonomy): Bacteria > Actinomycetota > Actinomycetes > Propionibacteriales > Propionibacteriaceae > Microlunatus. The sequence continues at coordinate 203,866 of CAVQKU010000002.1, forward strand.
CATCACCATGCGCATCGACGACACCCGCGGCAAGCGCGTCGACCGGCGCTGGAGGGGCCTGGTGGTGGTCGTCAACGCGAGCCCGGAGGCGACCACGCAGCCGGTGGCGGGAACGGCCGGACGCCGCTTCGCCCTGCACCCGGTGCAGGCCGGCGGCAGCGACCCGGTGGTGCGGACCTCGACGTACGACTCCTCGGACGGCACGTTCACCGTCCCCGGGCGGACGGTGGCCGTCTTCGTCCAGCGCTGAGCGGGCCCTGAGCGCGACGGTGGACGACGGCTGCCCCCGCGCGCCCGGCGCGGCTAGTGTTTCTGCGCGTGAGAGTGGTGCAGAAGTACGGCGGCTCGTCGGTCGCCGACGCCGAGAGCATCAAGCGCGTCGCCAAGCGGGTCGTGGCCACCAAGCAGCTCGGCCACGACGTCGTCGTCGTCATCTCCGCGATGGGCGACACGACCGACGAGCTGATGGACCTCGCCCTCCAGGTGACCCCGCAGCCGCCGCCGCGCGAGCTGGACATGCTGCTCACCGCGGGGGAGCGGATGAGCGCGGCGCTGCTGGCCATGGCGATCGCCGACCAGGGGCTGCACGCGCGCTCGCTCACCGGGTCGCAGGCCGGCATCATCACCACCGGCACGCACGGCAACGCGCGGATCATCGACATCACGCCGGGCCGCATCACCAAGGCCCTCGACGCCGACGACATCGTCATCGTCGCCGGCTTCCAGGGCGTCGCCCAGGACACCAAGGACGTCACCACGCTCGGGCGCGGCGCGTCCGACACCACGGCCGTCGCGCTCGCCGCGTCGCTGGGCGCCGACTACTGCGAGATCTACACCGACGTCGACGGCGTCTACACCGCCGACCCGCGCATCGTCCCCAGCGCCCGGCGCATCCCCGAGATCTCCTACGAGGAGATGCTCGAGATGGCGGCCTGCGGGGCCAAGATCCTGCACCTGCGCTGCGTGGAGTACGCGCGCCGGGAGCGGGTGCCCGTGCAGGTGCGCTCCTCCTTCTCCGACCGCCCGGGCACGTGGGTCCGCGACCCGCGGCCCGTGGACCCCGACGCCCAGCCCGACCCCGAAGGAGCTCCCGTGGAGCAGGCGATCATCTCCGGCGTGGCGCACGACCGCGGCGAGGCCAAGATCACCATCGTCGGCGTGCCCGACAAGATCGGTGAGGCGGCCCGGATCTTCGAGGCCGTGGCCGCCACCGAGATCAACATCGACATGATCGTGCAGAACGCGTCGGCCGTCGCCACCTCGCGCACCGACATCTCCTTCACGCTGCCCAAGACCGACGGCGTCACAGCGATCACCGCGCTGAACGCGCTCCAGGAGGAGGTCGGCTTCACCGACGTCCTCTACGACGACCAGATCGGCAAGGTCTCCGTCGTCGGCGTCGGGATGCGCTCGCACCCCGGGGTGACGGCCAAGTTCTTCTCCTCCCTCGCCGCCGCCGGCGTCAACATCGGGATGATCTCCACCTCCGAGATCCGCATCTCGGTCGTCGTCGACCAGGACGACGTCGACCGCGCGGTCGCCGCCGCCCACACCGCCTTCGGTCTCGACGCGACCGAGCAGGCCGTGGTGTACGCGGGGACGGGTCGCTAGGGACGCCATGACGGCGCGGTCGGCGACGCTGGTCCTGACCGGGCTCGTCGTCGCGCTCGGCCTGGTCGCGGGCTGCGGCTCCACGGCACCGCAGGCCCGCCCGCCGCTGCCCGCGCCGCCGCGGACCGTCTTCTCCCCGGAGCCGGGCACGCCCGGCCCGAGCGGGTCATCGACGCCGTCGCCGTCGCCGACGCTGACACCGTCGCCGACGCCGACGGCCACCCGGGCGCCGACGGTCACGGCTCCCCTGATCGTCATCGACCCCGGCCACAGCGGCCGCTCGATCCGCAGCACGGACCGCACGACCGGCCTGCGCGACGTCGACTACCCGAACTACCCCGAGATCTACGAGACGTTCGACGTCAGCGCCTGCACCGCCGCCGGGCTGCGCGCCGACGGCTACCGGGTCAGGCTCACCAAGCGCCGCGCGCTCGACAGCGTCGGCCTCGCGGCCCGGGCGCGCGTCGCCAGTGAGGGCCGGGCGGCCCTGGCCGTCAGCGTGCACGACGACCACTCGCAGGGCCCGGGCTTCCAGGCGACGTACTCGCAGCGCGGCGTGCGGCGCGGTGGCGCGTACCACGCCATGTACCGGGGGACCGGCAGCCGGCGCACCGTCTTCGGCGACGCGGCCGTCGCGCGGGCGAGCGAGGAGGCCGCAGCCACCATCGCCCGCGAGCGCACCCGTGCGCAGGGCCGGTCCGTGTCGGTGCGCGAGAACTCCTTCACCGGTCGGGCACCTCTCGAGCCGGGCAACCTGGCGCTGGTGCAGCTGCTGGCGAAGGTCCCGTGGGTCTACAACGAGGCCGGGGCGCGCGCGGGCGGCAGCACCACCCGGGCGATGAGCATCGCGACCGAGGAGGCGTACGCCGAGGGCCTGCTGCTCGGCGTCGAGGCGGCCGTGCCGCTGCCGTCGGGGCGGGTGGCCCGGCCGAGCGCCGGGGCGAAGCTGCTCCGCGGTTGCCTCGTCACCGCCGCCGAGCCCGGGGACGGCCGTGCGACCCGACCCGCCCGGTTCCGTCCCGCGCCGTGACCCGCAGCCCTCGAGGTCGTCCGCGTCGAGGCGCCTTCCGGCACGCCCTGCGCCCCCGGACGACCGCTGGAGGCTGCCCGGCCGAGGAGCGCGGGCCGGAGGTCGTAGGGTCCGACAGGCGGCTGCCGCGCTGGGCGCGGCGAGGAGAGGGGACGACGTGCCGGACGACGGGACGACCAGGCTGGTCGAACGGCTGCGGGCGGTCGACTCGACCTCGCTCGCCGACGCCGGACCGGCGCTGCGGGTGCTGCCCGGCGGGATCGAGGCGCTGCGGCCCGGCAGCAAGGCCGTCGGCACCGCCGTCCCCGTCGACTCGCGCGACGACCTCGTGCCGGTCCTCGTGGGGCTGCGGTCCGCGGGCGAGGGTGACGTGCTCGTGGTGACCGGTTCGCCGGGACTGGCCCTCGCCGGCGAGCTGTTCGCGACCGAGGCGCAGCGGCGCGGGCTGGCGGGCATCGTCATCGACGGCCTGTGCCGCGACAGCCGGACGCTGCGCGCGATCGACCTGCCGGTCTTCGCGCGAGGGACGAGCCCGCGGGCGTACGGCGCCACCAAGCTGGCGGTGGGCGACGCCCCCATCCTGGTGGGCGACGTCGAGGTGCGCCCCGGCGACCTCGTCCTGGCCGACGACGACGGGGTCGTGGTCGGCTCGCCCGAGGAGGTCGCGGCCGCGATCGACGGGGCCGAGGCGATCCAGCGTCGCGAGGAGGCCCTGCGTGCGGCGATCGAGCGGGGGGAGTCGATCTTCGACCACCTGAACCTCGACGAGCACCTCGACGCCCTCCGCGACGGCGGCGACAGCCGCCTGCGGTTCTCCTGAGCGGCTCGTGAGGCTCCGCACCGCGCGCCGGATGGCCGGCGTGCGCCCCTCCGCCATCCGCGAGCTCCTCCGGCTGGGGGCCGACCCGAGCGTCACCTCGTTCGGCGGCGGCTACCCGGACGCCTCGCTGTTCCCGGTCGAGGAGCTCGCGAACGTCTACGCACACCTGCTCGTGCCCGAGCACGCCGAGGCGCTGCAGTACACGACGTCGAACGGGCTGCCGGTCCTGCGGGCCCAGGTCGCCGAGCGCCTCACCCGCGACGGCTCCCCGCGCACGGCCGACGACGTGCTGATCATCCAGGGCGGCCAGCAGGGCCTCGACCTGGCGGCCAAGCTCGTGGTCGACCCCGGCGACGTCATCGTGACCGAGAACCCGACCTTCCTCGGGGCGCTGATCGCCTTCGCGCCGACCGAGCCGGCGTACGCGCCCGTGCGCACCGACGAGCACGGCATGGACACCGACGACCTGCGGCGCGTGCTGGAGGCGCACCCGGGCGCCAAGCTGCTCTACACCGTCCCCGACTTCCAGAACCCGACCGGCGCCACGCTGGCGCTGGAGCGGCGCAGGAGGCTGCTGGAGCTCGCCGAGGAGCACGACCTGCTCGTCGTGGAGGACACGCCCTACCGGGCGCTGCGCTACGAGGGCGAGCACCTGCCGACGCTGCTCAGCCTCGACACCGGCGGCCGGGTGCTGCACCTGGGGAGCTTCTCCAAGATCCTGGCGCCGGGCCTGCGCCTGGGGTGGGCGACGGGCAGCCCGGAGGTCGTGGAGCGGCTGGGGCTGCTCAAGCTCGCCGCGGACACCCAGAACAGCACCCTGAACATGGCGGCGACGGCGGCGTACCTCGAGGCGTACGACATCGACGCCCACGTCGCGCGGATGCGCCCGGTCTACCGCCACAAGCGGGACCTGATGCTCGCCACGATGGACGCGACGTTCCCCGAGGTGGTCACCCGCACCCGGCCCGAGGGCGGGCTGTTCGTCTGGCTCGGCTTCCCCGAGGGCTTCGACGCGACCGACTTCCTCGCCCGCGTGCTGCTGCCCGAGGCCTCGGTGGCCTGGGTGCCGGGGGCGACGTTCTTCCCGGTGGTCCAGCCGCCGAACCACGCCCGCGTCAGCTACTCCGGCGTCCCCGACGACCGGCTGGTCGACGGCATCACCCGGATGGGCCGGCTCCTGCACCGCGCGCTCTGACCGCCCCGCGGCGTGCAGGGCGGTCGGAGCCGCAGGTGCTAGGGCTCCCGCGGGCCGATCGGGGGCCGGCGCATGCCGGCCCCAGGGCGACCGGCGGTCCCGGCCGCCGCGACGACGCTGCGTCCCACCGCCATCGCGAGCCGGGTCAGCCACGTCTGCGGCTCCCCGGAGATCCGCGGCGGCATCACCACGACGGGGCAGGGCACGGTGTAGACGAGCCGGTGGGCGAACATCGGTCCCGTCAACAGCTGCCGCGGCGCGTCGATGACCAGCACGTCGGCGTCGCGGGCCGACTTCGCGAGCACGCGGTAGCGACCGCCCTTGACCAGCCGCAGCTCGACGCCGTGGTCGGGGCCGAGCGTGCGGGCCACGTCGGCGGCGAGGGACTCCTCGGCCTCGGCCTCGACGTCGGCCTCCCGGCTGATCCGTGTCGCCGGGGTGCCCGACGGCGTCGCCTGCGGGATGCTCGGCCGCCAGGCCCTGACGGCCACGACCCGGCCGTCGTGCTGCTGCGCCTGGGCCTGCGCCCAGGCCAGCGCGGTCGGGGACCCGGAGCTCTGGCTGACCCCGACCACGACGGTGTAGGGACGTCGCTCGACGTCCGCCTCGACCGCGTCCTGCGGCGTCGTACCGGTCATGTCGTCGACCCCTCTCAGACCGGCAGCTTGGTCAGCTCGTTGCCGTTCTCGTCGTACGTGCTGAGCGGCGGGGCGATGTCCTCCAGCGCCTTGCCCTCGGCGTCGACGCCGAACTTGAAGGCCACCAGGCCGCCGATCAGCATGACCACCGACGCGCCGACGTAGCCGTAGAAGAGCGGCCCGCGCTCGGCGCCGCCGCCGATCAGCGCGCCGAAGATCAGCGGGCCGATCGAGCCGAAGATCTGGGCGATCGAGAAGAAGTACGAGATCGCCTGCCCGCGGACCTCGAGCGGGAAGATCTCCGACACCGTCAGGTAGCCCGCGGAGGCACCGGCCGAGGCGAAGAAGAACGACAGGCACCACAGCGCCGTGTGCGTCCCCGCCGACAGCAGGTCGGCCTTGAAGAGCACGGCGGAGACGAACAGCACCGCGGCGGCGATCGTGTAGGAGCCGCCGATCATCTTGCGCCGCCCGATCGTGTCGAAGAACCGCCCGAGCAGCAGCGGGCCGAGCAGGTTGCCGATGGCGAAGGGGAAGAAGTACAGCGCGGCGCTCGAGGAGGTCTTGCCGTAGAAGTTCTGCAGCACCAGCGAGGAGGTGAAGAAGATCGCGTTGTAGAGGAAGGACTGCGTGATCATCAGCGTCAGGCCGAGCACGGTGCGCGTCGGGTAGAGCGTGAAGAACACGTAGCGCAGCTGGCGGAAGGTCACGCCCTCGTGGGCCTTGATCCACCAGCCCTGGGACTCGTCGAGGTAGGGCGGTTCCTTGCCGTTGTCGCGCACCGACCTCTCGATGCCGTCGACGATGCGCTCGGCCTCCTCGCCCTGCCCGTGGGTGACGAGCCAGCGCGGGCTCTCGGGGATGTGGCGGCGCAGGAAGATGATGACCAGACCGAGGACCGGGCCGATGAAGAAGGCGATGCGCCAGCCGATGTTCTCGGCGAAGCGGTCGGTGTCGAGCAGGTAGAAGCTGCCCAGGGAGCCGAGCACGGCGCCGGCCCAGTAGGTGCCGTTGATGGCGAGGTCCACGCGGCCGCGGTACTTGCCCGGCATCAGCTCGTCGATCGCGGAGTTGATGGCGGAGTACTCGCCGCCGATGCCCGCGCCCGCGATGAAGCGGAAGACCCAGAGGAAGCCCATGGTCGGCGACAGCCCGGCGACGCCCGAGCCGATCAGGTAGACCGCCAGGGTGATGATGAAGAGCTTCTTGCGCCCGAGCTTGTCGGTCAGCCGCCCGAAGACGAGCGCACCGACGACCTGGCCGATCAGGTAGACCGTCGCGGTGAAGCCGACCTGGGTGTCGGACATCCCGAGGTCCTTCGCGTAGCCCGCGGAGGCCACGATCTGGATCTCCAGGCCGTCGAGGATCCAGGCGGTCCCCAGGCCGAGGATGACCATCCAGTGGAACCGGGACCAGGGCATCTTGTCCATGCGGACCGGCACCAGGCTCTTGACCGGTCGATCCTCCGCAGCAGCTGACATCGCCGTCTCCTTCGCCGCACCGCTTCGAGGTGCGCTCTTGATCACGCACCTCGGCGAGGAAGTTACCCGTCCTCACCACGACGTGCCGGCGGGGGTCGCTCCGGAGCCGTGCGGACCGGCCCGGGGCGGTCCTGACGTGGGAGGACAGGAGGTAGGGAGCGGGGAGGAGGGGCCGCCCCGGAGGCGGCCGCAGGAGCCCGGCGCGTGCTGCGCGGTCGACGGTGGAGCACCGTCTCACGGTCGGGGTGACAGGATTTGAACCTGCGACCTCTTCGTCCCGAACGAAGCGCGCTACCAAGCTGCGCCACACCCCGTGAAGGCCCCTGCGGGCCTCGCACACTCTAGCCCATCCCGCGGCGTCGCCCCGACGCGTCGGCCGCCGTCTGGGACTCAGGCCCGGGCGGTCAGGGTGAGCAGCGTCGCCTCGGGCGGGCAGGCGAACCGTACGGCGGCGTACGGCGACGTGCCGAGCCCGGCGGAGACGTGCATCCACGCCGTACGGCCGCCCGCGGTGTTTCGCGACAGGCCCTTGACCCGGGCGGTGTCGAGGTCGCAGTTCGTCACGAGCGCCCCGTAGCCCGGGACCGCGACCTGGCCGCCGTGGGTGTGCCCGGCCAGCAGCAGGTCCAGACCGTCGGTCGTCATGGCGTCGATGACCCGCCGGTACGGCGCGTGGGTCACCCCGATCGCGACGTCGACCTCGCTCCGGTCGACCGGCCCGGCGACCTCGGCGTAGTGGTCCCGGCGCAGGTGCGCGTCGTCGGTGCCTCGGAAGCCCAGCCGCACGCCCTGCACCTCGATCGTCGTCGTGGTGTGGGTCAGGTCCGTCCAGCCCCGCCGCGAGAACGCCTCGCCGAGGTCGACCCAGGGCAGCGCGCGGGCCGGCTCCGGGTCCTTCGCCGGCCGGCCCCGCTGGGTGAGGTAGCGGAGCGGGTTCTTGAGCACCGGGGCGGAGTAGTCGTTGGAGCCCCAGACGTAGACGCCCGGCACGTCGAGCAGGCGACCGAGGCTCTGCAGCACGAAGGGCACCGCGTCGGGGTGCGCGAGATTGTCGCCGGTGTCGACGACGAGGTCGGGCTCCAGGCCGGACAGCTCGCTGAGCCAGCGCTGCCGTCTGGTCCGTCCCGGCGTCATGTGGAGGTCCGAGACGTGCAGGACGCGGAGGTCGCGCGACCCGGCCGGGAGCACCGGCACCGTGAACCGGCGCAGCCGGTAGGCGTCGACCTCGTACAGCCCGGCGTACGCGAGCGTCGCGGCCCCGACCGCACCGGCGACGCCCAGGCCCTTCAGCCCGCGGCGGGCCCATCGAGGAGGGGTCGGCACGCGCTCAGGCTACAGGTGGACCCACCGGCCCGAGGTGCTTGCCGACGCGGGCAAACCCGTACGGGTCCGGCACCGGCTGCTGCCAGACTGGAGGGCATGCCCGACACGACGACCCCGCTCAAGGAGCGCCTCCGCACCGACCTCACCGCCGCCATGCGCAGCCGGGACAAGGTGCGTTCCGGGACCATCCGGATGGTGCTCTCGGCCATCACCGAGGCCGAGGTCGCGGGCGCCGAGGCCCGTGAGCTGACCGACGAGCAGGTGCTCGACGTGGTCGTGCGGGAGGCCAAGAAGCGCCGCGAGGCGCGCGAGGCGTTCACCGCCGCCGACCGGCCCGAGCTGGCCGACAAGGAGCAGGCCGAGGCCGACGTCCTCGCCGACTACCTCCCCCAGGCCATGACGCCGGAGGAGATCAGCGCCGTGGTGGCCGCCGCCGTCGAGCAGTCCGGCGCCGCCGAGCTCGGCATCAAGGGGATGGGGAAGGTCATGGGCCTCGTCACGCCGCAGACCAGGGGCCGCGCCGACGGCGGGGCCGTCGCCGCCGAGGTGCGTCGCCAGCTCGCCGGCTGACTCCCGCCCCCGGACGCACGAGAGGCCGGCTCCCCGACGGGGGAGCCGGCCTCTCGGGCGTCTGCGGGGACGAGGACGGCTAGCCGCCGCCCTTCTTCGTGTCGGCCTTCTTCTTGTCGGCCTTCTTCTTGTCCGCCTTCTTCTTGGCGTCGGCCTTCTTCTTCGCCTCGGCAGCGGCCTTGGCCCGCGCGATCGCCGGGTCCTTGCCCTTGCTCACCAGCTTGTAGATCGTGCTGAACTCCGACACCCGGGCACCCGCGCCCGGCGACCAGCCGAGGAAGGTGTACTTCGGCCGGCTGCTGTAGACGTACTGGGTCGAGACGTCGAAGCCGGCCTTCTCGAGCTTCGTCGTCGCAGCCGCGAGGCCGAGGTTGCCGACGTAGGGGACGGTGACCTTCTTGCCGGTCTTGATGCGGCCCGCCGGCTCGTCGAACTTGGTCCGCGGGACCGACTTGAAGTACTGCTGCATGACGGGCTTCCAGATGAACTGGCCGGAGTCGCCCGAGCCGGAGCCCTCGAGGTAGCGCCCGGTGGAGGGGACCCGGTAGCCGGTGACGCCGTGGCGGCGGAAGCCCGGCCTGCCCTTCATGAAGGGCTTCTTCTGGTTGTCGATGGAGATCATCGCGACGCCGGCGACCTCGGGCGTGTAGCCCGCGAACCAGACGGCCTCGGCGCTGTCGATCGTCCCGGTCTTGCCGGCCTGGTCGCGTCCGTCACGGACGAGGGCCCGGGTGCCGGTCCCCTTCGTGATGACCGACTTGAGGACCTTGTTCACCCCGTTGGCGACGTCGACGTCCATGACGCGCTTGCAGTCGGCGCTGGGCGCCTCGAGCTGCTTGCCCTTCCGGTCGACGATCTTGGCCACGATGATCGGGCTGCAGTGGATGCCGCCGGAGGCGAAGGTCGCGTACGCCTCGGCCATGGACAGCGGAGCCACCTCGGCGGTGCCGAGGGTGAAGGACGGCTTGTCCTGGTACTGCTTGACGATGTCCACGGGCTTGGCGCCGAGCTGGTGGCCGACCTTGACGCCGGTCTTCTCCGCCATCTTCGTCACCCCGCACATGCCGGTCGCGAGCTCGAGCTGGACGAAGTAGGTGTTCACCGACCACTCGGCCGCCTCGGTCATGGCGATCGTCTTGCTGTGGCCGACCGAGTTCTTGACCTTCCAGCTGCCGTACACCTGCTTGCGGCCGTCGCAGGTGTCGAAGGAGCGACCCGAGAAGTTCATCGGCGAGCGCGCGTTGAACTTCTTGCTGATCGGGATGCCCTTCTCCAGCGCCGCGGCCATGGTGAAGGCCTTGAAGGTCGACCCGGCCTGGTAGCCCTGGATGCCGCCCAGCTCGCTCGGCGCCGACAGGTTGAAGTAGGTCTGGCCCTTCTTCTTGTTCGCCCCCATGACCGGCCGGCTCTGCGCCGACGCCACGATCAGGCCGGTGCCCGGCTGGATCATGTTCATGGTCGAGATCAGCGGGTCCTTGGCGCCGACGAAGGCACTGACCTTCTTCTGCGCCAGGTCCTGCGACTTGGGGTCGATGGCGGTGTAGATCTGCAGCCCGCCGCGGTCGAGCAGCGTGTTGCGCTCGCGCACGTTGTCGCCGAGGCTCGGCGCCAGCTCGAGCGTACGGCGCACGTAGTCGCACAGGAACGGGTAGCGGGTGCCCACGCAGCCCTTGACGATCGACTTGACCTTGCTGGTGTCGAAGCCCTGCTTCTTGGCCTTCTTCACCTCGGCCGCGCTCACCAGGTTCCACTTCTCCATGCTGTTGAGCACGACGTCGCGGCGGTCGAGGGCGGCTGCCTTGTTCCTCATCGGGTTGTTGGTGTCGGGGTTCTGCACGAGGCCGGCGAGCATCGCCGCCTGGCCGAGGTTCAGCTTGGAGGCCGAGGTGTTGTAGTAGTGCTTCGCCGCCGCCTCGACCCCGTACGCCCCGTCGCCGTAGTAGGCGATGTTCAGGTAGTTGGAGAGGATCTGGTCCTTGGTGAGGCGCTTCTCCAGCGCGATCGCGTAGCGCAGCTCGCGGACCTTGCGCTCCATCGTGGGGGCGCGGGCGTCCTCCACGCACTTCTTGATCTTCGCGTCCGAGGCGCCCTTGGACTGGCAGGACTCGATCTGGACCATCTTCACGTACTGCTGGGTGATCGACGACCCGCCCTGCGTGCCCACGTCGCTCGTGGAGTTGCGCACCAGCGCGCGCAGGGTGCCCTTGATGTCGAGGGCGCCGTGCTCGTAGTAGCGGTGGTCCTCGATCGCCAGCTGTGCCTGCCGCATCACCGGGGCGATCTTGTCCAGCGCGACCGGGATGCGGTTCTCGTCGTAGAAGTAGGCCAGCACCGTGCCGTCGGCCATGTAGACCGTGGAACGGGTGGGCGGCGTCGGCGTCGCCAGCTCGGTCGGCAGGCTGTTCAGCTCGTCGGCCGCGGCCTTGCTGCCCAAGCCCGCCAGGCCCGCGTACGGGACGAAGAGGCCGGCCACGAGCACGCCGGCGAGCACGCTGACGATGGCGAACATCGTGAGCGAGTAGGCCACGCTCCCGACTCTTTTAGGACTTGGCACCGCTCGAGGGTACGCGAGCAGGGTCCACGCGGCTAAACCACGCGCGGACGGCGCCCGAGCCTTGCACATCCTCCGGGACCGGAGGAGACGGGTCTTGCCCGCGATTCGTCCGGCACCCGAGCAATCCATCGCGCAGGGTGCCACCGAAGTCAGGGAAAGATCACGATCTCATCAGTTTCTCAGCACCTGGCCAGAAACTGTGGCGTAACGGAATCCGGTGATCGTACGATTCAGCAGTCGACCCATCAGGGCCGGGGATAGCCCGGGTCGGCAGCCACAACCAAGGGGAGAACAGCATGTCTGTCATCACGCACGCCGACTGGACGATCGACGCCAAGTGCCGGGGCATGGAGGACGCCCTGTTTCCGGAGGCGTCGGAGCAGAAGCGGGTCCGCCAGCTCTGCATGGGCTGCCCGGTCCGCATGAACTGCCTCAGCGAGGCCCTCGACAACCGCATCGAGTGGGGCGTGTGGGGCGGCATGACCGAGCGCGAGCGCCGTCAGCTGCTGCGCCAGCGTCCCGACGTCTCGTCCTGGGCCGACCTCCTCATGGGTGGTCAGCGCTCGGTGGAGCGCGCGGCCTGATCCCCCTGCCGGGTGCGGTCTCCGCGTCCGCTCGCTCTTGACGACTTCGCTCGGTCTAGTGGTCGCGCGAAGTCGTCAAGATCGAGCGAACGCCGCGGTGCCGCAGGAGCCGGTCGACGGGCGGGTCAGTCGTCCTTCTCGGCGAGGAGGGCGCCGACCTGACGGAGGTCGTCGAGGGCGGTGACGTCGCTCGGGAGCGCGGGTACGCGGGTCTGCGGGACGTCCGGGCGGGCGGTGGCGAAGCGGTCCAGCAGGACGGCCTCGGCCTCGGCCACGCGCATCAGGTCGGCGTGCCGGCGCAGGGCCTCGACCTCCAGGCCGTGCCCCGCGCCGGTCGAGGGGTCGTCCGTGCCCCCGGTCTCCAGGTCCTCGGCCAGGGTCGCCGAGCGCTCCGCGGAGACGTCGAGCGTGCTGCCGTGCACCCGGTTGACCACGAGGCCGCCGAGCGGCATGCGCTCCTCGGTCAGCCGGTCGACGAAGTACGAGGCCTCGCGCAGCGCGTCGCGCTGCGCGCTCGCGACGACGAGGAAGACGGTGTGGCGCGAGCTCAGCCGCGCGAACGTCTCCTCCGCGCGCTGACGGAACCCGCCGAAGATCGCCTCGCACGCGCGCACGAAGGTCTGCACGTCGGTGATGATCTGGCTGCCCAGCACCTTGTTCATGGCGTTGGAGACGAGGGTGAAGCCGACACCCATCAGCCGCAGCGGCCCGCGGGCCGGCGCGAGCAGCAGGCGGATGAACCGCCCGTCGAGCAGCGAGCTGAGGTGCTCGGGCGCGTCGAGGAAGTCCAGCGCCGAGCGCGCCGGCGGGGTGTCGACGACGATGAGGTCCCAGGCGGGCCGCCCGGCGCGGGCGTCGGCCAGGGCCTGCGCGTGCAGCTGCCCGAGCCGCTCCATGGCCATGTACTCCTGCGTGCCCGAGAAGGAGGACGACAGCGCCTCGTAGAAGGGGTTCGCCAGGATCTGCTCGGCCTTGTCCGGGGTCGAGTGGGTGATCACGACCTCGTCGAAGGTCCGCTTCATGTCGAGCATCATCGCGTCGAGGCTGCCGCCGGCCGAGCCGTCGACGCCGAGGACCGGGCGCGGGGTGTTGTCGAGCTCGCCGAGGCCGAGGGACTGCGCCAGCCGGCGGGCCGGGTCGATGGTCAGCACGACCACGCGGCGCCCGGCCTCGGCGGCGCGCACCGCGATCGCCGCCGACGTGGTCGTCTTGCCCACGCCCCCCGAACCGCAGCAGATCAGGATCTCGATGCTGCGGTCGCCGATGAGGGTGTCGACGTCCAGGAACGGTGCCGCGTGGTGCGGGTGCACGTGCGCGCCGCGGCCGGGGGTCTGGGCTCTCACGCGGCGGCCTCCAGGGCGAGCTGGTCCGTGAGCTGCTCGGCGACCGCGAACAGCGACTCGGCGTCGATGCCCAGCGGGTCGAAGTCGACCTGCACGAGCGGCAGCCCGAGGCGGAGCAGGCGGTCGTGGCGGACCTGCTGCTCGAGGGTGCGCGCCGCCTCGACGGCGAACTCGGCGGAGAGCGTCGCGTTGTGGCCCGCGTCCCAGCCGGGCACGGCCAGCTCGACCGAGCCCGCCGCGACGTCGGCGAGGACCGCCGGCTCGAAGGGGGAGGGGTTGACCATGTTCTCGATGATCGTGCCGACGCGGGTGCCCGAGGGCTGCAGGGCGGCGACGGCCTCCTCGGTCTCGCTCACGGGCATGTCCTCGAGCAGCGTCACCAGGTGCACGATCGTCGTGCGTGCGCGCAGCAGCGCGGCGACGGAGTCGGCCTGCGCGCGGATCGGCCCGACCTTGGCGATGCCCGAGACCGCGTCGTGGATGTTGAGGAACTGCCCGATGCGTCCGGTGGGCGGGGCGTCGAGGACGACGGCGTCGTACGCGTTCGCCAGGCCCTTCTCCCCGCGGCGCACGGCCTCGTAGACCTTGCCGGTCAGCAGCACGTCGCGCAGGCCCGGGGCGATGGAGGTGACGAAGTCGATCACGCCGAAGCGGTCGAGCGCCCGCCCCGCGAGGCCCAGGTGGTAGAAGGTCTCGAGGTACTCGCGCAGGGCGTCCTCGGCGTCGATCGAGAGCCCGTGGACGGTTCCGCCGGCCGGCGTCCGGGCGAGGCGGCGCTCCTCGTCGCCCTCCAGCGGGTGCACCCCGAAGAGCTCGGCCAGGCCCTGGCGGCCCTCGACCTCGCAGAGCAGCACCCGGCGGCCGCGCGTGGCCAGCGCGCAGGCCAGGCCGGCGGCGACCGTCGTCTTGCCCGTGCCGCCCTTGCCGCTGACGACGTGGAGGGTGTGGCGGGGGCCGGTCACGCGGGGCCCTGCTCGGGCAGGCCGGTGACGGCGATGCCGGCGTGGGTCTTGTAGCGGCGGTTCACGGCGATGAGGTTGGCGGTGAGGCTCTCGACCGTGCCCGCCAGGCGGAGCCGGCCGGCGTAGACGCCGCGGGCGCCGGGGATGGCCTCCGCGAGCCCGATGACCCGGCCGACCACCTCGCGGTCCTCGCCGAGGACCAGGACGTCACCTCCGACGTCGGTGACCTCCGGGTCGTCCAGCAGGACGGCGCTGACGTGGTGGAAGGCCGCGACGACCGTCGACCCGGTGAGGATGCGCTGGGCCTCCTGCGCCGCGGAGCCGTCGGGCACCTCGAGCGGGAAGGGACCGTGGGCGTCGAAGCCGAGCGGGTTGACGCAGTCGACGACGACCCGGCCCTCGAGCCGGTCGGCGAGCGCGGTGAGCAGGTCGGCGTGACCCTCGTACGGGACCGCGACGACGACCACCTCGGCGTCGGTGGCGTCGGCGTTGGTGACCCCGGTGACCCGGCCGGCCCCGGCGAGGGCGGCGGCCGTCTCCTGCGCGCGGGCGGCGTCGCGGCTGCCGAGGAGGACCTCGTGCCCGGCCATGGCGAAGCGGCGGCCCAGACCGCGTCCCTGGGGACCGGTCCCGCCCAGGATCCCGACCTTCACCGGCGCGTCCGGGCGTACGGGCAGGCGGGGCTCCTCATGCCGTCGATCGTAGCGAGCGGGCTCGCGGCCCACGGCTGGAAGACCTGCGTGAGGACGTGACTGGGCGCTGTCGGTGCCCTGCGCGAGGGTGAGGACCATGACGAACCTCGTGCGCTTCGACACCGTGGCCCTGGACACGCCCGACCCGGCCGGGCTCGCCCGCTTCTACTGCGACCTGCTCGGGTGGCACGTGGAGCGGGCCGACGACGACTGGGTGACCATCCGCGCCGACGAGGGGTCCGGCCCGGGCGCGCAGGGGCGGCTGGCCTTCCAGCTCGCGCCCGACCACGTGGCGCCGACCTGGCCCTCGCCGGACGTGCCCCAGCAGGTCCACCTCGACCTCGCGGTCGACGACCTGCGGGTGGCCGGCGAGTTCGCGGAGTCCGTGGGCGCGCGGTCCGTGCAGGGGGAGGGGACCGACCAGGGCTTCCGGGTCTACCTCGACCCCGCCGGGCACCCCTTCTGCCTCTGCCTGACCTGACGCGCCCGCGAGCCGGTCCGCGCCGGACGAGGGGAGGGGGCGGGCCTCGATAGGCTCGCGGCATGACCACGTGGGAGTACCTGACGGCGCCGTTGCTCGTGCACGCGACCCAGCAGATCCTGAACAACTTCGGGGCGGAGGGCTGGGAGCTCGTGCAGGTCGTCCCGGGCCCCAACCCGAACAGCCTGGTGGCGTACTTCAAGCGTCCGCTGGCGGGCTGACGCCGTGACGAGCGACGGCGGTCAGCAGGACGGCCCGAGCACGCCGACGGCCCGCCTCGAGGCGCTGGGACTGACCCTGCCGCCGGTGGCACCGCCGGTGGCCGCGTACGTCCCGGCCGTCCGGATGGGTTCGACCGTCTGGACCAGCGGCCAGCTGCCCTTCGTGGAGGGCAGGCTGCAGGGGACGGGTGCGGTCGGCGGCGGCCTGCGCTCCGCGGTCGACGCCGAGGCCGCGTACGGCTACGCCCGTACGGCCGGCCTGAACGCCCTCGCGGCCGTCGCCGAGCAGGCGGGGGGTCTCGACCAGGTCGTCCGCATCGTCAAGGTCGTCGTCTTCGTGGCGAGCAGCCCCGACTTCACCGGGCAGCCCGGCGTGGCCAACGGCGCGAGCGAGCTCTTCGGCGAGGTCTTCGGCACCCCGCACGCCCGCAGCGCCGTCGGCGTCACGGTGCTGCCGCTGGACTCGCCCGTCGAGGTGGAGGTCGTCGCCGAGGTGCGCACCGCCCCGACGGTCGTCCCGGTCTGACGGCGGGCCCGACGGTGGCGGCCGGCCGGGGGACGCGGTCGAGCGACGTGCTCGACGGCTTCGCGCCGCCGGTGCCTGCTGCCCTCGCCGCGCGGGCCGAGGCCCTGGAGCGTGGCGGCCGCCCCGTCGAACCGCGACCGTCCGCGACCGTGGTGCTGCTGCGCGACGCCGACGCCGACGCCGCGGGAGCGGGGGTCGAGGTCTACCTGCTGCACCGCCACGACCGCATGCCGTTCGCGCCCTCGGTCGCGGTGTTCCCCGGCGGTGGCCTCGACCCGGTCGACGCCACCGCCGCCGACCCGGTGCTGGCCTGCGCGCTGCGTGAGACCGCGGAGGAGACCACGGTCCGCCTCGAGGCGGGCGCGCTCGTGCCCTGGGCCCGCTGGGTCACGCCGGCCGCCGAGCCCCGCCGCTACGACACGACCTTCTACCTCGCCCGGCTGCCCGAGGGGCAGGAGGCCCGCGACGTCTCCGGTGAGACGGTGCACGCCGCGTGGACGTCGGCGGACCGGGCCCTGACCGCCCACCGCGCCGGTGAGCTCGTGCTGATGCCGCCCACCTGGTCGGTCCTGCGGGAGGTGGCCGCCGCACCCGACGTGGCGACGCTGCTGGCCTCGGGGGCCGGCCGGCGCGTCGAGACGGTCCTGCCGCGGGTGGTGCGGAGCGACGGGGGCTGGCGCTTCACCTACGAGGTGCTCCCGTGACGGCGCGCCGGTGAACACCGGGCAGCGCGTCGAGCGGCTGGCCCGCGGGGTCGCCGGGGTGCTCGCCCCGAACCCCGGGCCGATGACCCTCAGCGGCACCAACACCTGGGTGCTCGGCCGTCCGGACCGCGGGCCGGTCCTCGTCGTCGACCCCGGGCCCGACGACGAGGAGCACCTGCGGCGCGTGCTCGACGTGACCGGCGGGCGGGTGGCCGCGGTCCTCCTCACCCACCGTCACCTCGACCACGTGGCGGGTGCGGCGCGGTTCGCCGGCTTCGCGGGCTGCGGCGTCCGGGCCGTCGACCCCGCCTGGCGGGTCGGTGCCGACGGCCTGGTCGAGGGCGACGTCCTCGAGGTCGAGGGCGCCCGGGTCGAGGTGCTCGCCACCCCAGGGCACACCGACGACTCGGTCAGCCTGCTGCTCACCCACGGCTCCGGGGGCCCGGAGGCGGAGTCGGTGGAGCTGCTCACCGGCGACACCGTGCTCGGCTTCGGCAGCACGGTGATCACCCACCCCGACGGCGACCTCGGGGCCTATCTCGCCTCGCTGGACCGGCTGGTCGACGTGGTCCGGGCCCGGGGCGTCGCGCGGGTCCTGCCCGGCCACGGCCCGGTCGTGGCCGACCCGCCGGCCGTGCTGGACGGCTACCGGCGCCACCGGCGCGAGCGGCTCGCCCAGGTCCGCGACGCCGTGGCCGCCGGGGCCCTGACGCCCGAGGACGTGGTCGGCGCCGTCTACCCGGAGGTCGTCGGCACGCCGCTGGAACGGGCGGCGCTGCAGTCGGCCCGCGCCCAGCTCGACCACCTCGACGCTCATCGCAAGCGCTGAGCCGACCCACAGCAACCACACAGCCCGGACGCGCACCGTAGGGGCATGACTTCGGACGACCAGCGCGGCGACACCACCCCCTCGGCCCCCTCCGGTTACGGCCGGTCCGGCACGGACCGGCCCTGGTCCCCCTTCTCCGCCCACGACCAGGACCAGCGCTCGGGCGGCTACCCGCCCCCGACCGGCTCCGCGTGGGGTGCGACGGCCCACGACGCCCAGCAGCAGGGGACGCCTCAGGACGGGACCCCGCACAGCAGCCAGGCGTGGGCGAGCGGCGCGTACGGCACCGGCACCTACGGAGCCCCCGCGTACGGCGCGCCGGCCTCCGCCGGGCAGTACGGCGCCCCCGCGTACGGGCAGCCCGGCGCCACCGCGGTGGTCGAGCGCCCGCGCCGTCGGCGTGGCGCCACGCTCGCCGCGGCCACGCTGGCCGCGCTCATCGGGGCGGGCGCGGGCATCGGCTCGTACGCGACCCTCGGCGGTACGACCGGGGCGACCTCGCCGATCAGCGTCACCACCGTCCCCGCGGCGAGCAGCCCGGTCCTCGACGGGACCGTCGCGGCCGCCGCGGCCAAGATCGACCCGTCCGTCGTGACCATCACGGTGCAGGCCGGCGGCAGCGGCGACATCGGCAGCGGCGTCGTCCTCGACACCGAGGGCCACATCCTCACCAACGACCACGTCGTGTCGGCCGCGTCGGGCTCCGGGCGCTCCAGCGTCACGGTCACCTTCCCCGACGGTCGGACGGCCCCGGCCACCGTCGTCGGCACCTCCGCGACGAACGACCTCGCGGTGATCAAGGTCGACGGCGTCTCCGACCTCCGGCCCGCCACCTTCGCGAAGTCCGGCTCCACCAAGGTCGGCCAGGCCGTGGTCGCCGCCGGCGCGCCGCTCGGGCTGTCGGAGTCGGTGACCAGCGGCATCGTCTCCAACACCGCTCGGCCCGTCCGCTCCGGCGACAACAACGACGCCGTCTACCTCGCGGTCCAGACCGACGCGGCCATCAACCCGGGCAACTCCGGCGGCCCGCTCGTCGACCTCAACGGGTCGGTGCTCGGCATCAACTCCTCGATCGCGAGCACGAGCTCGGGCTCGCAGGGCAGCCAGTCGGGCAACATCGGCATCGGCTTCGCCATCCCCTCCGACGTCGCGGTCCGGGTGGCCGGCGAGATCATCGCCAACGGCAAGTCGGTCAACGCGGCCCTCGGGGTGACGGTCGGCGGCGCGGACAACGGCATCTCCACGGCCACCGGCGTCGCGCTGCAGTCGGTGACGGCGAACGGTGCCGCGGCGGCCGCCGGGCTGCGCGCGGGCGACACCGTCACCAAGGTCGACGACTTCCACACCACCACCCCTGACGGCCTCATCGCCGCCACGCGCTACTACGCGCCGGGCACGACGGTGACCGTGACCTACGTGCGCGACGGCGGTGCCCCGCAGACCGTGGACGTCAAGCTCGGCAGCGCGTGACCCCTGTCCTCGCTCCGCCGGGACGCGGCTCGCGCTCCGACCCGATGAGTCCCTCCCGAGCAGGACGAGGAGCGGGTGCTGGTCGTCCGGTCCTCCGGTCGCCTGGTCCTCCGGTCGTCGGGCGCCGGCGCACGGCCCGGCGGTGGTCCAGGACCCCGCCGGGTCTGGCGCCGGAATCGAACGTGTGATCTGATTGCTCCGTGCGGTGGGCGGGTCAGACGGTGGGTGGCGTGGTCTTCGACGCCGACGCGCTGCCGGGGCTGGAGGAGATGCCGGGCCTGGTGCGCACGGTCCGGACGCCGGAGTTCGCCGGGGTCACCTTCCACGAGGTGATGGCCCGCTCGGCGCTCAACCACGTGCCCGCGAGCTCCGACAGCCCGTTCGACTGGACGGTCAACCCCTACCGGGGCTGCACCCACGCCTGCGTCTACTGCTTCGCGCGCAAGACGCACTCCTACCTCGACCTCGACACCGGGGTCGACTTCGACTCCGAGATCGTGGTCAAGGTCAACGTGGCCGAGGTGCTCGCCCGTGAGCTGGGTCGGCCCTCGTGGGGTCGCGAGCCCGTCGCGTTGGGCACCAACACCGATCCCTACCAGCGGGCCGAGGGTCGCTACCGGCTGATGCCCGGGGTCATCGAGGCGCTCGCGAGGTCGGGCACCCCGTTCTCGGTCCTGACCAAGGGCACCACGCTGCGTCGCGACCTGCCGCTGCTGGCGCGTGCGGCCGAGCGGGTGCCGGTGACGCTCGGCGTCTCCCTCGCCGTCCTCGACGAGGACCTGCACGCGACCCTGGAGCCGGGCACCCCGTCGCCGCGGGCGCGGCTCGAGCTGATCCGGAGCATCCGTGCGGCCGGGCTCTCCTGCCAGGTGCTGGTCGCGCCGGTCCTGCCGCAGCTGACCGACTCCGACGACGACCTCGAGCGCGTGGTCGGTGCGGTCGCGGCGGCCGGTGCCACGTCGGCGTCGGTGATGGCCCTGCACCTGCGTCCCGGGGCCCGGGAGTGGTTCCTGCGCTGGCTCGCCCGCGAGCACCCCGGGCTGGCGGAGCCGTACGCGGAGCTCTACCGCGGCGGCTCCTACGTGCTGCGGTCGTACGCGGCGGACCTGGCCGAGCGGGTCCGCCCGGTGCTGCGGCGCCACGGCCTGGACCGGGCGACCGGCTGGCGCCGGCCGTCGCAGGTCCGCGGCCCCGACGCGTCCCGCTAGCCCCGGCGGGCCTCGCGGCGCCCGGTGCTCACCGCGCCCGGCGCTCCACGCGCTCGACGTCGAGGAGGGTGACCGAGCGCGGTTCGAGGCGGATCCAGCCGCGGGCGGCGAAGTCGGCGAGCGCCTTGTTCACCGTCTCCCGCGAGGCGCCGACGAGCTGGGCCAGCTCCTCCTGCGTCAGGTCGTGGTGCACGTGCACGCCGTCGTCCTTGCGGTCGCCGAAGCGGCGGGCGAGCTCGAGCAGCTGCTTGGCCACGCGGCCGGGGACGTCGGAGAAGACGAGGTCGGCGACCACGTCGTTGGCGCGACGAAGACGGGCGGCGAGCTGACCGAGCAGGCTGCGTGCCACCTCGGGGTGGTCGCTGAGCCAGGCCATGAGCTCGTCGTGCTCGAGCACGCGGACCTCGGCGGCGGTCACGGCGGTGGCCGTGCTCGAGCGCGGACCCGGGTCGAACACGGACAGCTCACCGAACATCTGCCCGGGGCCGAGCACGGCGAGCAGGTTCTCCCGGCCCGCCGAACCGCTGCGGCCGAGCTTGATCTTGCCGGCGACGACGACGTACAGCCGGTCCTCGGTCTCGCCCTCGCGGAAGAGGATCTGGCCCTTCGTCAGGCGCAGCGAGCCCATGGCCCGCTCGAGTGCCGCGGCGCTGGCCTCGTCGAGCTCCGCGAAGAGAGGAGCCTTGGTCAACACCTCGGGATCCACCGGCACCCTCCTGTATCCCTCGTCACAGTGAACAACAACCTACCGTCGTCGCGCAGCATCGAGGAGGACGGGACCACCCCGGCGTGGGGGTGGCGCCCTCACGGTAGCGGCGTCGCCCCGGGCCAGGACGAGAGGCCACCGCATCCGGGTCGGGACGTAGGGTGGGCGCGGTGAGCCCGAGCGACAGCCGGACCGCCCTGGTCCGCCGAGCCCGGGCCATCGACCGGACGCTCGGCGACACCTATCCCGACGCCCACGTGGAGCTGGACTTCACCACGCCCCTCGAGCTGCTCGTCGCCACGATCCTGTCCGCGCAGAGCACCGACAAGCGCGTCAACACGGTCACCCCGGTCCTCTTCGCCCGCTACCCCGACGCGGCGGCGTACGCGGGGGCCGACCGCGCCGAGCTCGAGGTCCTGATCACCCCGACGGGCTTCTTCCGGGCCAAGACCGACACCCTGCTCAAGCTCGGCGGGCAGCTCGTGGAGCGCTTCGACGGCGAGGTGCCCACCACGCTGCGCGAGCTCGTGACGCTTCCGGGCGTGGGGCGCAAGACGGCCAACGTCGTGCTGGGCAACGCCTTCGGCGTCCCCGGCATCACGGTGGACACGCACTTCGGGCGCCTGTCGCGCCGCTTCGGCTGGACCGGCGAGACCGACCCGGACAAGGTCGAGGCCGAGGTCGGCAGCGCTGTTCCCCCGGAAGGACTGGGTCATGCTGTGCCACCACGTGATCTGGCACGGCCGGCGGCGCTGCCACGCCCGCAACCCCGCCTGCGGAGCCTGCCCGGTGGCCCGGCTGTGCCCCTCGTACGGGGAGGGCGAGACCGACCCGGCCAAGGCCGCCAAGCTCGTCCGCGAGCCGCGCGGATGAGCGGCGGCGCCCTGCTGCGCCCCGCCGTCGCGAGCGCGCTGCTCGTGGTGCTGCTGACCGGGTGCACGGAGACCCCGAGCGTCGTCCGCAACCCGTCGTCGAGCACCGCGGCGCCCGAGGGTGGGACGGTTCAGGTGCCCACCGGCGAGGCCGCGCCGAACACCGACCTGGCCGCCGCGAAGAGGGCCGCGGGGATCCCGGACTGCCCGCCGGCCTCCGGCGGCACGGTCGAGGGCGGGCTGCCCGCGGTGACGCTGGAGTGCCTCGGCGGCGGGCGGCCCGTCCGCCTGGCCGACCTGCGCGGGCCGATGCTGCTCAACGTGTGGGGCTCGTGGTGCGGCCCGTGCCGGGCCGAGGCGCCCTTCCTGGCCGAGGCGGGCAGGTCGGAGGCCGTGAAGGTCCTCGGCGTCGACTACCCGGACGTGCCCGAGGCCGCGGTGGAGTTCGCGGGGTCGGCCGGGTGGACCTACCCGCAGCTCTACGACGCCGACCTCGTCGTCCGCAGCCGGCTGCAGGTCCTGGGCCTGCCGCAGACCTTCTTCGTGCGCGCCGACGGAACCGTCGCCGGGCGCCACGCCGGACCCTTCACCTCGTCGCAGCAGCTCGACGACCTGAGCCGGCAGTACCTCGGGGTCGCGCCGTGAGCGCCCCGCGCCGCGACGCCGTCGGCACCGCCTGGGTCCCGGCGCTCCGCTCCGCGCTCCAGCAGCAGGACCGGCCCTGGGTCGACGCGCTGCGCCCGGCCCGCGGGGCCCGGCAGTCGGCCGTGCTCGCGCTCTTCGGCGAACGGCTCGACGGCACGCCCGGGCCCGAGGTGCTGCTGGTCGAGCGGGCGCACACGCTGCGCTCCCACCCCGGCCAGATCGCCTTCCCCGGCGGGGGCGTCGACCCCGAGGACGCCGACCTGGCCGACACCGCCCTGCGCGAGGCGTACGAGGAGTGCGGCATCGGCCGTGCCGACGTCGAGGTGCTCGGCTGCCTGCCCCCGGCCCACGTCGCGGTCAGCGGCTTCGACGTCACGACGGTCGTCGGCTGGTGGCGCACGCCCCGCGCCGTCGGGCCCGGTGACCCGGCCGAGGTGGCCACCGTCCTGCGGGTACCCGTCGCCGACCTCGTCGACCCCCACAACCGCGCCACCGCGGCCCACCCCCTCGGCTACCGCGGCCCCGCCTTCGCCGTGGCCGACCACCTGGTGTGGGGGCTGACCGCCCACCTCCTCGAAGCGATCCTGGACCTCGCCGGCTGGAGCCGGCCGTGGGACACGACGCGGGAGGTGGAGATCCCCGACCGCTACCTGAGCGACCGCCGGGCGCGCAGCCTGGCCCGAGACGACGGAGGACCCGATGTCCACTGAACGCACCCCCGCCCGTACCCCGAGGCCGCTGGACGAGGCCGACGCGGCCGAGCTGCGCGAGCGCTGGCACGCCGTGCTGCCGCACCAGGCCGAGCTCGGCGAGGCGCTCGTCGAGCGCTACCGCGAGCCGCACCGGCGCTACCACGACACCCGCCACCTCCTCGCGGTGCTGCGGAACGTCGACGCCTTCGCCGGCGACCAGGACCTGTTCCTCGTGCGCCTCGGTGCGTGGTTCCACGACGCGGTCTACGACGTGCCCGAGCGCGAGCTCACCAACGAGGAGGCCTCGGCGCGGCTCGCCCTGCGCGAGCTGAGCCGGGCCGGCTTCGAGCAGGAGGACCTCACCCAGGTCGCCCGGCTCGTGCGCATGACCGCCGACCACCTGCCCGGCACCCGCGACCCCGAGGGCGACCTGCTCAGCGACGCCGACCTGGCCGTGCTGGGCGGCACGCCCGAGGAGTACGCCGCGTACGTGGCCGACGTCCGCGAGGAGCACGCGGCCGTGCCGGAGGAGGCGTTCCTCGAGGGCCGGCTGGCGGTGCTGACCCCGCTCCTGGAGCGCGAGCTCTTCCGCACCGGCCGGGGCAAGCAGCTGGCCGGGCGCGCCCGGACGAACCTGCGGACCGAGGTCCTGGCCCTCGCCGAGCGCCTCGGTGTCGAGCCGCCGGAGGCCGCGCTCGACGCCTGAGCCGCCCGCCGCCGGAACGGTCCGGCGGCCTCCACGGCGCCTCCGGGGACCGTGGCAGGCTGGCCCCATGACGGCTTCGACGACCTCAGCGACCCCTGCGGGGACCACCCCCTCGACCACCGGGACGACCACCGGGGCGGGGGTGGAACGGGCCGAGGGCTGGTGGCGCGACGCCGTCGTCTACCAGGTCTACCCGCGCAGCTTCGCCGACACGAACGGCGACGGCACGGGCGACCTGCGCGGCATCATCGACCACCTGGACCACCTCTCCGAGCTCGGCGTCGACGTCGTGTGGCTCTCGCCGGTCTACGCCTCGCCGATGGACGACAACGGCTACGACATCTCCGACTACCAGCGCATCGACCCGCTCTTCGGCTCGCTGGAGGACATGGACGAGCTCCTGGCCCAGGCCCACCGTCGCGGCATCAAGATCGTCATGGACCTCGTGGTCAACCACACCAGCGACGAGCACGCGTGGTTCACCGAGTCGCGGCAGCCGGGGTCGGCACGGCGCGACTGGTACTGGTGGCGGCCCGCCCGGGAGGGCCACGAGCCCGGCACCCCGGGCGCCGAGCCGACGAACTGGTCGAGCTTCTTCTCCCCCTCGGCGTGGGAGTACGACGAGGCCAGCGGCGAGTACTACCTGCACCTGTTCACCCGCAAGCAGCCCGACCTCAACTGGGAGAACCCCGAGGTCCGCCAGGCCGTCTACGCGATGATGCGCTGGTGGGTCGACCGGGGCGTGGACGGCTTCCGGATGGACGTCATCAACCTCATCTCCAAGCCCGTCGAGCTGCGCGACCTCGAGCCCGCGCCCGGGCACGCGTACGCCGACCCCGCGATGGAGGTCGCGCACGGCCCGCGCCTGGAGGAGTTCCTGCGCGAGATGAACGAGGCCGTCGGGCTCGACCGGCACCGCCTGCTGACGGTGGGGGAGATGCCCGGCTCGACGATCGAGGACGCCCGGGCCATCACCGACCCGGCCAACGGCATGCTCAACATGGTCTTCACCTTCGAGCACGTGAACCTCGACGTCGGCCCGACCGGCAACAAGTTCGACCCGGCACCGCTCGACCTCGTCGCGCTCAAGCGCAACCTCGAGTCCTGGCAGGTCGGCCTGGCCGAGGTCGGGTGGAACTCGCTCTACTGGGACAACCACGACCAGCCCCGCGCGGTGTCCCGCTTCGGTGACGACTCGCCCGGGTTCCGGGCGGTCTCGGCCAAGACCCTGGCGACGGTGCAGCACGCGCACCGCGGCACGCCGTACGTCTACCAGGGCGAGGAGCTCGGGATGACGAACACCCAGTTCGTCGACATCTCGGCCTACGCCGACGTGGAGTCGCTGAACTACCACGCCCAGGCGACCTCGCTCGGTGTCGCGGTGGAGGAGATCATGGCCGGTCTCGCCGTGCGCAGCCGTGACAACGCCCGGACCCCGATGCAGTGGGACGACAGCCACCAGGCCGGCTTCACCCAGGGCGTGCCGTGGCTCCCGGTCAACCCGAACTACGTCGTGGTCAACGCGAAGGCGCAGCGGAAGGACCCGGCCTCGGTCTTCGCCCACTTCCAGCGGCTGATCCGGCTGCGCCACGAGCTCCCGGTGCTGGCCGAGGGCCACTTCGAGCTGCTGCTCGGGGACGACCCGCAGCTCTGGGTCGTGCGACGCACCCTCGGCGACCAGGTGCTCGTGATGGTCGCGAACTGCTCCTCGCGGCCCGCGTCGGTGCCGGACGGTTCGCTGCCCGCCCTCGACGGGGCACGGCTCCTGCTCGCCACCCACGGCGACCGGCGCGGTGCGGACCTCGAGGCGTGGGAGTCGCGGATGTTCCTGCTCTAGAGGCGGGGGCCGCCACGACGCAGACGACGCAGACGACGCAGACGACGGGGACGACGAAGGGGATCCACGCGCTCCGGGCGCGTGGATCCCCTTCGTGGTGCTGCTCCGCCGTGCTGGGCGTCCCGGGTCTAGCGGGAGATCGCCTTCGACTCGTCCTTGCTGCCCTTGATCGCGGCCAGGGTCTGCTGGGCCGAGCTCTTGATCGCCTCGACGGTCTCGCGGGCCTGC
The DNA here is from genome assembly GCA_963713165.1 of uncultured Actinomycetota bacterium. Lineage (GTDB taxonomy): Bacteria > Actinomycetota > Actinomycetes > Propionibacteriales > Propionibacteriaceae > Microlunatus. The sequence continues at coordinate 229,794 of CAVQKU010000002.1, forward strand.
TTGATCGAGCGCTGCGGGGGCTTGACCCTGCGGATCAGCGTGTAGCCGACCGCCCCGAGCAGGCCCGCGAGCAGCAGCAGCGCACCGCCGACGATCAGGAAGGACGCCCACTCGGGCAGGCCGAGGCGTACGAGGACGTAGACCACGCAGAAGTAGAGGATGAAGACGGCCGAGACGCCGAAGAAGGCCGCGCCGGCCAGCAGCCCGGCACCGATGCCCCCCGTCTTGGCGGCCGGGACGAGCTCCGACTTCGCCAGCTGGACCTCGTCGCGCACCAGCTCCTTGACGTCGTCACTGATGGCGCGGACGATGTCGCCCACTCCCTGTTCCGCCATGCTGCCTCCTTCGTCGGTCGCGAGCCTAGTGGTTGGGCGGGGCCGCCCACGGATCAGCCCGTGTGAGTCGTGGTCCGGGCCGCTCCGCGTCGGACCTCCGCGGCAGAGTTGGCGCCCCGGAGCGGGTGCGCGTAAGGGGCAGCAGCGCGCCCCCGGGGACGCCGCCCGGGTTCTGTGGGGGACGCCGCTCGGGGACGCCGCCGGGGGTTGGTTGACGCCCGTCGGTTTACCACGTTGACGTGGTAAACCGACCCTGACCGCAGCAGATCTGCCTGGGGAACGGTCGGTTCACCACGTCAACGTGGTAAACCGACCGATGCGCCGGGCGCGAACGCGCCGACCAGCAGGGGCGGGTCAGTCCTCGGAGGAGGAGCCGGCCAGGTTGCCCTTGATCAGGTCCATGACCGTCGAGTCGGTGAGCGTCGTGACGTCGCCGAGCTCCCGGTTCTCCGCCACGTCGCGGAGCAGGCGGCGCATGATCTTGCCCGAGCGCGTCTTGGGGAGCTCCTCGACGACCATGATCTGACGCGGACGGGCGATGGCGCCGATGTCCTTGGCCACGTGGCGGCGCAGCTCGTCGACCACGTCGGGGCCGCCGTCGCCGGCCTCGCTGCGCAGGATGACGAAGGCCACGATCGCCTGGCCGGTCGTCTCGTCGCTCGCGCCGACCACGGCCGCCTCGGCGACCTTGGGGTGGCTGACCAGGGACGACTCGATCTCCGCGGTCGACATGCGGTGGCCGGAGACGTTCATGACGTCGTCGACGCGGCCCAGGAGCCAGATGTCGCCGTCGGCGTCGATCTTGGCGCCGTCGCCGGCGAAGTAGACGCCCGGGAACCGCGACCAGTACGTGTCGACGTAGCGCTGCTGGTCGCCCCAGATGCCCCGCAGCATCGCCGGCCACGGCCGGTCGATCACGAGGTAGCCGGCGGCGTCGTCGGTGACGGGCTCGCCCTCGTCGTTGACGACCTTGACGCTGACCCCGGGCACGGCGCGCATGGCCGCGCCCGGCTTGGCGTCCGCGACGCCGGGCATCGGCGAGATCATGTGCATGCCCGTCTCGGTCTGCCACCAGGTGTCGACGACCGGGGTGCGGTCGTGGCCGATGTGCTCGCGGTACCAGAGGTACGCCTCCGGGTTGATCGGCTCGCCGACCGAGCCCAGCAGGCGCAGGCTCGACAGGTCGGCCTTCGCCGGGATGTCGGCGCCCCACTTCATGAACGTCCGGATGGCCGTCGGCGCGCAGTAGAGGATCGTGACGCCGTACTTGTCGACGATGTCCCACCAGCGGCCCTGGTGCGGGCTGTCGGGGGTGCCCTCGTACATGACGCTCGTCGCGCCGTTGGCCAGCGGGCCGTAGACGAGGTAGGAGTGCCCGGTCACCCAGCCGATGTCGGCCGCGGTCCAGAAGACGTCGGTCTCGGGCTTGAGGTCGAAGGTCGCCCAGTGCGTGTAGGCGACGCCGGTCAGGTAGCCGCCGGTGGTGTGGAAGATGCCCTTGGGCTGCCCGGTGCTGCCCGAGGTGTACATGATGTAGAGCGGGTGCTCGGCCTCGAACGCCTCGTACGCGTGCTCGGCCGGCTGCGACGCGACGAGGTCGTGCCACCAGACGTCGCGGCCCTCGGTCATCGCGGTCTCCTGCTCGGTGCGGCGCACCACCAGGACCTTGCGGACGTCGGGGCAGCGCTCCAGCGCCTCGTCGACGGCCGGCTTGAGCGCGGAGGCCTTGCCCTTGCGCCAGCCGCCGTCGGCGGTGATCACGACCTCCACCCCGCAGTCGAGGATGCGGGTGGCCAGCGCGTCGGAGGAGAACCCGCCGAAGACGACGGTGTGCGGGGCGCCGAGCCGCGCGCAGGCGAGCATCGCCACGGCGGCCTCGGGGATCATCGGCATGTAGATCGCGACCCGGTCGCCGGCCTGCACCCCGAGCTCGACGAGCGCGTTCGCGGCCTGGCAGACCTGCGCGGTCAGCTCGGCGTAGGTGATCGTGCGGGTGTCGCCGGGCTCGCCCTCGAAGTGGAAGGCGACGCGGTCGCCGTTCCCGGCCTCGACGTGGCGGTCGAGGCAGTTGTACGCGGCGTTGAGCCGGCCGTCGGCGAACCACTTCGCGAACGGCGCACCGCTCCAGTCGAGGGTCTCGGTCGGCTCGGTCTCCCAGGCCAACCGCCTGGCCTGCTCGGCCCAGAAGGCCACGTCGTCGGCGGCGGCGCGCTCGAAGGTCGCCTCCGTCACGTTGGCGTGCTCGGCCAGCTCCGGGGGCGGCGGGAAGTGCCGCTCGTCGGCCGCCAGGCTCTCCAGCCCCTGGTCCTGCCCTGTCGCGTCCGCCACGTGAGGCCTCCTCGCCCGTCCCGACTGCCCTGCCGTCGGGCTCACCCTACGACCCGGCTCCGGCCGCAGCGGGAGCCCGGCCCGGCTGGGCCGAGCCGCGGTCGACGATCCCGGTGGGCATGGTCCTCACCGGCCTCGACCGCGCGGCCCCGGCGCGGTCGATGAGGACGTCGGCCGTCCGGCGGCCCGTCTCCAGCGGGGGCTGGCGGACCCTGGTCAGCGGTGGGGCCGCGCCGAGCACCCGTACGCCGGACAGCGGGCCTCGGTGGAGACCTGCGGGCCGCGCCTGGTCCGCGCTGGGATCGTCCGATCGGAGAAGGGCTCAGGGCAGTCGAAGGGGGGTCGCAGAGGAGCCCGGCGATTCCTCACGGGGCTCTTTGGTTAACTGCTGGACGTGATTCCTGAGCCCTACCGCGCCGACGCGAACCGCTACGAGGTCCAGCCCTACCGCCGCTGCGGGGTGAGCGGGCTCAAGCTGCCCGCCGTCTCCCTCGGCTTCTGGCACAACTTCGGCGACGACAAGCCGATCGAGACCCAGCGCGCGATCATGCGTCGCGCCTTCGACCTGGGCGTCAACCACTTCGACCTGGCCAACAACTACGGCCCGCCCTACGGCTCGGCCGAGACCAACGCCGGGCGCATCCTCACCGAGGACTTCAAGCCCTACCGCGACGAGCTCGTCATCTCGTCGAAGGCCGGCTGGGACATGTGGCCGGGCCCGTACGGCGACCTCGGCTCGCGGAAGTACCTCACCGCGAGCCTCGACCAGTCGCTCAAGCGCCTGAACCTCGACTACGTCGACGTCTTCTACCACCACCGTCCCGACCCCGGCACCCCGCTGGAGGAGACGATGGGCGCGCTCGACGCCGCCGTCCGCGCGGGCAAGGCGCTCTACGTCGGCGTCTCGTCCTACTCCCCGGAGCGGACCCTCGCCGCGGCCAAGATCCTGCGCGAGCTGGGCACGCCGATGCTCATCCACCAGCCGTCGTACTCGATGTTCAACCGCTGGATCGAGGGCGGCCTGCTCGACGCCCTCGACGAGGTCGGTGCCGGCTGCATCGCCTTCACCGCGCTCGCGCAGGGCCTGTTGACGAACCGCTACCTGAACGGCATCCCCGCCGACTCGCGCGCGGCGCAGGGCAAGTCGCTGGAGCAGGAGACGATCACGCCCGAGGTCATCGAGCGGGTCAGGGGCCTCAACGACATCGCCGGAGAGCGCGGTCAGACGCTGGCGCAGATGGCGCTGGCGTGGGTGCTGCGCGACTCCCGCGTGACGAGCACCCTGATCGGCGCGAGCAGCGTCGCCCAGCTCGAGGACAACGTCGCCGCGACGAGGAACCTCGCGTTCAGCGACGCGGAGCTCAAGCGCATCGACGAGCTCGCGGTCGAGTCCGGCGTGGACCTGTGGGCGAGCGCCCGCGACGCCGAGGCGACCGAGACGGCCGGGGACGACTCCCGCGCCTGAGCCGGCCCGCACGCGCAGCTCGCCCTCCGGGCACCGCCGAGGTGGTCGGAGGGCGAGCAGCCCCGACCAGGATGATGTCCGCGTGAAACCCGTCGTCGTCCTGGTCCCGCAGCCGCAGCCCGTCGAGCGGATCTTCCGCCCCGAGACGCTGGCCCGCCTGCACGAGCGCTTCACCGTCGTCGAGCCCGAGGGCGGTGACGAGGCGGCGCTGGACGCCGCCCTCCCCGACGCGTGGGCCGTCGTCGGGCAGCCGGACCTGCCGGCGGAGCGCCTCGACCGGGCGCCCGGGCTGCGCGCGGTGATCAACGTCGAGGGCAACTTCTACCCCAACGTCGACTACCCGACGGCGTTCACCCGGAGCATCCGCGTGCTCGGTTGCGGGCCCGCGTACGCGCAGGCGGTCGCGGAGCACGCGCTCGGCCTCGCGCTCGACCTGGCCCGCGGGATCAGCCGCGAGGACCGCGCCTTCCGGGAGGGGCGCGAGCGCTACCTCGGCGAGGGCAACGCGGACGCGGTGCTGCTGCGCCACGCCGACGTCGGCCTGGTCGGCTACGGCAACCTCGGCCGCGCGCTCCGCCCGCTGCTGGCCCCCTTCGCGCCGACGCTGCGCGTCTACGACCCCTGGCTGCCGGACGCGGTCCTGCGGGAGGCCGACGTGGTGCCGGCAGGTCTCGACGAGGTCCTCGGCCGCAGCCGCTTCGTCTTCGTGCTGGCCACCGTGACCGGTGACTCCCAGCACCTGCTCGGTGCCCGCGAGCTCGACCTGCTGCCCGAGGGTGCCCGGCTCGTGCTGGTCAGCCGGGCCGCGGTCACCGACTACGACGCGCTGGCCGAGCGGGTCGGCGCCGGCCGCTTCCTCGCCGCCAGCGACGTGTGGCCCACCGAACCGGTGCCGCCCGACTCACCCTTCCGGTCGCTGGAGGGGGTCGTGCTCTCCGCGCACCGGGCCGGCGGCATCCCGGCCGCCTTCCTCGAGATCGGCGACATGGTCGTCGACGACCTGGAGCTGCTGGCCGCGGGCCTGGCGCCCGTACGCCTGCAGCAGGCGGCCCCGGAGCTGGTCGGGCGCTACCGGAACCGGCCCGCCGGCTGAGCGTCGGTGCTGGGCAGGACCCGCGCCAGCAGGGCGTCGAGGACGCGGTCGGTGGCGTGGCCGTCGTCCAGTCCGCACCAGCGGCGGCGGAACGCGGCGTAGCGCGTCGCGTCCTCCGCCGACGTCTCCGGCAGGGCGATGAGCGCCTGGGCCAGCGCCGCGGGGTCGAGGACGAGCGCGCCCGGCCCCTCGGTGTCGAGGTCGAAGGTGAAGCCGCGCAGCCGGTCGCGGTAGTGCTCGAGGTCGTAGGGGTGCAGCAGGAGCGGCTTGCCCGTCACCGCGAAGTCGAACATGGCCGAGGAGTAGTCCGTGACCATCGCGTCGGCGGCCAGGTAGAGGTCGGCGATGTCGGGGTTGTCCGACACGTCGACCAGACCGGCCAGGCCCGTACGGACCGGGCGCCGGTAGAGGTAGTAGTGCTGGCGCAGCAGGACCGTACGGCCAGGCCCCAGCCGGCGGACGAGCTGCGCGAGGTCGAGCCCGTCGGGGGCGTCGGCCTCGTCGACGGTGTCGTCGCGGTAGGTCGGGGCGTAGAGGACCGCGGTGACGTCGTCGGCGATGCCCAGCTCCGCGCGCAGCTCCTCACGACGCTGCGCCGCATCGGGGGCGAGCAGCACGTCGTTGCGGGGGTAGCCGGTCTCCAGGACCGGACCGCCGTAGCCGAAGGCCTCGCGCAGCAGGACGGTCGCGGCCGGGCTCTGGCTGACCAGGGCGTCCCAGCGGGCGATGTCGACGTCGAGCTCGCGCATCATCTCCTCGGCCGGGATGCTCGCCGCGGCGCGGTGGATCCGCTTCAGCGGCGTGCCGTGCCAGGTCTGGAGGTAGAAGGCGCCCGCGGGCTTCTCCCAGCGGTCGAGCTGGATGTGGGTGTTGCTGACCAGCACGTCGGCCGACTCCAGGGCGGCGACCGCCGCCGGCGTGCCGATGGGCACCGTGGTGACGCCGGCCGGGAAGCCGCCGACGAAGCGCTCGTCCTGCAGCCAGACGTGCTCGGCCTCGACCCCGCGGGCGAGGAGGCCCTGGTGGAGGGCCCGGGGGCTGTCCGCGTAACGCCCGTTGAACGCGTTGTAAACGATCCGCACCGATGAAGTGTGCCGGACCCCCCAAGCCCGTGGGTGCGCGCCGCCGCCGGCCTTCCCGGTCGGGCGACGGCCCTGGTCAGCGCTCGTCGGTGCCCGGCAGCGGGCGGACGTTCCCGGCGATCGCGACGGCCATGGCGAGCAGCACCGCGACGGCGGTGAGCGCGCGGAGCACGCCGACGTGCTCGCCGAGGAAGCCGATCAGCGGGGGACCACCGAGGAAGGCGAGGTAGCCCACCGAGGCGATCACGCTCACCCGCGAGGCGGCGTGGGCCGGGTCGTCGGCGCCAGCGCTCATCCCGACCGGGAAGCCGAGCGAGAGGCCCGCGCCCCAGAGCACCGCGCCGGCGAAGGCGAGCGCGGGGTGGCCGCCGAAGACGAAGAGCAGCAGGCCGGCGACGCTCGCCGCCGCCATCACCCGGCAGACGACGACGCGGCCGTAGCGGTCGAGCAGCCCGGGGCCGAACCAGCGGCCCGCGGTCATCGCGGCCAGGAACGTGGCGAAGCCGAGGATGCCCACGACGCGCGAGGTGCCGTAGCCGTCGATGAGCGCGACGCTCGTCCAGTCGTTGCCGGTCCCCTCGGCGAAGGCGAAGGCCAGCACGAAGAGCCCGACGAGCAGCGTGCGCGGCTCGCGCCACGCGGCGAGCGCGCTGCGGCGCTCGGGAGCCGGGTCGTCGGGGTGCGCGTCGCTGTCGGGCACGAAGCCGCGTACGAGCAGCGGCACGGCGGCCGCGACGACCAGGCCGACGACGACCAGGTGCACGGTCACCCCGACGCCGAGCCCGACGAGCGCCGCGCCGCTGAGCGCCCCGCCCACCGTGCCGACGCTGAAGCCGGCGTGGAAGCGCGGCATGATCGCGCGGCCCAGCCGGCGCTCGACGACCGCGCCCTGGACGTTCATCGCCACGTCCCACGCGCCCTGGCCGAACCCGAAGAGGAAGAGGCCGACGACGACGGGCACGACGCCGCCGAGGTAGCCCAGCCCGATCACGACCAGGGCGACGGCGTCCACGAGGGCCATCACCTGCACGGTCCGGCGCGAGCCGACGCGGGCCACGAAGGGTCCGGCCAGGGGCAGCGAGATGACCGAGCCGGCGGCGATGGCCAGCAGCACCAGACCGAGCCCGGCGGAGGAGAGGCCGAGGCGGTCGCGCACCTGGGGGATCTCGGACGCCCAGCTGGCGAAGGCGAAGCCGGTGGCGATGAAGGCGGCGTACGTCGCGCGGACACCGGTCGCGACGACGTCGCGACCCGTCGAGGTCATCGTCAGGGGCACGCCCTCACTCTGCCCTGCGGAGGTCGTGGTGGCGTGGTCGTCCCGCGGCGACGGCGGTGCCCACGTCGGTCGTCTGACACCGTTGTCCCTGGTCAGGCCCTGTTTCTGAAGATGCGCTGAGATGGACGGATACCTCCGTTGGGGTGGTGGACCGCTCGAATCCGCGCGTGGTCCACTCGACAGGTGGCCAGCAGCGCGCCGCGTTCGTCCCCTCACGAACGGAAGCCGTTGATGCCTCTTCTCACCACTGCACCGCCGGCCCCGGCCGACGCAGGCAACGCCCTCCGTGCCCCTGAGAACGACCGCCGGGCCGAGCTCGCCGCGCAGACCCAGGTGCTGTTCCGTCGGGCCCGGGCCGCCACGGACCCCGAGACCCGCCGCGCGCTCGTCGACGAGATCGTCACGTCCCACCTCTGGCTGGCCGACGCCGTCGCCCGCCGGTTCCGCGACCGGGGCGAGGAGAGCGACGACCTGCGCCAGATCGCCCGCGCCGGCCTCGTCGAGGCGTGCGGCCGCTTCGACCCCGACCAGGGTCCCTTCACCGCCTTCGCCTTCCCCACGGTCACCGGGCTGGTCAAGCGGCACTTCCGCGACCACGGCTGGAGCATCCGACCGCCGCGGCCCACCCAGGAGCTGTCCGCCGAGATGTGGCGCTCCTGGCCCGACATCGCCCAGACCGTGGGCGGCGAGCCGTCCGAGCGCCAGCTGGCCGCGTCCCTCGGCGCCTCGCTCGACGAGGTCCGCCGGGCCCGCAGCGCCAGCCAGGCCTACAGCTGCAGCTCCCTCGACGCGCTCGCGCAGGACCGTTCGGCCGACGACGCCGAGGGCGACCGCAGCGAGGCCCGCGTCCTGGTCGCCTCGGTCTGGTCCGAGCTCAGCGACACCGAGCGGGCCCTGCTGCGGATGCGCTTCTACGAGGAGCGCTCGCAGAGCGACATCGCCGACGAGCTCGGCACCAACCAGATGCAGGTGTCCCGCCTGCTCGCCCGCCTCATGACCAAGCTGCGTCGCCTGATCGGCTCGCTCGACGACGTGGAGACCTCCGTCGCCGCCTGACCGCGACCGGCCCTCGAGCCCGGACGCGGCCGCGGACGCCCAGCAGCGGGCGAGGCCCGGCCCGTACGCTCCCCGCTCGTGAGGATCCTGCTGTCCGACGTGCACGGCGGCTACACCGACGCCTTCGTCGCCGGTCGGCACGACTACCTGTTCCTGCCGGCCGTGGAGGGTTCCGGGGGGCTGTCACGGCTCGGCGGCACGGCCCCGCCGCAGGCGCGCGAGGTCGAGGCGGACGTGCTCCGCGACGACCCGCCGGACGTGGTCGTGCTGCAGCGCCCCGAGGACGCGACGGCCGTCGAGGAGCGGACCGGGCTGCGGCCCGGCCGGGACGTGCCCGCGCTGTTCCTCGAGCACAACACCCCCAAGGAGTCGGTGCCCAACACCCGGCACCCGGCCGCCGACGGCGACCTGCTCGTCGTCCACGTCACGCACCTGAACGCCCTGCTGTGGGACTGCGGTTCCGCGCCGACGACGGTGGTCGAGCACGGCCTGGCCGACCCGGGGCTGCGCTACGACGGTTCGCTGGCGCACCTGGCCTTCGTGGTCAACGAACCCGTACGCCGCTGGCGGGTCACCGGGACCGACCTGCTGCCGCGCTTCGCGCCCGCGCCCGTGGACGCCTTCGGCATCGATGCCGACCGGCTGCCCGACGCCCTCGGCGGGCAGCCCGGGGTGCGGTTCGCCGGCAACCTCAAGCCCCCGCAGCTGCGCGACGCCCTGGTGCAGCGGCGTGCGTACCTGCACCTCAACCGCTGGACCTCGCTCGGGCTGTCGCTGATCGAGTCGATGCTGCTCGGGCTGCCGGTGGTCGTGCTGGAGACGACGGTCGCCGCGCGGACGGTGCCGCCGGGGGCCGGGGCGATCTCGCCGGACCCGGGAGAGCTCGTCCTCGCCGCGCAGCGGCTGCTCGACGACCCCGAGGCGGCCCGCGCCGCCGGGCTCGTCGCCCGGGAGGCCGCGCTCGAGCGGCACGGGCTGGAGCGGTTCCTCGCCGACTGGGACCGCGTGCTCGCCGACGTCGCGTCGCGGTGAGGTTCGGTGGGGCCGCGTCGGGGTAGGGACCGGTCGTGCTGCGCAGCGGGAGCGACGACGCCGAGGCCTCGAGGAGGACCGTCCGGGACGTGGTCCCCGGGATCCACCTGGTCACCCACGGCCACACGAACTGCTACATCGTCGAGGACGTCGAGGACGCCGCGGACGGGGCGGGTTCCGGCGACCGGGGCGTGACGCTCGTCGACGCGGGCTTCCCGAGGACGTGGCCGGCGGTGCGGCAGTGCCTGGCCGACATCGGGCGCAGCGTGTCGGACGTCCGGGGCCTGGTGATCACCCACGGCCACTTCGACCACGTCGGCTTCGCCAGCCGGCTCCAGCGCTCGTACGGCGTGGAGGTCTGGGCGCCCGCCGCGGACGCGCACATCCTGCGCCACCCCTACCGCTACCGGCCCGAGCGGTGGCGCGTGCTCTACCCGCTGACCCACCCGCGGGCGGTGCCCGTGATCGGCTCGATGATCGCGGCCGGCGCGCTGCGCGTGCCCGGGCTCGAGCCCGACCACCTCGTCGAGGGCCGTACGGTCCTCGACCTCCCCGGCCGGCCCGAGCTGGTTCCGACACCGGGGCACACCGACGGCGAGCTGGTCGTGCACCTGCCCGGCCACGACGCGGTGCTGACCGGCGACGCGCTCGTCACCCTCGACATCTACACCGGCCGCCGCGGGCCGCGGGTCGTCGCCCGCGCCGCGACCAACGACGCGGGCACCGCCCTCGACGCGCTGCGCGACGTCGCCGCCCTGGGCGTCACCGCGGTCCTCCCGGGCCACGGGGAGCCCTGGCTCTCCGGCGTCGAGACGGCCGTCGACCTCGCCCGCGCCGCGGGCGTCGCCTGACCCTGCCCTGCTGCCTCAGGCTCGCGTACCGCGCCCGCGCCTGCGCACTGCGTCACTCGCGGCCGGTCGGTTTACCACGTTGACGTGGTAAACCGACCGTGACCGTGGCAGATCTGCCACGGTCACGGTCAGAACACCACGTCAACGTGGTAAACCGACAGCCCCCTGAGACGCACGAGCGGGCGGCGGCGGGGCGGCCGGCGCGGGGATCAGGGCCAGGAGGTCTCGACCGAGCTGGCGACGACGAGCTCGCGGACCTCGCAGCCGGCGGGCTGCGACAGGGCGAAGACGACGGCCGCGGCGGTGTCCTCGGGGCGGTTGAGGACGGCGTCGGCGCCCGGCTTGTACTGCGCGTCGCGGTCGTCGAAGAAGTGCGTGTGCATGCCGCCCGGGATGAGCAGGGTGACGCCGATCTGGCCGGCGGTCTCCGCGGCCAGCGAACGGGTGAAGCCGACCACGCCGAACTTCGACGCGCAGTACGCGGTCGCGTCGCCGACGGCCTTGATCCCCAGCGTCGAGGCGACGGTGACGATGCGGCCGTGGCTGGCCTTGAGGTAGGGCAGCGCGGCACGGGCGACGGCGGCGGTGCCGAAGAGGTTCACCATGACGATGCGCTCCCACGAGGGCCCGTCGATGCCGTCGAGCGGCGCCGGGAAGTCGATGCCCGCCGCGGTGAGGACGCCGTCGAGACGGCCGCCGTTCGCCTCGACGATGTCGCGGACGGCCTGCTCGGCCGCGCGCGGGTCGGACAGGTCGACCTCGGCGTACGCCCCGTCGGGCAGGTCGGCCGCCGGCTTGGTGAGGTCGAGGACGAGCGGGGTGCCGCCGGCGGCGGTGACGGCCGCGACGGTCGCGGCGCCGAGGCCGGACGAGCCGCCGGTGACCAGGACGGTGCCGAGCGTGGTCCTCCCGGCGCCGGAACCGTCCGTCTCCGTGGCGGTGGGCGTGTGCGTGGGCGTCAGGGTCGACGTCATGGGGTCTCCTTCGTGGGGTGGTGGTGCGGGGTCGTCACCCGCGAGGCGTGGACGAGGCGGGTGGTGGAGTAGCCGTCGACGACGGGCAGGAGGACGACGCGCCCGCCGGCCGCCTCGACGACGGCGGCCTCGGGGATCGGCTGGTCGGCGTAGTCGCTGCCCTTGACCCAGACGTCGGGCCGCAGCCGGGCGAGCACCTCCGCCGGGGTGTCCTCGTCGAAGACGACGACGCCGTCGACGCTGGACAGCGCCGACAGCACCCGGGCCCGGTCGTCCTGGGTGACCAGCGGGCGGTCCGGGCCCTTGGCCCGGGCGACGGAGGCGTCGGAGTTCAGGCAGACGACGAGCGCGTCGCCGAGGGCACGGGCGGCGGTCAGCAGGCTGACGTGGCCGCGGTGCAGCAGGTCGAAGCAGCCGCCGGTCGCGACGACGGTGCCGCCGGCGGCCCGGACCTGCTCGACCACCGCGAACGGGTCGGCGGGCTCGGGCCGGTCGGAGGAGGTCGCGTACGGCACCTCGGTCGAGACGGCGGTCGCGGCCCCGGCCCGGACGAACTCGGTGGCCCGCCCGACCGCGGTCCGGACGCTCTCGTACGGCGCCTGGCCCTCGAGGAGCGCGACCGCGGCAGCCGTGGCGAAGGCGTCGCCGGCCCCGCACGTGTCGAGCCGGCCGGCGTGCGGCGTCCGTCCGGACGCGTCGCGCGCCTCGGAGCCGGGCGCGGAGTCGTCGAGCGGCACGTGGGTCTCGGTGTCGCCCTGCACGAGCAGCGCGCCCTGCGCGCCGAGGGTGACGGCGACGGCGTGGGCCTGCCAGAGCCGGCCGAGCACCCGGCCCTGGTCGGCGGTGCCGTCGACGCCGCCGAGGGCGCGGGCCTCGCTGAGGTTGGGGGTGACGAGCGCGCAGCCCGGGACGGGCGCCGAGCCGCGGGGGTGCGGGTCCCACACCACGGGGACGTCGCGGGCCCGCAGGGCGAGGTGCTCGCGCAGGTCGTCGAGCCCGGTCACCCCTCGGCCGTAGTCGGCGACGAGCACCGCTCCAGCCCGGTCGAGCGCGTCGAGGGCGGCCTGCGGGACGGGGGCGTCGAGCGCCCGGCCGCGGCCGACGTCGAGCCGGGTCACCGGCACGCCGTTGGCCAGCACCCGCGTCTTGCGGCTCGTGCCCCCGCTCATCGGCAGGGCGACGACCTCGACGAGGCCGCCGAGAAGGCCGCGGAGGCGGTCGGCGGACTCGTCCACGCCGACGGCCGTGACGAGCACGACCTCGTGGCCGGAGCGCGCGGCCAGCAGGGCGGCGAGCCCGGCGCCGCCGGGACGCTGCCACTCGCGCGCGACGTCGACCACGGGCACCGGGGCGTCCGGCGCGAGCCGCTCGGAGCTGCCCTCCAGGTCGACGTCGAGCAGGGTGTCGCCGACCACCACGAGGGGGCCGCGGACCAGGGGCGCGCTCACGCCGCGGTCTGGGGCTGCACGCCCAGGCCGTGGTCCAGCGCCACGCACAGCGCGTGCACGAGGCTCAGGTGGATCTCCTGGACGGTCGCGGTCGTGGGCGCGTCCACGGCCACGGCGTCGTCGGCGAGCGAGGCGAGCGGGTTCGGCCCCGGGCCGGTCAGGGCCCAGACCGTCACCCCGGCCTCGAGGGCGGCCTTCGCGGCCGCGACCACGTTGGGGCTGGTGCCGCTGGTGGAGAAGGCGACCAGCACGTCGCCGGGACGGCCCCAGGCGGTGACCTGGCGGGCGTACACCTGGTCGAAGCCGTAGTCGTTGGCGATCGCGGTGTGCGCGGCGGAGTCGGCGCAGAGCGCGACGGCCGGCAGCGGGCGCCGGTCGTGACGGAACCGCCCGACGAGCTCGCCGGTCAGGTGCTGGGCCTCGGCCGCGCTGCCGCCGTTGCCGCAGGCCATCAGGTGCGCGCCCGCCTCGTAGCGCCGGGCCAGCTCGGCGCCCCAGGCGCTGACGGTGCCGGCGTACGCCCCGGCGCGGCCCGCGGCCTCGGCCAGCGCGGCCAGGTGCTCGGCGACGAGCCCGACGCTCGCGGCGTCGGTTCCGGCCCCGTCGTCGAGGTCGGTCAGGAGCGGGGTGCTGGCGGTGCCAGGGGAGGTGTCAAGAGACATGGTCGACCTCGCGGGTGCGGGCCGGCGCGGGAGCGCCGGCGGACGGGGTGCGGCGGAGCGACGCCACGGCGGCGACGACCGAGGCGGGGGAGACGGTGTCGAGGCAGGGGTGCCCGGCGACCGGGCAGTGCCGGGCGCGGGTCAGGCGGCAGGGGGCGGACTGGTCGCCGAGCAGCACGACCGGCACCCCGTACGGCGCCCAGCGCTCGGGCGGCACGACGGGGGCGAAGAGCGAGACGACGGGCGTGCCGACCGCCGCGGCGAGGTGGGCCGGGCCGGTGTTGGGGGCGACGACGACCTCGGCGCCGGCGAGCACGGCGGCCAGGCCGGCGAGGTCGACGGCGCCGGTCAGGTCGAGGGCAAGCCCGTTCGCCACGGAGGCCGTCAGCGCCGACTCGGCGGGCGAGCCGGTGACGACCACGCGGTGGCCCGCGTCGACCAGGGCGGCCACGAGCGCGCGGCTCTGCTCGGCGCCCGGCCGGCGGGCCGGGGCGTCGGCGCCCGGGTGGTAGACGACGTAGGGCTCCGCCGTGAGGGGGGCCGGACCCCCACGCCCCCGGCTGCGGCCCCCTCGCTGGTGCTCGGGGGACGCGCTCACCAGCGCGGTGACGTCGGGCAGCGGCTGCCGCACGGCGAGGGTGGCCGGACCCTCGAGGGTGAACCCCGCGGCGCGGGCGAGCGCGAGGGCCCGCTCGCTCTCCGGCACGTCCACGGGGAGGTCGGGCAGCTGGTGGCGCAGGTCGAGCAGCGAGCCCGGGTAGTCCTCGCTGATCGCGCCCAGCCACCCGACGCCGGCGAGGCGCAGCAGCAGCGCCAGCGGGAGCGGCGACTGGTGGAAGGAGGTGAGGATCAGGCCGGCGTCGACGCCGGCCCCGCGCACCTGCGCCAGGAGGGCCTCGACCTCGGCCGGGTCGAGGGCACCGGGGTCGGGCACCACCCAGGGCGCCGCGTACTCGATGACGTCGTCCACCCCGGGCAGCAGCCGGGCGACCGCACCGCGCCCGCGGCCGACGAGCATCGTGACCCGCTCGGCCGACGCGGCCACGGCCCGGACGGCGGGCCCGGCCAGGAGGACGTCGCCGACGCTGTCGAGCCGGGCGACCAGGACGTGGCCGTGGGGTGCGCTCACGCGGGGACCGCCGTGCCGGTGGCGAGCCGTACGGCCTCCCGCAGGTCCGTCGCCACCGCCGCGTGCGCGCGGGCGTGCTCGACCTCCGCGGCCCGGGTGACCGGGGTGGGGACGAGGACGGCGCGGGCACCGGCGGCGAGGGCGGCGCCCACGTCGGCGCCGATGTCGCCGATCACGACGCAGTCGGCCGGGTCCACACCCAGGGCTGCGGCCGCCGCGAGCACCATCCCCGGGGCCGGCTTGCGGCAGGCGCAGCCGTCCTCGGGGCCGTGCGGGCAGACCTGCCAGGTGCCGAAGGGGCCGAGCAGCTCCTCGACGCGGCCGTTGACCGCCTCGAGCTCGGCGGGGGTGATGAGCCCGCGGGCGAGGCCGGACTGGTTGCTGACGACGCCGATAGGCACGCCCTGCGCCCGCAGCGCGTCGAGCACCTCACGCGCCCCGTCGACGGGCTCGACGAGGGCGGGGTCCCGGTTGTAGGGCACGTCGTGCACGAGCGTGCCGTCGCGGTCGAACAGGACTGCGCGCGCACCTCGGAGCTGTGTCGCCGCCCGCCTCACGCCGGTCCCAGCGCGGGCAGGCGCCCGGCCCCGAGCGTCGCGCCCTGCGCGTCCGGGACCGCCAGCGCCCGGGTGTAGACCTCGGCCGTCGCCGCGGCCACGACGTCCCACGAGTAGAGCGCACGTGCCCTGCGCACCCCGGCCCGCCCGTACGCCGCCCGGCGCCGCGGGTCGGCCAGCAGGCCACCGACGGCCGCGGCCAGCGCCGCGGGGTCCAGCGGCGGGACGAGGAGCCCGGTCTCGCCGTCGGCGACGCTGTCGAGCATCCCGCCGACGGCCGAGGCCACGACGGGCACGCCGCAGGCCATGGCCTCCAGCGGCACCAGGCCGAAGGGCTCGTACCAGGGCGAGCAGACGACGAGGTCGGCGGTGCAGAGCAGGGCCGGCATGAGGAAGTGCCCGACCTGCCCGGCGAACTGCACGCGGTCGGCGACGCCCAGGTCGGCAGCGAGGGCCTCGAGGCGGACGCGCTCGGCCTCCACCCCGTCGCCGGTGTGCCCGCCGGCCACGACGAGCTCGACGCCCGGCAGGTCGACGAGGGCCTCGACGATGGTCGCGTAGCCCTTGCGCGGGACGAGGCGCCCGACGCTGACGATCCGGTGCGGCTGCCGGCGCGGCGGGTGGTCCAGCGGCGCGGCCCCGGTGGTGAAGTGGCGCACGTCCACGCCGCAGGGCACGACGTCGACCCGGTCGAGGTCGACCCCCATGGCGGCCAGCTCGGCGACCTCGTCGCGACAGGTGGCGACGACGCCCGTCGCGCGGCGGGCGACCGCGAGCTCGACGTCGAGGCGGTCGGCGGGGCTGGTGTCGGCGGCGCCCTGGTGGCGGCGCTTGACCGCGCCGAGCGCGTGGAAGGTGACGAAGGTGACGATGCCGAGCCCGCGCGCGGCGCGCGTGGCGGCCCAGCCCGACATCCAGAAGTGCGCGTGCACGACGTCGGGCCGACCGGCCTTCAGGTGCGCGCGCAGCGCCGTCGCGAAGGCGGGCATCAGCGGCCAGAGGTCGTCCTTGGGCAGCGCGCGCGCCGGCCCGGCGTCGAGGTGGACGACGTCGTACGCGTCGTCGGTGCGGACCGTGACCGGCAGGTCCGGGTCGTCCCGCCGGGTGTAGACGACGACCTCGTGGCCCAGCCGGGTGAGGCCGCTCGCGAGCTCGGCGACGTGGACGTTCTGCCCGCCCGCGTCGACCGCGCCGATGGCGGCCAGGGGAGAGGCGTGCTCGGACACCAGCGCGACCCGCACCACCATCTCCTCTCACCGACCCGTGGACCTTCCCTCCGTGCTACCCCTGCTCCTCGCGATCAAACAGCTCGATCGACGGCCTGGCTGTGATGTGCGCCGCGCTGCGGCGACCGTCCCGGCTGCCCGACGAGCCCGTCCCGGGCGGCGGGCAGCCTCCGGGAGGTCAGGCGTGGTGGCGCTGGTCGAGCAGGCGGCGCGCGGCGGCGAGCACGTCGTCGACGCCGACGGCGAGCAGCGCTGGGTCCGGGTCGGCCCCGAAGGCGTCGCCGCCACGCAGCCGCTCGTCGGTGAGGACGACGTGCGGACCGCCGGGCGGCGGGCCCCAGCGTGCCGGCGTCGCCGGTCCGAAGAGCACGACCGACGGCGTCGCGTACGCCGTGGCCAGGTGCGCGGCCCCGGTGTCGACGCTGACCACGAGCGCGGCCCCGGCGACGAGGGCCGCGAGCTCGCCGAGGTCCGTCCGGCCGGCGAGGTTGGCCGCGTGGGGCAGCCCTGCCGCCTCGGCGATGCCGGCCGCGCGCTCCCGCTCGGCCGCCGACCCGGTGAGCACCACCGGGTGCCCGCCGGCCAGGGCGCGGACGACGGCGGCGAAGCGCTCGGCGGGCCACGAACGGGAGCCGTACGCGGCGCCGACGTGCACGACCACGGTGCCCGGGGCCGGGCTCGCCGTCCCGGGCCGCTCGATCGCGACCTCCGCCGGGTCGCCGTCGATCCCGTGGTGGCGCAGGACCTCCACCCAGCGCACGCGCTCGACGGTCTCGTCGACCCAGACCGGGCCCACCCAGCCCGGCGCGGCGTGGCCGGCGCGGTGGCGGGGCGCGAGGGCGTCGAGGAGGGCGTGGCTCTGCGGTCCGCGGCCGTGCAGGTTCACGGCGAGGTCGACCGGGCCGGCGTACGGCAGCGGGGCGTCGAGCCCGGCGACGGGAAGGAGGGTGTCGACCACCCCGGTCAGCCCGACCACGGGCCGCAGCCACTCGGGCGCGACGAGCACGACCTCGTGGTCGGGTCGCGCGCGGCGCAGCGCCCGGAGCGCCGGGACCGCGACGAGCAGGTCGCCGAGGCCGAGCGCCCGCAGCACCAGCGCGACCGGTCGCGCCCCGGTCCGGCCGGCGCTCACCCGGGCGCCGGTGGGGTCTCGAGGAGGTCGAGCACGTCGGCCAGCACGGGCCCGACGCGGACCTCGGCGGTCCAGGACTCCTCGTGGGTGCAGCGCAGCTCGTCGCCCGAGGCCAGCGGGGCTCCGCAGCGCGGGCAGCTCACGGTCCAGCCCGGGTGGATCCGGTGGCGGCGCCGGCCGACCGGGGCCGCGTTGACCATGTTCGGTCCCCAGAAGACGCCGACGGTGGCGGTCCCGACGGCCATCGCGACGTGGCGGGGACCGGAGTCGTTGGCCAGCACGACGTCGCTGTCCTCGAGCAGGTCGACGAGCGCGGCGAGCGGGATCCGGTCGACGACCGAGGTCACCAGCGGGCTGGCGCACGTCCGCAGGACCACCTCGGCCGCGGGCAGGTCGCTGGCGTCGCCGACCACGACGACCTCGACGCCGCGCTCCGCGACCGCCTGCGCGACCGCGGCGAAACGGCTCGCGGGCCAGCGGCGTCGCGGGTCCGTGGCCCCGGGGTGCACGACGAGCCGCGGGCGCGCACCGGGCCGCGGACGCCGGTTCGCCCGGCCGCGCAGGCGGGCCTCGACCTGGACGGCCGGGGCGCCGGCCAGCGCGGCGACCTCGAGCCAGCGCTGCGTCTCGTGCTGGTGGTAGCGGTAGGGGACCACCCGGTCGAGCAGCGGCGCCCCAGGCGCGGCGGTGCCGATCGTGTGCCGCGCCCCGAGCCGGAGCAGGAAGGGGTTGGAGTTGCCCCCGCCCCCGTGGGCCTGGACCGCGAGGTCGTAGCGCTGCTCCCGGGCCCGTGCGCAGAAGGCCTCCGTCGCCACCGGGTCGCTGCCCTCACCCTCGCGCACGCCCGGGTGCACCGGCAGCACCTCGACCGAGGTGAACGGGGCGGGCCGGTCGCCGAGCAGGGCGGCGTGGGAGGGCATGCCGAGCAGCGTGACCTCGGCGCCGGGGTAGGCGGCCAGCAGCGACTCGACCGCGGGGAGGACGAACATCAGGTCGCCGATGCCGCGGCCCCGCAGGACGGCGATGCGCGAGACGTCGTCGAAGCGGGGTCCGAGGTCGCCGACGAGCACGGGCGGGGGCACGGCAGGTCATGCTAGGTCGTCGCGGCACCCGGCCCGGGTCCGCGTCGTCGTGCTCGTGGACCCTCCGTCAGGGGGACCGGACGCCGGCGGGTCTCCCGTCTGGACGAAGGAGGTGCGGTGACCCAGGTCGTCGACCTGCTCCTGCGGCTCCCCGCCTGGCTGGTGCTGCTCGCCGCCTTCGCGCTGCCGGCGGTCGAGGCGTCCGCCTTCGTCGGTCTCGTGGTGCCGGGCGAGACCGCGGTGTTCGTCGCGGGGGTCGTCGCGCACGGCGGCCGCCTCGACCTGGCGGCGGTCGTCGCGGTCGCGGCGGCCGGGGCCGTGCTCGGCGACCAGACGGGGTTCCGCCTCGGGCGCCGCTTCGGCCCCGGTCTGGTGCGCCGCCTCCCGCTCCGCCTGCAGGGCCGGGCCGGCCAGGTCACCGCGCTCCTCGCCCGCCGCGGACCGTGGGCGGTGCTCCTCGGGCGCTGGACCGCGCTGCTCCGCGCGCTCGTCCCCGGCCTGGCCGGGGCCAGCGGGATGGCTCCCGGGCCCTTCATCGTGACCAACGTGGTCGGGGGCACCACCTGGGCCGCGGTCGTCGCGGCGCTCGGCTTCGGGGCCGGGGCGGCGTACGCGTCGGTGCTGGAGCGCGTCGACCACGCCAGCGAGATCGCCCTCGCGGCGGTGGTCGTGCTCGTGCTCGCCGGGGTGCTGGGGCGCCGGCTGCTGCGCCGCCGCGGGCGCGGCGTCCCGGCCGCCGACGAGCCGCCGGAGCCCGCGACCGGGGTGTGACCCCCGCCTCCCACCGGGCTCGCGGGGCGCGGGAGACGCGACGAGCGTGGTTCTTCGTCGCACCCGGTCGCACCCGCAGGGCGTCGGAGGCGGTCCGAGGCGTCCAAGAGCCCTAGGCTCTCGCTCCGTGAACTTCTGGGAAGCCCTGGTCCTGGGCGTGGTCGAGGGCATCACCGAGTTCCTGCCCGTGTCGAGCACCGGGCACCTCACGATCGTGGAGAAGCTGTTCGGGCTCAGCATCGACGACCAGGGCGTGACGGCGTTCACCGCCGTCATCCAGGTCGGGGCGATCATCGCCTCCATCGTCTACTTCCGCGCCGACATCGTCCGGCTCGCGGGGGCGTGGTTCCGTGGGCTCGTCGACGCCGAGGCCCGGCAGGCGCGGGACTGGAAGATGGCCTGGCTCGTCATCGCCGGCTCCGTCCCGATCGGGATCGTCGGCCTGCTCCTCAGCGACCTCATCACCGGCCCGCTGCGCAGCCTCTGGTTCGTCGTCGGCGGGCTGGTCGTGTGGAGCGTCGTCATGGTCGCGGCCGAGCGCCTCGGTCGGCAGGACCGCGGCGAGAAGGACCTGACCCTCGTCGACGCCCT
Organism: uncultured Actinomycetota bacterium; assembly: GCA_963713165.1. Taxonomy (GTDB): domain Bacteria; phylum Actinomycetota; class Actinomycetes; order Propionibacteriales; family Propionibacteriaceae; genus Microlunatus. The sequence goes on from CAVQKU010000002.1 coordinate 249,884, forward strand.
GGTCGTCGGCGTGGTCCAGTGCCTCGCCCTCGTGCCGGGCGTCTCCCGCTCCGGCGCCACCATCAGCGCCGGCCTGCTGCGCGGCCTGGACCGCGTCTCGGCCACCCGCCTCGCCTTCTTCCTGGCCATCCCCGCGCTGACCGCGGCCGGGCTCTACGAGGCGCTCGGCAGCGCGAACGACATCGCCACCTCCGTCGGCTGGGGGCCGACGGTCGTGGCCACGGCCGTCAGCTTCGTCGTGGGCTTCGCCTCGATCGCCTGGCTGCTGCGGATCGTCGCCAGGTTCCCCATCACGGTCTTCGTCGGCTACCGCCTCGTGCTCGCCGCGGTCATCGCCGTCCTGCTCCTCACCGGCGTGGTCGCCGCGCGCTGAGGCCCAGTCCCCACGCCTCGCTGCTGCGGCGAGGCGACATAGGTCGTGCCCTGTCGGGGTAAGAGGCACCCATGCGTACGACAGGGTGGGAGGACGGCGGCCCCGAGCGGCTGCTCGGGCCGGAGCTGCCGTTGGTGCTGCGGGACCAGGCACCGCGGGTCACGGTGGTCGGCGACGTGATCCTCGACGGGTGGTGGCGCGGCCGCACCGAGCGGATGTCGCGTGAGGCCCCCGCCCCCGTGGTGGAGGTCTTCGAGCGCCGGCACGTCCCGGGCGGCGCCGCGAACACCGCCGTGAACCTCGCCGCGCTCGGCGCGCAGGTCAGCATGGTCGGAGTCGCCGGCGACGACGAGGCGGGCCGGATGCTGCACAGCCTGCTGGAGGCGGCCGGGGTCGACGTGAGCGGCCTGCTGCTCGATGCGGGCGTGCGCACCACGACCAAGGTCCGCATCGTCGGCGGCGAGCAGATCCTGCTGCGCATCGACGAGGGCGTCGACGAGGCGCCGCCCGAGCACGTCCGCGACCACGCCTTCCGTGCGGCCAGCGGGGTGCTGCGCCGCAGCGACGCCGTCGTGGTCTGCGACTACGGCTCCGGGCCCTCGCCCGCCCTGGTCGAGGTCCTCCGGGCCGAGCGCCCGCCGCTGCTCGTGGTCGACGCGCACGACCCGGCGCCCTGGTCGGTCGTCGCGCCCGACCTCGTGACGCCCAACGCCCGCGAGGCCTTCGGCCTCCTGGACCGCACGCCCCCGCTCACCGCACGGGTGGAGGCGGTGCACGCCGCGGCCGACGCGCTGCTCGAGCGCACCGGCTCCGGGCACGTCGTGGTCACCCTCGACGCGGAGGGTGCGGTCCTGCTGGACGCGACCGGCGTGCTGCACCGCACGACCGCCCGCCCCGTGCTCGACAAGCAGGCCGCCGGCGCGGGCGACACGTTCGTCGCCGCGCTCACGCTCGCGCGGGCCGCGGGGGTCGGGCTGCCGGTCGCGCTCGAGCTCGCGCAGGCCGCGGCCGACGTCGTCGTGCACCGCTCGGGCACCTCGGTCTGCACCGCCGACGACCTCGCCGACCACCTCGGCCGCACCTCCGAGCGGGTGCTGCCCGCGGCCGAGCTCGCCCTCCGGGTCAGGGCGGAGCGCGACGCCGGCCGCCGGGTCGTGCTGACGAACGGCTGCTTCGACGTCCTGCACCGCGGGCACACGACCTCGCTCGCCCAGGCCGCGCGGCTCGGCGACCTGCTCGTCGTGGCCGTGAACAGCGACGACTCCGTCCGCCGGCTCAAGGGCCCGCAGCGCCCGATCAACACCGAGTCCGACCGGGCCGGCGTGCTCGCGGCGCTGAGCTGCGTGGACTACGTGACGGTCTTCGAGACCGACACCCCGATCCCGCTGCTCGAGCTGCTCAAGCCGGACGTCTACGCCAAGGGCGGCGACTACACGCCCGAGATGATGGCCGAGACGGCCGTGGTCCGCTCGTACGGCGGCGAGGTCCGCATCCTCGACTTCGTGCCGGCACGCTCGACCACCGACGTGGTCAACCGCATCCAGAGCATGGCCCCGGCGCCGGGGGCCTGAACCCCGGACGGGGCGGCAGCGCTCGCCCGGTCGCCCCGCCCGGAGCGGGGCAGCGGGCCGGCGCACGATGGGCTCCATGAGCTCCTCGCGCCGACCTGCCCTCGTGGCGGCCGCCCTCGTCTCCCACGTGGTCGTGACCACCCTGGTGTGGCGCGACCTCGCGCGCCGGCCCGCCCGGGACGTCCGCGGGGGCCGGAACCTGTGGCGCACGCTGTCGGCGCTCAACACCGGCGGCGCGCTGGCGTACGTGCTGCTGGGTCGGCGACGCTGAACCGGGACCGGTGCCCGAGGGGTCGGCACGGACGGACCGCCGCCGCCAGCCTCCGGGCGCAGCCCGACGCCGTGGGGTGGGGCGGGCCCGGCCGGGTAACGACGGGTCGTGCCCAGCGAAGGAGGACGTGTGAGGGACCGGATCTCGGAGGCCGCGCGCTCGGTGTTCGACCGCGACCGGCTGCGGGCCGGCCAGCGGGAGGCGGTCGAGGCGCTGCTCGCCGGACGCGACGTGCTGCTCGTGCAGCCGACCGGCGCCGGCAAGTCGCTGGCCTACCAGCTGGCGGCCGTGCTCATCGACGGGCCGACGCTCGTCGTCTCGCCGCTGCTCGCCCTGCAGCAGGACCAGACCGAGCACCTCGACGCGTACGGCGGTCGCACCCGGGCCCGGCGGATCTCGTCGGCGGAGACCCCGAAGCAGCGTGAGGAGGCCCTCGAGGCCGTCCGCCGCGGCGAGGTCGAGTTCCTCTTCCTCGCCCCCGAGCAGCTCGCCAACGAGACCGTGCACGCCGCCGTGTCGGCCCTGCGGCCCAGCCTCGTGGCCGTCGACGAGGCGCACTGCGTGTCGTCGTGGGGCCACGACTTCCGGCCCGACTACCTCCGTCTCGGCGAGCTGCTCGAGGGGCTCGGCGCCCGCACCATCGCCATGACGGCGACGGCCTCCCTGCCGGTCCGGACCGACATCGTCGAGCGCCTGCACCTGCGCGACGTCTCCATCACCGTCGGCGGGGCGGCCCGGGAGAACATCGACCTGTCCGTCGAGCGCTGCCTCGACGAGCGCGACCAGGAGCGGCGCGTGGTCGCCGCGGTGACGCAGCGGGAGGGGTCCGGCATCGTCTACGTCGCGACCCGCAAGGGCGCCGAGCGCTACGCGGCGCTCGTCGAGGAGGCCGGGCGTTCGGTCACCTGCTACCACGCCGGGCTGGCCAAGAAGGCCCGCGAGCAGGCGCAGGCGGCGTTCATGGGCTCGGAGGTGGACGTCGTGGTCGCCACCTCGGCCTTCGGGATGGGCATCGACAAGCCCGACGTCCGCTGGGTCGTGCACGCGAACATCCCCGAGTCGCCCGACGAGTACTACCAGCAGGTCGGCCGCGCGGGCCGCGACGGCGAGCCGTCGGCCGGCGTGCTGTTCTTCCGGCCCGAGGACCTCGCGCTGCGCCGCTTCCAGACGGTGGCGGTGCCCAAGCCGTCGGAGGTGACGCGCGTGCTCGGCGCCCTGGCGACCAGCCCCGACGCGAGCCCGGCCGAGCAGGCCGAGACCGCCGGGGTCAGCCCGCGCAAGCTCGCCCGCATCGCCAACCTGGTCGTCGAGGCCGGCACCGAGGGCGACACGGTCGGGGTCGACGAGGTGCGGGCGCGGGCCGAGGGCTACCAGACGCTGCAGCGCTCGCGGGTCGACATGGTGCGCGGCTACGCCGAGACGCGGCGCTGCCGCCGGCAGTTCCTGCTGGCCTACCTGGGGGAGTCCGACACCCCGCGCTGCGAGCGGTGCGACACCTGCCGCTCGGGGGCCGCGGCGCAGGAGGAGGCGCTGGCCGCCGTCGCCCCGTCGTCGCCCTTCGAGCCGGAGCAGCACGTCCGTCACGGAGCCTTCGGCGAGGGCATGATCATCAGCGTCGAGGGCGACGAGCTGACGGTGCTCTTCGACGACGTCGGCTACAAGATGCTGTCGGTGCCCACGGTCCTCGAGCACGACCTGCTGGACGTCCTGACCTGACGCGCACGGCCCGGGTCGCCCGTCCGCCGGGGAGGCGGACGGACGACCGGAGCCCGGGGCGTCGGGACAGGGGCGGCGCGCGTCAGCCGGCCGTGCGCAGCACCGGACGGCCGATGTGGACGACCTTGCGGGTGGTCATCTCGTCGAGCAGCTCGGGGCCGTAGCCGAAGCCCTGCCCGCTGGCGCCGCGCGGTTCGGCGGCACCGCCGGGCGCGCCGCCGAAGACCGCGTTGACCTTGACCGTCCCCACCGGCAGCCGCCGGATCGCCTCGGTCGTGTGCTCCAGCGAACCCGTCAGGACGGTCGCGGCGAGCCCGTAGCGCGAGGCGACCGCGCGGTCGAGGCCCTCGGTGAAGCTCGCGACGACCTGCACCGGGGCGACGGGGCCGAAGGTCTCCTCGCGCATCAGGTCGCTGTCGCCCGGCACGTCGACGACGACGGTCGCGGGGTAGTGCGCGCCGGCCCCCTCGGGGACCTCCCCGCCGGCCAGGACGCGCGCGCCCTGGGCCACCGCGGCCGTGACCTGGCGGTGCACCTCGGCCCGCATCCGGGTGTCGACCATCGGGGCCATCCCCTCGGCGTTGCGGGCGCCCGCCTCGAGGACCAGCGCGTCCACGAACGCCTCGGCGACGTCGGCGTGGACGTAGACGCGTTCCACCGACGTGCAGATCTGGCCGCTGTTGGCGTACGCGCCCAGCGCCGCCTGCGCCGCGGCCCACGCCGGGTCGACGTCGGCGTCGACGACGAGCGCGTCGTTGCCGCCGTTCTCGAGCACGAGGTGGGCGCCGGTGCGCAGCGCCTCGGCCGCGATGGCCCGTCCGGTGGCGGTCGAGCCGACGTGGGCGACCACGTCGACGTCGGCGGCCACCAGCTGCGCCCCCGTACGGCCGTCCCCGGTCAGGGTCGTGAGGACGCCCGCCGGCAGCGGCGCCGCCCAGATCTCGCCGAGCAGCCGGCCCACGTGCGGGCAGCGCTCGCTCGGCTTGTGGACGACCGTGTTGCCGGTGACCAGGGCCGCGCCGACCAGGCCGGCGGAGACGGCGACGGGGTCGTTCCACGGCGTGATCGCGGCGACGACGCCGCGGGGCTCGGGCCGCGTGTAGTCGACGGCCACGTCGGCGCCGCGCAGGCTGTGCGTGCGGTGCAGGGGGCCCAGCTCGGCGTACTGGCGCAGGGTCCCGACAGCGGCGTCCACGCCGCCGCGGGCGTCGCCGGCCGGCTTGCCGGTCTCGCGCGTGTTCAGCGCGGCGACCTCGTCGGCCCGGGCGGCGAGCGCGTCGGCCAGCGCGTGCAGCAGCGCACCGCGGGCGGCGGGCGCGGTGCCGGCCCAGCCCTCGGCGGCCTGCCGGGCGGCCTGCACGCCGGCGGCGACGTCGGCCTCGCCGGCGCACTGCACCGTGCCGACGGGGGTGCCGTCGGCGGGGTCGACGATCGTGATGGCGCGCGAGCCGTCCGCGTCGGCGCTCTCCTGGCGCGGGGTGCCGGTGGTGGTGGGCTGGTCGGTCAGGGTCACGGGCTGGAGCCTCCGTCGGTGTGCGGGTGGCGTGCCGCTCCGGGGCGAGACGCTCCCGCGCTGTTACCCGGACCTGCCCGGACAAACACCGACGCGCGGGGGGAAACCGGGTTCGTTCGTGTGTGAACGGTCCGTGGTGGGGTAAACCTGGCGCATGCCAGGTCCGCGAGGACGTGGCGCGGAGGGCGACGACGCCCAGCACCGGGGTGCCGACCCGGTCTCGGGCGCGTCGCCCTTCGCTGTTCCAGCGCCCGGTGCCCGCCCGTCCGCGCTCGCCTGCACGGCCCGCACGCGCTTGCCCGCCCCGGCCGCGTCGCCGCGCCGGTCGAGCGCCTAGACCGCGATGGTGAGCGCGGGGTCCTCGTCGATGGCCAGGCCCGCGTGGTCCACGACGGCGCGCCAGCAGCTCGTGCGGAACGGCAGCAGCAGGGGTTCGGGTGCGCGCGCCGAGGAGTCGTAGAGCCCGCCGACCTCGGCCAGCACCGCCTCGCGCTCGGCCGGCGGGAGCGCGGCCACGGCGTCGCGCCGGGCGGCCATCGCGACCAGTCCCGCACGGGTCGTCGGCACCCAGGTGCGGAAGTCGCGGCGCTCGAGGTCGGTGAAGTAGGGGCTCGCGGCCAGGTCGGCCACCGACGCGTCGCCGTAGGCGCCCTGCATCGCCGACGGGTCCACGCTCTGCAGGATCCCCATCAGCCGCCGCACCCAGGGCACCGTGTCGTCACGGGTCTGGTAGAGCACGGCCAGGTGCCCGCCGGGCCGCAGGACCCGCGCGATCTCCGTGGCCGCGAGACCCGGCGCGAAGCGGTGCAGGGTCTGCGAGGACGTGACCACGTCGAAGTGGCAGGACAGGTACGGCATCGACTCGACCTGGCCGGCGACGTGCAGGCGGGTGCCCAGCCGGTCGGGCAGGGTCGCGACGCGCTCGGGGTCGTGGTCGAGGCAGAAGACCTCGTGGCCGGCCTGCGCGAGCGCGGCGGCGAAGCCCCCGCGCCCCGAACCGAGGTCGAGGACGCGCGCCGGCTGCTCGCCGACCATCCAGTCCACCGTGGCGGGCTGGACGGAGCCGGGCCGTCGGGCGCCCGTGCGGGAGCCGGGGGCGGGGGCGGCGGACATGGCCCACACGGTAGTCGCGCCGCACCGCCCGGAAGGGGCCGACGCGGCGTCGGGGCCGACGTCCGTGCCTGCGTACGCGGCGGCGCGGCGTGCGAGCGGCGCGAGGCGGCGCGAGGCGGCGCGAGGCGGAGGCGCGCTCGAGCGGCGCGAGGCGGAGGTGGGGTGGTCCGGCGCCGTGTGACCAAGGCGTGCGTTTTCTACGTCGGCCCCGGTCAAGCCGGGGACGCGACTCCCTTCGCAATGGGTGATCGCCGCGTGGGTGCGCGACGCCGGACCCAGATCCTCGGGTCGTCTCCGGCCCGCGATCTCCTACGTCCCTGTGTACTCCTCGTGAGCCCGTCTGTGAAGTGGCTCACAAGGATCTTCAGGAAGTCGGGGCTCCGGAACGCCGGGTCGCCGCGGAGCGGGAGGGCCTCTCGGGCCGCTGTGCCGGTCGTCCACAGGATGGTTTCTCCGGCTCCTCGGCCGTCCACAGCCCGGGCGGGCACCGGCACGGACGGCAGGGCCGTACGAAGGCTGTCGACGTGCCCCGCACCCCGATCCTGCCGCCCGCGCGCCCCTCCGGACGTGACGGTTCCGTCCTGCTGCTGACGACCGACCCGCTGCTCGCCCGCCACGCGCTGTCGGTCGTCGCCGCCGTCGGGCTGGCCGCGACGGAGCCCGCCTCCGACGACGACCTGCGCCGGGCCTGGAGGTCGGCCGGCGCGGTGCTCGTCGGCGCCGACAGCGCGGCTCGGGCCGCCGACCTCGTGCTGCGGCCGCGCCCCGAGGTGTGGGTCCTGGGCCGCGACGACGACCGGACGGCGACCGTCGCGTGGTCGACCCGGCTGCGCGCGGCCGTGGCCACGCTGCCCGACGACGCGCCGGACCTCGCGGACGCCCTCGCCGGCGTGGCCGGAGGTCCCGGACGGGCCACGGTCGTGGCGCTGAGCGGTGGGTCCGGCGGCGTCGGCACCTCGACCCTCGCCGCGGCGCTCGCCGTCGCCGGAGCCCGGGAGGGACGGCGGGTGCTGCTGCTCGACACCGACCTGCTCGGCGGCGGGCTCGACGTGCTGCTCGGGGCCGAGCACCTCGGGGGCTGGCGCTGGAGCCGGTTCGCCACGGTCCGCGGCCACCTGGGCGACCTCGCCGGGCAGCTCCCGCGCTGCGACGGCGTCGACGTCCTCGCCGTCGACCGCGCCGCCCGTGAGGGGGCGGTCCTCCAGACCGACCAGCTGGCCGCCGTCGTCGGTTCGGCGGTCGGCAGCCACGACCTGGTCGTCGTCGACCTGCCCCGCGTCGTCTCCGCGGCCCACGACGAGGTCCTGCGCCGGGCGGGCCGCGTGCTGCTCGTGGCGCGGGCCGACGTGCGCGGCGTGGCGGCGGCGGAGGCCTGCCGCCGAGACCTCGCCCCGCGCTGCCGCGACCTCGAGGTGGTCGTCCGCACCGGTCGGGGCCTCCGGCTCGACCCCGACCTGGTCGCCGACGCCCTCGACCTGCCCCTGGCCGGGGTCCTCGAGGAGGACCCCGGGCTCCCGGTGGCCGCCGAACGCGGGGACCCGCCCGGGCACGCCGCCCGCTCCTCGCTGGGCCGGCTCTGCGCCGTCCTCCTCGAGGACCGGGAGCTCGTCGCGTGACCGCGCTCGAGGAGCTCGAGCCGATCCGGTCACGGTTGGCGCGCCTGGGCCGTACGCACACGCCCGCCGACGTCGCGGACGCGATGCGGGCCGAGGGCCGGGTCGTCAGCGACGCCGCTCTCATGGACACCCTCGAGGAGCTGCACCGCCACAGCGTCGGGGCCGGGCCGCTGGAGGCGCTGCTGGCCGGGCCCGGGGTGACCGACGTCGTCGTCAACGGCGCGGAGCAGGTCTTCGTCGACCGCGGCCAGGGGCTCGAGCGCACGTCGGTGCGCTTCTCGTCCGAGGCGGAGGTGCGCCGGCTCGCGCAGCGCCTCGCCGCCTCGGTCGGTCGCCGGCTCGACGACGCGGTCCCGTTCGTCGACGCACGGCTCGCCGACGGGAGCCGCGTGCACGCCGTGCTCGGCACGCTCGCCGACCCGGGCACCTGCATCAGCCTGCGGGTGCCCGCCCGCCGGTCCTTCTCCCTCGCCGACTGCGTGCGGTCGGGGTCGCTGACCCCGGGGGCGGCGGAGCTGCTCGCCCGCGTCGTCGAGGCCCGGCTCGCCTTCCTGGTCAGCGGCGGGACCGGCAGCGGCAAGACCACGCTGCTGGCCGCGCTGCTGGCGCTCGTGCCTCCCCACGAGCGGATCGTCGTCGTCGAGGACTCCCGGGAGCTCGCCCCGGCCCACCCGCACGTCGTCCGGATGGAGGGCCGGCCGGCCAACTCCGAGCTCGCCGGCGCGGTCACCCTGACCGACCTGGTCCGACAGTCGTTGCGGATGCGACCCGACCGGCTCGTGGTGGGTGAGGTGCGCGGTCCCGAGATCGCCGACCTCCTCACCGCGATGAACACCGGGCACGAGGGCGGGTGCGGCACCGTGCACGCCAACTCCTCCGCCGACGTCCCGGCCCGGCTCGAGGCCCTGGCGGCGCTGGGTGGTCTCCCGCGTCTCGCCGTCCACGCGCAGATCGCGTCCGCTCTGCACGCGTCGGTCCACATCACCCGCGACGCGCAGGGCCGGCGGCGGGTCAGCGAGATCTCGGTCTTCACCCGCGACCCGGCCACCGGCATCACCCGCACGGAGCAGGCCGTGGCCTTCGGGCCCGACGGCAGCACCCGGCTCGGCCCCGGCGGCGCCCGCCTCGAGCGGATGCTCGACCGGTGACGGCCGGCCTCGCGGCCCTCGCGCCGCTCCTGACCCTGCTCCTGGCCGCGGTGGCGGTGCTGCTCGGCGTGCCCCCGGACCCGCAGCGGCGGGGCCGGGCCCGGATGCGGGTCCGTGCGGCCGAGGCGGTCGAGCCACGGCGGCAGCGCCGCCTCGCCCCGGTGGTCACGGTGGCGGCGACGGCGGCCCTGGTCGGTGGCGGTGCCCTGCTGCACGGTGCCCGGGGCGCCGTGCTCGGCGCTGCCCTGGCGGTCGTCAGCGGCACCGTCGTGCGGGTCGCGCTGGCGCACGCGAGCGACCGGCGGGCGCGCCGGGCGCAGGCCGAGGTCGCGCGGGCCTGCGGGGTCCTGGCCTCCTACGTCCGCGTCGGGCAGGTGCCGGCCGACGCGCTCGTGCTCGTGGCCCGGGACTGCCCGGTGCTGGCCGAGGCGGCCGCGGTCCAGCAGATCGGTGGCGACGTGCCCGACGCGCTGCGGGCCCGGGCGGCGCAGGCGGGCCACGGCGGCCTCGGCGACCTGGCCCGTGCGTGGCGGGTCTCGTCCTCGACCGGGGCGCCCATGGCCCCCGCGCTCGAGGAGGTCGCCGTCGGCCTGGCGTCGGACGAGTCGCTGCGCTCGGTCGTGTCGGCCGAGCTGTCGGCCCCGCGCTCGACCGGCAAGGTCATGGCCGTCCTGCCGCTCGTCGGGATCGGCCTGGGCTACCTGCTCGGCGGACGACCGCTCGACTGGCTCGTGGCCGGCCCGCTCGGCTGGGCGTGCCTCCTGCTCGGGCTCCTGCTCGCTGCGGCGGGCGTGCTCTGGATCGAGCGGCTCGCCAGCGCGGCCGCCGCAGGGACCTGAGATGGACCTCGACCTGACGGCCCTGTCGCCGTGGGCGTACGCCGCCGCCGGGTGCGCAGGAGCCTGCGTCCTGGGCCTGGTGCCGGCCCCGCGCCACCTGCGGGCGCTGGACCCGCGACCGAGGTCCACCGCGCAGGGAGGCGCGGCGCGGTGGCGGGGACGCGCGGACGCCGTGCCCCTGCGAAGGCGCCTGGCCCCCGGGCTGTCACTCGGGCTGGTGGGCGCCGTGCTCGGGCTCCGCGCCGGCCTCCCCGGCTGGCTCGCGGCGGTCCTCGCCCCGCTGGTCGCCCTGGCCGCCGTGGTGGTGCTGGGTCGGGTCGAGCCGGCCGCGGCGCGGCGGCGCCGACAGGTCCTCGTGCTCCAGACGCCCCAGGCGCTGGAGCTGATGGCGTCCTGCCTGGCCGCCGGGCTCCCCGTACGGGGCGCGTGCGCCGTCGTCGTGGACGCCTTCGACGGGCCGGTGGCCGAGGACCTCGGCCGCGTCCGGGCCTCCACCGACCTCGGCGTGGCCGACGCCGACGCCTGGCTGGCGCTGGCCGAGCACCCCCAGCTCGGGCCCGCGGCGGCCGACCTCGCCCGGTCGGTGGAGTCGGGGACGCTGCTCGTGACCACCCTGCGCCACCACGCGGTGCAGGCACGAGAGCGTCGCCAGGCCGCGCTCCAGGTCGTCGCCCGCAGCGTGGGGGTGCGCAGCGTGATGCCCCTGATGACGTGCTTCATCCCGGCCTTCCTGCTGCTGGGCGTCGTGCCCACCGTGGCCTCGGCGCTGTCCCGCGCGCTGTCCCTCTGACGGCCGGCCTGGCTCGGGACCGAGCGACGCGGGCCGTGCCACGACCCAGCCGGCCGGTCCTTGGAGGGCCTCGCGCTGCGCCCCTCAGCCGGCCCTCCCGCTGAGCTCGCCCTGCGTTCCCGGTGTCTGCGTTCCCGGCGTCTGCGTTCCCGGCGTCTGCGTTCCCGGCGTCGGCGTCCCCAGCCTCTGCGTTCCCGGCCTCGGCGTTCCCGTGCGCCCGGGCGACGCCGGCAGCCGTCCGTCGTCCCTCACCGGCCCGTGGGCCTGCGACCCAAGCCGTCCGGGGGCGGGCCCCGACCCGGCCCACCCGGGCTCGTGCCGCTTGTCCACAGCCGGACGCCCCGCCCGCCCCGGTCCGTGCACAGCCGTCGCGCGACCGGCTCGTCCGGCCCACCGGTGAGAACACTCCCGGTGCGTCCGTGCGGGCGCGACATCCCCGGTGGGGGTGCGAGACCTGAGGAGGTCCGAGATGGTGCAGGTGCAGGACACGGGGGCGACGACCGGGACGTGCGCGTCGGCGGGCGAGGAGGACGTCGAGGTCCGCTGGGCGGCGAGCGTGCCGCTGCCCGGTCGGCGCGGGCTGGTGCGTCGGGGGGAGCGGGGCATGGTCAGCGCCGAGTGGGCCGTCGGCATCGTCGCGGCGGTCGCCATCGCGGGCGTGCTGCTCGCGGTGGTGACGACCGGCGCGGTCAAGGCCGCGCTGCTGGGCATCGTGCTGAAGGTGCTCAGCACCTTCCTGAAGTTCGCGCACTGACGGTGCGGCGTCGCACACGGGTCGGACGGGAGCAGTCGGACCGGCCGGTGCGGCGCCGGGGGGAGCGGGGGATGGTGACGGCCGAGCTGGCCGTCGCCACCCTCGCGGCCCTGGTGCTGCTCGGGATGATGCTCTGGGGGATCTTCCTGGTCGTCGTCGAGCTGCGGTGCGTGGACACGGCGGCCGCGGTGGCCCGCCAGGAGGCCCGCGGCGACACCCGGGGCGTGCGGATGGCCCGCGCCGCCGCCCCGCCCGGCGCGAGCGTGACCACGAGCACCCGTGCGGGCGTGGTGACCGTCACCGTGCGGGTCCGCGCCCGCCCGCTCGTCCAGGGCATGCCCACGGTGCCGCTCTCGGCCCGGGCGCGGGTCGCCCGGGAGCCGGGCGGTGACTGGTGAGGACCGGCGCGAGCGTGGCCGACCAGCGGGGGAGCGGGACCCTCCTGGTCGTCGGGGTGATGGCTGTCGTCGGGGTCGTGGCGATGGCGGCGGTCGTGGCGGCGGCGTACCTGGTCGCCGGGCACCAGGCGCGCGGGGCGGCCGACCTGGCCGCCCTGAGCGGGGCGGCCGCGTTCGCGGAGGGACGCTCGCCGTGCCCGGCGGCCGGTCGGGTCGCCCGGTCGAACGGGGGCCGGGTGACGAGCTGCGACCAGGTCGGCGACGAGGTGGACTACGTGGTGAGCGTGGCGGTGGCCGTCGAGGTCGGCGTCCGGCTGCCGGGGCTCCCGCGCACCCTCGAGGGGCGGGCCCACGCCGGCCCGGTGCGGTGAACCCGCCCGCCCGCCGGGCGGCTCGGGAGCAGGGGCCCGCGCCCGTGGAGGCTGCTGCAGCACAGAACCAGTGCGTCCTGTGGTTACACTCCTCCGGTCTGAACCCGAGGACCTGTGCGACAGGCTGGCCACCGCCGCCGCCGCGACGTACGCCTGTGTCCCCCGTCGAAGCTCGTAGGAGGACCCCCGATGCCCGTGACGACGCTGTCCGGCGGCAACCTGACACTGGTCGCCATCGTCGGAGTGATCGCGATCGTGGCCCTGTTCATGGCGTTCGTCTTCCGGCGCGAGGTCCTCGCCGCCGGTGACGGCACCCAGAACATGCAGAACATCGCCCAGGCCGTGCAGGAGGGTGCCAGCGCGTTCCTCAGCCGGCAGTTCCGCACCCTGGGGATCTTCGCCGTCGTCGCGTTCCTCCTGCTCCTGGCGCTGCCCGCGCACTCCGACCAGGCCGGGGCCCACTGGGGCCTGCGCATCGCGCGGTCGGTGGCCTTCCTGGCCGGTGCGGTGTTCTCCGGCCTGATCGGCTACCTCGGCATGTGGCTCGCCACCCGGGCCAACCTCCGGGTGGCCGCGGCCGCGCGCGTGGGCGCCGAGGGTCGCAGCCCCGCGATGAAGATCGCCTTCCGCACCGGCGCGCACGTCGGCATGGCCACGGTCGGCCTCGGCCTGCTCGGGGCGGCGCTCGTCGTGTTCCTCTTCCAGGGCGACGCCCCCGTGATCCTCGAGGGCTTCGGCTTCGGCGCCGCCATGCTCGCCATGTTCATGCGTGTCGGCGGCGGCATCTTCACCAAGGCCGCCGACGTCGGCGCCGACCTGGTGGGCAAGGTCGAGCAGGGCATCCCCGAGGACGACCCCCGCAACGCCGCGACCATCGCCGACAACGTCGGCGACAACGTGGGTGACTGCGCCGGCATGGCCGCGGACCTCTTCGAGTCCTACGCCGTCACGCTGGTCGCCTCGCTGATCCTCGGCAAGGCCGCCTTCGGCGAGGCCGGCCTGGTCTTCCCGCTGATCATCCCGGCGATCGGGGTCATCACGGCCCTGATCGGCATCTTCATGACCCGACCGCGCCAGGGCGAGAACGGCCTGACGACGATCAACCGGTCGTTCTACCTGTCCGCGGTCATCAGCGCCGTGCTGAGCGTCGTCGCCAGCTTCGTCTACCTGCCGGGGACCTTCGCCGAGCTGGGGGTCGACAACAGCGCCCCGGTCGGCAGCCCGCGGCTCGTCGCGATCATCTCGGTGATCATCGGCATCGTGCTGGCCGCGGCCATCCTCAAGCTCACCGGCTACTACACCGGCACCGAGGACAAGCCCGTCAAGACCGTCGGCCGCACCGCCCTCACCGGCGCCGCGACCGTCGTCCTCTCGGGCATCTCGCTGGGCCTCGAGTCGGCCGTCTACACCGCCCTGGTCATCGGGGCCGCCGTCTACGGCGCCTTCCTGGTGGGCGGCTCCGGCGTCGTCGGGCTGTTCGCCATCGCGCTCGCCGGCTGCGGCCTGCTGACCACGGTCGGCGTCATCGTGGCCATGGACACCTTCGGCCCCGTCTCCGACAACGCGCAGGGCATCGCCGAGATGTCGGGCGACGTGCACGGCGAGGGCGCGCAGATCCTCACCGAGCTCGACGCGGTCGGCAACACCACCAAGGCCATCACCAAGGGCATCGCGATCGCCACGGCGGTCCTGGCCGCCACCGCGCTGTTCGGCTCCTACACCGACTCGATCCGCGGCGTGCTCGTCGAGCGCTACCAGAGCTTCGTCGACGAGTCGGTCGTCTTCTCCCCGCAGACGCTGGTCGGGCTGATCATCGGCGCGGCGGTCGTCTTCCTCTTCTCCGGCCTGGCCATCAACGCGGTCAGCCGCGCGGCCGGTGCCGTCGTGTACGAGGTGCGGCGCCAGTTCCGCGAGATCCCCGGGATCATGGAGGGCACCGGCAAGCCCGAGTACGGCCGCGTGGTCGACATCGTCACCCGCGACTCGCAGCGCGAGCTGGCCACGCCCGGCCTGCTGGCCATCTGCGCGCCCATCGCCGTCGGCTTCGGCCTGGGGGCGCCGGCGCTCGCGGGCTACCTCGCCGGCGCCATCGCCTGCGGCACCCTGATGGCGGTCTTCCTGGCCAACTCCGGTGGGGCCTGGGACAACGCGAAGAAGCTCGTCGAGGACGGCAACCACGGCGGCAAGGGCTCGTCGGCCCACGAGGCGACGATCATCGGCGACACCGTCGGCGACCCGTTCAAGGACACCGCCGGCCCGGCCATCAACCCGCTGATCAAGGTGATGAACCTCGTCGCCCTGCTGATCGCGCCGGCCGTCGTGGCCATGTCGCCGCTCAGCAGCGAGCCGAGCGCCGTCCGCTTCGTCATCGCCCTCGCCGCGGTCGCCGTGATCGTGGTCATGCTCGTCATCAGCGCCCGCCGCGGCGACTCGGCGATGCACGACGACGGCGGCTCGTCGACGCCGGCCCCGTCCGTCGGGGCCGGCGGCTCGTCCGCCCTCCCGGGCGCCGGCGCCCACGGGCAGTCCCAGACCGGCGTGACCACCTCGGTGGAGCGCCAGGGCTGAGCCCGCACCGCACCACCACGAGGGGCCGCTCCGCTGAGGAGCGGTCCCTTCGTGCTTCGCAGGACGGCACCGCCGACCGACCGGAACCACCACCGTCATGCCTGAGCCACGCTCGAGCCGAGCCCGAGCCGAGCCCGGACCGAGCCCGAACCAGAGGAGCGTCCCCGTGACCCCGAGCGACCCGCCCGCCGGCGGTCCCGGCGCCCGCACCGACTGGTTCGCCCGCCCGACGGAGACCTCCGCGGGCTCCCTGAACCTCGCCTACAACGCCCTCGACCGCCACGTCGTGCGCGGGCTGGCCGACGCGCCGGCCCTGCTGCACCCCTTCGCGGCGGCCGGGGCGCGCTCCTCCTACTCCTACGCCGACCTGCTCGAGCGCGTCGCCCAGCTCGGCGGGGCGTTCCGCGAGCTCGGCGTACGCCCCGGGCGCCAGGTCGTCCTGGCCCTGCCGCTGGTGCCCGAGCTGGTCATCGGCCTGCTCGCCTGCGCACGGGTCGGCGCCGTCGCCGTCCCCGTGCTCGACGACGCACCGGAGGCCGTGCGGCGCCTCGGCCTCGACCCCGCCGTCGACGCGCCCGCCGTCGTGCTCGTGGACGCCGCGCGCAAGCCCGCGGTGGACGCCGCGCTCGTCGGCGCCGGCCGGAGCGCCGACCACCAGGTCGTGCTGCGCCCGGAGCCCGGGACCCTGGACGCCTCGGTCGGCGACTTCGACCTCGCCGTGCTCATGCGGCCGGGCTCGTTCGAGCCCGCGGCCTGCGAGGCCGTGCCGGCCGGGACCGGCCTGCTGCTGCGCCTGGCACCCGCCGGCAGGAGCGCCGGGGCGAGCGCCGACGGGAGCGCCGGGTCGACGACCCGCAGCTACGACCACCGCTGGACGCTCGACCTCGGCGCCCAGGCCGTCGCGGCGGGCTGGGGCCCCGGCAGCTTCGTCGCCCCGTCCGACGACCCCACCGACGCCACGCCGTACGGCGCCCTCCTGGGGCCGCTGCTGGTCGGCGCGGCCGTCGAGCTGCGCTGATGAGCACCGCCGGGCTGCACCCGGGAGCGGACGACCGGCTGCTCACCGCCGAGCAGTGCGCGGACCTCACCGGAACCTTCACCGCGCACCGCTACGAGGTCGACGCGGTCGTCGACGCCGTGGGCGAGCGTGCCCACGCCGCCCTCGGCCGCAACGCGACCGTCCCGGCGCGCCTGGCGCTGGCCGGTCGCGACGACCCGCTGGCCACGCTCACCCGGCTGTGGCTGCTGCAGGACCGGGTCCCGCGGGCCGACCTCGAGCGGGCGCTGCCCGGCCTGGTGCCCGTCCTGGCCGCCGCGGGCGTCCTGGACGTCGACGACGGCTCCGCCGGCGCGCTCGTCGACGTGCGCCCGTACTCCTCCGACGACGGCGTCACCGGCCACGACGCCTGGGTCGCCTCCGACCTCACCCCGGGCCTCGACACCCGGGTGACGCCGATGCGGCCCGACTTCGTCCTCGGGGTGTCCTCCGCCTCGTCGACGCTGGCCCAGCTCACGGTGCGCGCGCCGGTCGGGCGGGCGCTCGACCTGGGCACGGGCTGCGGCGTGCAGAGCCTGCACCTCGCCCGGCACGCCGGCGAGGTCGTCGCCACCGACCTCAACCCGCGCGCGCTGACCCTGGCGCGGCTGACCGCCGACCTGAACGGCCTCGACGTCGACCTGCGTCTCGGTGACCTGTACGCCCCCGTGGCCGGCGAGCGCTTCGACCTCGTGGTGACGAACCCGCCGTACGTGCTGTCCCCGCCGACCGGGGAGCGCCTCACCTACCGCGAGGGCACCCGGACCTCCGACGGACTGGTCGAGGCGGTCGTGCGCCAGGGCGTGGACCACCTCGCCGAGGGCGGCGTGCTCCAGGTCCTGGCGAACTGGGCCCACGTCCGCGGGCAGGACTGGCGCGACCGGGTCGCCGCGTGGGTCCCCGACGAGATCGACCTGCACGTCGTCGAGCGGGAGGTGCTCGACCCGTACGCCTACGTCGAGCTGTGGCTCGCCGACGCCGGGCTCACCGGGGCCCCGGACTACGCCGAGCGCTACGCCGCGTGGTGCGCCTACTTCGACGGCCTCGGTCTCGAGGGCGTCGGCATGGGCTGGCTGGTGGCCCGGCGCCACGGCGGCGCGGACGCGCACCGGGTGCTGGAGGCCTGGCCCTACGCGGTGGAGCAGCCGGTGGCGCCGGCGTTCGCCCGCGAGCTCGCGGTGGTGGACCGCTGGCGCGGCCGGAGCGCCGACGAGGTCCTCGCCACGGCCTGGCGGCTGGCGCCCGACGTGGTCGAGGAGACGACCGGGCCGCCCGGTGCGGCGGACCCCGCGACGATCGTGCTGCGCCAGCAGCGCGGCCTGCGCCGCGCCGTCGCCCTCGGCACGGCGGAGGCCGGCGTGCTCGGGGCCTGCGACGGCGAGCTCACCCTCGAGACGCTGGTGGACGCGGTCGCCGGGATGCTCGACGTGGACGCGACCGTGCTGGCCGCCGAGCTCGTGGAGCGGGTCCGCACCCTCGCGGTCGACGGGCTGCTCGAGGAGACGACGGCGCCGTCCGGACCGTCAGCCCCCTGAGGCAGGCGGGGCCACGACCCGCGTCCCAGAGCCGCGGGGCAGGAGCCGGAATGGTCGACCGGCGCGGATCGTTGCGGCCGGGAGGGGTGGACGGGGGCCGTAGAGTGTGGCCGCCCGCGCTCCGAGGGCGTGCGAGCACCAGATGGAGGAACAGGTGGCGAAGGCTGCAGCAGGTCGAGGGAAAGCCGGCGGCGGCGGGCTGAGCCTCGTCATCGTCGAGTCCCCGACCAAGGTCGCGAGCATCGCGAGCTACCTCGGCGACGGCTACATCGTCGAGTCCAGCCGCGGTCACGTCCGCGACCTGCCGACCGGTGCCGCCGAGGTCCCCGCCAAGTACAAGGGCGAGAAGTGGGCGCGCACGGGCGTCGACGTCGAGCACGACTTCGAGCCGCTCTACGTGGTCAACCCCGACAAGAAGTCGACGATGCGCTCCCTCAAGGACGCGCTGGCCCAGGCCGACGAGCTCCTGCTCGCCACCGACGACGACCGCGAGGGCGAGGCCATCGCCTGGCACCTGCTGCAGGAGCTCAAGCCCAAGGTCCCGGCCCGGCGGATGGTGTTCCGCGAGATCACGCCCAAGGCGATCGCCGAGGCCGTGGCCAACCCGCGCGACCTCGACACCGACCTCGTCGACGCCCAGGAGACGCGCCGCATCCTCGACCGCCTCTACGGCTACGAGGTCTCCCCGGTGCTGTGGAAGAAGGTCATGCCCCGGCTCTCGGCCGGGCGCGTGCAGTCCGTCGCCACCCGGCTCGTGGTCGAGCGCGAGCGGGAGCGCATCGCCTTCCGCACCGCGTCGTACTGGGACCTCGACGCCGTGCTCGACGCCGGCGAGGGTGCCGAGCCCCCGCAGTTCCCGGCCCGCCTGACCCGCGTCGGCGAGCGCCGCGTGGCGCAGGGCCGCGACTTCGACAGCCACGGCCAGCTCCTCAGCCGGCCCAACGAGGTGCTGGTCCACCTCGACGAGACCCAGACCCGTGCGCTGGCCGCGTCGCTGGAGACCGCGCCGTTCCGCGTCGCCGGGGTCGACTCCAAGCCCTACACGCGCAAGCCGTACGCGCCCTTCCGCACGACGACGCTGCAGCAGGAGGCCGGCCGCAAGCTCGGCTTCACCGCGCAACGCACCATGTCGGTCGCCCAGGACCTCTACGAGGGCGGCTACATCACCTACATGCGTACGGACTCCTCGGTGCTCTCCGACACCGCGATCAACGCGGCCCGCGCCCAGGTCACGCAGCTCTTCGGCAGCGACTACCTGCCGGCCTCGCCCCGCGTGTACGCCTCGAAGGTCAAGAACGCGCAGGAGGCCCACGAGGCCGTCCGCCCGGCCGGCGACACCTTCCGCACGCCCGCCCAGACCGGGCTCCGGGGCGACCAGTTCCGCCTCTACGAGCTGATCTGGATGCGGACCATCGCCTCGCAGATGAAGGACGCCGAGGGCTTCTCCACGACCGTCCGCATCGAGGCGACCCCGTCGGGCGCCGAGCCGTGCACGTTCGTCGCGTCGGGGCGCACCATCACCTTCCACGGCTTCCTCAAGGCCTACGTCGAGTCGACCGACGAGCCCGGCGGCACCGGTGACGACGCCCAGGCCCGGCTGCCGCAGCTCCGCGAGGACCAGGCGCTGCGCCCGGAGTCGCTGACCCCGGCCGGGCACGAGACCCGCCCGCCGGCCCGCTACACCGAGCCGTCGCTGGTGGCCAAGCTCGAGGAGCTGGAGATCGGGCGGCCCTCGACCTACGCCTCGATCATCCGCACGATCACCAGCCGCGACTACGTGTTCAAGAAGGGTTCGGCCCTCGTGCCGACCTGGCTCGCGTTCGCGGTGACGCGGCTGCTGGAGGAGCACTTCCCGGGGCTGGTGGACTACAAGTTCACGGCGCAGATGGAGGACACGCTCGACGAGATCGCCAGCGGCAACGCGGCGCGCGTGGCGGTGCTCACCGACTTCTACTTCGGCGCCGGCGGCAAGCCCGTGCCCGCCGACCCGGCGGGCGGCGGTGCTCCCGTCGAGCCGGTCGAGGTCCCGAGCGGGCACGAGGGCCTGCAGCGCCTCGTCTCCGAGCTGGGCGACATCGACGCCCGCCGGCTGTCGACCTTCCCGGTCGGCGACCTCGGCTCCGACGTCGTGGTCCGGGTGGGCCGCTACGGCACCTACGTCGAGGACTCCGAGGGCCGCCGCGCCAACGTCGACGAGGAGCTGCCGCCCGACGAGCTCACCCTCGAGCTGGCGACCGAGCTGCTCAGCAAGCCGATGGGCGAGGAGCGCGAGCTCGGCACCGACCCGGAGACGCACCGCACCGTGGTGGCCAAGCAGGGCCGCTTCGGGCCGTACGTGACCGAGGTGCTCCCCGACGACGCCCCCAAGAACGCCAAGCCGCGCACCGGCTCGCTGTTCGCCTCGATGAGCGTGGACAGCGTGACGCTGGAGCAGGCGCTGCGGCTGATGAGCCTGCCGAGGGTGGTCGGCACCCTCGACGGCGAGGAGGTCACCGCGCAGAACGGCCGCTACGGGCCGTACCTGAAGAAGGGCACCGACTCGCGCTCGCTGAGCAGCGAGGACGAGATCTTCGACATCACGCTGGAGCAGGCCGAGGCGATCTACGCCCAGCCCAAGCAGCGCGGGCGGGCGGCGGCCAAGCCGCCGCTGGCCGAGCTCGGTCCGGACCCGGTGTCGGGCCGCCCGATGGTCGTCAAGGACGGGCGCTTCGGCGCCTACGTCACCGACGGCGAGGTCAACGCGACCCTGCGCCGCGACGACGAGGTGGCCACGCTGACCGCGGAGCGGGCGGCCGAGCTGCTCGCCGAGAAGCGGGCCAAGGGTCCGGCGCCGAAGAAGACGACCCGGCGCGCGCCCGCGAAGAAGGCCGCCACGAAGACGGCGGCCCAGACGACGGCGAAGAAGGCCCCGGCCGCGAAGGCCGCGGCGAAGAAGACGGCGGCCAGGAAGACGGCGACGAAGCCCCGCGCGGCGGCGTCCTCCTCGCCGTCCTGATGGCCCCCCTCCGGACAGCCACGTCCTGATGGCCAAGGGCGCGAAGGCGGGCAGGGCCGAGCTCAGCCGGGCTGCTGAGCCGGGCAAGCCGGGCAAGGCGGGCAAGCCGGGCAAGCCGGTCAAGCCAGGCCGGGAGGCCCGGGACGGGCAGGCCCCGGGACCGCAGGACCGGCCGCTCGTCGAGGAGGCCTTCCCGGACCCGCCGGCCCGTCCGGGCCGCCCGGCGGGCCAGCGGCTCTACGACGTCCCGTTCAGCTCGCCCGAGCCGCGGCTCGTCAACCGCGAGGCCGGGCTGCACAACGTCGTGGCGCGGGCCGGTCACAACGCCGCGTACGCGATCGACGTCACCCTCCTCGACGCCCCGGACCACCGGCTCAGCCGCTCCGGCGTGCTGCTGGCGCACCGGGTGCTGGACGGGCGGGGGGAGTGGTTCCTCACCGCGCCCGACTGGCAGCCGCTGCTGCCCAAGGACCACGTCGAGCCGATGGGCGACGCCGACCTCCCCGAGGACCTGACCGCGCTCATCCGGCCGCTGCGCCGGCGCGCGACCCTCGGCCCGGTCGCCGCCCTCAACTGCGACCGCCGCGAGTTCGCGCTGCGCGACGACACGGGCTCGACCCTCGCGCTGCTGCGCGACGACAAGGTGACGGTGCGCCGGGGCGGCCTCACCACGGCGCGCTACCGCGAGGTCACCCTCACCCCCGTCGGTGCCGGGCTCAGCGCCGACCAGCGTGCCTCGGTGGAGCGGGCCTTCCGGCTGGTCGGCGCCAACCGGGTGCCTCGCTTCCCACGGCTGGTCGCGCGGTTGGGCGCGCCCGCGACGGGGCCCTCCGACATCCCCGACGAGCAGGCGCTCGACCCGGCGATGCCCTTCCGCCGCTTCGTCGCGGCCGTGGTGGGCAACCGGCTGCGCGAGATCGTGCGCTGCGACCTGGCCCTGCGCCGGGGCGACGACGACGCGCCCGCCCGGCTGGGCGTCGAGGCGACCGCCCTGCGCGGCGAGCTCGGCGGCCTCGCCCCGGCGCTCGACGCGGCGTGGGAGGAGGACCTGCGCGACGACGTCGACTGGCTCGTCGCGACGGGCGCGACCCCCGGAGCCCTGCGGACCGAGCGCTACCTGTCCGTGCTCGAGCGGCTCGTCGCGGCAGCGCGCTCGCCCCAGCTGGTCGTCGACGGCACCGAGCCCGCGGGTGAGCTCCTCGCCCGGCTGCTGCAGGGGGAGACGAGGCGCCTGCGCGAGGTCGCCGACCCGCTGCGCACGGACTCCGGCGACGCCGCGTGGCGCCAGGTGGGCGAGGTCGTCGCCCGCCTGCGCGGCCTGGCCGCGGCGTCGGCGGTCGTGCTCCCCGCCGAGTCGGCCGCCACGCTCGCCCTGCTGCGCAAGCCCGCGCGGCTGCTCGAGGCCGTCCCGCTCGGCGGCCTGCCCGCGCTGCCCGACGTCGGCGGGCTCACCCCGGCCGACGCCTTCGCCGCCGGCCGTGACTACGAGCGCGGCCGGCAGCGCGACCGACGGGCGCGCCAGGACTTCGTCGAGCGCTGGGCGAAGACGGTCCGAAAGCTCGGCGCGTGAGCGCCGCGGGCGGTCCGGGCGCCTTCGTCGCGTTCGAGGGCGGCGACGGGGTCGGCAAGTCGACCCAGGTCGAGCTCCTGGTGCAGCGGCTGGCGGAGGCGGGCCACGAGGTCGTCCGGACGCTGGAGCCCGGCGGCACCCGCCTCGGTGCGGTGCTGCGGGGGCTGCTGCTGCACGGCGACGGCGGGGAGGTGGGACCGCGGACCGAGGCCCTGCTCTACGCCGCCGACAAGGCCGAGCACCTCCACCAGGTCGTGCGTCCGGCGCTGGAGCGCGGTGCGGTCGTCGTCTGCGACCGCTACGTCGACTCGATGGTCGCCTACCAGGGCGCCGGGCGGGTCCTGGACGGCGACGAGGTCGAGCGCGTCGCGCGCTGGGCCACCGGCGACCTACGACCCGACCTGACCGTCCTGCTCGACCTCGACCCGGAGGCCGGGCTCGGGACGCTCACCGCGCCCGACCGGCTGGAGTCGGCCGGGCTGGACTTCCACCGCCGGGCCCGCGCGTCCTTCCTCGCCCTCGCCGGCCGCGACCCGGACCGCTACCTCGTCCTGCCCGCCCGGCGCTCCCGCGACGAGCTGGCCGAGGCGGTCGGCTCCCGCGTCGAGCGGCTCCTGTCGGAGGGCGCTGCGAGGGTGTCGTCGTGAGCACCACGGCGTCCGCGACGGCGGAGAAGACGGTCTGGGCCGACCTCGTGGGGCAGGACGCCGCCGTCGAGGTCCTGCGCCGGGCGGCCCGGGGAGAGGACCACGCCATGAGCCACGCCTGGCTCGTGGTCGGGCCCCCCGGCTCGGGGCGCTCCAACGCCGCCCGGGCCTTCGCCGCCGCCCTGCAGTGCGAGCGTCCCGGCGGGGTGGAGGCGGGCTGCGGGACGTGCAACGGCTGCCGCACCGCGCTCTCCGGCGCGCACCCCGACGTGACGCTCGTGCGGACCGAGCAGCTGTCGATCGGCGTGGACGAGGTGCGCGACCTCGTACGCCGGGCCGCCATGAGCCCCACGCTGCGCCACCGGCAGGTGATCGTCGTCGAGGACGCGGACCGGGTGACCGAGCGCGGTGCCGACGCGCTGCTCAAGAGCGTCGAGGAGCCCGCGCCGGCGACCGTGTGGATCCTCTGCGCGCCCACCCCGGACGACGTCGTGGTCACCATCCGGTCGCGCTGCCGGCTGCTGTCGCTGGCCACCCCGACGACCGACGCGGTCGCCCGGCTGCTGGTGAGCCGCGACGGGGTCGAGCCCGCGCTCGCGCTGGAGTCGGCGCGCGCCGCCCAGGGCCACGTCGGCCGCGCGCGGGTCCTCGCCCGCGACGAGACGGCCCGGTCGCGGCGCCGCGAGATCCTGCTGATCCCGTTCGGGCTGACCGGCCTGTCGGCCTGCCTCGGCGCGGCGGCCCGGCTGGTCGAGATGTGCTCCGCCGAGGCGACCGCGGCGACCGAGCCGGTGGACGCGCGCGAGCGCGCGGCGCTGGAGGAGGCGCTCGGCTTCGGCACGCGCGGTGCGCGGCCCCGGCAGGCGGCGGCCGCGGTCAAGGAGCTCGAGGAGCAGCAGCGGGCGCGGGCCAAGCGGTTCCAGCGCGACGCGATCGACCGGGCGCTCACCGAGCTCACCGCCTTCTACCGCGACCTGCTCAGCCTCCAGACCCGTTCCGGGGCGGCGCTCGTCAACGACGCGCTCGCCGGCCGGCTGGCCGCGCTGGCGCAGCGCTCGACCCCGGAGTCCACCCTGCGTCGCATCGACGCGCTGCTCGCCTGCCGGACGGCGCTCGAGGGCAACGTGGCCCCGCTCCTCGCGTTGGAGTCGACGATGATCGCCCTCGTGGAGCCCTGAGCCCCGCGGGTCTTCAACAGCAATATCTGAGCATCTCTCGCCTCGTTCTCAGGTCCAGAGCTAGTGTGCTGCCCGTGCTCTTCTCGTTGGTGTACGCGAGCCGATCCGTGTCGCCCATGACGCGTGCCGACCTGGTGGGCCTGCTGCAGGAGTGCCGGGCCCACAACACGGCGGCCCGGCTGACCGGCATCCTGCTCTACCGCAACCGGACCTTCGTCCAGCTGCTCGAGGGCCAGCGCAACCGCGTCGAACCGCTCTACGAGGCGATCCGCCGCGATCCGCGCCACCGCGACGTCACCACCGTCGCCTCCCGCGACCAGCTGGACCGGCAGTTCCCCGACTGGAGCATGGGCTTCAGCGACCTCGACGCCCAGCCCGTCCGCGTCCCGGGATGGAGCGACGTGCTCGACCGCAGGCCGAGCGACCCGGGGAGCGCCGAGGCGGGCCTCGTCCGCGACCTGCTCGAGCTCTTCGACACCCCGCGCTGACGGGGGCCCGGAGCCCGACGGAGGCCGTCGCCCTGCTGCTGAGTGCAGGCTCAAGCCTTTGGTGTGACTGAGTTCACCCCTGGTCAAGCCCCGGATCGCGGCCGCCCGGGCGTGGCGTGCAAGCGCTTGCGGCACCATGGACGGAGACGTTTCTGGCGCGGGTGGGCACCTGCCCCCCAGTTCGCCCACCCGAGGGGGCCCGGCAGACCCGCATCTGCCGGGCTTCCACCTTCCTCCCGCCGGCTCGGCGGGGGCCGCGCCGCCGCAGCCCGGCCCGTGGCCAGGCACCCGGCGAGCCGTCCGGCCCCCGGGTTCGACCGCCCTCGTACGCTGGCGAGCATGCTCCGCGTGATGGCGGTGTCGTTCGAGCGCTACGGACGCCTCCACTACCTCGACCCCGGCGAGCAGAGCTATGCCGTCGGCGACCGCGTGCTGGTGCCCACCGACTCCGGTCCCGAGGTCGCCGAGTGCGTCTGGGCGCCCCAGTGGGTGCACCCCGACGACGCCGAGGGGTTCGTCGGCCTCCCGGTGTGCGCCGGTCCCGCCGGCAGCGCCGACCTCGAGCGCGACGCCGAGCACCGCCGGCGCCGCGCCGAGGCCAAGCTCGTCGCCCGCCGCCTGATCAAGCGGCACGGCCTGGCGATGAAGATCGTCGGCATCGACTACCTCGACCCGGCGACGGCGTCGGAGCAGCTCGTCGTCGTCTACTTCACCGCACCGCACCGGGTCGACTTCCGCACCCTGGTCGGCGAGCTGGCCCGCAGCCTCGACTCCCGCGTGGACCTGCGCCAGGTCGGGTCGCGCGACGCCGCCCGGCTCACCGGGGGGATCGGCAGCTGCGGGCGTGACCTGTGCTGCGCCACCTTCCTCAAGGACTTCGAGCCCGTCACGCTGCGGATGGCCAAGGCGCAGGACCTGCCGCCCAACCCGCTCAAGATCTCCGGCGCCTGCGGTCGGCTGCTCTGCTGCCTGAAGTACGAGCACCCGCTCTACGCCGAGTTCGCCCGCGAGGTCCCGGCCGTCGGCTCGCGCGTGGAGGTCGACGGCGAGCAGGCCACCGTCGTGGCCCACCAGGTGCCCGCCGACGCCGTGGTCGTGCGGATGAAGGACAGCGGGGCGGTGAGCCGGTGCAGCGCCGCGAGCGTCTGCGGGTCCCGGCAGGCGTACGAGGGACGCAGCGGGACCGTCACCGACACCGCGCCGAAGGGCGTCCGAGGGGCGGACCCCACCGCGTGAGGCCGTCGCGGTCCGCCGCCGGGCTGCCCGCGCGCAGGGCTCCGGCCGGGAGGGCTCCCGCGGCCCCGCTGCTCGTGGTCCTGGTCGTCCTGCTCGCCGGGTGCGGCGTGCTCCCGCTGCCCTCACGCGGTTCGACGTCCCGGGCGCCCGCCCCCTCCAGCGTCGTCGAGCACCTCGGTGGTGCCCGCGCCGTCCTCGGTCGCCCCGACCCCGGCGGACGGCCGGCCCCTCGAGCCCGTGCCCGCGGTGGTCCCACCCGGCGTGACCGACCCGCCGGCGGGGTCCGGGACCGCGCGCTACACGGCCCAGCGCCCCGACTGGCACTCCTGCTCGCAGCGCGTCGAGTGCGCCGCCGTGTCCGCCCCGCTCGACTGGTCGGCCCCCGACGGCCGCGCCCTGACCCTCGTCGTCGGCCGCGTCCCGGCGACCGCGTCGCCACGGCTGGGGACGCTGTTCATCAACCCGGGTGGACCGGGCGGCTCCGGGCTGGACCTGCTGAGCGGCTTCCCGACCCGGGGCCTCGAGCACTACGACGTGGCGAGCTGGGACCCGCGCGGGGTCGGCCGGTCCACGCCCGTGCGCTGCTCGACCGACGCCCAGCTCGACCGGCTCTTCTCCCTCGACGTGTCGCCCGACGACGACGCCGAGGCCGTCACCCTGAACACCGCTGCCCGCGACTTCGGCCGCACCTGCCTCGAGCGGTCGGGAGCGCTCCTCGAGCACATCTCGACCGCCGACACCGTGCGGGACCTCGACCTGCTGCGCGGGCTCGTCGGCGACGAGCGGCTGCACTACCTCGGCTTCTCCTACGGCACCCAGATCGGCGCCCAGTACGCCGACACGTTCCCCGAGCACACCGGCTCGATGGTGCTGGACGGCGCGGTCGACCTGAACGACGACTCCGGCGTCACCCAGATCCAGGGCTTCGAGCGGGCGCTCGGCCACTTCGCCACCTGGTGCGCGGCGCAGCGCTGCGGGCTCGGCGAGGACCGCGCCGCCGTCCTGCAGACCGTGCGCCGGCTGCTGACCCGCCTCGACGCCTCGCCGCTGCCCGGCCGTGGGGGCCGCGTGCTCACCCAGCAGCTCGGCCTGTCCGGCGTGCTCACCCCGCTCTACGACGGGACGAGCAGCTGGCCGCGGTTGGCCGAGGCGATCGGGCAGGCCGTGCGCGGGCAGGGCGGCGGGCTGCTGGCCTTCGCCGACCGGGGCAACGAACGGGGCAGCGACGGCCGCTACGGCCCGATCGCGACGGCGTTCCCGGCCATCCGCTGCCTCGACAGCCGAGCGGTCAGCGTGGCCGAGGCCGACGCCAAGGCGCGCGCGGCGCTCGACCGGGCGCCCGTGCTGGGACCCTTCAGCGGCGCCGACGTCTTCTGCCCGCTCTGGCCGGTCGCGCCCGCTCCGAAGACGCGGCGCCTGCACCGGGTGGGGGACCGCCCGGTCCTCGTGGTGGGCACGACGGGCGACCCCGCCACCCCGTACGAGTACGCCGTCGGCATGGCCCGCCAGCTCGACTCCGCGGTGCTGCTCACCCACGAGGGCGAGGGCCACACCGGCTACGGCTCCAGCGCGTGCGTGCAGCGGGTGGTGCAGGCCTACCTCACCGAGGGCCGGGTCCCGTCCTCCGGCGCCCGCTGCGCCCGCGGCTGACCCGGCACGCCCCGACCGTCGGGTCCGGCCGCGCTCAGGAGCGCAGGGCCTGCACCGTGTCGTGCACGCACAGGAACGCGCCCTGCACGGCGATCCCGGCGCCGGCCCCGGCCCGGGAGGGCACCGCGGGGCTCGCCCGCCACAGCCAGACGCCACCGGCGACGTAGGCCGCGTCGGCGACCGCGTTGGCCAGCAGCACCCGGCGCAGCAGCCGGCGCTCGCGGCGCAGCACGGCGGGGGCGTACGGGTTGCCCGAGCGCCGCATCCGGCGCCGGCGGAAGGCGCCGGCCACGACGACGATGCCGACGTCGACCGCCGCCCACCCGACCTGCTGCCGTCCGAAGGCCCGCCACCAGGCGTCGCCGCGGGCGGCGAGGGGGAGTCCGGCCGCCGCGCTGAGCACGCTCCACGCCACCGTCGCCCGGGACAGGGAGACCTGTCGCTGCCAGGGATCCATCGACGCATCAGACCACGGGCCGCCGGCCTGGGTCGGGGCAGGCGGGCGCGTCGGGTGGGCTCAGGTGGGTTCGCTCAGGTGGCGGTCGTGCCGGGTGCGTACCCGTGGAGGGCCGCGTGGCCGGTGCCTGTCCTCGCGGGCGGTCGGGACCACGGCGTCCGTGACCCTGCCGCCCGCCGCTCCGGTCCGGGCCTGTGCGGTCGCTGCCGCGCCGCTGTCGTCCGGCTGAGCACGCGGGCTCCGGCCCGCGTTCCGTCGCCGGCTTCCGCTTCGACGCGACCGCGTCCAGACGCTATTGTTGGTCCCCGCGCCGCGCCTCGCGAGCGCGTGCCGCCTTAGCTCAGTTGGTAGAGCGACGCTCTCGTAAAGCGTAGGTCGTCGGTTCGAATCCGACAGGTGGCTCCGACCCCGGCGACCACCGCGCGTACGTCTCGACGCAGACCTCGACCAGCGGGCGGTCCCGCTCCGACCGTCGTCCGTGCCGCCGCCGGCCGCCGGAGGGGTCAGACGACGACGGTCATGCCGCCGTCGACGAAGATCGTCTGGCCGTGGACGAAGTCCGAGGCGGCCGACGCCAGCCAGACGGCGGGGCCGACGAGGTCGGCGGTCGTGCCCCACCGGGCGGCCGGGGTGCGACCCTCGACCCAGGCCGTGAACTGCTCGTCGTCGACGAGGGCCTGCGTCATCTCGGTGGCGAGGTAGCCGGGGGCGAGCGCGTTCACCTGCACCCCGGCGGCAGCCCACTCCGCGGCCATCGCGCGGGTCAGGTTGCGCAGCCCGCCCTTGGCCGCGGTGTAGGGCGCGATGCCGGGGCGCGCGAGGTCGGACTGCACCGAGGCGACGTTGACGATCTTGCCCCGGCCGCGGCTGATCATGCCCCGGGCGACGGACCGCCCGACGAGGAAGGCGGCCGTCAGGTCGGTCTCGACCACCCGGCGCCAGTCGGCGGCGTCGAGGTCGACGAGCGGCACACGGTGCTGGACGCCGGCGTTGTTGACGAGCACGCCGAGGGGTCCGACCTCCGCCTCGAGGCGGGCGACGGCAGCCTCGACCGCCGCCTCGTCGGTGACGTCGAAGGCGGACGCGTGCACGCGGTCCGCGCTGAAGGTCCCCGCGAGCTCGGCGCGGGTGCGTTCCAGCCGCTCGACGTCGCGGCCGTTCAGCACGACGGTCGCACCGGCGCCGGCGAGGCCCTCGGCGAGGGCGCGGCCGATGCCGCGGCTCGAGCCGGTGACCAGGGCGACCACGCCGGTCAGGTCGAACAGGGCGGCGACGCGGGACTCGGGCACGCGACCATCCCACCACCCGCTGCGGTCGCGCCGGACGCGGACCGTACGGGCCCCGCCTGCTGCGCTCACCACCGACGTGTGCCTCGCGCTGCCGGCGGTCGACGGCCCTGCGATGGGGCCCGTGTCCAGACCTGCAGTGCCGCGGGACCGGTCCGGTCATCGTGAGCACCTCCTCGGCCCCGCCGCGTGGGGAGTGAGCGGTTGGTTAGCGTTCGACGTCAACGGCGGCCGGCGACGGAGGCCGGCAGCAGCGGACGAGGAGAACGATGGCTTCCAGCGGTCCCGTCGGCGTCGGGTTCATCGGCACCGGCATGATCAGCACCACCTACCTGGAGAACCTCAGCCGGTTCCCCGACGTGCGGCTCGTCGTCCTCGGCGACCTGGACCCCGAGGTGGCGCGGGCGCAGGCCGAGCGGTTCGGTGTCGCGGCCTGGGGCACCGCCGACGACGTGCTCGCGCACCCGGACGTCGAGCTGGTCGTCAACCTGACCCTCCCGGCCTTCCACGCGGCGGTCTCGGAACGCGCGGTCGCCGCCGGCAAGCACGTCTGGTCGGAGAAGCCGATCAGCACCGACCGCGAGAGCGGTCGTGAGCTCCTGGCCCGCGCCGCGGAGGCCTGCGTCCTCGTCGGCTGCGCACCCGACACGGTCCTCGGCCCGGGCGTCCAGTCCGCCCGCCGCGCCATCGCCCGCGGCGACATCGGCGAACCGCTGTCCGCGCAGACGGTCATGCAGTACGTCGGGCCGGACATCTTCCACCCCAACCCCGACTTCTACTACGCCCCCGGCGGCGGCCCGCTCTTCGACATGGGGCCCTACTACCTGACCACGCTGGTCCAGGTCTTCGGCTCGGTGAAGAACGTCGCGGCGTTCGGCTCCCAGGGCCGCGCCCAGCGCTCGGTTCAGGTGGGTCCGCGTCGCGGGGAGACCTACCCGGTACAGGTCCCGACCCTGGTGTCGGCGATCGCGCAGTACGTCGACGGCGGCGTCAGCCAGAGCCTGTTCAGCTTCGACTCCCCGCTCAAGCGCCAGGGCGTCGTGGAGGTGACCGGCACCGAGGGCACCCTCGTCGTGCCCGACCCGAACCGCTTCACCGGCGAGGTCAGGATCGCCCGCGCCCCGGTCCTGGGCGCGGCGCGCACCCCCGAGGAGGTCCGGGCGGTCAACCAGGCGCCGCAGACGTGGGAGGACGTGCCCGTGACGGGCGCGTACGCCGAGCGCGGCCTCGGGGTCCTCGACCTGGCCCGGGCGGCCAGGACGGGCGGGCGCCCGCTCGCCTCCGGCGACCTCGCGTACCACGTGCTCGACACCATGGTGGCGATCGACGAGTCGGTCCGCGACGGGCGGGTCGTCGACGTCGAGAGCCGCGTCGAGCGCGTACCGCTCGTCGACGAGGGGTTCGACCCCTTCGCCCGGACCCTCTGAGCTCCTCTCTCCATCCCCTCTCGCGACGACGCAGAACGGAGCACCACCCATGCCCGAGACCCGCACCCCCGAGATCTCCGTCCAGCTCTACTCCATCCACCACGAGCTCGACGCCGACCTGGACGGTTCGCTGGCCCAGCTGGCCGAGACCGGGCTGACCACGGTCGAGGCCTTCGACTTCGTCCGCCGGGCCGACGCGCTCAAGGCGTCGTTCGACACGTACGGCCTGCGCTCGCCGACCGCGCACGCCGTGCTCGTCGAGAAGACCGCGGACACCCCCGACGGACTGCTCACCCGCCCACCGGCCGAGGAGGTCTTCGCCGCGGCCAAGGTCCTCGGCGTCGAGGTCGTCATCGACCCCCACGTCCCCGCGGCCAAGTGGCAGACGCGCGAGGACGTGGAGCGGACGGCGGCACGGCTCAACGAGGTCGCGGTGCAGGCGGCCGAGCAGGGCCTCAAGGTCGGGTACCACAACCACGACCACGAGCTGTCGTCCCTGATCGACGGGACCCCGGCGCTCGAGGTGTTCGCCGGCCTGCTCGACCCGGCCGTGCTGCTCGAGGTCGACCTCTACTGGGCCACGGCCGGCGGCGTCGACCCCGTCGGGCTGCTCCAGCGCCTCGGCGACCGGGTCGTCGCCGTGCACGTCAAGGACGGGCCGATGCGCGAGGGCATCACCTCGCGCCAGCTGCCGAAGGACCAGGCGCCCGCGGGGACCGGCGACGTCCCCCTGGCCGAGGCCCTGCGCGCGGCCACGTCCGCGCGCTACGCCGTCATCGAGTTCGACCACTACGAGGGCGACACCTTCGCGGCCATCCGCCAGAGCCACGACTGGCTGAAGGCCCAGCTCGGGGGCTGACGCGGTGGTTCCCCGCCCGCGCCCGGATCGCGTCGAGCGCGGGCCGGGCAGGAGTGCGTCGCCTACGCTGACCGCCGTGACGACGGTGGCGCAGCGGATGGTCGGCAGGGTCGGGGTGCTCGTGGCGGGAGCCGCGGTGCTCCTCGCCGCGGCCTGCACGGCGGAGCCGACCGCGCCCGAGCCGTCGTCCGCCCCGACGAGCGCGGCCTCGTCGGCGACGCCGTCCGCCCCGGGTGGTGCCTGCCCGGACGGCTCCTACCGCGTCACCGCCCTCGAGGGTCGGGGCAGCGCCGCCGCCCTGGGCACGGGCTCCGGTGGCGACATCGACGCCGCGTTCTCCGACGGCGACTTCACGATCAGCTCCGACGGCGCCGACCCGGTCGCGGTCGACCTCGGGCCGGTGAAGGCGCAGGTGAGCTTCGACGGGACGGTCAAGGGCACGTACGAGGGCGACGCGAGCGACCTGCGGCTCACGACCACCAGCGCCGAGGGCGAGGTGAGCGTCAAGGGCTTCGGCTTCACCCGCTCGCGCTCGGTCAAGGCCCTCGCCGACCAGGTCCTCGGCCAGGGCGTCAGCGCCCAGGTCGTCTGCGACGACGCCGCCGGCACCGCGGTCGTCACCCTCCCGAGCGCCGCCCTGACGCTGACCAAGCAGCGCTGAACTCCCGCCCCTCCCGGCGTCCGCTCGATCTTGGAGGCTTCGCGCGACCTCAAGGTCGCGCGAAGCCCGAAAGATCGAGCGAAGGCGACCGGCGTCAGTCGGTGAGGCTGTCCTCGTAGTCGACGATCTCGTCCACGTTGGCCTTGGAGTGGCTGGTCGGGTCGAAGGCGTAGCCGAGCCACTCCTTGGCCAGGCGCCGGGCGAGCTGCAGGCCGATCACGCGCTCGCCCATGGTGAGGATCTGGCAGTCGTTGGACAGGATCGAGCGCTCGACGCTGAACGAGTCGTGCGCCACGGTGGCGCGGATGCCCTTGACCTTGTTGGCCGAGATCGCGACGCCGATGCCGGTCCCGCAGACGAGGATCGCGCGGTCGGCCTCGCCGTTGGCGATCTTGGTCGCCGCGGCGATGGCCACGGAGGGGTAGGTGCCGGCCTTGGGGTCGGACTCGTTGACGCCGAGGTCCTCGACGCTGGCCACGCGCGGGTCCTCGCGCGCGTCGGCGAGGAGCGCGTCCTTGTAGCGGTAGCCGGCGCTGTCGCCGCCGAGCAGCAGACGGATGCCCTCGGGCATGGGATCGACCTTCTTCCTGGGTGGGAGCTCGAGCGTACGAGCGTGGGGGTGGTCCTAGGCGTCCGGGCCGGCGAGCACGTCGCCGACGGCGGTGACGATGAGGGCGAGCGAGACCGCACCGGGGTCGGGCGTGCCCACGCTGCGCTCGGCGAGCGGGCGGGCCCGGCCGATCTTCGGGGTCAGCGCGGCGGTCTCCTGCGCGGCGCTCGTCGCGGCCTCGGCCGCCTCGCGCCAGGCCTGCGCGAGGGGACGGTCGGCCTCGACGCCGGCGCCCAGGGCGTCGACGAAGGGGAAGAGCGCGTCGAGCATCGTCTTGTCGCCCAGCTCGGCGCGGCTGAACTCCTTGAGCCGATCCGCCGCCGTGCGCACGGCGGCCGCGGCGCGCCGGTCGTCGATGGCGTCGTCGTTGCCGAGCTCGGTGCCCAGCTGCGACAGCAGGAGGCCCCAGAGGATCCCGCTCGTGCCGCCGGCCTTGTCGCCGAAGGCCGCACCCGCCGCGGCCAGCACCGTCTGCGCGCCGCCCCCGGCCGCGGCGGCCCGGTCGGCCGCCTCGGTGGCGGCGAGCGCGCCGCGGCTCATGCCGATGCCGTGGTCGCCGTCGCCGGCCACCGCGTCGATGCGGCCGAGCTCCTCCTTGTGCTCCTCGACCGTGGCGCTGAGGGTGGCGACCGCGCGGCGGGCGACCTCGGCGGCGGCCCGCGAGGCGTCGCTCGCCTCGGGCACCTCGTCGTCGACCCCCGCCGCGCGGACCTCGCGGCGCTCGGTGAAGCGTTCGTTGGCCACGGCGGCGCCGCGGCGGAAGGCGGGCGTGTCGGCCGGCGCCGTCCAGTACGTCTCGAGCTCGTCGTCGAGCCAGGTGACCGACAGCGAGCAGCCGGCCATGTCGAGGCTGGTGACCAGCTCGCCGACCTCGGGCTGGACGAGGGTCACGCCCGCCTCGACGAGGAGGCGGTGGACGGGCCCGAAGAGGGCGAAGAGCTCCTCGTACTTGGTCGCGCCCAGGCCGTTGAGCAGGACGGCCGCGCGGCCGCCGGCGTCGGCGGGCCGCTCGGCCAGCACCGTCTCGACCAGCTTCGCGGCGAGGGCGGGGGCCGGCATCCAGTCGTTCGAGGTGATGCCGGGCTCGCCGTGGATGCCGAGGCCGAAGTCCATCCGGCCCGGCTCGACGTGGAAGAGCGGCTCGTCGGCGCCGGGCATCGTGCAGCCGTCGAAGGCGACGCCGAAGGAGAAGGTCCGGGCGTTGGCGAGGCGCATGACGCGCTCGACGCCGTCGAGGTCGAGACCGGCCTCGGCGGCGGCCCCGGCGACCTTGTAGACGGTGAAGGTCCCGGCGATGCCGCGGCGCTCGTCGACCTTGTCGGCCGCGGCGGAGGCGATGTCGTCGGTGACGTAGACGATCCGGGTGTCGATGCCCTCGGCGACCAGCCGGTCTGCCGCGACCTTGAAGTTGAGGCGGTCCCCGGCGTAGTTGCCGAAGCCCAGGACCACACCGGCGCCGCCGTCGGCGGCCCGGCAGACCCGGTAGACCTGCTCGGCGGAGGGAGAGGCGAAGAGGTCGCCGAGCACGGCCCCGTCGGCGAAGCCGGTGCCGACCACGCCGCTGTAGGAGGGGTAGTGGCCCGAGCCGCCGCCGAACACGGTGCTGACCTTGCCTTCGAGCGGACCGCCCGCGCGGACGAAGCCGGATGCGTCGGGGACCCGCTGGACGTGGCCGGGATAGGCGGCGGCGAAGCCGACGAGGACGTCGTCCTTGAAGGTGGCCGGGTTGTCGTAGACGTGGGTCATGGAGGCTCCTGCGGGTCGTCGTCGGCGCGTACGGGGCGGGTGGTCGGGACGCTGCTGCGGGCGACGCGCACCGGTCGGGCATGGAACCCCCGACCGGTGCGGGCGTCGCCGCGAACTACGGGTGGACGACTAGCTGTTCAGCTGGAAGTTGTTCACCTGGTCGGCGTTGTCCTTGTTGATCAGCGTGCAGTCCAGGGCCTGCTTCTCGTCCGGGACACCGGTGCTGCCGGTCTTGATCGCGCTGTCGAGCTCGGCGATCGCCTTGGTGGTGCCCTCGACGATGGGCTGCAGGACGGTGGCGACCATGTCGCCGTTCTTGACCGCGTTCACCGCGTCCTGGTTGCCGTCGAAGCCGAGCACCTTGACCTGGTCGAGCTTGCCCTTCTCCTTGAGCGCGTTGATCGCCCCGAGGGCCATCTCGTCGTTGCCGGCGATGACGCCCTTGACGTCGGGGTTCTTGGAGAGCAGCGACTCCATCTTCTCCTGGCCCGTCTGGCGGTCCCAGTTCGCGATCTCCTTGCCGACCAGCTTGAGGTCGGGGTACTGCGAGATGACCGACTTGTAGCCGTCGGAGCGGACCTGCGCGTTGTTGTCGCTCGGCTTGCCGAAGAGCTCGACGTAGGTGCCCTTGTAGTTCATCGCCTCGGCCCAGGCCTCGGCGCCGAGGTTGGCGCCCTGGGCGTTGTTGGAGACGATCTGCGCCTTGGCCAGGCCGGCCTTGGAGATCTCGGCGTTGATGAGGACGACCGGGATCTTGGCGTCGACGGCCTTCTGCACGGCCGCGACGCTCTCGTCGGCGCCCGCGGGGTCGAGCAGGATGCCGGAGACCTTGTCGTTGATGGCGGTCTCGATCAGCTGGTTCTGCGTCTCGGGGTCGTTGTTGTTGGCCGAGACGACGGCCTTGTAGCCGAGCTTCTCCACCGCGGCCTTGGCCGTGTCGGCCTCGGCCTTCCAGTACGGGTTGCTCGGGTCGACGGTGATGATCGAGACGGTGCCGCCGGCGGCGGCGCCACCGGAGGAGGCCGCGCCGGACGCGGCAGGGGCGGCGTCGCCGCCACCGCCGCAGGCGGCGAGGGAGAGGACGAGGGCGGCGCCGGCGAGCAGGGGCCCGCTCTTGCGGAGGCTGAACATCGTGGTCCTTTCGGTGGTGGAGCTCGGTGGTCGTGCGGGGTGGTCGTGCGGGGTGGTGCGGTTCGTGTGGGTGGTGCGGGACGGGGTGCGCGGGACGGGGGCGTGCGGGGGTGGGGGGGGGGTGGTCGGGCCGGAGGTCAGGCCGTACGGGTGGCGTCGGCCTGGCGGACGGCGGCGACGGCCCGGCGGGCGTTGCGGCGGCGCCCGACGATCTGCTGGATCTGGTCGACGGCGACGGCGAGGATGATCACCGCGCCGGTGATGACCTTCTGCCAGAAGGGGGAGACGCCGACGATGACCAGGCCGTTGGCCAGGAAGCCGATGACGAAGGCGCCGATGATCGTGCCGCGCACGGTGCCGCGACCGCCGGAGAGCGCCGCGCCGCCGATGACGACGGCCGCGATGGCGTTCAGCTCGTAGTAGGTGCCGAGGTCGGCGGTCGAGGAGCTGATGTTGGCCATCTGCAGGATGCCGACGACGCCGGCGCAGAGCCCGGACAGCACGTAGATGCGGGTCTGCACGCGCTTGACCGGCACGCCGGAGAGCTGGGCGGCGCGCTCGTTGCTGCCGGTCGCGTACAGCCAGCGGCCGAACGGCGTCCGGGTCAGCACGATCGAGAAGACGACGGCGAACAGGATCATCACCCAGGCCGAGATCGGCAGCCCGAGCGGCCGGCTGGCGAAGACGGCGAAGAAGCCGGTGTTGTTCAGGTAGGGCTGGCCGCTGAGCTCGTTGGTGATGTTCTGGCCGTTCAGCAGCACCTCGGTCAGGCCGCGGGCGACGTAGAGCATGCCGAGCGTGGTGATGAACGGGGCGAGGTTCAGCCTGGCCACCAGCAGCCCGTTGACCCAGCCGACGAGCATCCCCACCCCGACGGAGAGCACGACGATCACCCAGACCTGCGGGAACATGATCGCCTCGGTCAGCGGCAGGTTGAGCCCGCGGAAGAGGTTGCCGGCGATGGCCGCGGTCAGCCCCACCGTCGAACCGACGGAGAGGTCGATGCCGCCGTTCAGGATGACCATCAGCATCCCGAGCGCGACGATCGCGTTGAAGGCGACCTGCTTGGTGATCGTCGTGAGGTTGCCCGCGGTCAGGTAGTTGTCGCTCAGCGCGGCGAAGATCGCGATGATGATCAGCAGGGCGATCAGGGCGCGCCCCTCGACCAGGACGGCGTTCAGGTTGAGGCCGCGGCGGGCGGGGGCGGTCGTGGCCGCACCGCTCGCGGGCGGTGCGGGGGCGGTGCTGGTGGCGGTCATGACGCTCCGTTCCGGTCGGGCTCGTCGGTGCTCGTGCTGCTGGTAGCGGCCGGGCCGTCGGGCCCGGGCCGGGGTGGGGGCTCGCCGGCCGTCTCGTGCTCGCCGGACGCGGCCATGACGTCGTCGCGGGTGCAGGTGCGCGGGTCGAGCTCGCGGACGATCCGCCCGCGGCTCATGACGAGCAGCCGGTGCGAGGCGGTGAGCGCCTCGCCCACCTCGGAGGTGACGTAGAGGACCGCGAGGCCCTTGCGCGCCTCGCGGAACAGCAGGGAGAAGATCTCGCCCTTGGCGCCGACGTCGATGCCGCGGGTGGGCTCGTCGAGCAGCAGCACCTTGGGCCTGGTCAGCAGCATCTTGCCGATGACGACCTTCTGCTGGTTGCCACCGGACAGCGAGGTGATCAACGCGCCCGGGCCGGCGGTCTTGACCCGGACGTCGGCGATCTCCTGCTCGACGTTCGCGCGCTCGGCCCGGCGCTGGATGAACGCGTTCTTGACCGTGGACAGCAGGCTGGCCAGCGAGAGGTTCGCGCCGACGCTCATCATCTGCACGAGCCCGTCGCGCTGCCGGTCCTCGGGCACCAGCCCCAGCCCGAGGGCGATCCGCTCGCGGACCGAGCGGGTGCCGAGGTCGGTCGGCCCGAGCAGCACCCGGCCGCCCGAGATCGGGTCGCGGCCCGCGAGGGCCTCCATGAGCTCGGTCCGGCCGGCGCCCATCAGCCCGTAGAGGCAGACGATCTCGCCCTCGCGGACGTCGAGGGACACGTCGTTGACCACGACCCGGCCCGTGTCGGGCTCGGCGACGGTCACGCCCTGGATTGAGAGGGCGACGTCTCCGAACTCGCGCGGCTCGTCGCGGAAGTCGTAGTCGGCCTCGCGCCCGACCATCTGGCGCACCACCCAGGGGAGGTCGATGTCGTCGGCCTCGGCGGTCGCGACGAGGTCGCCGTCACGGAACACCACCGCGTGGTCGGCGATCTCGATGGCCTCCTCGAGGTGGTGGGAGATGTAGACGATCGCCACGCCCTGGCTGGTCAGCTCACGGATGACCTTGAACAGCACCTCGACCTCGGCCGCGCTCAGCGCCGACGTCGGCTCGTCCATGATCAGGATGCGCGTGTCGGTCTGCAGCGCCCGCGCGATCTCGACGATCTGCTGCTGGCCGACGCGCAGGTCCTGCACGAGCGTGGTCGGGCTGATCGGCTCCTCGAGCCGCTCCATCAGGCCGCGGGTGAGCTCGGCCTCGCGGCCGTAGTCGATGCCGCCCATCCGCGTACGGAGCTCGCGGCCGATGAAGATGTTGTCGCGGACGCTGAGGTTGGCGCAGAGGTTCAGCTCCTGGTGGATGATCGAGATGCCCCGGTCCACCGCGTCGCTGGTCGACGTCAGCGTGACCGCCTCGCCGTCGAGCTCCAGGAGCCCGCCCGTCGGCTGCTCGACGCCCGACAGGATCTTCATCAGCGTCGACTTGCCGGCGCCGTTCTCGCCGAAGAGCACCGTCACCTTGCCGCGGCGCACCTCGAAGTTCACGCCCTTGAGGGCGCGCGTGACGCCGTACGTCTTGCTGATGTCGATCGCGCGCAGGACGACCTCGTCGTCGGGGTGCCCGGCCGGGCGCCGGTCCGAGCCCGTCGACGGGGCGGTGGCGCTCACGGACTGGCTCATCAGGCGGCCTTGACGCTGAGCGGCTGCACGTTCACCGGCTTGCCCCGCGGCACGCCGGCCCCGCCGGTCGTCGTCACGGCGACGACGCCGACGACCTCGACCTCCTTGCCCTCCAGCGACGCCGGGTCGGCGACCGAGGCCCCCAGGTCGGCGAGGACGAGCTTCTTCATCTCGTCGGCGACGTACTGGTACTGCGTCTGGCCGGGCGCGTCGGCGAACTTGAAGCCCATCACGTCACGCAGCGGGCTGCCGTTCACGGCGGTGGTGAGGGGCACGATCACCGGGGTCTGGCTCGGCACGCCGTCGACTGCGAGGCGCAGCGACGCGTCGGTCGCGGACACCACGCGGGCGGTGGTCCGGACCGGGAAGACGTAGGAGTTCTCGCTCGGCGAGACCGCCTTGTAGGTGTCGGCCGCGCTCTTCGGGTCCTGCTGCAGCGCGGGCACGACCTCGCCGAGGTCGGCGGCCTCGCCCGGCAGCTCCGACTGGGCGCGCGAGTAGAGGTCCTGCGCGGTGGCGGCCGGGTCGAAGGGCTTCGGCGCGATCTGCGCGAGCTCGGCCGGGGTGAGGAACTTGGTGGACAGCGCCATCGCCACGACGAGCACGACCAGCGCGACGGCCAGGACGATGCGGCGCGGGGAGACGTGGCGGGGGAGGGCGGTTGCCTGGGCCGAGGCCATCATCGGCTCCTTCGGGTGGGCGAGGGCGTGGGCACGGGCGCGGGGGTGGGCGCAGAGGGGGGCGCAGGGTTGGGTGCAGAGGCGGGCACGGTGGTGGCAGGGGACGAGCTGGTGAGGCGGCGGGCGGCGACCTGGCCGCAGGTCCGGGCCAGCGCCGCGAACCCGTCCGCCGTCCAGGCCGCGCGGCCGACGAACAGGCCGTCGAGGGCGTCGAGGGCGAGCAGGGCCTCGGCGTTGGCCGGGGTGACGCTGCCGCCGTAGAGGAGGCCGCGCAGGCCGACGCCGGGGGCGAGCTCCTCGACGACGGCGCGGATGCGTTCGAGGACCCCGACGATGTGGCCGGGGGCCGCCGCGCGGCCGCTGTCGCCGATGGCCCAGACCGGCTCGTAGGCGACGAGCACGCGGGCCAGGTCGTGCGGCGCGACCCCGGAGAGGGCCGTACGGACCTGCTCGCCGACGTGCGCGGCGGCCCGGCCGGACGCGCGCACCGACCACGGCTCGCCGACGCAGACCAGCGGCACGAGGTGCTGGTCCAGGGCCGCGGTCACCTTGGCCGCGACGACCTGGTCGGTCTCGCCGAACTGCGCGCGGCGCTCGGAGTGGCCGATCTCGACGATCTCGGCCCCGGCGTCGCGCAGCTGGCGCATCGAGACCTCGCCGGTGACGGGACCGTCGGGGGCCCAGTGCCCGTTCTGGGCGCCGACGCGCAGGGTGGCGCCCTCGGGCCGGGCGTCCAGCACCGTCTGCAGGGCGGTGAGCGGCGGCAGCACGAAGGTCTCGACCCCGGTCGGCACCGGCTCGCGCAGGAGGTCGGTGACGTACGCCCGGGCCTCGGCCAGCGTCTTGGTCATCTTCCAGCTCGTGCCCAGCCAGAGCCGGCCGGCGCCGTCCGGCGCCACGCCTGCCGGGCCGGACGGGCTCTGGGGGTCGACGGCCCGCAGGAGCGGGACGGTCACGGGATCAGCGAGACCTTGATCGACTCCTTGCCGCTGGCGACGAGGTCAAGGCCGCGCTGGAAGTCGGCCAGCGGCAGCTGGTGGGTGCAGATCCGGTCCATGGGCAGCACGCCGGACTCAATCATCCGGATGGCCGCCGGCCAGCAGTGCGGCCCGAGGTGGGCGCCGCGCACGTCCAGCTCCTTGTCGTCGCTGATGATCGACCAGTCGACGGTGACGTCGCTGCCGAAGACGCTGTACTCGACGTAGCGGCCGAGCTTGCGCAGCAGGTTCAGGCCCTGGCCGACGGCGGAGGGGTGGCCCGCGCTCTCGATGTAGACGTCGGCGCCCCAGCCGTCGGTGAGCTCGCGCACCCGGGCGACCGCGTCCTCGCGGGCGATGTTGATCGTCACGTCGGCGCCGGTCTCGCGGGCGATGTCGAGCTTGGTGTCGTCCATGTCCAGGGCGATGACCAGCCGGGCGTTCTTGGCCTTGGAGCCGGCGACCATGCCCAGCCCGATCGGGCCGCAGCCGGCCACGACGACGACGTCGTCGAACGTCAGCTGGGCCCGCTCGACGCCGTGCAGGGCGCAGGAGAGCGGCTCGGCGAAGGCGGCGTGCGCCGGCGGGAGGTCGGCGCTCACCTTGTGCACGAGGGAGTCGGTGGTGAAGACCATGTACGAGGCCATCGCGCCGGGGGTGGCGCGCTTGAAGCCGTACATGTCGTGGCGCGCGCACATGTGGTACGCCCCCTCGAGGCAGTAGCGGCACGTCCAGTCCGGCACGATCTGCTCGGCCACGACGCGGTCGCCGACGGCGATGCTCCAGTGCGCGGCGGCCTCGTCGTCGAGCTCGACGACCCGGCCGGTGAACTCGTGGCCGGGGACCACCTCGGTCTCGGCCCAGGCCGGGCGGTTCTCGTCGCCCCAGAACTTCGGCGCCCCGTGGTAGCACTTCAGGTCGCTCGCGCAGATGCCGACGGCCTCGACCTTGACGAGGACCTCGCCCGGGCCGCGCGTGGGGACGGGGAGCTCCTC
The DNA here is from genome assembly GCA_963713165.1 of uncultured Actinomycetota bacterium. GTDB lineage: Bacteria > Actinomycetota > Actinomycetes > Propionibacteriales > Propionibacteriaceae > Microlunatus. The sequence continues at coordinate 291,012 of CAVQKU010000002.1, forward strand.
GAGGCGGTAGTCCTCGGGCCCGTGGCAGACGACCGCCTGCATCGTGGCCGGGACCTGCTCGGTGCTGCGGGGGGACGCGCTGGCGGCGTTGCTGTCGACGACCATCGACGAGCCTCTCTGCTCGGGACCGGAGGAGCGCGGTTCGGACGACCCGGCTCCACTGCGGGCGTCACGCTAGCGCGCCTGCTGCACACCTGTCCAGCACGAATGTTCAACGACGTACGGCGGTGCACCGTTGTCCAGCGCGGCGGCTGCGATACTGCCGACGTGGAGGCACCGCGACCGGAGACGGCGACGGGCTACCGGGTCGGCGGTGCGGACGGCAGCCGCTTCGACCCGGCGGTGATCTACGCCGCCGCCAAGCTCTACTACCTCGAGGACGCCACCCAGGCCGACGTCGCCGCCCAGCTGGGGACCAGCCGGGCGACGGTCTCGCGGCTGCTGTCGGAGGCCCGACGGCAGGGCATCGTCAAGATCCAGGTCTTCGCCCCCGACACGACCGGCAGCGAAGGGCTCGCCGAGCAGCTCGCCGCCGCGCTCGGGCTCGCCTCGGTCGAGCTCTCCGCCGAGGTGCCGCCGACCCCGGCGGGGACGGGCGACGTGATGGGCAGCGTCCTCGCGCCCGCCGTCGGCCGGGCGCTGGCGGGCGTCGGGCTCGCTCCGGGCGACATCCTGCTGGTGTCGTCGGGCCGCACGGTCTACGAGGTCTCGCGCTTCGAGCTGCCGCGCCTGCCCGGGGTCGTCGTCGCCCCCACGGTCGGGGGGACCGACCAGCCCGAGGCCTGGTACCAGACCAACGAGATCACCCGGCTCGTCGCCGAGCGCATCGGCGGCCGGGCGATGTACCTCTTCGCCCCCGCGCTGCCCGGGCCCGAGCTCTACCAGACCCTCCAGCACGACCCGAGCATCCAGCGCGTCCTGCACCTGTGGCCGCACGCGCGCTGCGTGCTCACCGGCGTCGGCGCCCCGCCGCTGCTGCGCGCCCAGGCGCCCCAGTTCATCGACACCTCCTCGGCGGCCCTGGTCGAGGCCGTCGGCGACATCTGCTCGCGGTTCTTCTCCCGCTCCGGGGAGCCCGTGACCTTCCCGGGCAGCGAGCGCCTGATCGCGCTCGACCTCGAGACGCTCAAGCAGGTCCCGGTCGTCATCGCCGTCGCCGCGGGAGCCGACAAGGTCGCGCCCGTCGTCGCCGGTGCCCGCGCCGGCTTCTTCGACCACCTGGTCACCGACCCGCAGACCGCCCGGCTGATCCTGGACCGGGCGTGAGCGCGGGCGGTGCCGCTCCGGCCCGCGAGCCGCTGCTGCTCGGCATCGACATGGGCACGGCGAGCAGCAAGGGCGTGCTGGTCACCCCTGATGGCGTCGTCGTGGCCACCGCGGTGCGCGAGCGGCCGCACTCGATGAGCCTCCCGCGGCCCACCTGGGCCGAGGTCGACGCCGAGGCCGTCTGGTGGGCCGACGTGGTCTCGATCAGCACCGAGCTCCTGGCCGCGGCGCACGGTGCTCCGGTCGCCGCGGTGTGCGTGAGCGGCGTCGGGCCCTGCCTGGTGCTGTGCGACGAGGACGACCGCCCGGTCCGCCCGGCCGTCCTCTACGGCATCGACATGCGCGCCCAGGTCGAGATCGAGGAGCTCACCGCAGAGCTCGGCGCTGAACGGATTCTCCGCCGCTGCGGCAAGGCGCTCACCAGCCAGGCCGTCGGGCCCAAGATCGTGTGGGTGGCCCGGAACGAGCCCGAGCGGTTCGCGCGGGCCCGGCGCTGGTTCGGGTCGAGCTCGTGGGTCGTGCGGCGCCTCAGTGGGGCGTACGTGCTGGACCACCAGACGGCCAGCCAGTGCGACCCGCTCTACGACGTGCACGCCTTCGGCTGGGCGCAGCCCTGGGCCGACCGGGTGCTCGGGCACCTGGAGAAGCCGCGGCTGGCCTGGCCCGCGGAGGTCGTCGGCACGGTGACGGCGGCGGCGTCGGCCGAGACGGGACTGCCGGTCGGCACACCCGTCTGCGCGGGCACGGTGGATGCCTGGGCGGAGTCGTTCGGCGCGGGCGTGCGCTCGCCGGGCGACTCGATGCTGATGTACGGCTCGACGATGTTCCTGGTCCAGGCCCGGCGGCGACCGCTCGCGCACCCGGTGCTGTGGAGCACGGCGGGGGTGGACCCGGGCTCGTACACGCTAGCCGCCGGCACGGCCACCGCCGGCCTGCTGACCGCGTGGGTCCGCGAGCTGGTGGGTGCGGCCGACTTCGCGACGCTCGCCGGGGAGGCGGCGGCGGTCCCCGCCGGCTCGGGCGGGCTGCTCGTGCTGCCGTACTTCGCCGGCGAGCGCTCGCCCGTCTTCGACCCGCGGGCCCGCGGGGTGGTCGCCGGCCTCACGCTGAGCCACACCCGCGCCCACCTCTACCGGGCGGTCTACGAGGGTGTCGCGTACGGCGTCCGCCAGGTCGTCGAGCTCCTCGCGGCGGCCGCCTCCCCGGTCGGGCGGCTCGTGGCCGTCGGCGGGGGGACGCGGAACCGGCTGTGGCCCCAGGTGGTCAGCGACGTGACCGGGCTCGCGCAGGTGGTGCCGCGCGAGACGATCGGCGCCAGCTACGGCGACGCGCTGCTCGCGGCGATCGGGGCCGGGCTGGTGGCGCCCGAGACTGACTGGACGACGCCGGCGACGACGGTCGAGCCCGACCCTGGCTCCCGCGCCGTCTACGACGAGCTCTACGCCCGGTTCGTCGAGCTCTACGCCGCGACGGTCCCGGTGGTCCACCCCCTCGCGCGGCTGCAGGAGCGGGAGGCGGCCGCCGCGGGCTGACCGGTGGTGGTGCCGTGGTCCTGGGTGGGGGACCGGTCCGGCCGTGGTCGGCGACCGGACCGAGCCCCTCGGCTCACTCGGCGAGGATCCCGTAGAGCTCGCGCCGGAGCTGGTCGACCTTGTCCTTGGCCCGGGCCTGCTGCTCGGCGCTGGCGCCGTGGAACTGCTGCAGGCTGCCCATGAGCTTGCGGGCCGCGTCGCGGAGGTCGCTCCCGCCCCCGCCCTCGCGGGCGTTGTCGAGGGCGGCGTCGATCGAGTCGCGGTGCTCGGCGACGTGGGCCGTGCCCTCCTCGGTCAGGGAGTACGCGCCGCGCGGGCCGTCCTCCTTGGCCACGAGGCCCTCGTCGACCAGCTGGGCGAGGGTCGGGTACACCGAGCCGGGGCTGGGCTTCCAGGCGCCGTCGGTCTTCTCGGCGATGGCCTTGATGAGGCCGTAGCCGTTGGACGGGCCCTCGACCAGCAGGCCGAGGATCGCGCTGCGGACGTCGCCGCGACGGGCCCGGGGTCCGCCCGGTCCGAAGCCGCGGCCGGGACCGAAGCCCCGGTGGCCGCCGCCGAAGCCGCGACCCGGTCCGAAGCCGGGGCCGAAGCCCGGCCCGCCCTCGGCGCCGGCCTCACGGCCGGGCCCGAAGCCGGGGCCGAAGCCGCCGCCGCCGCGGCCGGGCCCGAAGCCCTCGCCCGCGGCGGCCATGGCGACCATCCTGCGGAAGGCCTTCGGGGGGAGGAATCCCTGCGTGGGTCCGTTGACGTGGTGTCGCATGGTGGTGCTCCTCAGAGTTGTCGGCGCGACGTTCGTCGCGTCACCGATATATCGCCGACAGTCTAGAACCTGTTCCGAGTGTTCTTCAACCACCTGCTCCACGCGCTCCTCGGCCTCGTCGCCGCCGGCCCTGGTCCGGCCCTGGTCCGGCCCTCGTCCGGCCTTCGCTCGATCTTGTCGGCTTCGCGCGGCCTACAGGTCGCGCGAAGCCGTGAAGACCGAGCGAAGGCGTGACGAGGGGAGGCGACGGGAGGCGACGGGAGCGGAGGGGAAGGGGCTAGAGGGGCCAGCCGTCGGGGCCCTGCGTACCGGCGGCGTACTCCTCCATCGGGGTCTCGTCCGCGGCCCACGCCTTCAGCACCGAGTCGACGACCCGCCAGCACTCGACGGCCGTGTCGCCGCGCACCGCGAGCAGCGGGTCGCCGTCGAGGACGCCGGCGAGGACCTCCCCGTACGCGGGCAGGCGGCCCGGGTGCAGACCGGCGTCGAGGGTGACGTGGTCGAGGCCGAGCGGGTCGTCCTCGCCGTTGACGTTCAGGTCGAGCGCCATGGCCTCGGGGCCCATCAGGAGCCGGAGGCGGTCGGGCTGGCACTCACCGGTCAGGCCCACGGGGAGGTGGGGGACGGGCTTGAAGGTCACGACGACCTCCTTGCGCAGCGCGGCGACCGACTTGCCCGACCGGAGCCGGAAGGGCACGCCCGCCCAGCGCCAGCTGTCGATCTCGAGCGTGATCTCGGCGAGCGTCTCGGTGCCCCGCGCCGGGTCGACGCCGGGCTCGTCGACGTAGTCGGGCACGGCGCGGCCGTCGATGGTCCCGGAGGTGTAGCGGGCCCGGCGCGAGGCCGAGGCCGGGTCGCCGCCCCAGGCGCGGCAGGCGCGCAGGACCTCGGCCTTGGACTCGCGCAGGTCGAAGGCGGAGACCTCGCGGACCGGGTTCATGGCCACGAGCGCGAGGACCTGCAGGAGGTGGCTCTGGATCATGTCGACCAGCGCACCGGCCTTGTCGTAGTAGCCCGCGCGGCCCTCGAGGGTCAGCTGCTCGTCGAAGACGATGTCCACGCTCGCCACGTGCTCGGCGTTCCACACGGGCTCGAAGATGCGGTTGGCGAAGCGCACGCCGATCAGGTTCAGGACGGTCGCGCGGCCCAGGAAGTGGTCGACGCGGAAGATGCGCTCCTCCGGCACGAGCGTCGCGAGGCGGGCGTTGAGGGCGCGGGCGCTGGCCTCGTCGGTGCCGAAGGGCTTCTCCAGGACGAGGACGGTGCCGTCGGGCAGGTCCACGTCGGCGAGCGCCTCGCAGGCCCTGGCGGTGACGGCCGGCGGCAGCGCGAAGTAGAGGGCCGGAGCGGCCTCGCCCGCGGCGACGAGCCGGGTGAGGTCCTCGGCACTGGTGACGTCGGCCCGGTGGTAGGAGGTGGTGGCCAGCAGCGCGTCGACCGTCTCGCGCGACACCCCGCCCCCGGTCAGCGAAGCCTCCAGCCGGTCCTTCCAGGTCTGCGCGTCCCAGTCCTCCGCGCCGGCCCCGACCAGCACGAGGCTGCGGCGCTGGGGCTCCACGTCGAGCAGCTTGCCGAGGGCCGGCATCAGCAGCCGGTTCGCGAGGTCCCCGCTCGCGCCCATCAGCACGAGCGTGCGGATCGGCGTCGTGGGCAGCGGCGCGCCGTCGACCGAGAGGTCCTGGTCCGGGGTGACGGTCGAGATGCTCATCGCTGGCTCCGAGGGCTGGGCGGCAGCGTCGCGCGGGCGCGGACGCGACCCTCACGCTAGGGGCCGTCCGACGCGGGCGACAACAGCGCCCGCACGCTCCGGCGCGGTCGGCCCGGACTCAGACCGGGTACACCGTCACGGCGGTCGCCTTGACGGCCAGGAACACGTCACGGCCCGGGTAGAGGTCGAGCTCGCCGACGGCCGCAGCCGTGACGGCCGCCGTCAGCACCTCCCCGCCCGCGGCGGTGGCGGTGACGCGCACCTCGTCGGCGTACGGCTCCAGCTCACCGACGCGGGCGGGCAGCACCGTCCGCGGGCTGCCGTGCGGCGCCTCGACGAACACCGACACGACGCTGGGCGCGAAGGCCGCGGCCACCGGCGCCCCGGGCGCGAGGCCCGCGGTGCTGGCGCCGACGTGCAGCCCCGAGGGTGTCGTCACCCCCGAGCCGTCGGCCGTCCCGAGCACGAGGTTGAGCCCGGCGAGCCGTGCGGCGAACGGGGTGCGCGGGTGGCGCAGCACCTCGGCGGTCGGGCCCGCCTCGACGACCCGGCCGGCCTCCAGGACCACCACCCGGTCGCTCAGCAGCAGGGCGTCGAGCAGGTCGTGGGTGACGAGGACGCTGGTACGACCGACGAGGACCTGCCGGAGCACGCGGCGCACGAGCGGGGCGAGCGTCACGTCCAGCGCGGCCAGGGGCTCGTCGAGGAGCAGCAGCCGCGGGTCGGTCGCGACGGCGCGGGCGACGGCCACGCGCTGGCCCTGGCCGCCGGACAGCTGCGCGGGGCGGCGCGCGGCGAGGTCCCCGGCCTCGACCGCGGCGAGGCAGCGCCGCGCGGTCCGCTCGGCCTCGCGCCGCCCGACGCCGGCCGCCCGGGGGCCGAAGGCCACGTTGGCCAGCACGTCCAGGTGCGGGAAGAGCAGCGGGTCCTGCGCGAGCAGCCCGACCCGGCGCCGGTGCGGCGCGGGCCAGCGGGAGGAGCCGAGGTCGAAGAGGGGCTCGCCGTCCAGCTCGGCGTGCCCCGAGTCGGGGCGCAGCGTGCCCGCGAGGACGGCCAGCAGCGTGGACTTGCCCGCCCCGTTGGGCCCGAGCACGGCCAGCCGTTCGTGGTCGCCCACCTCCAGGTCGACGTCGAAGCCGCGCGCCGCGAGCCGGGCGGAGAACCTCAGACCCACCTCAGAGCACCCGCTGCCCGGGGCGTCCGACGGCCAGCCCGACGACGGCGACCGCGACGGCCACCAGCAGCAACGACAGGGCGACCGCGGTGCCCGCGTCGGTCTCGCGCTGCAGGTAGATCTCGAGCGGCAGCGTCCGCGTCACGCCCTGCAGGCTCCCCGCGAAGGTGAGCGTCGCGCCGAACTCGCCCAGCGCCCGGGCGAAGGCCAGCACCGCGCCGGACGCGAGCCCGGGCAGCACGAGGGGCAGCGTGACCCGGCGCAGCACCAGCGTCGGCCGCCCGCCGAGCGTCGCGGCGACCGTCTCGTAGCGCTGCCCGACCGCACGCAGCGTGCCCTCGAGGCTGACCACGAGGAAGGGCAGCGAGACGAAGGCCTGGGCGAGCACGACCGCGGTCGTGGAGAAGGCGACCTGCACCCCCAGGACCTCCAGCGTCCGCCCGAGCAGGCCCCGGCGGCCGAACGTGGAGAGCAGCGCGATGCCGCCGACCACCGGGGGCAGCACCAGCGGGAGCAGCATCAGCGACCGGACGACCCGCTGGCCGAGGAACGTGGTCCGCGCGAGCACCAGGGCCATCGGCACCCCGAGCACGAGGCAGAGGGCGGTCGAGGCGAGCGAGGTCCGCAGGCTCAGCCCCAACGCGTCGAGCGACGCCGGGCTCGTGACCAGCGACCCGAACCGCGACCACTCGACGCGCGTGGCCATCGCCACCAGGGGCAGCACCACGAACAGCCCGCCCAGCGCGGCGGGCACGACCACCCAACCCGGCACGCCGGAGAACGACGTACGGCGGTCAGGTCGCATCACGGCCCGGCGAAGCCGGCGTCGGCGAGCACCCTCTGGCCCTCCTCGGAGGTCACCAGCCGGACGAACGCGTCCGCGAGCCCGGGTTGCCTGCTGCCCCTGAGGGCGGCGACCGGGTAGGTGAGGACCGCCTCCCTCGACTCGGGGAAGGGGACGCCGAGGACCTTGTCGCCGGCGCCCTTGACGTCGGTGACGTAGACCAGGCCCGCGTCGGCCTCCCCGGACGTGACCTTGCCGAGGACGTCGGTGACCGCGTTCTCCTCGCTGACCGGCGTGAGGACGGTGCCGGTCGCGGTCTCGATCTTCTGCGCGGCGGCGCCGCACGGCACCTGCGGGGCGCAGACGACGACCTTGATCCCCGACCGCGCGAGGTCGCTGAAGGAGGTGACCCCGGCCGGGTTGCCCGGTGGTACGGCGATCTCGAGGGTGTTGGTGGCGAAGGCCACCGGCGAGCCCGCCACGAGGTCGTCACCGGTCGCCTTCGCCATGTTCGCCGTGTCGGCCGAGGCGAAGACGTCGGCGGGCGCACCCTGCTGGAGCTGTGCCACCAGGTCGGACGAGCCGGCGAAGCTGAACGACACCGTGGTGCCCGGGTGCGACGCCTCGAAGGTCGTGCCGAGCGTGGTGAAGGTCGACCTCAACGACGCGGCGGCGAAGACGGTCAGCGTCGGCCCCGGGCCGGTGGGGGACGGTGCGACCGCGGAGCCGGGCGTGCCCCCGGACCCGGCGGCCGGGCTCCCGCAGCCGGCGAGGACCAGGGTCGCGACGGCTGCGGCGGCAAGAACCGAGGTCCGCGCGTCGACGGCGAGGGGCGTACGGCTCACAAGCCCTCCTGGGTCCTGCGCTCCGACGGCGTCTCCACGATGACCGTGGTGGCCTTGACCACGGCGACCGCGACGGAGCCGGGCTCCAGGCCGAGCTCGTGGACGGCCTCGCTGCTCATCAGCGACACGACCCGGAAGGGGCCGCACTGCAGCTCGACCTGGGCCATCACCGTGTCGGCGGTGATCTCGGTGACCAGCCCGACGAAGCGGTTGCGCGCCGACCGCTCGACGCGCGAGGGGTCGGTCGCCGGCTGGGCGTGGTCGCGGGCGAAGAGCGCGAGCGCGCGACCGTCGACCACCTTGCGGTTGCTGGCGTCGGTCTCGACGGGCAGCACCCCGGCCTCGATCCAGCGCCGCACCGTGTCGTCGCTGACGCTCAGGAACTGGGCGGCGTCGCGGATCCTGATCTTCGGCACGATGGCCAGGGTAGTCCAGCAGGTGCGGCAGCGTCGCGGTTCCGTGACCGCGGTTGCGGTCGGAGGTCCTCCGACGTCTCCGGGAGGCCGATGAGTTCCACCGCCCGGCCGGGTCGACACCCCGACACCGACCCACGGCGACACCCACCCGACCCCACGCCGACCCCACGCCGACCCCAAGCTGGCCACAGACCCACGGAGGACGACCATGCTCACCGGCTCACCCGCGTTCCACGGCTTCTCGGTGGACGACGTCCCCGCCGCCCGCGCCTTCTACGCCGACGTCCTCGGGCTCGAGGTCAGCGAGCAGAACGGGATGCTCGTCCTGCACCTCGCGCAGGGCACCCGCACCCTGGTCTATCCCAAGGACGACCACGTGCCGGCGACCTACACCGTGCTCAACTTCCCGGTCGACGACGTGGAGGCCGCGGTCGACGAGCTCGTCGGGCGCGGGGTGCGCTTCGAGCACTACGCGTGGGTCGAGGACCCCAAGGGCATCCAGCGCGGCTGGGGCCCGGCGATCGCGTGGTTCACCGACCCCGCCGGGAACGTCCTCTCCGTGATCGAGGAGGAGCAGCCGACCCGGCCGTGAGGGGCCGGTCCCAGGCGACCGCGGCGACGACGGGCCCGCTCCGGTCGGGGTCGGGGCCGGGCCCGGGCTGGCAGGTCGGGCACCACCAGGTGCGGCGGCGCTCGGCGTCGCCGGGCACCTCGTCGACGACCCGCACCACGGTCCCGCAGCGCAGGCAGGCCTTGCCGGCGCGCCCGGCGACCCAGTGCGACCGGCCGTCGCGGGTGTCGCCGGTCGTCACCTGGTAGGCGCCGGGCACCAGGGCCGAGTGGCGCAGGCAGCGCGCCGCGAGGGCGACGAGGGCGGGCACGTCCAGCTCCCCGACCGGGGTCCACGGGCTCGTCCCGCGCAGGAAGCACAGCTCGTTGACCCAGAGGTTGCCGAGCCCGGCGAGGTTGCGCTGGTCGAGCAGCGCGGCGGCGACCGGGCGGTCGGGGCGGGTGCCCAGCCGCCGCACGGCCTCGCCCGCGTCCCAGTCGTCGCGCAGCGGGTCGGGGCCGAGGTGTCCGACCGCGTCGGACTCGCGCGAGGTCGGCAGCACCTCCACCACGGGGAGGTCGAGGCCGTACGCGGTCGAGCCGCTGTCGAGCTCGAGCAGCACGCGCACGGAGTCCATCAGCCGCGCGGGAAGCCGCTTGCCCGGCCCGACGACCGTCCAGCTGCCCGTCATCTTGAGGTGCGTGTGCAGCGTCAGCGCCTCGTTCTCGCGGCTGAGCAGGCGGGTCAGCTGGTGCTTGCCGTGGGTGTCGATGCCGGTGACGGCCGCCCCGGCGAGGTCGAGCGTGGCCAGCGCCGGCACGCGCAGCTCGGCGCGCACGACCCGGCGGTCGACCAGCGCGGGACGCAGCTTGCGCGCGAGCACGTAGATGCTGTCTCCCTCGGGCACCTCCCCAGTGTCCTCGCGAGGACTAGCCTCGGCCCGTGGCGTTCGCGGTGGTGCTCCCCGGCGTCGCCCCGGTGCGGCTGCCGGCCGGTCTGGCGCTGCTGCGCCGCCTGCCCCGCCCGATCACCCTCGGGCTCTGCCTGGCCCTGCTGCTGACCGCGGGCGGGGTGGTCCTCGCCCGCGTCGCCCCGCAGGACGCCGACGTGCCGCTGTTCAGCGGCACGGTCGCCGTCGGCCCGGACGGCGTGCTGGTGCAGGTCGCCGGGGTGGACGGGACCGCGGACGCGACCGCGGTGCCGGGTACGCGGGTGCTCGAGGGTCCGGGCAGCGCGGCGGCCGTCGCCGCCGAGCAGGCCTGGCTCGACGCCGGCACGGTCCCCGTGGTCCCGGGGCCGGGCGCTGGCGCCGACCTCGTCCGCGGCGCGCTCCTCGACCTGCACGTGCTGACCGGGACCCACGGCGTGCCCGTGGCCGGGTGGACCGGGGCGTGGCGCTACGTCTGGCCGCGTGACGCCGCCTTCGCCGCGGTGGCCTTCGCCCGCACCGGGCACCCCGACGACGCCGGGCGGGTGCTCGACTTCCTGGGCCACGTGCAGCCGGCGTCGGGCGTCTTCCAGGCGCGCTACCTGCCCGACGGCAGCGGTGTGCCCGACGAGCGCGGCCCGCAGCTGGACGGCGTGGGCTGGGCCCTGTGGGCGACCGCCGGCGTGGCCGAGACGCTGCCCCCGACGGCGCGGGCGACCTTCCTGCGTCGGCACGGCGAGCTCGTCGAGCGCTCCACCGAGGCGGCCCTGGCCGCGATCGCGGGGCCCAGCGGGCTGCCGCCCGCCTCGCCGGACTACTGGGAGGTGCGGGAGCGGCGTACGACGCTCGCCACGGCCGCGGTGCTGCGGGCCGGGCTCGGGTCGGCCGCCCGGATCGGGACCTGGACCGGTGACCGTGCGGCCGCGGCGCGGGCCGGGGCGGGGGAGCGGCGGCTGACGGCGGCGATCGCGCGGGACTTCGGTTCCGCGGGCTACCCGCGCCGGCTCGGGGGCCGCGCCGGCAGCGTCGACCTCGGGGTGGCCTTCCTGCTGCCCCCCTTCGCCGCCACGCTGGACCCGGCGGCGTACGCCCGGTTCGAGCAGGCGGGGGCGCTGCTCGCGCGCCCGGGCGGCGGGCTGGCGCCGGGCGGTTCGTGGAAGCGCGACGGGATCAGCTGGACGCCGACCACCGCGACGTGGGCGCTGGCCGCTGCGGCCAGCGGCGACCGCGACCAGGCCCTCGCCCGGCTGCGCTGGCTGGCCGAGCACCGGACGGCGGAGGGTTCGCTGCCCGAGAAGGTGCTCGCCGACGGGCGCCCTGCCGCCGTGGCCCCGCTCGCCTGGACCGCGGCAGCCGTCGTGCTCGCCGCCGACGAGCTCGCGCGCGGCTGAGCCCGTGCGTCAGCGGGCGCTGAGGATGCCCCAGACGAGCAGGAGCACGAGCGCGGCCACCCCGGCGACGGCCAGGAGCACGACGACGTCGGGACCCCCCTTGTCGCTGGCCGGCCTGGTGATCACGGGCGGCAGCCCGCGCCGTGCCCGGTGCAGGTCGCGGCGACGCTCGTAGTCGTGCTCGAGCGCGCGCCGGGGGTCCTGGCGGCCGTCGAGCTGGGCGGGGCCGGCGACGTAGAGGAGGTTGAACACGACCAGGGTCCGAAAGCGGTACCAGAGCCCGAAGCGGTCTTCGGGCGCCACGTCCTGCTTGGTGAGGGTCACAACAGTTAGTGTACTAAGTATTAGTCGCTGCGTACAGTGCGCAGGGTGACGGCAGCAGACGAGGGAGCCCCCGCAGCCGAGGGCGACCCCCTGGCGCTCGAGCGCCAGGTGTGCTTCGCCCTGGCCGTGGCGGCGCGCAGCGTGATCGGCGTCTACCGACCGATCCTCGACCGGCTCGGGCTCACCCACCCGCAGTACCTCGTGATGCTGGCCCTGTGGGAGCACTCCCCGCTGTCGGCCACCGAGATCGGGAGGCTGCTGCAGCTCGACCTGCCCACGCTGTCGCCCCTGCTCAAGCGGCTGGAGGCGGTCGGTCTGCTCGACCGGCGGCGCAACCCGGCCGACGAGCGGAGCCTGCGGGTGACGCTGACCGAGCGCGGCCGGGCGTTGCGCGACGAGGCCCTCGCGGTGCCGGCGGCGGTCATGGAGCAGCTCGACCTGACCGAGGAGGACGCGGTCGCGCTGCACACCGCGCTGCTGCCGCTGATCGGCAAGAGCCGCGCCGTGCTCTCGGGCCGGGCCGCCGCACGCGCCTGAGAATCTGCTGTCGACCCGGCCTCGGGCCGTTGCCGTGATCGTGGATGGGTAAACCAGGAGTGGCGTCGCGCACCCGTCGTGCGACGTCCGTACGTCTGGAGGAGGATCTTTCGTGAGCACCGTCAGCAGCAGCGTCGAGGTCGACGTGCCCGTCCGCACGGCCTACGACCAGTGGACCCAGTTCGAGTCGTTCCCGCAGTTCATGGACGGCGTCGAGTCGATCACGCAGGGCACCGACACGGCCAACCACTGGAAGGTCAAGGTGGGCGGCGTCGAGCGCGAGTTCGACACCCAGATCACCGAGCAGACCCCCGACCAGGTCATCGCCTGGCGCTCCACCGGCGGCGACACCGGCGGCCACTCCGGCCGGGTCGTCTTCACCTCCCTCGGCGCCAGCAGCACCAGGATCGACGTGGAGCTGGGCTGGGAGCCCGAGGGCATCGTCGAGAAGGCCGGCGCCGCGCTCGGGTTCGACCAGCGCCAGGTGGACAAGTCCACGCGCGACTTCAAGACCTTCATCGAGTCCCGTGGTGGCGCCACGGGCGAGTGGCGCGGCGACGTCAGCGGCGGCGCGACGAGCTAGCAGGTCCCGGCCGGTCCCGACCGGCCGACGCCTTCGCCACCGGGTCGGCCTCTGCCGGCCCGCCGGCACCGACGCCCCGGACCTTCCTGGTCCGGGGCGTCTGCGTGCAGGGACCCTCCACGGGCGTCGTCCGCCCGGCCCACCGCCTCGCCCCCCGGCGGCGCCCCCGTCCGGGCCCCGGGGCCGAGGCGGTGCGGGCAGGAGTCAGCGCAGCGGCGTGGTGAGGCCCAGCGGGTCGTAGAGGCAGGCGTCGCGGGCAGCCAGCACGGCGCCGGCCGCGACCGGCGGCTCGGCCTCGTCGGTGACGAGGATGCGGGTGTCCGCGTACGGCCCCTCGTGGACCCGGGCGCGGAGCTGGCGGTCGAGCGCGGGGAGCAGGAAGGGCGCGAGCCGGCCGAGGTAGCCGCCGAGGACGACCGCGTGCGGGTTCACCGAACCCACCACGTCGTCCACGGCGCGGCCGAGGGCCGACCCGGCCTTCTCCAGCGCCTGGAGCACCGAGGCGTCGCCGGCGTTGCCGCCGTCGACGAGGAGCGCCAGGGCGCCGTCCGGGTCGGTGACGACCAGCTCGGCGGCCTCGTCCTCGTCGCGCAGTCCGGAGCGGACCAGCAGCTCCTGGACCCGGATCACCGAGTTGAGGCAGCCGTGGCGTCCGCACCAGCACCGGGTGCCGTCGAGCTGCACGTGCAGGTGGGCCAGGTCACCCGCGCCGCCGCCGGCGCCGCGGAAGATCTCGCCGTTGACCACGAGGGCGCTGCCCACCTCGCTCACGCCGCCGAAGTACGCGGCGACGGTCGAGGAGGCGTCGCTCAGCAGGCTGCGCGCCGCGAACAGGCCGGCGAGGTGGAAGTCGGAGGAGAGGCCGACGTTGACGTCGGGCAGCCCGGCGTCGGCGAGCGCCGAGCGCACGGCCTTGCCGACCCCGAGGCCGTCCCACCCGAGGGCCCGGGAGGAGACGGACATGCCGTCGGGGGCGACGTGTCCCGGCACGGCGATCTCGACGGCGACCAGCTGGTGGCCGTCAGGGACGTTCGCCAGCTGCGCGACGAGGACGTCGGCGAGCACGGCCGCGCCGTCGTGGTGCTCGGCGAAGACCGCGTGCGCGGTCTCCTGCCACAGGTCGGTGCCGCCCACGGTGGCGCCGTGCACGTGCACCCGGTCGACCTCGAGGTGCACGCCCATGACGCACCAGGGCTCGCCGTCGAGGGCGATGGGGCGCGTCGGGCGTCCGGCGCCCGGCCGGCGGATCGGGTCGAGCTCGGCCACGAGCCGGCGGGAGCGGAGGTCGCCCACCAGGTCGGTCATCGTCGAGACGCCCAGCCCGCACCCACGTGCGGTGTCGTGGCGGCTGCTGGCCCCGTGGTCGCGGAGGTAGCGGAGGATCGCGGTGAGGTTGCTCTGCCGCAGCTCACCGGAGCCGCCGCCCCGCGAGAGGGGGTCCTTGAACCCCGTCGCCTCGGCCATACGTGTCCCTGCCATGAGATTGAACTTTAACCGTTGAAAGAGAAACTGACGGCTGTAGGGAAACCCTGCGTGAATCTTGACGAAACCCGAACCTGGCAACGATTTTCTCTCGTGGTCCAGAAAGATCGCGCACGAAACGTCTCGAAGACCGGAACCCCTGGTCACAGAAGGATAACGGAGTCCAGGGGGTTGCGGCGGGAGCTCTGCCGGGGTCCACGGCGACTTCCTGAGAAGCGTCTCATGTTCGGCGTCGCTGCGCCGGAGCAGGGGCGAGGTGCGTACGGATCCAGGTCTCGAGGTGCCGCGCGGACCCGGCGGAGCCCGCCGCGCCGCCCCTCGGGGACCCTCGCCTCCGTCGCTGAGCGGCGGTGGAGGACGGGCCTACTAGGGTGCTCATGCGCCGGTGCCTGACCGGCCCTGCAGCAGGGAGCCCGCCCACGTGACCGTCCTCGGTTCCGACCTCGACACCGCCGACGTCCCCGACGCCTTCACCGAGGCCGCCTCGCGCTACGACCGGATGGTCTCGCTGAACCCGGGCTACCACCGCCACCTCCGCTCGGCGGCGTCGGCGCTGCTGGAGACGCTCGACCCGCACCGGTCCCTGCGCCTGGTCGACCTGGGCTGCGGCTCGGGAGCCTCGACCCGCGCCCTGCTCTCGGCGGCGCGCGCTCTCAGGGCCCGGATCCGGGTCACCGGGGTCGACGCCTCGGCCGGGATGCTCGAGCAGGCGCGGGGCAAGCGCTGGCCGGAGGGGGTCGACTTCCGCGAAGGGCTCGCGCAGGACCTCGGCACGCACCGGGCCGAGTGGGGCCTGGCCGAGCCGGCGGACGGGGTGCTGGCCGCGTACCTGTTCCGCAACGTGGCCGAGCGGGACGAGGTGCTGGCCGACGTCGCCGACCTCGTCGCCGCCGGCGGGACGCTCGTCGTGCAGGAGTACTCGGTCGCGGGGGCTCCCTTCCCCTCGGCCGTGTGGACCCTGGTGTCGTGGGCCGTCGTCATCCCGCTCAGCTGGATCACGTCCCGCCAGACCCGGCTGTACCGCTACCTGTGGCGCAGCGTGCTCGAGTTCGACTCCGTGCAGACCTTCGTCGACCGGCTGTACGCCGCCGGCTTCGTCGACGTGGAGGTCCGTACGGTCCCGGGCTGGCAGCAGGGCATCCTCCACACCTTCCGGGCCCGCAAGCCGGCGTGACCTCCCGCGCCGCGCCCGGCCCGACCGTGGTGGTCGGCGCCTGGTGACGGCCGCGACGGCCTGCGCTGCGACCGGCCGGTCGCCCTCGTGGGGCGTACGCCGCGCGACCTCGCCGCGTTCGTGGCCGGGAGCCCCTCTTCCGCTGGAGCGCGTCTCCTGGTCGGCCGGGCCGGACCCCGCACCCTCGCCGGCCCGCCTCGATGGTCGCGGGCCGCACGCGCGCGGGCCCAGGTGCCGGGTGCTCGGGCGCGAGGGGTCGCCGCGACGCACGAGGGGGACGGCCCGTCACCGGACCGTCCCCCTCCACCCCACCCCGTACGGGTCAGGGGCGTCGTGCCCTGCTCGTCAGCCCTTGGCGGGCGTCTTGAGGCCCAGTGCCCGGGCGATGGTGAAGTGCAGGTCGGTCTGGTCGGTCAGCCCCACCACGTTCGCGGCCTGCGGGCCGTAGCCGGCGATCCGCACCTGGGTGCCGGTGTGCTCCTGGCTGGAGCCCTCGGGCGCGGTGCCGTAGCTGAGCGTCATCGGCGCCTGGTCGGCGGTCTCGAGCGTGACGGTGAGGCCCGGGGTGCTGGTCCCGGTCTCCACGATCTGGCTCGTGTGGCCGTGGTCGGCGGTGACGAACACGCTCGTGTTCCCGTCGCGCTTGGCGAAGTCGAGCGCGACCTTGACCGCCTGGTCGAAGGCGACGGTCTCACCGATCTGGCCGCAGGCGTTCGCGGCGTGGTCCTGCTTGTCGATGCTCGCGCCCTCGACCTGCAGGAAGAAGCCCTTGCCGTGGTCGAGCAGGTCGATCGAGCGGCGCGTCATGGCCGCGAGCTGCGGCTGGGTGGGCGGCAGGTCGGGGTTCGGGGTGCAGCGCACCGCGTCCTTGGTCGCGCCGTCCTTCGTGGAGGCCGGGCCGGTCCACTGCACGGGCAGGTTGCCGGGGGCGAAGAGTCCGAGGACCGGCTTCTTCTGGTTGGCCTTCTTGACCGCCGCCAGCTCGGCGTCGGTCCGGACGACCTGGTAGCCGCGGACCTGGGCCTGCTCGGCGAGCGTCAGGTCCTTGAACCGTCCGGCGGTGGCCTTCTCGGCGAAGGTCTTCTCCCCGCCGCCCATGGTGATGTCGGCCCTCGTCTTGAGGAGCTGCTCGGTGATCGAGCCGGCGCCACCGTTCTCGAGGGCGTTGGTCGGGCAGGTCTTGGTCGTGGCGACCGGGCCGTAGCAGGAGCGGGCCGTCACGTGGGCGCCCTCGACGGCCGGGGTCGCGTCCTGGATCTCGGAGGTGGTGATGTTGCCGGTCCTCAGGCCGCGACGCTTGGCGAGCTCGAGCAGGGAGACCTGGCGGTTGCCCTCCACGTCGACCGAGATGGCGCCGTCGTAGGTCTTGGTCCCGGTCGCCCAGCCGCTGCCGCTGGCGGCGGAGTCGGTGACGTAGTCGGGCCGGTGGGTCTGCTTGTCGAGGGAGAAGGTCGTGTACTGCCCGGTGAGCGGCAGCGCGTCGATGCCGGGGAAGCGGCCGTCGGCGCCGAACGCGTAGTTGCGCGCCGAGGTGATCTCGGAGTCGCCCATGCCGTCGCCGATCAGCAGGATCACGTTGCGGGCCCTGCCGCCCTCGACGGCGTGGCGGACCTTCTTCGTCTGGTCCCCGCCCAGGCGCGTGGCGCCGCCGTGGGTCGCGAGCTGCGCCGGGGAGGTGACGGCGGAACCGGCGACCGCGACGCCGGCGCTGAAGGCGAGGCCGGTGGCGGCCAGGCCCACGACCAGCGCACGTGCGCGCGGTCGGGGGAGGGAGAGCTTGAGCATGGGGTGCACCTTCGCTTGGACGCTCCTGCCCCGTGCAGGAGGCGCACAGCGATCTGACCCACCGGTGCGGAACAGCGGGTGAACGACAGGTGAACGCCCGGGCCCCACGGACGCAACACTGAGAGCCGGCTGTCACCGACCTGTGGTCATCCTGTCGATCGCGCCCGGCCGCGAGGGTCGCCGGACGATCTTGGTCACGCCAGGTCAACAGGGTTGTCCACACCCTGAGGACGGCGAGATCAGCACGGGCCGGTGGGACCGTGCACGAAGATCAGCCGGGGAACTCGCCCCGGCTGCGGAGCTCGTAGCGCCGCTCGGCGTACGCGCGGTCGTCCACCCAGAGCTGGCGGGCGGTGCGCTTGATCATGGGGACCAGCAGCGGGGCCGCGAGGTGGGCGATCTTGAAGCCCTTGCGCTCGCTGTACGCGATCGTCGCCTCGGTGATCATGGTCAGCGGGCGGCCCTCGGCGTCGACGCCGAGCGGCGTCGCGTGGGTCTCGACGACGCTGCCCGCGCCCTCGCCGTCGATGATCGTCATGACGATCGTCCGCGGGTCGGGGCAGGTGAAGTCGGCGCGGACGGGGACGCCCCAGGTCCTGTTGATCCGGAAGGTCACGTCGAGGACCAGGCGCTCCGGCGTGCTGGCCGCGTCGTCGACGACCAGGTGGCTGAACGCGTACGGGTGGAACCACGCGCCGTGCCACGGGTCGAGGCGGTTGGCGATCACGTCCTGCGGCTCGCACACCGCCGGCTCGGAGATCACCGCGGCCACCGAACCCTCCGCCGGCGGCCGGACCGGCAGCGTCGGTGCGTCGGTGGGCGGCTCCCCGGCGGTCGGCAGGCCGACCCAGATGAGGACGCCGTCGTCGTGGGTGCGGTACGGGCTCCAGGTGCGGTCGCCCTCGCGGGTCAGCGCGAGGCCGTGCCAGCGGCAGTACATCGTCCCGTCGATCACGGGGCAGCGGTCCATGAGGGCGCCCAGGTGCGGGCACGAGCCCGGCCCGGCGACCAGCCCGCCGCGCTCGTCGCGCCAGAAGACGACCTCGCGGCCGGCGATGGTGCGGGCGACGGACTCCGTACGACCGACGTCGGCGCTCACGCCGGCCACGAACCAGCCGCCGGCGGACTGCTGCTGCGACCGCTCCAGGGAGGTCCCGATGCGCGACGGCCGGGCCAGGCGCCAGGTCTCGCTCATCGTGTCCTCGCGCGGCTGCGGGACGCGCTCGATGGGGATGCGCGGCGGCACCGACCGCCCGGCCTCGATGCTCACGCGAGCTCCTGCGGGGTGGGGAGGGTGGTCCGGACCGAGCGCGGCGGTCCGAGGACCAGGACGCGTCCGGTCGTCAGCGCCTTGCGCCAGGTGGGCACCCGCACGCGCTCGGTGAAGACGTCGTAGCCCGCGCGCTCGATGCGGTCGAGGATGCGGGCGTAGAGGACGCGGGCCGCCCCCACGCAGCGCGCCGAGCGCGGCGGCAGCAGGGCGATGCCGGCGTCGGCGTGGGCGTACAGCTCGCGGTTCCGGGCGATCTCGAAGGCGAGGCAGGCCCGCCACTCCGGCGTCACCCGTCGTCCACCGGGGGAGTGCAGGTCCACACCGAAGCGCCGCAGGTCCTCCTGCGGCACGTAGACCCGGCCGCGGTCGAGGTCCTCGTCGACGTCGCGGAGGAAGTTGGTCAGCTGGAAGGCGAAGCCGAGCGAGCGGGCGGGGTCCTTCGCCGCGGGCGAGGTGGGCTGCAGCACCGGCAGCATCATCTCGCCGATGACCGCGGCCGAGCCCTCCATGTAGCCGCAGAGGTCCTCCCACGTCTCGTACGAGGTCGTGGTGAGGTCCATCGCCATGGCCGCGAAGAAGCGGTCGAAGCACTCGGGGTCGATCGCGCAGACCCGCACGCTGTGCACGATCGCGGCGAGCACCGGGTCGTCGCTGCCGCCGGTGGCGAGGGCCTCGCGGAACGCCGTCGCGAAGGCCTCGAGGCGCGCTGCGGTCTCCGGGTAGCCCTCGACGGGCACCGGCTGCCGCGACGCGGGGTCGGGCCCCTCCTCCTGCGGCAGGTCGACGATGTCGTCGGCGAGACGGCACAGCGCGTACACGGCGAAGACGTGGCGACGCCGCTCCCGGGGCAGCAGGGCCGCGCCCCAGTAGTAGGTCGTGCCGTGGCGCTTGGTCAGCCGGGCGCACTCGGCGTAGCCCCGGGCCAGCTTGGCCGCCTCGGCCGTGCCGTCGACCGGCACGGCCAGACCCGACCGGCCGGTGGGGCTGGTCGGCGCGCTCAACGCGCCGGACCGGGCAGGTAGTCCGACACCCGACGGGCCGCGAGCTTGCCCGAGATCAGGACCATCGGCACACCGACGCCGGGGACGGTGCCGGAGCCGGCGAAGAAGAGGCCGGGGAGCCGCTTCTCGACGTTCGGCGGGCGGAACGGACCGGTCTGGGCGAAGGTGTGGGCCAGCGCGAACGGGGTGCCCGCGGCCATGCCCTGCTCCTTCCACTCCAGCGGCGTGAGGAGCTCCTCGACGACGACGTCGTCGGGGTAGCCGTTGGCACCGAGGAAGCCGTGCAGGCGGTCGCGCATCCGCGGCCCCTCCTGGGTCCAGTCGATGCGCCCGGTGTCGAGGTTCGGCACCGGCTCGAGGACGTAGAGCGACGAGCAGCCCTCCGGAGCCTGGTCGGGCGCGTCCAGGGAGTGCACCGACACCAGCCGCGACGGGTCGGGCATCAGCGTGCCGCGCTCGAGCAGCGCGTCGAACGACTCGTCCCACTGCTCGCCGAAGTGGATGTTGTGGTGCGCGGCCTCGGGCTGCGGCATCCCGCGGACGCCGACGTGCCAGACGACGGCGGAGGGGGAGTAGTCGCCCTGGCCCGGACGGGCGGCCCGCGGCGGGCGGAGGTCGGGCAGCAGCTGCTCGTAGGCGACCGGGGTGTCCAGGGTGCAGACCACGGCGTCGGCGCGCAGGGCCTCGCCGCCCGCGAGGCGGACGCCGGCCACCCGCCCGGTGGGGGAGCGCAGGATCGACTCGACCGAGGCGTCGTAGCGAAGGTCCGCGCCGTTCTTCTCCGCCGCGGCCGCCAGGGCCTGCGGGACGGCGTGCATGCCGCCCTCGGGGAAGTAGACGCCCTCGATGCTGTCCATGTAGGTGATCACGGCGTAGATCGCGAGCGCCTTCTCGGGGGCGAGACCGGCGTACATGGCCTGGAAGCTGAACAGCTTGACCAGGCGCGGGTCGTGGAAGAACGAGCGGACCGCGTCACCGAGCTTGCGGAACGCCCCGAGGCGCACGAGCTGCGCGGCGGCGCGCGGGCTGCGGAGCAGGTCGAGCGGGGAGTCGAAGTTCGCGTCGATGTAGTGCGGCATCTCGGCGAGGTAGAGCTTGCGCAGCCACGTCACGAACTCCTCGAACGCGGCCGCGTCGACGCTGCCGCAGGTGTCCGCGATCTCCTGGCGCATCGCCTCGCGGTCGCCCCTCACCATGATCGTGCTGCCGTCGGCGTAGCGGGCGCGGTAGGCCGGGTCGAGCCGCTTGAGCGGCCCGAGCGCGGACAGGTCGGACCCCGCGGCGCGCAGCGCGTCGGAGATCAGGTCCGGCATGGTCAGGACCTTGGGCCCGGTGTCGAAGGAGAAGCCGCCGAGCTGCAGCTGGCCGCTGCGCCCGCCCGGGCCGGAGGACCGCTCGACGACGGTGACCTCGTAGCCCGCGCCCGTGAGGTGGCAGGCCGCGGCCAGGCCGGCGAGGCCGGCCCCGATGACGATGACGGGACTCAACGGGCTCTCCGGGTTCTGCCGGGGGCGGTGCGCGGGGTGCTCACCGGTCCCTCCAGGCGATGAGGTGGGCCATGCCGGTCAGACCGGCCACGCCCGAGGCGTCGAGGTCGACGCTGGCGAGGGCTGCCGCGGCGGCCCTGACGTGCTCGCTGATCCGGGCCTCGACCGCCTCGACGACGCCCTGCTCGGCGAGCGCCGACTGCAGGGCGGTGACGTCGGCCGGGCTCAGCTCCGGGGTGCCGACGCGGCGCAGGACGCGGCGCGCGCTGCCGTGCAGCCGCTCCTCGGCGAGCGCCATGATCACCGTCGGCTTGCCGCTGATCAGGTCGTCGCCGGCCGGCTTGCCGGTCGAGCGGGGGTCTCCCCAGACACCGAGCAGGTCGTCGCGCAGCGCGAACGCCTCCCCGACCTCCTCGCCGTAGGTCATCAGCGCGTCGCGCACCACGTCCGGCGCGCCGGCGGCGGCCGCGCCGAGCTCGAGCGGGCGCTGCACGGTGTAGCGGCCGGACTTCATCCGGGCCACCCGGCGGGCGTGGTCGAGGTCGCGGCGACCGGCCGCGCTCCCGGTGAGGTCGCGGCTCTGGCCGTGCACCAGCTCGATCACCAGCAGCCGCCAGATCTCGCGCATGGGGCGCGGCAGCTCGGTGACCAGGTGGTCGGCCTCGGCGTGCGCGAGGTCGCCCACGAGCACCGCGATGGACTCGCCGAAGTGGCGGGCGTCGCCGCGGGCCCCGGCGTGCAGGTGGAGCTGGGCGGCGAGCGTGTGCACCGACGGCTGGCCGCGGCGCGAGTCCGACTCGTCCATGACGTCGTCGTGGATGAGGGCGAAGATGTGCAGCAGCTCCAGCGCGGCCCCGGCGCGGACGACGTCGTCGGCGGCGTCCTCGTCGCCGGTGCTCCGGCCGCCGCAGGCGACCCAGCCCCAGTGGGCCATGCTCGGGCGGATCCGCTTGCCGCCGGTGCCGTTCAGCGCCTGCAGCATCTCGGGCAGGTCGTGCTCGAGCAGGATGTCGGGCGGCGGGGCCGCCGGGCTCGACGGACCCAGGGAGTACGCGAGCTCGACGCGCCAGGTGTGGACCAGGCGCGTGATCGCCTCCCGCAGCGCGGCGTCGACCCGGTCGAGGTAGTCCTGCGTGAGCGCGGTCGTGGAGGCCGGCGGCAGCGCGAGGACGGTCCCGTCGTCGGGCAGCGCGGGCTCCGCGCTCGTCCGCGGTGCGGCGCTCACGAGCGGCTCACACCCACGAGGCGGCCTGCTCGTCCAGCAGCGGGACCTGCAGCACCGACCAGGGGCTGAAGGCGAACGGCGTCGCGCGGACGGCCGCGGCCAGCGACTCCCACGGCACCCACCTCCACTCCATGACCTCCGAGGCGTTCGGGGTCACCGTGGAGCCCGGATGCGTGCGCGCCACGAACACCGGGCACACCTCGTTCTCCACGACCCCGCTCGCGTCGACGGCGCGGTAGGCGAAGTCGGGCAGCGCACAGCTCAGCTCGCCCACCTCGAGCCCCAGCTCGTCGACCATCCGGCGGCGCACCGCGTCGTCGAACGACTCGCCCGGCTGCGGGTGGCCGCAGCAGGTGTTCGTCCAGACGCCGGGCCAGGTCCGCTTGTGCAGCGCGCGGCGGGTCAGCAGGACCTGGCCCCGCCCGTCGCTGACGTAGCTGGAGAAGGCCAGGTGCAGTGCGGTGTCCGCGTCGTGCACGTCGGACTTCAAGGCGGTGCCCGAGGGCTGGTGCTCAGCGTCCAGCAGGACGACCCGTTCGGGCCCGACGGTGCCGGCGGGCCGGCTCGTGGGGGGCGCGGTCACGGGCACACGGTACCCGCCGTGCCCGCCCCGGCCGGCGCTCGGAAGCGCGGTGGGAGCGGGCTCCCGGCCCTAGGCTGGTCGTCCCCCAGCCTGGAGACGACGTGCCGATCCGCCGAACGACGCCGAGCCGAGCGAACGACGAGGGCCGGCCGCTGGTCGTGCAGCAGTCCTTCCCGGAGCCGCGCCCCACGACGAACCCCTACATCGTCATGCTGCGCGACGCGCTCGCCGCGACACCGGGGGTCGAGGTCCGCACCTTCTCCTGGCGCCGCGCGCTGCGCGCCGACTACGACGTCTTCCACGTGCACTGGCCCGAGATCCTGGTCGAGGGCTCCTCGCCGCTGAAGGCGCTGGTGCGCCAGGCCCTCTTCGCGCTGCTCGTGCTGCGCCTGCGCCTCGCGCGCATCCCCTGGGTGCGGACCCAGCACAACCTCGAGCTGCCCTCGGGCATCTCGCGGCGCCAGCGCCTGCTCCTGACCTGGGCCGACCGGTGGACGACGCTGCGCATCGCGCTGAACCACGACACCCCGGTCCCCCCGGGGACGCTCGCCGCCGTCGTCCCGCACGGGCACTACCGGGAGTGGTACGCCCGCCACCCCCGCGCCGAGCGCCGCCCGCGCTCGCTCGGCTTCGTCGGGCTGATCCGGCGCTACAAGAACGTCGAGGGCCTGCTCACCGCGTTCGCCGGGGTGCCCGGCGAGGCCTCGCTGCGGGTGGCGGGCAGACCGTCGAGCGAGGAGCTCGGCGCGAGCCTGCGTGCGCTGGCCGCGGCCGACCCGCGGGTGGAGCTGTCGCTCGCCTTCCTCGACGAGCCCGAGCTCGTCGAGGTGGTGTCGTCCTGCGCCCTGCTCGTGCTGCCGTACAGCCACATGCACAACTCGGGCACCGTGCTGGCCGGCCTCTCGCTGGACACGCCGGTCCTGGTCCCGGCCACCGCGACGAACGCGGAGCTGGCCGCCGAGGTCGGGCCGGGCTGGGTGCTGCAGTACGCGGACGACCTGGACGCGGAGGACCTGGTCACGGCCCTGGCCGACGTCTCGGCCGCGGACCGGGCGACGAGCCCGGACCTCTCGCGGCGCGACTGGCCCACCGGGGCGGCCGCGCACGTCGAGGCCTACCGGGAGGCGGTCGCGGCCCGCGGTCGCCGGTAGGCCTGGTGGCGCAGACCGAGCGCGCCGCCGACCATGCCCACGCCGCGCATCGCGGTCTTGAGCCCGCGTGCCTGGTCGGTCGCGCTGCGCCGGGCGGTGCCGAGCAGCGCCCGTCCCGCGCCCAGCACGACCCGGGCCGCACCCTGCACGACGAGGCGGGCCCGCACCACCGGGCGCGACCGGGCGGAGGCGGCCGCGACGGAGGTCAGGCTCCAGGTGTTGCCGTAGCTCATGGCCCGGACGAGGACGAAGCGCCGGCTGACCCGCTCGGCGGGGACGACGTCGGTGACCACCGCCTCGTCGCACCAGACGATCTGCCCGCCGCGGGCGCGCAGCTGGCGGCTGAACAGCATGTCCTCCCCGCCGCCGAGGCCGAAGGCGAGGTCGAAACGGAGCCCGAGCCGTCGCACCACGTCGAGGTCGAGGAGCAGGTTGTTGGTGGCGGCGACGTCCACCCGGGTGCCCGAGGGCAGCCGCCGGCGGCTGAAGAAGCCGCCCGCCCGGACCCACGCGTCCGGCTCCACGGCGTACGTGCTCACCACGGACCCGACGACCGCGGCGGGCTCGTCGGCCTGGCGCCGGGCGAGCAGCGACGACAACCAGTGCTCCGAGGGGCGCTCGTCGTCGTCGATGAACACCAGCAGCCGGGTCCCGGCCTCGGTCAGCGCGCGGTTGCGGGCCGCCGAGATCCCGGGGACCGGCTCGTGGGCGTAGCGGACGGGCACGACGGACGTGCGCGCCAGGGCCTCGACCTGCTCGCGGGCGCCGCCGGCGGGGTCGTTGTCCACCACGAGCACGCCGACCTCGTACGCGTCGGCCTGCGCCGCCGCCTGCTCGACGAGCAGCGGCAGCACGTCGCCGAGGTCGTCCGGGCGCCGGAAGGTCAGGACGGCGAGGGTGACGGTGGTCGTCGCGCCCGCGCCCCCGGGGCCGCCGCCCGCAGCGCTCACCGGCGCCGGGACCGCGCGACGAGGCCCGCCAGGACGGCCACCACCTCGCGCTGGTAGCGGGCGGGGGAGAAGTGGTCGAGCGCGTGCCGGCGGGCCTGGTCGGCCAGCCGCGTGGCCAGGGCCTCGTCCTCGACCAGACGACGGAGCGCGGCGGCCATGGCCGGGGCGTCGTCGGGCTCGACGAGCAGCCCGGTCTCGCCGTCGGTGATGCTCTCGAGGTGGCCGAGCGCGCGCGACGCGACCACCGGACGGAGCGACAGCTGGGCCTCGACCACGGCGTTGCCGAAGGGCTCGCGCAGCGACGGGGCGAGGACGACGTCGGCCGCGGCGAGGTGCGGCCAGATCGGGGTGCAGTAGCCCGGCAGCTCGACGGCCCCCGCCAGGTCCGGCCGAGCCGCACGCTCGCGGAGCTCGGTCTCGTACCACTCGTAGCCCGGGTAGACCGAGCCGGCCAGCTCGACGGCGACGTCGTGGCCCTCGCGGCGCAGCGCGGCCACCGCCTCGAGGGCGACGTGCGGCGCCTTGCGCGGCGACAGCCGGCCCACCACGATCGTGCGCAGCGTCGTGCCGCGGGTCGCGGGCCGCGGGGGTTCGGTGGGCTCGGGGACGCCGTTGTAGACGAGGTTCGCCTTGGCGCGCAGGCCCTCGTCGACCTCGGTGAGCGCGGAGAGCGCGGCCTGGCTGATGACGAGCAGCGCGTTCGCCAGGCGCAGCGGCGTCACCAGCAGCCGGCGCACGAGCATCGAGTCGGTGTTCTCGGCCTCGTGCACGTGGCACACCGACGGCGTCCGCGAGAGCCGCGCGGCCGCCAGCCACCAGGGCAGCGTGACCGTGTTGACGTAGAGCACGTCGGGCTTCGTGCGGCGCAGGTAGGTGGTCAGCCGGGCCGTCGCCGTGGCGGCCGACCAGGCGAGGTCGGCGAACGCGCGGACGGACTGGTTGGCCCTCCGGACGACGGGGAAGTCGACGATGTCGACCTCGGCGCCCCGCTCGCGGATCATCGCCGCGAGCTGGCCGTCCTCGGGCATGGCCACGACCGCCCGACCGCCGGCCCCGACGACGGCGGAGAGGCTCTCCAGCATCTGCAGGTCGGAGCCGTAGACGTCGGGGGACGGGTTGGCCACGAGCACCGTGACCCCGGACAGGCTCTGCTCCGCGGTCGGCACGGCGGCTCCTCTCGTACGGGCGGCTCCCGGACGGGAGCGGGACCTGCTCGGTGACGGATCGGTCGGCAGCGCTGCGCCCGGCGAGCATAGGGGAGCCAGGGATGAGAGTGGTCACAACAAGGCAGGAAAGTAGGCAGCCGAGGTCAAATCTCACTACCCTTGGTGGTTCATCCGGTCAAGATTCTGCGCCGGGACCCCGGGACCTGGAGAGGTGACCGTTCGTGCCCCACCCCGCCCCGACCGTCCCGGCGCACGCGCTGGACACCGCGGGGGTGTCGACCTCGGCTCCTCCGCTGTGGCGCCGCGTGCTGCTCGACCGCTTCGGTGCCCACCACCCTAGGACGGTCCGCATCCTGGGCACCCACGGGGTGCCCGCGAGCTACGGGGGCTTCGAGACGGCGGCCGAGAACGTCGCCCTCTTCCTCCGCGACGCCGGCTGGCGCGTGGTCGTCTACTGCCAGGTCTCAGGAACCGGTCCGGTGACCACGGACACGTGGCGCGGGCTCGAGCGCGTGCTCGTCCCGGTCGAGCGCGACGGCTGGCTGGGGACCTCGCAGTTCGACCTGAGGACCATCGCCCACGCCGCCGCCCACGACGACATCTGCCTGACCTTCGGCTACAACACCGCGGTCTTCAACCTCGTGCAGCGCCTGCTGGGCATCCCGAACGTGATCAACATGGACGGGATCGAGTGGTCGCGCGCCCGCTGGGGCAAGCTGCGGCAGGCCATCCTCTACGTCAACGAGCGGATCGGCTGCTTCGTCGGCAACCAGCTCATCGCCGACCACCCGGTGATCAACGACTACCTGCGGACGCGGGCGCCGGCGCGCAAGATCACGACGGTCACCTACGGCGCCCCCACCGTCACCGACGCCCCGGTCGAGGTCCCCGAGTCGTACGGCCTGGTGCCCGGGCCGCTACCTGACGCTCGTCGCCCGACCGATCCCGGAGAACACGATCCTCGAGATCGTCGAGGGCTTCTCGCGCCGGCCGCGCGGTGTCGACCTCGTCGTGCTGGGCGGCTACAAGCCCGAGGAGGACGACTACCACCGAGCCGTGGTCGAGGCGGCCTCGCCCGAGGTGCGCTTCCTCGGTGGCGTCTACGACCCCGAGGTCACGGCGGCGCTGCGCTTCCACAGCCTCGCCTACGTGCACGGGCACACCGTCGGGGGCACCAACCCCTCGCTCGTCGAGGCGCTGGGTGCGGGCAACCCGGTGCTGGCGCACGACAACGCCTACAACCGCTGGGTCGCCGGGGAGGCGGCGCTGTTCTTCAGCACCGCCGACGACGTGGACGCAGCGCTCGAGCGGCTCGTCTCGGACCCCGCCCTCGTGGCGCGGCTGGGTGCGGCCGCCCGTGAACGGCACGCCTCCGAGTTCACCTGGGAGCACGTGGCCGGTCAGTACGAACAGCTGCTGCTGCCCTACGTGGGCGCGGCAGCCCACCCCCGAGAGGAACACCAGTGATCAGAGTCGGCCTCGTCGGCCTCGGCAAGATGGGCCTGTCCCACGTGTCGATCGTCAACGCCCACCCGGACGTGGAGGTGACCGGGATCTGCGACGCGACCGGCTACCTGCTCTCGGTGCTCGGCAAGTACACCGGGCTGCCCACCTTCGACGACTTCGACAAGATGCTCGCGGTGGCCGACCTGGACGCCGTCGTCATCGCGACCCCGTCGGCCATGCACGCCCCGATGGTGCGCAAGGCGCTCGAGGCCGGGCTGCACGTCTTCTGCGAGAAGCCGTTCTGCCTCGACCCCGAGGAGTCCGCGGAGCTGGCGGCGATGGCCCGCGACCGCGGCCTGGTCACCCAGGTCGGCTACCACTACCGCTACGTCGGTGCCTTCGCCGAGGTCAAGCGGCTCGTCGACGCCGGGGCGATCGGCAAGGTCACCCACATCCTCGCCGAGGCGTACGGGCCCGTCGTCCTGAAGCCGCAGGGCTCCACCTGGCGCACCAAGAAGACGCTCGGCGGCGGCAGCCTCTACGACTACGCCGCGCACCCGCTCAACCTGGTCAACTGGTACGCGGGGGAGACCCACCGCGCCGGCGGCTCGGTGCTCAAGCCGGTCTTCTCCCGCGAGACCGACGACGAGGTCTTCAGCACCCTCTTCCTCGACGACGGCGTGACCGCCCAGCTCTCGATCAACTGGAGCGACGAGTCGCAGCGCAAGATGTCGACCAAGGTCACCCTCTGGGGCACCCAGGGCCGGATCACGGCCGACCGCCAGGAGGTGCAGGCCTACCTGCGCGACGGCGACCTCGCGCCGACGGGCTACACCGCCGGCTGGAACGTCAAGTACACGACCGAGCTGACCGAGGAGGTCTGGTTCTACGTGCGCGGCGAGGAGTACAGCGCCCAGGTCGACGCCTTCGTCTCCCGGGTCGAGGCCGGCAAGCTCGAAGGTCGCAACAACTTCGACGAGGCGGCCGTGACCGACCGCTCGATCGCCATGATCGTCGCCGACGCCGCGCAGACCCCCGCCGCCACGTCGACCCTCGTCCGGCCCGGCGCCGAGCCCGAGGGGCTGGCCGGGGTGGCGGTCGGCGCCCGCACCATCGGACGTTCGGTCCGCTCCCTCTTCCGGAAGGCAGGCCGTCGGTGACGTCCACGCTCGAGACCCCCAAGCCCTTCACGATGGACCGCCTGCTCTTCGGCGACAACCAGTTCTTCGGGGTCAACCACATGTCGGAGGACAAGGCGCGGGCCCAGGCCATGCGCTTCCAGGACATCTCCGCCGTGCAGTCCGTGCTCGACGCCGCGTACGACGAGGGCGTCCACACCTTCATGTGCACGACGCACGACCGGATCGAGCTCGTGTGCGACCACGTGCGAGCCAACCCGGACAAGCTACCCGGAGATGACGTTCTTCCCCGGGATGCCGTACGCGCACAAGTACGCGAACGCGATGACCGAGGACGGCCCGATCGGGGCCATCAGGCGCTTCCTGCCCGACGGCGGGTTCCTCGACGCGGCGGTGCGCGGCACCCGGTCGCTCGCGCGCAAGGACATCGAGGGCATCGTCACGCTGCTCATCGACTCCGAGATGACGATGTTCGCGGGCCTGCGGACCCCCGTGATCTTCCTGCAGAACGTCGTGGTCGACCTGCTCCTCGGGCTCGGCTTCGACGACGCGTTCCGCATCTTCGACGAGCACGTGCGCGGCCGCTACGGCGCCGAGCCGGGCTACATCACGATGAACACGCCGCGCCTGCTCGACGTGCTCGAGCGGCTCGGGCTCGAGAACCCCGTGATCTGCTCGAACATCAACAAGGTCGGCTTCCGGATGAGCGGCGGCATCGAGGCCTACCAGCAGCTCCTCGCCACCCGGCAGTTCCGGGCGATCGCGATGTCGGTCTTCGCGTCCGGCGCCATCGCGCCGGCCGAGGCCATCGAGTGGGTCTGCGAGCAGCCGAACATCGAGTCGATCGTCTTCGGGGCGTCCAGCCGCGCGAACATCGCGTCGACCAAGCGCCTCGTGGACCAGTACTGGCCGACCGCCTGAGCCGGAGCGGGGCCGCCGTCCCGCGCCCGGGTCATTAGTTCCGGACCCGGCTCAGAGGACGGGCCGCCTCCGCTATGATCTTGAACGGATCGACGTGGTGGTCGACTGTTCCTGCGGGGAAATTCGTAGTACGGGAGCATCTTCGTGAGCGTTGGCTACCTGCCGCACAGCTTTGACCTCTTCAACGTCGCCCACATCGACCTGGTCGCGGCCGCGCGCGAGCGCTGCGACCGCCTGGTCGTCGGGGTGCTCGACGACGACGAGGTGCGCACGCGCACCGGTCGCCCGGCCGTGGTCCCGCTGGCCGAGCGCCTCGAGATCGCCTCCTCCGTCCGCGGGGTCGACGAGGTCGTGGTCCACGCCCCCGCCGACGTGCCTGCGGCCGCGGTGGTCCTGGTCGCCGAGGACGACGTCGAGGCATGGCCGGGCAGCGTCGCGCTGCCGGCGCCGCGCCGCAGCGCCAGCCCGGTGCTGAGCCACGCGCTCCGTGCGGTGCAGTCCGAGGCCGTCGCGTGACGAGCACCGTGGCGTCCGACGACACGGGCTTCGCCGCCTCGTACCGCCGGCTCCGCGACGCGCAGAAGACCTCGTTCGGTGCCCCGCTCTACTCGCTGCTCGTCAACCGGCCACTGGGTCGCGTCTTCGCCGCGGCCGCCTTCCAGGTCGGGGCCACGCCCAACCAGGTGACCGCGGTCGGCTCGGTCCTGACCTACGCCGGCATCCTGCTCGTGGCGCTGCTGGCACCGGCCTGGTGGGTCGGGGTCCTCGTCGCCGCGCTGCTGGTGCTCGGCTACGCGCTCGACTCGGCCGACGGCCAGCTCGCCCGGCTGCGCGGCGGAGGCAGCGTGGCGGGGGAGTGGCTCGACCACATGTTCGACGCGGGCAAGGTCGCGAGCCTGCACCTCGCCGTGCTCGTCGGCTGGTACCGGTTCCTGCCCGAGCGGGCGCCGGGGTGGCTGCTGGTCCCGATCGCGTTCAGCATCGCCGGCGTCGTGCTCTTCTTCGGCCAGCTGCTCAACGAGCAGCTGCTGCGGGTGCACCGTCTGCGAGCGGGCCTGCCCACGCCGCCCAAGCAGGCGGCCAGCCCGCTGCGGAGCCTCGGCAAGCTGCCCACCGACTACGGCCTGCTCTGCGCCTGCTTCCTCCTGCTCGGCCTGCCGACCGTCTTCGGGGTGGTCTACGGCCTCCTCGCGGCCGCGACGGTCGGTCTGCTCGCGCTCAGCGTCGTGAAGTGGTTCCGTGAGATGAAGGCCCTCGAGCCGGAGGGCGCTCGGTGAGCGACGGCGGCAGCGTGCTCGGTTACGTGCCGGGGGCGTGGGACATGTTCCACATCGGCCACCTCAACATCCTGAGGCGCTCGCGCGAGCGCTGCGACCGGCTCGTGGTCGGCGTCGTCACCGACGAGGCCCTCTTCGCGGCCAAGGGCAAGCACCCGGTGGTCCCCTTCGCCGAGCGCTGCGAGGTCGTCGCGAGCATGGCGATCGTCGACGAGGTCGTCGCGGACTTCTCCAGCGACAAGCTCGAGGTGTGGGAGCGCGTCGGCTTCGACGTCTTGTTCAAGGGCGACGACTGGCGGGGCACCCCGAAGGGCGACAAGCTCGAGCGCGACATGGCCAGCGCGGGGGTCGAGGTCAGCTACTTTCCCTACACGGCCCACACCTCCAGCACCCTGCTGAGGAAGCTGCTCGCCGAACGCTAGGACCGCGACGGGGACCAGGGCGAGATGTGCGGCAGGAGGAGCGGGCGAGGGTGACGAGGTTCGGGGCGCGACGGGGCGCCGCAGTCGTGGCGATGGTCGTGGTCGCCCTGCTCCTCGTCGTCGGGCTGGTCGCGCTCGGCCTGCGCGGCGCACCCGGGTCGGGCGACGCTGGCGGCACCGGGTGACCGGAGCACGTCGTCGCGCGTCGCCGCCGACTCCTTCTCCCGCGAGGTCGCCGAGGGCTGGGGCACCGCCGACCGTGGTGGCGAGTGGCGAAGCACCGCCACAGGGTCGCTCTCGGTCGGCGAGGGGGTCGGCTCGGTCGCCCTCTCGCCGGGCGCTGGGGCGCGCGTCAGCCTGAGCACCGTGCAGCCCGTCGACCTCCAGGTCTCCGTCGACCTCGTCACCTCCGACCGCGGCAGCGGCCGGTGGCGGCACGTACAGCGCCGTCGAGGTGCGGGGCAGCAGCGGCTTCTTCTACCGCTGCGTCCTGAGGCTGACGCGGTGGCACGGCCTTCCTCTCGGTCTCCCGCCAGGACGGCAACGGCAAGCAGGTGCTGGGGCTGGCCGCGGAGCGCAAGGTGGCCACGGGCGTGCGGCCCGGGCAGGTCTTCCACGTCATCTGCCGCGCCACGGGGTCCGGCCCGGTGCAGCTCGCGGCCGCGGCCGCACGGGGCGCGGCGCCGCAGGAGTGGCAGGTCCAGGCGTCGGACGCCTCCGCCTCGGCCATCGTCGCCGGCGGCCAGACGACCCTGTGGTCGTACCTGTCGGGCAGCGCCGGCGCGAAGCAGGTGCTGCGCTACGACAACCTCGACGCCGTCGCGCTCGCCGCCGACCAGACGGAGGGCCCGCCCGTCGCCGCGGGACCCGCCGAGGCCGGGCGGACCAGCCCGACGGCCGCCTCCTCCTCGAGCCCGGCCGCGAGGACGCCCTCCGCGCCCGGGGCCGCCGCGGGGAACGCGCGTCCGAGCGCCGTCGGGGCGGCGAGCGTGGGGACGGCCCGCTACCCGGTCCCCGACGGCGCCCTCGTCGTGGCGCACGCCTCGTCCGGCACGGTGCCCGGCGCGTACCCGAGCATCGCGCGGGCGGTGGCCGCAGCTCCGGACGGGGGCACGGTGGTCGTGCGGGAGGGGAGCTACCACGAGTCGCTCGTGCTGCCCGCGCCAGAAGCGGGTCGCGGTGCAGGCGTGGCCAGGCGAGGCGGTGTGGCTCGACGGCAGCAGCCCGCGTGTCCGGCTGGCGCCGGGCGGGCAGCACCTGGGTCGTGGACGGCTGGGAGCACCGCTTCGACGCGAGCCCCACCTACACCCAGGGGGCGCCCGAGGACCCGCGACCCGGGGTGGACGTTCGTCGACCCGGCGCACCCGATGGCCGCCCACCCCGACCAGCTGTGGCTCGACGGCACCGCCCAGCGTCAGGTCGGCTCGCGCGACCAGGTCACGCCCGGCACCTTCTTCGTCGACCAGCCCGCCCGCCAGCTCGTCATGGGCTCGAGCCCGTCCGGGCGCGCTGTGCGGGCGAGCACGCTCGCGACGGCCGTGACCGTGGTGGGGGAGGGCGACGTCCTGCAGGGCATCGGCGTACGCCGCTACGCGACCTCGGTCTGGCAGCTCGGCGCCGTGCTCGTCGCCGCGCCCGGCGTGCAGGTCAGCGACGTCGTGACCCAGGACAACGCGACCACCGGCCTCTCGGTGATCGCCGACGACGTCACGCTGCGGCGGGTCACGGCGCAGCGCAACGGCCTGATGGGCATCCACGCCCACGCCGCCGACGGTCTGCGCGGCGAGCGGCCTGCTGGTCGATGGGCAACAACGTCGAGCAGTTCAACCGGGCACCCTCGGCCGGCGGGATGAAGGTGACGCAGTCGGCGGACGTCCGGCTCACCGCCAGCCGCTTCGCCGGAACCTCGGCCACGGCTTCTGGTGCGACATGAGCTGCACCGGTCTCGAGCTCAGCGGCTCCGAGCTCGACGCGAACACCGGGTCGGGCGCGGTGGTCGAGATCTCGCAGCGACGTCGCGGTGGTCGGCAACGTGATGCGCCGCAACGAGCTCGACGGGCTCTGGCTGATCGACAGCGACCGCGTCGACGTGCGAGGGAATGCGGTGCTCGACAACGACCGCTCCGGCTTCCAGCTCTCCATGGACGAGCGGTGGCGGACCTCCGACGGCGACCTGCCCTGGCTGCTGCGCGACGTCGCCCTCCACGCGAACGTGGTGCGCCAGGCGGCGAACGGTTGCGTCGTGTGCCTGGACGACCAGACGGGGCTGCTGGACCCGGAGCACACCTCGGTGGTTCTCAGCGGCAACGTCTACCAGCGCACCCGCGTCCACCGGGTGCTCGCCCGCTGGGTCGACCCGGACCGGTCGCCGGTGGACCTCGCTGACCTGGCGGCCTTCCAGGCGGCGGGCCAGGACGGTGGGAGCGCGGAGCTGCCGCCCGGTGTGCCGCTCCTGGGGCCCGGTGGCGCGATCTCGAGCCAGGCGCGCGCGGCGCTGGCCGCTGCCGAGCAGCCCGTCGGCGCCGGCGAGCGGGAGCACCTTCGCGGCCCGTGCCCCGCGGGGTCCGACCTGCCCTGCTGAGCGCTCGGGGCGACCTCACGGTGTGAGCGTCGCCCGCCCCACGGTCGGGCCACGCCGTGCCGACGGCCGACCCACGACGGCATCCGATTGGGGAGCCGGACCCGCTCCAGGCGTGGCTCATCTCTCGCTGCGCTCGTCGCTCGCCCGGCGAAGGGCATGCGCCCCGGGCAGGTGAGATTATCGTGCGGTGTCTGCCTGCCACCCGCGACCCCGCCCGAGCTCGAGGCGGCGGCCGGGCTCGCGTCGGAGCAGGAGGTGGCCCCGCCCTCGGTGAGCGACCGGAGCCAGCTGGGGCGCCGGGCCGCCCGGGGAGCCCTCGTCACCGTCGGCGCCCAGGGGATCAAGATCGTCCTCCAGGTCGTCGGCGTCGTCGTCCTCGCCCGGCTCCTGACGCCGGGGACTACGGGCTCGTGGCGATGGTGACCGCGATCATCGGGGTGGCGGAGATCTTCCGGGACTTCGGGCTGTCCGCGGCGGCCGTCCAGGCCAAGACGCTGTCACGAGCGCAGCGCGACAACCTGTTCTGGATCAACACCGCCGCAGGCGGGGTCTTCACCCTCGTCACCTTCTTCGCCGCCCCGCTCGTGGCGATCATGTACGGGCGCGACGAGCTCGTCGGCCTGACCCACGCCCTCGCCTTCGTCTTCGTGCTCAACGGGCTCGGCACCCAGTACCGCGCCGACCTCAACCGCCGGATGCGGTTCGCCAACCTCGCCGCCGTCGACGTCATCGCCCCGGCCGTCGCGCTGGCTGCGGCGATCATCGCGGCCGCCAGCGGTGCCGGGTTCTGGGCGCTGGCCGTGCAGCAGCTCGCGACGTCGGTGGTGCTCCTGATCGGCAACGCGGGCTCGGCCCGATGGATCCCGCGTCGTCCCCGGAAGGCCCCGATGAAGCCCCTGTTCAGCTTCGGCTGGCAGCTGGCCGGGTCGCTGTTCATCGGTTACCTCGGCAACAACATCGACTCGCTGACCATCGGGCTCCGCTTCAACGCCACCGCGCTCGGGCTCTACAACCGCGCGTTCCAGCTGCTGATGACGCCGCTCGGGCAGCTTCGTGCGCCCACCACCAAGGTCGCGCTTCCGGTGCTGTCGCGGTTGCGCGAGGACAAGGAGTCGTCCGACCGCTACATCCAGCGTGGGCAAGCTGCGCTCGGGCTGACGCTGGTCGCCGGCCTCGGCCTGGTGCTCGGCGCCGCCCAGCCCATGGCCGAGGTCTTCCTGGGGGCCCAGTGGCTCGAGGTCGTGCCCATCCTCCGGCTGCTGGCGGCAGCGGGGGCCTTCCAGTGCCTGGCGTACGTGGGACTGTGGATCTACCTCTCCCACGGGCTCACGAAGGAGCTGCTGAAGTACACGGTGATCTCGACCTCGATCAAGGTCGTCTGCATCGTCGTCGGCAGCCACTGGGGCGTGGTCGGGGTCGCCTGGGGATACGCCATCGCCCCCGCGCTGGCCTGGCCGCTGTCCTTCTGTGGTTGTCGCGCACGTCCTTCGTCGACGTGCGTCCCCTCTTCATCGGGGCAGGCCGGGTGATGGTGCTGACGACCCTCGTGGCGGCCGGCTCGTGGTGGGCGACCTGGCTGGCCCGCGACCTCCCCGGCTGGGCCCAGCTGCTGGTGGCGACCGGAGCTGCCGGCGTCGTCTACGCCGTCGTGGTCCTGGTGGTGGCGCCGCTGCGCCGGGACCTGCTGGGTGTGCTCTCCATCGTCCGGGGCGCGACGCGTCGCGTCTCCGGCTGACACCGAGGCCTCTCCGGCACCCCGGAGAGGGTGGCCCGCTGGTCGGCGCCCCGGGCGTGCTCGAACGCCTTACGGGCGGACGCGTCAGCGGTGGGCCGACCGGGCTCTCGGCGACGAACCTCTCGCGGCCCCCTCCGCGGCTCGCCGGCCGGGAGCTCCCGGGCGCGGCCCGCGTGGCTCACGGAGGGGAAGCGCCCGGCGACCAGGTCGTCGGGCGCCCTCGGCGCGGTCAGGAGGCGGACTGCTCGACCGGCCGGGGTTCCCAGGACACGGCGGGGGTCGACGCGCTTGGTCGCGGGTCGGGTACTGGGTCCGCTGCCAGCGCCCGGCAGGTCGCGGGCCTTCACCTCGTTCAGCACGACGCCGACGACGCGCATGCCGGCCAGGTCGGCCGAGGACAG
This sequence comes from uncultured Actinomycetota bacterium, assembly GCA_963713165.1. Taxonomy (GTDB): domain Bacteria; phylum Actinomycetota; class Actinomycetes; order Propionibacteriales; family Propionibacteriaceae; genus Microlunatus. The sequence continues at coordinate 327,009 of CAVQKU010000002.1, forward strand.
CGCGGCGTCGAGCTGCTGGCGCTGCACGCGTCCGGCGCCGGCGACGACCAGGAAGCCGTCCACCAGCTCGGCCAGGTCGGTCGGGTCGGCCGACGTCAGGATGGCCGGCGTGTCCAGCACGACGAAGTCGTACTCGGCCCGGAGGCGCTGGAGCAGGTCGCCGAACTCGCTCGAGCCGAGGACGGCGGTGGGGCTGGCGACCGGCGCGGCCGGCAGGACGGCGAGACGCCCGTGGTGCTGCACGTTGGCGAGCACGCGCGCGGGGTCGTCGAGCGCGGCGACCAGGCCGTCGTCCGCCTTGGTGCCCGTGAGCCGGTCGATCGACGGGCTGCGCAGGTCGAGGTCGACCAGCACCGTCCGGTGCCCGATCTCGGCGAGCGCCGCCGCCAGGTTCGCGGCGACGGTCGACCGGCCCTCGCGCCGGACCGCCGAGGTGACGCCGAGCACGGAGCCCCCGGCCCCGGCCTGGACCCGCTGCTCGACGGCGGCGCGCAGGCGCCGGACCTCGTCCGCGCTCAGGTGGGCGGCCGCTGACGGCTCGGGGATCACCAGCCCGCCGCTGATCGCCCTGGTCGTGCGCAGGGTGCCGAGCAGGGGCTGGTCGGTCACCTCCGCCACGGCCGCCGGGCGTGCGGACCTTACGGTCGAGGCGGTCGGCGGCGAGCACGAGCCCGCAGGCCACGAGCAACCCCGCAAGGAGGCCGAGCGCGGCGTCGCGTCGCTTGTTGGGCGACGACTGCACGGTCGGCGGCGTCGCGGCCTGGATCGACTGGACCGCGACCAGCGCGGACCCGTCGGACAGCTTCGGCGCGACGTTCCCGACGGAGACCGCCAGCTGGCGGGCGATGGCGTTGGCCGTCGCGGCGGCCCGAGCCGGGTCGGCGTTGTCGACGTCGATCGTCATGACGACGGTGCTGCGCGGCGTCGTCACGGTGACGTCGCGGGCGAGCTGGCGCGCCGAGATGCCCGAGACCCTCGCCGTCGATCACCGGGTTGAGCACCGCCGGCGAGGTGGCGAGCTCGCCGTAGGAGGCCATCTGGTCCTGCAGGTAGTTCGAGCCCAGCGACAGCTCCGAGGCCGAGCGCCCGGTCGTGATGGCGAAGTACTCGGTGGCCGTCGCGGTGTAGGTGGGCGTGAGCCTCGAGGAGATCGCGAAGGCGGCAGCGCCGAACAGGACGCGTGAGGAGCCCGATGAGGAGCCACCGGCGCAGCAGCAGCACGCCGATCTGCCGGAGCGTCAGCGGTGCGCGGGTGTCGGACGAGGAGCTAGGCATGAGCACTTTCTGGTCGGGCGGGAGCGTGAGCCACGTCGAGCGGGGGATCGAGGTCCTGCTTCGACCTCGCGAGAAGTCTGGCTGCCGACCGCGAGCCCGGCCGTGAACCAGGCGACGGCGGCGTACTGGGTGATGAAGGCGACGGTCACGAGCGCGGGTAGCTGGGCGACGACCGCGATCGTGGCCGGGGTCGCCCGGCCGCTGACGGTCGTCAGCACGGCCGCCAGGGCCGCGAGCAGGACGCAGAGCAGCGGGACCCAGCCGAAGATCAGTCCGATGAGCAGCAGGGCGTTGTCGACCGAGCCGAAGCCGCCCACCGAGGCCTGGTTCGAGGTCGTCACCGAGAACTCGCCGGTGATCCCGAAGGGCCGCATCGAGCGGACCAGGCCGAGCAGCTGCGTGCGGTACAGAGCGCTGACCTCGGCCTCGTCGGACGACGCGAAGACGGCGAGGAGCGGACGTGCGGCGACGGCCACCCCGATCGAGCCGAGCACCAGCACGCCCGCGCGGTAGCGCCGGCTCAGGTTGCCGCGGAGGAAGAGGCACATCAGCACGACGCCGAGGAGGGTGGTGAGCATGCCGCTCCGGCTGAAGGTCACCGCGGCGCCGGCCGCGCAGGCGACGGCCAGCACCGTCCTGACCCAGGGCCGGAAGCTGCTGCCCAGCACCAGGCACGCGGCGACGCCGAGGGTGATCCCGAGCGCGATGGAGTGCCCGAAGGCCCCTTCCGCCCGGATCACGCTGCCCCGCGGCTGCAGGGTGCCCCAGAAGGCGAAGAGGCTGGAGTTGTTGGGGAGGTAACGGATGAAGGGGTTCTGCCCGGTGACGAACTCGACGAGCGCCAGACCCCCCGCCGCAGCGCCGAAGGCCCCGAAGGCGCCGTAGATCCAGCGCGCGTCCACGAGGTGCACCACGAGCCGCCCGAGCGTGTAGGCGGCCGCCCACATCACCAGGAGGTCGAACGTCGCGCTCCGGGTCGTGAGCCGGAGGGCGTACAGCCCGACGGCGGCCAGCACGACCCCGAGGAAGACGACGTCGATCGCGGTCGGTCGGATGGTCAGCGGTGTCGGGAGGAGGCTGAAGGTGGCGAGCAGCCCGATGATGACGAAGGCGGGGAAGTACGCGTACACCGTCTGCCCGATCCACACCGGGACGAAGAAGATCGCGACCAGCCAGGCCAGCAGCGCCACCTTGGGCGACCGCGCAGGAAGGCGAAGAGCAGGATCAGCAGCATGCCGCCGACGACGGTGACGAGCAGGCCGTCGAGGCTGAGCTCACCCATGACGCACTGCCCCTTCCGGACGGAGGTCGAACCGCGGTCCGGGCCTGCGCGGCAGTGGTCGAGCCCGGCCGGCTCGTGGTCCTCGTCGTGGGCGCGTGCGAGCCGTTCAGGGGGACACAGTAGTTCAACCGCACCCGACGCGGGCGGATTCGACTGTTCTGGAGCCCGACCCCGTCCCCCGCACGGGGGACTCTTCTGTTGATTGGCTGAAGACCGGGCGAACGTCACGTATATTTTTGACCGAGTTCCCGGGGTTGGGGCTCGGGGGAGGTCCCAGGGGTGGGGCCACGAAATTCGGGGAACACATGATCACGTCGTCTCGTCCTGCCCGGCTGCTCGCAGGCCTGGTCTCGTCGGCCCTGCTCGCCGCGGGCCTCGTCGTCGCCGGGGGTGCCGCACCCGCCAGCGCGGCCACCACCGCCGCCGACCCGACCTACAACGTCGTCGACCGGCCGGCGGCCGGTGTCACCGCCGACGCGCTGCCCACGGTCCAGATCGACGGCGTGGTCTGGGACACCGCCATCGCCGGGGACACCGTGTACGCGGGTGGCCAGTTCACCAACGCCCGTCCCGCGGGCGCCGCGGCGGGCACCAACCAGACGCCGCGCGGCAACCTGCTCGCGTTCAACATCCGCACCGGTGTGCTCGACGCGGGCTTCGCGCCGAGCGTCAACGGCCGGATCCGGGCGCATGGCGCTGTCGCCGGACAAGTCGCGGCTCTACATCGTCGGCGCCTTCACCCAGGTGGACGGCAAGGCCCGCAACCGCGTGGCCGCGTTCAACACCGCCGACGGCTCGCTCGTGTCGAGCTTCGCGCCGAGCATGGGCGCCGACGTCTTCTCCGTGGTCGTCACGAAGTCGGCGGTCTACCTCGGCGGCTGGTTCACCAGCGCCAACGGCGTCGCCCGCAACCGGCTCGCCGCACTCGACCCCGCGACCGGCGCCACGCTCGGCTGGGCGCCGGTGGCCGACTCCACGGTCAACACGATGGCGCTCAGCCCCGACGGCACCCGGGTCATCGTCGGCGGCATCTTCAGCCAGCTGAACGGCGCCACGGCTCCGGGCATCGGTTCGATCGACGCCGCGAACGGCACCTCCTACCCCTTCGCGGCGAACCGCACCGTGCAGAACTACGGCAACTCGGCAGGCATCTACTCCCTGAAGGCCGACAGCACGAGCGTCTACGCCTCGGCGTACTGGTTCGGCGGGACCGGCAACTTCGAGGGCGTGCTCGTCGCCGACCCGTACACCGGTGCCATCACCTCGATGGCCGACTGCCACGGCGACACCTACGACGCCACCGTGTCCAACGGGATCCTCTACACGGTCAGCCACCACCACGACTGCAGCAACATCAACGCCTTCCCCGACACGAACCCGCGCAACCGCTGGAAGCGCGGGAACGCCTTCACCCTCAACCCGACGACCACGGTCGGCCACAACACGGCCGGCGGTTACTACGACTTCTACGGCCAGCCGGCGCCCTCGGTCATCAACTGGTTCCCCGACGTCGCGGCCGGCTCCTTCACCGGCCAGTCGCAGGGCGGCTGGACCACGGAGTCCACGAACGAGTACGTCGTCGAGGGCGGTGAGTTCCCGTCGGTGAACAACACCGCGCAGCAGGGCCTCGTGCGCTTCGCGATCCCGAGCCTGGCGACCAACAAGCAGGGTCCGCGGGTGGGTGCCGCCGACTCCGCGCCCAGGCTGCGCGGGCTGTCGGGCACGAGCGTGCGGGTCTCCTGGCCCTCCAACTGGGACCGCGACGACCTGTCGCTGACCTACAAGGTCTTCCGCTCCGACAAGGGGTCCACGCCGGTCTTCACCCAGACCAAGCCGGCGGAGTTCTGGAACCTGCCGACGCAGGTCTTCTCCGACACGGGCCTCACCCCGGGCGCGACCTACGGCTACTACGTGACCGCGACCGACGCCAACGGCAACAGCGTCAAGAGCGCGACGACGACCATCACGACCGGCACCGACGTCGTCGACCAGAGCGCCTACTCCCAGGCCGTCGTCAACGACGGGGCGACCCACTACTGGCGCCTGGACGAGAAGCCCGGGCAGACGGGCAGCACCGACTGGGCGGGCGGCAACGACCTCGTCCTCGGCAGCGGTGTCGCCAACGGGGCCGCGGGCGCCGTGAACGGTTCGCCCGACACGGCAGCGACGTTCGACGGGACGGCCAACGGCACCGCCGGCCAGACCTCGAGCGAGCCCGGTCCGCAGGTCTTCAGCACGGAGGCGTGGTTCAAGACCACCTCGACCTCCGGTGGCAAGATCCTCGGCTTCGGTGACAGCCAGCTGGGCAACAGCGGCAGCTACGACCGCCACGTCTACCTCGACAACGCCGGCCACCTCACCTTCGGCGTCTACCCGGGCTCGGTCCGCAGCGTCACGAGCGGCGGGACCTACAACGACGGTGCCTGGCACCAGGTCGTCGCGTCGCTCTCCGGCTCCGGCGTCAAGCTCTACGTCGACGGGCTCCTGGAGGGTTCCGACGAGGCGACCACGAGCGCGCAGGGCTACAACGGCTACTGGCGCGTCGGCGGCGACAACTTCGGCGGCTGGCCGTCGACGGGCTCGAGCCAGAACGTCGCCGGCACGATCGACGACGTGTCGGTCTACCCGACCGCGCTGACCTCCGCGCAGGTGCGCAACCACTACACCTCCACCGGGCGCACGCTGAACCTGCCGTCCTCGCCCGACGACGCGTACGGGCAGCGGGTCTACGCCGACAACCCGACGCTCTTCTGGCGGCTCGACGAGCAGCCGGGGGCCACGACCGTGGCCGACTCCTCGCAGGGGCGGACCCCCGGCGTCGCCTCCAACGGTGTGACCTTCGGTGCCGCCACGACCGTGGCTCCGGGCACCGCCGGTGCCTTCGACGGCAGCGACGACACCCTCGCCTCGCAGCGCCAGTTCACCAACCCGCGGAGCTACTCCGAGGAGGTGTGGTTCAACACCACGACCACCCACGGCGGCAAGCTCATGGGCTTCGGTGACCGGCAGTCCGGGTTCTCGGGCAACTACGACCGCCACGTGTACATGGAGAACTCCGGCCAGCTGACCTTCGGGGTGTGGACGGGCCAGACGAACCTCGTCACCAGCCCGCGGGCGTACAACGACGGTCGCTGGCACCAGATGGTGGCCACGCAGAACCCGACCGACGGCATGAAGCTCTACGTGGACGGCGCGCTGGTCGGGACCAACGGCCAGACCGACGCCCAGAGCTACACCGGCTACTGGCGCGTCGGCGGCGACACCGCCTGGGGCGGGGACAGCTCGTTCTTCAACGGCAGCCTCGACGAGGCGGCGGTCTACCCGTTCGCGCTGAGCCAGACCCAGGTGCAGAACCACTACTTCGCCTCGGGCGCCTCGGACAACGCGGCGCCGACGGCAGCCTTCACGTGGTCCTGCACGCAGCTCACGTGCTACCTCGACGGCTCGACCAGCAACGACCCGGACGGCAGCATCGCGTCCTGGGCGTGGGACTTCGGGGACGGCACCCAGGCGAGCGGCGCCACGACGCCGCACGACTACCTCCAGGCCGGCACCTACACGGTCAGGCTCTCGGTCAAGGACAACAACGGCACGAGCGCCTCGACCACCCAGCAGGTGGTGGTGACCGCACCGCCGCCCAACCAGGCGCCGGTGGCCGCCTTCACGAGCAGCTGCACGGGGCGGACCTGCGCGTTCGACTCCTCGACCAGCTCCGACCCGGACGGCACCGTGTCCGGCTGGGCGTGGGACCTCGGTGACGGCTCGGTCTCGACCGACCAGAACCCGAGCCACACCTACGCCACGAACGGCACGTTCACGGTCAGCCTGACGGTGAGCGACGACCTGGGCGCCTCGAACACGGTCACGCACACGGTGACGGTGACGGTGGCGGCGGCGAACGCGAAGCCGGTGGCGAAGGTCGCGACGCAGGTGAGTGGTCTGACGGTGTCGGTGGACGGGTCGGGGTCGACCGACGCGGACGGCACGGTGGCGTCGTACGCGTGGGCCTACGGGGACGGCGGGAGTGGCGCCGGGAAGACCGACAGCCACACGTACGCGGCGGCGGGGACCTACACGGTGACGTTGACGGTGACCGACGACCAGGGTGCGACGGGGTCGGCGACGGCTCAGGTGGTGGTGTCGGCTCCGCCGGCGAGCTCGGTGGTGGCTGCTGACGGCTTCGGGCGTACGGGTTCTCGGTGGGGCACCGCGGACACGGGTGGCAGCTGGACCGACTCGGGTGCGTCGTGGTTCGCGACGGACGGCAGCAAGGGGATCATCACCACCAAGAGCGGGTCTGGTCCGGTCGCGTCGTTGAACTCGGTGTCGGTGCTCGACAGCTCGACGACGGTGCAGTTCTCGTTGGACAAGCTGCCGAACGGCTCGAGCAGCGGGGGCTACTTCTTCACGTTGGGTGCGCGCAAGCAGGGCACGTCGATGTACCGGTTGAAGGCGCGGGTGTTGCCGTCGGGTGGGGTGCAGCTGCTCGCCTACGAGGTGGCGTCGGGGACCGAGACGACGATCAAGAGCCAGACGGTCACCGGGTTGACCTACGCGCCGGGTGACGTGTTGAACGTGCGCTTCGACGTCAGCGGCAGCGGGACGACGGCGCTGGCCGGGAAGGTGTGGCGCGACGGCACCGCTGAGCCGGCTGCGGCTCAGCTGACCGCGACGAGCAGCCTCTCCGCGTTGCAGTCGGCGGGCAGCCCGGAGGTCAAGGGCTACCTGGCCTCCAGCTCGACGGTGGTGCCGGTGGCGTCGGTCGACAACTACAAGGTCACCAGCGGCGTCACCACCACGCCGCCGGCGGCGAACGCGAAGCCGGTGGCGAAGGTCGCGACGCAGGTGAGTGGTCTGACGGTGTCGGTGGACGGGTCGGGTTCGACCGACGCGGACGGCACGGTGGCGTCGTACGCGTGGGCCTACGGGGACGGCGGGAGTGGCGCCGGGAAGACCGACAGCCACACGTACGCGGCGGCGGGGACCTACACGGTGACGTTGACGGTGACCGACGACCAGGGTGCGACGGGGTCGGCGACGGCTCAGGTGGTGGTGTCGGCTCCGCCGGCGAGCTCGGTGGTGGCTGCTGACGGCTTCGGGCGTACGGGTTCTCGGTGGGGCACCGCGGACACGGGTGGCAGCTGGACCGACTCGGGTGCGTCGTGGTTCGCGACGGACGGCAGCAAGGGGATCATCACCACCAAGAGCGGGTCTGGTCCGGTCGCGTCGTTGAACTCGGTGTCGGTGCTCGACAGCTCGACGACGGTGCAGTTCTCGTTGGACAAGCTGCCGAACGGCTCGAGCAGCGGGGGCTACTTCTTCACGTTGGGTGCGCGCAAGCAGGGCACGTCGATGTACCGGTTGAAGGCGCGGGTGTTGCCGTCGGGTGGGGTGCAGCTGCTCGCCTACGAGGTGGCGTCGGGGACCGAGACGACGATCAAGAGCCAGACGGTCACCGGGTTGACGTACGCGCCGGGTGACGTGTTGAACGTGCGCTTCGACGTCAGCGGCAGCGGGACGACGGCGCTGGCCGGGAAGGTGTGGCGCGACGGCACCGCTGAGCCGGCTGCGGCTCAGCTGACCGCGACGAGCAGCCTCTCCGCGTTGCAGTCGGCGGGCAGCCCGGAGGTCAAGGGCTACCTGGCCTCCAGCTCGACGGTGGTGCCGGTGGCGTCGGTCGACAACTACAAGGTGGTCCGCAGCTGACCCACGGACGCCGGGACCCAGGGATGATGGAGCGGTGACGACGCCTCTCCGCGCCCTGGGTCCTGCCGTCCTGCTGGCGACCCTGCTCTCCGGCGGGCTCACAGCCTGCAGCGGGGACCCCGATCCGGCCCCGACCGTGCCGACCGGGCAGCTGTCCGGCTCGACCCCGGGCACGGCTCCGCTCCCGCCGGCGGCGACCACGCCGGTCCCACCGCCGACGGCCGGAAGCACCTCTCAGACCGTGGCGCCGCGGCCGGTCCGCAGCAAGAAGCCGGTGCGTATCGACCAGCCGGCGCAGCCCGAGGCTGACGTCACGGTCACGGTGGCGAAGCTGACGAGCGTCCAGGCGAAGGCCCAGGGGCCGGGCGAGGTGTCGGGCCCGGCGCTCGAGGTGCACGTCGAGGTCGCGAACGCGACGTCGAAGGAGCTCGACCTGTCCGGTGCCGCCGTCACGCTGACCGCCGCAGACGGCAGTCCCGGGCAGATCATGACCGGGCCGCCCACGGCCCTCTTCCCGTCCTCGGTCCCGGCAGGCGGCAACGCCGAGGGCGTCTTCGTCTTCACGGTGCCCAAGGACCAGCGCGACCCGGTCAGGATCGACGTCCTCCTCGACGCCGACCACGACCTGGTCGTCTTCCGGGGGCGCGCTCCGCGCTGAGCCGGAGCGAGGCCGGCGTCCACCTTGCCGGGGACGGTCGGCCCCGCGGTCCGGGTCCTCCTAGGATCGCGACCATGCCCGCTGGCCTCCTCGCCGTGAGCGACACCGTCACGAGCGGCTTCGACCGCGCCGTCGAGGCCGTCGGTCGGGTCCTCGGACGCGTGACGGGGCTCCGGTGGTGGATGCAGGTGCTGCTGCTCTGGGTCGCGACGCGGATCTTCTCCGTCGTCACGGTCCTCGTGGTCGCCCGGCAGCAGGGGCCCAACCCCTGGTCGGCGTCGAGGCCCGGTTACTTCGCCTACATCGACGGCTGGGACGCGGGCTACTACGGCCAGATCTTCGCCTCGGGCTACCCGGCGGTCCTCCCGAGGACCGCCGAGGGCATCGTGCAGCCGAACCGGTGGGCCTTCTACCCGGCCTTCCCCGGCCTGGCACGAGCCCTCTCCGCGGTCACCGGCCTCGGCTGGATCCACGTCGCACCGCTGGTGGCCACGCTGGCCTCCCTGGGCCTGGCCCTGGTCCTGTACCGGCTCTTCCTCGTCCGCACCTCGGCGGGCACGGCGCTCTTCGCCGTGGGGCTGTTCCTGGTCCAGGCCGCCGCCCCCGTCCTCGGCTTCGGCTACGCGGAGTCCCTCGGGCTCCTGCTGGTGGCCGCGGTGCTGCTGTGCGTCGAGCGCCGGCGCTACCTCTCGGCCGTCCCGCTGGTCGTCGTCGCGTCCGTGACCCGCCCGACGGCGGCCCCGCTGGCGCTGGCCCTGGGGCTGCTGCTCGTCGTCCAGCTCGTGACCCTCGCCCCGCGCGTGAACGCCGAACGGGTGCGACTGCTCGTGCTGGTGGTGGTCAGCGGCCTGTGCGTCGCGATCTGGCCGGTGGCGGTGGCGCTGGGTACCGGCGATCCGAACGCCTACATCGAGACCGAGTCCGCGTGGCACGGCGGCACGCACGTGCTTCCCGGAGAGCTGTGGGCGCGGGTCGCGCGCCGGCTGTTCGGCGACGTGCCAGGTCTGGCCATCGTGGTGCTCGTGGTCCTCGCGCTCGTCGCCGTGCTGCTCTCGCGCCCGGCTCGGCGTCTCGGGCTGCCCATGTGGCTGTGGACCGGCAGCTACCTGCTCTACCTGATCGGCGTGGCGGTCCCCAACGGCAGCAGCTTCCGGTTCGCGCTCGGCGCGTTCCCGCTCGTGCTCGCGGTCGCGTCCACGTCGTCCGCGCGGGCCACGCGGGTGGTCCTGGTGGTGCTGGGCCTCGTGCTGCAGGTCGTCTGGGTCGCGTGGCTGTGGCACTGGTCGGGCACGGGGTCCTTCGGGGCCCTCGAGGCGAATCCCTGACCCAGGAGAATCGAGCGTTACCGTTTGTGAGTCATCTCACAGGCTTGATTTTCGCCTTTCTGCCCGGTCGTGACCCCGATCTGATGCCGCTGAGCCGAGCGGCAACCACCCTGTGACCAGGGGTTGAATGGACAACCACGCCAGTCACAGGAGGTTGTTTCGAGACCAAATCTTAACTTTTACATCGCTAAACCTCAGTGGGTACGGTGACGCAGCCAACGATTGCGTAACACTTTGCGCCCCCACCCAGAGGAATACGCCCGATGACCTTCTTCTCCCTTCGACAAGCACGCTCTGCGACGGCCCTGGGCCTCGCGGCGCTGGCCCTGCCGGCCGCCTGGATGATTGCCGCGCCGACCGCGGCCCAGGCCGACACGGCCGTCGCCTCCGACGGCTTCGACCGCTCCACCGGCTCCGGTTGGGGCCAGGCCCCGACCGGTGGCGCCTGGTCCGTCGTCGGCGGGACCGGCTCCTCGGTCGGATCGAGCGCCGCCAAGGTCAGCGGCATCGCTGCCGGTCGCTCGATGCGCGCGAGCCTGGCCCTGTCGACATCCGACGTCGTCGTCCGCGCAGCGTTCGTCGCCCCCACCGACTGGTGGGGAGCTCTACTACGCCACCGAGGCCCGGCGCCAGTCCGACGGCTCCGCGTACCGGGCCAGGGCGCGTGTGGACGCCAACCACCGGCTCTCCGTCCAGGTCGTCCAGGTCACCGGCGGGACCGAGCGGACCCTGGACAGCCGTTCCGCCGGTGTGACGGTCGAGCAGCGGGGCGCAGGTGACCGTCGAGCTGTCTGCCACGGGGACCTCCCCGGTGGCCGTGAAGGCCAAGGCCTACGTGAGCAGCAGCGCGGCCCCGGACTGGCAGGCCACCGCGAGCGACTCCAGACAGCAGCCGCATCACGAAGTCCGGCGCGATCGGTGTCTGGGCCTTCAACCCGGTCGGCTCCGCCGACGGCAGGACCGTCTCGACCACCGCGTTCTCGGCGTGGACGACCTCGGGCTCCATCGACCACGCCGACGACTCCGACCACCGAGACGCCAGACCGGGACCGCCCCGCCGCGTGACCACGACGGCTCACGGCTCGCGTCGCCGTCGGCTCGGCGTCCTACGCGATCCCGGCGGGTGCCGTCTTCGTCTCGCCCTCGGGCAACGACGCGGGCACCGGGGCGATCGGCTCGCCCGTTCAAGACCGTGACCAAGGCCTTGAGCAAGGTGCAGGCCGGCGGTGCGGTCGTGCTGCGCGGAGGGACCTACCACGAGTACTTCATCGTGCCCCCGGGCAAGAACGTCCCGATCCAGAACTACCCCAAGGAGGCGGTCTGGTTCGACGGCTCCAGCGCGGTGACCGGCTTCCAGCAGTCGGGCAACGCCTGGGTCAAGACGGGCTGGACCACCAAGTTCGACTCCAGCCCGACGTACACCAAGGGTGCGGCGGACGGCACCGCCGCGGGCTGGCAGTTCCTCAACTCCAGCTATCCCCTCGCGGCGCATCCCGACGCGGTCTGGATCGACGGCGTCGAGCAGACCCAGGTGGGCAGCGTCAGCGCCCTCAAGGCCGGCACGTTCTACGTCGACTACAACGCGAGCAAGCTCTACCTGGGGTCCGACCCGTCCGGCCGGTCGGTCGCGGCGAGCACGCTCCAGCAGGCCGTCTCGCTGCGTGCGCCCGGCACGATCCTGCGCGGCATCGGCTTCCGCCGTTACGCCGACTCGGTCTGGCAGCAGGGCGTGATCACCGCGTACTACCCGAGCATGACGCTGGAGAACGTCGTCGTCGCCGACGCCGCGACGGCAGGCATCGGGATCTACAAGGAGGGTTCGACGCTCCGCAACGTCACGGTGACCGGCGCGGGTCAGATCGGGGTCCAGGCGAGCTACGCGGACGGACTGGTGCTGGACAACGTCTCGATCCGCAACAGCAACGACCAGAACTTCAACCCGACGCCCAGTGCGGGGGGCTTCAAGGTCACCGTCACGCGCGGGGTCAAGCTGCTGAACAGCGAGATCACGGGGACGATCGGCAACCAGTTCTGGACCGACCAGTCGACCTACAACATCGATGCGATCGGGAACACGATCCTCAACGGTTCCCGATGGGGGATCGTTCTGGAGATCTCGTCCACGGCGACCGTCGCGAACAACGTCATCGCGAACAACGCGCACGACGGGATCCTGGTGACCGGAACCGACAAGGTGAACATCTGGAACAACACGATCGTGGGCAACAAGCGCGCCGCGGTCGCTCTGACCCAGGACTCCCGTCGCATCGAGCAGCTCTCGGTGTCGGGGCACGACAAGCGGCGCGCCCAGCCCGACCTGTCGATGCCCTGGGTGATCCGGGGGACCACGATCGGCAACAACATCATGACCGGCGGAGCGAGCGGTACCAGCGACCCGATCTTGCGGGTCCAGTCGTGGGAGCGCGCGTTCTCCGGCAGTGACATGGTCTCGTCGTCGAACGGGAACGTCTTCAGCCAGACCAGTGCGGGGGTCCCCTCCTTCGTGACGATCTGGGGGCGCCGCAGCGACTGGCCGGTCAACTACACGACCGTGTCGTCCTACGCGGCGGGCACCGGCTACGACCGCGCCAGCGCGAGCCTGATCGGTACGAGCCCGGTCAGCTCGACCTACGGGCCCTCCAGCGCCGTCTCGAACCTGACGGGCGCGACGGCCCAGGGGCTGCCGTCCTCGATCGCCTCGAAGGTCGGGCAGCCGGCCGGGGCGAAGCACCTCGGCGCCTGGCGCTGATCCGAACGCCGTCGTGCGGCGGCGTCGACGGATCCCGAGTCCTCATCTGCCCGTCCGTGCATCGCGGCGAACCAGTGCCACCAGGGGTTGTCGTTGCCCTGCAGCAGGCGGTCCAGGAGGACGAAGACGAGGTAGGGCCATCCGATCGCCGCGAACTTCCCGGCGTAGTACACCGGAAGCGGCTTTCTCAGCGAGGCGGGCAGGAGCAGCCCCGACAGAAACATCAGGGTCGGCATCCGGAAGGGCAGGAAGAACATGTTCACGGCTCGGACCGCTTCCGGCATGCGCGCTCCATAGAGCACGGGGACGGCCGAGCTGTGCCACAGCATCACCAGCACGATGGCACTCCCGCGCAGCATGTCCATCCACTGCAGCCGAGCCTTGCGCGGCGCGTCCGTACGGACGGGGCCGGCTTCATCCTCCACGGTCGAACCCTCCCTGCGGCCGGGTGACCCGGCTCGGGTCGTCGAGACCAGGTGCCCGCACCACGGGCACAGCTGCGCGCCAAGTCCTGGGTCGAGCACCTGGCGTTGGCCGCGCCGCCCGGTGGCGGCCCGGGCGAGCCGGCTTCCCGACCCGGAACGGCCACATCATCATCCGACGGCGTCTCGGGCCGGCTCGTGCTTGCGGCAGGTCTGCGCAGGAGCGACTCGGGCCCGCGGACCGCCAGGCGCGGGGAGAGGGCAGCCGTCGCGCTCCAACCCGTCCTCTCTCCTCGCGTGCTGCCGCGCAGGAATCGGGAGCTCTCACCGCGGTGGTGAGGTCGACCGTAAGGGTCGCAACCAGATCGCCTGATGATTCGATGGTCGGACAGTCGCACAGTCGCTCGATCCTGTGAACGAGGTAAGTGCGGCAGAGGCTAGATCAGGTTCGAATCTCAGAAACGAGGGTTGCCCCAGCCCGATTGCTGAACGTTGACCAAATCCCTTCAGGATAAATCTCCTTGCTTTTGCTTAATAAACCTCAGTGATATAATCGTGATCATACGGATGTCACGCTGAGGCAAGCCAGTTGCCCGTCAAGTACACGGATTCGCTGAGAAAGAATCGCGTAAGACATTCTCAGTGACCTTATCGTGATCTAACGGACGTCGCGTTCAGCCTTTCGACGCGATTACCCAGGAGTCCAACGGCCGCCTCGGGGGCACCGCAGGCCGGACAGACCAGGACCCTCCCCTCCCTGAGTCCCTCTTCTGCAGGAGCCCCCATGAACACGCTGGTCACGCACGCCCAGACGCAGTCGCGCCGCATCGTCGCCGCCGCAGTCGCCGCCGCCCTCGTCGCCATCGCAGCCCCGGCGGCCGCACAGGCCGCCGACGCCGCTCCTCTCGCCCAGGACGGCTTCGACCGCACGACCAGCTCGGGCTGGGGAACCGCGCCGACCGGAGGCACGTGGTCCGTCATCGGCGGGTCCGGGTCCTCGACGGCCGACAGCGCGGCCACCGTCCGCGACATCCAGGCGGGCCGCTCCCTGCGCGCCAACCTGGCCTCGGTGAAGGCCGGCGACATCGACGTGAGCAGCGCCTTCAAGGTGCCGTCCGCGTCGGAGTTCTACTTCAGCGTCGAGGGTCGGCGCCAGTCGGACGGCGCCGCCTACCGCGGCCGGGCTCGCATCGCCGCCAACGGCGAGCTGAAGACCGACGTCGTGCGGGTGACGGCGGCGGGGGAGAAGGTCCTGGCGATGGACACCACCGGGATGGAGGTCGCTCCCGGACAGGACGTCTCGGTCGAGCTCGAGGTCACCGGCACCTCGCCGGTCACCCTCAAGACCCGGACCTGGCTCAGCGGCGGCACCGTGCCGGCCTGGGCCGTGACCTACACCGACTCCGCCGACAACCGCATCAGCGGTGCCGGTTCGGTGGGCCTGTGGGCGTACAACACCCCGGGCAACAGCCCGATCTCGGTGAGCGCGACCGAGTTCTCCTCCTCGGCGGTCGACACCACGCCCACCCCGACGCCCACCTCGCCGGCGCCCGACCCGTCGACCTCCCCGGGCTCGCCCACCTCGCCGGCGCCCGACCCGTCGACCTCCCCGGGCTCGCCCACCACGCCGGCGCCGAGCGGCTCGCCCTCGCCGAGCTCCAGCCCGAGCACGCCGACGACCGGGAGCGAGGGCCCGGTCGAGCCCGAGGTCCCGCCGCTGCCCATGCCGACGCGAGGCTCCCTGCCCGTCGGCCAGGCCACCTACCCGGTCGCCGCGGGCGCCGTCTTCGTCTCCACCTCCGGCAGCGACACGGCCGCCGGCACCGAGGCGGCGCCCCTCGCCACCGTCACCAAGGCCCTCAGCAAGGTGAGGTCCGGGGGCCAGGTGGTCCTGCGCGGCGGCACCTACCGCGAGTACTTCATCGTGCCGCCGGGCAAGGACGTGGCGATCCAGAACTACCCGGGCGAGGCCGTCTGGTTCGACGGGTCCAGCCCCGTCACCGGCTTCAAGGCCTCCGGCGCGCACTGGGCCGTCAGCGGTTGGACGACGCAGTTCGACTCCAGCCCCACCTACGTCAAGGGCGAGCCCGACGGCACCACGGCCGGCTGGCAGTTCGTGAACCCGGCCCGGCCGATGGCCGCCCACCCCGACGCCGTCTGGGTCGACGGGGTCGAGCAGACCCAGGTCGACAGCACCACCGCCCTCAAGCCCGGCACCTTCTACGTCGACTACGCCGGCAAGAAGCTCTACCTGGGCTCCGACCCGGCCGGCAAGAAGGTCGAGGCCAGCACCATGGCCCAGGCCGTGTCGCTGCGCGCCCCCGGCACCGTCCTGCGCGGGATCGGCTTCCGCCGCTTCGCCGACTCGGTCTGGATGCAGGGCGTGATCACGTCGTACTACACCAACCAGACCCTCGAGAACGTGGTCGTGCAGGACCCGGCCACTGCAGGGATCGGGCTCTACAAGGGGGGCTCCACCCTCCGCAACGTGACCATCAGCGGGGCCGGCCAGATCGGCCTGCAGGCCAGCTACGCCGACGGCCTCGTGGTCGACAACCTCCTGGTCGAGAACGCCAACGACGAGGGCTTCAACCCGGCGCCGAGCGCCGGCGGCTTCAAGGTCACCACCACCCGTGGCGTCACCCTCAAGAACAGCGAGATCCGCAACACCACCGGCAACCAGTTCTGGACCGACCAGTCGACCTACGACATCAACCTGCTGAACAACTACATCCACGACGGGTCCCGCTGGGGCATCGTCCTGGAGATCTCCTCCACGGCCACCGTGGCCGGCAACGTCGTCGCCAACAACGCCTTCGACGGCATCGCGGTCCAGAACACCGACAAGGTGAACATCTGGAACAACACCTTCGTCGGCAACAAGCGGGCGGCCATCGCCCTCACGCAGGACTCCCGCCGCATCGAGCAGCTCTCGGTCTCCGGCCACGACAAGCGTCGCCCGCAGCCCGACCTGACGATGCCCTGGGTCACCCGCGGCACCACGATCGGCAACAACATCCTCACCGGGGGCTCCACCAACGGCGCCGACCCGATCCTGCGGGTCTCGTCGTGGGAGAAGGTCTTCGACGGCAACGAGATGCTCGCCTCGTCCAACGGCAACGTCTTCAGCCAGACCGCGGTCGGCGCCCCGAAGTACGTGGTCATCTGGAGCCGCAAGGGCGCGAACGCCCCGAGCTACTCCACGATGTTCAACTACACGACGGCCACCGGCCAGGACAAGACGAGCTACAACCACCTCGGGACGAGCCCGGTCGACTCCTCCTACCGCCCCGTGGCCGACGTGAGGGCCCGGCTCGCGGCGGTCGCCCAGCCGCTGCCGGCCGCGGTGGCGAGCAAGCTCGGTGACGGAGCGAGCAGCCAGGCGCTGGGCGCCTGGCGCTGATCGAGGGGAACCCTGGGGGACCTCCCCTACGGCTGCTGCCCGTGACCGTTCTCGCGGTCGCGGGCAGCGGCACGTCCGCGGAGCAGTGCGCGGAGGCCGGCAGCCGTGCCGGTCACCGCAGCACGCCAGGGTCCGGGGGAGTGCACCAGCTGGCGCCGACCGCCCCGCAGCAGGACCGCCCAGGCCTCGGCCGGGGCGGTGAGCGCCCAGCGCAGGCGGTCGCGCACCGGCAGGTGGTGCGCGGCGAAGACGAGACGGTTGCGGATGTTGTAGAAGTAGTACGTCGTCGAGAGCGCCCGCTCGGAGCTGCGCACCTGGGTGCCACCCTCGTCGTGCACCGCCACCGCGTCGCGCACGACCTGCAGACGGCCGCCGACCTCGAGGACGCGCCAGCTGAGGTCGACGTCCTCCCAGTAGAGGAAGTAGCGGTCGTCGAACCCTCCGACCCGCTCCCACAGCGTGGCGCTGAGGACCAGGCAGGCGCCGGTCAGCCACTCCGCCACCCGCGGCGAGCCCTCGCGCTTGCGGGTCGCCCGCATCCGGCCGCGGTCGAGGTAGAGGTCGTGCCCGTCGGACCAGAGGGCGCCCGACGCGGTCCGCAGGACCGGGCCGGCCATGGTCAGCGGCTCGGCGCGGACCACCGCGACGAGACGGTCGAGGCTCTCGGCGTCGATCCGGGCGTCGGGGTTGAGGAGGAGCACCTCGGACGCGCCGTGCTCGAGCGCGACCCGGACGCCGAGGTTCATCCCCGACCCGAAGCCCACGTTCGTCGGCGAGGTGACCGGAAGCCACCCACGTCGCTCGCACAACCCCCGGACGGCCGCCTGCTCGGCCTCGTCGGTGAAGTTGTCGACGACGACGACCACGAGCCCCGGGACCTCGTCGGCCACCTGCCCGAGGTTGGACTCGAGGAGCGAGGAGGCCCCGTAGTTCACGACGACGACGGCGGTCGGGCCCTCGCTCGGGCTCGCGGTCACCGGGAGGTCCGGTGCGCCGTACGGACGCGGCGGAAGCTGGCCCGCGCGGTCCGGAGGGTCTCGCGCCAGTCCCGGACCGCGAAACCCGTCAGCCCGAACCCGGCGTAGCGCGGCACCCTCCGTCCCGCCGACCGGGCGCCCAGCAGCCGTCCGGCCAGCGTCCGCCGGCGGGAGGTCTGCAGCGGCTGCACGCCCGCGACGGCGTCCGGCTCCAGCGGCGCGCCGACCAGGACGCCGGCGGCGAACGCCTCGAGGAGCAGGTCGTGACCTCGCCGGGTGCGCGCGATGAGGGCGCTGCAGCCGTCGCTCTCGGTGAAGACCGGGTATCCCCGCTCGTCGGTGTCCCAGAAGTCGGCCGCGCTGATGTCGCTGCTCTCGCCGACCCCGTCGGGGCAGATCTTGCAGCGCCACTGGGTCGCTCGGCCCAGGTGGGCGCCCCAGGAGTCCTCGTAGCTCGTCCAGACGCGGCGGCCGTCCGCCGCGACGGCCGTGAACGACCCCGGCCACCCCCGACCGCGGTACCAGAGGTCGTCGAGCTCGGTGCCCTCGGGCAGGCCGAGGTCGCTCACCAGCCGGTCGGTCGCCTGCTGGCTCGGGGTGCCGGCGCAGAAGAAGGACAGCAGCAGCGGCTGGGCGTCGGGGCTCGACCCCTCGAGGTCGAGCAGCTGGCGGGCGGCGGTGGCCTCGCAGGGCTTGCCCACGACGGCCGACCCGGCGGCGAGGGCACCCGGCCCGAGCACGGACACCGGGCCGTAGCGCGAGCCCGCGCTGGCGAGGGCCTCCTCGCGGGTGGTGAGCGTGACGGGCACGGTGCGGCGGGGTTCCTCGCGGTCCACGCGGGCCGTGCGGACCCCGCTGACCCGCCCGGTCTCGAGCAGCCAGGTGCTGAGGGCCGTGAGCGTCCCGCCGCTGCTGCCGCGATGTCGCACGCTCTCGTCGGCGGCCCAGGCCCGCCAGCAGCTGACCACGGGGCCGAGCAGCGGGTGGCGCGTCGAGCCCTCGGGCGCCCGGGCCGTCGTCCGGCGGCCCGGGCACACCCGGGCGAAGCGCCGGTCGGCACCACCGGGGGTGTCGCCGCTCCCGCTCCGGCGCGGCCGGAGGAAGCCGTCGCCGGCCAGGCGCATCTCGAGCCCGGGGTCGAGGAGGGTGCAGGCCCCGCACCCGCTGCAGTTGCCCTCGTCGACGACCTTCGCGACCGCGTCGTCCAACCGGTCCTGGACGCTCACGCGGCCGTGCCCGGGCCGCCGAACCGCGTACGCAGGGCGGCGGCGGCCTCGTCGAGCCGTGCGCGGGCACGCCCGGCGACCGCGTCGGCCTCGGGCCGCAGGTCCTGGCTGCGGCCGGCGACCCCGACCACGGTCGCCGCCACGTCGTCGTGGTCCTCGCGCAGGTCGACCACGTGCGACCAGCCGAGGTCGCCGAGCAGCGGGGCGAACTTGCGGGAGTACGCGAGCGGCAGGGCCGGTGTGCCGACCGAGAGCGCGTTGAGGCACGCGTGCATCCGCGAGCCGACGACGAGGTTCGCGCCGGCGAGCACCTCGCGGACGTCGTCGAGCGAGCTCGGGCGGTAGATCTCGGAGTCAGGCGCGTGGGTCGCCGCGAACTCCTCGACGGCGGGCACGTCGTCGTCGGCGTTGTCGGCGGGCAGCACGTGCGGCAGCAGCGTCACGGTGCGACCGGCAGCCACGAGCGCGTCGTGCACCTCGGCGACGGTGCGGCGGTAGCGGGCGTGGTCCACGTGCGGGTTGGGCTGCCAGAGCAGGCCCGAGACGTTCAGCACGACGTCGCGCCGGGCGTCGCGCGCCGGCACGTCGAGGGCGAAGACCACGTCGCTGGTGAGCAGGTCGACAGGACGGCCGAGAGCGGCGGCGGCCTCGGCGCTCGCCGAGTCGCGGGCCATCACGACCGACGCCGTCCGCAGCGAGCGCCGCGCCATCACCGTCGCGCGCCGGCCGCCGAACGGGCCGATCGTCTGGGGGGTCAGCACCACCGGGACACCCGCGCGGTGGGCGAGCTCGGTGGCGAGCGTCATGGCCGACAACCGGGGCAGGCCGTAGATGTCGGCGAAGGAGTCGCCCGCACGGGTGTCGAGGACGAGGTCGAAGGTCGCGAACCAGCGGTTCAGCCCGCCCCTGCGCGTGACCGCCTCCTTGAGGAGGTCGGTCGTCGAGCCCAGCCGGACGGGCGCGGTCCTGGACCCGTAGTTGGAGAAGACGAACTCCGCGTCGGGCCAGACCCGGCGGGCGAGCGCGGCCGTACCGGCACCCAGCACCCGGACCCCGAGGTTGGGCGAGCGGTCGTCGGCCCAGAGGACCAGGATCTTCATCGTGCGTCGTCCTTGCGGTTGCGGGCGCGGCGCCGACGAGGGGAGCCGCCGGGGAGCGGTCGGCGGGCGGCCGCGAGGCCGTCCGACGCGCTCATCTTCTCATCCGACGCTCCTGCCGGCTCCCGTCGGCAGGAGCCGGGCGGCCGCCGAGATCGGGACCACCGGGCGGTGCGACGGTCGAGCAGCGGGCCGCTCGAGCGCGTGACCGGCGGTTCGCTGCCGCCCGCCGGGCCACCGCTCCAGCGCCGTCGCGGAGGGGGTGGTGAGGAAGCAGCGGACCCGCCGCTCCCCGGGAGGAACGGCGGGTCCGCCGAGGGCCGTCAGGCCCCTGCGTGCAGGGGCGTCAGCTGCCCGTCGGGCGCGCGGAGAGCGAGCTGACCGACAGCACGACGGGGGTGGTCGCGCTGGCCGAGACGTAGGACCGCACGGCGAGCCCGCCCGCGACCTGGAGCGCGGCCGTGGTGTCCGACCCCGTCAGCAGCCAGGCCGAGGGCTCGCTGGTCGACGCCGCCCAGACCTTCGCCTGGAGCTGGGTCGTCCCGCTGCCCGAGGCCTGGACCCGCACCGAGTAGGTCGTCTGCGGCGCGAAGGTCCCCGCGAGGGTCTTCGGCGAGCCGACCGTCGTCTCCGTGCCGGCGACGACCTTGGTGAGGTAGGCCGTCGCCGTCCCGTTGGCGCCCACGAGCACCTTCAGGCCGTAGCCGTTGTTCTCGTCGCCGCGGACGATGGTGCGGAGGTAGGCGGAGCCGACGTCCGGCAGCCGGTCGAACGCGAAGCCGAGGCGCAGGTCGGTGTCGGTCGAGCTGACGCCACGCAGTCGCGCCGTCGGCTGCGAGGCGGGCGAGGTCTTGATGGTGCCCGTCCCGTTCGCCGTGGCGAAGAGCGCCGTGGAGCCGGAGAGGGTCCACGTCCCACCGCGCTCGGCGGTGCCCCAGCCGCCGACGGTCGTGCGGCCGAAGCCGTCACGGGCGAAGACGCCGGCGATCGTCACGTCCTTGGTCACCGAGGCGGTGGCCCCGCGGTCGTCGGTCACGGTCAGCTTGACCGTGTAGGTGCCGTTGGTCGCGTACGTGTGCTGGACCGTGCGCCCCGTGTCCGTGGTGCCGTCCCCGAGGTCCCACGCCCACGACGCGACGGTGCCGTCGCTGTCGGCGGAGGTCGAGGCGTCGAGCGCGACCGCGGTGTCGTTCGTCGACGCCGTGAAGGCCGCGGTGGGGGCGACGTTGGCGGAGCGGGCGACGACCGAGGCCGTCTTGGTGCCCGTGGCGCCGCCGTCGTCGGTCACGGTCAGGCTGACCGTGTAGGTGCCGGCCGTGGCGTAGGTGTGGCTCGGGTCGGCGTCGGAGGACGTGCTCCCGTCGCCGAAGTCCCAAGCCCAGCCGACCACCGTGCCGTCGGCGTCGGTCGAGCCCGAGCCCTTGAAGGCCAGGGCGAGCGCGTCGCCGCTGCTGCTGATCACCGCGCTCGGCGCCGCGTTGGCCACCGTCACCGTGCTCGTCGCGGTGCCGGTCGCCCCCTTGTCGTCCGTCACCGTCAGCGTGACCGTGTAGGCCCCGGCCGCCGCGTAGGTGTGGTTGGGGGAGACGGCGGCGCTGCCGGTGCCGTCGCCGAAGGACCAGGCGTACGCCGTCACGGTGCCGTCCGGGTCGGAGGACCCGGAGCCGTCGAAGGCGACCTTCGTGCCGGACGCGCTCGAGGCGATCACCGCGACCGGGTCCTTGGTCTTCGCGACCGTCACGGCCTGGCTCGTCGAGGCCGTCCCACCGGCGTTGTCGGTGACGGTGAGGGTGACCGTGTAGGTCCCGTCGGCGCCGTAGACGTGGGTGGCCGTCGCGCCCGTCCCGCTCGTGCCGTCGCCGAAGTCCCAGCTCCACGCCGAGATCGTGCCGTCGTCGTCGCGCGACGCGGAGCCGTCGGTCGAGACCGTGCGCTGGTCCGACGTCAGGGAGAAGGCCGCCGTCGGGGCACCGTTGGCGACCGTGACGGCCTGGGACGCGGCCGCGGTCGCGCCCTGGTCGTCGGTGACGGTGAGCACGACGGTGTAGGTGCCCGCCCGGGGGAAGGTGTGCGAGACCTGGGCGCCGGTGCTGCTCGTCTGGTCGCCCCAGCTCCAGCTGTAGCCGGTGACGGAGCCGTCGGAGTCGCTGGAGGTGGCGCCGCTGAAGGAGGCCTTCAGCGAACCCGCGTCGACGGTGAACGCCGCCGTCGGCGGGGTGTTCGCGACGGTGCCGCCGCCGAGGCGGTAGCGGTTCTTGATCTCGGTCAGGCCGAGGGCGCGCGGGTAGACCGCCACGTCGTCGATCCAGCCGTTGAAGGAGCTCGACGTGCTCCCGCTCCAGACCCGGTCGTAGCCGACGCGCCAGTAGCCCGTGAGCGTGCTGGACGCGTTCACCGCGTTGGCGGCCACCTGCGTGCCGTCGACGAACAGCTGCATCCCGGTCGGCGACTGGGCGGTGACCACGTAGTGCCACTTGCCGTCGTTGTACGACTTCGGCGAGTCGAGCGCGACCTGCGTCGCGCCGCTCAGGGTGGCGAAGCGCACCTTGCCCGCGTCGGTCATCGTGAGGTTGCGGTCGACCGTCGCGCTGAAGCCGGTGGCCGAGCTGCCGAGCCCGAGGAGCTTGCCACCCTGGGTGCCCGTGCTCTTGAACCACAGCTCCTGGCTGTACGAGGCGTCGGGAGCGGCGTTGCCCGCCGACCCGACCGTCGCGTTGCCGGTGCCGAACTTGACGCTCGTCCCGCCGGTCGGGTTGAGCGCGCCGGGCTGGCCGAAGGTCGGCGTGCCGGAGTAGAGCCCGCGGTTGTCGTTGGGCGTCGTGTCGTTCGCCACGGGGCCGGCCGCCTCGCCGAGGCGCCAGGAGAAGTTCGGCTTGTTCTTCCACACGTCGGCGCCGTAGGCGTCCGCCGGAGCGGTCGAGGGCACGGTCGAGGTGCGGCCGCTCTTGGTGAAGTGGTCGTTGACCTGCGCCTGGCTCAGGGCCAGGGGGTAGGTCGCGACGTCGTCGATCGTGCCGTTCAGGTACGGGGTGGTCGGGGCGTTGGTCCAGGTGGACGACGCGACCGAGTCGCCGCCGACGCGCCAGTAGCCGGCGATGTTCTGCCCACCGGTCGCACCCCGGTCGCGCCCGATCAGGCGGCCGTCGAGGTAGAGGGCCATGCCGTCGGACCCGACGGAGGCGTCGAACTGGTGCCACTGGCCGTCGTTGTAGGAGGTCGGCGTGGTGATGGTCTTGGCCGCGCCCTGGTAGACGCCGAAGGTCACCTTGCCGGACGGGCCGAGGTAGAGGTGGCGGTCGTAGTTGCTGCTCGCGCCGGTCTTGGCCGAGCTGAAGCCGGCGACCTTGCCGCCCGTGGTCGAGGTGGTGTTGAACCAGCCCTCGAGGGTGAAGGTGTTCGGCGCCGCCGTGGCGCTGGTACCCAGGCCGACGGTGGCCGTCGTGGTCCCGTCGAAGGCGGTGGCGGCGTCCGCGTCGCCGCTCAGCGCGCCTGCGGCACCCCGGGTGACCCCGGTGCCGGTCGTGCCGTCCGCGCTCCCGACGGAGTCGTAGACGGTCGTGCCGGCCTCGCCCAGGCGCCAGTAGTGGTCGGCGCCGTCGAGCTGGACCTGCGCGGCGTACGCACCGGTCGTGGTGTCTGCGGTCACCGGGTCGGAGACGGGGCTGAGCAGCTCGTTGCCGAAGGGGTCGGTGATGCGCACCTGGTAGGTGTGGCTGCCCGAGGGCACGCCGGTGTCGGTGACGCTCTGCTGGGGAAGGGTCCAGAAGGTGCTGTCGACGGTCACGGTCTTGACGAGCTTCTCGGCCGCCGTGCCGCGGTCGCGGTAGAGCTGGTAGGTGAGACGCCGGTTGTCCTGGTCCCACGCCGCACCGAAGCTCACCCGGATGGAGCCCGGGGCCACGGAGACGGCGCTGGTCGGCGGCACCGCCGTGCGGACGGGCACGGTGTCGGTGTACTGCGGACCGATCTTGTTCGGCACGGTGCCCTTGAGCGCGTAGCGCACGAGGCCCTGCTGCTTGGCGCCCGAGACGGTCGGGAACTCGCCGCCGAGCGCGACGTAGCCGGCACCGCTCGTGACGTTCCAGGCGGCCTGCGCCTGCCCGCTCGCCGTCCCCAGGCCGAGGTCGGGGTACCACTGCAGCATGGTCGGCGCCGGCTGGCCCTTGTAGTTCCAGCCGTAGTAGTCGGGGCCGCCGTTCACGCCGGTCGGGTAGTTCGTGTACGCCCCGGCGTGCTGCCAGCGGGTGCGCGGGTTGGTGTCGCCGAAGGCGCCGACCATCTGGCAGTTGTGGGTGTGGCTGACCGTGTAGACGACGTCGCCGACGGGCTCCACGTCGTAGGTGTCGCCGAGGCAGTCGACCATCCAGCGGATCGAGCCGTCGGCCGGGTTGAGCGAGAAGCTGCCCTCGAACCTGCCACCGAGGCCGAAGGCGTAGCCGGCGCCGTAGACGTAGGTGCCGTCGGTGGTGAGCGCGTCGATCGCACCCTTGCCGTAGTCCTGGATGGTGGTGTTGGCCGCCCAGGGCAACGTGGTGCCGGTGACCGGGTCGACGGCGGTCATGCCGTTGGCGGTCACCAGGTTCATGGTCGAGAACTGCCCGCCGACGACGACCTTGTCCTTGTTCGGCGTCATCGTCAGGGCCCAGACGTAGCCGTCGTCCGCGCTGGGGTTCCAGCTCGTGAGGGCGCCGTTCGAGGCGGAGAAGGAGGCGAGGAACTTGCGCTTGGTCGTGTTGCCCGTACCCGCGCCGGTGAAGCTGCCGCCCGCGTAGACGGTGCTGTTCGTCGCGGTCAGCGCCTTGACCTGGCCGCTCACCGAGGGCGTGAAGCCGGGGACCAGGGCACCGGTGAGCGTGTCGAAGGCGGCGACGTGGCCGCGCGCCTGGCCGTCGACGGTGGTGAAGTCGCCGCCGACGTAGACGCGGCTGCCGTCGGGCGAGGCCGTGATCGCCAGGCCCTGGGCGTCGAGCGTGTGGTTGAAGCCGGCGATCCGCTGGCCGGTGGTGATGTCGTACGCGATCAGGTGCGCGACGTCGATCTCGGTGGGGCCGCCCTTCCACATGCCCGCCGGCCGGGCCTTGGTGAAGTTGCCCGTGGCGTAGACGGTGGTGCCCACGGTGACCTGGCTCCACACGATGCCGGTGACCTGCCAGGTGGGCAGCGGGTCGGCGGAGACGGTCTGCGGCTCGTTCGCCGCGACCGGGGCGGTGTCGGCCTGGGCGACCGGGGCGACGAGGGAGACGCCGAGCAGCGTCGTCGCGACGGCGAGCGCGCCCGCGACGACGCGACGGAGCCGCTGGTTCCCGGTGCTGGTCGCGGAGGTGGTCTTCGAGCTGGTCACGGGCTGTTCCTCGTCCCACAGGGGCTGCTGGTCGGTCGTCGGGGATGGTGCGTGCTGGAGCCGGGGCCGGGGTCTCACCGGGCCACCCCCTCGAGCGTGGCCAGCGCGTGGACCCCGTCGAGGTCGACCACGAGGTCGGCGCTCGAGCGCTGCGTGCGGGGGAGGGTGAAGGCGTAGGTGGCCCGGCCCGTGGCTCCGGGCTCGAGGCGACCCGCGAAGTCCTGGGCGCCGTCGGGATAGACACGCGGCGCGAGCCGGCGCGTGCCGCCGCCGTACGGCATCGCGAGCACGACGCCGGAGACGTCGACCGCGGAGCGGGAGCCGTTCGTGAGCCGGAGCCGGAGGGTGTTCAGGGGTGAACCCGGCGCGCTGCCCGGTCCGCTGCCCGTCGCCGTCGACTGCTGGGCGGACAGCACCTGGAGGCGGACGCCGTCGGACCAGCGGGCCTCGCGCGCGGAGGCGCTCGCGACCTTCACCGTCGGGTCCGAGGTGCCCTCGCGCCCGGCGGGGCGGAAGGTCTTCGGCGCCCGCGGGTCCGGCGGACCGGAGGGCGTCGCGCTCGGCGAGGCGCCGTCCTGGGGATCGGTGCCCGGGGCCGCCGGGCTCGTCGACCCGGCGGGCGCAGAGCTGCTCGGCTGGTTCGGCGTGGGGCTGGGCGCCGGCGGGCCGGCGCTGCAGGCCGTGAGGGCCAGCAGCACCGCGGCGAGAGCGGGGGAGGTGCGTGCGAGCACGCCACCGCTGACGCCGTTGCGGCGTCCGGGCGCATCCGCGCGAACAGTCATGGCAAGATCCCCGAGTCGAAAGCGGCCACACCCCTATGGCCGTCGTGCTCGATCCGAACGTGATCCGGGTCGAGCAAGAAAATCTTAAGCCAGGAACGTCCTGAGAAAAAGCTGAACCAACAAACTCGTCTGTGGTCCGGGGCACATCAGCCGGCCAGCAGCTCCCGGATCCTCGAGGTCATCAACCCGGTGCAGCCCAGGCCGAGCGCCCGCTCGCGCTGCTCGGGGGTCGACAGCGGGTAGGCCATCGTCTGCTTGCCGTGCCGGGCGCCGGCCGCGACCACGGACGAGACCAGCTCGTCGCTCTCGGTGACCGCGATGCCCAGCAGGTCGATGTCGCTCGACGAGGCGAAGCGCTCGAGGTTGTCGCCCAGGTGGCTGGGCTGGTCGAGGACGTAGCCCCAGGTGGTGAAGCCCAGGGCCTTGGCCTGGGCGAAGGCGGCCGCGTTGACGTACGACTTCCACACCGTCCGCTCCGGCTGTGCGAGCGCGGCCAGCGCGGCGAGCAGGGGCTGGGTGGCCTCCTGCACCTTCGGCTCGGCGAAGAGGACGAAGCGGTCGGCGAAGGGCGCGACCTCCTCGAAGCGGCTGAGCGGCCGCGCGGGCTGCGCGGGGTCGACCGTGCCGGCCGCGCTGACCCGGAGCGTCGACAGCGCCGACCAGGGCTGCTCGGCGATGGTCCAGTCGACCCCGGTCGTCCGGGTCGTCGTCGCGTCGTGGCTGCAGACCAGGACCCCGTCCGCGCTGAGGCAGAGCGAGACCTCGAGGGCGGCCAGGCCGGGCAGCGCCGCGGCCTGGCCGTAGGCGTAGGCGGTCATCTCCGGCCAGTCGCCGCCGCCGCCGCGGTGCGCGACGTAGAAGGGCCGCTGGGCCAGCAGCCCGTCGACGGTGGCGGGCGGCGGCGCGGCGGGGGTCGTCGGGCCGCACGCCGCGAGGCCGCCGGACGCCGCCGCGGCGCCCCCCGCGAGGAGGGCGCCGCGGAGGAGACCGCGCCGGGTCAGCCGACGAACTTCAGGCCCTTGGTGGTCTCGTCGAACTGCTTCCAGCTCTCGTTGGTGTACGGCGCGTAGACCCACGTCTTCATGGTCCCGGCCTTCGTGTCGATCTGCACCAGGCGCACCGGGTTGGTCGTCATGCTGTGGAAGCACTGCAGCATCGAGGCGACCTTCGTGCCCTTGCTGGTCGTGTCCGTCCGGGTCGCGCCCTTGCCGGTGTGGCCCGAGAGGACGAGCTTGACGTTGCCGAAGGGCTTCACCACCTCGTTGTAGAGGTAGGTCGGCGTCGTGGAGCCGTAACCGCCGTTCGAGGTGCTGATCTTGCCGTCCGACTCCAGGTAGGAGTGGGTCACGATGATGACGTTCTTCTTGGGGTTGTCGCGGACGAGCCCGGCAGCCCAGGCGACGACCTCCTTGCGCGGCCAGAGCTCGAGGTTGAGCACCATCCAGTCCTTCCCGCCGGCGCGGAACAGGTGGTAGGCGTTGTCGGTCTTGCCCTTCTCGTAGGTGCCGGCGAGGGCACCGAAGCGGCTCGCGGGGAAGTAGGTGTTGTACGTCTTCGTGTCGCGGACGGTGACCCAGGTCTTGGCGCCGGGGCAGGCCGACCCGCCGGCGCAGACCGCGGCGGTGTCGTGGTTGCCCGGAGCCGCGGCCACCGGGACGGCGGCCTGGAGGGGCAGCAGGCCCTGGGCCGCGTTTGCGTAGAGGTCGTGGTCGGGGGAGTCCCAGTCGGCGATGTCGCCGACGACGGCCGCGAACCTGAGGTCGAGCCTGTCCTTGTTGGCCGCGAGCCAGCGCGACCGGTCGGCGATCCGCGGGTCGCTCGCCTTGTGGGTCTCGCGCTGGATGTCCGGCAGGACCGCGATCGTGAAGGTCGTGTCGCTGTCGTTGGCCGGCAGCGGGCCGGCGGTGGCGCCCAGCGGGACCGGACGTCCCGAGGCGGGCGCGGAGGAGGGGGGTGCCGGGTCCGGGGAGACCGGTGACCCGCTCGGCGGCTCCGCGGAGCCGGCGGCGTAGAAGAGCACGCCGGAGTCCGACCAGCCCTCGCTCACGAGACTGTCCCGTACGGCGGTCCCCGCGGCGAGGCGGTGCTTGCCCCGGGACGTCAGCTCGTGCACCGGGGTGCTGCAGCCGGCGCCCGAGGACGTGGCGCCGTAGAAGGGCCGCGACTCCTCGGTGTAGCCCGCCGAGCGCGCGTCGGAGAGGTCGGAACCCGCGACGTAGCGGTAGTCGGCGCCCTTGCGCAGGCGGTGCACGGGGACGAGGCCCGACCCCGTACGGTCGGCGACCTCGACGACCACGCCCCGGTCGGTGTAGCCGAACCGGGAGACCGCGGTCGACACCTCGCCGGCGTACACGGTGACGAGGCTCGCGCCGGTCTTGGCGTGCACGAGCTGGTGGAGGTCGGTCGAGAGGCCGCTGCAGTCCGCGGCGGCCGAGGCCGGTGCCGAGGTGGCGGTGATGGCGGTCAGGACGACGAGGGCGGACGCGGGCAGGGCAAGAGAACGAAATCGCATCGGGGGGTTCCTCCTGGGACGCTCAGCGTCCCCGCTCAGGGCTCTGGTGAGCCCGGGTCTTCTCCCCCGAGAGGTGGCCGTCGTCGGCCGTTGCTGGATACTTTCAGCCTGTCCAACCGCGCACGGCCAACTCAGGAACTCTTTAGCTTTTAGCCCTTCGGAGCGACGAAGCGCATCCCGCTGATCGCCTTGGTCCTGCTCTTCGTGCCCTTCGACGGCCAGTGGATGTCGCTGTAGACGCGACCGGAGTCGGTGTGGATCGAGATCGTGCGCACCGGGTTCGAGGTGTTGCTGTGGAAGCACTGCAGGTAGGAGACGATCCTGTTGCCCTTGACGCCCCTGTCGGTGCGTGTCCGGGCGCTGCCGACGTGCCCGGAGAAGACGAACTTGATGTTGGGGTAGAGCTTCACGAGGTGGTCGAACAGGTACTTCGGTGAGGTCGCCCCGTAGCCGCCGTTGCTCGTGGAGATCGATCCGCCCGCCGTCAGGTAGGCGTGGGTGACGATCATGACGTTCGCGTCCGGGTGGGCCTTGACCACGCCGTTGGCCCAGTCGATCACCGACTTGCGAGGCCACAGCTCGAGGTTGAGGACCATCCAGTCCACGCCCCCGGCACGGAACGAGTGGTAGGCGTTGTCGATCTTGCCCGGCTCGAACTCGCCGTCCAGCGCCGCGAAGCGGCTCGCCGGGAAGTAGGTGTTGAAGACCGAGGTGTCGCGCACGGTCACCCAGGTCTTCTGGCCCGGGCAGGCCGAGCCGCCCGGGCAGACCGCGGCGGTGTCGTGGTTGCCCACCGCCGTGGCCCAGGGCATGGAGGCCTGGAGGGGGAGCAGCGACCGGGCGGCGTTCGCGTACTGGTCGTGGTCCGGGGTGTCCCAGTCGGCGACGTCACCGACCGAGAGCGCGAAGCGCAGGTCCCAGCTCTGCTGCCGGGCGGCGAGCCAGTCCGAGCGCTGCACCATCCGGGTGTCCTTCGACGTGTGCGTCTCGCGCTGGGTGTCGGGCACGACGGCCACGCCGAAGGTGTGGTCGGCGTCCCTGGCCGGCAGCGGGGCCGCCGTGGGACCGGCGGGGACCGGCTGGACGGCGAGCGCCGGCGCCGGGGCGGCCGAGGCGGTCGTGCCCAGCCCGGTCGAGGCGCTGGTGAGGGCGAGGAGCGCTGCCGAGGCAGCGAGGAGGCGTGAACGCATGAACGGTCCTTGCTCGGGTGGGGGGATCCCTGGGCCGTCCACGTCAGGACGGGCTGGACGACGCTTCTCGGCCGACCGGCGCTGGGCGGTGTCGATGCTGGGCGGTGTCGATGCTGGGCGCGGTCGACGCTGAGAGTTCGGTGTGGAGGACGGTACGGATTCGTTCGGCGGAGGTCAATGTCCCGGACGACGCCCACGGCGGGACGGCCCGGGCGCGTGCGCCGCCGGATCGTCCCGGGCGGCAGGCCTCAGTACGCCCCGCGCCGTGCGAGGACGGCGAAGACGGTCTTCCAGATGATCAGCAGGTCCAACGTCAGGGTCCAGTTCTCCACGTAGCGGAGGTCGAGCCGGACGCTCTCGTCCCAGCTGAGCAGCGACCGCCCGCTGACCTGCCACAGCCCGGTGAGGCCTGGGGTGACCAGCAGGCGCCGGTGCGTGTAGTTCTCGTAGCCGTCGACCTCGGAGGGCAGCGGCGGGCGCGGGCCCACCAGCGACATCGACCCGCCGAGCACGTTGAACAGCTGCGGCAGCTCGTCGAGCGAGAACTTGCGCAGGAACTTGCCGACCCGGCTGATGCGCGGGTCGTCCTCCATCTTGAAGAGGAAGCCCATCGACGGGTTCTGCCGGCGCAGCTCGGCCAGGCGCTCCTCGGCGTCGACGTGCATCGACCGGAACTTCCACATGGTGAAGGTCGAGCCCTCGAGACCGACGCGCACCTGGCGGAAGAAGACGGGCCCGCCGCCGTCGAGCTTGATCGCCACGGCGACGGCGAGCAGGAGAGGTGAGAAGACCACGAGGAACGGCACCGTCATGAACACGTCCGCGGCGCGCTTGACGAAGCGGCGCCATCCGGTGAAGTGCGGCTGCTCGACGTGCAGCAGCGGCAGCCCGACGTGCGGACGGATGTGCATCCGCGGGCCGGCGACCTCGATGAGGCCGGGGTGCACGAGCAGCTCGACCTCCGTGCCCTCGAGGGCCCAGGCGAGCCGCTTGAGGTACAGGTGCCGGGTGGCCTCGCCGCCGGTGACGGCGACCGAGTCGGCCCCGCAGGCCCGCACCACGGCGGCGGCGTCGTCCAGCGACCCGAGGACGTGGAGCCCAGCGGCCTCGGCGCGGTCGCGCTCGGTCTGGGGCACGCAGGCGCCGAGCACCTGCATGCCGTGCTGCTCGCGCCCCAGCACCTCGTCGAGCTCGGCGACGGTGGTCGCGCTGCCCACGAGGACCACGCGGCGCACGGTGCGGCCGAGCCGCTGCTGCCGGCGCAGGTAACGGCGGCCGGCGAGCCGGACGAGCAGGCTGGCGGCACCCGCCAGCGGGATCGCGGTGACCGAGAGGGCCACGACGCCGTACTTGTCGACGACGGCCGACGGGACGGCGGCGGCCGCGATGGCCAGCACGGCCGCGTGGATCACTCCGCGGAACTCGTCGTCGCCCAGGCCGACGTTGCGGTGGTCGTAGCCGTGGCACACGGCCACGGCGAGCGGCCAGGCGAGGGCCGCGCCGAGCGCGAGCACCAGGGCCTTCTGGTCGTTGAAGTGGCTGGCCGAGTTGAAGAACCGCATGGCGGCCACGACGGCCAGCAGGCCGATGCACGCGTCGAGGAGGAGGACGACGAGACCGTAGCGGCGTCGCCACTCGTGGAAGCGCCGGGGCGGTCGCGGCACGCGCTCGGAGACGGTGCGGCGGCGCAGCGAAGGGCGTACCAGCAGCTCGACGGCCTCTGCGGCGGCCGGTGGCCTGAAGTAGCCCCGGTCGTCTGCTGTGGCGCTGGTGGTCTGCGGCGGCGCCCCCAACGCCTCTGCAGACGGTGCAACGTCTGTTGACACGATTCCCCGACTTTCCCCGACGAGCTCTCGGCACCCCCCTTGGCGCCGACGATCCCTGACGTGCTGCGAACACGGAGAACGATAAGGGAATTCGATCGGAACGCGTGCCAAAGCGGCGCCACCTAGCCCTGCTGTGAGCTCCCCGTGCTCGTCCTGCCGTGCCTGACGCACTGACCAGGACCCCTGACGCTACCCAACGCGAACGATCGCCGCAGGTCGTGCGACACGATCGTGACATTTTCTCAGGCAACTCACGGCTGGGTGTGAAGCACATCACCGCAAGCCGCCAGGGAGGTCAACTTCTGACGCAGCAGGCGACTGCCTCCACCGACCGGGAGCCCGACAATGTTAGAACAAAGTCTTGACAGGACATGACGGGTTGAGCGACGCTTGGCCGCGTCGGCACCGCCGCCGGCCACGCCTCCCGGAGCGCCGATGACCCCATCGTCCGACCACGTCGCAGCCGTCACCACGGTCCCGACCACGTGCGCCGCACGACCGCTCGTCGGTGTCGACCCTCCCGGGCGCGGCCGCGGCACGGAACCGGCACCACCGAGTCTCCCCAGCAGTCCACCTCCGGACCACACCGGCCTGCGCCGGATCCTGTTCACCGAAAGGAATCATCGATGATCCCGCTCAGAGACCGACGTCGCGGCCCGCGTCGTCCCCGCCTCGCACGCACCCTCGCCATCGTCACCGTGTCCTCCGCGCTCGCCCTCACGGCGTGCAGCAGCGGCGGCGCGCCGCAGACCCAGGCGTCCGACAACAGCGGGGGCGGCGGCGGCAACAGCGGCTACACCTTCGCGATGATCACCCACGAGACCCCGGGCGACACGTTCTGGGACCGCATCCGGGCGGGGGCCGAGCAGGCCGCCAAGGACACCGGCTCCAAGCTCAACTACTCCGCCGACCCCGACGCCACCAAGCAGGCCACCCTCATCGACGCGGCGGTCAACTCCAAGGTCGACGGCATCGCCAGCACGCTGGTGACGCCCGACGCGCTCATCCCGTCGCTCAAGAAGGCCGAGGCCGCGGGCATCCCGGTCGACACCTTCAACTCGGGCCTCGACTACTACCAGCAGGCCGGCTCCATCGCGCACTTCTCCTCCGACGAGAAGCTCGCGGGCCAGCAGGCGGGCGCCAAGGCCAAGGCGGCCGGTGCCACGAAGATCCTCTGCACGATCCAGCAGACGGGTTCCGTCGCGCTGGAGGACCGCTGCGCCGGCGTCAAGAGCAGCTTCCCGAACACCGAGAACCTGCAGGTGAACGGCGCCGACGACTCGGCCGTGACCTCGGCCATCCAGGCCAAGCTCAGCCAGGACAAGGACATCAACTGGGTGATCACGCTCGGCGCCACCCAGGCCCTCGACACCCTGAAGGCCAGGAGCGCCGCGGGCCGCACCGACGTCAAGGTCGGGACCTTCGACCTCAACGCCGACGCCGCCAAGGCCGTGCAGTCCGGCGACCTGCAGTTCTGCATCGACCAGCAGCCGTACCTCCAGGGCTACCTCGCCGTCAGCCAGCTGTACCTCTACAAGAAGAACGGCAACATCCTCGGTGGTGGCAAGGCCACGCTGACCGGCCCGTCCTTCGTCGACAACAGCAACGTCGCGACGATCCTGCCCTTCATCGACAAGAACACCCGCTAGTCCCCGCGGCCGGTGGCCGGGCTCGTCGAGCCCGGCCCCCGGCCACACTCACACCTCGGAGCTGAGCATGAGTCAAACAGTCAAGACCGCACCGGCGGGTGCACCGGCGGAGGCGTCGAACCGGGTCTCGCTCGGCCTGTCGAACCGCCTGCTCGCCCGTCCGGAGATCGGTGCGCTGGTCGCGGCGGTCGTGATCTTCATCTTCTTCCTGATCGTCGCGCCGGCCTTCCGCTCGGCGCCCTCCTTCTTCACCGTGCTCTACCAGTCCTCGACGATCGGCATCGTCGCCGTCGGCGTCGGCATGCTGATGATCGGCGGGGAGTTCGACCTCTCGGCCGGTGTGCTGGTGACCGCGGGCGGGCTGTTCAACGCCCTGTTCTGCTACAACCTCGGGCTCAACCTGTGGGTCGGTGCGATCCTCAGCCTGGTCTTCTGCCTGGCCGTCGGGTTCCTGAACGGCTACCTGGTGATGCGGACCGGGATCCCGAGCTTCTTGATCACCCTGGGCACGTTCTTCGTGCTGCAGGGGGCGAACCTCGGCGTCACCAAGATCGTCACCGGCTCCGTCTCGAGCCAGAACATCAACCAGATGGACGGCTACGCCTCGCTGAACTGGGTCTTCGCCCACGTCTTCCAGATCGGCCCGGTCCAGCTCAACATCACGGTGCTGTGGTGGCTCGCCTTCGCGATCCTGTCGGCGTACGTGCTGCAGCGCACCCGGATCGGCAACTGGATCTACGCGGTCGGCGGCAGCGCGGCGAGCGCTCGCGCGGTCGGCGTCCCGGTCACGCGGGTCAAGATCGGGCTGTTCATGACGGTGGCGTTCCTCGGCTGGTTCACCGGCATGCACTACCTCTACAACTTCAACGTGCTGCAGGCCGGCAACGGCGTCGGCAACGAGTTCCTCTACATCATCGCGGCCGTCGTCGGCGGCACCCTGATGACCGGTGGGTACGGCAACTCCCTCGGCGTGGCGATCGGCGCCTTCATCTTCGGCATGACGAGCCTCTGCATCGTCTACGCCGGCTGGGACCCGAACTGGTTCCGCGCCTTCCTCGGCGTGATGCTGCTCCTCGCCGTGCTGGTCAACCTCTACATCAAGAAGCTCTCGACCATCAGGAAGGTGGGGTAGCGATGACCGACACGCTGCAGGAGCACGCCGACCCCACGCTGTCCAAGGGCGAGTCCCTGGTGCAGATGGTCGACGTCGGCAAGACGTACGGCGCGATCCGGGCCCTCAAGGGCATCAACCTGACGGTCAACGCCGGCGAGGTGACCTGCGTGCTCGGCGACAACGGGGCGGGCAAGTCGACGCTGATCAAGATCATCGCCGGGCTGCACCCGCACAACGAGGGCCAGCTGCTCGTCGACGGCGAGCCACGCAGCTTCTCCTCCCCGCGCGAGTCGCTGGCCGCCGGGATCGCGACGGTCTACCAGGACCTCGCCGTGGTGCCGCTCATGGAGGTGTGGCGGAACTTCTTCCTCGGCTCGGAGATGACGGGCAGCAAGTTCCCGCTGTCGGGGCTGAAGACGAAGGACATGAAGCGCATCGCCGACGAGGAGCTGCGCAAGATGGGCATCGTCGTCAAGGACATCGACCAGCCCATCGGCGAGCTGTCCGGCGGCCAGCGCCAGTGCGTCGCGATCGCCCGGGCGGTCTACTTCGGCGCCCGGGTCCTGATCCTCGACGAGCCGACCGCCGCCCTCGGCGTGAAGCAGTCGGGCGTGGTGCTGAAGTACACCGCGGCCGCCCGCGACGCCGGCCTCGGCGTCGTCTTCATCACCCACAACCCGCACCACGCCTATCTCGTGGGCAACCACTTCATCATCCTCAAGCTCGGCCAGGCGGTGCTCGACAAGCACCGCTCGGAGGTCAGCCTCGACGAGCTGACCCGCCAGATGGCCGGCGGCGACGAGCTGGCGGAGCTGTCGCACGAGCTGCAGCGCTGACGCCGGCAGGACGGACGGGTCTCGGTAGCCTGCGGGCGTGACCGAGGCCCGTCCGCCGTACCGGCAGCCGGAGCTCCTGGCCCTCGTCCTCCTCGGCGGTGCCGCCGGCACGACGGCACGGTGGGGGACCGGTGTCCTCGTCGGGCACGTCCTGCGGATCCCGCTCGGGACGGTCCTGGTGAACGTCGTCGGCGCGTTCGTCCTGGGCGCCCTGCTGGAGCACCTGGGCGGCCGCGGTCGCGGCGAGTCCGCGAGCGCCGACGAGCGGAACGCAGCGAGGGGCACGGGGGTTCGCCCCCCTCGGGAGACGGGCCGGCGCCGCGCGGTCCGGCTGACGCTCGGCACCGGCTTCTGCGGCGGGTTCACCACCTACAGCGCCCTGGCCGACGACACCGGCGCGCTGCTGCGTCAGGGCCTGGAGGGGCCCGCGCTCGCGTACGTCGCCGTCACCCTCGTGCTCGGGTTCCTCGCCTCGGGTCTGGGCGTCGCGCTGGCCCGCCGGGCTGGGTCTGGCGGGGGAGCGGCGGCGTGACCGTCCTGCTCCTCGCCGTGGCCGGGGGCCTGGGTGCCGTCGCCCGGTTCGTCCTGGACGGCGTCGTGACGGCTTGGCTCGGTGGGCGCCTGGGCGGCTACCCCGTGGCGACGACGCTGATCAACCTCACCGGCTCCTTCCTGCTCGGACTGCTCGGCGGGCTCGCCGCGACCCAGGTGCTCGGCGACGGAGCCCTGCTGGTGCTCGGCACGGGCTTCGTCGGCGGCTACACGACCTTCAGCACGGCGGCGTACGAGGTCGTGCGGCTCGCCGAACGCCGGCGCTGGGGCGCGGCGGTGCTGCACGGCCTCCTCCAGGTGGTCGCGGCCGGGGCGCTGGCGGCCCTGGGCTACCTGGCGGGCTCCTGACGTGCCGGACCCGCGGACGCGCGGCCGGCTGCCCTTCGAGGTGAGGTCGGCCGCCGCGCCATCGGGTGGCGAGGGTGGCGCCGGGCGCGCGACGGCCGGCCCCGCACGGCTTCACCGACATCACCTACCGCCGGGACCGGTTCCCCGGCGGTGCGGCCCACAGCGGCGCGTCCTGACCGTGCGACGCTGCCGGGGTGCGCCGGCCGCTCACCTCGTACGTCCACGCGGGTCTGACGTTCGACGTCCGTGACTCCGGGCCCCTGGACGGCCCGGTCGTCGTCGCGCTGCACGGCTTCCCGCAGACCTCGGCCTCCTGGTCGGGCGTCACCCCGTACCTCACCGAGGCCGGCTACCGCGTCCTGGCGCCCGACCAGCGCGGCTGCTCGCCCCGGGCGCGGCCCCGGGCCGTGGCGGCGTACGCGCTCCCGCACCTGGTCGGCGACGTGCTGGCGCTGGCCGACGCCGCCGGGGCGGAGCGCTTCGACGTGGTCGGGCACGACTGGGGCGGCGGGGTCGCGTGGGCCCTCGGGGCCGGGCACCCTGACCGTGTACGGACGCTGACGGTCGCCTCCACCCCGCACCCGCGCGCCCTGGTCGCCGCGATGCCGCACGGGCAGGCGCTCCGCTCCTGGTACATGGGTCTGTTCCAGCTGCCGGTCCTGCCCGAGCTCCTGCTGAGCACCCCGGCGACGGTGCGGCCGCTGCTGGCCCGGATGTCCACCCCGGACCCCGAGGGCGTGCAGGCGCTGCTGGCCGACGCCTCGGCGGCCCGCGCGCTCCTGAACTGGTACCGCGCGGCCTGGCGACCGGTGCTCGGCCGGACCGCCCGGCCCTTCCCGCGAGTCCGCGTCCCCACGACCTACGTGTGGAGCGACGCCGACCCGGCGCTGGGACGGTGGGCCGCCGAGCACACCCGAGATTGCGTGGAGGCCGACTACCGCTTCGTCGTGCTCGAGGGCGTCTCGCACTGGATCCCCGACGAGCGGCCCGCCGAGCTGGCGCGGCTCGCGCTCGAGCGGATGGCGAGCGTTCCCTAGCCTGCCGCCCGGACTGTGTGGGCGCGGCGCACGGCTGCGCGGGCCGACCCGCCGGGCGGACCTAGTGCGCGCCGGCCCCGGCCTCGTACGTCGTGCCCCGCGCGCGCTCGAAGCTCGCGCGCACCTCCGCCTCGGCCTCCTCGACGCCCACCCAGGTCGCGCCCTCGACCGACTTGCCGGGCTCGAGGTCCTTGTAGACGGTGAAGAAGTGCTCGATCTCGAGCAGCAGGTACTCGCGGACGTTGGTGATGTCGCGCAGGTGGTCGCGGCGCACGTCCTTCGACGGCACGCAGAGCACCTTGTCGTCGCCGCCGGCCTCGTCGGTCATCCGGAACATCGCCACGGCGCGGCACCGGATCAGGCAGCCGGGGAAGGTCGGCTCGGAGACCATCACGAGCGCGTCGAGCGGGTCGCCGTCCTGGCCGAGCGTGCCCTCGATGAAGCCGTAGTCGGCCGGGTACGCGGTCGAGGTGAACAGCGTGCGGTCCAGCCGGATCCGGCCGGTCTCGTGGTCGACCTCGTACTTGTTCTTGTTGCCCTTGGGGATCTCGACGGTGACGTCGAACTCCAGGCCGCTGAGCTGACGGACGTGCTCGGCGTTCGGTGCGGTCACGGCGACCTCCTTAGACTGGCCGGGCTGAGCCTCGTACGGTCGCGCACGGCCCCGGGTGCCGCCCGGGGTGCGGACAGGACGCGCCGAGCCTAGCGTCCGGGGAGAGGGGGAGGGACCCGTGGGTCTGCGGCGGCTGCTCGTCCCCCTCGTCGCCCTGGTGGTCGCCGTCGGGCTGGTGCTCGGTCTGGTGACCGGCGTCCTCGGCTCGGTCGCCCGGCAGGGGCTGGAGGCGGCGGGCCTGGAGCCCCGGGCTGCCGCGAGCACCCTCCCGCCGGGCACGCTCGGCGGCCCGCCGAGCGCGACGGCCGGGGCGTCGGCCCCCGGCGCGACCCCGGGTGCCGCCACCGGCGCGACGGCCACGCCGAACCCGTCGTCGTCGCCGACGGGGCCGACGGTGCCGCTGCCCGCGCCGGTCCTGGCCGGGACCCAGGGGCGGGGCACGGTCTCCGCCGGCGCGCTGGCCGACCGGATCGCCGCGGTCACGGTGAAGGACTCCGGCGGCTACTCCGGAGAGGTCCGCGACCTGCGCACCGGGGCCGTGCTGTTCGCCCACCGGGCGAGCACGGGGGCGATCCCGGCCTCCACGGCCAAGCTCGTCACCACGGCCGCCGCCCTCGACCTGCTCGGCCCCGAGCACCGCTTCGCCACGACGGTGGTCGCCCCGGCGAAGGGCCGGCTGGTGCTCGTCGGCGGGGGAGACCCGTACCTGCAGACGACGGCGTCCGCGGCGCAGCCCACGCGCGCCTCGCTGAGCGCCCTGGCCCGCGCCACGGCGCGCGCCCTGAAGGCCGAGGGCGTGACGACCGTGAGCCTCGGCTACGACGCCTCGCTGTTCTCCGGACCCGCGTGGAACCCGACCTGGCCGGACAGCTACGCCGACGTCGCGTCGCGGGTGTCGGCCCTCTGGGTGGACGAGGGCCGCTCGACGCCCGGCGGCGGGGTGCTCGGCCCCCGCCAGGCCGACCCGGCCAAGGAGGCGGGCAAGGCGTTCGCCAAGCAGCTCGAGCGCCGGGGCGTGACGGTGCGCTCGGTCGCTGCGGGCCGGGCGCCCACGGGAGCGGCGAGGGTGGCCGCGGTCTCCTCGATGACCCTCGAGCGCCAGGTCGAGCACGTGCTGATGACCAGCGACAACGACGGCGCGGAGGTGCTGCTGCGCCAGGCCGCCCTCGCCGCCGGCCGCCCGGGGACCTTCACCGCCGGGACCGCGGTCGTCGCGGACCGGCTGCGCGCGCTGGGCGTGTGGACGCCCGGCACCCGGCTCACCGACGGCAGCGGGCTGTCGCGGCGCACCCGGATCTCGGCCGCCACGCTGACCAAGCTGCTCCGGGTCGCGGGCGAGGAGGAGCACCCCGAGCTGCGGGCCCTCCTCACCGGGCTCCCCGTCGCCGGCGCCGAGGGCAGCCTGGCCGCGAAGTTCGGCGACGACGAGAGCCTGGCCGGTCGCGGCGTCGTCCGCGGAAAGACCGGCACGCTGACCAAGGTCCACGGCCTCGCGGGGACGATCACCACCCGCGACGGGACGGTGCTGACGTACGCCTTCCTGGTCAACGACCCGAAGAACGACTACAACGCCACCGTCTGGCTGCAGCGCGTGACCGCGGCCATCAGCCGCTGCGGGTGTTGACTCTTCAGCCTTCTGTCCTGGCTCCGCCCGGACGCGGCCGGCGCTCTGGTCCGCTGCCTTCCTCGCTCCCTCGCACGCGCGGCCGCGCCCGCTGCCGGGCTCCGCGGGCGTGCTCGCTCGTTCGTCCGGGCACCGGCGCGCCGACCGGCGCGTCCTGGGCCTGCTCGACAGGGGGCCGGCTCGACGACCGTCGCGGAACTACTCTCGACGTATGGCCCCCGCAGCTTTGTCCGTGGTCGACTGGACGCTCGCCCGTAGCACCGCGACCCGACTGGTGAAGTCCGGGCCGGCGATCTCCACCGAGGGCGCGGCCGAGGTCGTGGCCGAGCTGCGCGTGGCGGCGGCGCGGGCCGAGTCCTACGTCACCGAGGTGACCGGTCTCGAGGCGTCGTCGGGCACCGCGCCCGTCCTCGTCGTCGACCGCCCCGGCTGGATCCAGGCCAACCTCGACGCCTTCCGCACCCTGCTGACCCCGCTCACCGACAAGGCGCAGAGCCAGCTGTCGTCCAGCCCGCGCGCGGTCAGCGTCGGCTCCCGGGTGACGGGGGCCGAGATGGGCGTGCTGCTCAGCTACCTCGCGCCGAAGGTCCTGGGGCAGTTCGACCCCTTCTGGACCGGCGAGGACGGCGCGCAGGGGCGGCTGCTGCTCGTCGCGCCCAACGTCGTCGAGGTGGAGCGGCTGCTGCGGGTGCCGTCCAGCGACTTCCGCCTCTGGGTCTGCCTGCACGAGGAGACCCACCGGGTGCAGTTCACGGCGGTCCCGTGGCTGCGCGACCACCTGATGTCGCTGATCTCCCGCCTGGTCGGCACGGCCGACCTCGAGAACGGGATGGTGGCGCAGGTCGTCCGCGAGGCCGTGCGGCGCATCGTCGAGGGCATCCGCGACGGTGAGGAGCTGTCGCTGATCGACCTGGTCCAGACCCCGGCGCAGCGGGCGATCGTCGACGAGATCACGGCGGTGATGTCGCTGCTCGAGGGCCACGCCGACGTCGTCATGGACAGCGTCGGGCCCGAGGTCGTGCCGAGCGTCGCGCAGATCCGCGCCAAGTTCGACGTGCGCCGCAAGGGGCAGGGCGCCGACAAGGTCGTGCGCCGGCTCCTGGGGCTCGACGCCAAGATGCGGCAGTACCGCGACGGCGCGGCCTTCTGCCGCCACGTCCTCGCCGAGGTCGGGATGGCCGGGCTGAACCGCGTCTGGACCTCGCCCGACACCCTCCCCAGCCGGGCCGAGATCGCCAACCCGCAGCTGTGGGTCATCCGCAACCACCCCGAGCCCGCCTCCCCGCAGGCCTAGGGTCCGTGGCCCGTCGGGCGCTCGGGCCGGCGACGCTGGCGGTCGCGCAGGCCGTCGAGGACGCCCTCGCCCCCGGTGACCGGGCGCTGCTGGTCGCCTGCTCCGGAGGCGCCGACTCGCTCGCCCTCGCCGCCGGCGCGTCCCACGTCGCGCGGCGCTCGGGGCGGGCGTACGCCGCCGTCGTCGTCGACCACGGGCTGCAGGAGGGTTCGGCGCAGGTCGCGCAGGCGGCCGCGCGGGCGCTCCACGACCTGGGCCTCGCCGACGTGGCCGTCGTCCGCGTCGAGGTCGGTCGGCGTGCCGGGGGTCCCGAGGCCGCGGCGCGCGCAGCCCGCTACGCGGCCCTGCGGAGGGAGGCGGGCGCCCGCGGGGCGACCCTCCTGCTGGGCCACACCCGCGACGACCAGGCGGAGACCGTGCTGCTCGGCCTGGCCCGCGGCTCCGGTGCGCGTTCGCTGGGCGGGATGGCGGTCCGCTCCGCGGGGCTCGTCCGCCCGCTGCTCGCCCTGCCGCGGGCGACGACCGAGGCCTGCTGCACCGAGCTCGGGCTGACGCCCTGGCGGGACCCGCAGAACGCCGACCCCGCGTACGCCCGGGTCCGGACCCGTACGCGGGTGCTCCCCGTCCTCGAGGCCGAGCTCGGGCCCGGCGTCGCCGAGGCGCTGGCGCGGACCGCCGACCTGGTGCGCGCCGACGCCGACCTGCTCGACGCGCTCGCCGCGACGGCCGCCCGGGACGTGGCGACGGGGGAGGGTGGGCTGGACTGCACCGGCCTCGCGGCCCTGCCCCTCGCGCTGCGCACCCGGGTGCTGCTCGCGTGGCTCCGCGACCTCGGCGGCCACGACCTCACCGCGCGGCACGTCGCTGCCGTCGACGCCCTGGTCACGGCCTGGCGCGGTCAGGGCGCGGTCGACCTGCCCGGGGTCCGCGTCGACCGGGTGGATGGTGAGCTCAGAGGACCGACCTGACGTCGGTGTGGGTGAAGTCGTCGCCGACGAACAGCAGGGGCTCCCGGCGGACCGACGCGAGGGCGTAGGAGAAGCAGTCGCCGAGGTTCAGGCGAGCCGGGTGTCCGCTGCCCTTCCCAAAGTCGCGGTAGGCCTGGCGGGCCACGCGGGCCTGGTCGGCATCGAAGGGGACGACGTCCACGGCCGCGTCTCGCAGGAGGTCGTCGACCCGACGCGAGAGGACCGGGTTGCGTCGTCCGTCCACGACGACCCCGAGCTCGACGAATGTCGCCGAGGACAGTGACGTCGGGGAGCCGCTCCGACGGGCGGCGCGGAGCGCGGCCAGCACGGCAGGCCCCACCGGCTCGTCCTGCACGACAGCGACGACGGCCGAGGAGTCGATGATCACCGGGGCAGGCCGTTCTCGTCGTAGAGGTCGTCGTCCGTGAGCAGCGCCGGACCTGGCTTCTGCATCTCAGTGCGGATGTCGGCGAGGATCGCCTCGATCCGGCCCTCGCGCTCCTCGTCCTCCGCGTCGAGCCGGCGCAGGAGGTCGTCGAGCGCCCGCTCCACCACGCTCGTCTGGCTCAGCCCCATGCGTTCGGCGGCCTGGCGCACGAGGTCGTGCACGTGCTCGTTCTTGATGTTCAGGCTCACGATCTACCACTCTACCCACCACGTCTACCTGTCTACCCTCACAAGCGTTCGGGGCTGGGGCACGGCTGTGGGAGGCTGACGCCGTGGACGCCCCAGACCTCGGCAACGACCTCGAGCGCGTGCTCTTCACCCCCGAGGAGGTGCAGGCGAGGATCGACGCGCTGGCCGCCGAGGTCGACCGCGACTACGCGGGCAGGGACGTGCTGCTCGTCGGCGTCCTGAACGGCGCGGTCATGATCATGGCCGACCTGTCCCGGGCGCTCTCGGTGCACTGCCGGATGGACTGGATGGCCATCTCCTCGTACGGCTCGGGCACCAAGTCCTCCGGGGTCGTGCGGATCCTCAAGGACCTCAGCACCGACATCGCCGGCATGGACGTGCTGGTCGTCGAGGACATCGTCGACACCGGTCTCACGCTGTCCTACCTGATCAGCAACCTGCGCTCGCGCGGCCCCGCGAGCCTGGAGGTGCTGACCGCCTTCCGCAAGCCCGAGGCGCTCAAGATGCCGGTCGAGGTCAAGTACGTGGGCTTCGACATCCCCAGCGAGTTCGTCGTCGGCTACGGCCTCGACTACGACCAGCACTACCGCAACCTGAAGGGCGTCGCGACGCTCGCGCCCCACGTCTACAGCTGACGCGAGGCCGCGCCGCCCGGGCGGGGAGGCGGGGTCGTGCGGTGCGGGCCGCGCTTTGCCCGGCACCGGTAGCCTGGGCCCCTTGAGGGTGCGTGTCCCCGGACGCGTGCTGCTCCCGACTCTCTAGGCAGGTCATGAACCTCAAGCGCATCTTCCGCGGTCCACTCATCTGGATCGTGCTCGCCGTCGTGGCGGTCGGGCTGCTGATCGACTTCAGCACCCGGCTCACCGGCGGCTACAAGGAGGTGCCGACCTCGCAGGTCGTCGCCGTGATCAACGGCAACGCGCCGCTGTCGGAGGTCACCCTGCGTGACCGCGAGCAGACCATCCAGGTGGTCGTGAAGGCCGAGGGCGGCCAGCCCGAGCAGCGCCTCGAGGCGGCCTGGGTCGGCAACCAGAGCGACCAGCTCGTGGACCGGCTCAACCAGCGCTACGCCGACAAGACGCTCGACAGCTGGGTGGGGGAGAACCCGCAGCCCAGCTTCTTCTCCAACCTGCTGGCGACGCTGATCCCCTTCATCCTCATCGCGGTCGTCTTCTTCTTCCTCCTCAACTCCGTGCAGGGCGGCGGCAGCCGGGTCATGCAGTTCGGCAAGTCCAAGGCCAAGGTGGCCACCAAGGACACGCCGAAGACCACGTTCGCCGACGTCGCGGGCGCCGACGAGGCGGTCGAGGAGCTGCAGGAGATCAAGGAGTTCCTCGCCGAGCCGGCCAAGTTCCAGGCCGTCGGCGCCAAGATCCCCAAGGGCGTGCTGCTCTACGGCCAGCCCGGCACCGGCAAGACGCTGCTGGCCCGCGCCGTCGCCGGCGAGGCCGGCGTGCCCTTCTTCTCCATCTCCGGCTCCGACTTCGTCGAGATGTTCGTGGGTGTCGGTGCGAGCCGTGTGCGCGACCTCTTCGAGCAGGCCAAGGAGAACGCGCCCGCCATCGTCTTCATCGACGAGATCGACGCCGTCGGCCGCCACCGCGGCGCCGGCATGGGTGGCGGCCACGACGAGCGCGAGCAGACCCTCAACCAGCTGCTCGTCGAGATGGACGGCTTCGACGTCCGCGGCGGCGTGATCCTCATCGCCGCGACGAACCGGCCCGACGTCCTCGACCCGGCGCTGCTGCGCCCGGGCCGCTTCGACCGTCAGATCCCCGTGGACAACCCCGACCTCAAGGGCCGGCTGCACATCCTCAAGGTCCACGCGCAGGGCAAGCCGGTGTCGCCGGACGTCGACCTCGAGTCGGTCGCCCGCCGCACGCCGGGCTTCACCGGCGCCGACCTGGCCAACGTGCTGAACGAGGCCGCGCTGCTCACCGCGCGCTCCAACGCGAACGTGATCAACAACGAGTACCTCGACGAGGCGATCGACCGGGTCATCGCCGGCCCGCAGAAGCGCAGCCGCCTGATGAACGAGAAGGAGAAGCTGGTCACGGCGTACCACGAGGGCGGGCACGCCCTGGTCGCCGCAGCGCTCCCCGGCACCGACCCCGTGCAGAAGATCACGATCCTGCCCCGCGGCCGGGCCCTCGGCTACACGATGGTGCTGCCGGAGAACGACAAGTACTCCAACACCCGCGCCGAGCTGCTCGACCAGCTCGCGTACATGATGGGCGGCCGTGCGGCCGAGGAGCTGGTCTTCCACGACCCCACCACGGGTGCCAGCAACGACATCGAGAAGGCGACGAACGTCGCCCGCGCGATGGTCACGCAGTACGGCATGACCGAGCGGCTGGGCGCGATCAAGCTCGGGTCGGGCGACTCCGAG
This sequence comes from uncultured Actinomycetota bacterium, assembly GCA_963713165.1. GTDB lineage: Bacteria > Actinomycetota > Actinomycetes > Propionibacteriales > Propionibacteriaceae > Microlunatus. The sequence goes on from CAVQKU010000002.1 coordinate 371,840, forward strand.
CCGTTCCTCGGGCGTGACTACGGGCAGGGCCGCGACTACTCCGAGGAGATCGCCGCGGTCGTCGACGAGGAGGTCTCGCGCCTCATCAGCAACGCCCACCAGGAGGCGTTCGACATCCTCACGGCCAACCGGGACGTGCTCGACGACCTGGTGCGCGCGCTGTTCGAGCACGAGACGCTCGACCGTGCCGCCGTCGCCGGGATCTTCCAGAACCTGCGCCTGTGGCCGAAGCGGCCGGCCTGGACGGGCTCGGACACCCGCGTGCCGTCGAACCTCCCGCCGGTCAACCCGCCGGCCCGGATCGTGCCGCCGGTCAACGGGCAGCAGCCCAGCCTGAACGGCGCCAACGGTCACGGCTCGAACGGCTACGGCCCGGGCCCCAACGGCCACGGCCAGCCCGGCCAGGGTGGGGAGGGCGTCCCCGCCGGCGGCGCCCCCGTGCCCCCCGGCCAGTCGCCGGTCCCGCCGCAGCTGCCGCAGGGTCCGGCCGGTGGCGGCACGCTCCCGCCGCGGGGTCCCGACTTCCGCTGAGCCTCACCCACCCGTACGCGCGACGCGGCCGCACCCCTCGGGGTGCGGCCGCGTTCGTCGTCCCCGACGTCGGTGCGCAGCGCGTCGTGGAGGTGCATCGGCGTCGGGAGCGAGGCTCTGGACGAGGAGACGTGCGCGGCGAGGGCCGCACGTCTCAGGCCGCGGCGGAGCGGACGCGCCGCAGCCGGTCCACGGACGTGAGCAGCACGCTCGCGACGAGGTAGTAGCCGAGGTAGGCCAGCGACAGGCCGAGGGCGAGCGGGTTCGGCCGGGGCCCGCTGGCCAGCACGACCGCGTACAGGACGAGCCACATCCCGGCGAGGGAGAGGTTCAGGACGCGCTGGCGCGGGGTGCGCGACGGGTAGAGGTACTTGACCGGCACGAAGACCAGCACCGCGCAGGTGACGATGATCGCCGTCGTCACCGCCGGGCCCAGCTCGAGCACGACGACGTAGAAGGCGACGACGTTCCAGTAGCTCGGGAAGCCCAGGAAGTAGTGGTCCTCGGTCTTCGCGTCCGTGCGGCAGAACTGGATGCAGGAGGCGAGCAGCGGCAGCGCCGCGACGACGAGGCCCCAGGTGCCCGCCGGGAGGTGGCCGCTGGTCAGCAGCAGCACCACGGGCGCGAAGACGTAGGTCAGGTAGTCGACGATGTCGTCGAGCCGGGCCCCGTCGAAGCCCGGGATGGTGGTCGACACCGCGAGCCGGCGGGCCAGCATCCCGTCCGTGCCGTCGACGACCATGGCCGCGAGCAGCACCCACAGCGCCGTGCGCACCTGGCCCTCGAACGCCGCGACGACCGCGACCAGCGCGAGCACCGAGCCGCTGGCCGTGTAGACGTGCAGCGCCCAGCCCGCGATCCGGAGGCCTCGTGGGGCCTGCACGCCGGCTGGCTGCCCGTCTGATCCCACTCGGCGGCTCCTGCTCGTCTGCTCGGTCACGGTGCCCAGGAGCGTGCCACAGACGGGGCGCACCGAGGCCGACGGCCCATCCTCTCCCGGCTCGGCGAGGATGGGGCGGGTGAGCAGCATGGACACGCCCGACTTCGACCGCGAGGTCGACGAGACACCGCCCGACGAGCGGCCCGGCGTCGACGAGCCCCGCGTCGCCGCGGCGGTGCGCGAGATCCTCGCGGCCATCGGCGAGGACCCCGAGCGTGAGGGCCTGCAGAGGACCCCCGAACGGGTCGCGCGGGCGTACACGGAGATGTTCGCGGGGCTGCGCCAGGACCCGCAGGACGTCCTGGCCACGACCTTCGACCTCGGCCACGACGAGCTGGTGCTGGTCAAGGACATCGAGGTCTGGAGCTGCTGCGAGCACCACCTCGTCCCCTTCACCGGCGTCGCGCACATCGGCTACCTGCCCAACCTGGACGGCCGCATCACCGGGCTGTCCAAGCTCGCCCGCCTCGTCGACGTCTACGCCAAGCGCCCGCAGGTGCAGGAGCGCATGACCACCCAGATCGCCGACGCCCTCGAGCGCTACCTCAGGCCCCGCGGCGTCATCGTCGTCGTCGAGTGCGAGCACCTCTGCATGACGATGCGCGGCGTCCGCAAGCCCGGCTCGAAGACGATCACCAGCGCCGTCCGCGGCCACCTCCGCACCAGCGCCACCACCCGCGCCGAGGCGATGAACCTCATCCGCTCCTGACGGCCCGCAACCCCCACCTGGCTCCGAGCGTGCCCTGATCCCGGCACCCGCGGACGAGGAGGCCCGGGTGGTGCGACGACGGCACCGGCCGGACCCCACGCAGGAGGGCGACGACGAAGGTCGCTCGTCTGGAGGCGCGACCGGAACCGAGCTCGACCCACCACGCGGCGACGAGAGCTAGGTGACCGACCTCGTCGACGCCAACCAGGTGTTGCAGTCGGCGAGGTCCCCGGAGTCGAGGCCGCGCTCGAGCCACCCGAACTGCGCCGTGGACGAACCGTGGTCGGGCTTGCGGTCGTCGGGCGGGTCCTCGTCGCCGGTGTAGCTGTGCCACGACCTGAGCTCGGCGCGGTCCTTGGCGCTCACCTCGAGGTCCTGGCGGACGGCGTGGAGGAAGACGCCCTCGAAGCACTGGGCCTGCAGCTCCAGGCGGCGGCTGAGCACGAGGCGCTGCTTCTTGGAGGCCTTCTCGTACTCGCCGGAGTAGCCGTAGAGCATCCCGGTCGTCGCCTGCAGGTGGTGGCCGAACTCGTGGGCGACGAGGCCGACGTAGCCGAGCCGGGCGAAGGTGTACGCCTCGCGGCCGTCGTCGACGGTGTCGGGCCAGTAGATGGTGCGGGTCGTGGAGCAGTAGTAGGCGGGGGAGCCGTCCTGGCCGAAGTTCCCGCACGGGCTCTCGACCCGCTTGTGGTAGGTCTTCACCTTCGGCTCGGCCAGCGTGAACCCGCGGGCGGCGAGCGGTGCGGCGAAGGCCTTCGTGAGGCAGCCGACGACCTCGGTGAGGTAGGGCTGGAGCTTCTTGTCGGGCAGCGGCGGCTTGGGCCGGCGCACCCTCAGGTCGCAGGTCGGTCGAGGCACTGCCGAGGTCGACGCGGTAGAGGGTGTTCGTCCGCAGGCTGCGGTCCGGGCCCGGCGGCGTGGTCGGCAGGTCCGACGAGGTCGGCAGCGGGTCCACGGGGGCGGCCGTCGGGGCTGTGGTCCCGGCCACGGGCGTCGGCGTCGGCGTCGGCGTCGGCGTCGTGACGGGGCTCGCGCTGGCCGGCGCCTGGGTGCCCGGGGCCGGTGCCGGGCGGGCGCTGGCGGTGGCCGTGCTCGGGGCGAGCGCGGGTTCGGCGCGCCCGCTCGTCCGCACGGCGAGCACGACGGTCGTGGCCACCACGCCGGTCAGCACCAGGGCCGTGACCAGGCCGAGGACCACCGGCCAGCGGCGTCCGGGTCCGTGCTCCGCCGCGCGGCGCGGCCCCTGCTCCGGGTCGCGCCCCGGGCCGCGTCCCGGGTCCGACCAGGGGTCGTCGGAGGGCGGCGGCACCGCACGAGCATAGACAGCGCACGGCGTTCGGGCCCTCGTCACGACGCCCCTAGGGTGTCGGGATGGACTTCCCGGTGGTGGCCGGCCTGCCGGCCCCGGGACGCACGCTGGTCATGGGCGTGGTCAACGTGACCCCCGACTCGTTCTCCGACGGCGGGACCTGGTTCGCGCCCGACGCGGCCCTCGCGCACGGCCTCGCGCTGGTCGCCGAGGGCGCCGACGTCGTGGACGTGGGCGGCGAGTCGACCCGGCCGGGAGCGGTCCGCCCGACGCCGGACGAGGAGCTGCGCCGCGTCCTCCCGACCGTCGAGGGCCTCGTCGCGGCGGGGGCCTGCGTGAGCGTCGACACGATGCGCGCCGAGGTCGCGGAGGCGGCCGTGGGCGCGGGGGCCCGGCTCGTCAACGACGTCTCGGGCGGGCGGGCCGACCCGGCGATGCTGGCCACGGTCGGGCGGCTCGGGGTCGCGTACGTGTGCATGCACTGGCGCGGGCACGCGCGGACGATGCAGGGCCGCGCCGTCTACGACGACGTGGTGGCCGACGTGGTCCGCGAGCTCGGCGAGCAGGCGGCGCTGGCGCGGGAGGCGGGCGTCGCGGACGACGCGCTGGTGCTGGACGCGGGCTTCGGCTTCGCCAAGACGGGGGAGCACAACTGGCAGCTCCTGGACCGCCTCGGCGAGCTGGCCGCGCTCGGCCTGCCGCAGCTGGTGGGGGTGTCGCGCAAGTCGTTCCTGGGCACGCTGCTCGCCGACGCGGACGGTGTCCCGCGGCCGCCGCAGGGCCGTGACGAGGCCACCGTCGCCCTGACCGCGCTGCTGGCCGAGCGGGGCGTCTGGGGCGTGCGCGTGCACGCGGTGCGGGCCAACCGGGACGCGGTCGAGGTCGTCGCGCGGCTGTCCGGCGGACGAGGGGCACCTCGGGTGGTCGGATAGGGTCGGGCCCACCTGAGGAGGTGGGATGACGAGTGCGGGGAACGACCTGGAGCCGACGGCCGGGTGGCCGGCGGCCGACCTGGCCGCCCCTCGACGTCCCCCCGTCGGCGCTCCCGGACGGGTCCGGGGGGCGCGTGACCGCGTCGTCCTGACCGGGCTGCGGGCGCGCGGGCACCACGGCGTCTTCGCCTTCGAACGTGAGCAGGGCCAGGACTTCGTCGTCGACGTCACGCTCGTGCTCGACCTCGCGCCGGCCTCGACGGCCGACGACCTGGGCCGGACCGTCGACTACGGCGTGCTCGCCGAGGCCGTGGTCGCCGACGTGCAGGGCGAGCCCCTGAACCTCATCGAGGCCCTCGCGGAGCGCATCGCCCGCACGTGCCTGCGCCAGCCCGGCGTCAGCGAGGTCGAGGTGACCGTCCACAAGCCCCAGGCCCCGATCTCGGTCACGTTCACCGACGTGGCCGTCACGCTCACCAGGAGCCGCGCATGACCAGCCCGAACCCCCACGCGATCGACACCGACACCCTCAGCGGGATGAAGCCGCTGCGCAAGGTCGTCTACTCCCTCGGCTCCAACCTCGGCGACCGGCTCGGCAACCTGCAGGGCGCGGTCGACGCGCTCCGCGACACCCCCGACGTCATCGTCGTCGACGTGTCCCCGGTCTACGAGACGCTCGCCGTCGGCGGTCCGGACGACAGCCCCGACTTCCTCAACCTCGTCGTCGTGGCCGAGACGACGCTGGAGCCGCGCACGCTGCTCGAGCGCGCCCAGGCCATCGAGGACGCGTACGGCCGCGAGCGCACGGGCCACTGGGCCCCGCGCACGCTCGACGTCGACCTGATCATGGTCGGCACCGCCGTCGTCGACAGCGAGGACCTGCGCCTGCCGCACCCGCTGGCGCAGGAGCGCGGGTTCGTCGTCATCCCCTGGGCCGCCGTGGACCCGAAGGGGGAGGTGCCCGGCCAGGGCCCCCTGGCCGTGCTGGTCGAGCAGGTCGACGCCTCGGGCATCACCCGGCGCGACGACCTGACGATCGACTGAGCGTCCGACCCCTCGGCACGCACCCATGAGCCAGGCCCCCGGCGGCAACCAGGTCACCAGCACGCCCCGGCGCGCGCTGGTCGTGGCCGCGCTGTTCGGCGGGCTGGCCGGCTGGCTCCTGTCGGTCACCACGGCGGCGCTGGACGTCGTCGCGCCGACGATCCCCTGGTCGGCCCCGGTGGGGCTCTTCGTCGTCGGGGCCCTGGTCGGGGCCCTGGCCCGCAGCACCCACCAGCAGATCCAGGTCCGCCGCCAGCGCATGGAGCCGCAGCGCGCCGTCGCCTTCCTCGTGCTGGGCAAGGCGTCGGCCCTCGGCGGTGCGCTCGTGGCCGGCGGCTACCTCGGCTACGCCCTGACCTTCGTCGCGCGCTTCGACGCCGAGGGGCCGCGCGAACGGGTCGTGCGCTCGCTCGTGGCGGTCGTCGCCGGCCTCGGCCTGGCCGTCGCCGGCCTGCTGCTCGAGCGGGCCTGCCGCGTCCCCCCGGACGACGACGACGAGGAGCGCGGGCCGCGACCCTCCGACGAGGTGTGAGCGACGTCCCGGGGCCACTGCGCCGGTGCCTCGCGTGTCCTGCCGGCGCGTGGCGCGAGCGCCCTTAAGGTCCTCCCATGACCGCCGCACGCACCTCCGGACGACCGGGCCGCGGCGCCCGGCGCCAGCCCGTCGACCGGCTGCACCGCGCCACGCAGGCGGTCCTGGTCGGGGGCAGCATCCTCGCCCTGGCCGCTGCGGCCGGTCCGCTCTGGCTCGTCCGGGTCGGCCTGGTGGTCGCCGTCGTCACCACCGTCGTGACCTGCACCCTGGCCTGGCGCGAGCTCGCCGCGGCCCGCCGTCAGCACGCGCAGCGCCTCCTGTCCTCCGACAAGCGCCACGGCGAGACCCTCCGCACGGAGCGGGCGCGCAACGCCGAGGTCGTCGACGCCCTGAACGAGCGGGTCAGCAGCGCCGGCATGGTCGTCGCCGGCCAGCGCACGGTGATCGCGCAGCTGCGTGGCGAGGTGGGCGTGCTGACCACCGAGCGCGACGGCCTGCGGGAGCAGGTCGCGGAGCGCGACGGACTCATCGGGCTCTTCCGGGCGAGCCTGCGCGAGCAGGAGGCCGCCCTGGTCGGCGCCCGCGAGGTCGAGCGCGCCGGGGCCGACGTGCACCACCTGCCCCGCCGCTCGCGCCCGGCCGACGAGACCGCCGAGCCCGTCCTCGACCCGCAGATGGTCGAGCTCGCCATGGTCCTGCCGAACTACGAGGGCACCCGCCGCGCGGTGTGAAGGTTCTGGCTGGACCTTGCCGGTGTCTCCCAGCCCCCGGCTGCGAGCGTCGGTGCGCGAGCAGCCCCTGATCTACTTGTCGATGTCGCCGACGACGTAGCCGACCGACGCCAGCGTCGCCTCGAGGGCGTCGACGCGGACGCCGCGCAGGAGCGGCTCGAGCGCGGAGACGTGGTTGAAGGACGGCGTGCGCAGCTTGAGCCGCCAGGGCGTCTTCTCGCCCCGGGACACGAGGAAGACCCCGGAGACCCCGAGGGGGGCCTCGGTCGCCACGTAGGCCTCGCCCTCGGGCAGGCGGACGACCTTGCCGAGCCGTACGGCCACCTCGCCGGGCGTGGCCCGCAGCCGCTCGACGCAGGCGGCCACCAGGTCGGCCGACCCGCGCACCTCGTGCAGGAGCGTCGCGAGCCGGGCGTGCGCGTCGCCCGCGGTGGCGGGGCAGGGCCGCAGCAGGTCGGCCAGCTCGCCGTAGGCGAGGTAGGGCCGCTGCCGCCGGAGGTCGACGTCGAGGCCGCCGGCCCGGGCCGCCGGTCCGGAGACGCCGTACGCGGCGACCACGTCCCGGCCCAGGACCGCGACCCCGGCGGTCAGGGCGCGCAGCGGCTCGGAGCCGAGCTGCTCCTCGAGCCGGTGGGCGACGGCCCGCACCTCGCCGAGCACGGCCGTCTCGGCGTCGAGCCAGGCGTCGTCGGCGTCGGCCGCCAGCCCGCCGACCCGGTTGACCATGGGGTGCACCCGGTTGCCGGTCAGGCGTTGCAGCTGCGTGCGGAGCGAACCCCGGACGGCCGCGGCCAGCGGCGGCGCGCCGAGCCGGGTCGGCACCCAGCCGAGGAACCCCAGGTGGCTGAGCACCCGGGTGTGCTCGGCGAGCAGCGTGCGCAGCCAGACGGCCCGGGGCGGCACCTCGAGCCCGAGCATCCGCTCGCAGGTCAGGGCGACGGTCAGCTCGGCGGCGAAGGGCGCCTGCCAGTCGTGGCGGTCGGCCAGCACGAGGACCTGGCGGTAGTCGCGGACCTCGAAGAGCTTCTCGACCCCGCGGTGCAGCGCGCCGACGACCACGGTGGCGTCGGTGACCCGCTCGTCCTCGACCCACAGCCGCAGCTCGACGAGCCCGGTGCCGCTCGGGTGCTCCGGCCCGAGGTCGAGCAGCACGGTGCCGGCGGGCGGCCCGTCCGGCCCGGGGACGGCGGGGAGGACGCCGGGCCCGAGGGCGCCGACGAGCACGCGCAGCGGGGTGGGCACGCGGCCAGGCTAGGGGGCGGCCTCAGTCCGGTCCGTCCGCAGCGCCGTCGCCCTGGAGCAGCCACCACAACGGCCCCCAGCGCCCGGGAGCCGTGAGCGCGGCGCGTTCGCTGCGCCGGACGAGCGTGGCCAGGGGACCGTCGTCGCCCTGGGCGGGGTCGTCCGGCAGCGTCGCCAGCTGGTCGGCCTGCCGGCGCAGCACCAGGGTCGTCGCGCCCCGCGCCTCGCCGGCGGCCGCGAGGGCGTCGACGGCCACGCCGGCGGTGAGGTTCACGGTGCCGTCGCCGACCGGGACCTGGCGGCGCCCGCCCGCGTACGCGACCAGGCTCCCGCCGCGCGGCCGGCCGCCGCGGACGTGGCCGTAGTCGACGGCCAGCGCACGACCGCCGCCGGCCAGCGCGGCGGCCACGAGCTCGCCCCAGGCCGCGTCGCGGGACCGTCCGACCTCGGCCCGCACCCCGGGGGCGCCATCGACGTCCCACCACCGCGCCAGCCAGGTCGCGTCGGGCGCGGACACGGGTGCGCCGAGCCGCTCGGTGCCGTCCGGGGCCACCTCGATCTCGCGCCAGCCGTCGTCGACGCGCTCGACCACGGGCGCCGGCAGGTCGTCCAGCCACTCGTGCGCGACGAGCAGCGGCCGCCGGCCCGCGCACCAGCGCCCGGGCCCGCCGCCCGTCCACCGTCCGCCGTCGACGTCGAGGTGGTCGACGACCCACGCGACGCCCGGGTCCAGGTCGTCGGGGCGCGGCCGGCGGTCGACGCCGACCAGGGCGACACCGGGCAGCAGCCCCGCCAGGGCGTCGAGCAGCGCGCCGTCCCCGGCGCCCACGTCCACCACGACCGAGACCCCGTCCGGCACCAGCGCTGCGACCGCGCGCGCGACGAGCGTCCCGGCGCCCACCCCGGTCGCGAAGTGGTCGCGCGGCCGCTCCCGCGTCCAGAACCCGTCCGAGCCGTACGCGGCCTCCGCCCACGCCGTCTGCCAGCGGCGCCAGGCGCCGGGGACCGGTCCCGTCCGAGGCGCACCCGCCCGGGGTGGGGGACTGCTGCCGTACGCGATCATGGGCACCATGCTGCCGACGACGGCCGGGCGCGACGACGAGCCCGCCGAGAGCGCCCCGCCCACCCGCTCCGCGGCCGCGCTGCCGCGGCTCGAGCGCCGACCCCTCCCGGCGCTCCCGCGCCGCCTCGCCGCCGAGCCCCCGGGCTGGGTCCGCGAGGTCGACGTGGTCGTGGTCGGCTCCGGGGTCGCCGGCCTGACCGCGGCCCTCGAGTGCCGCGAGCGGCTCGGGGGCGACAGCGTCGTCATGGTCGTCACGAAGGACGTCGTGGCCGCGGGCTCGACCCGCTGGGCCCAGGGCGGCATCGCCTCGGTCCAGGCCGAGGGCGACACGGTCGCCGAGCACGTCACCGACACCCTCGTCGCGGGCGCCGGGCTCTGCGAGCCCGCCGCGGTCGACGTGCTGGTCCGCGAGGGACCCGAGGAGGTCGCGACCCTGGTCGAGCGGGGGACGCAGTTCGACCTCGACGCGGCCGGACGGTTCGCGCTGACCCGGGAGGGCGGGCACCACCGCCACCGCATCGCGCACGCCGGCGGCGACGCGACCGGGGCCGAGATCGAGCGGGCGCTGGTCGCGACGGTGCGGGCCGACCCGGGCATCGAGATCGTCGAGCAGGCCCTCGTGCTGGACCTGCTGCCCGCCCGCACCACCGACGACCGGCCGGCGGTCGCGGGCGTCACCCTGCACGTGCTCGGCGAGGGCACCCGCCAGGGCGTGGGCGCGGTCCGGGCGCGCGCCGTCGTCCTGGCCACCGGAGGGATCGGCCAGATCTACGCCGTCACGACCAACCCGCCGGTCTCGACCGGCGACGGGGTGGCGGCGGCGCTGCGGGCCGGGGCCCGGCTGCGCGACGTGGAGTTCATCCAGTTCCACCCGACGGTGCTGTTCCTCGGCACCGGTGCGCGGGGCCAGCTGCCGCTGGTCAGCGAGGCCGTGCGCGGCGAGGGCGGCCTGCTCGTGAACTCGGCGGGCGAGCGCTTCATGGTCGGCCAGCACGAGCTCGCCGAGCTGGCGCCCCGCGACGTGGTGGCCAAGGGGATCATGAAGGAGATGGCCCGCGAGGGCACCGACCACGTCTACGTCGACGGGCGCGCGCTCGGCGAGGAGACCTGGCGGGTCCGCTTCCCCACGATCCTGCACAGCTGCCGCCAGGCCGGCATCGACCCGACGACGGACCTGATCCCGGTGGCGCCCGCCGCGCACTACTTCTGCGGCGGCGTGGAGACCGACCTCGACGGCGCGACGAACCTCGCCGGCCTCTACGCCTGCGGCGAGGTCGCCTCCTCCGGGGTGCACGGCGCCAACCGGCTCGCCTCGAACTCCCTGCTCGAGGGCCTGGTGTTCGCGGTCCGGATCGCCGAGGCGCTGGAGCGCGACCTGCCACCGCGGCGCGAGCCGCTCGAGGTCTCGAGCGAGGGGCCGCACGCCTGGCTCGTCGACCCAGCCGTGGTGCCGGCCCTGCAGCGCACGATGAGCCGCGACTGCGGCGGGTTGCGCCGCGGCTCCGGGCTCGAGCACGCCGCCGAGCAGCTCGAGCGCCTCGCAGGCCGGCGGACCAGCCAGCCGGGGCTGGCGGCCTGGGAGGCGACGAACCTGCTCTGCGTGGCCACCGCCGTGCTCGGCTCGGCCCGCGTCCGCGAGGAGTCGCGCGGGGCGCACTGGCGCGACGACTTCGGCGAGCGGCGCGAGGAGTGGCAGCGCCACCTCGTGGTGCGCGTCGGGCCGGACGGGCTGGAGCACGAGCTGACGGAGGTGGGCGGGCGGTGAGGATCAGCGACCTGGGGCAGGCCGAGGCGTACGTCGCGGACGCGGGCCTGGACGTCGCCGCCGTGGCGGTGGTCGTGGCCGAGGCCCTCGGGGAGGACCTCGGCGGGCGCGGGGTGCTGCCGGCCGGCGCGGGGCGCGGGGTCGACGTCACCTCTGTGGCCACGATCCCGGCCGACGCCGTCGCCACGGCGGAGTTCGTCGTGCGCCGCCCGGGCGTGGTCGCCGGGCTGCCCGTGGCCGCGTACGTCGTGGCCGCCGTCCTGCAGGGCGCCGAGCCCCCGGTCGAGGGCTGGGACGTCGAGGTGCTCGCGGCGGACGGCGACACGGTCGCGGTCGGCGACGTGCTGGTGCGCGTCCACGGCGGCACGCGGGCGCTGCTCACCGCCGAGCGGGTGGCGCTCAACCTGCTGACCCTCACCTCCGGCGTGGCCACGGCCACCCGGGCGTGGGTCGACGCGCTCGCCGGGACGGGCACCCGGGTGCGCGACACGCGCAAGACGACCCCCGGGCTGCGGATGCTCGAGAAGTACGCCGTCCGCGTCGGCGGCGGGGTCAACCACCGCAGGTCGCTCGCCGACGCCGCGCTGGTGAAGGACAACCACGTCATCGCCGCCGGCGGGGTCGTGCCCGCGTACGAACGGGTGCGGGCGATGTTCGCTGACCTGTGGATCCAGGTCGAGGTGACCACCGCCGAGCAGGCGCACGCCGTGGTCGAGGCGGGCTGCACCGACGTCCTGCTCGACAACATGAGCCTCGCCCAGATGAGCGAGATCACCGCCGCGCTCAAGGGTCGCGCGGAATTCGAGGCGAGCGGTGGACTGACCCTGGCCTCGGCCGTCTCCGTCGCGCAGACCGGGGTCGACTTCATCGCCGTGGGGGCAATCACGCATTCGGCCCCGATACTCGATATCGCCATGGATCTCGTGTGAATTCCTGAGGGCTTTCTGCGCTATCGTTTTGGCGTCAGGAAAGCTCCCAGGAAAGGAAAGTAGATGGCCCAGCGGGTGGAGTACATCCTCGAAGACGACCTCGACGGCGGCAAGGCCGACGAAACCGTCCAATTCGGTCTCGACGGCGTCGAGTACGAGATCGACCTCTCGAGCGAGAACTACGAGAAGCTGCGCGACGCGCTCGCGCCCTGGGTCGGCGTGGCCCGCCGCACCGGTGGACGCCGCAAGCGCGCGGTCGGTTCCGCTGCCGCCGCGCCCCGCGCCGCCGCGGCCGAGGGCGCCTCGAACACCAGCGACATCCGTGCCTGGGCGCAGGAGAACGGCTACGAGGTCTCCTCGCGCGGCCGCGTCTCCGCCGAGGTCCGCGAGGCCTACGAGAAGGCGCACGCCTGAGCCTGCGCGAGATCGCGCCGGCTCCACGCCACCGCGTTGCGCCCTGGGCGAACGCCCCTCGCCCCGGGCGCGCACGTCGGCGGTGCCGCGGCAGCACCGACATCCGCCTGGTCGGAGGCGGAATCTGCACCCCTCCTCACAGCGTTGTCACCAGCACGGAACGTCGGACGGCCCCCGCAGGGTGCCGGGGCGTGGTTCGGAAGATCCATGGCCACCTCCGGTGGCTGGCCTCCCGACTAGCATGAGTTCCGCTGGAGTGCAGCCGCGGAAGCGGCGTCCGCACCGCAAGTAGCGAGGAGCACCGCAAGCATGTTCGAGAGGTTCACCGACCGGGCGCGTCGCGTCGTCGTGCTGGCTCAAGAAGAAGCCCGCATGCTCAACCACAACTACATCGGGACCGAGCACATCCTGCTCGGCCTCATCCACGAGGGCGAGGGCGTCGCCGCAAAGGCGCTGGAGTCCCTCGGCATTTCCCTCGAGGCCGTCCGCCAGAAGGTCGAAGAGATCATCGGCCACGGCCAGCAGTCGCCGAGCGGGCACATTCCGTTCACGCCGCGGGCCAAGAAGGTCCTGGAGCTGTCGCTGCGCGAGGCGCTGCAGATCAACCACTCCTACATCGGCACCGAGCACATTCTTCTCGGGCTCATCCGCGAGGGTGAGGGCGTCGCCGCGCAGGTGCTGGTCAAGCTCGGCGCCGACCTCAACCGCGTGCGCAACCAGGTCCTGCAGCTGCTCTCGGGTTTCCAGGGCAAGGAGGCCGCGACCTCCGGCGCTCCCGAGCAGGGTTCGACGCCGTCCTCGTCGATGGTGCTCGACCAGTTCGGCCGCAACCTGACCCAGGCCGCGCGCGAGAACAAGCTCGACCCGGTCATCGGTCGCGAGACCGAGATCGAGCGCGTGATGACCGTGCTCAGCAGACGCACCAAGAACAACCCGGTGCTGATCGGCGAGCCCGGCGTCGGCAAGACGGCCGTCGTCGAGGGCCTGTCGCAGGCGATCGTGCGCGGCGACGTGCCCGAGACGCTGCGCGACAAGCAGATCTACACCCTCGACCTCGGCGCGCTGGTCGCCGGCAGCCGTTACCGCGGTGACTTCGAGGAGCGCCTGAAGAAGGTGCTCAAGGAGATCAAGACCCGCGGCGACGTGGTGCTCTTCATCGACGAGATCCACACCCTCGTGGGCGCGGGTGCCGCCGAGGGGGCCATCGACGCCGCCAGCATCCTCAAGCCGATGCTGGCCCGCGGCGAGCTGCAGACCATCGGGGCGACGACCCTCGACGAGTACCGCAAGTACGTCGAGAAGGACGCCGCGCTCGAGCGCCGCTTCCAGCCGATCCAGGTCGCGGAGCCGTCGATCGCCCACACGATCGACATCCTGCGCGGGCTGCGCGACCGCTACGAGGCGCACCACCGCATCACCATCACCGACCAGGCCCTCGTGGCCGCGGCGCAGATGGCCGACCGCTACATCTCCGACCGGTTCCTGCCGGACAAGGCGATCGACCTGATCGACGAGGCCGGCGCCCGCCTGCGGATCCGTCGCATGACGGCACCGCCGGACCTGCGCGAGTTCGACGAGAAGGTCGCGGCCGTCCGCCTGGAGAAGGAGGCGGCGATCGACGCGCAGGACTTCGAGCGCGCCGCGGGCCTGCGCGACGACGAGAAGAAGCTGCTGTCGGCGCGCGCCGAGCGCGAGGCGCAGTGGAAGTCCGGCGACCTCGACGTGGTGGCGGAGGTGGACGAGGAGATCATCGCCGAGGTGCTCTCCACGGCCACCGGCATCCCGGTGTTCAAGCTCACCGAGGAGGAGTCGGCCCGGCTCATCCACATGGAGGACGAGCTCGGCAAGCGCTACATCGGCCAGCACGACGCGGTCAAGGCGCTCTCGCGCTCGATCCGCCGTACGCGTGCGGGTCTGAAGGACCCCAAGCGCCCGAGCGGCTCGTTCATCTTCGCCGGGCCCTCGGGAGTCGGGAAGACCGAGCTCACCAAGGCCCTCACGGAGTTCCTGTTCGGTGACGAGGACGCGCTCATCCAGCTCGACATGAGCGAGTACTCCGAGAAGCACACCGCCTCGCGGCTGTTCGGCTCGCCTCCCGGCTACGTCGGCTACGAGGAGGGTGGCCAGCTCACCGAGAAGGTGCGGCGCAAGCCCTTCAGCGTCGTGCTCTTCGACGAGGTCGAGAAGGCGCACCCCGACATCTTCAACTCGCTGCTGCAGATCCTGGACGAAGGTCGCCTGACCGACGCCCAGGGCCGGGTGGTCGACTTCAAGAACACCGTCATCGTCATGACGACCAACCTGGGCACCCGCGACATCGCCAAGAGCGTGTCGCTGGGGTTCAGCGCCTCGACCAACGCCGAGGGGTCGTACGAGAAGATGAAGGCCAAGGTCGCCGACGAGCTCAAGCAGCACTTCCGCCCCGAGTTCTTGAACCGCGTCGACGAGATCGTGGTCTTCCGCCAGCTCACGCAGGCCGACATCGTCCGGATCGTCGACCTGATGATCGCCCAGGTCGAGCTCCGCCTGAAGGACCGGGACATGGGCATCGAGCTCACGACCGCGGCCAAGGAGCTCGTCGGCGCCCGGGGTTACGACCCCGTGCTCGGCGCACGTCCGCTGCGTCGCGCGATCCAGCGCGACATCGAGGACATCCTGGCGGAGAAGATCCTGTTCTCCGAGCTCAGCCCGGGCGAGATCGTCGTCGTCGACGTCGCCGACCCCGGTTCGGAGCACCCGTTCACCTTCACCGGGCACAAGCGGGACCAGACGCCGGACGCCCCGCCGGTCGAGTTCGACGGCATCATCGAGAACGGCCTCGACGGGTTCGAGGAGCCGGACGGCAAGGCTGCCAACGGCTGACGCCCACCGACCGACCAGCCGAGGCCCGGCACCGCACCCGCGGTGCCGGGCCTCGCTGCGTCGTGGGCTGTCCGGCCCGGTCGAGCGGGCGCCGAGGAGGCGGGCGTCTCAGCCGTCGTCGGTGACGCCCTCGGTCCGCTCGGCGGCCCGGGCCTGCGCGGTCCTGCCGCGGGCGATGGCCTCGTCGTCGTCGGTGAGGACGCCGAGCAGCTCGCTCGCCCGGCCGCGGGCCGTCACCGGCCCGGACCCCTCCGAGCCGTCCGAGGCGTGCGGGCCGTCGGGGCCGTCGTGGGCGACGGGGGCCTCGGGGCCGTCGGGGGCGTCGTGCGGGACGTCGTGCACGCGGTCGTCGTCCGGGAGCCGTCCCCGCACGTGCTCGACGCAGAGCCGCGCGACCTCCTCGGCGTTGCGGTGCATCACGGAGTGGGCCGCCCCGGGGATGCGCCAGGAGGTGCCGTGCGGCAGCCGCCGGGTGACCTCCTGCGACCAGTCGAGCGGGACGAGGCGGTCCTCCTCGCCGGAGACGACCAGCGTGCGCGCGGAGACCCGCGGCAGCACGTCCTCGATCGGGAACCGCAGCACGGCGGGCAGGATGCGGAAGGTCCAGCGGACCCCGCACAGCGCGTACGCGTAGAGGGCCAGCGCGACGACCCGCGGCGGTTCGCGCAGGGAGGACTGGGCGAACCGCAGCAGGACGCGCCAGGCCGTGCGCTCCCGGGCGTTGACCACCGGCGAGATCAGCACGACGTCGGAGACGGCGCGGGTGCTGGCCAGCGCGGCGACGATCTGCGTGCCCATCGAGTGCCCGACGAGGACGGGGTCCTCCAGGCCGAGCTCGTCGACCACGCGGCCGACGAGCTCGGCGTACTCGACGACCGTCATCGGCTGCAGCGGGTGCGGCACGCCGCCGAACCCCGGCAGGTCGAGCGCGACGACCGGGCCGAGCTCGTTCAGCCGCAGCGCGAGGCGCTCGAAGTAGTCCGACGTCACCCCGATGCCGGGCACCAGGACGAAGGTGCGCGAGCCCGTGGCGCCGGCGGTGCTGACCCGCGCGTAGACGTCGCCCGACCAGACCCGCTCGACGCTGACGTCGCTGCGCCGGCGGGCCACTAGTGCCCGAACGTGTCCGAGTCGGTGACGCCGGCGTCGCCGCGGTCGAGCCCGTCGATCGCGGACAGGTCGTCGGCCCCGAGCTCGAAGTCGAAGACGGCGAGGTTCTCGGCCAGGTGCGCCGGGTCGGTCGACTTGGGGATCGGGACGAGCCCCAGCTGCACGTGCCAGCGCAGGATCACCTGCGTCGGGGTCTTGTCCAGGCGCTCGGCGATCCCGGCGACGACGGGGTCGCTGCGGAGCTCGTCGCTGCTCGCCCCGATCGGGCTCCACGACTCGGTGGCCGTGCCGTACTCGTCGTTCGCCGCGCGCACGTCGGGCCGCGTCGTGTACGGGCTGAGCTGCACCTGGTTGACGTCGAGGAGGATCCCGGTCTCGTCGACGACGCGGCGCAGGTGCGTCGGCTTGAAGTTCGACACCCCGATCGCGTGCAGCAGGCCCTCCTCGCGCAGCGCCTCGAGCCCGCGGACGGCGTCGACGTAGGTGTCCTGGTCCGGGTTGGGCCAGTGCACGAGGAACAGGTCGAGGTAGTCGGTGCCGAGCCGCTCCAGGCTGGCCTCGAGCGCCCGGCGGACGCCGTCGACGCTGTGCCACTCGCGGTTGAGCTTGCTGGTCAGGAAGATCTCGGAGCGGTCGACGCCCGAGACCCGCAGGCCCTCGCCGACGCCCTGCTCGTTGCGGTAGTTCTCGGCGGTGTCGATGAGCCGGTAGCCGGCGGTGAGCGCGTCCGCGACCTGGCGCACCACCGCCTCGCCGGTCACCGGCGACGTGCCGAGGCCGAGCACCGGGATCTCCGCGCCGTGGACCAGCTTGCGGGTCGGTACCTGCGGGGCGGGCGCGGTGGGGATCGCGTCCGGGCTGGCGGCGTGGTCGGGAGTCAGGGACACGCCCTCAACCTACGGCCCGCCCTCGCCCGTGCCCGGACCGCCCGGGAGGGCCCAGCGCAGCCCGCCGGACGTGCTCGCACGGCCGACGGCGACGACCAGGCCGTCGCTGACGAGCGACGCGAGGGCCCGTTCCCGCTGCAGCGGCTCGGGCCAGGCGGTGGCGAGCTCGTCGGGCTCGACCGGTCCGTCGCTGCTGCGCAGCACGGCCAGCAGGGCACCGCGGCACTGCCGGTCGGTGCCCTCGTACGTCTGCCCGCGCCGCGGCGGCCCGGCCCACGCGGGGTAGCCGGCCTGCCTCCAGGCACAGCGGTCGGTCACCGGGCAGTCGTCGCAGCGCGGACGGCGGGCCGTGCAGACGACGGCCCCGAGCTCCATCGAGGCGACGGCCCAGCGGGCCGCGAGGGCGGGTTCGTCGGGCAGGTACGCCTCCGCCACCGCCGTCTCGGCCCGGGTGGGGCTGGTGCCGGGGTAGGCCTCGCCGAGCGCGACCCGTCCGATCACCCGCCGCACGTTGGTGTCGAGCACGACCGCCCGGCGCCCGAACGCGAAGCTCGCGACGGCCGCCGCGGTGTAGGAACCCACGCCGGGCAGGCTGCGCAGGTCGTCGAGGTCGGCGGGCACCGCGCCGTCGAAGCGCTCCGTGATCTCCACCGCCGCACCGTGGAGCCTGAGCGCGCGGCGCGGGTAGCCGAGCCGGCCCCAGGCCCGCACCGCCTCGCCCGACGGGGCGGCCGCCAGCGCGGCGGGGGTGGGCCAGCGCTCGAGCCAGCGCGCCCAGGGTTCGCGGACCCGCTCGACCGGCGTCTGCTGCAGCATGAACTCGCTCACCAGCACCGCCCAGGGGGTGGTGCCGGGGCGCCGCCAGGGCAGGTCGCGGGCGTTCTCGTCGTACCAGCGCGAGATCGTCGCCACGGTCTCCTCCGGCGACCCCGCTGCACGACCCACCGCCCCATCCTGCCGGGTCCGATCCTGGTCCGCGCCGCAGCGGCGAGCCTGACCGCCCCGGCCGTGACCTCTCCTTAACCTCGGGCCATGAGCAGCGTCCTGCACCCGGTCGGGCCCGAGCCGGGGGAGCGCTACTGGGTGCGGCGGCTGGCCGTGCTCGTGGCCGCCGTCGTGGCGATCGTCATCGTCATCGCCCTCGTGGGCAACGCCATGAGCGCCGGCTCGGCCGTCCAGGCCGAGCCCGCGCCGCCGAGCGTCGCCGCTCCGACCCTGCCGCCGACGACCGCGTCCGCCAGCCCCACGCCGGAGGGTTCGGCGAGCCCGACCCCCGCAGGCGGTGCGACCCCGGGTGCGACCACCCCGCTCGCCGGTGCCTCGGCCCCGCCGACGCCGGGCAGCACCGTGTCCCCCGACCCCGGCCAGACGCCCGACGCGGAGCGGTCCACGCCGCCGACCTCGACGGAGAAGCGGAAGGCCGAGCAGCAGGCGGCGGAGAAGAAGGCCGCCGAGAAGAAGGCCGCCGAGAAGAAGGCCGCGGGCACGAAGAAGTCCGCTCCTGTCCTCGCCTCCTGCCCCGCCGACACCGTGCGCCCCACGCTGACCGGTCCGCGCACGGTGAAGGCGAAGAAGGCCGCCACCTTCGAGCTGTCGCTGATCAACGGCTCGGGCAACCCCTGCTACGTCAAGGTCACCAGCGACAACTTCCGGCTGACCATCGTCTCCGGCTCGGACCGGGTCTGGTCCTCCGCGGACTGCTCGAAGGCGGTGCCGGCGACCAGCCGCAAGCTGGCCGCGGAGAAGTCGGTCGACTGGACCATGACGTGGGACGGCTCGCGGTCCGGCTCGGGCTGCACGAAGCGTCCGCAGGCCCCCAGGCCCGGCTACTACGTCGCCATCGCGAACTTCGACGACGCCCGCGAGGTGCGCTGGCGGGTCATCCTCACCTAGCCGGGCGACCCGCTCGCGGCAGGCTCAGTCGAGCCGGTCGCTGTACGCCGCGTCGGCGAGGCGCAGCAGCCCGTCGCGGATGACCCGGGCGCGGTTCTCCCCGACGCCCTCGACGTCCTGGAGCTCGGCGATGCTCGCGCCGAAGAGGGCCTGCAGGTTGCCGAAGTGCTCGATCAGCCGCACCCCGAGCGCGGCGGGCAGCCGCCCGATCTGCGCGACCTGGCGGAACCCGCGGCTGACGACCCGCCCGTCGAGGTTGACCACGGGCCCGAAGCCGATGGCCCGGGCGACGGCGGCCGGCTCGACCAGCTGGGCGGTGCTGAGCCGGCGCAGGTGCAGCAGGGAGAAGTCCGCGTCGTCGTGCGGTCGGTAGTCGCGTTCCAGCAGCTCGGGCAGGCGCGCGAAGTCGACGGCCAGCTCCGAGAGCTGCAGGGTCAGCAGGCGGCCGTCCGTGCCGAGCTCGAGGACGTAGCTCTCGATCTCCTCCTCCAGGCGCCGGACCATCTCCAGGCGCTGCGCGACGAGGGCCACGTCGCGCACGGTGACGGCGTCCTGCACCTCCAGCGACGAGAGCCGGGCGATCACCTCGGCCAGCCGGCCGCGGTAGCGCTCCAGGGTCTGCAGGGCCTGCTCGGCCCGGGACAGGATCTGGGCGGAGTGCTCGACCACGTGGCGCTCGTCGCCGAGGAACAGCGAGATCGTCGCCATGGACGACGACACCGACACGACCGGGAGCCCGGCCTGACGGGCGACGCGCTCGGCGGTCCGGTGGCGGGTGCCGGTCTCGGAGGTCTCGACCGAACGGTCCGGCATGAGGTGCACGCCGGCCCGGACGATGCGCGTGCGGTCCTCGCTCAGCACGATGGCGCCGTCCATCTTGGCCAGCTCGCGCAGGGCGGTGGCGCTGAAGACGACGTCGAGGGCGAAGCCCCCGGTGGAGATCTCGTCGATCACCGCGTTGTCGCCGAGCACGACGAGCGCCCCCGTACGGCCCCGCAGGATCCGCTCCAGGCCGTCGCGCATGGGCGTGCCCGGGGCCAGCGCACGGAGCTCGTCGAGCAGCGCGAACCGCAGGCCGTCCTCGCCCTCCGTGCCCCCCATGGCGCTGCTCCTGACCGCGTCGCGACCCGTCGTGGCGGGTCGCGGGCGATCCTAGCCCCGCCGGACGACGCTCAGCGTCCGTCGAGGCCGGCCGCAGCGAGGGCGTGGGCGAGCGTGGGGACCGCGTGCACCCGCAACCCCGGTCGGTCGCGATGGCCCTCCGAGGGGGACGACCCTCCCGAACCACCCCGGGAGGCCGTCGTGCTGATCGTCCGGGCGTCGACCAGGCGGCGCCCGGTCGCGGGCGCCTCGACCGGGACGAGCGCGTCGGTGAACCCGAGCCGCGCCGCCTCCGCCAGCCGCCGCTCCGTGCCGGGCACCCGGCGCAGCTCGCCGGCGAGGCCGACCTCGCCGATCGCGATGGTGCGCGGACCGAGCGTGGCGTTGGTCGCGGCCGACGCCACGGCCACGGCGATGGCCAGGTCGGCCGAGGGGTCGGAGACGCGGGCGCCGCCCACGGTCGAGGCGTAGACGTCGCGCCGTCCGACGGGGACGCGGCAGCGCCGCTCGAGCACCGCGAGGACCATCGAGACCCGGCCGCTGTCCAGGCCGCTGACCGTACGCCGTGGGCTCGGCAGCTCGGTCGGCACGACGAGGGCCTGGAGCTCGGCCAGCAGCGGGCGGCGGCCCTCCATCGTCACGGTGATGCACGTGCCCGGGACCGGCTCGGCGTGCACCGAGGTGAAGAGCCCGCTGGGGTCGGTCACCTCGACGATGCCGGTCTCGGCCATCTCGAAGCAGCCGACCTCGTCGGCCGGGCCGAAGCGGTTCTTGGTCGCGCGCACCATCCGGAAGCCCGAGTGCCGGTCGCCCTCGAAGGCGAGCACGACGTCGACGAGGTGCTCCAGCAGCCGGGGGCCGGCGATCGCCCCGTCCTTGGTGACGTGGCCGACGATGATCACGGCCATGCCGCGGCGCTTGGCCACGCGGACCAGGGCACCCGTCACCTCGCGGACCTGGGTCGGGCCGCCGGGGGAGCCCTCGGCCTCGGCCGTGCCCACGGTCTGCACCGAGTCGACGACGAGCAGCGAGGGCGAGACCTCCTCGATGTGTCCGAGGACGGTGCCGAGGTCGGTCTCCGCGGCCAGGTAGAGCTCGTCGGCGAGCGCGTGCGTGCGACCGGCCCGCAGCCGGACCTGCGCGGCCGACTCCTCGCCGGAGACGTAGAGCGTGCGGCGCCCGGCCTTGGCCCAGCGCGCCGCCACCTCGAGCAGCAGCGTCGACTTGCCCACGCCGGGCTCGCCGGCCAGCAGCACCACCGCGCCGGGCACGAGCCCGTCGCCGAGCACCCGGTCGAGCTCGCCGACGCCGGTCAGCGTCCGGGCCGCGAGGTCGGGGTCGACCCTGGCGATCGGCACGGCCTTGGCGGTCGGTGCCTGCGAGCGCACCTGGGCCAGCCTGGGAGCGCCCGCCTCGACGACGCTGCCCCACGTCTGGCACTCCCCGCAGCGCCCCTGCCAGCGCACGGTCGTCCAGCCGCACTCGGTGCAGTGGAACCCGGGCCTGCTCGCAGTCTTCGGCACGCCCCCGACGCTAGGCGGAGCCTCCGACAGTTCCGGGCACCGGGCGTCCGAGGCGCGCCGCGACCTCGAGCACGCGGGCGTTGGCCTCGGGCTCGCCGACGGTGATCCGGACGCCGTCGCCCGGCTGCCCGGAGGCGTACGGGCGCACCACGAGCCCGGCCTCGGCGAAGGTGTCGGCCACGGCCGTGGTGTCCGGGCCGGCGGGCAGCCAGACGAAGTTGCCCTGGGCGTCGGGCACGTCCAGCCCGCGCTCGCGCAGCCCGGCGGCGAGCGCGTCGCGCCGCTCGACCAGCGCGGCGACGCGGGCCAGCAGCGCCTGCTCCTGCTCCAGCGAGGCCAGCACGGCGGCCTGCGCGGGCAGCGAGACCCCGAAGGGCAGCGCGACGGAGCGCACCGCCTGGGCGAGGCGCGGCTCGGCGACGCAGTAGCCGACCCGGAAGCCGGCGAGCCCGTAGGCCTTGGAGAACGTCCGCAGCACCACGACGTTGTCGCGGCCGTCGGCGACCTCGAGGCCGCGGACGGCGAGCGGGTCGGTGACGAACTCGACGTAGGCCTCGTCGACGACCACGAGCACGTCGTCGGGCACCGCCTCGACGAACCGCAGCACGTCGTCGTGGCGCAGCGCCGGGCCGGTCGGGTTGTTGGGGCTGCAGAGCAGCACGGCCCGCGTCCGGGGGCCGACGGCGGCGAGCATCGCGTCCAGGTCGTGCTCGGCGGCGGCCCCCAGCGGCACGCCGACCCAGCGGGCGCCGGTCAGCAGCACCGAGATCGGGTAGGCCTCGAAGCTGCGCCAGGCGTGCACGACCTCGTCGTCGGGACCGCACACCGCCTGCAGCAGGTGGTACAGCACGCCCACCGAGCCGGTGCCGAGGGCGAGGCGCCCGGGCGCGACCCCGAGCCGGGCGGCCAGGGACTGGGTGACGAGGGTGTTGGCGATGTCGGGATAGCGGTTCATGGCGCGGCTCGCCTCCGCCACCGCGTCGAGGACGCCGGGCAGCGGGGGGAAGGGGTTCTCGTTGCTCGACAGCTTGTACGTCACGAGGTCGTCGCCGCGCTCGGGCGCGGGACGACCGGCGACGTAGGCGGGCAGCGCGGACACGGCGGGGCGCAGCGGGACGGGCACGGGCGATCCGTTCGGACGGTGGTGGGGCGCGCCGCTACAGGCGCACGAGGCCGTTCGGCGTGGCGAAGACCGCCGCGACGATGCCCGGCTGCCCGTGGGGCGCGACCCACTCGATGTCGAGGTGCTCGAGCACGAGGTTGGCCTTGCCGCCCAGCCACTCGTCGACCCGGTCGTGGTCGCCGGCGATCTCGAGCCTGGACAGCGCGATCTCCCCGCCGCCCGCGGACGGGTGGGTCGCGGGGTCGCTCAGCCACTGCACGAAGAAGGGCAGCTGCGGGTCGCTCTGCAGGCCCTTGACGCCGAGCTGGCGCCAGCGCAGCTGGTGGTTGTCCGGGGTGAACCGGCTGCCGTCGACCGCGGTGCGCCCGAGCCGCTGCTCGAACGGCGCGATGTCGCTCACCGACACGACCCAGCCGAGCCAGCCGCCGCCGTCCTCGGAGCGGGCCCGCACGGCCTGACCGAACGGCGCCTTCTCGGCCGCCGGGTGGTCGAGGACCTCGACGACCTCGAGGTACTGGCCGCCGGCGAGCGGGAGGATCCGGTTCTGCGTCCCGAAGCGTGGGTGGAAGCCGCCGTCGACGAAGCGGGCGCCGAGCTGCCCCCCGAGCCGGCGGGTCGTCTCGTCGAGGCCCTCGGGCCCCGCGGCGAAGGCCAGGTGGTCGAGCTCCATCGTCCCCTGCATCAGGTCAGTCTCGCGGGCGAGGAGTCCCGGGCGGGCACCGGGTCCGCGGGGTGGGCCAGGCGACGGCCCCGTCGCGTCTCGAACTCCTCGCACAGCCCGACCAGCACCACGTACGCCGCGTCGCCCATCAGGGCGCGCAGCTCGACGGCGTTGCTGGCGTAGACCGGGGCCCGGCCGACGTGGGCCTCGGTGTTCGACGAGCAGTACCACTCGAGGTCGTGGCCGCCGGGTCCCCAGCCGTCGCGGCCGTACTCGCCGATGCTCACCTCGAGGTAGGTGGTGTCGTCGGTGCGGGTGACGGTGCGGTACTGGCGCCGCTGCGGCAGCTGCCAGCACACGTCGGGCTTGGTCTCGGTGATCGGCAGGCCGACCTCCAGCGCCAGCCGGTGCAGGGCGCAGCCCTGGCCGCCGGCGAAGCCCGGGCGGTTCAAGAACACGCACGCGCCGTCGTGCACCCGGGTCTTGCGTGCCGGTTCGGTGCCCTCGGGCAGGTCGGTGACGTCCTCGAGCTCGACCCAGCCCGCGCCGAGCCCCACCTCGCGCAGCTGCCACTGCTCCGCGGTCAGCGCACCGACGGCCTCGGCGACGCGCTGCTCGTCCTCGTCGTCGGCGAAGTGGGCACCGAGGGTGCAGCAGCCGTCGTCGGGCCGGTCGGCGTAGATGCCGGGGCACCCCTGGCCGAAGATGCACGTCCAGCGCGAGGTCAGCCAGGTGAGGTCGCAGCGGAACACCTGGTCCGGGTCGTCCGGGTCGCTGAACTCCGCCCAGGCGCGCGGAAATCCGACGCTCACCTCGGGCACGGGCTCAGCGTAGTCTCGCAGGGTGACAGCGACCGACGCCTCCGGACAGCCATCGGTCCTCACACCCAGGGTGGCCCTCTCCACCTCCTCGGTCTACCCCGAGGGCACGTCCAGCGGCTTCGAGCTGGCCCGCAAGCTCGGCTACGACGGCGTCGAGCTGATGGTGGGCATCGACGCGGTGGCCGCCGACATCGACGCGGTGGAGAAGCTGCGCGACTACCACGGCGTCCCGGTGCTCGCGGTGCACGCGCCGTGCCTGCTGATCAGCCAGCGCGTGTGGGGCACCGACCCGTGGGCCAAGCTCGAGCGCTCGGCCGAGGCCGCCATCCGCCTCGGCGCCGACGTCGTGGTGGTGCACCCGCCGTTCCGCTGGCAGCGCGAGTACGCCCGTGGCTTCGTCGACGGCATCGAGCGGCTGAACGCGGAGTCGGGCGTGACCTTCTGCGTCGAGAACATGTACCCCTGGCGCGCCCCGGGGAGCGAGGTCAAGGCCTACATGCCGGGCTGGGACCCGACCGAGCTGGCCTACGAGCACCTGACGCTCGACTTCTCCCACGCCTCCACCGCGCAGCAGCAGTCGATCGACCTGGCGAAGTCGTGGGGCTCGCGGCTGCAGCACATCCACCTCACCGACGGCACCGGCTCCCGCAAGGACGAGCACCTGATGCCCGGCTACGGCGACCAGCGCGCGGGGGAGACCTTGGCCTGGGTGGCGGAGAACGGGTTCACCGGCCACGTCGTGCTCGAGGTCAACTCGCGCAGGAGCGGTTCGCGCAGCAAGCGCGAGGACGACCTGCGCGAGGCCCTGGACTTCACCCGCGAGCACCTGGCGGCGGGGTCGCGGACCTTCGCCGTCGACGGGACGGGTACGGCGCAGGAGCGCTGAGCGGACCGCGCGGGTCCGGGCGCCTGCCGCTCAGACGCCGAGACGCTCGAGGAACGGCCCGGCCGCGCCGACCAGCGCGCCCGGGTCGCGCGCGACCCAGCCCTCCTTGGTGCCGGGGACGACGACGAGCTCGGAGCCGGGCAGCACCGCGGCCAGGCGGCGGCTCGGGCCCCGGTTGAGGACGTCGCGCTCGCCGAGCACGACCACGGCCGGCACCTGCACCTGCGCGGCGAAGGGGGTCCAGTCGACCGTGCGCACCTGGTCGAGCAGCTCGAGCACGCGGCGCTGCGGCCCGTGCAGCTGCTGCACGCGGCTGACCGGGAGCAGCCCGTACGCGGCGTCGGCGATCCCGCGCCGCTGGCGGTCGACCGCGCGGTTGGCGGTGGTGAGGACGAGGGCGGCGACGCGGTCGGGGTGGTTCGCGGCCACGTGGAGCGCGACCATCGCGCCGTAGCCGCTCCCGCAGAGCACGGCCTGCTGCGAGCCGGCCGCCGTCAGCTCGGCGAGCACCTGCAGCCCGGGCGACTCGAGGACGACCAGCCCCGGCGTGGGGGTCAGGTCGGGCAGGAGCGTCGTGCGGCCCCGGGGCGGCCACGCCTCGCGCCACGCCTGCCGCCACGCGTCGTCGCTGCCGCCGGCCGAGGTGGCGGGGCGCAGCACGACGGCGGGGGCCTGGGCGGTCACGTGATCATCCTCGCCCACGCTCAGAGCCAGCTCACGTGCGGCGCGACCAGCGCGTAGCCGACGAAGGCGGCGACGTCGAGCAGCGTGTGCGCGACGACGAGCGGGGTGACCCGGCGCCAGCGCAGGAACACCAGCACGAAGACCACGCCCATGACCAGGTTGCCCACGAAGCCGCCGTAGCCCTGGTAGAGGTGGTACGAGCCGCGGACGAGGGCGCTGAGGGCGATCACCGCCGGGACCGCCCAGCCGAGCTGGCGCAGCCGGACGACGAGGTAGCCGACCATGACCACCTCCTCGAGGGCGGCGTTCTGCGCCGCGGAGAGCACGAGGACGGGGATCGTCCACCAGCTGTCGCCGAGCCCCGAGGCCTGCACGGCGGTGTTGAACCCGAGCGCCCGGGCCCCGAGGTAGAGCCCCAGCCCGGGGACGCCGATGCCGGCCGCGAGGACCACGCCGCCGAGCAGGTCGGTGCGCGGCGTCGGGGGCACGAGCCCGACCAGGCGGCCGGCGGGCGGGTTCGTGGCGTTGAGCAGGTAGAGGGCCAGCAGCACCGGCACCATGGCGAAGCCGATGCCGACGAGCTGGTAGCCGAGGTCGAGCCAGGGCCGGTCCGGCGTCGCGGAGGCGTTCAGCGTCGAGGTCTGCGCCGAGAGCGGCACCCCGCGGGTCTCGCGCTCGACGATCGACAGGACCGAGTAGACCGCCGAGCGGCCCAGCGAGAGCCCGAGGACGAGGAAGACCTCGAAGCCGTAGCGGCTCCGGACGGCGTCGGGCAGCGGCGGCGGGTCGAACGCCAGCCCGGACAACCGCTCCCGCACCGCCAGCGCCACGCGCCCATCCTGCCTCGCGCGGGTGTGAGGGACACGCGCCTCACCCGCCGGGTGGAAGGCGGTCGGGCTGGTGTAGGGGGTCACCTAGGGTGGTCCCATGCGCGTGGGAGTGTTCGGGGCGACGGGCCAGGTCGGCGGCGTGATGCGCGCCCTGCTGGCCGAGCGGTCGTTCCCCGTCGACGAGATCCGGTTCTTCGCCTCGGCCCGTTCGGCGGGCACGACGCTGCCGTGGGGCGACGGCGAGGTCGTCGTCGAGGACACCGAGACGGCCGACTTCTCCGGCCTGGACATCGCCCTGTTCTCCAACGGCAAGGCCGCCTCGAAGGCCGCCGCCCCCCGGGTCGCGGCGGCCGGGGCCGTCGTGATCGACAACTCGTCGGCCTGGCGGATGGACCCCGACGTGCCGCTCGTCGTCTCCGAGGTCAACCCCGAGGACGCGCTGCACCCGCCCAAGGGCATCATCGCCAACCCGAACTGCACGACGATGGCCGCGATGCCGGTCCTGGCACCGCTGCACCGCGCGGCCACGCTCGTCCGCCTGCAGGTCGCGACGTACCAGGCCGTGTCCGGCTCCGGCGGGGCCGGCGTCGCCGAGCTCGACGGCCAGGTGCGGGCGGTGGCCGACCAGGCCGCGTCCCTCGCCTTCGACGGCCGCGCCGTGGAGATGCCCGCGGCCAGCACGTACGTGAAGCCGATCGCCTTCAACGTCCTCCCGCTCGCGGGCTCGGTCGTCGACGACGGCTCGCTGGAGACCGACGAGGAGCAGAAGCTCCGCAACGAGTCGCGCAAGATCCTGCACGTCCCCGACCTGCGGGTCGCGGGGACCTGCGTGCGGGTGCCCGTCTTCACCGGCCACTCCCTCGCCGTGCACGCCGAGTTCGCCGACGACCTCACCCCCGAGCAGGCGACGAAGCTGCTCGCCGACGCGCCGGGCGTCGAGCTGTCCGACGTCCCCACCCCGCTCGACGCGGCCGGGCGCGACCCGAGCTACGTCGGCCGCATCCGGGCCGACCAGTCCGCCCCCGAGGGCAAGGGGCTGGTGCTGTTCATCAGCAACGACAACCTGCGCAAGGGCGCTGCCCTGAACGCGGTGCAGATCGCCGAGCTGTTGGTCTCCTCGGGGATCGCAGGGGGTCGTCCCCCCGCCGGCGGGGGCGTGCGCGAGCGGGCCGCGAGCCAGGCCTGAGGTGAGCGTGCCCGGGACCGACCAGCGGCCGCCCCGACGCCTCGCCCTGCTGGGCGCGGGGGTCATGGGGGAGACCGTCCTGTCCGGCCTCGTCCGAGCGGGCTGGGACCCGCGCACGATCGTCGCGACCGACCGCCGGCCGGAACGGGTCGCCGAGCTCGAGGCCGCGTACGGCATCGTCATGAGCTCGAACGTGGACGCGGTCGCCGGGGCGGAGACGGTGCTCCTGGTGGTCAAGCCGCAGGACATGCGCGGGCTGCTGGCCGACATCGCGCCCGCGCTGGACCCGACGACGCTCGTCGTGTCGATGGCGGCCGGCGTCGACACCGCCACCCTGGAGGACGGGCTGCCCGCCGGTCAGCCCGTGGTGCGCGTCATGCCGAACACCCCGGCGCAGGTCGACGAGGGCATGGCCGCGGTCGCGCCCGGCTCGTCGGCCACCGACGACCACGTCGAGCGCGTCCGCGAGATCCTCTCGGCGACCGGCCGCGTCGCCGTCGTGCCCGAGCGCTACCTGGACGCCGTCACGGCGATCTCCGGCTCCGGGCCGGCGTACCTCTTCTTCGTCGTCGAGGCCATGATCGAGGCCGGCGTGCACCTCGGCCTGCCGCGCGACACGAGCACCGAGCTGGTCGTGCAGACGATGCTGGGCTCGGCCAAGCTGCTGCGCGAGAGCGGCGAGCACCCGGCGATCCTGCGCGAGCGCGTCACCTCGCCCGGCGGCACCACGGCCGCGGCGCTGCGCGAGCTCGAGGACCACAAGGTGCGGGCGGCGTTCCTCAGCGCGATGGAGGCGGCCCGCGACCGCAGCCGCGAGCTGGCCGCGGCCGCCCGCGAGCAGCGCACCGGCGCATGAGCCCCGCGGCGGAGGGCGGCAGGCCCGTCCTCGTCTACTCCGAGGCGCTCACCCGCTACGACTTCGGCAAGGACCACGTGATGTCGCCGGGCCGGGTCGAGCAGGCCGTGGCCCTCGCCCGCTCGCTCGGCGTCCTCGAGCACCTCGACGTCGTGGCTCCGCCGCCCCCGGACGACGCGCTCCTGCTGACCGTGCACACCCCGGAGTACGTCGAGGCCGTGCGCCGCGGTGAGCCGGACGAGCGCCACGGGCTGGGCACCAGCGACAACCCCGTCTTCCCGGGCATGCACGAGGTGACCTCGCAGGTCGTCACCGCCACGGTGGAGGCCGCCCGCCAGGTGTGGGAGGGCGACGTGCGCCGCGCGACCAACATCGCCGGCGGCCTGCACCACGCGATGCCGGACCGCACGAGCGGCTTCTGCGTCTACAACGACGTGGCCGTCGCCATCCGCTGGCTGCTCGACCACGGGGTGGAGCGGGTCGCGTACGTCGACGTCGACGTCCACCACGGCGACGGCGTGCAGGCCGTCTTCTACGACGACCCGCGCGTGATGACGGTCAGCCTCCACGAGACGCCGGCCTGCCTCTTCCCCGGCACCGGGTTCCCGACCGAGACCGGCGGGCCGGGTGCGCTCGGCACCGCCGTGAACGTCGCCCTGCCGCCGGGCACCGGCGACTCCGGGTGGCTGCGCGCCTTCGACGCCGTCGTGCCGCAGGTGCTCGCCGCGCACCGTCCGCAGGTGCTCCTCACCCAGCACGGCTGCGACTCCCACGCCCACGACCCGCTCGCCGACCTCGACCTCACCGTCGACGGCCAGCGGGCCTCCTACCTCGCCCTCGCCGACCTGGCCGACGAGCTCTGCGAGGGCCGCTGGGTGTCGACCGGCGGCGGCGGGTACGCCGTCCTCCACATCGTCCCGCGGGCCTGGACGCACCTGCTGGCGGTCGTCGGCGGCGAACCGCTCGACCCGGAGACCCCGACGCCGCAGGCGTGGCGCGACCGGGTCGGCGCGTACGCCCCGCAGACGATGGGCGACGGCGTGCAGGTCGCGTTCCGCCGCTTCGACGACGGCTTCTCGCCCGACAGCCGCCTCGACCAGGCGATCATGGCCACGCGGCGCGCCGTCTTCCCCGAGCTCGGGCTCGACCCCGGGTTCTGAGGGCCGGGGGTCCTCCTCGCAGCCCGCCGCGCTCCTCGCCCGAGGCGCTGAGGGCAGCCTGGACGGCGTCGCGCTGGTCGTCACCCAGCGGTTCGCGGAGGCGCGGACCGGGCTGGCGACCACGGCCGGAGCCCGACACTCTCACCGTCAAGTACCGGTTGCGGCGTGTCGAAGATTTTCCTGTGACTTGGCTGTACCAGGGGCCTCGCTTACCACTACTCTCACACCAGTGCTCGCGTGACGCCGGAGGGGAAGCCCGGCGCCGACGGCACGGAAACGAGCGCGAGCATGGTGGACCCGACCCCCGGTGGCGTCAGGCCGATCGGTGGCAACCTGTCGAACGTCAACTTCCTCACCGTCGCCGAGGTCGCGGCGCTGATGCGGGTCTCCAAGATGAGCGTCTACCGCCTCATCCACGCCGGTGAGCTGGAGGCGGTCCGGTTCGGCCGGAGCTTCCGCGTCACGGAGCAGGCGGTCGACGCCTACCTGAAGGGCTCCTACTACGA
Organism: uncultured Actinomycetota bacterium; assembly: GCA_963713165.1. GTDB lineage: Bacteria > Actinomycetota > Actinomycetes > Propionibacteriales > Propionibacteriaceae > Microlunatus. Next base: position 402,073 of record CAVQKU010000002.1, read on the forward strand.
GACCGGCTAGGCCGGACCCGAGCAGCACGGCCGCACCGCGAGCCGGCGGCTGAGCGCCGGCACGCGGAGAGCACGAGCCCGCAGAGCGCCTCCCGGCTACCCGGACGCGCCCGGCAGCGACAGCTCCAGCTCGAAGGTCCGGGCGCCCGGCCACAGCGCGTGCTCGGGGAGCACGTCCATGCCGCAGGCCCGGCTGCCGATGCCGTGCACGGCGTCGTCGACGAAGAGGTGGGTGCGCGTCGCGACGGGGAGCTCGTACGGGTGCCGCGCCCGGTCGACCTGCTGGGGCGTCCACGGGCTCAGCGTGAAGCCCGGCCGGTGCCCGGCGGCGCCCGGCCTGGTCCGCACCACGAGGCGTGCGGCGTCGGCGTCGGCCAGGACGAGCTCGCGCAGCGCGGCCCGGTGCCCGGTCTCCTGCGGGCGGGAGTAGCGCACCCCCAGCTCGGCCAGCGTGGCGGCGAACCGACCCACGAGCGCGGCGTCGTGCGTGTCGGGATAGCTCTCCTGCGGACCCGTCCCGAACCACTCCGCCCGGTCGAGCGCGGCGGGCAGGTCCAGCCGGACGCCCACCCGGGGCCAGGTGCAGTCCCAGGCCGGGTCGGGCTGCACCTCGACGCGCAGCAGCAGGCCGTCCCCGACGACCCGCCAGCGGTACGTGACCTCGACCCCGAGCGCGCGGGTCGCGGCCGAGACGCGCACCCGGACCTCCGCCTCGTCCGGTGCCGGGCCGTCGCCCACCCGGACGGAGCGGACCCGGTGCACGAGCCGGTCGAGGCCGCGCTCGCGCCACCGTTCCGCCGAGGCCGGGCCGGGCGCGCCCTCGCCGAGGGTGTCCTCGGGGGTGCCCAGCTCGTAGGAGCCGCGCTCGTGGCTGCGGTCGTTGTCGGTCGGGGCGCGCCACAGCTCCAGGCGGGGACCGGACACCTCGAGGTCGCCGAGCCGCGTCAGCAGCCCGGTCGCGAGGTCGAGCTCGCCCGGGACCGAGGCGCAGGGCGCCGGTGCGCCCGGCGGGCCGCAGCACCGCCGGCACCCACGGACGGGTCGTGCCCGCCCCCGGCGCCGCGGACGCCGGCGTGAGGTCCCACTGCGCGGTCGCGACGACGTGGCCGGCGGGGGCCCAGGCCGTGTCCTCCGCGAGCTCGGCGCGCACGGTCAGCCAGGTCTCGGCGCCGGCGACGCCGGAGGGCTCGAGCAGGCCGCCGGGCAGCACGACGCCCACGGTCTCCCCGGCGGCGATCGGGAGGGCGTCGACCCGCACCGGCGCGTCCGGCACGCCGTCCACCGCGCGCACCCCGACGAAGCGCAGCCCCTCCGTCGTCGCGGAGTGCCGGCGGTTGCGCACGTGCAGCGTCGAGCCCTCGCGCTCGAGGCGGACGGGCGCGTTCACCGCCGCCCACTCGGCCAGGCCCGGGGTGGGCGTCCCGTCGGGCAGCACCATCCCGTCCATGACGAAGTTGCCGTCGTGCACGACCTCGCCGAAGTCGCCGCCGTAGGCGAAGTAGTCGGTGCCGGCCCCGTCGGCCGCGGTGCTCCGGGCCAGCAGCCCGTGGTCACGCCACTCCCAGACGAAGCCGCCGTGCAGGCGCGGGTGCTCCTCGAACAGGTCGTCGTAGGTGCGGACGCCGCCGGGCCCGTTGCCCATCGCGTGCACGTACTCGCAGAGCACCAGCGGCTTGGAGCGCACCCGGACCGCCTCGGCGGCCGAGTGCAGGTAGCTGATGAAGCCGGTGTCGGAGCCGATCGAGGCCGTCTCGGCGTAGTTCGGGTACATCCGCGAGTAGAGGTCGGTGTAGGCGGCGCTGTGGTCGCCCTCGTAGTGCACGGGGCGGCTGGGGTCGCGCCGGTGCACCCACTCGGCCATGGCCGCCAGGTTGCGGCCCGTCCAGGCCTCGTTGCCGAGGGACCACACGACGATGCTCGGGTGGTTCAGGTCGCGCTCGACGGTGCGCTCGATGCGGTCGAGGTAGGCCTCGGTCCACGCCGGGTCGTCGCTCGGGTTGCCCGCCCAGTCGTCGAAGACGAAGCCGTGGGTCTCGAGGTCGCACTCGAGCACGACCCAGAGGCCGAGCTCGTCGGCGAGGTCGAGCAGGCGGGGGTGCGGCGGGTAGTGGCTGGTGCGGATGGCGTTGACGTTCGCGCGCTTCATGGCGACGAGGTCCTCGCGGGCGAACTCCTCGTCGAACATCCGCCCACGGACCGGGTGGGTCTCGTGGCGGTTCATGCCGCGGAAGACCAGCCGGTCGCCGTTCACCAGGAGGCGGTCGCCCACGACGCGCACGTCACGGAACCCCAGCCGCAGGCTCACCGTCTCCCCGGTCGCGCTCACGGTGGCCGCGTAGAGGCGGGGCGACTCGGCGGTCCACGGCTCGACCCCGCCGACGTCGAAGGCGCCGAGCTCGGCCGCGCTCGCGAAGGTGCGCTCCACGCCGAGCTCGGGCACGCGGACGGTGACCGGGTAGGCGTCCTCGCCGGCGACCAGGCGCGGGTCCAGCGAGCCGCGCCCCGACGTCCGGCTCGTGGGGGCGTACGCGGCGTGCAGCCAGACCTGGTCCAGCGAACCCCGGGGACGGGCGAGCAGGGTGACCGAGCGGAAGATGCCGGGCAGCCACCACTGGTCCTGGTCCTCGACGTAGCTCGCGGCCGACCACTGGTGGACGCGGACGGCCAGCACGTTCGTGCCCGGCCGCAGCGCGTCGGTGACGTCGAGCTCCTGCACCAGGCGGCTGCCCTTGCCGACGCCGACCTCCACGCCGTTCAGCCAGACGCGGTAGAGCGACTCGACGCCGTCGAAGCGGACCAGCGTCCGGGTCCGCCCACCGTCGTCGACCCAGCCGGGCGCCTCGAACGTGCGCCGGTGGTCGCCGGTCGGGTTGTCGTCGGGCACGTGCGGCGGGTCGAGCGGGAAGGGGTACTGCACGTTGGTGTACGCCGGGGCGCCGTAGCGGCGCTCGCCCGAGGGGTCGCCGTGCAGGACCCAGTGCGACGGGACCGGCAGGGTGTCCCAGGACCCGTCGTCGTACGCCGGGTCGGCGAAGCCCGTATCGAGGCCGACGGGGGAGGGCGACCACCGGAACCGCCAGTCGCCGTCGAGGCTGAGCGACGGGGCGTCGGTCTCGACCCAGGCCCGCGGGCGGCTCCGCCTGCCGCTGCCCGGGCCGGTGTCCTCGAGGTAGGTCAGGTCGTCGGTCAGCGAGGGCTCGTCCACGACTTCGACGTTATCGCTCGCGCCAGGTAGGCTTCCGTGGCCGTCGGGCAACCGGCGCGCACCAGCTTTCCAGTACACGTCCGGGGCCAGGCTGTCTCGGTTACGAGAGGGTCACCCGTGGGTTCGGTCATCAAGAAGCGGCGCAAGCGCATGGCGAAGAAGAAGCACCGCAAGCTCCTGAAGAAGACGCGCATCCAGCGTCGTCGCGCCGGCAAGTAAGCACGAGCCCGCCGTGAGGGGTTTCACGAGCGCCAGCGAGTGGAACCCTTCGGGGGGTGTGGGGGGTCGTCCCCCCTCGTTCAGGGGCGCGAGCGCCAGCGAGTGGAACCCTTCGGGGGGTGTGGGGGGTCGTCCCCCCTCGTTCAGGGGCGCGAGCGCCGGCGAGTGGAACCCTTCGGGGGGTGTGGGGGGTCGTCCCCCTCGTTCAGGGGCGCGAGCGCCAGCGAGTGGAACCCTTCGGGGGGCGTGGCGGGTCGTCCCTCCTCGTGACGCGGTCGCGCACCGTCCTGGTCACGGGGGTCTCCCGTGACCTGGCCGCGCGGTTCACCCGCTCCCTCGCCGCGGACCCGGCCTTCGAGGTCGTCGGGGTCGACCTGACCCCTCCGCGCCACGACCTGGGACGGGCGACGTTCGTCCGCACCGACATCCGCAGCCCGGCGATCAGCCGGGTCGTGGAGTCGTACGGCGTCGACACCGTCGTGCACATGGCGGTCGTCGCCGCGCCTGCCGGACCCTCCTCGCGCGAGCTCGCGAAGGAGATCAACGTCATCGGCACCATGCAGCTGCTGGCGGCCTGCCAGCGCGCGGAGACGTTCCGCAAGCTGGTGGTGCAGAGCTCGGTGTCGGTCTACGGCGCCTCGCCGCGCGATCCGGCGTCCTTCACCGAGGACGACTCCGCGCGGGTCTCGCCGCGCACCGGCTTCGGCAAGGACTCGATCGAGATCGAGTCCTACGTCCGCGGGTTCGCCCGGCGCCGTCCCGACGTCGTGGTGACCACGCTCCGCCTGGCCGCGCTGATGGGCGCCGGTGTGCGCAGCCGGATGGCCCGCTACCTCGCGCTGCCCGTCGTGCCGCGGGTGCTCGGCTTCGACGCGCGCCTGCAGTTCCTCCACCCCGACGACGCGGTCGCCGCGCTCGAGCACGGCGTGCGCGACGACGTGCCGGGGACCTTCAACGTCGCGGCGCCCGACGTCGTCACGCTCGGGCAGGCGCTGCGCCGGATGGGGCGCCCCACGGTGGGCGTGCCCCGCGGGAGCGCCCCGCTGGTGGCGTCGCTGTTCCGCTCCTGGCGCGCCGCCGACTTCTCCTCCGACCAGATCGACGCCCTGACCTACGGTCGGGTGATGGACACCACGCGGTTCGCCGCCACGGGCTTCGTCGTGACCCGCAGCAGCGCCGACGCGCTGGCGGAGTTCGTCGCGGCGTCGAGCCCGGGGCTGCTGGCCGCCGAGCGGGTCGAGGGAGCGGTGGACGCCGTCACGCGCCTCGCCCGTCGGGCCGGCGAGCGGGCGGCCGGCCATGGGTGACGCCGAGGTGGTCAGGCTCGAGGACTGGGCCGAGCGGCGCCGGGGGAGCGAGGAGACGCCGGCCGACGACCCCTCCGACGGCGGGCGCACGTCCGCCGCCGACCTGGCCGGCTTCCTGGCCGGGCTGCCGCACCTGGTGGGCGCCGCGCTGCGCGACGCCGGGGCCGCCGGGCGGCGCCTGGCGAGCGGGCTGGCCGACGACCCCGTACGGGCCGCGCGCCTGCTCGCCGAGGCGTTCGGCGTCGACCCGGCCGCCGGCGGCGAGGAGCTGGCCGCCTTCCTGCGCGGCCGGCTCGAGGGCGACTACACCGTCGACGAGTTCGGCTTCGACGTCGAGCTGACCGAGCAGGTGTTCCTGCCGCTGCTGCGCCCGCTGGTGCGCTCGTGGTTCCGGGTCGAGCTGCGCGGCGCGGAGAACCTGCCGGCCGACGGACCCGCGCTGCTGGTGTCGAACCACGCCGGCGCGCTGCCGCTGGACGGGATGGTGCTGCACACCGTCGTCTTCGACGAGGTCGCGCGCCACCCCCGGATGCTGGGCGCCGACCTGATCTTCTCCACCGCCTTCTCCGCCGACCTCGCGCGCAAGACGGGGACGACGCTGGCCTGCCCCGAGGACGCCGAGCGGCTGCTGCGGGCGGGCGAGCTCGTGTCGGTGTTCCCGGAGGGCTTCAAGGGCCTCGGCAAGCGCTACGCCGACCGCTACAAGCTGCAGCGCTTCGGCCGGGGCGGCTTCGTCTCGACCGCGGTGCGCGCCTCGGTCCCGATCATCCCCGTCTCGATCGTCGGGTCGGAGGAGATCTACCCGCTGCTGGGCCGGCTCCCGACCCTGGCCCGCGCGCTCGGGTGGCCGTACTTCCCGATCACCCCGACCTTCCCGTGGCTCGGCCCGCTCGGGGTGGTGCCGCTGCCCAGCAAGTGGGTCATCGAGGTCGGCGAGGCCATCGCCACCGACGAGCTGCCGCCCGGCGCCGCCGACGACCCGATGGTCGTCTTCGACGTCACCGACCAGGTCCGCGAGACCATCCAGCAGACCCTCTACTCGCTGCTCATGCAGCGACGCGGCACCTTCTCCTGAGCGGCGCGACGTCTCCGTGTACGGCCCCCTCGCGCTGCTCGTCCTCGCCACCGCCCTCTTCTCCGCCGGCGTCGTCCGGCGCCGCGTCCGCCGGCCCGGTCGCGCCGCACCCGACGGGCTGGACCTCGACCAGCTGCAGGGCTTCGTGCTCGTCGGCTCGGGCACGCTCGTGCTGCTGGGCGGCGGGGTGCTGGTGCTGGGCCTGACCGGCCGCGCGGGCCAGGCCGAGGCCATGGGCGTGCTGGGCCTGATCGCCTACCTGGTCTACCTGCTCGTCGCGGCCCTGCTGATCCGGCGCACGGCCAGGCGCGCGGCCCGCCGGGCCGCGCCGTGGGCGCCGCCGCCGTGGTCGGAGCAGGAGACCGGCCCGCGCGGCACCGCCCCGGACGGCTCGCGCCCGGACTAGCCCACGGCAGGTGTCCGAGCTCCCGGCGTCGCCCCCGGACCTCGCCGCGCCCTCCGGTCTCGGCCTCAGCCCCGGCGCAGGTGGCGCGTCACGGCGACCGCGGCGGCGACGGCACCGGCGGCGGCCCCCGCGCCCGCCGCACCCACGATCCCGAGGCGCGCCGCGCGCCGGCCGGTGCGGAAGTCGCGCACCTGCCAGTCCTGCTCCTCCGCGTGGGCGGCGAGGCGGCGGTCGGGGTTGATCGCGCAGGCGTGGCCGACCAGCGAGAGCATCGGCAGGTCGTTGTAGGAGTCGGAGTAGGCGAAGCTCCGGTCGAGGTCGAGCCCGTGCTGCACGGCGAGGTCGCGCACGGCCTCCGCCTTGGCCGGGCCGTGCAGCATCTCCCCGGCCAGGCGCCCGGTGTAGACGCCCTCCTGGTGCTCGGCGATCGTGCCCAGGGCCCCGGTCAGCCCGAGCCGGGCGGCGATGATGCCCGCCATCTCGACGGGGGCCGCGGTGACCAGCCAGACCTGCTGGCCCGCGTCGAGGTGCAGCTGGGCGATCGCCCGGGTGCCCGCCCAGATCCGCCGGGCCACGAACTCCTCGTAGACCTCCTCGCTCACCTGGGTGATCTCGGCGACCGTGTGGCCCTCGATGAAGGCGAGCATCGTCTCCCGGGCGTCCGCCACGTGCGCCGCGCTCTCCTTGCCGGCCGCGCGGAAGTAGGTCTGGAACCACAGCGCCTTGGCGATGGTCCGCGCGTCGAAGAAGCCGCGCCGGTAGAGGCCCTTGGCGAAGTGGAAGATCGACGCGCCCCGGACGATCGTGTTGTCCAGGTCGAAGAAGGCCGCGGCGCGCGGGTCGGGCTCGATCACCGCCTGCGCGCGGGGGAGCCGCTCGACCTGCACCGCCCCGGCACCGTGCGGCAGCGCCTCGGTCGGCACCTCGCGCTCCGGTGCGTCCACGGGCGCCAGCCTAGGCGTGCGAGGCGGCCCCGGTGGGAGACTGCACGGCGTGGAGCCCGCCGACGCCGTCCGACCGCCCCGCGTCCGGCTGCTGACGCGCGCGGGCTGCCACCTCTGCGAGGAGGCCCGCGCGGTGGTCGCCCAGGTGTGCGCCGAGGCGGGCGAGGCGTACGAGGAGGTCGACCTCGACGCCGCCGCGGCGACGCAGCCGGCGCTGCTGCGCCGCTACACCGACGAGGTCCCGGTCACCTTCGTCGACGGCGCGCAGCACGACTACTGGCGCGTCGACCCCGCACGGCTGCGCGCCGCGCTCGCGCGACCGCACGCGTAGGCGGGCTGCGTACAGTGGGTCAGTGATCTCGGGCCTGCTGCCGGGTCCCGGCACCGGGACCAAGCCCGCGCGCGGCGTCCCCCAGGCGACCGTCGCGCGGCTGCCGACCTACCACGAGGCGCTCGGACGGCTCTTCGCCGGGCACGTCGAGGTCGTCAGCAGCACCGCGCTGGCCGAGGCGGCCGGCGTGAGCCCGTCCCAGCTGCGCAAGGACCTCTCCTGCCTCGGGACGTACGGCACCCGTGGCGTCGGCTACGACGTCGCCCGGCTGCAGCGCCAGATCGCCACGCACATCGGCGCGGCCTCGGAGTGGCCCGTCGTCATCGTCGGCGTCGGCCACCTGGGCACGGCGCTGGCCAACTACGCCGGCTTCGCGACGCGCGGGTTCACCCTCGTCGCGCTGGTCGACCCGGCTCCCGCGCGGGTCGGGACGACGATCCAGGGCATCACGGTCTCCGCCCTGGCCGACCTCGAGGAGGTCGTCCGCAACACGGGCGCGGTGATCGCGGTCGTCGCCACGCCCGCGGACGCCGCGCAGGACGTCACCGACCGTCTGGTGCAGCAAGGGGTCACGAGCATCCTGAACTTCGCGTCCACCGCCCTGGTGGTGCCTGAAGGAGTCAACGTGCGCAAGGTGGACCTGGGGCAGGAGCTCGCGATCCTCGCCTTCCACGAGCAGCGCAAGGTCGAGGAGGTCTCGTGAGCATCCTCGCGGTGAGCGTGTCGCACCGGTCGACGTCGATGGCGCGGCTGGCCGCGCTGGCGCTCGACCCGGCGACCGCCGGCAAGCTGGCGCAGACGCTCGTGGACAGCGAGCACATCGACGAGGCCGTGGTCCTCTCGACCTGCAACCGCACCGAGGTCTGGGCGTCGGTCTCCCGGTTCCACGGCGGGCTGGACGACGCGGTCCTCGCGCTGTCCGACCTCGCGGGCGAGCCGGTCGAGGACCTGCGCGCGATGGCGCGCGTGTTCTTCGACGAGGGCGCCGTCGCGCACGCCTTCTGCGTCGCCTCGGGGCTCGACTCCGTCGTCCTGGGCGAGGGCCAGATCCTCGGGCAGGTCCGCGGCGCGCTCGCGCTCTCGCAGGAGCAGGGCACCGTCGGCACGGTGCTCAACGCGCTCTTCCAGCAGGCGATCCGGGTCGGCAAGCGCGTCCAGACCGAGACCGGCGTGGCCGGTGCCGGCCGCTCGCTGGTGAGCGCCGCGTACGAGCTGCTCGTCGAGGCCCAGGGCCCGCTCGACGACCGGCGGGTGCTGGTCGTCGGTGCCGGCGCCATGGCCGGGCTCGCCGCCCGCACCGCCGCCGCCGCCGGCGCCCGCGTCACCTGCGTCAACCGCACCTTCGAGCGCGCGCAGCGCCTCGCCGAGGTCGTCGGCGGCCGCGCCGAGCCGCTGACCCGCCTCTCCGCCGCCCTCGCCGAGACCGACGTGGTCGTCACGTGCACGGGTGCGCGTTCGCTGCACCTGGACGCGGCCGACCTCGACGGCACCCCGGTGACGGCCGCGGTCGACCTCGCGCTGCCGGCCGACATCTCCGCCGACGTCACCTCGCTCGGCATCCTGCTGGTCAACCTCGACCTGCTCGTCGCCACGCGCACGGAGACGGCGACGCCCGAGGTCGAGGCGGCCCGGGCCCTGGTGAAGTCCGAGGTCCACGACTTCCTGGGCGCCCGCCGCGCCGCGGCGGTGGCGCCGACCGTGGTCGCCCTGCGCTCCATGGCCTCCCAGGTCGTGGCCGCGGAGATGAAGCGCCTGGACGCCCGCGTGCCCGGCCTCGACGACCACGAGCGCGACGAGGTGCGCCGGACCATGCGGCGCATCGCCGACAAGCTGCTGCACCAGCCGACGGTCCGGGTGAAGGAGCTCTCCGCCGACCCGGACGCGCTCGACTACGCCGCCGCGCTGCGCGAGCTCTTCGCGCTCGACCCGCAGGCGGTGGCCGCGGTCATGTCTCCCGAGACGAACGCCTAGCACCTGCGCGGAGCGGGCAGGATGAGGCCCCTCATGACCGACCTCCCGGCCACCGGCGCACCCGCCCCGCGCGAGGCGACCACGCTGCGGCTCGGCGCGCGGACGTCGCCGCTGGCCCGTGCGCAGGTCGACCTGGTCGCCGGGATGCTGGCGTCGCGCGGGGTGGGCTCCTCGTTCGTCGGCGTGACCACCACCGGCGACGTGGACCCGCGGCTGCTGACCGAGATCGGCGGCACCGGCGTCTTCGCCAACGCGGTGCGCGACGCGCTGCGGGCCGACAAGATCGACTGCGCCGTGCACTCGCTCAAGGACCTGCCCACCGCGCCCGAGGCTGATCTTGAGGTGATCAGCGTCCCGGCCCGCGAGGACGTGCGCGACGTGATCGTCGGCTCGCGGCTCGCCGACCTGCACGACGGCGCCCGGATCGGCACCGGTGCCCCGCGCCGCGCGATGCAGCTGCTCGACTGGGCGCGCGCGCAGGGCCGGCACCTCGAGGTCGTGCCCGTCCGGGGCAACGTGGACACCCGCATCGAGCTGGCGCGCGGCGGCGGGGTCGACGCCGTGGTGCTGGCCGGCGCCGGTCTGCGCCGGCTCGGCCACCTCCCGCCCGACGACGCGTCGTTGTCGGGTTCTGACAAACGAGACATCGTTGTCAAAGGTCTGCCGGCGGAGGTGCTGGACGAGGACCTGATGCTGCCGGCGCCGGGTCAGGGTGCGCTGGGGCTCGAGGTGCACCGGTCCGCCGCACAGGTCGTCCGCGAGACCGTCCTCAGCCTCGACGACCCGCTCGCCCACGCCGAGGTGCGGGCGGAGCGCGCCTTCCTCGCCACGCTCGAGGCCGGGTGCACCGCTCCGGTGGGGGTCCGTGCACGCATCACGGGGCGCCGTGGTAACGCCGTCGATTTGACTATGAGGGCGGTTGTTGAGAGAACGTTGCTGGACACGTTGTCAGTAACGACCAATCGCCCACCTCCGGTGCGCAGCGACGTCTCCGGGTCGACCACCGACCCGGCGCGGTTCGGTGCGGACCTGGCGAGGTCGGTGCTCGCACTGCTGTCCGACGAGGGCCGGCGACGCGCCGGTCCTGCGCCGGCCCGACACGATGGAGCCACGTGAGCACAACGTCCGTCCCCACTTCCACCGACTCCGCCTCGAGCTCGTCCACCGCCCGCGGCCGGGTGATCTTCGTCGGCGCGGGTCCCGGTGACCCCGACCTGCTGACCCTCGGCGCCATCGCCGCGCTCGCCGACGCCAGTGCGGTGATCTTGGACGACGAGCGGCAGCGCGAGATCCTCGGGCACCCGGCGATCACGCTCGGCGCCGACGCGTCCGTGACCGCGCTCGGCTTCGCCGACGGGCAGAAGCCGCTCACGCCGTCCGCCCGGGCCCGCGTCGTGATCAAGCAGGCCGCCGGTGGTGGCCGGGTGGTCCGCCTCGTCAACGGCGACCCGTTCTGGGACAACGCCGTCGCCGACGAGGCCGCCGCCTGCGTACGCGGCGGCATCGACTTCGAGGTCGTCCCCGGCGTCTCCAGCCTGACCGCCGTGCCCGAGTACGCCGGCATCGACCTGGTGCACGCTGGTGGCGTGCAGTTCGCGTCGATGACCGACGGCCGCTTCACCAAGGTCGGCACCGCCCCGTGGGGCAACGCCGCGACCGTCGTCGTCAGCACCCTGGTCACGCACCTGCCCGCCCTCGTCGACGCCGCCCTCGCGGCCGGCCGGCCCGCGGACGACCACGTCGTGCTCACGCTGCACGGCGGCAGCACCAACCAGGTCACCGTGCCCTGCCGCCTCGACGAGGTCGTCGTCGCCGTGTCCGCCACCGAGGCCCCCGGCGGCGACCCGGTGCACGTGATCATGGGCGTCGCCGCCGAGCAGCGCGGCGAGCTCAGCTGGTACGAGACCAAGCCGCTCTTCGGCTGGCGCGTCCTGGTGCCCCGCACCAAGGACCAGGCCGCCCCGATGGTCGCGCGGCTGCGCACCTACGGCGCGCACAGCGAGGAGGTCCCGACGATCTCGGTCGAGCCGCCGCGCAGCCCGCTGCAGATGGACAAGGCCATCCGCGGGCTCGTCGAGGGCCGCTACGAGTGGATCGCCTTCACCTCGGTGAACGCCGTGAAGGCCGTCCGGGAGAAGTTCGAGGAGTACGGCCTCGACGCCCGCGCCTTCTCGGGGCTCAAGGTCGCGGTGGTCGGCGACGTCACCGCGACCGCGCTGCGCGCCTGGGGCATCGAGCCCGACCTGGTGCCGGTCGAGGAGCAGTCCGCCGCCGGGCTGGCCGCCGAGTTCCCGCCGTACGACGAGGTCCTTGACCCGATCAACCGCGTCTTCCTGCCGCGCGCCGACATCGCCACCGAGACCCTGGCCGCCGGCCTGGTCGAGCTCGGGTGGGAGGTCGAGGACGTCACCGCCTACCGCACCGTGCGCGCCGCCCCGCCGCCCGCCGAGGTGCGCGAGGCGATCAAGACCGGCAAGTTCGACGCCGTCGTGTTCACCTCGTCCTCGACCGTGCGCAACCTCGTCGGCATCGCCGGCAAGCCGCACCCGGGCACGATCATCGCCGCGATCGGCCCCGCCACGCAGAAGACCTGCGAGGAGCACGGGCTGCGCGTCGACGTGGTGGCCGACAAGCCGTCGGTCGTCGCGCTCGCGGACGCGCTGGCGGCGTTCGCCGCAGACCGTCGCGACGCGATGGTGGCCGCCGGTGAGGTCGTGCAACGCCCCTCGCAGCGCAAGACGGCGACCCGCAGGGTCTGAGCAGCGGCGTCGCGACGCCGCAGGGCGGGCCGGACCACCGGCCGGCCCGGCGGTGTGGACGCGGCCCGTTCAGCGGCGCCACTGTGGCGGGGCCGGGCTGATGATCGGGTCGAGCGCGAGGTCGGTGAACCGCAGACCCGGGTTGTCGCGGGTCGTCCCGGTGAAGCCGATCTCGAAGTCCACCAGGTACTCGACCTCGTTGTCCGCGGTGATGCGGAACGGTTGGTCGTGGCCCGGGTAGATGGCGTCGGACATGTCCACGAGCTTGCCGACCGACCGGTTGGCCATCTCCTCGTCCCAGAACACCAGGGCGTTGCGACGCTGCTGGGCGACCAGCGCGTTCTGGATGGAGTCGCCGGTGACGACGGCCAGGCCGTCGGCCGTCGACACCGCGGCCGCGACCGTTCCGGCGGAGTGCCCGGGCGCCTCGACCACACCGACCCCGGGGGCGAGCTCGTCACCTTCGCGGACGTGGCGGATGTCGTACTGGTCGAGCATCGCCTTCGTCCAGGCCGGGGTCGCGTGGTCGCCCGGGTGCGGGTTGGAGATGTAGTTCAGCTCCTCGGGATGGGCGTAGACCACGGCGTTGTCGAAGTACTGGATGCACTGGACGTGGTCCCAGTGCGCGTGGGTCAGCAGCAGGATGTCGACGTCGGAGGCGGTCAGCCCGCGGGCCGCGAGCTCACGCCGTAGCGCCACGCCGCGACCGAAGTGCCCGGTGTCGACGACGATCCGGGTGAGCCCGCCCGAGCCGTCCGGGACCTCGATCAGGTTGACCCCGCAGAAGGCGATGTCGCCCTGGTCGGTCTCGACGTGCAGGCCGTGCAGCAGCGTGTCGATCGTCGGTCGGTCGCGCTCGGTCATGGCGGTGGTTCCTCCTCGAGGTGGTCCGCGGGCGGCGAGGGGCCACCGTCCCCGGTGCTGGGCCGGACGATCGGTGACGTTACCGTTCCGTGACATTCCAGGTCGCGCCCGGGTCCCTCGTCAGCGGTGCGCCCACGGCCCGAGAGGACTCCATGAGCACCCCAGACGCCCAGCTCCTGCGCAGCCGCACCCGTCCCGGCGGGCTCGGCGGCCGGTTCCGACGGATCGGCTCGCGGTGGTCGTGGACGGCCATGCTCTGGCTCTGGCTGCTCTACGGGATGAACGCCAACATGCGCAGCTGGATCCAGACCGTGCAGCCGGCGGTCGTGGAGGAGTTCGGTGTCAGCCCGACGACCATCGGCTGGTTCTCCGGCGGGCTGACGATCCTGCTCGGTGTCGCGGCGCTGCCCATCTCGGCCTGGTCGGACAAGGGCGGGCACGGCTGGGAACGCAAGTTCCGTCACCTCCCCGTCGTCGCGGTCTACCTCGCCTTCTCGGTGCTCACCGGCGTGCACGCGCTCACGGTCGGGCTCCTGGCGGTGTTCCTGCTGCAGGCCGTCAAGAACCTCGCCAGCGGCGGAGGGGAGGCGATCGAGGTCACGGCCGTCGCGGAGTGGTGGCCGCTCGAGCGGCGCGGCTTCGCGCAGGGGCTGCACCACACGGCGTTCCCCTGGGGCACCTTGATCGGCGGTCTCGGCGTGGCGGGTGTCTACTCGCTCTTCGGCTCGGAGAACTGGCGGGTCGTGTGGCTCACCCTGCCGCTGCTGGCGATCCCGGTCTTCGCGCTCTACTGGCGCTTCGCCACGCAGGAGAACTACGACCGGTTCGTGGCCGACACCCGGGCGCGGGGGCTGACCCCGCCGCTGGGGCACCGCAGCGCCGACGTCCCCGCCGCGCCCGGGGCCGTCGGGCGGGCGCTGCGCAACCCGAACGTGGTCATCCCGTCGCTCTCCGCAGGACTGGCCAACGTCGGCTACATGGGCCTCAGCTTCTGGCTGCCGCTCTACCTCGCGTTCGTCGCCGACTACCCGCTCGCGCAGGTCGCGGCCCTCAGCGTGGTCTTCACGATCACCGGTGGGGTCGGGCAGATCGTCTGGGGCTTCGTGTCCGACCGGTTCGGGCGGAAGTACACCCTGGTCTTCCTCTTCGTCTGGCTCGCCGTCAGCTTCTCGCTGTTCCGCTTCGTCGGCTCCGGCCTGGCGGCCCTGATCGTCGTCCAGCTGATCACGGGCGTCGCGATCAACGGGGTCTACCCGGTGCTCTACGCCATCACCTCCGACTCCTCCGAGCCCGGCTCGATCGCGATCGGCAACGGCCTGAACATGGCCGGCATGCTCGTCGGCGGCTTCGGCGCGATCGTCATGGGCCAGCTGATCCAGCTCGGCGGCGGCTACCAGGAGGTCCGCGGCTTCGACCTCGGACTGAACTTCATCTCCGGCGTCAGCCTGCTGACGGCCGTGCTGATCCTGCTCTTCACCCGCGAGACGATCGGGCGCATGTTCGCCCACGACAGGGCGCTGGTCTCCCGCGAGCGGTGCCTGAGGGGGGTGCAGCGCTGAGGCGCCGCCCCGCTCCCCCGGACCACGCTCACCGCGGGCCGCGTCCACCACGTCCACCGCGTTCGCGCCCCGCCCCGGCGCTCGCCGCGCCGGCGAGGGAGGTGGCGCCGGTCGGCGGGTGAGGGAGGAGAGGAGGGAGCGGTGCGCGGCCCGATCGAGGTGGACGCGCAGGTCCCCCCGGTCGTGGGGCCGCTCCTCCGCCCGCCCGGGCTAGACGACCGCCGCGCGGACCGACAGCACGTCGGGCAGGTGCGCGGCGAGCTGCGTCCAGGACTCGCCGTCGTCGAGGCTGCACCAGACCGTGCCGTCGCGGGCGCCGAGGTAGATCCCGGCGGGCTCGCCCTGGTCGGTGGTCATGGCGTCGCGCATGACGGCGGCGTAGAAGCCGTCCGGGAGACCCCGGGCCGAGGGCGTCCAGGTCGCGCCGGCGTCCGAGGAGCGCCACACCCGTGCTCGCCCGTCCGGCGGGATCCGGGCGCCGTCGGCCACGAGGGGGAAGACGTAGACGGTGTCCGGGTCGTGCGGGTGCACCACGACCGGGAAGCCGAAGTCCGCCGGCAGCCCCTCGGCGATCGAGACCCAGCGGTCGCCGCCGTCGTCGGAGCGGTAGACGCCGTGGTGGTTCTGGGCGAAGAGCCGCCCGGGCGCCGCCGGGTGCGCGGCGACCTTGTGCACGCACTGACCGAACTCCGGCCACGGGTCGGGGAAGAAGTACGCCTTGATCCCGACGTTGGCCGGCGACCAGCTCGCGCCGCCGTCGGTGCTGCGGTAGACCCCGCCGGTCGACATCGCCACCGTCACCCGCTGCGGGTCGCGCGGGTGGGGCACGACGGTGTGGATCGCCTGCCCGCCGAACCCCGCCCCCCACGCGGGCCGGTGCGGGTGGTCCCACAGCGACCGGACCAGGCTGAACGACTCGCCGCGGTCCTCGGAGCGGAACAGCGCCGACGGCTGCGTGCCCGCCCAGACCACGTCGGGCTCGGCCTCGCCCCCGGGCTGGATCTGCCAGACCCGCTCGATGCTCGCGCCCAGGTCGGCGGGGAGGCGTACGGAGACGCCGTCGTTCTCGCGCCAGGTGCGCCCGAGGTCGTCGGAGCGGTAGACACCCGGCCCCCAGTGCTCGCTCGTCCCGCTCGCGAAGAGCCGCGGCGCGGGGCCTCGCAGGTCGATCCCCAGCCCGTACACGCCCTGCATCAGCATCTGAGGCCCCGACCAGGTCCAGCGTCGTCGCCCCGCGTCGGAGCGTCCGACCCAGAGCCCCTTCTTCGTCCCGACCAGCAGCACCGTCTCGCCCATCGCGCGCCTCCTCCGTCCCGTGGACCCCGGGTCTGCTGACCCGTCCGCGGCCGCGGACTCATCGGGCTCGGGGGTGGCCCCCTGCGCGGCTGGTGCCGGACGCAGCCCGAGGCCCCGGATGCGAGCCCCACCGTGAGGTTCTCCACAGGACCGTGGACAGCCGCAGGACGCTGTCCGGGCTGGTGGGCGACTAGATTGGACAGGTGCCGCAGATGTCGCTCCGCCAGCGCCCCCGCCGGCTGCGCACGTCGCCGGCGATGCGCGCCATGGTCGCCGAGACCAGCGTCGAGCCCCGCCGACTCGTGCTCCCGCTGTTCGTCGCCGAGGGCCTCACCGAACCCCGACCGATCAGCTCGATGCCCGGCGTCGTCCAGCACAGCCTCGACACGCTGCGCAAGACCGCGGTCGAGGCGGCGCAGGCGGGCCTGGCCGGCGTGATGCTCTTCGGCATCCCCGAGCACAAGGACGCCCGGGGCTCCGGCGCCGTCGACCCGCACGGGATCCTCACCCAGGCCGTCCGCGCGGTCCACGAGGAGGTCGGCGACGACTGCCTCGTGATGACCGACGTGTGCCTCGACGAGTTCACCGACCACGGCCACTGCGGCGTGCTCACCCCGTCCGGCCGCGTGGACAACGACGCGACCGTCGAGCTCTACGCCGAGATGGCCGTGCTGCACGCCGACGCGGGCGCCCACGTGGTCGCCCCCAGCGGGATGATGGACGGCCAGGTCGGCGCGATCCGCGACGCGCTCGAGGCCGCCGGGCACCAGGAGACGGCGGTCCTCGCGTACGCGGCGAAGTACACCTCGGCCTTCTACGGCCCGTTCCGCGAGGCCGTCGCGTCGTCGCTGTCCGGGGACCGCAAGACCTACCAGCAGGACGGCGCCAACCTCCGCGAGGCGCTGCACGAGGTCGCGCTCGACCTCGCCGAGGGCGCCGACATCGTCATGGTCAAGCCCGCGCTGGCCTACCTCGACGTCATCCGCGCCGTGCGCGAGGCCGTCGACGTGCCGGTCGCGGCCTACAACATCTCGGGGGAGTACGCGATGGTCGAGGCCGCCGCGGCCAACGGCTGGATCGACCGCGACCGCGCGATCGGGGAGACGCTCACCTCGATCCGGCGTGCGGGGGCCGACGTGGTCCTCACCTACTGGGCGCTGGAGTGGGCACGGCGCTGGGGGGCGGGCCGATGACCGCGACGAGGCAGGACACCAGCCTCGACACCGCCTCGGTCGCGGCCTTCGCGCGGGCGCAGCAGGTCATCCCCGGCGGCGTGAACTCGCCGGTGCGCGCCTTCCGCTCGGTCGGCGGGACGCCGCGCTTCATCGCCCGCGCGCAGGGGCCCTACCTCTACGACGTCGACGGCAACGAGCTCGTGGACCTCATCTGCTCCTGGGGCCCGATGCTGCTCGGCCACGCGCACCCCGAGGTCCTCGACGCCGTGAGCCGCGCCGCGCAGCACGGGACGTCGTACGGCGCCCCCACCGAGGCCGAGGTCGAGCTGGCCTCGGCGATCGTCGAGCGCACGCCCGTCGAGATGGTGCGGCTGGTCAACAGCGGCACCGAGGCCACCATGTCGGTGCTGCGGCTCGCCCGCGGGATCACCGGGCGCGACAAGATCGTGAAGTTCGCGGGCTGCTACCACGGCCACGTCGACGCGCTGCTGGCCTCGGCCGGCTCCGGCGTCGCCACGCTCGCGATCCCCGGCACCCCGGGCGTCACCGAGGCGACCACGGCCGACACCATCGTCTGCGAGTACAACGACCGCGCCGCGGTCCGCGAGGCCTTCGCGACCTACGGCGACCAGATCGCCTGCCTGATCACCGAGGCCGCCTGCGGCAACATGGGCGTCGTGCCTCCCGGGGTGGAGGACGGGGTCGGCTTCAACACCTTCCTCGCCGACCTGTGCCACGAGCACGGCGCGCTGTTCATCAGCGACGAGGTGATGACCGGCTTCCGCGTGACCGCGTCGGGCCAGTTCGGGATCGACGGCGTCGTGCCGGACCTGATGACCTTCGGCAAGGTGATGGGCGGCGGCTTCCCCGCGGCGGCCTTCGGCGGTCGCGCCGAGCTCATGCACAGCCTCGCGCCGGTCGGCGGCGTCTACCAGGCGGGCACCCTGTCGGGCAACCCGGTGGCGAGCGCCGCGGGCTCCACGACCCTGCGCCTGGCCACTCCCGAGGTGTACGCCCACGTGGACCGCGCGTCGGCCGTGCTGCAGCGCGAGGTCGCCGCGGCGCTCGGCGCTGCCGGTGTGCCGCACGTCGTCCAGACCGCGGGGAACATGTTCAGCGTCTTCTTCGTGGGGGAGGACGTGGACGCCGTGCCCGACTACGTCACCGCGTCGACCCAGGTCACCGCGCGCTACGCCGCGTTCTTCCACTCGATGCTCGACCACGGGGTCTACCTGCCGCCGAGCGCGTACGAGTCGTGGTTCCTCTCCAGCGCCCACGACGACCGCGCGCTGGACCGCGTCGTCAGCGCGCTCCCGGCCGCGGCGGCCGCCGCAGCGGAGGCGTGAGGTGAGCCCCGAGCCCGAGGTCCGCACGAGCGGGCGCCGCACGGTCGTCCACCTGGTGCGCCACGGCGAGGTCCACAACCCCGTCGGCCTGATCTACGGCCGCCTGCCCGACTACCACCTCTCCGACACCGGCCGGGCGATGGCCGGCCTCGTGGCCGAGCACCTGCGCGGGCGCGACATCGTGCACCTGCGCTGCTCCCCGCTCGAGCGGGCCCAGGAGACGATGGAGCCGATCGCCGAGGTCGTCGGGCGGCCCGTCACCACCGACGGCCGGGTCATCGAGGCCGACAACTACCTCGAGGGCGTCAAGGTCAGCCTCGTGGGCACCCTCAAGCGGCCCAGGAGCTGGTGGCTGTTCCGCAACGCGCTGCGCCCGACCTGGGGCGAGCCCTACCGCGACATCGTCGCGCGCATGCGGCTGGCGATCCGCGACGCCGAGCAGGAGGCGAGCGGGCACGAGGCCGTGATCGTCTCCCACCAGCTCCCGATCTGGATGGCCCGCTGCGACGCCGAGGGCCGCCGCCTCCCGCACGACCCGCGCAAGCGCGAGTGCCGGCTGGCCAGCGTCACCTCCCTGACCCTGCTCGACGGCCGCGTCGTCGCCGTCGACTACGCCGAGCCCGCGGTCGAGCTGTACGCGGGTCCGCGCCCGAAGAAGTTCGTCGCCGGTGCCTAGGACCGGCCTCTCGCGGACGCTCGCCGCCGCGGCGCTCGCCGCCACGGTGCTCCTGGCCGGCTGCTCGACGACGGGCGCCGACGAGCCCGTGCGCGGTGCCGACCAGCAGGGCTACGTCGGCTCGGGCGGGGCGCTGACGCGCATCGACCCGGACCAGCGCACGGCCGCCCCGACGCTGACCGGGCCGCAGCTCGGCAGCGACAAGACGGTCTCGACCGCCGACTACGCGGGCAAGGTCCTGGTGCTCAACGTCTGGGGCTCCTGGTGCCCCCCGTGCCGGGCCGAGGCCAAGGACCTGCAGGCCGCGAGCGTCGCGACCAGGGCCGACGCGCAGTTCGTCGGGATCAACACCCGCGACTTCGCCCCCGCCGCCCCCGAGGCGTTCCTGCGGGCGCAGGGGATCACGTACCCCAGCATCTTCGACCCGTCGGGCAAGACGCTGCTCCAGCTCGGCGGCCAGGTGCCGCCCAGCGCCATCCCCTCGACCCTGGTGCTCGACCGGCAGGGTCGGGTGGCGATCCGGGCGCTCGGCCCGGTCTCGAAGACCACGCTGACCGAGATGGTGTCGCAGGTCGCGGCCGGGCGATGACGCCCCTCGACGTCTCCACCTGGGCGCAGCAGGCCGTCGGCGGCTCCATGCTGCTGGCGCTGCCCGTCGCCCTGGCCGCGGGCCTCGTCTCGTTCTTCTCCCCGTGCGTGGTGCCGCTGCTGCCGGGCTACCTGTCGTACGCCACCGGGCTCGGGGCCGCCGAGGTCGTCGAGGGCACGCGCCGGCGCGGCCGGATGCTCGCGGGCACATCGCTCTTCGTGCTCGGCATCGCCGCGGTGTTCGTCGTGACGGGTGCGGTGGTCGGCAGCGCCGGCGTCCTCGTGCTGAGCCACGCGGACACCATCAGCCGCGTCCTCGGGGTGGTGATCGTCGCGCTCGGGCTGATGTTCGCCGGGGTGCTGCCGCTGGGCCGCCGCGAGCTGCGCATCCACCGCCTGCCCGCCGTCGGCGTCGCCGCCGCACCGCTGCTCGGCGTCGTCTTCGCCCTCGGCTGGACGCCCTGCATCGGCCCCACGCTGGCCGTCGTCTACAGCCTCGCGCTCAACGAGGGCACCGCCGGGCGCGGCGCCCTGCTCGCCTTCGTCTTCGCCCTCGGCCTCGGCGTGCCCTTCGTCGTCGCGGGGCTCCTCTACAGCCGCATGGCCCGCGCGGTCGGCTTCCTGAACCGTCACCAGGCCGCCCTGCTGCGCACCGGTGGCATCCTCATGGTGGTGGTCGGGCTGCTGCTGGTGACCGGCCTGTGGACCACGATCACCGCCGACCTGCGGCAGTCCTTCGCGACCTTCACGCCCCCGATCTGATGACCCCTCCACCACGGACGGCCCGAGCCGATGACCGACACCCAGACCCGTCCGCAGGGTCACGTCGACAACCCCGAGGAGCCGCGCTCCGCGAGCGCCGGCCCCGACCTGCCCCGCCTCGGGCCGCGCGGCGCCCTGCGCTTCCTGTGGGCGCAGCTCACGTCGATGCGTACGGCGCTGGTGCTGCTGTTCGCGCTCGCCGTCGCCGCGGTGCCGGGTTCGCTGATCCCGCAGCGCCACATCTCGCCGGTCCGGGTGAACGACTTCATCAGCCAGCACCCCACGCTCGGCCCGCTCTACGACAAGGTCGGGCTCTTCTCGGTCTACACCTCGCCGTGGTTCTCCGCGGTCTACCTGCTGCTGTTCGTGTCCCTGGTGGGCTGCATCGTCCCGCGCGTCGGGGTCTACGCCCGTGCCCTGAGGGCCGAGCCGCCGCGCACCCCGCGGAACCTGCGCCGCCTCCCCGCGTACGCCACCGCCGAGGTCGCGGCCGCCCAGGCCGACGGCGTGCTCGAGCGCGCGGCGGCCGAGCTGCGCCGCCAGCGCTACCGGGTGCGGATCGTCGAGGGGGCCGCCGGTCGCTCGGTCTCGGCCGAGCGCGGCTACCTGCGCGAGGCGGGCAACCTCGTCTTCCACGTGAGCCTGCTGCTCCTCCTGCTCGGCGTGGCCGTCGGCGCGCTGTGGGGCTACCGCGGCAGCAGCGTCGTGGTCGTCGGCCAGGGCTTCTCCAACAGCGTCACGCAGTACGACGACCTCACCGCTGGCGGGTGGTTCCGGGCGACGAGCCTCAAGCCGTTCAACGTGGTGGTGAAGGACTTCCAGGTCGCCTTCGAGACCGGTCCGGTGCAGACCGGCGCCGCCCGGCTCTTCAAGGCCGACGTCGACGTCACCGACGCGCCCGGGGAGCCGACGCGCTCGCAGGTGCTCGAGGTCAACCACCCGCTGCACGTCGACGGCTCGACGGTCCACCTGATCGGGCACGGCTACGCCCCGGTCGTCACGGTCAAGGACGGGCAGGGCAACGTCGCCTTCTCCGGCCCGGTCGTCTTCCTGCCGCAGGACGGCAACTTCACCTCGGCCGGGGTGGTCAAGGTCCCCGACGCGCGGCCCGACCGGCTGGCCTTCCAGGGGTTCTTCCTGCCGACCGCCGTGGTCGACGCGCAGGGCCCGCGCTCGGTGTTCCCCGACGCGTACGACCCGCAGATGTTCCTGAACGTCTGGTCCGGTGCTCCCGTGCCGGAGACCGGCAAGCCGGAGAACGTCTACTCCCTCGACACCGCGGGGCTCACCCAGCTGCGCAACGAGAAGGGCGACATCGTCCGGCTGCGGCTCTCGCCGGGCCAGGGCGTCGACCTGCCCAACGGGATGGGGTCGATCGCCTTCGACGGCTGGAGCCGGTGGGTCAAGCTCCAGGTCGGCGACACCCCCGGTGCGCCGGTGGCGCTCGCCGCCATCGCCTTCGCGGTCGCGGGGCTGTGCCTGTCGCTGTTCGTCCGCCCGCGCCGCGTCTGGGTGCGGGTCGGGGGAGGAACCACCAGTGCACCCGGTGACGGACCCGACGGCGACGACGCCGCGGACGACGGACCTAGAGTGATCGAGGTCGGCGGTCTGGACCGGGCGGACGCCCGGGGCGGGCTGACCGACGACGTGGACGACCTGGCGGCGACGTTGGCCGGGACGCCCGAGGTGAAGGTACGAGAGAAGAGCGGGGCATCTCGATGAACTACGGCTACTACTCCAGCGTGGCGCTGGTGAGCTCGGTCGTGGTGTACCTGCTCGCCTTCTCCGCGCACGCCGCCGAGTGGGCCTCGGCCCGCCGCGTGGGCACCGCGGAGGTGGTGGAGGAGCGCGAGCTCGTCGCCGCCGGTGCCGCGTCGGGCTCGTCGGGCTCGTCGGGCGCGTCGGAGCCGGTCGTCAGCCGCGAGGCGCTGACGAGGGCCATCGAGGACGAGCTGGCCGGGCGCCGCGTGGAGCAGTTCGGGCGGATCGGCGTGATGCTGACCGTGCTCGGCTTCTCCCTGAGCGTCATCGGCGTCGTCGGCCGCGGCCTGGCCGCGGGCCGCGGGCCGTGGGGCAACATGTACGAGTTCACGACCACCGCGATGGTGGCGGTCGTCGCGGCGTACCTGATCATGGTCTGGCGAGCCGACCTGCGCTGGCTCGGGCTGCCCGTCACCCTCCTCGCGACCGTGGGCAACGGCCTCGCGGTCACCGTCTTCTTCGTCGCCGTCGCGCCGCTGGTGCCCGCGCTGCACTCCGTGTGGTTCCTGATCCACATCACCGCCGCGGTGATCAGTGGCGCCGCGTTCAACGTCGGCGGGCTGCTGTCGATCCTCTACATCATCAAGAAGCGGGCCGAGGAGCGGGGCACGGTCGGCGGTTACCTGGCGCGGATCCCCACCGCGCGGCGCATCGACCTGATCACCTACCGCTTCCACGCCTTCGCGTTCCCGCTGTGGACCTTCACCGTGGCCGCAGGCGCCGTCTGGGCCGAGTACGCCTGGGGCCGCTACTGGGGCTGGGACCCGAAGGAGACGTGGGCGCTCGTGACCTGGGTGATCTACGCCTGCTACCTGCACGCCCGGTCCACCGCCGGCTGGCGCGGGAACAAGGCCGCCGTCATCGCGATCGTCGGCATGGCCTCGTTCTGGTTCAACTTCGTCGGCGTCAACCTGCTGGTCTCGGGCCTGCACTCCTACGCCGGCGTCTGAGCGCCCGCACAGGGGCAGTCACTGAGGGTCCTCGGCGACGAGCTCGTCGGTTGGGTCGCGGCTGGCACCATGGTCGCGTGCGTCACTTCGACCTCTGCGTCATCGGCAGCGGCTCCGGCAACTCCGTGGTCGACGACGCGATGGGCGACTGGTCGGTCGCCATGGTCGAGGCGGGGACCTTCGGGGGGACCTGCCTCAACGTCGGCTGCATCCCGACCAAGATGTACGTCTACCCGGCCGACCTGGCCGCCTCGCCGCAGCAGGCCAAGGAGCTCGGCGTCGACCTCGAGCTGGTCGA
The DNA here is from genome assembly GCA_963713165.1 of uncultured Actinomycetota bacterium. GTDB lineage: Bacteria > Actinomycetota > Actinomycetes > Propionibacteriales > Propionibacteriaceae > Microlunatus. The sequence goes on from CAVQKU010000002.1 coordinate 425,565, forward strand.
CGTCCGCTGGCCCGACATCCGTGACCGGATCTTCGGACGCATCGACCCGATCTCCTCGCGCGGGCGCGACTGGCGCGCCGGGTGGCCGAACGTCACCCTCTACGAGCAGCGCGGCCGCTTCGTCGGTGACCACGAGCTCCTCCTCGAGGCGTGCGGCAGCCGGCCGGAGACGACGATCACCGCCGACCGCTTCGTGCTCGCCAACGGCAGCCGGCCAGTGGTGCCGCCCATCACCGGGCTCGACGACGTCGCGTACGAGACCTCCGACACGGTCATGCGGCTGCCGTCGTTGCCGCGCACGCTCGTCATCATCGGGGGCGGCTACATCGCGGCGGAGTTCGCCCACGTCTTCTCCTCCTTCGGCGTGCAGGTGAGCGTCGTCGGGCGCTCGCCGCGGCTGCTCTCGCGCGAGGACGAGCAGGTCTCGGAGCGCTTCACCCGGCTGCTGGGTCGCCGGGTCGACGTCCGCACGAGCACGGAGGTGCAGCGCGTCGACCGCCGTGACCCGGATGGCGGCGTCCGGGTGACCGTCCGCGACGGCCGCGGGCTCGAGACCAGCATCGAGGCCGACGTCCTCCTGGTGGCGACCGGGCGCAGGCCCAACGCCGACACCCTCGACCTCGCCAGGACCGGCGTCGAGGTCGACGACGAGGGCCGGGTCGTCGTCGACGCCCAGCAGCGCACGACCGCGCCCGGCATCTTCGCCCTCGGCGACGTCTCCTCGCCCACCCAGCTCAAGCACGTCGCCAACCACGAGGCGCGCGTCGTCAAGCACAACCTGTTGCACCCCGACGCCCTCGTCGCCTCCGACCACCGCTACGTCCCGCACGCGGTCTTCTCCGACCCCCAGGTCGCCTCGGTGGGCCTCACGCAGGCCCAGGCGGAGGAGCAGGGCCTGGACCACGCGGTGGCCGTCCAGGCCTACGGGTCCACGGCGTACGGGTGGGCGATGGGCGACGAGGACCACTTCGTCAAGCTCGTCGGAGACCGTCGCACCGGGCGCCTGCTCGGCGCGCACCTCATCGGTCCGCAGGCGTCCTCGCTGATCCAGCCGCTCATCCAGGCCATGAGCTTCGGGACCCCCGCGCACGACGTGGCCCGCGGCCAGTACTGGATCCATCCCGCCATGGCCGAGGTGGTGGAGAACGCGCTGCTCGCGCTCCCGCTGCCGTCGCAGGCTTCGGGGGACTGAGCCTCCGGCTCCGCCTCGAACACGCCCTGAGCCGGGCGACGGGCCCCGACGAGGTCGGCTTGCGGCTACGTGGGCAGCAGGCGACGGCGCAGGCGCTCGATGCGGCTCCGGCGGGTCTGCGGGTCCTCGCCGACGCTGATCCAGCGGCCGTACTCGTCGCGGTGACCGTGGGGGAGGGCTTCCCAGGCCTCACGGAACAGCGCGTCGTCGACCAGCCCGGCCTCCAGCTCGGTGCAGGTCGTCGCCCGGGGCTCGGCCTGGGGTGGCTCGACCGGTGCCCCCGGCGCGAGGTCGACGTGGACCGTGTCGCCCGCGGCGAGCCCGAGGGCGCTCAGCAGGGACGCGCGCAGGCCGAGGAACGTGCGGCCGCCGTACGCGCCGAGCGTCGTCTCGAAGGACTCGTCACCGATGCGGGCGACGACCCGGCGGGTGCCGAGACCGTTGGCGAGGGCCTTCGGCACGACGACGGCATGGCTGCCGCGCCCGGACGCGCGGACCTCCGCGTCGAAGCCGGGCACGGCCATCGGGTCGAGCGAGCGGGTGGCGCGGTGGGTGGGGCGGTGAGGTGGTGGGGCTCAGCCGCGCCGGCCGACGAGCTTCCAGGCGGCGGGGAGCAGGGCGGCAGCGGCGGCGATCTTGACCAGGTCGCCGATGAGGAACGGGACGACGCCCTTGGCGAGCGCGGTGCCGAGGTCCATCCCGGTGGCGGCGATCAGCCCGGTCACGCCGAAGGCGTAGATGACGACGTTGCCGAGGACGAGCAGGCCGGTGTTCTTGACGACCTGGCGGTCGGCGCCCGCCTCGGCGAGACGGCCCGCGAGCCAGCCCGCGGCGACGAAGCCGACGACGTAGCCGAAGGAGGCGAAGGCCCAGCCGCTGTGGTGCGCGGCGAACCACGGCACCCCGGCGACGCCGGCGAGCAGGTAGAGCGCCATGGCGGCGGCACCGCGGCGGCTGCCGAGCCCGGCGCCGACCAGCAGGACCGCGAAGGTCTGCAGCGACAGCGGCACGGGCGTGAAGGGCAGCGGGATCTGCACGAGCGCGCTCAGCGCGACGAAGAGGGTGCCGCCCACGACGAGGGCGATGCTGCGCACGAGGCCACCGGGGACGACGTCACCGAGGGTGCGGGGAGAGGCGCTGGCCAGAGACATGCGCTCACCCTAGTGGGCGCGGTGCGCGCGAGCGGCACCCGCTCAACCGTCGACCTTGAGCTGCCGCAGCGCGTCCCTGGCCGGCTGCACGAGCTCGGGCGTCGTGTCCGGGATCGAGGCGTAGAAGAGGCCCGAGCGCTCCGGGCTGGCCTCCACGATCGCGATGATCGCCAGCTCGCCCTTGGTCCGCAGCCCGGTGATGTCGAAGCTCAGGTGCGTCTCGACGAGCCAGGCGTCCTTGCCGTCGATGGTGGTGGACTTGTTGACCTTGACGTCGCTCTGGACGGGGTTGTTGCCGTAGAACACGCCGAGGATGCAGCGCACGACGATCTGCGAGCCCTGCTCGGGGGTGAAGAACCCGTCGCCGGCCTGGAGCTCGCCGACGGTGACCGAGGCGACCCAGTTGGTGCCCGGGCCGTCGTAGTTCGGCTCGACGTCGACGTTCTGGCTCAAGACGTTGACCCCGAACGGCACGCGGTTCTCCCCGGTCGGCGCGCCCCAGGGCGAGCCGAGCTGCGGGTAGGACACCGGCCCGCCGTGGACGCGGCCGTCGGCCGTCGTCGAGGAGGGCGCGCTGGGGGAGTCGGAGCGCTGCGGCGGGCACTGGTCGGACGACGCCTGGCCGCTCGCCCCGCCGCCGCCGACGGTGGTGGAGCCCCCGGTCGCCGCCCGGATCGCCACCACGGCGACGACCACGAGCACGAGGGCCAGCACGCCTGCCCCGATCCACCAGCCGAGGCCGGAGCGCTTGCGGCTCTGGAGCTGCGCGTACGCCGGCCGTCCCGGCTGGGCGCCGGCGCCCTGCCCGAGGCTGGCCGGCTGGCCGGTCTGGCCGTACGAGCCCTGGCCGTAGCTGCCCTGCCCGTACCCGCCCTGGCCGTAGGAGCCGGTCTGGCCGTAGCTGGTCTGGCCGTACGAGCCCTGGCCGTAGCTGCCCTGGCCGTAGCTGCCCTGGCCGTAGCTGCCCTGCCCGTAGTTCGCGTGGGCGCTGTCGCCGGCCGTGCCCGAGGCCGAGCCCGGGTTGACGATGCCCTGCGGCGGGGCGGCGGAGGAGGGGTTGGCCGTGGTCGCGGCGGACCACGCCTGGCCGTCCCAGTAGCGGTAGAGACCCTGGCCGCCGCCCGGGTCGGGGTACCAGCCGGCCGTCGCGCTCACGGGGCGAGTCTAGGAGGCCCGGAGAGCGCAGCAGAGCCCGCGCGCCGTCTCACAGCGAGCTGTGACCTCACGGGGCGCGGGCCCTGGTGGCGGGTGTGGGGCCGGGTGGGCGGCGATCAGCCGAACCGGCCGGTGATGTAGTCCTCGGTCGCCTTCTCCGTGGGGTTGGAGAAGATCGTCTCGGTGGTGCCCACCTCGATGAGGCGGCCGGGCTTGCCCTGGGCGGCGAGGTTGAAGAACGCCGTCTGGTCGCTCACCCGGGCGGCCTGCTGCATGTTGTGGGTGACGATGACGACGGTGAACTGCTCCTTGAGCTGGTTGATCAGGTCCTCGATCGCCAGCGTCGAGATGGGGTCGAGCGCCGAGCAGGGCTCGTCCATCAGCAGCACCTGCGGCTCGACCGCGATGGCTCGCGCGATGCAGAGGCGCTGCTGCTGACCGCCGGACAGGCTCATGCCGGCCTTGCCGAGGCGGTCCTTCACCTCGTTCCAGAGGTTGGCGGCCTTGAGCGAGCGCTCGACGGCGTCGCTGAGCACGCCCTTGTTCTTGACGCCGTTGAGGCGCAGGCCGGAGGCGACGTTGTCGAAGATCGACATCGACGGGAACGGGTTGGGACGCTGGAAGACCATCCCCACGACGCGGCGCACGGCGACCGGGTCGACGCCCGCGGCGTAGAGGTCGGTGCCGTCGAGCTGGACGCTGCCCTTGACGTGGGCGCCCGGGATGACCTCGTGCATGCGGTTGAGGGTCCGCAGGACGGTGGACTTGCCGCAGCCCGACGGGCCGATGAAGGCGGTCACGGTCCGCGGCTGGACCGTGAGCGACACGTCCTGCACCGCGTGGAACGCGCCGTAGTAGATGTCGACGTGACGAGCGTCGATGCGCTTGGCCATTCCTACTTCTCCTTGAGCTTCGTGGCCCGCGAGATGCCGCGGGCGACGAGGTTGAGCAGCATGACGATGAGGATCAGGGTGAGCGCGGCGGCCCACGTCCGGTCGTAGCCGGGCAGGCCCGGGGCGACGTCGCGGCTGGAGTTGATCATGGTGGGCAGCGACGCCATCGTGGGGCTGGAGGGCGAGAAGTTGATGCCCACCGCGTACGACACCAGGATCAGCAGCGGCGCCGTCTCGCCCATGACACGGGCGAGGCCGAGCATCACGCCGGTGGAGATCCCGCCGAAGGAGGTCGGGATGACGACCCGCAGGATCGTCTTCCACTTCGGCACCCCGAGCGCGTACGACGCCTCGCGCAGCGAGTCGGGCACGAGCTTGAGCATCTCCTCGGTGGAGCGCAGGACCACGGGCAGCATCAGCAGCACCAGGGCGAGCGAGACCGCGATCGCGGACCGGCCGGCGCCGAGGATCGTGATGACGAGCGCGTAGATGAAGAGCGCGGCGACGATGGACGGGATCCCGCTGAGGATGTCGACCATGAAGCTGACGACCCGGGCCGCCTTGGTGGCCCGCGCGTACTCGACGAGGAAGATCGCCCCGAGGACGCCCAGCGGCACGGCGATGACGGCGCAGACGAGGCCGATCTCGAGCGTGCCCACGATGGCGTGGTACGCGCCGCCGCCCTCGCGGCGAGGGGTGATGCCGCGCTGGCTCTGCAGCCACCAGGTCGACGTGAGCACCAGTCCCAGGCCCTTGCTGACCACGGTCCACAGGACCCAGACCAGGGGGATGAGCGCGAGCAGGGTCGCGACCGACACGTAGACGGTGGCGAGGGCGTTCTTGACGGTCCGCGACCCGCTCGGCCGGCGGAAGGACAGCGGCGCGTCGCTGCCCTGCAGGCGCTGTGCTGAGCTCGTCGCGGGGTCGTTCGCGGTGGTGGCCATCACTTGACCCCTCGGTCGGCGACGACCCGGGCGGCGGCGTTCACCAGGAAGGTGACGACGAACAGCACCAGGCCGGCCGCGATGTAGGCGCCGGTCTTGGACGGCGAGTCGAACTCTGAGGCGTTGTTGGCGATCTTGCTGGCGAAGGTCTCGCCGCCGGCGAAGATCGAGGGCGTGAACGCGCTGCCCGGGGAGGGCTGGCTGAGGATGATCAGCACCGCGATCGTCTCGCCGAGCGCGCGGCCGAGGCCGAGCATCGAGGCGCTGATGACGCCCGAGCGGCCGTAGGGCAGGACCGAGGTGCGGATGACCTCCCAGCGGGTCGCCCCGAGGGCGAGCGCGGCCTCGACCTGGTCGCGCGGGGTCTGCTCGAAGACGTTCCGCGAGATCGCGGTGATGATCGGCAGGACCATGATGGCCAGCACGATCCCGGCCACGAAGACGGTGCTCTTGGGGTCCGACACCGGCTCGAAGAGCGGGACGAAGCCGAGGTGCTGGCCGATCCAGGCGCCGACCGGGCCGAGGAAGGGACCGAAGACGGTGAGGCCCCACAGACCGAAGATGATCGAGGGGACCGCGGCGAGGAGCTCGACGAGGAAGCCCACCGGCCCGGCGACCCTCCTGGGCAGGTACTGCGTCAGGGCCAGCGCGACGCCGACCGCGATCGGCACGGCGATGACCAGGGCCACCAGCGAGCTGAGCACCGTCGTCCACAGCAGGCCGAGGATGCCGAAGCGCAGGTCGCCGCCCGACACCTGCCAGTTGCGGCTGGTCAGGAAGTTCTCCTGGTCGGCCAGGATGCTCGGCAGCGCCAGGGCGAGCAGGAAGATGCCGACGAAGGCGACGAGCAGGACCAGCAGCACCGCGGTGGCCTTGGTGATCCCGCCGAAGACGAGGTCCCCGGTGCGGCTGATCGTGGCGAGCTTGATGCCCGTGCCCTGGCGCTCCGAGGTGGGCCGGTCGCCGGCGGGCGTCCTCGGCGCGAGGGTGCGGTGCCCCGCCACCGGGACGGGGGCGTGGGTCACGGTCTCGTCGTGCACCGGCGAGACGCCCGGCTCGACGGCCGCGGGCCCGGCCTCGAGGAGCTCGCGGGGGACGGGGCGGGTGTCGGCCTCGCCGGCGCGGTCCCCGACGCGGACGTCGGCCTGGGCGAGCGGGTCCGACACCGTGGACACGGTGCCGTCCGGCTCGGACGGGCCGGGCTTGCGGGTCGTGTCGGTCACTCTCCGCCTTCCTCCTTCGTCTCGCTCAGCTGCTCGGAGAACACGTTAGGACGCCGGCGCCCCCCGGGTCGCACCCGCGGGTGCGCACCGGGTGGGCGCCGGCGCCGTCGTGCTCAGGAGATCGCGGCGACCGAGGTCTTGACCTTGGCGAGCAGGTCGGTCGGGAGCGGGGCGTAGCCGAGGTCCTGCAGCGCCTGCTGCTCGGAGTCGGAGGAGAAGAAGGTGAGGAAGTCCTTCTCCAGCGCGGTCTTGTCCGCGGCGAGGCCCTTGCTGCAGACGATCTCGTAGGTCACGAGCAGGGCCGGGTACGCGCCGGACGCCTTCGGCTGGTAGTTGACCTTGAGCGCGAGGTCGTTGCCGCTCCCGGCGACGGTCGCCTCGGAGACGGCCTTGCCGACCGAGTCGCCGCTGAGCTCGACCGCGCCGTTGCCGCTGTCGACCTGGGCGATCGGCAGCTTGTTGTCGCGGGCGTAGCTCCACTCCATGTAGGAGATGGAGTTCTTCGTGCTGCCCACGGCCTCGGCGACCCCGGAGGACTTGTTCTTGCCCTCGCCCGTGCCGGTCCAGGCCTTGGCCGGCTGCTTGGTCCACGCACCCTTGCCCGCCGCGGACAGGAACTTGGTGGTGTTCTCGGTGGTGCCCGACTCGTCGGAGCGGAAGAAGACGGTGATGGCGTCGCTCGGCAGCGTGACGCCGGAGTTCAGCGCCGCGATGGCCGGGTCGTTCCAGCTCGTGATGGAGCCGTTGAAGATCTTGGCCAGCACCTCGGCGTTCAGCACGAGCTTGTCGACGCCGTCGAGGTTGTAGGCGAAGGCGATCGGGCCGACGACCATCGGGATGTTCCAGGCCGCGTTCCCGCCGCAACGCTCCTTGGCCTTGTCGGACTCGACCACGCCGTCGACGGCGGCGGTCTTCAGCGCGGAGTCCGAGCCGGCGAAGTCGACGAGGTTGTTGTAGAACGACTTGACGCCCGCGCCGGAGCCGGTCGGGTTGTACTCGATCGTCGCGGCGTTGTTGCACGCGGACTGGTAGTTAGCGATGACCTCGGTGATGGCGTTGGCCTGGGCGGTGGAGCCCTCGGCATTCAGCTTGCCGGAGGGGCAGGTGAGGCCCGAGGCGTTCGCGCTCGAGCCGCCCGAGGCAGCCGGAGCGGCAGCGCCACCGGGGTCGGAGCCACAGGCGACGAGGCTCAGGGAAGCCATCGCAGCCAGGGCGGCGAACGTGGTGTTCCGCGCACGGCGGGTGGTGATCATGGGAGTCCTCTACAGACCGTGGAGGGCTGACGGGGAGGCTCACGCCCCCCGAGGCCGACCGGCACCTCGCCGGTTGACGCGAAAACTACGCACGTCAGTTGTCCGGTTGGGCGGAGTCAGGTGAACGGGAGGTGAACGCTCCCGGGCCGGCCGCGCGGCGCGATGATCATCGCGACCGGGGCCAAGATCATCGACCCCGGGAGGTCGCTCGCGTCGTCTACGCTGCGGCCGGTCCGAGGGGGTGGTGCCACCTCCGGAGCCGGAAGGAGCAGCAGTGAGCGAGCGACCCGACGTGTCGGTGATCATCCCCGTCCACAACGCCGGCGCGACGGTCGGGCGGCTGGTGGGCTCGATCCTCGCCGTCGACGACGTCGCGGTCGAGGTGGTCGTCGTCGACGACGCGTCCACCGACGACTCACGCGCCCAGGTCGCCGCGCTCGGCCGCTCGGAGGTGGTCGTCGACGGCTTCGCGACCAACCGGGGCGCCGGCGTCGCACGCAACCGGGGCCTCGAGCTGGCCACCGGTCGCCACCTGCTGTTCTTCGACGCCGACGACGAGATCCACGCGACCAGCCTGGTGGCCGCGGTGCGCGCGCTCGACGACACCGGCGCCGACGTGGCGGTGCTGCCGTACCGCTACCGCCGGGGGCGCGGCGCGCACGAGGGCATGAACTCCTTCGACGCGGCCGTGTGGGCCCGTCATGCCACCAGCCCGCGCCGGCTCACCCGGCTCGGCGACGTCGCCTCGCTGCTCGGCTTCTCGAACTACCCGTGGAACAAGGTGCTGCGCACCGACCACTACCGGGCCCACGGGCTGCGGTTCAGCGGCACGGTCGTGCACAACGACATCCTCGGCCACTGGCTCACGCTGCTGGACGCCGGCACGGTGCTGCTGCTGGACCAGCCGCTGTGCACCCACATCGTCAACGAGGGTGCCCGCAACCTCACCAACCGGCAGAGCCGCGCCCGGCTCAGCCTGATCGACGCCCTCGACGAGACCTACACCGCGCTCGAGGAGCGTCCCGAGCAGCGTCGCCGTTACGCCCACCACTACTGGGACTTCGTGCTGCGGGTGGGGACCTGGGCGACAGGACGGCTCACCCCCGACCTCGTCGACGAGTTCGAGCACCGGCTCCACCGGCACCTGATGAGGGTGGACCTCGGCGACTTCACGCGCATCCGGATGCGCCGCGACCCCGACCTGGCGACGCGGCTCGCGCGGCGGGCGCTGGTCTGAGCGGGCCGAGCAGAAGAAGGCGCAGCATGACGAGCAGGAGGAGCGAGACGTGCCCGAGCTGAGCATCGTCGTCACGACGTACAACATCGAGTCCTACGTCCAGGAGTGCCTGGAGAGCGTCGCGGCGCAGACGCTGGCCGACGTCGAGGTGCTGGTCGTCGACGACGGCTCCAGCGACGCGACGCCGCGGATCGTCGCCGACTTCTGCGCGCACGACCCGCGCTTCGTGCCCGTGCTGCTCCCCACGAACAGCCCCGGGGGCGTGGCGACCGCCGCGAACGCCGGGCTCGACCTGGCGCGGGGTCGCTGGGTCGGCTTCGTGGACGGCGACGACGTCGTCGAGCCGACGATGTTCGCGCGACTGGTGGGCGCAGCGGCCGCCGGCGACGCCGACCTGGCCATGTGCGAGTACCAGGAGGTCGTCGACGGCACGGGCGAGCGCCACGACCCCGCCGACGCCCACCGCTGGGGCGCCCTCACCGAGCGGACGTACGCCCTCGACGTGGCGACGCGCAAGCAGTTCCTGCGCTTCATCGCGGTGCCGTGGCGCAAGCTCTACCGTCGCGACGTGCTCGAGGAGCACCACCTGCGCTTCCCGGTGGGCGACGGCTTCTACGAGGACAACCCCTTCCACTGGTTCGCGCTGCTCTCCGCCCGCTCGCTGGCCGTGGTGCCGGAGGTGCTCTGCTACCACCGGGTCGGGCGCTCGGGGCAGACCATGGCCGCCGCCGACGAGCGGCTCTTCCAGGTCTTCGCCCACCACGACACGATCCATGCCTGGCTGGAGGCCCGGGGGCTGGTCGACGTCTACGACACGACGCTGCTGGGCTGGGTCATGTCGCAGATGGAGTGGATCTCGCGCCGCACGCCACCGGCGCTGCAGCGCCGGCTCTTCGACACGCTGGTCCCGATCTTCGCGCGCTACGACGCCACCACACTCGCCGGCGCCCTGCGCGAGGGCAACAAGGGAGCGACGACCCAGCGCATGAGCGCGGCCGTGGCCAAGCGGGAGTTCGGCAGCTTCGCCCGGCGGCTGTCGGAGCGACCCGGTGGCGACAACCCGCTGGTGACCGCGGCCTTCCACCTCAAGCACTCGGGGTTGCCGCACACGGCGGTGCTCACCGGCCGCTACGTCCGCAACACCCTGCGCGGTCGGCGGTTCGTCCGCCGCGTCGACCGGCTCACCGGGCTGGCCGGCCGCCTCGGGCGGCACGAGCCCAGCCGGCAGGACCTGATGTTCGGCCTCGCCGTCATCCAGCAGCAGCTCTCGGGGCTGGAGCAGCACCTGGCCGGCCTGGACCGGCGTCTCGACGACCTCGAGGAGCACCGGGACGTCGCCGGCGCCCTGCGACCGTGAGCGGGGTGTCGACCCCGCCCGCCGACGCTCCCCTGGGAGTCCGGTTCGTCGAGGACGCGGTCGTGAACCCGACGATCCGGGTGGCGTCGCGCCCCGGTGAGCTGCTGATGGGCGTGCGTGACGCGTCCGGTGCCTACGTCGAGGGCACCGCCCTCGAACGGCGCTCCGGCGAGCAGGGCGCACCCGTCCCGCCCGGTCTGTTCCCCGCCCCGGTCGAGGCCGCCGAGCCCGAGGCCGTGTACGCCGGGACCCTCTACTTCCACTTCGGCCACTTCCTGCTGGAGAGCCTCGCGCGCGCCTGGTACGCCGTCGGGCACCCCGAGCTGCCGCTCGTCTGGGCCGGCCAGCACGACTGGCAGGACGCCGGCCTGCGTCCCTGGCAGAGCGAGGTCCTGGACGTGCTCGGCCTGCCGAACCCGGTGCGGGTCGTGACCGACCCCACCCGCTACCCCCGGCTGCACGTGCCCGACGTCGGCTACCGCTACGACGACCGGTTCCACCCGCAGCACGCCGCCTTCCTCGGTCGGTACGCCGGGCCGGCCCAGGAGCCCGGGCGCCGGTTGTGGCTGTCCCGCAGCGGCATCGGCACCGACGTGCGCGACCTGGGGGCCGCTGCGCTCGAGCGGCGGCTCGCGGCCGCCGGCTGGGTCGTCCGGCACCCGGAGGCCCTCGGGGTGCGCGAGCAGCTCGACGAGCTCTGCCGGGCCGAGGTCGTGGCGGGGGAGGAGGGCTCCGCGTTCCACACCCTCGTGCTGCTCCGCGACCTGGGCACCAAACGCTTCCACATCCTGCGCCGGCGGGGCCCCGAGCACCGCAACCTGCACACCGTCGGGGCAGCCCGGGGCGTCGACCAGACGTTCCACACCCTGAGGCAGCCCGTCCTGCTCCGCGCGCAGGGCCGGGAGGTCTCCAAGCTGAGCCCCAGCTCCGCCGAGGTCCTCGACGTCCTCGACGTCGCGCTCCCGGATCCGGGCAGCAGCGCGCGGGGCGCGGACGTCGACCGGGTCCTCGCCGAGACCATCGCCGCCCTGGCACCGGCCCGTCTGATCCAGGTGGGGGGCCGTTCCGCTGCGCTGGTGCTGACCTCGGAGGCGACCTCTCGCGTCGTCGTCAGCACCGCCCTCGACGCCGACCCGCGCGTCCTCGCCCGGTCCGGGCTGGCGGTCCACGAGCTGGGCCTCGAGCCGTACGCCGACGTCTTCCACCGAGACGCCCCCGCCTTCGACGTCGTGCACCTCGCGGCGCCGACCTTCGAGGAGGTCATGGCGGACTTCCGGACGAGCCTGCGCCTGGCCGGGCCCCGGACGACCTGGCTCCTCGGCACGGGACCGCTCGCGGCCCGCTGCGCCGTCGCCGTCGCCGTCGTCCATCCCGGCTACGCGGGCAAGCGCTGCCTGGTCCGCGGTCGCGCCGTCCACGTGGCCGTGCGTGCCGTGGGAGAGCCCCGGGACGACGCCGCGGTCGCAGCGCTCGACGACGCCGAGGTCCGACGTCGGGCCCGTCGGCTGCGTCCGCTCAGCCTGCGACGCCTCCGGTGGCGGCGGCGGCGCGGCCGGACGGGCTGAGGTCGGTCCCCGCGGCCGGGTGGTCACGGGGTCCCTGCCGCGCACGGACCGCGCGGAGCTCGGACTCCAGCCGCTCCTGCCCGTCCTGCAGCTCCCGGACCGAACGCCGGAGCGTCGCGAGCTCCGTCCTCAGCTGACGCTGACCGACCAGGCCGGCGGCGAGGTCGCGGGCGCGACGGGCGCGGTCCGCCCAGCGCGCGGCGGCGGGCACCCGCACCGTCGGCGCGGGCGAGGTCTCCATGAGCTCGCGGAGCCCGACCAGGTCCCCCCGGGCGACCACCTCGAGGTGCTCGGGCGTCAGGCCCTTGGTCAGGCTGTCGGGCCGCACCAGCGCGACCAGCGGATCGTCCAGCAGGACCGCGAGCTCTCGCAGCGCGACCGTGCCGAGCTCCGGTCGGGCGCCGGCGATCGAGGACAGGTAGCGCTGCCTCAGCAGCACCCGGGGCAGGACGACCTCGCGCATGACGCGCGTCCGCTCGAGCTCGGTCAGGGAGCTTCGGCGGAGGTCGCTCAGCATCGAGGCGAGGATGCGGTGGTTCTTCGCGATGAGCAGGTCTGCGGTCCGCGCGGTGCGGGAGAGGTGCACCGGCTCGTCCGGGTTCCCGTCGTGCTGGGTCAGGTAGTAGTAGTCGTAGCGGCCCAGCATCAGGAAGCAGCCCGCGTTCACGATGAAGGAGAACGCGAAGGCGATGTCCTGTCCCGAGGGCAGTCCCTCGTCGAAGCGGAGGCCCTGGCGCTCGATCTCGGCCCGGCGGAACACCTTGTGGACGGTGAGGGTGCTGAGCGCCCGCTGCCGCGTGACCACGGTCTTCTCCTGGCGGATCGAGGCCCCGGCTCCCCTGCCGTTCACGAGCACCTGGTTGAGCGCGACCCAGTCCGCGGGCGTCTCGGCGAGCGCGTCGGCGACGCGCTCCAGGGCGAGGCGCCCGATGGTGTCGTCGGCGTCGACGAAGAAGACGTACGCACCGACCGCCTCGTCGAGGATCCGGTTGCGCGGACGGGCTGCCCCGCCGGAGTTCACGCCGAGGGAGATCACCCGCAGGAAGCCGGGCTCCGCCGAGAACCGCCGCGCGTACTCCTCGAGGATGGCGAGGGTCTCGGGCTCGGAGCTGCCGTCGTCGGCCAGCAGCACCTCGAAGCGCTCGTGCGGCAGGCTCGAGGTGACGACCGACTCCAGGCAGCTGCGCAGCAGCGCCCGCCCGTTGAAGACCGGGATGCCGACGGTGAAGAGCCGCGGCGCGTCGGGGCGGCTCATGCGTCGACGAACAGCGACGGGACGGCGCGGCCGGCGGCGACGGCCTCGAGGATGCCGTCCGCCGCGGCCAGCGCCTCGGCGATGGTGACGTCCATGTCGAGGTAGCGGTAGGTGCCCAGCCGCCCGACGAAGGTGACGTCCTCCTCGGCGTGGGCCGCGTCGACGTAGTCGCGCAGCAGGCTCTTGTCGTCGGCGAGCCGGATCGGGTAGTACGGCGTGTCGCCCTCGCCGGCGAGTCGGCTGGTCTCGCGGAAGCAGACCGTCTTCTCGTGCTGCTCCCACGGTGCGAAGTGCTTGTGCTCGGCGATCCGGGTGTGGGGCACGTCCAGGTCGCCGAAGTTCATGACCGCGCAGCCGAGCTGGTCGCCGTCGGCCCGGATCTCCTCCAGGTCGAGGGTGCGGTAGCCGAGCCGTCCGTACGCGTAGCCGAACCACGCGTCCAGCGGCCCCGACCACACCGAGTGGTCGAAATCCGCGCGGTCGGCCTCGGTGTAGGGCGTGGAGAGGCGGACCTCGATCCCCGGGTGGTCGAGGATCGCCTCGACGAGGGCGGTGTAGCCGTCGCGGGGGATCGCCTGGTGCGGGTGGTCGAAGTAGGAGTCGCCGTAGCTGAAGCGCAGGGGCAGGCGCTTGAGCACCGACGCCGGGATCTCGGTCGGGTCGAGGCCCCACTGCTTGCGCGTGTAGCCCTCGAAGAACGCCTCGTAGAGGTCGCGGCCCATGAACTTCAGGGCCTGCTCCTCGAAGTTCCGCGGCTCCCCGATCGAGGAGTCGGCCTGCTCGGCGATGAAGGTCCGCGCCTCCGCCGGGCCCAGGGCGGTGCCGAAGAGCTGGTTGATCGTCATCAGGTTGACCGGCAGCGAGTAGACCCGGCCGCCGACCGTCGTGCGGACGCGGTGGTCGTAGGGCACCATCACGCCGAAGCGGTTCACGTAGTCCCACACCCGCTCGTCACCGGTGTGGAAGATGTGCGGGCCGTAGCGGTGCACCATCACGCCGGTCTCGGCGTCGCGCTCGGTGTGGCAGTTGCCGGCGACGTGGTCACGGGTCTCGAAGACCACCGCGTCGTGCCCGGCCTCGGCCAGCCGGCGGGCGATGACCGCTCCGGAGAAGCCCGCGCCGGCGATGCCGAACCTCATCTGATCGCTCCCGCTGTCGTCACGCGCGTCACCGTAACGACGTCGGAGGGGGGTCGGACCGCCTCGGACACGCCTTCCGCGAGGTCGCCACCGGACCGTCGGGAACGCGTCACGGACCGGTCGTCGGGAGGTCGGGATCCGTTCACCCGCGGCCCGGTCGACCCGCCCCCGGGACCATCACCAGGCACCGCAGGGCCTCCCGGGCCTGCACCGCGGCGGTGCGCCAGCGCCCGCGGCGCGCGAGCTGCAGCGCGGTGCGTCCCGCGAACACCCCCGCGTACGCCAGCGCCCGCCGGCCGAGCGCGGTCCGCCGCTCGCCGGGCAGGTGGGCGAGGACCGTCCGGATCGCGGTGACGCGCTCGCGCACGTTGGCCCCGCTCTGCACGCGGGCCGAGCTGTCGGAGGCCCCGTGGCGGCGGTAGCGGGCGAGCACCTCGTCGACGAAGACGACGTCGCCGTGCGCCGCCAGGCGCGCCCACATCTCCCAGTCGGCTGCGTGCGGGAGGGCGGTGTCGAAGCCGCCGACCGCCTCGTACGCCGAGCGCCGGACCACGATCCCGGGCGCGCGCACCCGGTTGGACAGCGCGAGGGAGTCCAGGGCGTCGCTCCACACGCCCGTGCCGCGCCGGTAGGAGCGCGTGACGTGGGTCGGCGTGCCGTCGGCGGTCACGTCCTGCGCCCGGCACACGGCGGCGACCGCGCCGGGGTGGGCTGCGAGCGACCCCTCCATCGCGGCGTAGAAGCCGGGCAGGACCAGGTCGTCGCCGTGCAGCAGGTGCACCAGCTCACCGCGGGCGAGCCCGAGGCAGCGGTTGAAGGTGCCGATCGCGCCCAGGTTGACCGCGTTGGCCTCGTAGCCGACCCGGCCGGCGCCGAGCCGCTCGACGACCGCGGCCGGGTCGTCGGAGGAGGCGTCGTCCACGACCACCACCTCGGCGTCGGAACGGGACCCGAGCTGGGCCAGGACCTCGGGCAGCGCCTCGGCGAGGTAGCCGGCGCAGTCGTGCACCGGGACGACGACCGACCACCGCGGGCGGTCCGCGCCGGTGGCCGGCAGGACGGGAGGGACTCCAGGCACGCGCCGAGAGCGTAGTGGCGCCGACCGGCCCGGCCGGCGGCGCGCAGCGAGCGTCACGCCGTGTTGGGCGACTCCACCACCGGGGTTCACCCACCGTTCAGAGAGCCCCCGGATCATCGTCCGGGCAGGCAGGGACACGCAGCGAGCGACGGCAACGACGACGGAGGTGGACCATGACCGCGATCGCCGAACGGCCCCTGGGGCTGTGGCTCGACGAGCGGATGTTCCGGTCCACGACGGCGTCGCCGGGCACCCTCGTGCTCGAGGAGGAGATCCCGGCCGTCCACCGCCACGCCGTGGCCGTGGTCGTGCTGACCCAGGCCAACCGGCCCGAGGAGCTGCGCCGCGCGCTCGCCTCCGTGCGGGCCCAGCGCGGCGTCGACCTGCAGCTCGTGCTCGTCGTGAACGGGGCGCAGGCCGAGGACGCCGCGCGGCTGGTGCTGCCGCGGCTCGAGGCGGACGACCGCTTCATCGTGCTGCAGGAGAACGCGGGCATCCCGGGCGGTCGCAACATCGGTGCCGCGGCGGCGCAGGCCGACGTCGTGATGTTCCTCGACGACGACGCCGAGCTCCTCGGTCCCGACGTGCTCGCCGGGGTCGCCGACCGCTTCGAGGCCGACACCGGCCTGGGCGCGCTGGCCATCCGCCTTCTCGACCACGAGGGTCGTACGCAGCGGCGCCACGTGCCGCGCATCGGCTCCCGCTCGTTCGCCCGCTCCGGGGCGGTGACGCACTTCATCGGTGCGGCCTGCGCGGTCCGCGCGGACGCGTTCGAGGCCGTCGAGGGCTTCGAGCAGCGCTTCTTCTACGCGATGGAGGAGTCGGACCTGTCCTGGCGGCTCCTCGACGCCGGCTGGTCGCTCTGGTACGCCGCCGACCTCACCGCCTACCACCCCCGGACGACGCCCTCGCGCCACCCCGGCCACGTGCTGCTCACCGCGCGCAACCGGTTCTGGGCGGCGTGGCGCTCGCTGCCGGTCCTGGTCGCCCTGGCCTACGTCGCCACCTGGACGGTGCTCGCCGTCGTGCGCGGCGGTCCGGTACGGCAGGTGCTCGCCGGCTACCGGCAGGCCTGGGCGGCGCGCCCGCCGCGGCGGCCGATGCGCTGGACCACGGTCTGGCGCATGACCCGCCTGGGTCGTCCACCCGTCCTGTGACGAAGGGGCCACCGGGTCGCGCCGCGGCTCGTCGCCTGACCCCCCGACGGTGGCGGGCAGACCCTCGGTGGACAGCCGGGGACGAGATCGGGCTGCCTGGCTCGCGAACCGACGCCTTCGGCTAGAGCCTGGCGCGGACCGTGCGCTTGCCGCCGGGGAGCCGGAGCTCGCCCAGCCGGCGGCGGCGCACGAAGCGGCGCCGGACGCCGTCCTCGACGTCCGCGAGGTGCTCGACCACGGCGGCACGGTGCCCGGCCAGCAGCTCGGGCTGCATCGCGTACGCGACGGAGGTCACCATGCGCGGCAGGTCGAGCGCCGGCGGGGGCTCGCCCTCGGGCGCGCTGGTCCAGGTGCGCAGGTCGGGGACGAGCGCCTGGACGAGGGTGGCCCCGATCCGGTGCGCGTCGGAGAAGGGCGTCAACCGCTTGAGCACGACCTGGGTGTCCAGCTGGGCCGTGCGCAGCCCGTAGGCCGCCTGCGCGACGAGCAGGTCGGGGGCGGCCGACCCGACGACGAAGCGCACGGCGCCCGTCGCCAGCCACTGCTCGGTGGGCGAGGCGTCGTCGACGACGGTGAGGTCGGCCCTGACCTGCGCGGCGGCCTTCTCGAGCTGGCGCCGCACCCTGGGGCGCGTGGCCGGGTCGAGCAGCACCACGACCCGCGAGTGTCCGGCCTCGGCGCAGCGCTGCACGAGGGCGACCAGCAGGTCGGCCTGCCGGTCGGCGTCCAGCGCGTCGGCCCACCGCGACGTGCGCCCGACGAGCAGCGTCGTGGGATCGACGAGCGCGGCCGGTGCGGGCAGCGTGGCCGCGACCGCGCGGAGGTCGGCGAGCGGGACGGGGGTGGTGGGCACGCGCCGCTCGGCGAGCAGCAGCGGGGCGAGCCCGGGTGCGAGGTCGAGGTGGAGCACCCGGCCGGTCAACCGGGCGAAGCGCCCGCGCACCGGGTCCGGCGTCGGGCCGTACGCGTCCCCGTCCACGGCGACGAGCGTGATGCTCACCTCGAGCAGGCGCCGGGCCAGGGCGCGGCCGACCTCGAGGGAGGCGCTGCCCACGACGAGCTCGACGGGGGAGTCCTCGACGCGGCCGTCCCCGCCGAGGAGCTCGTCGAGCACGGTGACCCGCTCGACGAACCCCAGCTGCTCGGCCGTGCGGCGTGCGGCGGCCGACCCGTCGTCCCTCCCGACCACCAGGACCAGCGGCCCGGCGACCGGCAGCGCACCGGCGCGCCAGGCCGCAGCCATCACGAGCACCTCGTGCGGGCTGGTCGCGACGAGGTAGCAGCGGGTGCTCACGGCTGCGAACCTAGGGGCCGAACCGGGCCGCAGGTGTCGGCCCCGGGAGCGGGCGGTGGACACGACGTGAACTCCTGGTGCCGTGGCATGCGGGGTGCGCGAGGGGGTGGTCGTCTCCGGCACCCCTGGCGTTCACCCGTTGTTGCCACAGATGATCCACAGGTGACAGACCGCACCGCTTGGATCGGGCCCACGAGGTCCGTACGCGGCCTCGCCGGGCAACGGGACGGGCAGGAGCGGTCGTGACGGCAAGGACGCGGATGCGGTGGGCACGGGGGACGACGGGGGTCGCGGTCGCGGCCCTGGTGGTGGCGGGGCTCGGCCTCACCGCGCCGGGGACGGCGGAGGCCAGGCCGCCGGTCCGGGACAGCCGCCCGACGCCCAGCCGGCGCGTGGTGACCCCGACGCTGCAGGCCCGGGCGGCGCTCCCGGCCGACTACTCGGCCCCGGGCCCGGACTCGGGCGCGCTCGCCACGCCGAAGGGCCCGGTGAACGGCCGGACCGGGCCGTTCCGCGGGCAGGTCGTGCCGGGCTTCTCCGGCGTCGTCGCGAACGGTGACGGGACCTTCTGGGCGATGCCCGACAACGGCTTCGGCTCCAAGGCCAACTCCGCGGACTTCCTGCTGCGGGTCTACCGGGTCGCCCCGGACTTCGAGACCGGCCGCCGCGGCGGCGGCTCCGGCACGATCGACGTCGAGCGGTTCATCTCGCTGCGCGACCCCGACCACAAGATCAACTTCAAGATCGTCAACGAGGACACGTCCGACCGGCTGCTGACCGGCGCCGACTTCGACGTCGAGTCGATCGTGCGCCAGCCCGACGGCACCTTCTGGATCGGCGAGGAGTTCGGGCCCTACCTGCTGCACGTCAGCAGGAGCGGCAAGCTCCTGTCCGCCCCGGCGCCCTTCGTCGGCGGCAAGTCCCCGGACAACCCGACGCTCGGCGCGGGTGAGACCCCGACGATCGGCAGCAGCCGCGGCTTCGAGGCGATGGCCGGCTCCAAGGACGGGCGCTACCTCTACCCGATCCTCGAGGGCGCGCTGAACGCCGACCCGAACAAGCGGCGCCGCCTGGTCTACGAGTTCGACACGAGGCGCCAGCGCTACACCGGCACGACCTGGGCCTACGAGACCGACACCGACGCGAACGTCGTCGGCGACGCCCACCTCGTGGGCCCCCGGAAGCTCGTCGTGCTGGAGCGGGACAACTTCGACGGGGCGCAGGCCGTGACCAAGCGCGTCTACGACGTCGACCTCAACCGCCGGGAGGACGGCTTCGCCCGCAAGCGGCTCAAGGTCGACCTGCTCACGATCGCCAACCCCGAGCGGATCGGCACCACGACGTCGCCGGGCGCGTACGGGGTGGGGTCGACCTTCTCCTTCGCCTTCCAGTCGACCGAGACGGTCGTGCCGCTGGGCGGCGGGCGCTACCTCTTCGCCAACGACAACAACTACCCGAACAACGCCGCGCGCTACCCGGGCCGGCCCGACGACACCGAGATGATCATCGTCGGGTTCCCGAAGGTGCGCACCGACGCCCCGGCGAACCGGCTCATCGGGCACCGCGGGGCGAGCGGCTACCGCCCCGAGCACACCCTCGCCAGCTACGAGCTCGCCATCCGCCAGTGCGCCGACTACATCGAGCCCGACGTCGTCCCGACCAAGGACGGCCGGCTCGTCGCCCGTCACGAGCCGAACATCACCGACACGACCGACGTGGCCGCGCACCCCGAGTTCGCCGACCGCCAGACCACGAAGACCATCGACGGCTCGACGCCAGACCGGGTGGTTCACGACGGACTTCACCCTCGCCGAGCTGCGCACCCTGCGGGCGAAGGAGCGGCTGCCGAAGCTGCGCCCGGACAACACGGCGTACGACGGCCTCTACCCGGTCCCGACCCTCGACGAGGTGCTCGACCTGGCCCGCCACTCCCGCACCTGCGCGGGCAAGCCCGTCGGGGTCGCTCCGGAGACCAAGCACCCGACCTACTTCGCCTCGCTCGGCCTGTCGACCGACGCCGCGCTGCTGAGGGAGCTCAAGGCCCACGGCTGGACGAAGAAGTCCGACCCGGTCGTCATCCAGAGCTTCGAGACGGACAACCTCAAGTCCCTGGCCAAGCGCACCGAGCTCCCGCTGATCCAGCTCGTCGACTGCTCCGGGGCGCCGTACGACCGGGTGGCCGCGGGCAGCGCGACCACGTACGCCGACCTGGTCACCCCGGCCGGCCTGCGCGGCATCAAGCGCTACGCCGACCAGGTGGCGCTCTGCAAGGACCGGATGATCCCGCGCGACGTGGACGGACGCCTGCTCGCGCCGACCACGGTGATCTCCGACGCGCACCGTGCGGGCCTTCGCGTGACGGGCTGGACCTTCCGTCGCGAGAACCAGTTCCTGCCGCTGCAGTACCGCAGCAGCACCGTGCCGGGGGAGGTCGGCGACCTCGCCGGGGAGATCGGGGCCTTCCTCGACGCGGGCATGGACGACTTCTTCACCGACGACCCCGACGTCGGCCAGCGAGCGCGCTCGTAGTGCTCAGATAGATCCATGAACCTCGTCATCGGCCACCGCGGCGCGAGCGGTTACCGGCCCGAGCACACCCTGCTGTCCTACGAGCTGGCCATCGAGCAGGGCGCCGACGTGATCGAGCCCGACGTCGTACCGACGCGGGACGGGCACCTGGTGGTGCGCCACGAGAGCGCCATCACGGCCACGACCGACGTCGCGGACCACCCCGAGCTCGCCGACCGCCGCACGACCAAGTCGATCGACGGCCGCGAGGTCTCGGGGTGGTTCACCGAGGACCTCACCCTCGCCGAGCTCCGCACGCTCCGGGCCCGGGAGCCGCTGCCCGCGTTGCGCCCGCAGAACACCGCCTTCGACGGCCAGCCGATCCCCACGCTCGACGAGGTGCTGGACCTCGCCCGCCGCTCCCGGACGCGCGACGGGCGTCCCGTCGGCGTCGCCCCCGAGACCAAGCACCCGACGTACTTCCGCTCCCTGGGGCTCGCCGTCGAGGAGCCCCTGCTCGAGGCCCTCGCCGCACGGGGCTGGACCCGGTCGGAGGACCCCGTCGTCATCCAGAGCTTCGAGGTGGGCAACCTCCGCCGGCTCGCGACGATGACCGACCTGCCCCTCATCCAGCTCGCCCACGTCACAGGCGCGCCCTTCGACCTCCGCAGCGCGGGCGACCCGCGCACGTACGCCGACCTCCTCACCCCGCGCGGGCTCGCCGAGGTCAAGACGTACGCCGACCAGCTCGGCCTGCACAAGGACCTGATGATCCCGCGCGACGCGGACAGCCGGCTCCTCGAACCCGGCCCGGTGCTGGCCGACGCGCACGAGGCGGGCCTGCGGGTCACGGGATGGACCTTCCGCCGCGAGAACCGCTTCCTCCCGCTGCAGCACCGGCGGGGGGACGCCCCGGAGGCGCCCGGCGACCTGGCCGGCGAGATCGCGACCTTCCTCGGCGCCGGGATGGACGACTTCTTCACCGACAACCCCGACGTCGGCGTCGCGGCGCGCTCCGCGCTGGTCGCCTGACGTTCGTCGGGCGTTCACCCGCCTCTGCCACCCTGCGGGGATGACTGAGCACCAGGTGCTGGGCCCGGCGAGCGCCGGGTGGAGCGACTACGTGGGCACGGCCGCGGCCGAGGACGCCGTGGCCACGCTCGGCTCGCCGAGCCTCTACGAGCTGGCGGGGGTCGACCGGGAGCGCTGGTCGATCCTCGGCGTCGACATCGCGGTGGACGACACGACGTCGGTGACCGTGTACGCGTTCGACCGGCAGACCTCCGGGCTGGGGAGCATCGACGAGATCGAGCGCCTCGGGTGGGACTCCGGGCAGATCCCGGTCTCGGCCTTCGCCGTGAGCGCCGACCGCGTCGACGCCTTCATCGAGGACGCCTTCAAGCGCCTCTCGATCCGTCTCGTCGCCCGCACGGTGCGCGACCAGGCGCTCGTCGTCTCCGACTGAGACCTGCGGGTCCTGAGGTCCGGCCGGTCCGCGGTCGACGTCCGGCCCCGGAAGGCTTGACGCGCGATCCGCGTCCCGGTGGAGGTCAGGTCGTCGCGAGGTCCGTCGCGAGCGGCTGGGCGACAGCAGGTGGACGGCGGGTGCCGCCCACCGCCGTCGACGTGGGTGGCAGGCTGCCGGGATGGCTCGGCACATCGTGGCTCTGGGTGGCGGCGGCTTCGGCGAGGGCGTGGACGACGACCGCGGGCTCGAGGACGCGCTCCTCGGCCTCACCGGCCGCGACGATCCGCGGGTCTGCTTCGTGCCCACCGCCAGCGGCGACGCGGACGCGTACGTCGACACGGTGGGCGACGCGCTGGCCGGACGGGCGCGGTTCAGCGTGCTGCGGCTCTTCGCCCGCGAGGTCGTCGACCTCGACGCCTTCCTCGCCGAGCAGGACCTGGTCTACGTCGGCGGCGGCAGCACCGTGAACCTGCTCGCCGTCTGGCGGGCGCACGGCCTCGACCAGGCGCTGCGCCGGGCGTACGAGCGCGGCGTGGTGATGAGCGGGCTCAGCGCCGGCGGCAACTGCTGGTTCGAGCGGTGCACCACCGACTCCTGGCTGGTCGGCAACGCCGACGGGCTGCGCGACGGCCTGGGCTGGCTGCCGGGCGGCTTCTGCCCGCACCACTCCTCCGAACCCTCCCGTCGACCGCGCCTGCGCGAGCTGGTCGCGGGCGGGTTCGGCGACACCTACGCCGTCGACGACGGCTGCGCCCTGCACTTCGTCGACGAGCAGCTGGTCGGCCCGCTCGCCTCCCGTCCCGACGCCCGGGCCGTGCGGGTCCGCCGGCGCGAGGACGGCGAGGTGGCGGAGGAAGCCCTCTAGAGGACCACCGCCGTCCTGCGCGACGACGACGCCGCCGGACCAGATCGGAACAGACCGGACCGGACCTGATCGGGTGAGGTGGGATCGGCTCGCGAGGCCGCCGTGGCGGAGCGGAGGCAGCCGGCTACGCCTGCGGGCGGTGCCGCTCCAGGGCGTGGACGTCGCCGTCCTCGGTGAGGTGCGCGACGAGGAACTCGCCGGTCACCAGCGTGGTCGGGGCGATGTCGAGCGCCTCGAGGACGTGGGGGAGCACCGGGCGGTGCACGCAGATCGCCGTCGGCCGGCCCGCCTTGAGGGCACTCGCCCGGACGCGACGGATGATTCTGGCCACGCCCTTCGGGTCGTGCGAGCCCTCCTCCTCGGTGAGGCCCTCGTAGGTGATGATCTTGCGCTTCGTGGCGCTCGCGTAGGGCTGCAGCGTGGAGACGCAGCGCACGGCGGTGGAGGAGATCATCCGCTCGACGCCGTACGCGCGCAGCATCGGCACGAGCAACCGGGCCTGACGCCGGCCGAGCGCGGTGACCGGGCGTGCGACGTCCTTCTTGGACCAGTCCTTGCGGTCCATCGCCTTGCCGTGGCGCACGATCACGATCGGCGTCGTCACCGGCTGCTCGAGGTGCTGCGACAGCAGGAAGTGGTCGGCGGCGTAGGAGAGGCGGCCCAGCGCCGCCCGCACCGGGAGCCAGGCGACGACGTCGACCTCGTGGTCGGGCGCGCGCCTGACGCTCGAGACCTCGGTCGCCCCCCAGTAGCTGACGCGCTTGATGCCGCTGAGGACCTTGCCGTGCTTGGAGAGGTCGGGTCGCGCGGGCTTGGTCAGGTCGTAGGAGACGGTGTCGAGCGGGACCCCGAGCCGGATCGAGACGCCGGTCTCCTCGAGCACCTCGCGCACGGCCGCGGCGGGCACCGACTCGCCGTTCTCGACCTTGCCCTTGGGCAGCGACCAGTCGTCGTAGCGCTTGCGGTGCACGAGCACGACCTCGGTGCCGCGCGTGGGGTGCTCACGGGTGACGACGGCGCCGCCGGCCAGCACCGGCCGCGCGGGGATGACCTGGACGCCGCCCGGCCGCATCACGGAGATGGTCACCGGGTCGGGCTCACTTCGTGATGAGCCGGCGGCGGCTCTTGGTGTTGATCAGCCACTCCTGCATGTCCAGCAGCGGCTTGCCCTCCTCGTCGAGGGTGAAGGCGACCCAGGTGCCGTCCGGCTGCAGCTTCCACGACGCCGTGCCCTTGTCGAAGGCCACGTCGAAGAGGTCGCCGATCTCGGCCACGTGCGCCGGGGCGTTGATCGAGGCCAGCACCTCCACGCGGCGGTCGAGGTTGCGGTGCATGAGGTCGGCCGAGCCGATGCCCACCGACGGCTGGCCGCCGTTGGCGAACCAGAAGAGCCGGCTGTGCTCCAGGAAGCGGCCCAGGATGCTGCGGACGCGGATGTTCTCGGACAGCCCGGGGGCGCCGGGACGCATCGTGCAGATGCCGCGGACCCACAGGTCGACCGGGACGCCGGCCTGCGAGGCGCGGTAGAGGGCGTCGCTGACGGTCTCGTCGACCAGGGAGTTGACCTTGATCCGGACGTGGGCGGGCCGGCCCGCCTCGTGGTGCGCGATCTCGGTCTCGATGCGCTCGATGAGGCCGTTGCGGACGCCGTGCGGCGCGACCAGGAGCCGCTTGTACGACGTCTCCTGGCTCATCCCCGACAGGTGGTTGAAGAGCCGGCCGATGTCCTCGGTGATGATCGTGTTCGCCGTGAGCAGGCCCATGTCCTCGTACGTGCGCGCGGTCTTGGGGTTGTAGTTCCCCGTCCCCACGTGGGCGTAGCGACGCAGCCCGTCCGGCTCGTCGCGCACGACGAGGGAGAGCTTGCAGTGGGTCTTGAGCCCGACCACGCCGTACACGACGTGCACGCCGTGGCGCTCCAGGCGACGGGCCCAGGCGATGTTCGCCTGCTCGTCGAAGCGGGCCTTGATCTCCACCAGGGCGAGCACCTGCTTGCCGGCCTCGGCGGCCTCGATCAGGGCGTCGATGATCGGGGAGTCGCCCGAGGTGCGGTAGAGCGTCTGCTTGATCGCCAGCACCTGCGGGTCGTCGGCGGCCTGCTCGATGAAGCGCTGCACGCTCGTGGCGAAGGAGTCGTACGGGTGGTGCAGCAGCACGTCGCGCTGACGGATCGCCGCGAACATGTCGGCCGGCTGCGCCGTCTCGACCTCCGCGAGGTGCGGGTGGGTCGTGGGCAGGAAGGCCGGGTACTTGAGGTCGGCCCGGTCCAGGTCGGCCAGGGAGAAGAGGCCGCGCAGGTCCAGCGGGCCGGGCAGGGAGAAGACCTCGCGCTCGGTGATGTCGAGCTCGGAGACGAGGATCTCCAGCATCCGCGGGTCCATGTCCGCCTCGACCTCGAGGCGCACGGGCGGGCGGCCGACCTTGCGGCGCAGCAGCTCCTTCTCCAGGGCCAGGAGCAGGTTCTCCGCGTCGTCCTCCTCGACCTCCACGTCCTCGTTGCGCGTCACGCGGAAGACGTGGTGGCTGACCACCTGCATGCCGCTGAAGAGCTGGTCGAGGTGACGGGCGATGACGTCCTCGAGCGGGACGAAGCGGCCCTCGTCGAGGAGCACGAAGCGGGGCAGCACCGTCGGGACCTTGACGCGCGCGAACTGCCGCACGCCGGTCTCGGGGTTCTTGACCAGCACAGCCAGGTTGATCGACAGCCCGGAGATGTAGGGGAACGGGTGCGACGGGTCGACGGCCAGCGGCGTCAGGACCGGGAAGATGCGGTCGGAGAACAGCACGTGCATGCGCTCGCGCTCGTCGGGGCGCAGCTCGTCCCAGTGCAGGATCTCGATGCCCTCCTCCGCCAGGGCCGGGCGGATCTCCTCGCCGAAGATGCGCGCCTGCTCCTCGACGAGCTCGCGGGTGCGGTTGAGGATCGAGCTGTGCACGTCGCGCGGCATCATCCCGCTGACGCCCGGCACGGCCACGCCGGCCGCGATGCGGCGCTTGAGCCCGGCGACGCGGACCATGAAGAACTCGTCGAGGTTGGAGGAGAAGATCGCGAGGAACTTCGCCCGCTCGAGCAGCGGGACCCGCAGGGTGTCCCGCGCGAGGTCGAGGACCCGGTTGTTGAACGCCAGCCACGAGAGCTCGCGGTCCAGGAACCGGTCGGCCGGCAGCTCGGGCTCGGGGAGCCCGTCCAGCAGGCTGAGGTCGGCCCCGTCGGTGTTGGTGGTGCCACCGTCGGTCTCCAGGCTGGGGACCGCCGTGTCGACCACGTCCATCACACTCCTCAAGCGTCGGGACGGCTGATGCTACTCAGCCCGGATGAACGGCTCGCGGGTCTGCTCAGGGGGTGGTGCCGGCTCGCGCCGACGCCGTGGCGGGCGCCGGGTGGTCGGGCCCGGCGTACATCACGTCGCGGCTCGACTCGGTGAACCCGTACGCGGTGTAGAGCCCGACCGGCCCGGCCTGGTCGGCCTCGACGTAGAGCTCGACGGTCGTGTCGCCGGCGTCGCGCAGGTGCGCGAGGCCGGTCAGCAGCAGCGCCTTGGCCAGCCCCCGGCCCTGGGCGTCGGGGTCGACGCCGAGCACGTAGACCTCGCCGAGCCCGGCCTCGCCGAGCGCGTCGTGCTGCTTGGTCCAGTGGAAGCCGAGGACCGCCGCGCCCGGCCCGGCGGCGTCGGCGCGGCGGGCGAGGAAGAAGCCGGCCGGGTCGAACCACGGCTCGGCCATGCGCTCGGCGAGGTCCTCGCGGTCGATCCCGCCCTGCTCGGGGTGGTGGGCGAAGGCGCGGGCGTTGACGTGCAGCCAGGCGTCCTCGTCCGCGCCCGGGGAGAAGGTGGACAGGACGACGCCCGCGGGCACGGAGGGTTCGGGGAGGTCGGCGAGCGGGCGGCTCATCACGAGCAGCACCCGGGCCGGCTCCAGCCCGGTCCGGGCGGCGAGCCCGGCGGCGGCAGGGGTGTTGCCGAGCGCCCAGACCCGCAGGCCCACGCCCCGGCCCGCGGCGGCGTCGAGCAGCGCGGCGACCAGCCGGCGGCCGACGCCGCGGCGTCGGTGGGACGGGTGGACGACGACCTGGCCGGTGCCGTCGTCGGCCAGCTGCGCGTAGCCCAGTGCGTCGCCATCCAGCGCCGCGACCAGGTGCCGGGTGCCGCCGCGGTGCGGGTGCCGCAGGGCCAGCACGCCCGCCTCGTTGAGCGCCGGGACGCCGTCCGCGGTGCCGGCGGCCTCGACCAGGTCGGGGACCTGCGCGAGCAGCTCCCGGCCGGGGTCGGCGCTGATCACGAGGTCGTCGTCGCCCGGAGCCATGCGCGCGACGCTATCGGTCGCGTGCCGCAGCGCCGTCGGTCGCGTGCCGCGGCAGCGGTCGCGCCTATCCTGGCCGCCGTGGCACAGGCAGGCGGAGCACGGGGCGGAGCGGGGCGCGCGACGGCCGAGGTCGAGGAGCAGGTCGCGGGTGCGCAGCGCAGGGCGCTCCTCGTCTCGCTCGGGACGCTGCTGTCGACCGCGGCGCTCGTGCTCGGCCTGCTCGCGCTGAGCGCCGCCTACACCGGCGCCGCCGACAGCACCGCGGTGCCGTGGGTGGTCGCGCTCCTGGCCAGCGCTGCGGCGATGGGGCTGCTGTGCGTCGTGCAGCTGCGGCTGTGGAACCTCGCCTGGCGCCGCTGGCTCGAGGGCATCGCGACCGAGCGCGTGGAGCGCACCTCGCGGGTGCTGCACGTCGTGTCGTACGCGGTCGTCGTCGTCGGGATCCTCGCCGGCATCGCGGCCAGCCACGACGTCGGCTTCGCCGGCGGCGTCTCCAACTGGGCGACCCTCGCCCTCGTCCCGCTCATCGCCGCGCAGGTCCTCGGCGGGGTCAACTTCGTGCGCCGCGAGGGCCCGCCCGGCACGGTCCCGACGCACCTGCGGCACCTCTTCGCCCGCATCGAGCGCGCGCGCCACGAGGACTGAGCGGGGCGCCGACCCTGCGGGTCCGGCGGACGTCCTCCCCCACGGGCAGCGCGCGGCCCCTCCGCGGCGCGCCGACGGCGGCCCCGAGCCGGGCTAGAAGACCCGGCTCGGCTCGCGGCCGGACTCGTCGGCCTGCGTGACGAAGCGGTAGCCGACGTTGCGGACGGTGCCGATGACCGACTCGTACTCCGGGCCGAGCTTGGCCCGCAGGCGCCGCACGTGCACGTCGACGGTCCGGGTGCCGCCGTAGTAGTCGTAGCCCCACACGTCGCTCAGCAGCTGCTGGCGGCTGAAGACCCGGCCCGGGTGCTGCGCGAGGTACTTGAGCAGCTCGAACTCGGTGTAGGTCAGGTCGAGCTGCACCCCGTTGAGCTTGGCGCTGTAGCCGGCCTCGTCGATGACGATGTTGCCGCTCTGGATCAGCGGGTCGACCCCGGTCTGGGCCACGGGCGTCATGGCCAGGCGCAGCCGGACGTCCACCTCGGCGGGGCCGGCCGTGGCCAGCAGCAGGTCGTCGAAGCCCCAGTCGGAGCTGAGCGCGGCCAGCCCGCCCTCGCTGGCGATGACGAGCAGCGGCGCCTCCTTGCCCGTGGTCTCGATCAGGCGGCACAGCGAACGTGCCCCGGCCAGGTCGCGCCGGGCGTCGAGCAGGATCAGGTCCGCGACGGGGGCGTCGAGCAGCGCCGTCGCCTCGGCCTGGGCCACCTTGACCTGGTGGGGGAGCAGCTCGAGCGCGGGCAGGATCTCCGCGGACGCGTGCATGTCGTTGGTGAGCAGGAGCAGTGTGGCCATGAGGGTCTCCTCGACGGTCGGGCCGCACCCGGTCGACCTCGGACGAGCGGCCGCCGGACCGCACCGGGGCCCACGTCGTGCGGCCCTGGTGCTGGGCGGGACACTATCCCAGTGCCGCTGGTGACCCTGAACTTCTGGGCGGGGGCCCGGGCCGCCGCCCGGACCACGTCGGAGACCGTCGAGGCGGCCACCGTGGCGCAGGCCCTCTCGCTCGTCCTCGCCCGGCACGCCGACCCCGCCTTCACGCGGGTGGTCAGGGCAAGCAGTCTCCTCCTCGACGGCGTGAGCGTCTCCGCCACGATGCTCGAACGCCCCCTCGACGAGGCCGCCGAGGTCGAGGTGCTGCCCCCGTTCGCGGGCGGCTGAGCGCTCCGGACCGCGGGCCCGGTGTCCAGATCCTGAACGAGGTGTGAACGACCTCACGCGAGACGGCGTCGACCCACGCCTAGCGTCTCGTATGCCGGACGTCGGTCTCGCCCATCGGGACGGAGTCTGCCGCTGCGGTGCCGGTTCGTCGTACGGTGGGCGGCATGACGATCGCGTGTGCGCTGCCGCTCGTCCGCCGTCGGGCGGTCGACCACGGCCGAATGCGCTCGTCGCTCTGTCGGGCCTGACCCGGGTGCCCTGAGCGGCTCGTCACCGGCAGCCCCTGCGCTGCCCCACGAGCCCAGCGTGCGACTCCTCGCGCGCCGCACCGCACGCCCCCACCGCCGAAGGCCCTCCGGGCCGCGCGCCCTCACGCGCCGTCCCGGTCCACGAAGCCGCAACCGCACAGGAGATCGCCCATGAGCACGTCTGAAGTCCTCGTCGACGCCGACTGGGTCGCCGAGCACGCGTCCGACGGCAACGTCGTCCTCGTCGAGGTCGACGAGGACACCACCGCCTACGACGGCGGCCACATCGAGGGGGCCATCAAGCTCGACTGGCAGAAGGACCTCCAGGACCCGGTGCGTCGCGACTTCGTCAACCGCGAGCAGTTCTCCACGCTGCTGTCCGAGCGTGGCGTCGCCAACGACGACACGGTCGTGCTCTACGGCGGCAACAACAACTGGTTCGCCGCGTACGCGTACTGGTACTTCAAGCTCTACGGCCACGGTGACGTCAAGCTCCTCGACGGCGGCCGGAAGAAGTGGGAGCTCGACGCCCGTCCGCTCTCCAGCGAGACCGTGACCCGCCCGGCCACGCAGTACCAGGCGGCCGAGCCCGACCTGAGCATCCGCGCGTTCCGCGACGAGGTCGTCTCGGCCATCGGCCAGGACTCGCTCGTCGACGTCCGCAGCCCCGACGAGTTCGCCGGCCGGCTGCTCGCCCCGGCCCACCTCCCGCAGGAGCAGGCGCAGCGCGGCGGCCACATCCCGACCGCGGTGAACGTCCCGTGGAGCAAGGCGGCCAACGACGACGGCACGTTCAAGTCGGCCGACGACCTCAAGAAGCTCTACGGCGACGCCGGTCTCGACTTCGACGCCGACATCATCGCCTACTGCCGCATCGGTGAGCGCAGCGCGCACACCTGGTTCGTGCTGCACGAGATCCTCGGCCAGGCCAACGTCAAGAACTACGACGGCTCCTGGACCGAGTACGGCTCCCTCGTGGGGGTCCCCGTCGCCGTCGGCGACGAGCCCGGCCAGGCCTGACCGGCAGCCCGACCCAACCCCAGCCCCTTCACCCAGCGAGGTCATCACCATGTGCGGTTCCACCAAGGGCGGCCTGAGCATCGCCGGCGTCGACACCTCCAAGGAGGCGGTCATCCAGGGCCGCGTGCTCCGCGGCGGCGAGCCGGTCGGCAACGCCTACGTCCGTCTGCTCGACCCCTCCGGCGAGTTCACCGCCGAGGTCCCCACCTCGGCGACCGGGCACTTCCGCTTCTTCGCCCACGACGGCCGCTGGACCCTGCGCACCCTCGCGCCGGGCGCCAAGACCGACCGTCAGGTCGTCGCGTCCGTCGGCTCGGTGGCCGAGGTCGACGTGGAGCTTTCCGCGGCCTGAGCGGTCCCGCTTCTCCCGAAAGTGGTCGTTCCGGGCCTCCTGATCGGCTCAGGGGCGCCTCGGAGCGACCACTTTCGTCAAGAGGCGGAGTCGAGGAGCAGGGTCATCGGCCCGTCGTTGACGAGCGCGACCTGCATGTCCGCCCCGAAGACGCCCGTCTCCACGTGGGCACCGCGCTCCCGCAGGGCCTCGACGAACGCCTCCACGAGGGGTTCGCTGACGCCTCGCGGCGCGGCCGCGCTCCAGGACGGTCGCCGGCCCTTGCGGGTGTCGGCGTAGAGGGTGAACTGGCTGACCACCAGCAGCGGGGCCGACTCCTGCTCGGCCGACCGCTCGCCGTCGAGGACCCGGAGCGTCCACACCTTCTCGGCCAGCCGTACGGCGTCGGCCGCGGTGTCGTCGTGGGTGACGCCGACGAGCACCACCAGGCCGGGGGCGGGGAGCGCCCCGACCACCTCGCCGTCGACCGTCACGGCCGCGCTCGACGCCCGCTGCACCACGACCCGCACGCGAGGAGGTTAGCCAGCGCCCGGAGGATGGGACCATGTCGCCCCGTCCCCTGATGGTCAAGATCACCTGCGGTGCCGAGGCGCCGGAGCGCGCCAACCAGGCCTGGACGGTGGCGGCGACGGCGCTCGCCGCCGGCGCCGAGGTCGGCGTGTGGCTGACCGGCGAGGCCGTCTGGTTCGCGGTGGGCGACCGGCAGCCCGACCTGGGCCTGGAGCACGCGACCGCGGTCGCCGACCTGGTCGCGCCGCTGGTCGCGACCGGGGCCGTCGTGGTCTGCACCCAGTGCGCGGCGCGCCGCGGGCTCACCCAGGCCGACCTGGTCGACGGCTGCCGGGTCGCCGGCGCCGCGACCTTCGTCGAGAGGGTGCTCCAGCCCGACGTGCAGGCCCTCGTCTACTGACGGGGCTGCAGCCCGAGCGCCTCGGCGAGCTCGTCGGCGCTGACCTCGCCCGGCTGCTGGCCGCGGGCGGCCGCCTGGCGGACGAGCGTCGCGAGGCGGGCGTTCAGCGGCGCCACGCTGCCGTGCGCGTGGGCGATGCGGGCGATCTCGCCGTTGAGGTAGTCGGTCTCGACGTTGCCGGTGCCGCGCTGGAGCGACTGCCAGGTCGAGCCCCCGACGTCGTCGGGCACCCCGGGCACGGGGTGCATGGTGAAGGCGGCCGCGCGGGCCGCGCTCTCCTCCGCGTCCGGGGTGACCGTGACGCCGGCCGCGTCGAGGACCGTACGGGCCTCCGCGTCGACGGCGGCGGCCAGCCGCTCGGAGCCGACGCCCGCCCCGAGGAGGGCCTGGAGGCCGTTGCCGAGGTTGGAGATCAGCTTGCGGTACTTCCACGGCATGACGTCGGCGGGCAGCGGGGCGTCGAAGTTCGCGGCCTCCAGGTCGGCGGCCACCTCCTCCAGCAGCGGCTGCTCGCGCCCCGGCGGGACCGACCCGAGGTGGAGCATCCCCGAGCGGGGCCCGCCGCGGACGATCACCTCGCCCGGCACCAGGTGCACCGAGGGCAGCCACAGGCAGACGCCGACGACGCGGGCGAAGTAGCGCAGCGCGATCGGCTCCGACGCCACGCCGTTCAGGGCCATCAGGGCCGGGAGCCGCGACCCCGCGGTGCCGCTCACCCGCCCGTCGGCGCCGCGCACCGGCGCGTCGGCCCAGGTGGGGAGCGCGGCCTCCACCTGCTGGGTCTTGGTCGCGAAGACGAGCACGTCGTCCTCGGTCAGGTCGAGCTCGTCGGGCCCCCCGACGGCGGTCACGGGGAGCGTCACGTCCTCGTCCGGCGTCCGCAGGCGCAGCCCGTCGCGCCGCAGCGCCTCCAGGTGCGCGCCGCGCGCGACGAGGACGACGTCGCGCCCGGCCTGGTGCAGCCGGCCGCCGACCGAGCCCCCGATCGCCCCGGCCCCGATGATCACGTAGCGCTTCGGCACCGGACCACGCTAGGCGGTGCGTCCCAGCTCCCGGGCGCCGCATCCGCCAGGTCCGGCAGGCGCGGCCCCGGCGCAGCCGCCGTTAGGGTTGGGGCGTGCCGTTCGAGATCCCTGATGGGCTGAACCCCGCCGTCAACCGCCTGGCCTGGCTCGTGGGCCGCTGGGAGGGGACGGGCAAGGGCGTCTACCCCGGCACCGAGGAGTTCGACTTCGGCCAGCAGGTCGACTTCGCCCACAACGGCGGTGACTTCCTGCACTACCTCTCCCAGACCTTCGAGGTCGACGGCGAGGGCAAGGCCGTCCGGCCGCTCTCGATGGAGACCGGCTTCTGGCGCCCGCAGGCCGACGACAGCCTCGAGGTCGTCATGTGCCACCCGTCGGGCTACGCCGAGGTCTGGTACGGCACGATCACCGGCGCCAAGATCGAGCTGACGACCGACGCCGTGGTGCGCACGTCGTCGGCCGAGGAGTACACGGCCGGGCAGCGCCTCTACGGGCTCGTCGAGGGCGACCTGCTCTGGACCTTCGACAAGGCCGCTGCCGGCCACCCGCTGCAGAACAACCTCTGGGCGCGCCTGCGTCGGGTCTGACGACGACGGACCCGGCCGCGCGGGTTCGGCGGGAGGGGCTGCGCCGGGGAGGGGCTGCGCCGGGGAAGAATCACGGCGTCCCCGACGCTGGCACTGCCATGAGCGAGCAGAGTCAGGGCAGCGCCGTGGTGGCCGAGGAGGGCCCCGACGCCGGGGTCGCGTGGCACTACGGCGACCCGGTGCGTGAGCAGCGCGCCCTCGAGCGGCGCACCGGTCGTGTCGACCTGTCGCACCGCGGGGTGCTGCGGGTCAGCGGGCCGGACCGGCTGACCTGGCTGCACTCGCTGACCACCCAGCACCTCCTCGGCCTCGCGCCCGGGCAGGGGACGACG
The DNA here is from genome assembly GCA_963713165.1 of uncultured Actinomycetota bacterium. Taxonomy (GTDB): domain Bacteria; phylum Actinomycetota; class Actinomycetes; order Propionibacteriales; family Propionibacteriaceae; genus Microlunatus. The sequence continues at coordinate 458,878 of CAVQKU010000002.1, forward strand.
ACGCTGGTGCTCTCGCCCCAGGGCCACGTCGAGCACGCGCTGCACGGCGTGGACGACGGCACGTCCTTCTGGGCCCACACCGAGCCGGGTGCCGCGGCCGCCGCCGCGGCGTGGCTCGACTCGATGCGGTTCATGATGCGGGTCGAGGTGACCGACGCCAGCGAGGACGTCGCGGTGGTCTGGAGCGCCGACCCGGACGCGACCGACCCGTCCGCCCTCGTCGTGCGCCGGGCCGCCGACTCGCTGGGCGGGGCCGAGCTCCTGGTGCCGCGCGAGCGGCTCGCCGAGGTGCTGACGGCCCCCCTCGCCGGCACCTGGGCGTACGAGGCCCTGCGCATCGCGGCCGGGGTGCCTCGCGTGGGCCTGGACACCGACCACCGCACGATCCCCAACGAGGCCGGCCTGCTCGGCGTCGCCGTGCACCTCGACAAGGGCTGCTACCGCGGGCAGGAGACCGTCGCCCGCGTGCACACCCTCGGTCGGCCTCCCCGTCGCCTCGTGCTGCTGCTGCTCGACGGCAGCGCCGAGCGGCTCCCGGCCGTCGGCTCCGCGCTCGTCCTGGACGGCCGGACGGTCGGCTTCGTGGGCAGCTCCGCACGCCACCACGAGCTCGGGGCGATCGCCCTCGGCCTGGTCAAGCGCAACGTGCCCGTCGAGGCGACGCTGCTCGCCGACGGCGTCGCGGCCGCGCAGGAGGTGCTGGTCGACCCCGAGGTCGGGCTGCACGTGCGTCCGCGCCTGCAGGTCGGCTGAGCCCACCTGCCGAGACTCGCGGCGACCCCGTACCGTTGAGGTGTAACGGTCCTCGACGAAGGGAGCTCAGGATGGGCATCGGCGACAAGATCTCGAACAAGGCGGAGGAGATCGGCGGCAAGGCCAAGGAAGCCGCCGGCGACGCCACCGACAACGAGCGGGTGCAGGCCGAGGGTCAGTCCGACCAGACCGCCGCCCACACCAAGCAGGCCGGCGAGCACGCCAAGGACGCCGCGAAGGACGTCAAGGACGCCTTCAAGTAGCCGGCTCCTGGTCTCAGCCGCCACCTCCACGGTGGCGGCTGAGTCGTCTCCGGACCAGGTGACCCCTCCCGAGACTCACCGAGCCTCACCCCCTCACCGACGCACCGACTCACCGCCTCACCGCCTCACCGAGCCCAAGGACCACTGATGACCGAACCGACCGCTGACGCGGCCGCTCCCACCGACGACGACGCGGCCGAGCGTCCTGCCGGCCCCACCGACACCACCGCGACCGCGGCCGACGCCCCGAGCGTCACGCCCGGCGACACCGCCGACGACGCGGGCACCCCGCCGGCCGGCGCGCCCTCCACCTCCGCCGCGGCCTCGGAGCAGACGCCGACCCCGGCGCGGAAGACCACCCCGCGCAAGAGCACGGCCCGCAAGACGGCGACCCCGCGCAAGAGCGCCGCCCCGCGCAAGGCCGCCACCCCGCGCAAGGCCGCCACCCCGCGCAAGACCGCCGGCGCCCCGGCGACGCGTCGCTCGTCGACCCGGACGGCGAGCACGCCCGCCCCGACCCCGCAGTCGGGCGCGGAGACGCCGGACAGCCCCCTCGACGCGCCGAACAACAAGCAGGCCCTGCCCGCCGAGACGGCCGAGCGGCTGACCCGGCGCCCGCGGGCCGCCACGCGGACGGCAGCTGCCCCGGCCCCGGCCCCGGGAGCACTCGACACCCCGGTCAGCGACGTCATCACCGACATCGACAACCAGGTCGACGCCCAGGCCGACCAGCTGGAGGTCCTGCGTCGCGCGCTCGACAGCGCCGAGCAGCGCCTGGCGCGCCTCGAGGCCTCCGTCGACTCCGCAGCCCGCAGCACGGGTGCCGCGGCCAAGGAGTCCAAGGCGGCCAAGGAGTCCAAGGCGGCCGAGGGGGCCAAGGAGACCAAGGGCGCCAAGGCGGCCGAGAAGGACGCGAAGAAGGGGGCCGGCGCGAAGAAGTCGCCCGGCAAGAAGTCCGACGGCAAGAAGTCCGACGGCAAGAAGTCCGGTGGCAAGAAGTCCGACGGCAAGAAGTCCGACGGCAAGAAGAAGAGCAGGTAGCGCCGACCGCCGCTACGCCCCGATGCCCTCCAGCGTCGGGGCGTGGGGGCGGACCTCGCCCACCGGGCGCCCGCCGCCCAGCACCACCACGCTCGCCTGGGCGCGCAGCACGTCCGCGTCCAGCCCGAGGCGGGCGAGCACGCCGGCCATCGCGACGGCCCGGCCCCGCGCGGAGCCGTCGTCGATCTTGAGCGCGACCCCCCGGCCGTCGGGCAGCCCGACCGCGTACACCGACTCCGCACCCGCCTTGGCCACGACCCCGGGCAGGCCCTGGTGCAGCGCCAGCTCGTCGCGCCGCGTGCCCGACACGTACGCCGGGTGCGCGCGCACGGCGTCGGCCACCCGCTGCTCCGTCGCGTCGGTGCTGGCGGCGAGGCGCCCGAACGCGCGCGCGAGCGCCGTGAGCGAGAGCGCCCACAGCGGGGCACCGCAGCCGTCCACGGCGGGCCCCGTCGGCGTCTCGCCGGCCAGGTCGCCGAGCGCGTCCTCGATCGCCCGCTGCACCGGGTGCGCCTCCTCGAGGTAGGTCGCGGTGGGCGCACCGGCGCGGACCGCGGTCAGCAGCATCCCGGCGTGCTTGCCCGAGCAGTTCATGGCCAGCCGCGAGCGCTCCCCGCCGGCCCGGATGAGCTCCTCCTTGGCCAGGTCGTCGAGGGGCCAGTCCGGCGGGTCCTGCAGCGCGTCCTCGTCGAGCCCGGCGAGGGCCAGGATCCGGGCCGCGCCGTCGCGGTGGAACGCCTCGCCGGAGTGCGACGCGCAGGTCAGGGCGAGCAGCTCGTCGGTGAGGTCGAGCCCGGCGCGCACCATGCCGACCGCCTGCAGCGGCTTGTTGGCGCTGCGGGGGTAGACCAGCGCGCTCGGGTCCCCGAGCGCGGCCAGCAGCGAACCGTCCGGCGCCGTCACCGCGACCCGGCCGCGGTGGACGCTCTCCACGAGGCCGTCGCGGACGACCTCCACGAGGACCGGGTCGCTGTCGAAGGGGCTCAGCACCTGCGCACTGTACGGCGCCACCCGGCGCGGCGGGCCGGCGATCCGTCCCGTTCAGACCGGCGAGCCCGAGGGTCGCGTGGTGGGCGTTGTCGTGACAAATGAGCCCTACGCTTCTCTCTCGTGGACTGGCACGACTACGACGCTGCGCTCTTCGACCTCGACGGGGTGCTGACGCCCACCGCCGAGGTGCACATGCGGGCCTGGCGGGACCTGTTCACCGACTTCCTGATGCTGCGCGGCATCACCGACCGGCCGTACGTGGAGCCGGACTACTTCGACTTCATCGACGGCAAGCCGCGCTACGACGGTGTGCGCGACTTCCTCGCCTCGCGCGACCTGACGCTGCCCGAGGGCGAGCCGAGCGACCCGTCGGACGCCGACACCGTCTGCGGCCTGGGCAACCGCAAGAACGAATTCTTCGCCGCCGCGCTCGCGGCCGAGGGTGTCGAGCCGTACGAGGGTTCGGTCGCGCTGCTCGACCACCTCGAGTCGCTCGGCACCAAGGTCGCCGTCGTGTCCTCCTCGCGCAACGCGCCGGCGGTCCTCGAGGCCGCCGGCCTGGCCGACCGCTTCGAGGTCGTCGTCGACGGCCAGGTCTCGGCCGACGCCGGCCTGCCGGGCAAGCCGGCCCCGGACACCTACCTCGAGGGCGCGCGGCGCCTCGGGGTCGACCCCGAGCGGGCCGTCGTCTTCGAGGACGCCGTGTCCGGGGTGCGCGCCGGGCACGACGGAGGGTTCGGGCTGGTCGTGGGCGTCGACCGCGGCGCGGGCGCCGACGCCCTGACCGACAGCGGTGCCGACGTCGTCGTCAGCGACCTCGCCGAGCTGGTCGGCTGATGCGCGGCGCCCACGAGGACACCCCGTCCCTGCGCCGCGACCCGCTCGACCGCGTCCGCTTCCCGGTCCAGGACTGGGCGCTGAGCGAGGTCGTCTACAGCGCCGAGGACCTGGGCGTCACCGAGACGCTCTTCGCCGTCGGCAACGGCTACCTCGGCATGCGCGGCAACGTCGAGGAGGGCCGCGAGACCTACGCCCACGGGACGTTCGTCAACGGCTTCCACGAGACGTACCCGATCCGGCACGCGGAGGAGGCCTTCGGCTTCGCCAAGGTGGGCCAGACGATCGTCAACGTGCCCGACAACAAGACGATCAAGCTGTACGTCGACGACGAGCCGCTGCTGCTGCCCGTGGCCGACCTCGAGCACTACGACCGGACGCTCGACTTCCGTGACGGCGTGCTGCGCCGCAGCCTCGTGTGGCGCACGCCGGCGGGCAAGCGCGTGCAGGTCACCTCCACCCGCATGGTCAGCTTCACCCAGCGGCACCTGGCGATCATGACCTTCGAGGTCACCATGCTCGACGACTCCGCGCCCGTGGTGATCTCCAGCCAGACCCTGAACCGTCAGGACGGGCGCGACGAGTACCACGTGCGCTCCGCGGCGATGGGGGAGGGCAACCTCGCCGACCCGCGCAAGGCGGAGGGGTTCGCCGAGCGCGTCCTCGAGCCCCAGATGCACTGGGCCGACGGCACCCGGCTGATGATCGGCTACCGCTGCGCGCGCTCGGGCATGACCCTCGCCGTCGGCGTCGACCACCGCATCGACACCGAGAACGCCTGGACCGAGCACATCAGCGCCGACGAGGACACCGGCAAGATGGTCTACCGCGTCCAGGCCTCGCGGGGCCAGCCGATCACGGTGACCAAGACCGTGGCCTACCACACGTCGCGCGGCGTCCCCGTGCGCGAGCTGGGCGACCGCTGCCGGCGCACCCTGGACCGCGTCCTCACCCAGGGCGTCGAGCGCGAGCTCGCCGCCCAGCGCGACTGGCTCGACGGCTACTGGGAGCGTTCCGACGTCGTGCTGCGCGACCAGCCCGAGCTGCAGCAGGCGGTGCGCTGGAACCTCTTCCAGATCGCCCAGGCGGCGGCGCGCGCCGAGCAGTCCGGCGTGCCGGCCAAGGGCGTCACCGGCTCCGGCTACAGCGGCCACTACTTCTGGGACACCGAGATCTACGTCCTGCCCTTCCTGACGTACACGTCCCCGGCGATGGCCCGCAGCGCGATGCGCTTCCGCTACCAGCTGCTCGGGGCGGCCCGGCAGCGCGCCCGCGAGCTCACCCAGGCCGGCGCCCTCTACCCGTGGCGCACGATCAACGGCTCGGAGGCCTCGGCGTACTACGCGGCGGGCACCGCGCAGTACCACATCGACGCCGACGTGGCCTACGCGCTGTGCAAGTACGTGGCGGCCAGCGGCGACCACGACTTCATGAACCGCGAGGGCATCGACATCCTCGTCGAGACCGCCCGGATGTGGGCCGACCTCGGCTTCTGGCGCGAGAACGGCGACGGGCGCCGCAGCTTCCACATCCACGGCGTCACCGGTCCGGACGAGTACACGACCGTGGTGAACGACAACCTGTTCACCAACGTCATGGCGCGGTTCAACCTCGACCAGGCCGCCTGGACCCTCGGCTGGATGAAGACCGAGGCCCCCGACGCGTACGCCCGCGCTCTCGAGCGGCTGCACATCGACGACGGCGAGGCGGCCGAGTGGACCGAGGCCGCCCGGGCCATGACGATCCTCTTCGACCCGGTCACCGGCATCAACCCGCAGGACTCGCTCTTCCTCGACCGCGAGGTCTGGGACCTCGCGCACACCCCGATGGACAAGCGGCCGCTGCTGCTGCACTACCACCCGCTGGTGATCTACCGCTTCCAGGTGCTCAAGCAGGCCGACGTGGTGCTGGCGCTGTTCCTGCAGGGCGACCACTTCAGCGCCGAGCAGAAGCGCATCGACTTCGAGTACTACGACCCGATCACCACCGGCGACTCCACGCTGTCGGGCGTGGTGCAGTCGATCGTGGCGGCGGAGGTCGGCTACGCCGACCTGGCGCTGCGCTACTTCACCAGCTCCCTCTACGTCGATCTGGCCAACCTGCACGGCAACACCAGCGACGGCGTGCACGTGGCCTCCACCGGCGGGGTCTGGAACGCGCTCGTCTACGGCTTCGCGGGCATGCGCGACTACAACGGCGTCATCACCTTCGACCCGCGCCTGCCCGCGGAGTGGCCCGGCCTGTCCTTCATGCTCACCCTGCTCGGCACCCGGGTCCGCGTGGACCTCGAGCCGACGCGGATCGGCTTCGAGGTCGTCGCCGGGAGCCGGGCCGAGCTGAGCGTGCGCGGCCACACGGTCGTCGTCACCGCGGCCGAGCAGGTCTGGGTGCCGCTCGAGGACCAGGGCCCGCGCCTCAGCGGCCCCCTCGGCGCCCGCGGCGGCGAGCGCCGCCCCGACGGCACGCTGATCACCGCGAGCGTCCCGCAGGCGACGCTGGTCTGAACCGCCGCCACCCGCCCCGCCCCGCACCCCCGCCTCCCGCACCGCCCGGCCCCGGCCTTCCGCCCCGCCTCTTCCGCCCCGCTCCCGGCCCCGCTCCAGCCCGGTGCGGTGACGGGATCCCATGCTTTCTTGGTATCCCTGCACCCAGCACGGCAAATTCGCCGTGCTGAGTGCCGGGATACCGTGCCGGGTCCTCGTGTGACGGGCTCTGCTCGCTCCTGCTTGCGTGTGCTTGCTCCTGCAAGCACACTGGAGGCGTGGCACGGAGGACGGTCGGCGAGCAGCTGGGGTCGGTCGGCGAGCTGATCGCCGACCGGCGTCGCGCGGCCGAGCTGACGCTGCGCCAGCTGGCCGACCTCACGGGGATCTCCAACCCCTACCTCAGCCAGATCGAGCGCGGCCTGCGCCGGCCGTCGGCGGAGGTGCTGCAGCAGCTGTCCAAGGCGCTGCGGGTCTCGGCCGAGTCGCTCTACGTCCGCGCCGGGATCCTCGACCCCGAGGACCACCCGGCCAACGACGTGGAGTCGGCGCTGCTGGCCGACCCGACCATCACCGAGCGGCACAAGCAGGTCCTGCTCGACGTCTACCGCAGCTTCGTGTCCGAGGACGCGGCGAACCTCGCCGACGTCCCCGGCGCCACACCCCACGCCGCCGGGCCGGACCCCGTCGGTGAACCCACCCCGAAGGAGCACCACCCATGAGCCCCACCCCCGACGAGAAGGCCGAGCGCGCCACCGGACCGGCCGAGTCCGACCTCGGCCCCTTCTACGCGGTCGCCGGTCTCGCCGACATCATCGCCGAGACCCTGCGCGAGACCCTCGCCGAGCGCCAGCGCCGGGCCGAGGAGCGCTTCGCCGAGATCCGCGACAAGCGCCTCGAGCGCGCCGAGCAGGCGCGGGTGAACGCCGACGAGCTGCGGGAGTTCCTCTCCACGCTGCCCGAACAGTTCCGTGCCCTGCCCGAGACGACCCGGACGCGGATCGCCGACCTGCAGCAGCAGGCCGAGGAGCTGCTGGAGCAGTCCCGGAGCACCTACAGCACGCTCGCCGGCCGCGGCAAGCGCGTCGTCGACGAGCGGGTGGGCGAGGTGCGCTCGACCGCCCGCAAGGTGCGCCGCGACGCGGAGGACACCGCCGACGACCTCGCCGACAAGGCCGCCGAGACCGTCGAGCCGGCCGTCGACTCGGCCTCGGCCGCCGTCACCGACCTGCGCCGCAACGTCACGGGCCGCGCCGCGCGGGCGCGCAGGACCACGACGCCGACGCAGGACGTGAGCCCCGAGGCCGCCACCCGGGCCGCCCGCGAGGCCGCCTCCGCCACCACCTCGTCCACCGCCACCACGAGCGGGGACGGCGGGGGCGCTGCTCAGGCCCTGGCGCAGGAGCGCGAGGCCGAGGACAAGGCGAAGCGCGCCGCCAAGAGGACCACGGCCAAGAAGGCCCCGGCCACCAGGGCACCGGCGAAGAAGGCCGCGGCGCCGGAGGCCCCGACCACCGCGACGGCGAGCCCGGCGAAGAAGGCGCCCGCGAAGAGGACGCCGGCGAAGAAGGCCCCGGCACCGGCCCCGGCACCGGCCCCGGCAGCAGGCGCGACGAGCCCGGTCGGGCCGACCGCCACCGGCGAGCCCGAGGACCAGGTCAGCGGGCCCGGCACCGAGAGCTGACCCGTACGGGCCGGAACGCCAGAGGCCGCCCGGTCCCGTCCTGGAGAGGACGGGACCGGGCGGCCTCGGTGGTCCCGGCTGCTGTCAGGCGTTCTTGGCCCGCGAGCGGGTGCGCGAGCGCTCGCCGGCGTTGAGCACGACCTTGCGGATGCGTACGGCGGCCGGGGTCACCTCGATGCACTCGTCGCCGCGGCAGAACTCCAGCGCCTGCTCCATCGCCATGTTCTTCGGCGGGATCAGGCGCTCCAGCTCGTCGCCGGTGGAGGAGCGCACGTTGGTGAGCTTCTTCTCGCGGGTGATGTTGACGTCCATGTCGTCGGAGCGGGCGTTCTCGCCGACGATCATGCCCTCGTAGACCTCGGTCGTCGGGCCGACGAACAGCGTCCCGCGCTCCTGCAGGCTGAACGACGCGTACGCCGTCACGACGCCGCTGCGGTCGGCCACCAGCGAGCCGTTCGGACGCGTACGGAGGTCTCCGTGCCACGGCTCGTAGGCCTCGAAGACGTGGTGCATCATCCCGGTGCCGCGCGTCTCGGTGAGGAACTCGGTGCGGAAGCCGATCAGGCCGCGGGCCGGCACCAGGTACTCCATGCGCACCCAGCCGGTGCCGTGGTTGATCATCTGCTCCAGCCGGCCCTTGCGCAGCCCGAGCAGCTGGGTGACGACGCCGACGAAGTCCTCGGGGGCGTCGATGGTCAGGCGCTCGACCGGCTCGTGGATCTTGCCGTCGACCTCGCGGGTCACGACCTGCGGCTTGCCGACGGTCAGCTCGAAGCCCTCCCGGCGCATCATCTCGACGAGGATCGCCAGCTGCAGCTCGCCACGGCCCTGCACCTCCCAGGTGTCGGGGCGCTCGGTGTTCGCCACCTTGATCGACACGTTGCCGATGAGCTCGGCGTCCAGGCGGTTCTTGACCAGGCGGGCGGTGAGCAGCTTGCCCGACTTGCCGGCCAGCGGCGAGGTGTTGATGCCGATGGTCATCGAGATCGACGGCTGGTCGACCGTGATCAGCGGGAGCGGCTTGGGGTTCTCGGGGTCGGAGAGGGTCTCGCCGATGGTGATGTCGGGGATGCCCGCGATGGCGATGATGTCGCCGGGACGGGCGATGTCGGCCGGGACGCGGTCGAGCGCCTCGGTGATCAGCATCTCCGTGAGCTTGATGTTCTGGATCGTGCCGTCCTGCTTGCACCAGGCCACGACCTGGCCGCGCCTCATCTCGCCCGCGAAGACCCGGCACAGCGCGAGGCGGCCGAGGTAGGGGGAGGCGTCGAGGTTGGTGACGTGGGCCTGGAGGACCGCGCCCTCCTCGTACTCGGGTGCGGGGACGCCGTCGAGGATGGTCGCGAAGAGCGGGCCGAGGTTCTCCGAGTCGGGCATCTCGCCGTTCGCCGGGGCGGTCAGCGACGCGCGCCCGGCCTTGGCCGAGGCGTAGACGACCGGGAAGTCGAGGACGTCGGTCTCGCCGTCCTCGAGCAGGTCGAGGAACAGCTCGTAGGTCTCCTCGACGACCTCGGCGATCCGGGCGTCGGGACGGTCGACCTTGTTGACGACCACGATGATCGGCAGGTTCTTGGCCAGCGCCTTGCGCAGCACGAACCGGGTCTGGGGCAGCGGCCCCTCGGAGGCGTCGACGAGGAGGACGACGCCGTCCACCATCTCGAGGCCGCGCTCCACCTCGCCGCCGAAGTCGGCGTGGCCGGGGGTGTCGATGATGTTGATGATGACGTCGGAACCGTCCGGTGCGTGGTGCAGCACGGCCGTGTTCTTCGCGAGGATGGTGATGCCCTTCTCGCGCTCGAGGTCCATCGAGTCCATCACGCGGTTGTTGATGTCCTGGTTGGCGCGGAACGCGCCGGACTGCCAGAGCATCGCGTCGACGAGCGTGGTCTTGCCGTGGTCGACGTGAGCCACGATGGCGACGTTGCGCAGATCGCTGCGTACGGGCATGGCGGTGGTGCTTCCTGTCGTCGGAGGGCGGACCAGGGCTAGCCGGTCCCGCAGGCCCGCGACGGCGTCGTTCGGGCAACCAGGCGAGTCTACCCGCCGCACGGGGGTGGGCGTTCCGCTCGCCGCCCGCCCCTGCCCGACCCGGCCACCTGCCCGCCCCGGCCACCTGCCCGACCCGGCCACCTGCCCGACCCGGTCCCCGCGGTGCCCGGGCGGGCCCTGGGCCCCCCGGGTCGTTCGTCGCGCGCGACTCCCGCAGTCGAGCCGGCCCCCCGGCGTCCCACCGTCACGGTGGCGGGGACGGCACGGCGACGGGGCGGGGTGCACGTCGACGCCCCGTGCGGTCGGGGCCCGTACGCTGGCGGCCCCACCCACCGCAGGAGGCGCGATGGCAGGCGACTGGCTCAAGGACTCGTTCCGGCAGGAGTACGAGTCCCAGTCGGAGGCGATCGGGCGCTTCAACCTCGCGGTGTTCGGCAAGACCGGCGTCGGGAAGTCGACCCTGGTGAACGCGATCTTCGGCGAGGAGGTGGCCAGGGTCGGGATCGGCGAGCCCGTGACGCAGGGCAGCCACCTCTACCTCGACAAGGTCGGAAGCCTGGGCATCGTCGACACCCAGGGCCTGGAGATGGGCACCGACGACAAGAAGATCATCGACGAGCTGCAGAAGATGATCAACCGCACCCGCAAGCTGCCGCTCAGCGAGCAGGTGCACGTCGCCTGGTACTGCGTGCGCGGCATGGACCGCCGCTTCGAGGACACCGAGGCCGACTTCGTGCGCGCCCTCGACGAGCTCGGGCTGCCGGTGGTCGTCGTCATGACCCAGGTGCCACGGAACGCCTCGGGCTTCCACCCCGACGCGGTGGCGCTGGCCGAGCTGGTCCGGCAGCGGCACCTGCCGGTGGTGCCGGGGAGCCCGTTCTTCACCTACGCCAAGCCCGACGACTTCACCGGCCAGCCGTCGTACGGCCTGCGCGAGGTCCTCGATGCCACCTTTCGCGTTGCGCCAGAAGGCGTCCACGGAGCCCTGGTCGCGGCGCAGGAGATCGATCATGCCCGGAAGGCGTCCGAGGCCCAGAAGGTGATCGCGGCCGCGGCATCGAGCGCGGCGGCCAGCGCGGCCGTGCCGGTGCCCTTCTCCGACGCGGTGATGCTGGTGCCGATCCAGCTCGGGATGATGGCCAAGATCGCCCAGCTCTACAAGATCAAGTTCGACCGGGCGGCGCTGATGGCGATCGCGTCGACGACCGCGGCGACCCAGGCGGGGCGCGCGACGTTCACCGGGCTGCTGAAGCTCGTGCCCGGGGCGGGCTCGGTGGCCGGCGGCCTGATCGGCGCGGGCGTGGCCTCGACCTACACCTACGCGATGGGCCAGGCCTGGCTGGTGGTCTGCCAGCGCGCGGCGACCGGCTCCTTCGGCCGGGTCGGCGGGATGCTCGACACCGACGCCGTCCGCGAGGCCTTCACCGAGGAGTTCAGGAAGCGGCTCAGGATCCGTTCGAAGACGTCGGCCTGAGCGGCGGCGGGCCGCGTGGGTCCTGAGGGGCGGATGTCGCGTGCCCGTCCCATGATCGTCGTGGCTACGCTGCCGTCGTGACCACTCCCGACGTCCGGGGACTGCTCGACGGCGAGCCACGCCACGACCAGGCGGTGTTCGAGACGCGCCTGCGCCGCTACTGGCCCGACCTGCTCACGGGCCTCTCCGGCGCCTACCCCGCCCACGCCGTCGAGATGGCGAACCGGCTCGTCGAGATCGCCGCCGACGGGTTCCGGCGGCGGCCCGCCGACCTGCGCGTGCTCGACCTGCAGCGCCACGCCGACCCGCAGTGGTTCGGGCACCAGTCGATGCTGGGCTACGCGACGTACGCCGACCTGTTCGGCGGGACGCTGCGGGGCGTGGGGGAGAAGGTCGACTACCTCGCCGAGCTCGGCGTGACCTACCTGCACCTGATGCCGCTGCTGAAGCCCCGGCCGGGCCAGAGCGACGGCGGCTACGCGGTGATGGACTACCGCGCGGTGCGCGAGGACCTCGGCACCGTCGAGGACCTGCGCGCCCTCGCCACGACGCTGCGCTCGCGCGGCATCTCGCTCACCCTCGACCTGGTCCTCAACCACGTCGCCCGCGAGCACGCCTGGGCGGAGGCGGCGCGCGCCGGCGACGGTTTCCACCGCCGCTTCTTCCACCTCTACGCCGACCGTGAGCTCCCCGACGCCTACGAGCGGACGCTGCCGGAGGTGTTCCCCGACACCGCACCGGGCAGCTTCACCTTCGACGAGGAGTCGGGCTCGTGGGTGTGGACCACGTTCAACTCCTGGCAGTGGGACCTGAACTGGCACAACCCCGACGTGTTCTACGAGTTCGCCGACCTGATCCTGTGGCTGGCCAACCTGGGCGTCGAGTGCCTGCGCCTCGACGCGATCGCCTTCATCTTCAAGCGGATGGGCACGTCCTGCCAGAACCAGCCGGAGGTGCACGCGATCACCCAGGCGCTGCGCGCGGTCGCGCGGATCGCGGCCCCGGCGCTGATCTTCAAGGCCGAGGCCATCGTCGGCCCCGCCGACCTGGCGCCGTACCTCGGCGTCGGCAAGCACGCCGGCCGGGTGAGCGACATGGCCTACCAGAACTCGCTCATGGTGCAGATCTGGTCGGCCCTCGCGGCCAAGGACACCCGGCTCTTCTGCGCGGCGATGAACCGCTTCCCCGCCAAGCCGCCGACGACGGTCTGGGCCACCTACCTGCGCTGCCACGACGACATCGGCTGGGCGATCGACGACGCCGACGCCGCGTCGGTCGGGCTGAACGGCTACGAGCACCGGCGCTTCCTGGCCGAGTTCTACGCGGGGAGCTACCCGATGAGCGACGCGCGCGGGCTCGTCTTCCAGGAGAACCTCGAGACCGGCGACCGGCGGATCAGCGGCACGGCCGCCTCGCTGGCCGGCGTCGAGGCCGCGCTGGCGGGCGGCGACGAGGAGCACCTCGCGCTCGCGGTGCGCAAGCTGCTGCTGGCCCACGCGATGTTCCTCGGCTTCGGGGGCCTGCCGCTGCTGTTCATGGGCGACGAGCTCGGGCTCCGCAACGACCACTCCTACGCCGAGGACCCCGACCACGTCGACGACAACCGGTGGGTCCACCGGCCCCGGATGCCCTGGGACGTCGCCGAGCGCCGCCACCAGGAGGGCACCCTCGAGCACCGGGTGTTCACCGGGCTGCGGCACCTCGTGGCGGTGCGCTCCGCGCTCCCGGCGCTGGAGGCCGGCGTCGAGACCGAGGTCCAGGACCCCGTGAACCCGGGCGTCCTCGTCTACCTGCGCCACGCGCCGACCCAGACGATGGTCGCCGTGCACAACGTCACGCCGGAGCCGCAGGTCCTGCCGCGCTGGGTCGTGCCGGTGGGGAGCTGGGCCGCGGACGCGCTGACCGAGGAGACCCCGCTCACCGACGGCCCGCTGCACCTCGAGCCGTACGCGGTCCGCTGGTTCGTCCAGGCCACCTGAGCCGCGACCGCCACCGATCTCGCCCGACCGGACCGGACCTGCCGCCCGCCCGGGGTGAGCCCTGGTCCCGGGCGGTTCCGTACGCTGCCGTGATGGGTGCCGCCGAGGTCGTGCAGGAGGCGCTCGAGGGGCTCGGGCTGGAGTGGGGCCGGCGCGGCGACACGTTCACGGTGGCGCTGCCGGGGGAGCACAAGCTCGTCACCGAGTGCGCGCTCGAGGTCGGGGCGCACAGCGTGCAGGTCCGCGCCTTCGTGGCCCGGGCTCCCGAGCAGGACGCCGACCGGGTGCACCGCTGGCTCCTCGAGCGGAACCTCCGGCTCGGCGGCGTCGCCTTCTGCGTCGACCACCTCGGCGACGTCCACCTCGTCGGCCGCCTGCCCGTCGCCGGCCTCGCGGCGCAGAGCGTCGACCAGCTGCTCGGCGCCGTCGCCGAGACCGCGGACGGCAGCTTCGACACGATCGTCGGCCTGGGGTTCGCCGACAGCATCCGGCGCGAGTGGGCCTGGCGCCGGGCGCGCGGCGAGTCGACCCGCAACCTCGCCGCGTTCAGCCGCCTCGACCCGGAGCGCGACGCGACCTGATTCGGAGGCTCCCGAGCTGGTACGCGGACCTGCCCGCACGCCCCCCGAGCCCGTCGAAGGGCCGGCGTCCGCTCAGGCGTCCAGGCGGGCGGCGACGTCGGCGGGGAAGCCGCCGGTGGCGATCGGACCCCAGCGGGTCGGCGTGATCCGGAGCAGCGACTTGTCCTGGAGCCGCATCGCGGCGCGGTACTCGTCCCAGTCGGGGTGCTCGCCCGCGATCGAGCGGAAGTAGTCGACGAGGCCGTCCTCGGCCTCGGGCATGTGCAGCACCTCGGCGTCGCCGTCGACCTGCACCCACGGACCGTCCCACTCGTCGCTGATCACGCACACCGACACCTGCGGGCGCTGCTCGGCGTTCGTGACCTTGGCGCGCGCCGGGTAGGACGAGACCACCAGCCGGCCGTGGGCGTCGACGCCGCCGGACACGGGGGACAGCTGCGGCCGGCCGTCGCGCCGGGTCGTGGCCAGCAGGAAGCGGTGCCGCGGGCGGACGAAGCCGAGCAGCTCGTCGAGCGTCGCGGAGGTGGTCGTGGCGATGGAACGGGGCACGTCGGCGACCCTAGGCCGTGTCCTGGTCGGACGAGGAGCGGGCAGGCCAGGTCGCCTGCCTCCCGCTCGATAGGCTCCCGCCATGACCTCGACCCTCATCCTCCTCCGGCACGGCGAGAGCGAGTGGAACGCCAAGAACCTCTTCACCGGCTGGGTGGACGTCGACCTCAACGAGAAGGGCGCGGCGGAGGCGAAGCGCGGGGGCGAGCTGCTCGTCGAGGCCGGGCTGCTGCCCGACGTGGTGCACACCTCGCTGCTCAAGCGGGCCATCCGCACCGCGCAGATCGCCCTCATGGAGGCCGAGCGGCACTGGGTGCCGACGCGGCGCTCGTGGCGGCTGAACGAGCGCCACTACGGCGCGCTGCAGGGCAAGGACAAGGCGGAGACGCTCGCGCAGTTCGGCGCCGAGCAGTTCATGGTGTGGCGCCGCTCCTACGACGTGCCGCCGCCCCCCATCCCGCAGGACGACCCGTACGCGAACTTCGCCGACCCGCGCTACGCGACCCTGCCGCCGGACGCGCGTCCGGCGACGGAGTGCCTCAAGGACGTGCTGCTGCGGGCGCTGCCGTACTGGTACGACGCGATCGTGCCCGACCTGCAGGCCGGCAGGGTCACCCTCGTCGCCGCGCACGGCAACTCGCTCCGCGCGATCGTCAAGCACCTCGACCAGATCGGTGACGCGGAGGTCGTGAGCCTGAACATCCCGACCGGCATCCCGCTGGTCTACGAGCTCGACGACGACCTGCGTCCGACGGGGCCCGGTCGCTACCTCGACCCCGAGGCTGCGGCGGCGTCGATCGAGGCGGTCAAGAACCAGGGCAAGAGGTAGCCCACGTGGGCAGACGACGGAGCGGGGCCGACGGCCCCGCCCCGTCGTTCTCCTGCAGCCTCAGGGCTGGGGCCAGAACTCCTCGTCCGGGAACTGCCCGGTGACGACGTAGATGATCCGGCGGCCCA
This sequence comes from uncultured Actinomycetota bacterium, assembly GCA_963713165.1. Classification (GTDB taxonomy): domain Bacteria; phylum Actinomycetota; class Actinomycetes; order Propionibacteriales; family Propionibacteriaceae; genus Microlunatus. The sequence continues at coordinate 474,458 of CAVQKU010000002.1, forward strand.
TCGAGGCCGCGTGGTCGGCGATGCGCTCGTAGTAGCGCCCGAGCAGGGCGACGTCCACCGCCGCCTCGACACCGCTGTCCCAGTCCTCGCTCAGCAGCACGCGGAACTGGGTGCGCCGCAGCTCGTCCATCTCCTCGTCGCGCGCCCGCAGCTCCTGCGCGACCTGGATGTTGCGGTCGTTGAGCGTCTGGCCGGCGGTGACGACCATCTTCTCCGCGACGTCGCCCATGCGCACGAAGTTCGCGCGCAGGGTGGCCGGCACGGCGACCTCGGGGTAGCGGAGGCGGGCGATCTTGGCGACGTGCGCGGCGAGGTCGCCCATGCGCTCGAGCTCGGTCACCATCCGCAGCGTCGTGACGACGGTCCGGAGCTCACCGGCGACGGGCGCCTGGCGGGCGAGCAGGGAGAAGGCCCGGCTCTCGACCTCGCGCTGCTTGGCGTCGATCGCCTGGTCCTCGCTGATGACGACCTCGGCGAGCTGCAGGTCGGCCTCGAGGAGGGCCGTGGTGGCGGAGCGGACGGCACCCGACACGGTCTGGCACATCTGCACCAGGTCGGCGAGGATGTCGTCGAGCTGTTCGCGGTAGTTCTCGCGCATGAACGAATCTTGTCCCATCTCAGGAGTGATCGGCGGCACCACAGTAGGAGCGCCCCCAACCTCTGGACCGACGCCGGCGTGAACGCCGGGTGAACGCGCCCCGAACGCCTGTCGACGCGTGCGCCCGGGGGCGGTTCGGACGTGAAGCCTCGGTGAACGGCGCCCCTAGGATCGCAGCGTGAACCCACTCGGGGGCGTGGTCGTGCTGGTGGTGGGCGTCCTCCTCGGCGCGCTCGTGACGTGGCTGCTGATGCGTCGCCCGCCCGCCGCGGAGCCCATCACCTTCGACGACGACCCACCCGCGGTCGTGCCCGACGGCGTCTCCGGCGTCCTCGCCGTGCTCAGCTCCTCGGCCGTCGTCGTCGGGCCGCACGACGAGGTGCTCGAGGCGACCCGCGCGGCCCGCTCGCTCGGCCTGGCCCGCGGCTCCCGCGTCGGCGTGCCGCAGGTGCTCGACCTGGTCCGGCTCGTGCGCCAGGACGGGTCGACCCGGGTCGACGACCTCGAGCTCAACCGAGGCCCCGGCCAGGCCACCCTCTACCTCAGCGCCCGCGTGGCCGCGCTCACCGACGGGCTGGTCGTCGTGCTCGCCGACGACCTCACCGCCTCGCGCCGCATCGAGGCGACCCGGCGCGACTTCGTCGCCAACGTCAGCCACGAGCTGAAGACGCCGATCGGGGCCATCTCCCTGCTGGCCGAGGCCGTCGAGGACGCCGCCGACGACCCCGACGCCGTACGCCGCTTCGCCGGCCGGATGGGCATCGAGTCGGCCCGGCTCGCCGACCTGGTGGGGCAGATCATCGACCTGTCGCGGCTGCAGGCCGACGACCCGCTCGCCGAGCCGCAGGTCGTCGAGATCGACGAGGTCCTGCGCGACGCCGTGGACCGGTGCCGCGTCGACGCCGAGAAGCGCGGCGTGACGCTCACCCTGGCCGGCGCCCACGGCGCCAAGGTGCTCGGCAACCTGCGCCAGCTCGGGACCGCCGTCGGCAACCTCGTCGAGAACGCCGTCGTCTACTCCGACCCGGGCGCCCGCGTGGTCGTCGCCGCCCACACCCGGGCGCGCAGCGAGGACGACGACGTCGAGATCACCGTCTCCGACACGGGCATCGGCATCTCCGCCGCCGACGCCGAGCGCATCTTCGAGCGCTTCTACCGGGTCGACTACGGCCGCAGCCGCGCCAACGGCGGGACCGGGCTCGGCCTCTCGATCGTCAAGCACATCGCCGCCAGCCACGGCGGCAGGGTCGCCGTCTGGAGCCAGCCCGGTCGGGGCTCGACCTTCACGATCACCATCCCGGCCCACCTCGCGCAGGTGCGCAGCACCGAGCGTGCGGGCCGGGCCGACGCGCCCCCCGAGGAGGACGCAGTGCCGCACGACCACGCAGGCAGGACCCACGAACCCCGGGAGGTGCGCTCGTGACCCGGGTGCTGGTGGTGGAGGACGAGCCGTCCTACCGCGAGACGCTCGCCTACATGCTCAGCCGCGAGGGCTTCGAGGTGGTCGAGGCCGCCGACGGCGCCGAGGGGCTGGCCGCGTACGACCGCACGGGCGCCGACATCGTGCTGCTCGACCTGATGATGCCCGGGATCCCCGGCACCGAGGTCTGCCGCCAGCTGCGCCAGCGCGGCCCCGTGCCGGTGATCATGCTGACCGCGCGCGACTCCGAGATCGACAAGGTCGTGGGGCTGGAGCTGGGGGCCGACGACTACGTCACCAAGCCCTTCAGCCACCGCGAGCTCGTCGCCCGGATCCGGGCCGTGCTGCGGCGCGGCCAGGACGTCGAGCTGGTGCCCGACGTGGTCGAGGCCGGCGGGGTCCGCATGGACGTCGAGCGCCACGAGGTGGCCGTCGCCGGACAGCCCGTCAAGCTCGCGCTCAAGGAGTTCGAGCTGCTGGAGATGCTGCTGCGCAACGCCGGCCGCGTGATGACCCGGGGCCAGCTGATCGACCGGATCTGGGGAGCCGACTACGTCGGGGACACCAAGACCCTCGACGTCCACGTCAAGCGCCTGCGGGCCAAGCTCGAGACCGACCCGGGCAACCCGGAGCACCTGCTCACCGTGAGGGGTCTGGGGTACAAGTTCGAGGCGTGATCTCCGTCCTCGCTCCGCTCGGACGCGGACCGGGCCCTCGTCCGTCCAGCCCTGGTCCGCCCGGCCCTCCCGCACTGCGGCGTCCCCGCCTCCGTCGTCCACGCCCACGCGGGGCGAGGACGGCGACTACGGCGTCGGGCTGGGGGCCGCGGTCACCGAGGGGGAGGCCGAGGGGCTCGCCGAGGGGGTGACCCCCGTGTACGGCGGGACGTTGCCGTCGACCACGGGCGTGCGGGTGGTGTAGCTGCCCGCCTTGGCGAAGGTGACGGTCACCTCGGCGTCGAGGCCGGCTCTGAGCCCGGGGGTGTTGCTGATCGTGATGAACGGCTGCTGGTTGGTGAGCACGACCTGCGCGTTGTTCGTGAGCAGGACCCGGCCTCCGGGCACCTGCGCGACGAACGACGCGGCCGCCTTGTCGCCGTTGACGAGGTAGGGGGCTCCGGTGACCGAGGTGAGGCTGTCGCGGCCGGCGGTCACCATCGTCGCGGAGACGATGCCCTCGCCGGGGCTCCGGCTGATGATCAGCAGGTTTCGCACGTGGATGACGCTGTCGGGGATCGACTGGTTGCCCACGTCGAAGTTGACGCCCTCCGCGGGGGTGTACGGCCGGAAGGTCTGGGCACCGAACCCGCACGCGGCGGTCGGCAGCACCGCGACGAGGGCGGCGCCGGCGAGGGCGGCCCTGGTCGCTGCCGTGCGCGCGGGCCGACGGCGGCGTGCGCGGTGCGCGGTGACAGTCACGGTGACCCCTGTCTCGTCTGGTCGGTGCGGGCCCCGAGGACGAGGGTCTCGGGGCTGCTGGGCGTGCTCGTGGTCCTGCTGGTCGATCGGGTGCAGCCTAGCGACCCCGGTGCCCGCCCTGCAGGTCCGACCCGGCCGGGTGGCCGACCTGAGCCCCCGCACGCATAGGAAGCACAGGTTTGTCAACCCCGGCCCCGCGGCCAAAGGGCCTCTGACCAGGGTTTACGCCCGTCGGGCGACCCTGTGAGCGTGCTAAACTCGGGTGTCGGGAAATCGGGGCACTTGGAGGAACATGTCTTTCACAGTCGGCGAAACGGTTGTCTACCCGAATCACGGTGCTGCCGTGATCGAGGACATCGAGACTCGACAGATCAAGGGCGAGGACCGGCTGTACCTGGTGCTGCGCATCGTGGGCCAGACCGACCTCGTGGTTCGGGTGCCGGCCATGAACCTCGACCTCGTCGGGGTCCGCGACGTCGTGGACGCCGACGGCCTCGAGCGTGTGTTCAGCGTGCTGCGCGCGCCGCACACGGAGGAGCCGACCAACTGGTCGCGCCGCTACAAGGCCAACCTGGAGAAGCTGCACTCGGGCAACGTGCTCAAGGTCGCCGAGGTCGTCCGCGACCTGTGGCGCCGTGAGCGTGAGCGGGGCCTGTCGGCCGGCGAGAAGCGCATGCTCGCCAAGGCCCGCCAGATCCTCGTCTCCGAGCTCGCGCTCGCGGAGCGCGTGGAGGAGACCCGCGCGGAGGTCCTGCTCGACGAGGTCCTGGCCTCCTGAGCACGACGCCCCGTGGGGGCAGCACGTGACATCGATGGACGTCCGTACCGGTATCGGTACGGACGTCCATCGTCTTGTGGAGGGTCGTCCGATGACCGTCGCCGGGCTGCGGTTCGACGACGCGTACGGGCCGGAGGGCCACTCCGACGGCGACGTCGTCGCCCACGCGGCCTGCGACGCCCTCCTGGGCGCGGCCGGCCTCGGCGACCTCGGCTCCAACTTCGGCACGAGCGAGCCGGAGTGGAGCGGCGCCGGTGGCGTCGCCTTCCTCGTCGAGACCAGCCGCCGGCTGCGGGCCGCGGGCTGGGAGGTCGTGAACGTCGCCGTGCAGCTGGTCGGCAACCGGCCCAGGCTCGGCCTGCGCCGGGCCGAGGCCGAGGCGGTGCTGAGCGAGGCCGTGGGCGCCCCGGTGACCCTCTCGGCGACCACCACCGACGGGCTCGGGCTCACCGGGCGGGGCGAGGGCATCGCCGCGCTGGCCACCGCGCTCGTACGCCGTACCGGTACGTCCTGACCTGAGCCCCTCGACCCGCTCCGGGAACGCCCCCTGGGACGGTCGACGCGTCCCGGCAGAGGCCTGGATCGACCTGATCGGTCTGAAAGACGCTCGTCCGCTCCAGGCCCTCCGATGCACTCGAGCAGCCTCAGCCCCTCGCGTCGTCCCGAGACCTCAGCGAACCTGGCTCCGCGGCGCCCTGAAGGTGTTGCAGGTGCTGATGGTCGCGTTGCCGATGCCCTGGTCGCCCCAGTAGACGCGCGAGCGGGCGACGCCGTGGTTGCCGACGATGGCCGGGTCGCCGGTCACCGTGTCGTCACCGACGGCCTTGTAGGTCTCCTCGATGCCCTGCAGGTCGGACTGCTGGATGCCGAGCGACGTGGCGACCGCGCGCAGGTACATGCCCGAGAGGCAGTCGGCCTGCACCTCGAGGCGGCGGCTGTAGAGCAGGTCGGTCTGCTCGTCGCCCGACTGCTGGCCCAGGGCCTTGGCGGAGATGAGGATGCCGGTCCGCGCCTGCAGCGCGTGGCCGAACTCGTGGGCGATGACGACGTCGGCGGCCCACCTGTCGTCGGCGATGATCGGCAGTGCGTCGTCGAGCTGGTTGGAGTAGTAGACCTGCTGGTCGGCGGCGCAGTAGAAGGCGTTGACCCCGCTCGTGCCGCACTTCGTGGTCATCTTGGCGCCGTAGATCGTCACGCTGGGCCGCACGATGACCAGGCCGGCGCCGGTGACCGGCGGCTCCCAGACGCGCACCAGGCACTCCATCGCGCCGTTGAAGTGGTCGGCGAGCTGGGCGTCGGACGCAGTGCCCACGTTGATCGGCTTGGCGTCGCAGCGCACGGGCGCGGGCACCGACTGGCCGTAGAACGGGCTGTTCTCGATGAGCTGCTGGGCTTCGGCGTACGTCTCGGGCACCGGGAGCGCCGGCGGGGTCCTGTCCGGCGGCGGGACCTTGTAGTCGTCGTTCTGGAAGGCGACGTCGGAGTTGTTGCCGCTCCCGCCCAGCCCGGTCGCGACGAAGCCGACCAGCGCCATCCCCGCGATCAGCACCAGACCGATCAGCAGCAGCGTCCCGGCGCCGCCACGCCGCTGAGGGCGCCGCGGCCCGCCGCCGAAGGACGGACCGCCGCCCTGCGGGGCGTAGCGCTGGACGGGGCGTCCGTAGGCCGGCCGGCCGAGTCCCTGACCGAAACCGCCGGTCGGGTAGCCCTGCTGCGGCCAGGCGCCCGGGCGTCCGTACGGCTGCCCGCCCCACTGCTGGTTGCTCACGGGAGGGAGCGTAGTGCTCCACGGGGCCCCCTGATGATGGAATGATCCGCCCGTGCACACACGATCCAGCGCCCTGGCTGCCGCGCTCGGCCGACCTCGGCGCGTCGTCGCCCTCCTCGCCCTGCCGCTGCTCGCGGTCGGGCTGGTCGCCGGGCCGACGGCCCGCGACGCGCACGCCGCGGGCACGGCGTCGAGCGTCGTGGCGGTCGGCAACCTGGCCAAGGACGGGACGCTCAAGGTCACCGAGACGATCACCTTCGACGGCTCGGCGCCCTCGGAGGTGACGCAGAAGTTCGAGACCCTGCAGAACGCCGTCGGCGACCGCCAGTACCAGACGACGGTCCGCGACGTGACCGCGACGGCGGGCGGCACCGCGGTGACGCCGCAGGTCAGCACCGACGGTCGCTACACCACGCTCACCGCCGCGACGAACGGCGCGTCCGCGCTCGTCGTCACCTACACCGTCGACGGCGCGGTCGTCACCGTCCCGGACGGCACCGCGCTGCAGTGGCGGATGCTCCAGGGCCTCGACCTCGCCGTGACCTCGTTCCAGGCGCGCGTGCTCATCCCCGGCACCTTCACCTACGTCCGCTGCACCGCGGGCGCCCCGAACTCCTCCACGCCGTGCCTCTCCGCCGCCGCCGGCACCGAGGCCGCCACGACGCCGACCTTCACCGACGGCCCGCGCGGCGAGGGCGAGGTCGTCGGGGTCGACATCGGCTTCCCGGCCGGCGAGGTCACCGCCAACGAGCACCTCAGGTACCGCTGGACCATCGGGCGCGCGTTCTCCCCGGACCCGCTGCCGCTGGGCATCGCCGTCGGCCTGCTCGTGCTCGGCGGGCTCGCGCTCCTCCTGGCGCACCGCCGCCGCGGCGCCGACGCCGCCTTCACCGGGGAGGTCGCGCGGGTCGGTCAGTTCGTGCCCGTCGGGCCCGGGCAGTCCGAGTTCCGGGTGGTCGGCGACGTCCGCCCGGGCCACGTCGGCACGGTCGCCGACGAGCGCGTCGACCCGGTCGACGTGACGGCCACGCTCGTCGACCTGGCGGTGCGCGGCCACCTGCTCGTCACCGAGCTGCCGCGCCAGAGCGCGTACGGGCGGGCCGACTGGACCCTGACCCGCACCGGCGACGGCACCGGGCTGCGGCCCTTCGAGCAGCGGCTCCTTGAGGGCATCGCCCCCGACGACCGGCCCGTGAAGGTCTCCGAGATCGGGGGCCGCGTGCACGCGGCGATCGGCGAGGTCCAGGACGCGCTCTACGACGAGGTCGTGGCCAACGGCTGGTACGCGCGCCGTCCCGACGTCGTCCGCACCCGCGGCACGCGGCTCGCCTTCGGCGTGCTCGCCGTCGCCGTCGTCGTGACCGTGCTGCTGGCGGCGTTCACCACCCTCGGCCTCGTCGGGCTCGCGCTGGTCGTCCTCGGACTGGGGCTGATCCTCGTCGCGCAGGAGATGCCGGCGCGCACCAGCAAGGGCGTCGCGCTGCTGCAGGGGCTCGGGGCGCTGCGCTCCGACCTGCTGACGCAGCCCACCGACCAGATGCCGCCGGGTCGCGCGGTCGGCGAGCTGTCGGAGGTGCTGCCGTACGCGATCGTGCTCGGCGGCAGCGACCGGTGGCTCGACGCCCTGGCCGCGACCGACGCCGACGAGGTCCCGGACTCCGAGGACCTGGACTGGTACCACGGTCCCGACGACTGGCACCTGCGCGACCTGCCGGAGTCCCTGCGCAACTTCACGACCACCGTCTCCGGAACCCTCTTCACCCGCTGACCGTCCGGGGTGGGCGGGCCGCTTCGGGCGGAGCGGGGTCGCTCGACCGGCGCCCGCGCGGACGACCCTGACGAGCGACCCGGAACCAGGAGGGACAGCCATGGCGAGCACGCGGTGGATCTTCGGCGACCAGCTGGGCGACGACTTCCTCGACGACGCCGACCAGCAGGTCCTGCTGGTGGAGTCGAGGCGGGTGTTCCGGCGTCGCCGGTTCCACCGGCAGAAGGCGCACCTGGTCCTCTCGGCGATGCGGCACCGGGCCGCCGAGCTGGGGGAGCGCTGCACCTACCTCGTCACCGAGACCTACCGCGAGGCGCTGGAGAAGGTGGAGGGCCCGCTGAGCGTCGTCCAGCCGACGACGTGGGCCGCGGTCCACCTCGTCGACACCCTGGCCACCGAGCGTGAGATCGAGCGGCTGCCCGCGCGCGGCTACGTGACCGGGCGCGCCGAGTTCACCCGCTGGGCCGACGGGCGGGGTCGCCGGCGGCTGCTGATGGAGAACTTCTACCGCGACGCGCGCACGCGCAACGACGTCTTGATGAAGGGCGCCGAGCCCGTCGAGGGCCGGTGGAACTTCGACGCCGACAACCGCGAGCCCCCGCCGAGGAGCGGCCGGCTCGACATCGCGGAGCCGTGGTGGCCGGAGGAGGACGAGATCGACGCGGCGGTCCGCGCCGACCTCGACGCGATGGAGGCCGACGGGATCGCGTTCGTCGGCGAGGACGGGCCGCGGCGGTTCGCCGCGTCGCAGGCCGAGGCGCGGGCCGCGCTCGACCACTTCGTGGAGCACCGGCTGCCGACGTTCGGCCGCTACGAGGACGCGATGCTCTCCGGCGACCGGTGGATGGCCCACTCCCTGATCTCCGCGCCCCTGAACCTCGGCCTGCTCGACCCGCTCGAGGTCGTCCGGGCCGCGGAGGAGGCCTACGTCGCCGGTGAGGCGCCCATCTCCGCGGTCGAGGGCTTCGTGCGCCAGGTGATGGGTTGGCGCGACTACATCTGGAACCTCTACTGGTACCTCGGCGAGGACTACCGCCACGAGAACGCGCTGAGGGCGACGACCCCGCTGCCGCAGTGGTTCTCCGACCTCGACCCGTCGGGGACCGACGCGGCCTGCCTGTCCTGGGCGCTCTCGTCGGTGCGCGAGGTCGGCTGGGCGCACCACATCCCGCGCCTCATGGTGATCGGCAACTACGCGCAGCAGCGCGGCTGGGACCCGCAGGCCCTGACCGACTGGTTCCACCGCAGCTTCGTCGACGGCTACGACTGGGTGATGGTGCCGAACGTCGTCGGGATGAGCCAGTACGCCGACGACGGCGTCCTCGGCACCAAGCCGTACGTGGGCGGGGGCGCCTACATCAACCGGATGAGCGACTTCTGCGGCGACTGCGTCTACGACCCGAAGAAGCGCACGGGGGAGAACGCCTGCCCCTTCACCGCCGGCTACTGGGGCTTCCTGCACCGCAACCGCGAGCACCTCAGCGGCAACGTCCGCATGGGCCAGATGCTCCGGAACCTCGACCGGCTGAAGGACCTCGACCAGCTGCTGGAGGAGCACCCCGAGCTGGCCTGAGCGCCGCCCGGCCCGGGCGCGGCCGCCGCGGCGCCGCCGGGCCCCGGGAATTTCGACGACCCGCCCACGAGGTGCCCGCGCACGGCCTAAGGTGCTCGGGTCTGCTCCTCGGGGGAGCCGGCCTTGACGCCCGGACGAGCTCGTCGGCGGCGCCGGCCGGCGTCGTCAGGAGCGCCACGCCAGCGACCCCCGAGGACCCCATGCCTGCCGCCCCGTTCCGCCGGACCCTCCGCGCCGTCGTCGGCCTCGCCGCGCTCTCGGCGGTCGCGCTCACCTCGGCCGGGGCCGCAGCGCCCTCGGCGGCCGGTCCCGCGACGACGGCTCCCGCCACCGTGACGGCGGGCCCCTGCCTGTCCGCCGGCGCGCACCGGGTGCGCGCCGACAGCGGGCTGGACGGCGTCGACCCGAACACGCTGACCCTGGCCCAGACCGAGCAGGCCGAGCGGATCGACGCCAGGGCGTCGGCCCGCGCCCAGCAGCGCCGTGCGACCAGCGCCAGGCTCGGCCGCACGAGCATCGACGTCTACGTCCACGTGATCACCACCGACGCGGGCAAGGGCGACGTCAGCGACAAGCGCATCAAGAAGCAGGTCGACGTGCTCAACCGCGCGTACGCGGGCAAGACGTCGAGGTACACGACGAAGACGCCCTTCAGCTTCCGGCTCCGGGGCGTCGACCGCACCCGCAGCTCGGCCTGGTACCAGTGGAGCCCGCCGACCGAGACCGAGGACGGCGACGACGTGGCGCCCAAGGTGGCCCTGCACCGCGGCGGCCCGGACGACCTGAACCTCTACACCGCGGCGATCGACGGCGGCGTGCTCGGCTACGCGACCTTCCCCTGGGAGACCAGGGAGGGGCTCGACCCGCGGCGCGACGGCGTCGTGCTGCGGGGCGACAGCCTCCCCGACGGGTCGGCGCGCGGCTACAACCGCGGCGACACCGCGACGCACGAGGTGGGCCACTGGCTGGGGCTGCTGCACACGTTCCAGAACGGCTGCCGGGCGCCCGGCGACCTCGTCGACGACACGCCCGCGCAGGCCGACGGCAACAACGTCTTCTCCTGCAGCAAGCTCGACACCTGCCCGGCCGCGGGCCGCGACCCGGTGCACAACTTCATGAGCTACGGCGACGACGCCTGCCTCACCCGCTTCAGCAAGGGCCAGGTCGCCCGCATGAGCGAGTCGTGGCAGCTCTACCGCACGCCGGTCCCCACCAGCTGAACCACCGGCCCGAGCGTCGAGCGCAGGGGCGGGACCGCCTCAGGAGCGCTGCTCGCGCTCCTGGGCCTGGGCGGCGCGGCGCGCCGCCTCGGCCTCCACCTCGGCGGACGGGGGCACCGGCAGCCGGCGCGGCTGGGGCTCCCAGTCGCCGAACCACGCGTACGACGCGATGGTCAGCACGACCAGCGCGAAGGCCACGAGCACGATGCTCGTGAAGGTGGTCGGGGCCACGTGTGCCTCCTGACCTCGCCCGGGGTGGTCTAGAGCTCCAGGCCCGGGTAGAGCGGGTGGGCGCCGAGCATCTCGGCCGACGCGGCCCTGGTCCGCTCCGCCACCCCGTCGGCGAGGACGTACTTCGCCTTGCCCGGGGCGCCGGCCGCGGTGGTCGCCGGCGTGGTGCTCTCGAGGACGTCCACGATCAGCTCCGCGACGCGGTCGAACTCGGCCGCGCCGAAGCCGCGGGTCGTCAGCGCCGGCGTGCCGATGCGGACGCCGGAGGTGTACCAGGCGCCGTTCGGGTCGGCGGGCACCGCGTTGCGGTTGGTGACGATGCCGGCGTCGAGCAGGGCCGACTCCGCCTGGCGCCCGGTGAGGCCGAAGGAGCTGACGTCGATGAGGACGAGGTGGTTGTCGGTGCCGCCGGTCACGAGCCGCGCGCCGCGCGACAGCAGACCGCCCGCGAGCGTCTGGGCGTTGTCGGCGACGGACTGGGCGTACGTGCGGAACTCCGGCGTCCGGGCCTCGGCGAAGGCGACGGCCTTGGCGGCCATGATGTTGCCGATCGGGCCGCCGAGGACCATCGGGCAGCCGCGGTCGACGCTGGGCGCGTACTCCTGCGTCGCCAGCACCATGCCGCCGCGCGGGCCGCGCAGCGACTTGTGCGTCGTGGTCGTGACGAGGTGCGCGTGCGGCACCGGGTCCTCGTCGCCGGTGAAGACCTTGCCGGCGACGAGGCCGGCGAAGTGGGCCATGTCGACCATGAAGGTCGCGCCGACCTCGTCGGCGATCTCGCGCATCGTGGCGAAGTTCACCCGGCGCGGGTAGGCGGAGTAGCCGGCGATGAGGACCAGCGGCTTGAACTCGCGGGCCGCGGCCCGGACGGCGTCGTAGTCGATCCGCTGGGTCGCGGGGTCGGTGCCGTAGGAGCGCTGGTGGAACATCTTGCCGGAGATGTTCGGGCGGAAGCCGTGGGTGAGGTGGCCGCCGGCGTCGAGCGACATGCCCAGGGCGCGCTGGTTGCCGAACTTGTGCCGCAGGGTCTCCCACTGCGCCTCGGTCATCTCGTTGATGTTCTTGAGCCCGAGCCCGGCGAGCTCGGGCAGCTCGACACGGTGCGCCAGGATCGACCAGAAGGCCACGAGGTTGGCGTCGATGCCCGAGTGCGGCTGGACGTAGGCGTACTCGGCGCCGAAGAGCGCGCGGGCGTGCTCGGCCGCGACGGACTCCACGGTGTCGATGTTCTGGCAGCCGGCGTAGAAGCGGTGCCCGACGGTGCCCTCGGCGTACTTGTCCGACAGCCAGGTCCCCATGGTCAGCAGGACGGCGGGGGAGGCGTAGTTCTCGGAGGCGATGAGCTTGAGCGAGGCGCGCTGGTCGGCCAGCTCGGCGCGGGTCGCGTCGGCGATGCGCGGCTCGACGGAGGCGATGACGTCGAGCGCGGAGCGGTACGCCTGGCTCGCGGCCCCGCTCAGGTCGGTACCGGCGGTCGCCGGCGCAGCGGCGGAGGCGGGGACGAGGGTGTCGGTCACGGGTGTGCTCCTGGGCAGCGGTCGGCAACGCGGCCAATCTACTGCGGGGGCGGTGGCGCGGGTCCCGCGTCCCGGGCCCCGCCGTCCGGCGGCACCGGTGGTTATGGTGACGCGGTGGCCGAGGGACCCGCGGGCGTGAGCGCCGCCATCACCATCGAACGACCGCAGGCCGACCTGGAGGGCTCGTCGGCGCTCGACCCGCTACGCCGTCTGGGCGCCGACGTCGAGCACACCTTCCGACCGGGCCCGGGCGCCTGGGGGACCGAGGTGCACGCGTCGTGGCGCGGTCCCGCCCGGCCCGCCGAGGCGCGCGCGGCGCTGGAAGGGGCCCTGCGGGAGGTCCGCCAGCTCGCCGAGACCGGCGAGGTGCTGCGTCACGAGCCACGACCCGCGGGCCATCGACGCCGGACGCCGCAGGGCGCGCTCGTGGACTGGGCCGAGCGGCACTCCGACCGCTTCGAGCGGCTGCGGAGGCACTGGTCGTGAGGGCGCTGTGCTGGGACGGGGTCGACCGCCTCACGGTGGAGCAGGTCGACGAGCCGCGGATCGTGAACGACCAGGACGCTGTCGTCAAGGTCCTGATGTCGGCCGCGTGCGGTTCCGACCTCCACCTCCTGGACGGCTACATCCCCGGGATGCGCGCCGGCGACGTGATCGGCCACGAGTTCATCGCCGAGGTCGTCGAGGTCGGCCCGGGCGTGCGTGAGCGCAAGGTCGGCGAGCGCGTGGTCGTCTGCTCCTTCATCGCCTGCGGGCGCTGCGCCTTCTGCCGCCGCGGCGAGACCTCGCTGTGCGACAACGGCAACCCGGACTGGGGCCTGACCAGCGCGCTGTGGGGCGAGAGCGCGGGCGGCTGCTTCGGCTACTCGCACCTGATGGGCGGCTGGGCCGGCAGCCACGCGGAGTACGTCCGCGTCCCCTACGCCGACCACGGGCTCTTCCCGGTGCCGGACGAGGTGTCCACGCTGCGCGCCCTGTTCGCCTCCGACGCCGTACCCACCGGCTGGATGGGCGCCGACCTGGCCGGCACGGCTCCGGGCGACGTCGTCGCGGTCTGGGGCGCCGGCGCGGTCGGGCAGATGGCCGCACGGGCGGCCATGCTGCTGGGCGCGGAGCGCGTCGTCGTCGTCGACGCGGTGCCCGAGCGGCTGGCCCAGGTCCGCGACCACGTCGGCGCCGAGACCCTCGACGCCACGACGACCGACGTGCAGGACGCCCTGCGCGAGCTCACCGGCGGGCGCGGGCCGGACGTCTGCATCGAGGCGGTCGGGATGGAGGCGTCGGGGATCGGCGACCGGTTCCGTCCGCTCGCCGCGTACGACTGGGTCAAGCAGCAGCTGCGGCTGCAGACCGGCCGGCCGACCGCGGTGCGCGAGGCCGTGACCGCCTGCCGCAAGGGCGGCTCGGTCTTCGTGCTCGGGGTCTTCGGCGGCGTGGTCGACAAGTTCCCCCTCGGTGCGGTGATGGGCAAGGGGCTCACGCTGCGCGCGGCGCAGCAGCACGGCCACCGCTACATCCCGATGCTCCTCGAGCGCATGGCGTCCGGCGAGCTGGTCACCGAGCACCTGGCCACCCACCTGATGCCGCTCGAGGACGGGTCGCACGGCTACGAGCTGTTCAAGCACAAGCGGGACGGCTGCGTGCGCCCCGTGTTCACCCTCTAGCCCCGACCAGGCGAGCCGGTCAGGGGACGCGGCGCTGGCGCGAGATCTCGTACAGCGCGATGCCCGCGGCGACGCCGGCGTTCAGCGACTCGACGCTCGCCGAGATGGGGATGGCGGCGATCGTGCTGCACGCCTCGCGGACCAGGCGCGACAGGCCGGAACCCTCGCTCCCGACCACCAGGACCAGGGGCCCGGTGATGCCCCGGGCCGCGGCCAGGTCGGTCTCGCCCTCGCCGTCGAGGCCGACGAGGGTGAAGCCGGCGTCGACGTACGCGCGGAGCGCTCGGTTGAGGTTCGTGGCGCGGGCCACGGGGATGCGGGCGGCGGCCCCGGCCGAGGTCTTCCACGCGGCCGCGGTCATGCCGGCCGAGCGGCGCTCGGGGATCAGCACGCCCTGCGCGCCGAACGCGGCGGACGAACGGACGACCGCGCCGAGGTTACGGGGGTCGGTGATCGAGTCGAGCGCGACGACGAGGGGGGCGTCGGCGTCGAGGGCCGCGGCCAGCAGGTCGTCGGGGTGCGCGTAGCGGTACTCCGGCAGCTGCAGCGCGAGGCCCTGGTGGACCGCCCCGCCGGTCAGCCGGTCCATCTCGTTGCGCGTGACCTGCAGCATCGGCGTGCTGCGCTCGGCGGCGAGCTTGAAGACCTCGCGCAGGCGGTCGTCACGCTCCGCGCCCTCGGCGACGTACGCCGCCTTGACCGGGATCTCGGCCTCCATCGCCTCGAGCACCGCGTTGCGCCCGATGACCCACTCCGGGCCCGAGCCGGGCCGACCCGTCCGCTTGGGCGGCCCGGACGACGGGCGCCCGGACTCCGAGCGCTCGGTGCGGACCTTGGCCTTGTGGGCCGCGTGGTACGGACGGTCCTCGGCCTTGGGCGTCGGGCCGCGGCCCTCGAGGCCGCGGCGCACGCGCCCCCCGGAACCGGCGGTGTTGCCCTTGCCCTTGCGCGCGACGGCGCCCTTGCGTTGGCTGTTCCCGGGCATCAGCGGCTCCCCGCGTCGGTGGTGGCCGCCGCGGACGCGGCAGCCGGGTGCTTGAGGGACCACTCCGCGCCCTGCGGGGTGTCGGCGACCTCGATGCCGACGCTGGTCAGGAGGTCGCGCAGGGCGTCGGCCGCGGCGAAGTCGCGCTGGGCCCGGGCCTGCGTGCGCTGCTCGAGGACGGCTCGGACGAGCCCGTCGACCACGCCCTCGAGCCGGCCGTCGGGGGCCGAGCCCTGCCACGCCGCGTCCTGCGGGTCGAGCCCGAGGACGCCGAGCATGCCGCGCACCTCGCCGAGGGCCGTGGCGACCGCGGCGGTGTCCTCGGCGGTGAGCGCCTGGTTGCCCTGGCGGACGGAGGCGTAGAGCACGGCCACGGCCCCGGGCGTGCCCAGGTCGTCGTTCATCGAGTCGGCGAAGGCCTGCGGCACGGTGGTCTCGACGTCGCTGCCGGCACCGAGCAGCACCGTGGCGCGCTGGACGAACGTGTCGATGCGCTCCAGGGCCGCCGTCGCCTCGGCCAGCGAGGTGTCGCTGAACTCGATCGCGGAGCGGTAGTGGGGGCCGGCGAGGTAGAAGCGGACCGCGCGCGGCGGGTAGCTCCGGACGACCTCGCTGACGAGCGCCCCGTTGCCCAGCGACTTGCTCATCTTCTCGCCCGCGGCGGTCACCCAGCCGTTGTGCATCCAGTAGCGCGCGAAGCGCTGCCCGGCCGCGGTCGACTGCGCCAGCTCGTTCTCGTGGTGCGGGAAGCGCAGGTCGAGCCCGCCGCCGTGGATGTCGAACTCGTCGCCCAGGTACTTGCCGGCCATCGCCGAGCACTCCAGGTGCCAGCCCGGGCGGCCGCGGCCCCAGGGCGTCCACCAGGAGGCGGTGTCGGGGTCGCCGGCCTTGTGGCCCTTCCACAGCGCGAAGTCGCGCGGGTCGCGCTTGCCGCGCGGGTCCGCGTCGGGTGCCGGCTCCATGTCGCCCACCGCCTGGTGCGACAGCTCGCCGTAGGCCGGCCAGGACAGCACGTCGAAGTAGACGTCACCGGAGCCGTCGGTCGCCGCGTACGCGTGCCCGCGCTCGATCAGGACCTTGATCAGCTCGATCATCTCGGGCACGTGACCGGTCGCGCGCGGCTCGTAGGTCGGCGGCAGGCAGCCGAGGGCCTCGTACGCCTCGTGCAGCTCGCGCTCGAAGTGGTAGGCCAGGGCGTACCAGGGGATGCCGGCGGCCTCGGCCTTGGCCAGGATCTTGTCGTCGATGTCGGTGACGTTGGCGACCACGGTGACCTCGAGGCCGAGGTGGGCCAGCCAGCGGCGCAGCACGTCGAAGACGACCTCCTTGCGGATGTGCCCGACGTGCGGCGCCGACTGCACGGTGAGCCCGCAGTGGTAGATCGACACCCGGCCCGGCACCACGGTCTCGAGGTCGCGGACCGTGCTCGTCCGGGTGTCGTAGACGCGGAACCCGCTCATCGGCAGGTCTCCGCCCGCTCGTCCTCGCCCGTCAGCACCGCGGAAGTCTAGCGGGGGACGCCCGTCCCGCCCGCCCCCGCCGCCGGCCGGCTAGCTGCTCGCGGCCTGCACGGCCATCAGCCGGCGCATCGCCTCGACCCCGTCGCGGAGCGCCTTCTGGTCCTTGCGCGACAGCGAGGACACCATCGGCAGCACGCTGGTGCCGAGCGAGTGGCGCATCTCCAGCAACCGCTGGCGACCGTGGTCGGTGAGGTCGATCATCCACACGCGCGCGTCCTTGGGGTCGGCGGTGCGGTCGACCAGCGCCTCGGCCTCGAGCTTCTTGACGTGGTTGGTGATCGTCGGCTGCGAGCAGTTCTCCGCGACGGCGAGGTCGCTGATGCGCACCGGGCCGTGGTCGTAGATCCGGGCGAGCAGCCGGACGGCGGCGAGGCTCAGCCCGAAGTCGTCCCGCGGCACCCACCGCACCACGCGGGCAGCGGTGGTGACGAGGTCCTCTCCCAGCGCGAGCAGGTCTTCGTCCATCGCCCAAGGGTAGTGGCCGCGCGGGCGCGAGCGAGCCACTGCACGGGGAAGCGGCTGCGCGTGCCACTGCGCGGTGCGACGGAACCTGCTTACCCCTTGCCGGCCCGGGCACGCAGGGCGGCGATGTCCAAGAAGCCCGAGGGCCCCGAGGGCCCCGCGGACTCGCCGTCGGGCTCCGCCTCGGCGTCCTCCCAGGGGTCGTAGGGCGCGGACTCGTCGTCGTCGTCGTAGCCCTGCGACGGGTCGTACGGGTTGGCCAGCGGACCCATCGACGCCATCGAGGACAGCGCGATCTTCTCGTCGGGCAGGCTGCCGAGCACCTCGTGCATGTAGCGCTGCGCGGCGTCGACGAGCGGTACGGCCCGGCCGGCCTGCTCGCTGAGGAACCAGCGGTGCTCCAGCACCTCGTGGTAGATCTCGGCCGGCTCGAGCTTGCCCCGCAGGTCGGGCGGGACGGAGCCGACCACGGGCTCGAAGCGCTCGGTCAGCCACTGGTGGGCCACGATCGACTCGTCGGCCCCCTGCTGGTCGGTCATGGCGCGGAAGTAGTCCAGGTCGTTGAGCAGGCGGCGGGCCTGGTTCTCCTCGGTGTCGAGCCCGGTCAGGCGCAGCAGGCGGCGCTGGTGGTGGCCGGGGTCGACGACCTTGGGCTGGATCCGGATCGTCGACCCGGCGAAGTCGGTGGTGATGTCGAGCTCGGCGACGTCGAAGCCGAGGGCGTTGAGGCGGCGCACCCGGCTGTCGATGCGGTGCATCTCGCTGTCGGAGAACTCCTCGACCTCGGTCAGCTCGCCCCACAGCTCGCGGTAGCGGCTCTCGATCGTCTCCACGAGCACCTGCGGGTCGAGGGCCTCGTCGAGCAGCCCCCCGGCCTCGAGGTCGCAGAACTCACCGAAGAGGTTGGTCCGGGCGATCTGGAGGTCGTGCTCGCGCTGGCCGTCGGTCAGCCGCTCGTGCAGCTCACCGGTCTCGGCGTCCACGAGGTACGCGGCGAAGGCGCCCGCGTCGCGGCGGAAGAGGGTGTTCGACAGCGAGACGTCGCCCCAGAGGAAGCCGATCAGGTGCAGCCGCGCGATGAGCACGACCATCGCGTCGACGAGCCGGTTCACCGTGTCCTGGCGGACGCCGCGGGTGAACAGCGAGCGGTAGGGCAGCGAGAACTGCAGGTGCCTGGTCACGAGGACCGGGTCGAGCGGGTCGCCGGCGGCGTCAACGCGGCCGACGACGACGCCGACGCCCTCCACCGACGGGGTGTCGAGACGCTCCAGGTCGCGCAGCAGCGAGAACTCGTGGCGGGCCAGGTGCTCGATGACCTCCTTGACCGCGTACACCTCGCGCCCGACCTTGACGAAGCGCACCACGTGGCGCGAGATGCCGCGGGGGAGCGCGACGAGGATCTCGGTGGGCCACTCGGCCAGCGGCATGCTCCAGGGCAGGGTGATCAGCCGGGTGTCGGGCTTGACCGAGAGGAAGCGGGGCACGGACTCATCCTTGCAGCCGGGACGGACCTGCGGAACGACGCGACGCCCTCCTCCCCGAGCGGGAGGAGGGCGTCGCGACCGGCTCGATCAGGTCAGCGGCCGTTGTCCGGGGAGATCCGGTCGCCGCTCGCCTTGGAGAACACGTGGACGTGGTCCGGGTCGATCCGCAGCCGGATCGTGGAGCCCCGGCGCGGCGGCGTCCGACCCGAGATGCGGGCGGTGATCTGGTTCGCGTTCAGCCGGGCGTCCTCGTCCAGACCGGCGACGGTCCCGTAGAGGAACGCGTCCGCGCCGAGCTCCTCGACGACCGCGACGTCGATCCCGATGCCGTCGTCGCCCTCACCGAGGGTGAAGTTCTCCGGGCGGATGCCGAGCATCAGGTTCTGCTCGTTCGAGGCCCTGGCCAGGGTCTCGCGCGGCACCGGGACGACGTAGTCGCCGATGTGGATGCCGTCCTCAGCGACCTTGCCCTCGATGAGGTTCATGGCCGGGGAGCCGATGAAGCCGGCGACGAAGAGGTTCTTCGGCTTGTCGTACAGGTTGAGCGGCGTGTCGCACTGCTGCAGCAGGCCGTCCTTGAGCACGGCGACGCGGTCACCCATCGTCATGGCCTCGACCTGGTCGTGGGTCACGTAGACGGTGGTGACGCCGAGCCGGGTCTGCAGCGCGGCGATCTGCGTACGGGTGGACACCCGGAGCTTGGCGTCGAGGTTCGACAGCGGCTCGTCCATGAGGAACACCTGGGGCGAACGCACGATCGCGCGCCCCATGGCCACGCGCTGGCGCTGGCCACCGGAGAGGGCCTTGGGCTTGCGGTTCAGGAAGTCCTCGAGGCCGAGCAGCTTGGCGGCCTCCGTCACGCGCGTCTGACGCTCGGTCTTGCTCACGCCGGCCATCTTGAGCGCGAAGCCCATGTTGTCGCCGACGGTCATGTGCGGGTAGAGCGCGTAGTTCTGGAACACCATCGCGATGTCCCGGTCCTTGGGCGGCAGGTCGGTGACGTCGCGGTCACCGATGTAGATGGAGCCCTGGTTGATCTCCTCGAGACCGGCCAGCATCCGCAGCGAGGTGGACTTGCCGCACCCGGAGGGGCCGACGAGCACCATGAACTCGCCGTCGCCGATCTCGAGGTTCAGCTTGTCGACGCTGGGGTGGTCGGCCCCGGGATAGACGCGGGTCGCGTCCTTGAAGTTGACTGTGGCCACGCCACACTTCCTTTCCACGGGCAGGTACGTGCCCGACGATCCGTAGTGGAAAAAATGCGTAGCGCCACACGCAGCGCTGCGCGAGACGCACTCTAGCCGAGCAGCCCGCCGACGGACAGACCACGAGGGGTGCGCCTGCCGCGCCCTGCCTGCCCGCCCCTCCGGCCCGGCGCGGCGTCGGTTTACCACGTTGACGTGGTGAACCGACCGTGACCGTGGCAGATGTGCCGGGGTCACGGCAGGTTTGCCGAGGTCACCCTCGTGCGCGGCCCTGCGGCGGGCCGGACGGGCTAGCGCAGCTGGAGGAGCTCGCTGCCGTCGTCGGTGGCGAAGTCGTCGACGACGGCGGAGACCTCGAGCCCGTCGAGGCTGACGGCGCCGCCGTAGTTGGTGAGGAAGGCGGTGTCCGCGGCGTCGCGTCCGGTCGCGACGCGGAGCAGGCTCCGGCGCGGGGCGAGGCGGGTGGCGTCGACGACGTACCAGCCGGCCGTACGCTCGCCGTCCGCCGGCAGGTAGGCCTCGCACACCGCGTGGTACTCCATCGGGCTCAGCCCCGGCGCGAAGACGGCGGCCAGGCGGGCGGGCACGTTCCTGGAGCGGAGCAGCGCGATGCACAGGTGCGCGTAGTCCCGGCACACGCCCTGACGGGCGAGGAAGGTCCGGACGGCCCCGTCGGTGGGCAGGCTCGACCCGGGGACGTAGGTCAGCATCCGCGACACCCAGTCCGTGACCGCCGCGAGCAGCTCCCGGCCCTCGAGCCCACCGAACTCCGCCGCGGCCGTCGGGGCGAGGCTGTCGGACTCGCAGTAACGGCTGGGCCGCAGGTAGGTGATGAGGTCGAAGTCGTCGACCGGCGGCGGCGCGGACTCGCCGACGACCGTGGCCGCGTAGTCCATGACGACGCGCCCGCCCTGGGCCTCGAGCACGTGCATGCGGTTGCCCGTGATGTCCACGAGCTCGCGCGGCGCCACCGGGGAGCCGTCGACGCTGAGTTCGAACGACTGGCTCTCGAACGGCGACCCCTGGGCTGCCGCCACCGCGAACACGAGGCGGGCGGGGGCCGAGAGCCCGAGGTCGAGGTGGCTGGTGACGGTCCGCTTCACAGGGCGAACTTTTTCACGCACTTCCACCACGCCGGATCGGGCGCCGGTGTCTGGACGACCGGAGGAGCAGGACACGCTTTTCGTCCTGCGACGGAGGGAGGAAGACACCGGGTGCGAGCCCGATCCGCGTCCGAGCGGAGCGAGGACAGAAGGTTCAGCACTCGACGATGTTGACCGCGAGACCGCCGCGCGAGGTCTCCTTGTACTTGATCTTCATGTCGGCTCCGGTCTCCATCATCGTCTTGATGACCTTGTCGAGGCTGACCGTGTGCCGGCCGTCGCCGTGCAGCGCGAGCCGTGCGGCGGTGAGGGCCTTGACCGCGCCGACGGCGTTGCGCTCGATGCAGGGGATCTGCACCAGCCCGCCGACCGGGTCGCAGGTCAGGCCGAGGTGGTGCTCCATGCCGATCTCGGCGGCGTTCTCCACCTGGGCGGGCGTCCCGCCGAGCACGGCGGCGAGGGCGCCCGCGGCCATCGAGCAGGCGGTGCCGACCTCGCCCTGGCAGCCCACCTCGGCGCCGGAGATCGACGCGGTCTGCTGGTAGACGGCCGCGATCGCCCCGGCGGTCAGCAGGAACTGCACGACCGTCTCCTCCGCGGGCCCCGGCAGGAAGTGCACCGCGTAGTGCAGCACCGCGGGGATCACCCCCGCCGCGCCGTTGGTCGGCGCGGTCACGATGCGCCCGCCCGAGGCGTTCTCCTCGTTCACGGCCAGGGCCCACACGGTCAGCCAGTCGAGCGCGCCGAGCGGGTCGACGGTCCGCGCTCGCTCCGGGTGCCCGCCGTCGCCGCCGTCGAGGGTGGCGCGCAGGTCGGCGGCGCGACGGCGTACGCGCAGGCCGCCCGGCAGCACGCCGGGGGTGGTGGTCCCGTGCTCGACGCAGGCGACCATCACCGCCCACAGGTGCAGCAGCCCGGAGCGCACCTCGGCTGCCGACGAGCGGACGGCCTCGTTCGCCAGCATCACCTCGGCGATGCTCAGGCCCTCGCGCTCGCACGCGGCCAGCAGCTCGCCCGCCGTGCGGAAGGGGTACGGAACCGGCGTCGGGTCGGCGCGCAGGGCCGGCTGCCCCGACCCGTCGTCGTCGAGGACGAAGCCCCCGCCGATGGAGTAGTAGGTACGGCTGTCGACCTGGACGCCGTCGACGTCCCACGCGGTGCAGGTCATGCCGTTGGGGTGGAAGGGCAGCGAACGTCGCCGGTGCAGGACGAGGTCCTCGTCGGCGTCGAAGGCGATCGCGTGGCCGCCCTGCAGGACCAGCCGCCCGGTCTCCTTCGCCTCGCGGACCAGGGCGGGCGCGGAGTCGGTGTCGATCGTCTCGGGGTCGAGGCCCATCAGCCCCCACAGGACCGCGCGGTCGCTGCCGTGCCCGTGGCCCGTCGCCCCCAGCGAGCCGAACAGCTCGACCCGTACGCGGTGCGTCCGCCCCAGCGAACCCTCCGCCGTCAGCGCGTCGACGAACCGCTTGGCCGCCCGCATCGGGCCGACGGTGTGCGAGCTCGACGGGCCGATGCCCACGGTGAAGAGCTCGAACACGCTGACCATGCGGCCAGTCTGCCTCCCCGGCCGACCCGGGAGGGCAGCGGACGTGGCGGAGCGGGCCCCGCCGAGGCACCCAGACGGGACCCCGCTCGACACCAGCCTCCCGCTTCCGGACGCCACCCGCCGGGCGCCACGCCGGAGCCCCCGCGCAGCAGCCGGGACGCGGTCAGGTCCGACGCTCCAGGTCACCTCCCGGGGCCCTCCGGTCAGCTGTGCGGGTCCGGCCCCGGGGGTGCGGGTCGGCGCACCCCGCGTGGCGTGGCGGACTCGGTAGGCTCGAGGAGAACGTCTGGCTAGTCGAAGGAGTGCCGGTGGCGACCACCCTGCAGCGCACGGCGACCGAGGTCGCGCTGCCCACGCGGCAGCTGGGGACGATCTCGTGGAAGTGGATGGTGACGACCGATCACAAGGTGATCGGGAATCTCTATTTCGTGACGACGATGTTGTTCTTCTTCTTCGGTGGGATCTTGGCGTTGGGGATCCGTGCGGAGCTGGCGTTTCCTGGTTTGCAGTACATGAGCTATGAGACGTACAACCAGTTCTTCACGATGCACGGCACGATCATGTTGTTGTTGTTCGCGACGCCGTTGTTCGCGGGGTTTGCGAATGCGATCATGCCGTTGCAGATCGGGAGCCCGGATGTGGCGTTCCCGCGGTTGAACATGTTGAGCTACTGGTTGTTCTTGTTCGGTGGTCTGGTGACGGTGTCGGGGTTCTTGTCGCCGTCGGGGCCGGCGAGCTTTGGCTGGTTCGCGTACGCGCCGTTGTCGGATGCGGTGAACTCGCCGGGTGTGGGTGGGGACTTGTGGATCATGGGTCTCTACATGGCGGGTCTGGGCACGATCTTGGGTGCGGTGAACTTCATCACCACGATCCTGACGATGCGCGCACCGGGGATGACGATGTTCCGGATGCCGATCTTCACGTGGAACATCTTGGTCACGAGCATCTTGGTGTTGATCGCGTTCCCGATCCTGGCGGCGGCGTTGCTGGTGTTGGAGGCGGACCGCAAGCTGGGTGCGCACGTGTTCGACGCGGGCAACGGTGGTCCGATCTTGTGGCAGCACCTGTTCTGGTTCTTCGGCCATCCTGAGGTGTACATCATCGCGTTGCCGTTCTTCGGCATCATCACCGAGATCTCTGCCGGTGTTCAGCCGCAAGCCGATCTTCGGTTATGTGGGGCTGGTCGGGGCGACGTTGAGCATCGCGGCGTTGTCGGTGGCGGTGTGGGCGCACCACATGTACGTGACGGGTGCGGTGAACCTGCCGTTCTTCAGCTTCATGACGTTTTTGATCGCGGTGCCGACGGGGGTGAAGTTCTTCAACTGGATCGGCACGATGTGGGGCGGCAACATCGCGATGCGCACGCCGATGTTGTGGACGGTCGGTTTTTTGGTGACGTTCTTGTTCGGTGGTCTGACCGGTGTGGTGCTGGCGAGTCCGCCGTTGGACTTCGCGTTGTCTGACTCCTACTTCGTGGTGGCGCACTTCCACTACGTGGTGTTCGGCACGGTGGTGTTCGCGATGTTTGCGGGGTTCTACTTTTGGTGGCCGAAGTTCACGGGCTACATGTTGGACGAGCGGTTGGGCAAGGTGCACTTCTGGTTGTTGTTCATCGGCTTCCAGGCGACGTTTTTGGTGCAGCACTGGTTGGGTGTGGAGGGGATGCCGCGCCGGTATGCCGATTATCTGCCGAACGAGGGGTTCACGGTGTTGAACCAGATCTCCTCGGCGGGGGCGTTCTTGTTGGGGGCGTCGATGTTGCCGTTCGTGTACAACGTGTGGAAGTCGCGCAACAACCCGCGGGTGGGTGTGGATGACCCGTGGGGTTGGGGTCGGTCGTTGGAGTGGGCGACGAGCTGCCCGCCGCCGCGGCACAACTTCACCTCGATCCCGCGGATCCGTTCGGAGGCTCCCGCGTTCGACCTGCACCACCCCGAGGTCGCCCTCACCGAGTACGGCGACGAGGACACCCTCAAGGACACCGCGGTCGACGCGGCGGAGGACTCCGGCCGCCGCAACCTGCTCGAGGCGCGGGTCGAGGGCCGCTCGGACGACCTGGTCGATCAGAACGAGAGCAAGCGCGCCAACATCTCCGACGTGGCGGCCCCCGGGCAGGACGAGCGCGGCTGAGCCGGCGGGCTCGGCCAGCGGTCGAGCCCGCCAGGGCTCACCGAACCACCTCGGGTCAGGGCGTCAGCGTCGCGCTGCTGGGGCGATGTTCGTGTGCACCCTCGCCGGGCCGACTGGCGGCGAGCGGCAGGCGGGCGAACGGCACGAGCCGGCGCCCCGCCGTCGGCCTGTGCGGGGTGACGACCGCCGTCGGCGCCCTCGCCACGCCTGGCGGCCACGCGCTGCCTGAGCGGGCAGGGGTCCAGGTCCAGGCGGGGACGGACGCCTCGCCGCCGATGTGCGGCGCGTCGCGCTGGTCGGCTCGGGGGTCCCGACGGCAATGCGCGAGGCCGGCCCGTCGGGCCGCCTCGCGACGGTGATCGGCTCGTCGTCGCGGCCGCCCTGTCGCCTCACTGACAGGGCGGCCGCGCCGACGCCGGCTCAGTGCGCGGTCGCCTTCTCGGCGCCCGCCCCGGTGAGGGAGCGGACCTCGAGCTCGTCGTAGCGCGCCTCGCTCTGCGGGTCGCGGCTCGCGAGGGTGCCGATGATGCCGCAGAGGAAGCCGATCGGGATCGACACCAGGCCGGGGTTGCGCAGCGGGAACCACGCGAAGTCGGCGTTCGGGAACAGCGACGTCGCCGTCCCCGACCCGACGGGGGAGAACACCACCAGCACCACGGCGGCGATCAGGCCGCCGTAGATGCTCGCGGTGGCCCCGACCGTGTTGAAGCGGCGCCAGAAGAGGTTGAAGAGCAGCGCCGGGAGGTTCGCGGACGCCGCGACCGCGAAGGCCAGGGCGACGAGGAAGGCGATGTTCAGCCGCTGGGCGGGGATCGCCAGGGCGATGGCCACCGCGCCGATGCCGAAGGCGGCGACGCGTACGACGATCATCTCGCTGCGCTCCGACGCCGTGCCCTTCTTGATCACGCTGGCGTAGATGTCGTGCGCGACCGACGAGGCCGAGGTGAGCGTGAGCCCGGCCACGACCGCGAGGATCGTCGCGAAGGCGACCGCCGAGATCAGCGCGAGCAGCACCGCCCCGCCGAGCGTGCCCTCGCCACCGCCCACGGCCTGCGCGAGCAGCGGCGACGCCGCGTTGCCCGACGACGTCTGGATGGCGCTGCCCTTGGTCGTGTCGACCAGCGCCGCGGCGCCGAAGCCGAGCACGAGGGTCATCAGGTAGAAGCCGCCGATCAGCCCGATGGCCCACAGCACCGACTTGCGCGCCGTCTGCGCGGTCGGGGTCGTGTAGAAGCGGATGAGGATGTGCGGCAGCCCCGCGGTGCCGAGGACCAGGGCGAGGCCGAGGGACAGGAAGTCGAACTTGCCGACGAGGTCCTTGCCGTAGAGCTGGCCCGGCTGCAGGAACGCCTCGCCCTTGCCCGACTTCTGCGCCGCGGCGCCGAGGAGCTCGGAGAGGTTGAAGTGGAACTGCGCCAGCACCAGGATCGTGATCAGCAGGGTGCCGATGATGAGCAGCACCGCCTTGACGATCTGCACCCAGGTGGTGCCCTTCATGCCGCCGAGCGTGACGTAGACGATCATCAAGACGCCCACGCCGATGATGACCAGGTTCTTGACCCCCGGGCTGCTCACGCCGAGCAGCAGGCCGACGAGGCTGCCGGCGCCGACCATCTGAGCGAGCAGGTAGAAGATCGACACGACGATCGTGGAGGCGGCCGCCGCGCTGCGGACGGGCACCTGGCGCATCCGGTACGCGAGCTGGTCGGCCATCGTGTAGCGCCCGGAGTTGCGCAGCAGCTCGGCGACGAGCAGCAGGGCGACGAGCCAGGCGACGAGGAAGCCGATCGAGTAGAGGAAGCCGTCGTAGCCGTAGAGGGCGATCGAGCCGGAGATGCCGAGGAACGACGCGGCCGACATGTAGTCGCCGCCGATGGCCAGACCGTTCTGGAAGCCGCTGAACGAGCGCCCGCCGGCGTAGTAGTCCGCGGCGCTCTTGTTCTGTCGCGAGGCCCAGAAGGTGATGCCGAGCGTCACGGCCACCACGGCCAGGAAGAGCCCGATCGTCAGGCCGCGGTTGTCGCCGCCGGCCAGGGGCACCAGCAGCGGGCTCATCGTCCGGTCTCGCTCTCGTAGCGCTCACGCAGCTGCGTGGCCCGCGGGTCGAGCTCGCGGCCGGCGTGGCGGGCGTACAGGGCGGCGATGACGAACGTCGAGAGGAACTGCAGCAGCCCGAAGACCACCGCGACGTTGATGTGACCGACCACCGGGGTGTCCATGAAGCCGCGCGCCCAGTTGTTGCAGACGACGTAGGTGACGTACCAGACCAGGAAGGCGATCGTCGCCGGGATCGCGAAGCGGCGGTAGGCCCGCCTCAGGTCCGCGAAGCCGGGGTCGGCGGCCAGGTCGGCGTACGCTTGCTCGCTGCTGATGCCCTGCTGGGGGGACTTGTGCCCCCGTGGTGCCCGTGCCATCCCAGACCTCCGTTGGTCGCCGATGGCAGCAGACCATACCGACCACTGGTCTGTTCCACGGCCAGGCGCGACGACGTGACGGGATCGTTGTCGGCCTCAGTGCTTGGTCGGCCTCAGTGCTGCCCGGCAGCCCTCCGGTGCGGCAGCAGGTGCAGGACGGCGACGACGACCGCGCCCACGACGACGCCGACCGTCGCGGAGGCGAGGGTGCTGGCGAGCCAGGCGAGGACCCCGCCGGCACCGGGCACGCCGTGCGCGGCCTCCTCGAGGTGGTGGACGAGGCCGTACGGGCCGTGCCAGCCGAGCTCGTCGGTGCCGACCAGCAGGATGTGGCCGCCGACCCAGAGCATGGCGACCATGCCGACGCCCGAGAGGACGGCCAGCAGCCGGGGCATGGCGCGGACGAGCAGCCTGCCGACCCGCTGCGCCCCCTCCGACGACCGCCGCGAGAGGTGCAGCCCGACGTCGTCCATCTTGACGATGAGCGCCACGACGCCGTAGACGAGCGCGGTGATCGCGATGCCGACCACCACGAGGATGACCGCGCGCGAGAGCAGCCCCTCGTCGGCGACCTCGTTCAGCGAGATGACCATGATCTCGGCCGAGAGGATGAAGTCGGTGCGGATGGCGCCCGACACCATCGCCTTCTCCTGGTCGGGGCCCCGGACCGCCGCCGGCTCCGCGTCCTCGGGACCGTGCCCGCTGACCTCCCAGATCTTCTCCGCGCCC
Organism: uncultured Actinomycetota bacterium; assembly: GCA_963713165.1. Taxonomy (GTDB): domain Bacteria; phylum Actinomycetota; class Actinomycetes; order Propionibacteriales; family Propionibacteriaceae; genus Microlunatus. The sequence continues at coordinate 501,991 of CAVQKU010000002.1, forward strand.
TCGAAGCAGAGGTAGACCCCGCCGAGCATGAGGATCGGCGTGAGCACCCACGGCACGAGCTGGCTCAGCACCAGGATCGCCGGGAGGATGATCAGCAGCTTGTTGCGCAGCGAGCCGAGCGCGATCTTCCGGATCATCGGCAGCTCGCGGTCGGCGGTGACGCCGCTGACGTAGCGCGGTGTGACCGCGGTGTCGTCGACCACGACGCCCGCCGCCTTGACGCTCGCCCGCCCGGCGGCGGCACCGACGTCGTCCACCGACGCCGCCGCGAGCCGGGCCAGGGCGGCCACGTCGTCCAGCAGGGCCGCGAGGCCGCCGCTCATCGGGCGGGTCGGCGTCGCTGGAGCTTGGGGAGCATGGGCAGCACGGTATCGGTGGGTCGGCTCGCCGCGCTCGACCGCGCGTCAGCCGACGCGGCGCCACCAGGGCAGCGAGGAGAGGTCGACGGCGAGGTCGAGCTCCGAAGGGCCGTCGACGACGCTGCCGTCCTCGGCCTGCCAGCGGCCCGGGGGCACGATCACGGACCTCGTACCCGCGCCCGCCTCGAGGACCGGCGCGACCAGCACGTCCTCGCCGAGCAGGAACTCCTCGCTCACGCCCTCGAGGCCCGGGTGGTGGAAGGCCAGCGGCCGCAGGATCGGGTCCCCTGTGGCTGCCGCGTGGTCGACGAGCGCGAGGAGCTCGGGCAGCAGCCGCTCGCGCAGCGCGAGGGCCTCCCGGACGGCTGCCAGGTGCTCGGCGTCGAGGACGCGCCACGGCGCGAGCGAGAACTGCACCATCGGCATCAGCGCGGAGCACTGCGCCCAGCGCACGTACAGCTCCTGGTCGAGGGCGTGACCCTCGCCGAACTCGCCACCGAACCCGCCCAGCTCGCCGCCGCCGACCATGTCGGGGCAGCCGTACGGGTGCCCGACCAGGCCCTGGGCGACGACGTCGGGGATCAGCGACCCGAGCCCGTCGTCACCCCAGGTCGGCTGCTTGTCGTGCAGGCGCTGGGCGAGCGGTCGTCCGCCCGAGCGCCAGCAGGCCCGCAGCTCGTTGAAGGTGAACTCGGCCGCGAACCGCGCCCACGCCTCGGTCTGCTGCGTCGGCACGAGCGGTCCGGTGCCGGCGTACGTGACGTCGGTGCTGCGGTAGTCGCGCAGGTCGCCCGCGTCGAGCTTGAAGCCGTCGACGCCGTACGCCTCCTGCAGCTCGCGCAGGCGCTCGCGCAGCCAGCCGACGGCGTCGGGGTGGGTCAGGTCGACCATCGTGCTGAAGCCGTTCCACCACTGGCGCACCGCCGGGCGGCCGTCGGGGTCGCGGACGAGCCACCCCCGGCCGGCGAGCAGGCGGGAGTTGCTGCTGTCGGGGCTGACGAAGGGGACGAGCCACACCATGACGGCGAAGCCCCACGCGTGCAGCTGGGCGGTCATCGCCGCCGGGTCGGCGAAGCGGGTGGGGTCGAAGCGCCAGTCGCCGTAGTCCTCCGACCAGCGGTCGTCGATCATCAGCAGCCCCGGCGGGAAGCCGGCGTCCAGCACGCCGCGGGCGTACGCGAGCACGCCCTCCTGCGTCGGCGCGTACGGCATCTCGATCCAGGTGTTGTACTGCGGCGCGCTGAACATCAGCCGGGCCGGCGCCCTGCCGCTGACGGGGAAGTGGTCGCGCGCGGCACCTCGGAAGGCCTCGGCGAGGGTGCTGCCGACCACGTGCGCCTCGATCTGGCTGGTGCCGACCGGGCTCAGGTCGAGACCGCCCGCGCCGTCGAAGGCGAAGGTGAAGGGTTCGTCGGACCAGACGTAGCGGCCGTGGCTGGAGACGAGCAGGGGAGCAGACTGGTTCGCGCCGCCGGTCGGGTCGTCGAGGAAGCCGGCGTTCGTCGCGAGCTCGCGCCGGTGCGGTTCAGCCCCGAACGGCATCCTCGTCCCGTCGGCGACGGCGCCGCCCCACCACGACTCGCCGGGCTCGATCTCGATGCGCACCCGGTCATCGTGCCGGGTGGCTCACCGGCCGTGGTGCAGCGGGCCCCGGACCCGCCCGGGAAGCCCTGGCCGGTAGCGCGGTGGGACGAGCATTCCGTCACCAGCCGGTCACGTACGGATGGCGGCTGCGCGCGGCGCGCGGGCGCCTCAGGCGCCGTGGCTCCGGATGAGCGCGAGGGCGCCGTCGAGGGCGACCTCGAGCGGCTCGGTGCTGTGCCGGGCCTGGGTGAGCACGAGGCCGCCCTGCAGCGAGGCGAGGGTGGCGAGGGCCAGGCGGGCAGGGTCGGCGTCGGGTCGGAGCAGCCCGCGCTCGCGCATGGCGTGCAGACCGACCGCGATGGCGTCGCTCCAGCGGCGGAACCCGTCGTCCAGCTCGCGGCGCGCGCTGTCGTCGGCCTCGGCCAGCTCGCCCACCAGGGACCCGAGCGGGCAGCCGCCGGCCCCGTTCTGGCGCCGCTGGACGGCCACCACACCGTCGCGCCAGGCGTCCAAGGCCGCGAAGGAGTCGAGGCGGCTCACGACGGCGTCGTCCGCGCCGAGGATCGCCTCGGTGTGGTGCCGGATCACCGCGCGTACGAGCGCCTGCTTGTCGGAGAAGTAGTGGTACAGCTGCGAGTTGCTGATGCCGGCCGCGTCGCGGACCTGCTCCAGGCTGGTCCTGCCCACGCCGTTCTCGTGGACCAGCTGCGCGGCGACGGCCACGATGCGTGCCCTGGTCGCCGCCCCTTTCGCCGTGAGGGTGCGCGCTGTCGTCCCGACGCCCATATCCTGTGACCGTACTCGTTCTGGCCTTGACGAGCCAGTCTCCGGAGGATTGAATGGCCTGTACAAGCCAGTCTCGAGCCGAGCCCGTCCGGGTCCGCTCCCTGGCGGACGGAGGCCGAGCGTGAGCCTGCTTCCCGACCTCGCCCTCCGGGTGGGGGAGCGCCAGTCGGCCCGGTTGCAGGCGCGGCTCGAAACGCCGGCGCGCACCACCCGGGTGACGGTCGTGATCGGCCGCGTCCTCGGGGCCGCCTTCCTGCTGTGCTTCGCCACCGGCCTCTACAGCCACTTCCTGCAGAACCCGCTGCCCGGCATGCGGTTCCCCACGCGTCCGACGAACCTCTACGCCATCACCCAGGGCCTGCACGTCATCACCGGCGTCGCCTGCATCCCGCTGCTGCTGGCCAAGCTGTGGACCGTCTACCCGCAGCTCTTCGCCTTCCCGCCGTTCCGCGGTCTCGCGCAGCTCGCCGAGCGGCTCTCGATCGCGGTGCTGGTGTCGGCGTCGCTCGTCCAGCTCGCCATGGGCCTGCTGAACACCTACCAGTGGTACCCGTGGTCGCCGTACTTCGCCTTCCGCGACGTCCACTACGCGCTGGCCTGGGTGATCGTCGGTTCGATCGGGCTGCACGTCGCCGTCAAGCTGCCCGCGATCGTCCGCTACTGGCGGCGCGGCAGCGACCTCCCCGAGGAGGTCCGATGAGCCCGGAGCCGACCCGCGAGGAGGCGGAGCGGCCGCAGGACGACGTCACGACCAGCCGCCGGCGGTTCATCGCCACGGTGGGCGTCGCCGCGGCCGGACTCACCGCCGTCACGGCCGGCCAGAGCGTCGGGCTGCTGGACGGGATCAACCTCTTCGGTCCCCGGACGCAGCGCGACAGCCCGCAGCAGGTCCCCATCAACCGCACCGCCGTGGCCGCTGCCGTCGAGCCCGCGGCGAGCGATCCCGGCTGGACCCTGGGCCTGGCGGGCGCGAGCACCGTCGCGCTCAGTCGTACGGACCTGCTCGCCCTGCCGCAGACCACCGTCCGCCTGCCCATCGCCTGCGTGGAGGGCTGGAGCGTCACGGCCGAGTGGACGGGCGTGCGGGTCGCTGACCTGATGGGCGTCGTCCGCGCTGGCGCGTCGCGCGCGGTCCGGGTCACCAGCCTCGAACCGCAGGGCGTCTACCGCGTGACCGAGCTGGGCCCGGAGTTCGTCGCGGCGCCGAGCACGCTGGTGGCGCTCGCCCTGAACGGCGAGACCCTCAGCCTCGACCACGGCTACCCGGCGCGCCTGATCGCCCCCAACCGGCCCGGCGTCCTGCAGACCAAGTGGCTCAGCTCGATCGAGGTGCTGGCGTGAGCCCGCTCCGTCTCGTCGGCCTGCTGTTCGGGCTCGCGTCCGCCGCCGTCGTCCTCGCCGGACGAGCCGTCGTGAACCGGTCGGTCACCGGCTACCTCGCTTCGGCCCCGCCGGTCGCGGCCGGCGACCCGGTGCCGGCGGCGGACGTCGCTCCCCGTGCTGCCGGTCGCCAGCGGTGGTCGGCCGTCACCGTGGCCCGGGCCGTGCTCGGCGGCGTCGGCGTCGTCGTCCTGCTGGTCGGGGCGTGGAAGGTGCTGCAGGCCGTGCACCCCGAGAACTACCTCTGGCTCGTGCTCTGGCTCGCGGCCGCGGTCGTGCTGCACGACGGCGTCCTCGACCCGCTGCTCGTCCTGCTGGGCTCAGCGTCGCATCGCGGCCTGCGGCGTCTGCCCGACGCGGCGGTCGCGGTGGTCAGGGGCGGGTTCGTCCTCGCGGGCCTGCTCGTCCTGGTCGTGGTCCCGATGATCTACGCGAAGCACCTCGGTCCGCTCAACCCCACGATCCTGCCGGGGGACTACGCCGCGCGGCTCGTCGCCAGCCTGGTCGTCATCGCGGTCTTCACCGTCGTTGCGGCCGCGCTCGTGGTGTTGCGGGCGCGCAGGCAGCCCCGGGCGCGTACGCCGTCAGTCGAGCTCGCGCAGGGGTGAGGTCAGCGGGCCGCCTGCATCTCCGGTGTTCACGGTGCCGCGCGGCTCGATGAGCAGCGCGTGCACCTCGTCGTCGGCCCTGGGGCAGTGCTCGACCCCGCGCGGGACGACGAAGACGTCCTGCTCGCCGAGCACCACGTCGCGCACCACGTCATGCTCACGCAGCTGGATCGTCAGCCGGCCCTGCAGGACGAGGAAGAGCTCGTCGGTGTCGGGGTGGCTGTGCCAGACGAACTCGCCCTGGAGCTTGACGACCTTGACGTCGTAGTCGTTGACGCTGGTCAGCCGGTGCGGCTGCCAGTGCTCACCGATGCTCGCGAGGGCGCTCTGGATGTTCCGGACGTCGGTCTCCACCCGCTGAGGTTAGGAGCCGGTCGGACAAGGTCGCCGAGCCGACTGCCGGCCGGACAGCGTGCCAGTGCCGGTATCCAGCGATCGCTTCAGCGTTTCCGCGCTGCTGGGCGAACGGGAGCTGACGGTCGGACTCGAACCGACAACCGCCTGTTTACAAGACAGGTGCGCTACCAGTTGCGCCACGCCAGCGGGGTGAGGACAGGGTACCGAAGCGGCGCCTGACCAGGCGCGACGTCAGACGCCGGGGCCGGCGAGGAACGCTGTTCCCCCGCCCGAGGCCGTCGCCGAGGTGCCTGCGCTCAGGAACGCGGCCTGCCCGCGCTCGACGGTGACGTCCGAGCCGTCTGTCGACAACGTGACCGAACCCTCCACCACGACGAGCGCGCGACCGGCCTCGGTCGCCGGCACCTCGACCGACGAGCCCGACGGCGACAGACGCCAGAGGGCGAACTCGCGCGCCGGAGTCGGGTAGCGGACGACGCCGGGGGAGACGGGCTCGGGCTCGATGCGGTCGTCGGCGATCGGGCGGAAGTCGAGGATCGAGACGAGCTCCTCGACGTCGACGTGCTTGCTCGTCAGGCCGCCGCGCATGACGTTGTCGGAGTTGGCCATGATCTCGATGCCGGCTCCGTGCAGGTAGGCGTGCAGGTTGCCCGCGTCGAGGAACATCGCCTCGCCGGGCTGCAGCGTGACCCGGTTCATCAGCAGCGCGGCCAGGACGCCGGGGTCGGCCGGGTAGGCGTCGGACAGGCGCCGGACCGTGTCGGCCAGCAGCGCGACCTCGTCGTCGGCGGAGGAGTCGAGCGCGTCGGCCGAGGTCCGCAGCTCGGAGACGCACGACTCGGGGTCCCGGAGGCGCATGACGGTCGTGAAGACGCGCTGGAGGCGTTCGGTCGCCGGCACCGACTCGTCGGCGAGCGGAGCGAGCAGCTCGGTCGTCCCGGCGGCGCCGAGCCGGGAGACGAGGGCGTACGTCCGGTCGGGGTCGCGGAAGCCGCAGAGCGCCTCGGACTCGATCAGCGCGCAGAGCAGCTCGGGCTTGGGCCAGTCGTCCTTGAACAGCCGCTCCTTCGCGTCCCGGGGCACCCCGGCCTGCTCCTCGCGGGCGTAGCCCTCCTCGGCCTGCGCCCGCGACGGGTGCGCCTGGAGCGAGAGCGGCTGGTCGGCGGCCAGGACCTTGAGCAGGTAGGACAGCCGGGGCCCGAACTCCTCGACCGAGGCCCCGCCGAGCACGCCCTCGGGGTCGGCGGCGATCAGGTCGGGCAGCGGGTGCCCGTCAACGGTGGCGGGGGCGCTCGGGTGCGCGCCCAGCCAGAGCTCGGCCTGCGGCTCGCCGGTCGGCTCGGCGCCGAGCAGCCCGGGGAGGAAGGTCGTCGAGCCCCAGGCGTACGGCTGCACGACACCCTGCATGCGCCAGATCACGGGGGAAGCCTAGGAGGACGGCGCCCCTGGTGCGGCCCGTCGCGCACAGAAGATCCGGCGAGCCGAATGACACGCCTGTCATTCCCTGCGTACGCTGCCTCGCATGGCGATCCCCGAGCACCGGCAGGCGCAGACCTCAGCGCAGGCAACCGCGCTCAGCGACCGCGACGCGGAGATCCTGGCCTTCGAGCGGCAGTGGTGGAAGTTCGCCGGCGCCAAGGAGCAAGCCGTCCGGGAGAAGTTCCAGATGTCGGCCACGCGCTACTACCAGGTGCTCAACGCCCTCATCGACAAGCCCGAGGCCCTCGCCGTCGACCCGCTGCTCGTCAAGCGCCTGCGCCGGCTCCGCGAGTCGCGGCAGCGGGCACGTTCCGCGCGGCGGCTGGGGTTCGACCCGAACGCCTGAACCATGCCGTTGCGCTGAGGAGACTCTGCGCCGGCTCGTGGAGGATCGACGCATGACCGTGCGGCAGGGGCGGCTTCAGGGGCAGCCGCAGCGGCGGCTGCTCGTGCGGGTCACGCTCGACGAGGTCGAGCCCGAGATCTGGCGCCTGCTGGAGATCGGCGGGTCCCGCACGCTCGCCGAGCTGCACGACGCCCTGCAGATCACCCTGGGCTGGACCGACAGCCACCTGCACGCCTTCGTCCACGCGGACGGGCGCCGGTGGGCCCCGGCGTCGGAGGAGAACGAGCTCGACGAGCTCGACGAGGCCGCCACCACGCTCGCGGAGGCGACGGGCTCCGGATCGTTGCGCTACGAGTACGACTTCGGCGACTCCTGGACGCACGGGCTGGAGGTCGTCGGCGAGACGGAGGGCGACGAGGCCGCCGTCGTGCTGCTCGACGGTGCACGCAGCGCTCCGCCCGAGAACTGCGGTGGTCCGTCCGGCTACGAGCACCTCCTCGCGACCCTCTCGGGCCCGTCGCGTTCCGACCGCGAGGTCGCGGAGGAGTGGCTCGCTCGTGCGCGACACCCGTGGAGCCCCGCGCGGGCCTTCGACGCGGAGGAGCTGGACGTCGAGCGCGTCAACCGGCGGCTGGCCGAACGCTTCGCACGGACGTGGGCCCGGGCCGGCTGGGGTCACGAGCTCGCTGTCCTCGTCGAGCTCCTGCCACCTGGAGCCCGGACCGCGCTGGGCGATCGGCTCGAGGAGGCGGAGCTCGAACGGCCCGTCGTCATCGATCCGGACGACGCGCTGGCCTGCGTCCAACCGTTCGCCTGGTTCCTCGACCGGGTGGGATCGAGCCTCTCCTTGACGCCGGCCGGCCGTCTGCCTCCGGCGATCGTCCTCGAGGCGAGCCGGGAGCTCGGCTGGGACCAGCGCTGGATCGGCACGATGAACCGGGAGGACCACGTCCCACCTGCGTTCCTCCTGCGGGAGCAGGCGACGAAGGCCCTGCTGGTTCGGAAGCTCCGAGGGGCTCTGCTCCCGACGCGGGCCGGCGCGGCGGCACGGCGGGACCCGCTCGTGCTCTTCGGTCACCTGGCGGCGTACGCGCTTCGCCTCGCTCGGGTCGGGCCCGAACGCGAGGCCGGCGTCCTGCTGCTGGTCGAGCTCGCCACCGGCGCCGAGCCGGACCGCGAGTCGGTGGCCGAGGCGGTCGCGTTCGGGCTGCACGTGCGTGGCTACGCCGGGGAGGACGGCTGGAGCCCACCGAGCCGGATGACGACGTCGGGGCTCTTCGCCTCGACCTGGGCGCTCCTCGGCGCGCTCGGGCTCGTGGAGGACCGCTTCCGGGACCCGGTGCGGGGATCGCGCCACCTCGTCCGGGAGTTCGCGCGGCTCGCGCTGCAGGAGGGGTGACCGCACCGGTCGGACGACCGGGGCGCCGGTCGGACGTCCACGACCTCCCCCCTAGCGTGTCGAGGACGCGCGGTCGGCTCCGTCTCCGGACGAGGCCGCGAGAGGCGCGGTCAGCACGAAGGAGCCGACGATGCCCAAGTACCTGCTGCTCAAGCACTACCGCGGGGGACCCGAGCTGCCCACGCCGGTGCCGCCGATGCCGGAGTGGGACCCGGCCGACATCGAGGCGCACCTGGCGTTCCTCGAGCACGTCAACGACCTGCTCAAGGAGAACGGCGAGTGGCTCGACGCCCAGGGCCTGTCGATGGACCAGGAGTGGATCCGCTACGGCGGCCCGGGGGCCGCGCCCGTCCGCAGCGCCGGCCCGCACCCGGAGACCGGCGACCTCGTCGCCGGCTGGTACGCGATCGACGTCGAGTCCTACGAGCGCGCGGTCGAGCTGGCCGCGTACGTCTCGTCCGAGCCCGGCCCGGGTGGCCAGCCGCTCTACGAGTGGATCCAGATCCGCCAGATCATGGAGGCTCCGCCGTCGTACGCGGAGTGAGCGGTGCCTGATGTGACGGACGAGGGCCTGGTGCGGGCCCTCGTCCCCCGGGTGATCGCCGCGCTGCTGCGGCGCGGGGCGGACTTCGCCGCGGCCGAGGACGCGGTGCAGGACGCGCTGGTCGACGCCCTGCGGACCTGGCCGACGGACCCGCCCCGCGACCCACGGGCCTGGCTCACGACGGCGGCCGTGCACCGGCTGACCGACGCCGCACGCAGCGAGGCGGCCCGGCGTCGGCGCGAGGAACGGGTCGAGGACGAACCGGGGCCGGGGCCGACCGAGCAGGCCGACGACACCCTGCTGCTGCTGTTCCTCTGCGCGAGCCCGGAGCTCTCGCCGACCTCGGCCGTCGCCCTGACGCTGCGGGCCGTCGCGGGCCTGACGACCCGGGAGATCGCCGACGCGTTCCTCGTGCCCGAGGCGACGATGGCCCAGCGGATCAGCCGGGCCAAGGCGACGCTGCGCGACCGGCGCCTCGACGCGCCGGCCGACCTCGCGGTCGTGCTGCACGTGCTGCACCTCGCCTACACCACCGGGCACCAGGGCACCGACGAGCGGCACGGTCTGGCCCGCGAGGCGATCCGGCTCACCCGGCAGCTGGTGCTCGCGAGCACCGAGCCCGAGGTCCGCGGCCTGTTCGCGCTGATGCTGCTGCACCACGCCCGGCACCGGGCGCGCGTCGTCGGTGGCCGGCTGGTGCCGCTCGACGAGCAGGACCGCACCCTCTGGGACCGGCAGGAGGTGGCCGAGGGGGTGCGGATCCTGCAGGGCGCCCTCGGCGAGCACCGGCGCGGGCGCTTCCAGGTCGAGGCGGCGATCGCCGCGCTGCACGACGACGCGGCGAGCGCGGCGGAGACGGACTGGCCGCAGGTCCTGTCCTGGTACGACGAGCTGCTCGCCCTCAGCGCCGACCCGGTGCGCGACGACCCGGCCGCCGTCCTGAGCCGTGCGGTCGCGGTCGGGCACGTCCTCGGGGCGTCCGCGGGCCTGCTCGAGGTCGAGCGCGTGGCCCCGGCGCTCAAGGGGCGCCACCGCGTCGACGCCACCCGCGCGTACCTGCTCCGGCTCGCCGGCGACCTGCCGGCGGCGGCGGAGGCGTACGCGCGTGCGGCCGAGCGCTGCACGAGCACGCTCGAGCGCGACCACCTCGTCCGGCAGGCGTCGTCGGCCCGGGCGGCCGCGTCGGCTCCCGACGTGAACGGCGCGTGACGATCCCGAGGCCCACCCGCAGGGGGTTGAGTTCTGTCAGTGGCTCGGGAGACAGTGTCCGCGCCGGCCGACCCGCACCCCGAGGTCGCGGCGTCCCACGAGCGAGGAGATCCCGTTGCCCGTCTCAGGTCCTGACCGTCCGAGGAGTGCCCGGAGGCGGCCGCTGACGAAGCGGGCCGCGGCGGTCGTCGCCGCCGGGGCGCTGGTGGGCGGTCTGCTCGCCTCCGTGCCGGGCACCGCCGCCGCCGCCACCCCGCTCAGCATCGCCACCATCCAGGGGACCGGCCGGTTCTCGCCCTACGTCGGCAAGGTCGTCACGACCACGCCGTCGGTCGTCACCGCGGCCTACCCGAGCGGCGGGCTCAAGGGGTTCGTCATCCAGACGCCCGGCACCGGGGGCAAGGGCCGCAGCCTGAAGAAGGCGTCCGACGCCGTCTTCGTCTTCACCGACCAGGCCGACGTGACCGTGAAGGTCGGCGACCTCGTGACGGTCAGCGGGACGGTGAAGGAGTACCCCGACAGCACGGACCCCGACGCGGACAGCCTCACCGAGATCGCCGGCACGGTCGGCATCACCACGTCCGACGCGTCGTACAAGGAGGTCCTCCCGGTCAGCGGCGTCAGCTGGGCCTCGACCTACGAGCGCCGGGAGAACCTGGAGTCGATGCTCTTCTCCAGCACGGAGAAGTGGACGGTCAACGACACCTACGACCTCGGCACGTACGGCGAGCTGGGTCTGGCCACCGGCGGTCGCCTCGTGCAGCCGACCGACCGCGCGCCGTACGGCAGCAAGGCCGAGCGCAAGCAGGCCGAGCGCAACGCCGAGCGCCGGGTCGTGCTCGACGACGGGCTGAGCAGCAAGTTCGACTCGACGACGAACCGCGGCACGCCGCCCTACATCACCCGCAGCCAGGACGTCCGCGTCGGCGACACCGCCAGGCTCACCGAGCCGGTGGTCGTCGACTGGCGCAACGGGGCCTGGACCCTCAACCCGACCCGGCCGACGCCGGCGGGCGACGAGGTCGCCACGCTCACGCGCAAGGGCGTGGAGAAGGTCCCGAACGTCAAGGGCGACGTCTCCGTCGCCTCGTTCAACGTCCTGAACTACTTCACGACGCTGGGAACGGCGAACGCGCGGTGCAAGGCCAACCCGGTGAGCGCCGACGGCACGCCGAACACCGTCTCGAGCGGCTGCGACCAGCGCGGCGCCTGGGACCCCGCCGACCTGAGCCGGCAGCAGGACAAGATCGTAGACGCGATCAACCAGCTGGACTCCTCGGTGACCGGGCTGATGGAGATCGAGAACTCGGCCAAGCTCGGCGAGACCGCCGACGAGGCGACCAAGACCCTCGTGGGCGCGCTCAACAGGGCCGCCGGAAGGGCCAAGTGGGACTACGTCCGCTCCTCCGAGGAGCTGCAGCCGGTAGCCGACCAGGACGTGATCACCAACGCGATCATCTTCCAGCCCGCGAAGGTGACCTGGTCCGGCAAGGCCTACGCCGACGGCAAGGACGCAACCGACGCCGGCGCCTTCGCCAACGCCCGGACGCCGATCGCCGCCGCGTTCACGCCGGTGGGCGGCGGCGCCCCGGTGCTCGTCGTGGTCAACCACTTCAAGTCCAAGGGCTCCGCGCCCAAGGACCCCGCAGACCCGAACGCCGACCAGGGCCAGGGTGCCTGGAACGCGGCCCGCGTGGCGCAGTCCGACGCGCTGCTCGCCTGGCTGCCGGGCGTGCAGGCCGACGCCCGGACCGACGCCGTCGCGATGGTGGGTGACTTCAACTCCTACACCCGCGAGGACCCGCTGGAGACGCTCTACCGGGCGGGCTGGCGCAACGCGGGCAGCCAGAAGGACTACAGCTACAACTTCGACGGGCTCTCGGGCTCGCTCGACCACGTCCTGCTCAACCCGGCGGCCGCCAAGCGACTGACCGGCAGCGGCGTGTGGAACATCAACTCGATCGAACCGGTGCTGCGCGAGTACAGCCGCTACAAGTCGACCGCGGTCGACTACTTCGTCGACGCCAACCCCTACCGGGCCAGCGACCACGATCCCGTCAAGGTCGGGCTCAAGCGCGGCAGGGCCCGCGAGGTCACGCTGACGCTGCTGAACTTCAACGACTTCCACGGCCGGATCTCGGGCGCCAGCCCGAGCACCGTGCAGTTCTTCGGCGCGGTCGAGCAGCAGCGTGCCGCGGGCGGGGAGGACAAGACCCTGCTCCTGTCGGCCGGGGACAGCGTCGGCGCCTCGCTGTTCGCCTCCTCGGTCCAGGCCGACCAGCCGACCATCGACGTCCTCAACGCGGCCGACCTGGACGTGTCGGCCGTCGGCAACCACGAGCTCGACCGCGGCTTCGCCGACCTCGACGGCCGCATCCGCAGGGCTGCCGACTGGACCTACCTCGGCGCGAACGTCTACCGCAAGGGCACGACGACGCCCGCGCTGCCGTCGTACGCGATCGTCGAGCGCGGTGGCCTCAAGGTGGGCGTGGTCGGGGCCGTGACGCAGGAGACCTCGACGCTCGTGTCGCCCGCGGGCATCTCGGGCGTCGAGTTCGGTGACCCGGTCGCGGCGGTCAACCGCGTCACCAGCCAGCTCACCGACGGCAAGAGGTCCAACGGCGAGGCCGACGTCGTCGTCGCCGAGTACCACGAGGGCGCCGCGCTCCCGGGCCTCGGGAGCAAGGGCGAGGCGCTGGCCACGCTCGCGCAGCAGGAGGCGGCCAGCCCGGTCTTCACCCACATCGTCGAGGACACCTCACCCCGGGTCGCGGCGATCTTCACCGCCCACACCCACCAGCGCTACGTCTACGACGCGCCGGTCCCCGGGAGGGCGGGGGAGACCCGACCGGTCACCCAGAGCGGCTCGTACGCGCAGTACCTCGCGAAGGTGACGCTGACCGTCGACCTGAAGACCAAGAAGGTCCTGGCCCACACCCAGAGCGACGTGGACACCTCCACCACGACGCCGTCCAACGGCGAGCTCGCGGCGTCCTACCCGCGGGTGCGGCGGATCGCGGACATCGTCGGCGCGGCGCTGGACCGCGCCGACGCGCTGGGCTCGGTGAAGATCGGCGAGGCCACCCACGAGCTGACCCGGGCCTACTCCGGCGGCACCGACACCCGCGCGAAGGAGTCGACGCTCAGCGACCTGGTCGCCGAGATGTACCGGTCGTCGACGTCGTCGCCGGAGCGCGGCGCAGCGCAGATCGGGGTGCAGAACCCCGGTGGTGTCCGCACCGACCTCGACGAGGGCGACATCACCTTCGGCGAGGCGGCCTCGGTCCTGCCGTTCGCCAACTCGCTCTTCACCGTCGACCTCACGGGGGCGCAGTTCACGACCCTGCTGGAGCAGCAGTGGCAGCGCGACGCGAGCGGCAACGTGCCGACACGGCCCTACCTGCAGCTGGGCCTGTCCAGGAACGTCACCTACACCTACGACGCGTCGCTCCCGGAGGGCTCGCGGATCACCTCGGTGACGGTGGACGGCAAGCCCATCGACTCGAGTGCGACGTACCGGGTGGCGACGAACAGCTTCCTGGCCGCGGGCGGCGACAACTTCCGCGCCTTCGCGGAGGGGAGGAGCAAGGACACCGGCCTGTCGGACCTCGACTCCTGGACCGACTACATCAAGGCCGAGACGCCGGTGAGCCCGTCGTTCGCCAAGCAGGCCGTCCAGGTCTCGCCGCTGCCCAGCAGCCTCAGCGCGGGGCAGACGACGACCTTCACGCTGTCCTCGTTCGACTTCACCAGCGCCCCGACGAAGGACGGTGGCTTCGCCGGGACCGACCCGGTGACGACGAGTTTCACGGCCACGCTGAACGGCACGGAGGTCGGCACCTTCGCGGCCTCGGAGGGGTCGGCCACGATCGCGCTGGCCGTGCCGGCGGGCGCGACGAAGGGCGCGGGCACGCTCGTGCTCGAGGGCAGCACCGGCACCACGGTGACGATCCCGGTGACCGTGGGCTGACGCCCACCCCCTCGACGTGCACGGCCCGGCCGGGGTGCTCCGGACCGGGCCGTCCGCGTCCGTGCGCCCGGTGAGCGGGCAGGACGGCGTGCGTCAGCCGGCGACGATCAGCCCGACGGCGTTGACGATGGTGACCAGGATGCCGAGGCCGCCCAGGATGAAGGGCCAGTAGCGCACCGGGACGAGGAACAGGCTCGAGCGCGGCTGCACGAAGACCGGCCGGCCGGTCTGCGGGTGGACGACCGGCACCTGCCGGTGGGTCTGGTGACCCACGCGCTGCGGCAGCGGCTCCAGCACGAACTGCTGCCGCGGCTTGTCGAGGTGCCGGGTGAGGACGCGGTCGAGGAGGTGGGTGTAGACCGCCGCGGCCATCAGCCCGAGGCCGAGGAACATGTCGAAGCCCGGACCGGTGCGGCCCCCGAGGACCAGCGCGTCGAGCAGCGCGCCCGTACCGACGCCCAGGCCGACGCAGACGACGACGAGGATTCCCCAGCGGGACCAGACGATCACGGTGCAGGACCTTAGCCGGGCTCGGGGTCAGCGCTGCGGCGCCGACGGGATCAGAGCTGGGTGCGGACCACGGCGGCCACCGAGACGGCGACGACGACGAGCAGGACGGCGCTGAAGGCGGAGGCGGCGGTCCGCTGCTGCTCCTGGATCTGGCGCAGCGTCCACGAGCGCAGGATGAGCCGGTTGGTCACCCATCGGAACAGGTAGAGCATCGCGACGGAGAAGAGGGTCGTGGCGGCGAAGGCGACCAGCCCGTCCCCCCAGCCGGTGAAGTCCCCGGCGACGCCCTCGCGGACGACGATGCCGACGGCGGCGAGCAGGCCGCCGGCCTCGAAGGCGGCGGTGAGGCTGCGGTCGCGGACGAGCCGGCGCACCGACCACGGCGTCACCGCCTCGTGCAGCCAGAACACGCCGACGACGACCGCCAGCCCGAGCAGGCCGAAGACGACGGTGCTGGCCAGGCTGAGCCCGAAGGAGGCGGCCGAGCCGGTCAGCGAACCGTTGAGCACGAAGCCGAAGCCGAGGTAGAAGCCCGCCTCCAGGACGCCGAGGGCGGTGTTGCCCGCCAGGAGCTCCTCGGTGTTCCGCTCGTGCAGCAGGACGGCGTCGACGAGGTAGCGCGCGCCGAGGAGGGCGACGAACACCCAGGCCAGCTGCGCCGCCTGCAGCGGGAGGGTGCTCCAGGGGTGGTCGGCCTCGCCGCGCGTGATGCTGGGCAGGGAGGCGATGCCGAACGCGAGCACCAGGGCCACGCGCTGCACGAGGTAGGCGACGCCGCCCTGCTCGAAGAGGACGACACGGTCGTCGAAGCGGGTGAGCGCGTTGTGCGTGATCCACAGGGCCGCTCCGACGGCGAGGGTGAGCAGCAGGCTGACGGCGGCGGCGGGCCAGCTCATGGCCATCGCGTACAGGTAGTCGAGCATCGAGACGTCCTCAGGCTGGTCGGTCGGCGGCTGGCGACGGCTGCGGGCCGGTCGCGGTCACGAGCGGACGACGTGCGGCACGCACACGCTGAGGTTGTCCACCACGACGGTCCGGCTCTCCCGGATGTCGAGCCCAGCCGGTTCGCCGTCGACGACGAAGATGCCCAGCGTGGCGTAGTTGTCGCCCTCGTAGCCGACGAAGTCCGGGCTCGGCGCGTAGAGCTGGATGACGCCGGGCTCGTCGCCGTACGGCCCCGGCGTGTCGAGGACGGTCGCCCCGTCGACGACGACGCGCACGTTCGCCCCCTCGCGGCCGAGGATCGGCTTGCGGACGTAGCTCTCCAGCCCGGCGGGCTGCTCGCCCTCGAACCAGGCGGGGATCAGCAGCCGGCTGCGCTCCGGGTCGCGGCCGAACAGCTGCCAGAGCACGGGCAGCAGCCCCTTGTTGGACCAGAGCATCTTGTACGGCGGCTCGACCCACACGGTGCCGCCGGGGCGTCGCATGTCCTCGAAGACGGCCGGGCCGAACTCCTCGGCGACCATGTGCTCCCAGGGGTAGAGCTTGAACACGACGTCGAGGTGCGCGCCCGCGACCCCGCTGCTGCCGTCGTAGAAGCGGCCGTCCTCGCCGAGGTGGATCTTCTCGACGTAGAGCCAGCGCGTCTCGTAGCCGGCGTCGGTGCACGCCTGCTGCATGACGCGCAGGTTCTGCAGGTCTTCGTACGAGCTGCCCTCGACCTGCACCGAGCCGCGCTGCTCGGGCGGGACCAGGTGGACGAGCTCGGGCAGCAGGTTGTCCTGCCAGGTGCACGCGAAGTGGACGACGGGCCGGTGGCCGAGCGCCTCCTCGGCCTCGGCGAGGTTGCGACGCCACGCGGCGACGAGCATCTCGTAGATGCCGTTCCACTGGTCGTCGCCCTGGCGGGTCTTGTCGAACCAGTCCCACTGGATCACCGCGGCCTCGAGCAGGGAGGTGGGGGTGTCGGCGTTGAACTCGTAGAGCCGGATCCGGCCGAGGGCCTCGTCGGCCCCGTCCTGCAGGTCGGTGCAGGCCGGGTCGAGCAGCCGGTTGCCGCCGTAGACGACGTCGAAGCGGCCGTAGACGCTGCCCCACTCGGGCGTGCGGTTCCAGGTGGCCCAGATGGCGGGCAGCGCCCAGCGCGGGATGCCCATCTTGTCGGTCGTCTCGGGGTGGGCGAGCAGGAAGTCGCCGGCGATCACGCACATCTCGAGCAGGGTGGCCGCGTCGGCGTGCATCTGCTCGACCTCGGCGGCGGAGAACGCGTAGTGCGCGCTCTCGCTCCAGTAGGAACGGGTGGTGCCGTCGGGCAGCTGGGTCTGCCAGTAGGTCAGGCCCTGGTCGGCGACGAGCCGGGGCCAGTTATCACGGGTGGTGCCGGAGGGTCGGCGCTCCATCAGCTGCCGGCTCCGCCCTGCGAGCCGCCGAAGCCGCCGCCCTTGGACGACCCGGCCTTCGAGCCGCCGGCTCTGCCGGAGGCCGAGCGTGACCGGGTGACGCTGCCGCCGAGACCGCCGGAACCCGTGACCCGCCCGGTGCGGGGCAGTCCTGCCCGCTCGCGCGCGGCCGGGTCGTTGTACGGCACGACCGAGGTCCGCTGGTTCACGGGCAGCCGGTAGCCGAGGCCCCGCCCGAGGCCGAAGGCCCCGATCCAGATGAACCCGAAGCCGGGCCCGCGGTAACCGTCGTCGCAGTAGGACTCGTCGATCACCGTGCCGTTCGCGTCGGCGCAGTAGACGTCCTCGGTGACCTGCTCGTCCTGCGCGCTGCAGGCGGTGAGGATCCCGGATGCGGCCAGCGCGGTCGACAGCGCGAGCGCCGACAGCCGGGGGACGCGGGACGTGGGCAGCATCGAGAGCTCCTTGCGTGCGGAGGGGCGTGACGCCCCGGGGGAACCCGACAAGGATGCGGGTAGCGGGGTCCTCCGCGGTGGGCCTCGGTCAGCCGGCGCGCCCTCGAGGAGCCCGGGGGCCCCGACGCCGCCACGGAAGGGGTGGCCGCTCGACGTAGCCGCCCGCGACCAGACCGGCACGCCGCTCGAAGACGTTGCCCGACGCGCGGTCGCCGGTGCGCAGGACCGACCAGCCCATGGCGAGCACGTAGAGGGGGAGGTAGGGCAGGCCGAGGCAGCGGGCGTACTGGCCGGCATGGCGCTCCTCGTGCACCAGCAGGTCGGGGGTGCGGCGCAGCAGGGCGTCGAAGTCGTGCGCGGTGACGATCACGTCGCCGACGGTGAAGGCGCTCGCGACGGGGAAGCGGAACCGGTAGCCCTCGGCCAGCACCAGGCCGTACGGGCCCGGCCGCAGGCGCGCGCCGCCGACGCGGGCGAGGAGCAGGCCGGCCGGTGTGGAGAGGTTCGCCCGGTTGGCGCGACGACGCCGGAGCTGGGCCGCCGTCGGCGGTCCACCGACGGTCTCGCTCACGGGCGGGGCCATGACCTGAGCGTAGGTCACGGGCCTCGTCTCGTTGTCTGGGCAGCGCGCCCAGCATGCGGACGACAGGTGGACCACGGGTCGGTGTCGTGCGGCGGGCGTCCTAGAGTTGTCCACGTTCATCCAGAGGGGGACGAGGGACCGGCCCTGAGACTCCCCGGCAACCGGCTGACAGCCAGACACGGTGCCACTTCCGGCTTCGGGCGAAAGTCGCCCGAGGACAGATGATGCGTGAGGACGAATCGTCATGACCGCGGTGCTCGACACCCAAGTTCCCCCGCCCGGCGGCGTGCGCGACGGCGCCTTCGGCAACGCCACGCACCTCGTCTGCCGGGCCTGCGGCGAGAAGTCGCCGCTCGGCCCCTTCTACGCCTGCATGGAGTGTTTCGGCCCGCTGGAGGTCGGCTACGACTTCCCGCGGGTCACCCGTGAGCAGATCGAGTCCGGGCCCAAGAGCATCTGGCGCTACGCGCCGCTGCTGCCGGTGCCGGCCGACATCGCGAGCTTCCGCTCCACCGACCCCGGCTTCACCCGCCTCGTCGACGCCGGCAACCTCGCCGCCGACCTCGGCGTCCGCAAGCTGTGGGTGAAGGACGACTCCGGCAACCCGACGCACTCCTTCAAGGACCGCGTCGTCGCCGTGGCCCTGTCGGCGGCCCGCGAGCTCGGCCTGACCGTGCTCGCCTGCCCCTCGACGGGCAACCTGGCCAACGCCGTGGCCGCCGCGGCGGCCCGCGCCGGCATCCGCTCGGTCGTGATGGTCCCCTCGAACCTCGAGCGGCAGAAGATCATCGCCTCCGCGGTCTACGACACGACGCTGATCGCCATCGACGGCAACTACGACGACGTCAACAAGCTGGCCAGCGAGATCGCCGGCGAGGAGGAGGGCTGGGCGTTCGTCAACGTCAACGTCCGCCCCTACTACGCCGAAGGCTCCAAGACCCTCGCCTTCGAGATCGCCGAGCAGCTCGGCTGGCGCCTGCCCGACCAGGTCGTCGTGCCGGTCGCCTCCGGCTCGCAGCTGACCAAGATCGACAAGGGCTTCGGTGAGCTGATCAGGCTGGGGCTCGTCGAGGACAAGCCCGTCCGCATCTTCGGCGCGCAGGCGACGGGCTGCTCGCCGGTCGTGCAGGCCTACGAGGCCGGCCACGACGTGGTCGCCCCGGTGCGGCCCGACACGATCGCCAAGTCCCTGGCGATCGGCAACCCGGCCGACGGGCCGTACGTGCTCGACGTCGTGCGCCGCACGGGCGGCCGCATCGCCGACGTCGACGACGAGACCGTCGTGCGCAACATCGTCCGGCTGGCCCGCACCGAGGGCATCTTCGGCGAGACCGCCGGCGGCGTGACCCTCGGCGTCACCGCCCGGCTGCTCGCCGACGGCGACCTCGACCCGGACGCGGAGACCGTGTTCATCAACTCCGGCGACGGGCTCAAGACCCTCGACGCCGTCGCGTCGCACGTCGGGCCCAAGACGACGATCCCGCCGCGCTACGAGGCGTTCACCGACTTCTGGAGGAGCTACACCGCATGAGCGCCCGCATCCGCATCCCCACCATCCTGCGCACCTACACGGGCGGGCTGAACGAGGTCGAGGCCAGCGGTCACACGGTGGCCCACGTCCTGGAGTCCCTCGACGCCGACTACCCCGGCATCAAGGGCCGCATCCTCGACGACGAGGGCAAGCTGCGCCGCTTCGTGAACGTCTACGTCGGGGACGACGACGTGCGCTTCATCGGCGGCCTCGAGGCCGAGGTCGCCGACGGCGCCAAGGTCTCGATCATCCCGGCGGTGGCCGGCGGCTAGCGAGCCGCGGGACCCAGCGCGTACGGAGGCGCGCTGGTCCACGACCCGCGGCCGAGCACGGTCCTGGCGCCCACCGCGCGCTCCGGGGCGCCGAGGGGTCGTGACCACCGACGGCGAGCGGTCAGGCTGACGCCGCCCGCGGGCCTCGGACGCGCCGCAGCGCCCGGCCGTACGCGGGGTTGCCGCTGACGACGAGCGGGAGGGTCCCCAGGACCCGGCGTAGCGCGAAGCCGTTGAGCGTGGCGAGCGCGTCGGCGCCCGGCAGCGCCGGCAGACCGTAGAGGCGGCGCGCCCAGGGGGGCAGCATCGCGATCCCGAGCGTGACCATGCCCGCCCAGGCCGGGCGGGCCGGCGTCGCGGCGCGGACCCAGCGGGGCATCGGCGGGCGCATGAACTTCAGCGTGTTGCGCCGGGCCACCTCGGTCACGTGCAGCTGCGGCCGGACGTCGGCGTAGTAGTCCTCGACGTCGGCCTCGCTGGCCGGCACGGTGGACGGGTCGATGCCGACCAGGCGGGCGCTGGTACGCATCTCGTCGACGTAGCGGTCGCCGTCGCCGGGGCGCAGGACCCCGCCGCAGCGGCGGTAGGTCGAGAGGAAGGACTCGGTCTCGGTGACGTGCACCCAGGTGAGCAGCGCCGGGTCGTCGACCTTGTAGGGCAGGCCCGTCTCCGGCTCGACGCCCGGCGGGAGCGCGGCGTGCACGCGGCGCAGGATGCTGCCCGCGCGCTCGGCCTCGCGGGTCGTGCCGTAGGTCACGGTCCCGACCCAGTCGCCGGTGCGCTGCAGCCGGCCCCACATGTCCTCGAACCACACCGTGTTGTCGTCGAAGCCGGCCATGACGAGCGGGTGGACCGCCTGCAGCGACAGCGCGCGGAAGCCCGCCAGCGCCATCGACTGGTCACCGTGGATGCGCCACGTGACCGAGCCGGGGCCGAAGAGCCCCGGGTCCGCATGCTCGGACTGCTCGGACTTCGGCTGCTCGGCCTGCTCGGACTGCTCGGCCTGCGTGCTCAGCGGTCCGCTCCGAGCTCGACCTTCTCGTTGTCCCCGCCGGAGTAGCGCTCGCCGGTGACCTTGGCCTTGACGAGGCTGAGGACGGTGGCGACCCGACCGCCGGGCGTGTCCCAGTACTCCGCGGTCTCGCTGCTGACCTTGATGAGGACGATCGAGTCGTCCTCGGGGCCCTGCGGGAACCAGGCCTCCATCCCGGTCGACCACAGGTCCCTCGCCTTCTGCGCGTCGTCGACGACCTCGGCCGAGCCGTTGATCGAGACCCAGCTGCTGGTCGAGGCCAGGGTCACCGCGACGTGCGGGTTGGCCCGGACGTGGGAGACCTTGCGGGAGTCGCGGGAGGAGAAGAACCACAGGTCGGCGTCGCCCTCCACCGCCTGGTGCTGCATCGGGCGGCTCACGAGCTCGCCGTCGGCGTCGACGGTCGTGAGCATGGCGAACGTGATGTCGGACGCGAGGTCGGCGACCTTGGCCGAGCCGCTGCTGTCGCTGGAGGTCACGAGTGGTGTATGCCCAGCGGGGCCGCCCCGGATGCTCCGGGATCGAGATTCACGGTCACTTCACAGGCGGCCAGGACCGCTGCCGGCCTGCCTGCCCGTACGCCGGTCGTCCACAGGGCGGGTTCCGGAGGGCGCGCGTCGTCCACAGCGTCCGCGCCGGGCGGCCGATCCGGGGCCTCCTGAGCAGAGTGACAGCATGAGCACGATGACCACGGACCGGACGACCAGCACCGCCGCCTCCGTCCTCGAGCGCGTGATCGCGGCGATGGCGGGACCGGAGGCACGACCCCGCCCCGACCAGGTGCGGGCGGTGGAGGAGCTCGTCGAGCGCCACCGCCGGGTGCTGGTCGTCCAGGCCACGGGCTGGGGCAAGTCCGCCGTCTACTGGGCGGCCACGGCCGCCCTGCGCGAGCAGGGCGCCGGCCCGACGCTGGTGGTCTCCCCGCTCCTGGCCCTGATGCGCGACCAGATCGCCGCAGCGGAGCGCGCCGGCCTGCGGGCCGCCACGATCAACTCGACGAACCTCGACGCCTGGTCCCAGGTCCTGACCGACGTCCGCCACGGCACCGTCGACGTCTTGCTGATCTCCCCGGAGCGCCTGGCCAACCCGGCCTTCGCCGCCCAGCTGCCCGACCTGCTCAGCACGGTCGGCCTGCTCGTCATCGACGAGGCGCACTGCGTCTCCGACTGGGGCTTCGACTTCCGCCCCGACTACCAGCGCCTCACCCGCAGCATGCTCGGCCTGGCCCCGGGCACGCCCGTCCTCGCCACCACCGCCACGGCCAACGAGCGCGTCACCGCCGACGTGGCCACGCAGCTCGGCGACGAGACCGTGACGCTGCGCGGTTCGCTGGCCCGGGCCTCGCTCACCCTCGCCGTCGTGCCGACCATGTCGGTCCTGGAGCGGTACGCGTGGGTCGCCGAGGCGCTGCGCTCGATGCCGGGCTCCGGGATCGTCTACGTGCTCACCGTGGCCGAGACGCAGCGGGTGACGTCCTTCCTCACCGAGCAGGGCCTCGACGTCGCGGCGTACTCCGGGCAGACCGAGAACCGCGAGGAGCTGGAGGACCGGCTCCGCGACAACGAGGTCAAGGCGCTCGTGGCGACCTCGGCGCTGGGCATGGGCTACGACAAGCCCGACCTGGCCTTCTGCATCCACCTCGGGTCGCCGAGCTCGCCGGTCGCCTACTACCAGCAGGTCGGGCGGGCGGGCCGTGCCCTCGACGACGCGGTGGCCGTGCTGGTGCCCGCCGAGTCCGACGAGCGGATCTGGGACTACTTCGCGACGGCGGGGATCCCCGACGAGCAGCAGGTCGAGCGCGTGCTCGACGTGCTGAACGCCGAGCCGCAGTCGCTCCCGACGATCGAGGCGGCCACCGGGATGCGCCGCGGCCGCCTGGAGGGGCTGCTGAAGATCCTCGCCGTCGACGAGGCGGTCGAGCGGCGGGCCGGCGGCTGGGTCTCCACGGGCAAGCCCTGGTACTACGACCAGGCGAAGTGGACCGCGCTGCGCCAGGTCCGCGCGGCCGAGGCCGACCTGATGCGCTCGTACGCGCACGGCGAGGGCTGCCTGATGCAGTTCCTGCAGCAGGCGCTCGACGACCCCGACCCGCACCGCTGCGGGCGCTGCTCGGTGTGCACGGGCCGGCTCCCGGCGCCGGGGCCCCGGCCGTCGGAGGACACGGTCGCCGCCGCACGGGCGTTCTTCCGCGGCCAGGACGTCGTGGTCGAGGCGCGCAAGCTGTGGCCGAGCGGGGTCGAGCGCAGGGGCCGCATCGGCTTCCTCGAGGCGGGACGGGCGCTGGCCTTCGCCGACGACCCGGCGTGGAGCACCGAGCTGGCCCGTCTGTGGCAGCGCGACCAGCCCGCACCCCCGGTGGTGCTGGACGGTGCCGTCGAGGTGCTCAAGCGGTGGTCCAGGACCTGGAGCCGGCCGGTGGCGGTCGTGGCGATGCCGTCGCGCCGCTTCCCGCGGCTGGTCGCGTCGGTGGCCGAGCACCTGGCGCGGATCGGGCGCCTGCCGCTGGTCGACGCGCTCGAGGTCGGAGGACCGCCGCCGAGCGTCGACGCGAGCTCGGCGACCCGCGTGCGCGACCTGCTGGTGCGCACCCGGCTGCGGCCCGAGGTGTCCTTCGACGGACCTGTGCTGCTCGTGGACGACACGATCCGCAGCCGCTGGACGCTGACCGTCGCGGGCGCTCTGCTCGCCGACGCCGGGGCCACCCAGGTCCTCCCGCTCGCCCTGCACCAGCTGCCCTGACCCCCCGCCCGCCCGGCGGTTCGGCGACCGCCGACGGGTCGGGGGAGCGGGCTCGGGCGTGCGCCGGGGCGCCCTCCGAGGCGGTGCAGGTTCAGCTGTGGAGCGGGCTGACCTTGGTCTCGAGGAGCCAGCCGACGCCGTCGGTCAGGGCCTCGGCGGCCTCCGGGCCCCAGGAGCCGCCCTCGTAGATCTCGATCTTCGGCCGGGCGTCGGTGAGCATCGGCTGGAAGGCCTCGAAGGCCGACTGCAGGCCCGCCGAGCTGGTGAAGAGCATCCGGTTGCCCGAGAGGACGTCGTGGATCAGCGAGGTGTAGGGGGCCATCGCGCCCGCGGCCACGTTCTGCAGCTTGAGCGAGGTGGCGCTGGCCGCGGGCACCGCGTCCGGGCCGGGCTTCTTGACCGTGAGCCGGACGTCGATGGCGCCGTTGCCCTTGAGGTCGAAGACGATCGCGTTCGCGTTGGCGGGGACGTGCTTGAGCGGGCCCTCGGCCGGCTTGAGCACCAGGCTCACGCGCTGGGCGCTCGTGCCCATCATCTTCCCGGTGCGCAGCAGGAAGGGCACGCCCTGCCAGCGGTCGGTGTCGACCCAGAGCTTCGCGGCGACGAAGGTCTCGGTCTGCGAGTCGTCGGGCACGCCCTCGATGTCGGTGTAGCCGCGGTACTGGCCGAGCACGACCTCGTCGGGCGACAGCGGGCGGAAGGCCGCGATGACCGACTCACGGGCGCTCTGCACGTCCTCGTCGGCCATGCTCACCGGCGGCTCCAGCGCGACCTCGGCCGCGACCTGGAAGAGGTGGGTGACGAGCATGTCGAGCATCGCACCGGTGGCGTCGTAGAAGTCGGCGCGGTCGGCGACGTCCAGGGTCTCGGGCACGTCGATCTGGACCTGGGCGATGCTGTCGCGGCACCAGACGTCGCCGAAGAGGCGGTTGGCGAAGCGGGTCAGGTACAGGTTCTGGGTCGCCTCCTTCCCGAGGAAGTGGTCGATCCGGTAGACCTGCTCCTCCTCGAAGACGGAGTGCACGAGGTCGTCGAGCTCGTGGAAGCTCTCCAGCGACTCGCCGTAGGGCTTCTCGTAGACGGCCTTGGCGTTCTTGGCCAGGTCGTGGGCCTTGACCGCCTTGGTGGTCGCGTCGAAGGCCTGCGGCGGGATCGCCATGTAGTGCACGAGCTGCACGCTCGCCCCGAGCTCGTCCTCGGCCTCCTTGATCACGTCGAGCAGGCTGCCCGGGTTGTCCTCGCGGAAGCCGCCTCCGGCGAAGCGCACGCTCTTGGCGAACGACGCGAACTGGTCCTCGTCCGGCGTCTCCGCGAACTCGGTCAGCACGTCGTGGATGTGGGCGGTGAAGTCCTCGTGGGACACGTCGCCGCGGCCGTTGCCGATCAGGCGGAACTGCGTGGGCAGCAGGCCGCGGGTGTACAGCTCGTAGATGGCCGGCAGCACCATCCGCTTGGCCAGGTCACCCGTGCCTCCGTAGAGGATGATCGCGATCGGGTCGTCGATGGCGTCGGGCTGCTGGTCCTGCTGGTCCTGCTGGTCCTGCAGGGTCTCGGGCTCGGGCGCGTCAGGCGGTTTCGGCACACCTCAGTCTCTCCCGGGCGGGCGCGGCCGCCCAGGGAGGCCCCGGGTCCGAGACGGCTGCGCCCGGACGGTGCGCTGCGCTCAGACGGCGTGGCGCGGGGCGGGCTCCTCCGCCGCGTGCTGCGGCTCGGGGTGGTGCTCGTGGCTCTTGCGCCGCAGCAGGTCCGCGACCGCGAAGAGCAGGGCGACGACGACGGCCGCGATCGTCGTGCGCAGCGACACCGACAGCGCCTCGGCGTAGTCGCCCTTCGTGGCGCCGAGGGCCGCGAAGAACTGCGCCAGGATGACCGCGACACCGATGGCCGAGCCGACGCGCTGCGCCGTCTGCAGCATGCCGCCGCCCGATCCGGCCTCCGCGGGGTCGACCTCGGCGAGCGTCAGGGTGACGTTCGGGGTGATGACGAAACCGCCGCCCAGGCCCGCCAGCAGGAACGCCGGGGCCAGCTTGAGCCCGACCATCCCCGACAGGTGCGGCACCACCAGGTCGATCACCAGCAGGCCGGCGGCGACGGTGACCAGGCCGGTCACCGCGAGCCAGCGGCCGAAGCGCTCGACGAGCCGCCCGCTGACCAGGGCCGAGACCGCGCCGGCCACGGCGAAGGGGGTCGTCGTCAGGCCGGCCTGGAGCGCGCTGTAGCCGAGCCCGACCTGCAGGTAGAGCGTGACGACCAGGAAGATCGCGGTGAAGCCGGCGAAGTAGAAGGTGCCCAGGCTGAGCCCGAAGACGTACGCCGGGACCTTGAGCAGCCGGAGGTTGATCAGCGTCTCCTTGCCGCGCCGTCCCCACGAGCGCTCCCAGAGCAGGAAGACCAGCCCGAGGGCCGCCGCCACGCCGAGCAGCCACCACGGCCGGCTCGACAGCGGTGCGCCCTGCGTGCCCTCCACGAGCGGCCAGAGCACCAGCAGCACGGCGACGGCGAAGAGCACGACGCCGACCGGGTCGAGGCTCTGCCCGCGCTTGGACGGGGCGCCGGCCGGCAGCAGCCTGCGGGCGAGGAGGACGACGGCGATGCCGATCGGCACGTTGACGTAGAAGACGAGCCGCCAGCCGAAGTCCGTCCCGCCGAGCTGGACGAGCAGGCCGCCGAGCAGCGGTCCGGCCGCGGTCGACAGCCCGATCGTCGCGCCGAAGATCGAGAACGCCTTGGCGCGGTCGCGCCCCTGGAACAGGTTCTGGATGAAGCCCGACACCTGGGGCGTGATGATCCCGCCGCCGATGCCCTGGACCACCCGTGCCGCGGAGATGAACCACGGGCTCGGGGCAGCCCCGGCCGCGGCGCTGGCCAGGGTGAAGAGCGCGACGCCGAGCATGAAGACCCCGCGGCGGCTGCGGGCGTCGCCCAGGCGGCCCATCGGCACCAGGACGACGCCGAAGGCGAGCGCATAGCCCGCCACGATCCACTGCAGGTCGCTGTCGTCGGCGCCCAGTCCCTCCCGTAGCGTCGGCAGGGCCACGTTGACGATGCTGACGTCGAGCAGCGTCATCGCGCCGGCGGCCATGACGACCGCGAGCGCGCGCCAGCGGGACGGGTCGGGCATCGACTCCTCGGTGCGGGCCGGGTCGGACGTGGGCGCGGAGGTCACAACACGGTTGTACCCAGCACGAAGGGGTCCTGGATGCAGAGGTCGGATATCGATCGGTTCGTCGTCGCGCAGGACGCGGGCGGCACCTACGCCGCAGCGCTGGGCGAGCTGCGCGCCGGGCGCAAGACGTCGCACTGGATGTGGTTCGTCTTCCCCCAGCTCGCCGGCCTCGGGCGCAGCTCGACGGCGCAGGCGTACGCGCTCGGCTCGCTCGCCGAGGCCCGCGACTACCTCGCCCACCCGGTCCTCGGCCCGCGGCTGCGGGAGTGCGCCGCCGCCCTCCTGGCGCACGCCGACCGCCGCGCCGAGGACGTCCTGGGCGGGACGGACGCCCTCAAGCTCCGCTCGTCGATGACGCTGTTCGCCCGGGCGGCACCGGAGGAGCCGGTGTTCGTCGAGGTGCTCGACGCCTTCTACGGCGGGCAGTCCGACGCCCGGACCGACACCCTGCTCAGCGCAGGCGCCTGAGCACCGGCTCGAGGCGGCGCAGGTCGTCGGCGTCGACCAGGTCGGGCAGCGCGACGAAGACCGTCCCGACGTCGGCCTCGGCCAGCCCGGCGTAGCGGGCCGCGTGGTCGGCGGCGGTGCCGGCGTGGTGCGAGCGGGCGAAGGCGGTGGCCGGGACGCGTCCGCGGAGCCGCTCGACCCGGCGTGCGACGTCCTCCCGGTCGGAGCCCAGGACCGGCACGTCGAGCACCGTCACCTCGACGTCGTCGGGGTCGCGGCCCAGCTCGGCGCAGTGTCCGCGCAGCACCGCCCGGCGTCGCGCGAGCAGCCCCTCGTCGGAGCTGGGCAGGTTCCAGGCGTCGGCCTGCTCGGCGACGACGCGGAGCAGGCGGTCGCCGGACCCGCCGACGACGACCGGGACCCGGCCGACCGGGCGCGGGTAGCAGGTGGTCTCGGGCAGGTGGACGTAGCGGCCGGCGTACGCCTTGGTCCCCGGCGCCCAGAGCGCGCGCATCGTCTCGATCGCCGTCCGGAGCTGGGCGATCCGGTCCGCGGCCGGGGGCAGGTCGAGTGCGAAGGTCTGGTGCTCGCGCAGCCACCAGCCCGCCCCGAGGCCGCAGAACGCCCGGCCGCCGCTGAGCACGTCGAGCGTCGCCACGGCCTTGGCGACGACGCCCGGCGCGCGGAAGGTCACCGGGCTGACCAGGGTGCCGAGGCGCAGGCCGGTCTCGAGCCCGGCCAGGAGGCCGAGGGCGACGTACGGCTCGGGGACCGGCTCCCAGGCGCGGTCGACCTGCGGGATCTGCACGAGGTGGTCCATCAGCGCGATGCCGTCGAGCCCGATCGCGCCCGCGGCCCGGGCGAGGTCGGTCAGCCAGCGCGCGGGGTCGCCGACCTCCTCGCCCCAGGGGAAGCGCGACACCTGCAGCACGACCTGCGGCCCGCCGTGGTCCGGCGTCGGTGCCGGGTCCTCGGCCCGCTCGGCCGTGAGGGTCCGGTCGTCGGACTGCTCGACCACGACGACGCCGTCCCAGCCCTCCTGGTCGGTGCCGTCCGCGGGACGCCAGCGCTCGGGGTCGTGGCTCTCGACCAGCGCGCGCACGCGGCGGAGCTGTTCGGTGACCACGCGGGCGGGGACGGGCCGGTCCCGCGCGCTGTTGCGCGCGCGGCAGAGCGCCGGTGCGGTGTCGAGGACGACGAGCACCGCGGGCAGGTCGGCGGCGCGGGCCAGCGCGAGGTGGTGGGCGCGCCGCTGCGGGTCCAGGCCGAGGGTGTCGACCACGACGGTCAGCCCGCGCCGCAGCCGCGCAGCCACGATCTGGTCCAGCAGGGCGAAGGCGTCCTCGGTCGCGTCGAGGTCGTACGGCCCGCTGCCCACGGCCGCACGCAGGGCGTCGGAGGAGGCCACCTCGCTCGCACGGTAGCGCTGCGCCGCCCAGGTCGACTTGCCCGAACCCGCCGCCCCGGCCAGGACGACCAGCGCGGGGCCGTCCCACACCGGCGTCGCCTCGTCCACGGCCGCGAGTCTGGCAGCATCGCCGGGACGGACGGCGGAGCGAGGAGGGCACGGTGACGGACGGACGACCGGGGCTGCACCTGCGCGGCGTCGTGCTGGACACCCCCGACCCGGTGGCGCTCGCGAATTTCTACGCGCGGCTGCTGGGCTGGACCCACCGCTCGGAGGCCCCGGGGTGGGTGGTGCTGGCGGGTCCCGGGGGCGGCGCCGGCCTGCACTTCCAGCGCGAGGAGCACTACCGCCCGCCCGTCTGGCCGGCGGGGCCCGACGACGTGGCGATGATGGCCCACCTCGACGTCGAGGTCGACGACCTCGGGGCCGCGGTGGCCTGGGCGCAGGGGTGCGGCGCCCGGGTGGCGGACTTCCAGCCGCAGGACCACGTCCGCGTCTGCCTCGACCCCGACGGGCACCCGTTCTGCCTCTACGTGGGGGACTGAGCCGGTCCGGACGGCCGGCCGGGCCTCAGGCGATCGCGCCGGCGCACGTGACGCCGACCAGCGCGCCCAGCACCATCCAGGGTCCGAAGGGCAGCTCACCGCCCCGACGGACCCGACCGGTCGCGAGCAGCACGGCCGTGCCGAGCCCTCCGAGCGCGAAGGCGGCCAGCGTGCCGAGCAGGGTCTCCGACCAGCCGGACCAGCCCAGGAACGCGCCCAGCAGCGCAGCCAGCTTGACGTCGCCGAGCCCGAGGCCGGAGGGGCGGGCCAGCGCGAGCAGCAGGTAGGCGACCGCCAGGACGAGCGCCGCGAGGGCGGCGCGCCCGACGCGGGACCACTCGTGCCCGTCCAGCGCCGCGAGCAGGAGCAGCGCGAAGAAGGCCAGGATGACCGGTCCGAGGACCGCGTCCGGGAGCCGCAGGACGGCCAGGTCGACGAGGACCAGGGCCGCGCAGGCCACGGCGAGCACGGCGTAGGCGGCGAGCTCGAAGGGTCCGTGGGCCCCTAGCGCCGCCGCGGCCCCGCCGATCGCGGCGAGCAGCACGAACCCGGGCGTGCCGAGCCAGCGGGACGCGGTCCCGGCGACCCGACGCAGGCGCGCGCCCGTGAGGAGCGCTGCCGCCCCGCACCCGAGCGCGGTCACGAGCACGACGACGAGGGGCACGGCGGGCTCAGCCGAAGGCGGCGATGATGTCGAGCACGGCCGGCCCCAGCAGGACGATGAAGAGGCACGGGAGGATGCACAGCATCAGCGGGAAGATCACCTTCACGGGGATCTGCATCGCCTTCTCCTCGGCGCGCTGGCGCCGCTTCACCCGCATCTCGGCGGCCTGGGTCCGCAGCACGTCGGCGACCGCGATGCCGTAGGCGTCGGCCTGCAGCACGGCCCGCACGAAGCGGCGCAGGTCGACGACGTTCGTGCGCTCGGCCAGCCCCTCGTACGCCATCCGCCGCGAGTGCCCCATCGAGATGTCCTGCAGCGTCCGCACCAGCTCGTCGGCCAACGGGCCCCGGCCGTTGCGCCCCGCCCGGGCCATCGCGGCGTCGAAGCCGAGCCCCGCCTCGACGGCGATGGTCATCTGGTCGAGCGTGTCGGCCAGGGCGAGCCTGATGGCCGCCGCGCGTTCCTGCCCCCGGCTGTGCAGCAGCAGCTCGGGCAGGAAGCGCGTGACGACCAGGGCGACGAGGACGACCAGCACCATCAGCGGGCGCGGGGTCGCGTGGAGGTAGAGGGCGCCGAGCGCCGCGACGACCAGGGGCAGCGCCAGCTTGGCGCCGAGGAGCCGGGAGACGGGCCAGGCGGCGGGGCGACCGGCCCGGGCCAGCAGCCGCTCCAGCCGCGCCTCCGTGCCCGGCAGGGTCAGCCGCGCGGCGGCCGCAGTGAGCAGGCTCGCCCGCTCGGGGTCGCCGGCGTCGGGTCCGTCGACCTGCGCCGGCTGCAGCCGCCGGGTGAGGTTGGCGTGGACCTGGCGCTGCTCGCGTCCGGCCCGGGTGAGCAGCGCCCAACCCAGCACCGGCAGGGCGAGGCTGATCGCGACGACGCCCGCCAGCACGGCGGGCGGCGGAAGGGTGGGCAGCACGGGGGGCTCCTGGAGGTCTGCGGGTCAGAACGTGATGCTGACGACTTTGCGCAGCCAGAGGGCACCGACGAGCATGAGGACCACGGCGGTCCCGATCAGCCCGTAGCCGACGAGACCGTGGGTCAGCTTGAGCAGGTAGGCGGGGTTGGCCAGGGACAGGAAGCCGACGACCCCCACGGGCAGGACCATCAGCACCAGGGCGGAGAGCTTGCCCTCCGCGCTGAGGGACTGCACCTGGCGCCGGAGCTGGTTGCGCTCACGGATGGTGTGCCCGACCCCGTCGAGGACCTCGGCGAGGTTGCCTCCGACCTCCCGGTTGATGGCGATCGCCTGCGTGACCCACACGAAGTCCTCGCTCCCCATCCGGGCGGCCGCCTCGTCGAGCGCGGGGCCCATCGGACGGCCCACCCGGATCTCGTTGATGATCCGGGCGAACTCGGTCGAGGTGGGGTCCTCGGCCTCGTGCGAGACCGAGTTCAGGGCCTGCAGCATGCTGTGACCCGCCCGCAGGCTGCTCGCCAGCAGCTGCAGCGAGTCGTCCAGCTGGTCGGCGAAGGCCTTGCGCCGCCGCGTGGTGCGCAGGTCGAGCAGCACCTTCGCGCCGAGCGGGGCGAGCGCGGCGAGGACCAGCCCGAGCCACGGGCCGCCGGCCAGGAGCCCGGTCGCGCCGCCGACGAGAGCGCCGGCGGCGACGAGCAGCACGAAGTCCTGCGGGCGCAGCCGCAGGCCAGCCTGCTCCAGCCGGGCCGCGGAGGAGTCTGCGCGGTTCCGCCGGCGCAGCGCCCGGTCGATCATCGAGCTCGTCGCGGCGGTGGCCGTGCTCAGCGCCCCCGGGGTGACGGGCGCGCCGGGACGACGGCGGTGCAGCGGGAGGGCCTGCGGACGCGGGCCGGCCAGCACGTACACGAGGCCACCCACGCCGAGCGCGCAGGCCGCCAACCCGCCCCACACAGCGGGAGCGAGGCCGGTCACCGGGGACCCGGCCGGGCCGGTGCGGGCGCGAAGACCCGCGGCGACAGCGTGATCCCGAGCTCGCTGAACGTCTCGGTGAAGCGCGGACGCACCCCGGTCGGGACCGGCTTGCCCAGGAACCGGCCCCGCGCGTCGACCCCGGCGGAGTAGTCGAAGAGGAAGGCGTCCTGCAGGGTCACCGTCTGGCCCTCCATGCCCTGCACCTCGGTGACCGCCGTGACCCGCCGGGTGCCGTCGCGCAGCCGGGTCAGCTGCACGACCACGTCCACCGCGCTCGCGATCTGCTCGCGGATGGCGCGCAGCGGCAGGTCCATGCCCGCCATCAGCACGAGCGTCTCCAGACGGGCGATGGCGTCGCGCGGGGAGTTGGCGTGCACGGTGGACAGCGAGCCGTCGTGGCCGGTGTTCATCGCCTGCAGCATGTCGAGGCTCTCCCCGCCGCGGACCTCGCCGACGACGATCCGGTCGGGACGCATGCGCAGCGAGTTGCGGACCAGGTCGCGGATGGCGATCTCGCCGCGGCCCTCGATGTTGGGCGGGCGGCTCTCCAGCCGGACGACGTGCTCCTGCTGCAGCTGCAGCTCGACCGCGTCCTCGATGGTGACGATCCGCTCGTTCTCGGGGATGAACGACGAGAGCACGTTCAGCAGCGTCGTCTTCCCCGTGCCGGTCCCGCCGGACACGATGATGTTGAGGCGTGCCTCCACGCAGGCGCGCAGGAGCTCGGCCATCTCCGCGGTGAGCGTGCCGAAGGCGATCAGGTCGGCGACCTTGAAGGGGTCGCGCGCGAACTTGCGGATGGTGAGCGACGCGCCGCTGAAGGCGATCGGGGCGATCACCGCGTTGACCCGGGAGCCGTCGGGCAGCCGGGCGTCGACCAGCGGGGAGGACTCGTCGATCCGGCGCCCCACCCGGGACACGATGCGCTCGATGACGCGCCGGAGCTGCTCCTCGGAGGTGAAACGGGCACCGCTGCGGGTGAGACGCCCGTTCTGCTCCACGTAGACCATGTCCGGCCCGTTGACCATGATCTCGCTGACCGTGGGGTCGTCGAGGAGCCGCTGCAGCGGACCGTGACCGAGCACGTCGTCCTCGACGTCGCGCATCAGGCGCTGCCGCTGGTCGGTGCTCAGCGGGACCTTCTCCTCCTCGACGACGTGGTTGAGCTCGGAGCGGACGAGCGCGTTCAGCTGCTCCTCGCTCATGCTCGGGTCGTTGAGGCGGCTCCCCATGCGCTCGAACAGGGCCTCGGCCGCCCGGTCCTTCAGCCGGACCAGTGCCTCCGAACCGGCCGAGCCGGCGGTGGAGGGCGACCCGGACGGCTCCGGGGAGCGGGCCGTCCGGCGCGCGTCGGGCCCGGGAGGGACGTCCAGCACCGCGACCCCCGACGCCGCCGAGCTCGCGCCGGGCGCTCCGGTGGCCCCGCCGGGCGGAGGTGCGTCACCGCGGCGGACGCCGAGGCGGTCGCTGAGGTTCACGACGCGCTCCGCACCGGGACCAGCCACCGGTGCGCCGCCCGTCGCGGTGCGGGCGACTCGCGACGGGAGCGCCGCGAGCGTCGCCGCGCGTCGACCGTCTCGACCTCGGACCCGGCGACGAGGCCGCGTACGAGGGTGCGCAGGAGCCTGGTCGTCTTGTCGCTCCCGCCCGCCTGCAGCAGCGGCACCCCGACGTTCACCGACGAGGGGACGTTGCGCGAGCGGGGGAGCGCCACGTCGACCTTGGTGCCGATCGTCGCCTCGACGTCGGCGATCCGCAGGCCCGAGCGGGGGTCGGCGAAGTTGACGACGAGGCGGCGTGCCTCCGGCAGCATGCCGAGCTCTCGCAGGGTGTCGACCTCCTTGCGCAGCCCGCGGAGGCCGGGGACGTCCAGGCTGGTGAGCAGGACCGGGTCGGTGGTGCGGTCGAGCGCCGCGAGGGTGTGCTCGGACAGCCCCGGTGCGGTGTCGACCACCACGAAGGCGAACTCGGCGGCCAGCATCCCCAGCACCAGGTCGACGTCGTCGCCCGAGATGCGGTCGGCCGCGGCGGGGGAGTCGGGGGCCGCGAGCACGTACAGCCCCGTCTCGTGCAGGGTCAGGCTCGTCTTCAGCGCCATGCTGTCGCCGCCGCGGGCGAGGTCGACGGCGTCGAGCAGGCTGTAGTCCGGGCTCAGGTTCAGTGCGCTCGCCACGTCGCCGAACTGCACGTCCAGGTCGACGAGCACGGTCGACTGCGGTGCCAGCTGGGCGAGCCCGACGGCGATGTTCGTCGAGACGGTGGTCTTGCCGACCCCGCCCTTGGACGAGACGACGCTCACCACGCGGCCCCGCCGAGCGGGTCCGGCGCCGGCCGCAGACGCGTCGAGGGTCGACGACGCGGCCGTCAGTGCCTGGCCGAGCACGGCGGCGAGCTCGACGACCTCGGCGCCCGGATGGACGATGTCGTGCACGCCGGCCCGCAGCGCCGCGAGCCCGAGCTCGGCGCCGGCGTCGCTGACCAGCACCACGCGCGGTCCACCGGCCTGCGCCAGGTGCGCGGCGAGGGCCAGGGCCTCGGTGCGCCCCAGGTCGCAGTCGAGGACCACCACGGCGGGTACGGCGCCGTCGAGCTGCCGGAGCAGCTCGTCGAGGTCGGTCGGCAGCGGGCCGGGCGGCAGGGACGTGAGCGCACCGCCGGTGGCGGCGGCGAGTCGCTGCTCGAGCTCGGCCGAGGCGGTGGCGGCCACGATCCCGATCAGGGGGACGGTCATGAGGTGGCGGCCTTCTCTGCGGTGGCGGGAACGGGCGTCGGGGTGGAGGACGGCCCGGAGACGAGGGAGAACCAGACGGCACCGCTGTCGGCGCCGGCGACGAGCCGCGCGGCCTCGGCGCCGGTCATCGCGAGGGTCACGCGGACGTGACCATCGGTGGGCGCCGTGGGCGCGGTGGGCTGGGCCGGGCCGCCTGCGCCGTCGTCCTTCCGGCCGCCGGCCGCGGCAGCCGGGGCGTCGACCCGGAGGACCAGCGCCGAGCGGACCGCCAGGCTGGTGCGCTTCTCGATGGTGGTGAACACTGCGACCTGCGCACCCGGTGCGAGGTCGCCGCCGAGCACCCGCTGGGGGTCGAGGTCGATGCTGATCTGCTGCCGGCCCCGCGGGACCGGCGGCCGGCCGGCGTCGGCCAGGGTGGCCGGGTCGGCGAACCGGCTCGCCAGGACCTGCTCGCCGGACTTCAGGTCCGTGGTGGAGACCAACCCGGCGAGGCTCGAGACGTCCTGCACCGCCCCGGGGGCCAGCGCGGCGGCCGGCAGCGTCTTCACGGTGACCAGCTCCGCCAGGGCGGCGCCGGTGGTGCCCGCCGGGACGTCGGCCTTCACGACCAGGACCTGGACCGGGCTCATGCCGGCCATGGCGCGGCGGTCGGCGCCGGCGACGTAGCCGAGCAGCAGGGTGGCGCCGACGACGGCGGAGAGGACCGCGGCGAGGGCGGCGGCGAGGCGACGTTTCACGCTCGGGACCTTCTGTCGGTGAGGGGAGAGGGGTGCGGTGGCGGCGCCGGTCGCGGACCGGCAGGGGGTGTCAGGCGCTCAGGCGGATCACCGACGCCCCGAGCTGCGGCGCCCCCACGCCGTAGTCGAAGGCCTCGGAGAGGTCGACGAAGCGGGTGAAGTAGCCCTTCACGCAGCGGCTGTTGCCGATGCACGGGGTCCCGACGTCGTACTGGCCGCCGAAGTGGTAGCCGGTCAGCTGGAACGCCGCGTACCCGTAGAGGTGGTAGGTCGCCCCCGACCCGGTCCCCGAGGAGCTGTCGAACAGCGGGAGCAGCACGGTGGTCCCGACCGCCGAGGAGAAGCTCGACGTCGAGCACCCGCTGGGGACCGAGTTGCCCGGGTCGCTCATGATCGTGTCGCCGATGGAGGTCCTCGTGCCGCACGTGCCGCTGTTCACCTGCAGCCACCCGAACCCGCCCGGGACGATGTTGTTGGACGGTCCGGTGCAGCCGACGGTGCCCGAGGTCTTGGTCAGGAAGATGACGCGCTGGACGATGCCGGACGGCAGCCCGCCCAGGGTCTGCTGCTGCCACTCGCACCAGGAGAAGGCCAGCGGCAGCACCGCCCGGCCGCCGGTCGGGGCGCCGTACATGGCCGTGGCGCTGGCGTGCACCCGGGCGCTGTCGACCCCGAGCGCGGGGGCGAAGACGGTGCTCACGTCGGTGGTCGCCTGGACGCGGACCCGGCCCGCGCTGAGCGTCACGGTGCTCTGCGGGGTGCCGTGCCGCAGGTTGCGCGAGGTCATCGTCTGCGCGGTCTGAGCCGGCGAGGACGGCGCGCCGCAGCTGCCGCGGGCGCAGTCCTGCGCGACGGCCAGTGCGGCGGCGTCGGCCCCGGTCTGCAGCTGCGTGCGCTGGAGGTAGAGGTTCGCGACGTCCACCGAGAGGGCGGCGAAGCCCAGGAGCGGCACCAGCAGCAGCGCGACGACGGTGCTGACCGCCCCGCGCTCGTCACGCCGGCGCCTCCTGGGGCGGGGAGGGCTCAGCCGTTGCACCGCATGACCCCCGTCCCGTGCAGGGTGACCCCGGAGCCGAAGAGGCCGGAGACGAAGGTCATCGGATAGGTGATGCTGACCTGCACGAGCGTGGTCGAGCCCGTGCTGACCGTGGGGCAGGAGCTGGGCGTCACCGCGATCTGGCTCGTGCTCACGTGGAGGCCGGTCGCCGCGTTCTGGGCGGCGGAGCGGGCGGCGCTCGCGCTGTTCTGCAGCGCCATCGTGCGGGCACCCTCACGGGCGGCGCCCGTGAGGATGGTCGAGATGTTGTAGGCCCGCCCGAACTCGGCGATGCCCATGACCAGGAGGAGCAGCAGGGGCACGACCAGCGCGAACTCGACGGCGGCAGCGCCACGTTCGCCTCGGTGGGGTGTCACGACGTGCTCCTGAGCTCGGTCTCGTCCCCCGAGACTGGTGAGCAGCAGCGCCGCAGCGGTCCTCGGTGAGGACCGCTACGGCGCGCGGTCGAACGTGGCCGGCTCTACAGGCCGGCGATGACCTGGTTGAAGAGGCCCTGGATCGTGGTGCCGAGCGTCGCCACGACGCCGATGATGACCGCGGCGATCAGGCCGACGAGCAGGCCGTACTCCACCGCGGTCGCCCCGCGGTCCTTGCTGCCCTCGACCCGCGCCTGCAGGACGCCGACGATGCCGAGGATGTGCGCGACTGCATTGTTCATGCTGCGAATCTCCTGAGGTTCTGGAGTTCCGCCCCGATCGGAAGCTACCGACTGTGCCGAACGGTTCCGTTCTGCAGGAAGAATCCTGCAGGGCGGTGCGCGCCTCGGTTGGTTGAACCGAACATTCTTACCCGTCCTCAGCGAAGGCTCAGGAAACCGGAGGCTGGGCTCGCCGCGCGCGGGACCTCAGCGGTGCGGGAAGTCCTCGACCCGCACGGTCCTGAGCGTCCCGCCGTCGAGGTGGCGGACCGTGAGGCCGTCGCTGTCCAGGGTGCTGCCGTCGACCACCACCTCCTCGGTGGTGCGCGCCGCGGGGGTCGCCGCAGCCGCCGGCGCGGGCTCGGCGGGCCCAGGGTCGCCGCAGCCCGCGAGTGCCAGCGCGAGCACGGCGGCGGCCGGGAGGCCGAGCCGGAGCGGGCGGAGGAGGCGGGGGCGCATGGGGTCAGGGTACGGACGCCGGGCAAGACCCCGCCGCGCCGGCGCCGGCGCGGCTGCCAGCCTGGAGCCATGAGCGAACACCCCCCCGTACGCACCTGGCTGACCGACATGGACGGTGTCCTGGTCCACGAGGAGCAGGCGCTGCCGGGCGCGGCGGACTTCATCGCCGCGCTGCAGGAGAACGCGGTGCGCTTCCTCGTCCTGACCAACAACTCGATCTACACCGCCCGCGACCTGCGGGCCCGGCTGCTGCGCAGCGGCATCGACCTGCCGGAGGAGTCCATCTGGACCTCGGCGCTGGCGACGGCCCAGTTCCTCAGCGAGCAGAAGCCGGGCGGGTCGGCGTACGTGATCGGGGAGGCCGGGATGACGTCGGCCCTGCACGAGGTCGGCTTCGTCATGACCGAGCGCGACCCGGACTACGTGGTGCTGGGGGAGACGCGGACCTACTCGTTCGAGGCGATCACCCGGGCGATCCGGCTGGTCGAGAAGGGGGCGCGCTTCATCGCGACGAACCCCGACGTCACCGGTCCCTCGCCCGAGGGCCCGCTGCCGGCCACGGGGTCGGTGGCCGCGATGATCCGGCAGGCGACCGGCGTGAAGCCGTACTTCGTGGGCAAGCCCAACCCGCTGATGATGCGCTCGGCGCTGAACCGGCTCGAGGCGCACTCGGAGTCGACGGTGATGATCGGCGACCGGATGGACACCGACATCATCGCGGGGATCGAGGCCGGGCTGCGGACCCTGCTGGTGCTCAGCGGGTCGACCCGTCGCAGCCAGATCGAGACCTACCCCTACCGCCCGACGCGGGTCGAGGACTCCATCGCCGACGTCGTCCCGCTGGTCTCCGCGCTCGCGCCGGCCGGCTGACGGCGTCGGACGAGGAAGCCCAGCTGGAAGGCCAGCAGCGCCAGCGCGGTGGCCGCGGCGCCGGCCAGCGGCAGCGCGACGGGGCCGGCGGTGAGGGCCGCCGCACCGAGGAGCGGGGCGACGGCGATGCCGACGTACATGGCCGTGGAGTACCAGCCCAGCGTCAGGCCGGCGGCGGCCGGGTCGAGGCCGACGAGGCGGTGCTGCAGCGGCACGACGGCGGCGAAGGCCACGACGCCCCAGACCCCGAACAGGACGGCCAGGGCCACGTAGGAGCGCTCCTCCGCGGCGAGGAGCACGAACACCGCCACGAGCGCGCCCGTCGCCACCGCCGCGGTGGGCCGGTTGCCGAAGCGGTCGGTGACGGGCCCGGCGAGGGCCGTGCCGACGACGCCGCCGACCCCGTAGAGCAGCAGCAGCAGGGCCAGCAGCCGGCCGTCCTGGCCGGTCGCGGCCTCGGTGAGCCGGGCGCTGAAGATGTAGACGACGTTGAAGCCGGTGGTGACCAGGGCCGCGGCGAGCAGGACGAGGGCCACCCGGTGGTCGCGCAGGACGCCGACACGGGCCGCCAGGCTGGTCGGGGGCCCGAGCGGGACGCCCCCGAGGCGCAGCAGCACCGCGGCGGCCAGCAGGACGGCCAGGCCGGCGATGGCCAGCATCGTGACGCGCCAGCCGACGAACGAGGCCAGGGCGGTGCCCGCCGGCGAGCCCACGGCGGAGGCCAGCGTGAACCCCAGCCCGGTCGCGGCGAGGGCCAGGCCGCGCTGCTCGGGACGCAGCATCGCCGGGGCGGCGGCGGTCGCGGTCGGCACCAGCGCGGCGCCGCCGAGGGCGGCGAGCACACGGCCCGCGACGAAGAGGGTCAGGCCGGGGGCGAGGGCGGCCACGACCGTGCCCGCGGCGACCAGCAGCAGGCCGACGGCGATCAGGGCGGTCCGCGGTGCCCGGGGCAGCAGCACGCCGACGAGCGGGGACGCCACGGCGACGACGGCGGCGTACCAGGTGATCGACGAGGCGACCGCCGTCTGCGGCGCGTGCAGCTCCGCGGCGATGGACGGCAGGACGCCGGCGATGACGAAGGCGTTGGTGCCCACGACGAACAGCCCCGCCGCGAGCAGGGCGAGCCGTTCGGCCGTCCGCAGGCGCCCGTGCGCAGGAGCGGTGGTGGTGGTCATCGTCGGGGCTGCGGCGTCGGCGCGGCGCTCAGGCCACGGTGCTGACGCGGCGCGGCATCAGCAGGACGGCGACGAGCATGACCGCCGCCCCGACGACCGAGGCCAGGAACACGTTCTGCAGGGCCGACGCCATCACGGCCGGGGCGATCGAGCTCGCCGTCGAGGCGTGCGCGCCGACCCGGGTGCCGAGCGCGGCGTTGGCGATGGCGCCGAAGACGGCGATGCCCAGGGCGCTGCCCATCGAGCGCGCGAACATCGCGGTGCCGGTGACGACGCCCCGCACGTTCCACTCGACCGAGGACTGCGCGGCGACCAGGGTCGGGGCGGCGACGAAGCCCATCCCGATGCCGATGACGAAGCAGGTGGCCCCCACCTGCCAGATCGAGGTCGTCGGGCGCAGCAGCGTCAGCCCGGCCACGCCGACGAGCCCGATGACGGTGCCCACGACCGCGGTCGCGCGGAAGCCGATGCGCAGGTAGACCCGGCCCGACAGCGAGGCCGCGATGGGCCAGCCGAGGGTCAGCGCGGCCAGCGCGAAGCCGGCGACCAGCGCGTTCTGACCGAGCACGCTCTGCGCGTACAGGGGCACGTACGAGGTCAGCCCGATGAGCACGGCGCCGATGGCGAGGCTCGCGATGCTCGTGCTGACGAGCAGCCGGTTGCGGAAGATCCAGGTCGGCAGGATCGGCTCGGCCGCGCGGCGCTCGACGAGGACGAAGGCGACGACCAGCGCCAGCCCGAGGGCCGGCACGCCGAGCCCCGGCAGGGTCAGCCACGACCAGATGACGCCGCCCTCGAGCAGGCCGAGGATCACCAGCGACGCGCCGACGGTGAGCAGGACCGCGCCGGCGACGTCCACGCGGTGCCGGACGCGCTCGACCCGCTCGTGGAAGCGGCGCGAGATCATCCAGAAGGCGACGGCGGCGAGCGGGATGTTGACGAAGAAGATCCAGCGCCAGTCGAGCGTCTCGACGAACACGCCGCCCAGGGTCGGGCCGACGACGGACGAGATCGCCCAGACGCTGGCCAGGTAGCCCTGGACCTTGGCGCGCTCCTGGATCGAGTAGATGTCGCCGACGATGGTCATGCAGGTGGGCTGGATGGCCCCGGCGCCCAGGCCCTGGAGCGCGCGGAAGGCGATCAGCGCGGGCATGCTCCACGCGACGCCGCAGAGCACGGAGGCCACCCCGAAGACGGCGATGCCGGCGAGGACGACCGGCTTGCGGCCGTAGGAGTCGCTGAGCTTGGCGAAGATCGGGACGGTCACCGCCTGCGTGAGCAGGAAGATCGAGAACAGCCAGGGGAACTGCGAGAAGCCGCCGAGGTCGTTGACGACCGAGGGCACCGCGGTGGCCAGGATGGTGGCGTCGATCGCGATGAGCCCCATGCTGAGCATGACGCCCAGGAGCACGGGGCCGCGCTCGGAACGGAGGCCGACCGAGGCCCTCGTGATCACGGGTTCCGTCTCGACGGAGGTCTGGGTCTGGCTGGCCACGTCCGGTCCGAACTCGCGTCGCCACCGATGCATTCCTCTCGAATGTTTCTTGTGGGTAAGAGTTGCCGGCCGCTTCTCAGGAATGCCCGGCCGCCGCCCGTGGTTGGTGGCTGTGCGGAGTCCTGCCAGTGCTCCCGACGGGTCCAGGAGGCCTCATGGCCAGTGCAGGTGCGGGTACGGGTGCGGTGCGGACGCCGGGTGCGCCGAGGGTGCACCGGGCGTGGGTCGTGGCGGGCGTGGCCTTCGTCGCGCTGGTCGGTGCGGCCGCGTTCCGGGCGGCACCGGGTGCGCTGATGGTCCCGCTCAGCACCGGGCTGGGCTGGTCGATGGTCACCATGTCGGCCGCGGTCAGCGTGAACCTCGTCCTGTACGGGCTCACCGCCCCGTTCGCCGCGGCGCTGATGCAGCGCTTCGGGCTCCGCCGGGTGACCGGCGTCGCGCTGGTCCTCGTCGCGGCCGGGTCGGGGCTGTCGGTCTTCGCCCGCGCGGCCTGGCAGCTGACGCTCACCTGGGGCCTGCTCGTCGGGCTGGGCACGGGCTCGATGGCGCTGGTCTTCGCCGCGACCGTCGCCAACGCCTGGTTCGTGCGGCGCCGGGGCCTGGTGCTCGGCATCCTCACCGCCGGCGGCGCGGCCGGACAGCTCGTCTTCCTGCCGGTCGTGGCCTACCTGGCCGAGGCGTCGAGCTGGCGGGTCGCCTCGCTCGTCGTGGCCGGCGCGGCGCTCGTGGCGCTCCCGCTGGTCGTGCTGCTCGTGCGCGACCGACCCTCCGACGTGGGCCTGCCCCCGTACGGCGGCCACGAGGTCCTGCCCCCACCGCCACCCCCGACCCGCAACCCGGCGGCGATCGCCCTCGGGGCGCTGCGCCGGGCCGCGCGGGTCAGGGCCTTCTGGGCGCTGGCGGCGGCCTTCGCGATCTGCGGCGCGACGACGAACGGGCTCGTCGGCGTCCACTTCATCCCGTCGGCGCACGACCACGGGATGGCCACGACCACCGCGGCCGGGCTGCTGACCGTCGTGGGGATCTTCGACATCGTCGGCACCATCGCCTCGGGCTGGCTGACCGACCGCGTCGACCCGCGGCTGCTGCTGCTGGCCTACTACGCCTTCCGCGGGGTCGGCCTGCTGCTGCTGCCGTGGCTGCTGGCCGACGCCGTCCGCCCGAGCACCGTCGTCTTCATCGTGGTCTACGGCCTCGACTGGGTGGCCACGGTGCCGCCGACGGTGACGCTGTGCCGTCGGATCTTCGGCGAGCAGGGCACGGTCGTGTTCGGCTGGGTCTTCGCCTCCCACCAGCTCGGCGCGGCCGGCGCGGCGCTCGCGGCCGGGGTCGTGCGCGAGGCGTACGGGAGCTACACGTTCGCGTGGTTCGGGGGTGCCGCGCTCTGCGCCGTCGCCGCCGTGCTGTCGGTCAGCCTGCGCCGTCCGCCCGCCGAGGGACCGGCCGCGACGCCGCCCCCACGGCACCCGGCCACCGAGGCCGGGACGGTCGCCGAGCTCACCCCCTGAGGCGTGCGCGGAGGGCGCCGGGAGCCCTGGCGGCCCGACCCCGGCCCGGGGTGTCGCCGGGCGGGGCGGCCCGGGGCCGGAAGTGTTTGCACTCACCCAGGCCGAGTGCTAAACATGGGTTAGCACTCGGCAGGTGAGAGTGCCACCTCCCAGGTCGGCGAGGTCCCCATGGACCGTCCGTCGCGGGCGTCGGCCGGGGAGCAGCAGCAACCACTCACGTCCAACAGAGGATTTCGCCACCCATGCCGAAACTCATCCAGTTCAACACCGAGGCGCGGCGCGGCCTCGAGCGTGGCATGAACACGCTCGCCGACGCCGTGAAGGTGACGCTCGGCCCCAAGGGCCGCAACGTCGTGCTCGAGAAGAAGTGGGGCGCCCCCACGATCACCAACGACGGCGTCTCCATCGCCAAGGAGATCGAGCTCGAGGACCCGTACGAGAAGATCGGTGCCGAGCTCGTCAAGGAGGTCGCCAAGAAGACCGACGACGTCGCGGGTGACGGCACCACCACCGCGACCGTGCTGGCCCAGGCGATGGTCCGCGAGGGCCTGCGCAACGTGACCGCCGGCGCCAACCCGATGGACCTCAAGCGCGGCATCGACAAGGCCGTCGCGGCCATCGTCGAGCAGCTGCAGCTCGCGTCGGTCGACGTGGAGACCAAGGAGCAGATCGCCGCCACCGCGTCGATCAGCGCCGGTGACTCCACCGTCGGCGAGATCATCGCCGAGGCGATGGACAAGGTCGGCAAGGAAGGCGTCATCACCGTCGACGAGAGCAACACCTTCGGCCTCGAGCTCGAGCTCACCGAGGGCATGCGCTTCGACAAGGGCTACATCTCGCCCTACTTCGTGACGGACACCGAGCGCATGGAGACCGTGCTCGACGACCCGTACATCCTGATCGTCAACAGCAAGGTGTCGGCCCTCAAGGACCTGCTCCCGCTGCTGGAGAAGGTCATCCAGGCCGGCAAGCCGCTCGTGGTCATCGCCGAGGACGTCGACGGCGAGGCCCTGGCCGCGCTGATCGTCAACAAGATCCGCGGCACCTTCAAGTCCGTCGCCGTCAAGGCCCCGGGCTTCGGGGACCGCCGCAAGGCCATGCTCGGCGACATCGCCATCCTCACCGGTGGCCAGGTCATCTCCGAGGAGGTCGGCCTCAAGCTCGACGGCGTCGGGCTCGAGCTGCTCGGCCAGGCGCGCTCGGTCGTCGTCACCAAGGACGAGACCACCATCATCGAGGGCGCGGGCGCCAGCGACCAGATCGCCGGCCGGGTCAGCCAGATCCGCACCGAGATCGACAACTCCGACTCCGACTACGACCGCGAGAAGCTGCAGGAGCGCCTGGCCAAGCTGGCCGGCGGTGTCGCGGTGATCAAGGTCGGCGCGGCCACGGAGGTCGAGCTCAAGGAGCGCAAGCACCGCATCGAGGACGCCGTCCGCAACGCCAAGGCTGCGGTCGAGGAGGGCATCGTCGCCGGTGGCGGCGTGGGCCTGCTCCAGGCGGCCAAGGACGCCAAGGTCGACCTGACCGGCGACCAGGCGATCGGCGCCCAGATCGTCTTCACGGCGGCCTCGGCCCCGCTGAAGCAGATCGCCTTCAACGCCGGCCTCGAGGGCGGCGTCGTGGCGGAGAAGGTGCGCAACCTCCCCGCGGGCGAGGGCCTCAACGCGGCCACGGGCGAGTACGTCGACCTGGTCAAGACCGGCATCATCGACCCGGTGAAGGTCACCCGCTCGGCGCTGCAGAACGCGGCCTCGATCGCGAGCCTGTTCCTCACCACCGAGGCCGTCATCGCCGACAAGCCGGAGAAGGCCTCGGCCATGCCGGCCGGTGGCGACGGCGGCATGGGCGGCATGGACTTCTGAGTCCCTGCTCCACGCACGACCGCACCACCTG
Organism: uncultured Actinomycetota bacterium; assembly: GCA_963713165.1. GTDB lineage: Bacteria > Actinomycetota > Actinomycetes > Propionibacteriales > Propionibacteriaceae > Microlunatus. The sequence goes on from CAVQKU010000002.1 coordinate 546,157, forward strand.
CACGAGCTGACGAGAGGCGGTCCCCTCCGGGGGGCCGCCTCTTGCCGTCCTCCGGGTGGGGGACCGTGGAGCTCCGCGCTGTGGACCAGCCCCACCACGGCGGCTGGGGCCGTACGGGTCGGCGGCCTCCCTGCACCGTGCGGCTCGGACGCGCCGCGGTCCGGTCCCACCGGGCGTCCCACCGGGCGTTCGCGGGTGCCCCACGCGTGCTCGGCAAGGACGACACCGTGGCGTCGCCGGTGGGTTAGCCTTCCCGCAGCGCGAACGTCGGCCGGGGGGTGCACGATGACGACACCGCGGTGGGACGACCCGGTCGTCGCGGCCACGCTGCGTGAGGTGGTCCAGGACCTCGGGCGCCGGACCGCCCTCGACCCCGCGCGGCTCAGGGCCGCCCTGAACGACAGCCTCGGCAGCCGGGCGCAGCAGCACCGCGCGCAGGTCGACGTGCTCGCGGTGGCCGTCGAGGAGGGCGTGCCCCAGGGGATCGTCGAGGGGTCCGACGCCGGTCTGCTGCGCGGGCGGCTCACCGACCGGGACGTCCGCGAGGACGTCGCGGAGTGGGTGCTGGCGACCTGGTCGGACGCGCTCGGGATCCGCACCGCGTCCCCCCTGCCACCCACGGCTGTGCCACCCACCGCGCTGCCACCCACCGCGCTGCCACCCACCGCGCTGCCTCCCACCGCGCTGCCTCCCGCGTCCCCCCCACCTGTCCCACGCCCGCCGGCCTCCGGCGGGCCCACGTCCCCACCGCCGGTCCCTGGTCCCGGCCCGGCGCCGGCGCCGCGGCGCCCGGCCCCGCCCACGTCGCTCCCGCCCACGTCGCTCCCGACTCCTGCGTCGGCGGGGCCGACGGGCTCGTCCCCGCTCCGCCGTCTCGTGCTCGTCGCGGTCGTCGTGGTGCTGGCGGCGGTCCTGACGACCGCAGCGGTCCTGGTCCGCCGCTCGGGGACGCCCGAGGCCGTACCGTCGCCGGCGCGGCGTCGGCGCTCGGCGTCGGCGTCGGCGTCCTCGACGCCCCGGCCCGCCGGGACGGCGACCCCGGCCCGCACCCCGGGTCCCGGACCGGCGCAGACCCCCGCGTCGGTGGACCGGCCGCTGCCGACGGTGCTCGCGCACGAGGGCGGCACCGAACGGTTCGCCTCCGAGACCGCGGAGTCGCTCGTCGACGCCGCCCGGCGCGGCTACGGTGCCGAGACCGACGTCCAGTGGACCTCCGACGGCGTCGCCGTGCTCAGCCACGACGCGACCACGCACGACCCGATGGACTGCGGCCGGTCGTACGAGATCGCGAAGACGACCTGGGCCACCCTGCGGGCCCGCTGCCGGACCACCGGCTCACCGGACGGCAAGCGCTACCGGATGCCCCGCTTCGACGACGTGGTGGGCAAGGTGGCCGCCGTGCCGGACGCCCAGCTCTTCGCCGAGGTCAAGGTCGAGCAGGACCCGAAGCAGGTCGCGGGGTTCGCCACGATCCTGCAGGAGCGGGGCATGGTGGGTCGGACCGTGATCACCTCGTTCTTCCCCGCGGAGCTCGCGAAGATGCGGCGGTCGCTCGCGGGGTCCGACGAGCCGGTCCGGTTGATGCAGTTCGTGCGGAACACGAAGGAGCTGAGTCCTGCGGCGGCGAGGAAGGCCGGGCTCTGGGCGGTGGCCATCCGCAAGGACGCCGTGGACGCCCGCTACGTCGCCGCGCTGCACGACGAGGACCTGGTCGTCGTGGTCTGGACGCCGAACGAGACGACGGAGTGGGCGCTCGCCCGCAAGGCCCGTGCCGACCTCGTCCTGACCGACCGGCCGACCGCGTACGTGCGCTGGAAGTCCTAGCGCCCGTCCGCACCCTGGTCGCCGACCTCGTACACCAGCACGGTGGAGCCGAGCCGGAGCCGGGTCCCGTGGTGGAGCCGTGCTCCCGGGGCGAGCGGGGCACCGTCCACCGAGGTGCCGTTGGTGGAGCCCAGGTCGGTGGCCCGGTGGCCCGGCCCGTCGGACGAGGGCTCGACCTGCAGGTGCTGGCGGGAGACGTCGACGTCGTCGAGCACGAGGTCGCAGGCCGGGCTCCGCCCGACCAGCACCGGGTCAGCACCGAGCGGGACGGTGGCCCCGCCCACCACGCTGAGCCGCGCGACCCCGTCCGAGCCCTGCACGCGGGTCGCGAGCAGCGAGATCCCCCGGGCGGGCGGACGGCCGGGCCGCAGCGGCGGCGCCTCCAGCGCCGGGTCGTGGGCGAGCACCTGGGCGTGCAGCCGCTGCAGCGCGGGCGAGGGGTCGACGCCGAGCTCCTCGTCGAGCAGCCGCCGCGCCCGGCCGTACGCCTCGAGCGCCGTGGCCTGCTGGCCGGTCCGGTAGAGCGCGGTCATCAGCTGCGCCCAGAACCGCTCCCGCGTCGGGTGCTGCGCCACGAGGTCCTCGAGCCGGACGACCCACGCCCCTGCCTGACCGGCCGCCAGCTCGAGGTCGACGACGGCCTCGAGCGCGCCGAGCCGGGCGGCCTCCAGCGCGAGGGCCTTGGCGGGGGCGAAGGGCACGTCGACCAGGTCGGACAGCGCCGGTCCCCGCCACAGCGCCAGGGCGTCGGTGTAGGCCTGCGTCGCCCGCTCCGGCTGCCCCGCGGCCGCAGCCTGCCGACCCCGCTCGACCGTCCGTGAGAACAGCGTGACGTCGGTCGTCAGGCCCAGCCGGTAGCCGGGCGGACGGGTCTCCAGGCTCGCCCCGCACCCGGCGGCGGCCAGGGTCTTGCGGAGCACGCTCACGTGGTACTGCAGCGCGTTGACCACCCCCGCCGGCGGGTCCTCGCCCCAGACGCCGTCGACCAGCTGGTCGGTCGAGACCACCTGACCGCCCGCCAGGCCGAGCATCGCGAGCACACCGCGGGCCTTGAGCCCCGGGCTCGGGACGGGACCTCCCGGCAGCCGGAGGTCGACAGGCCCGAGCAGCAGCAGCTCGCCGGTCTCCGCGTCGGTGTCCACGTCCCTCCTCGCGTCCCATCATGACGGGTGGGACGTGCCGACGCGCCCCGCCCGTCCCGACGGGGTCGGGACGGGCGGAGCGGCGCGGGACGGGCGGAGCGGGGGACCGGCGTGGCGGCGGGCGGTCAGGCGACCTGGCTGGTGGTCGTTCCCTGCTGGGCGAGGTAGGTGGTGACGCAGGCCCGCGCGCCCTGGGTGGCGCCGACCTCGTAGGCCTGCTGCCGCTGGGCGGCGCTGCCGTGGATGCCGTCGGCGATCTGCTTCTCGGGGTGCTCGGCCGCGAGGTCCATGGACGCGTACGCGGCGGCGACGTCGGTGTCGCTGAGCAGGCCGCGCTCGGCCGCGTCCTGCGCCCAGACCCCGGCGAAGCAGTCCGCGCCACGCTCCCGGGCCGCCGCGTCGTGCGCCGAGGAGTCGCCTCCGAGGCCCAGCTCGTACTCGAGGTTGTGGCCGTACTCGTGGGCGAGGAAGAGGCTCACCGACATCGCGCCGTTGCCGGCGACCTGCTGGCGGTTGTAGGTCCCTTCCCACATCTGCTGGGCCGCGGCCTGGCTGAAGGTGATGGTGTCGTCGGTCGAGCAGTACTGCATGGTGGTGTCGTCGGTCTGCTGCCCGCAGCTCAGCACCGACTCGCCCGGGCCGGGCAGCACGACGTAGGCCGAGGGCGCCGTGGTGTAGCCCCAGCCGGCGAACAGCCGCACCCACGTGGCGTCGACGTCGGCGACCGAGGCCCGCATGAAGTGCTCCATGGTGTCGGTCGGGAAGCCGAGCCGGCTGGTCTGGGCGTGCCGGTGCCGGAGCCGGTCCCGGTCCCGGTGGTGAGCGGCTGCGGGGTGATCGGGTCGAGGGTGCCGCCGTTGCTCGTCGTGCCCCGGCCGAAGAGGTCCTGGGTGTCGTCGGCGGAGGCGGTGCTCCCACCGGCGAGCGCGAGGCCGAGGGCGAGGGTGGTGGTGGCGGCGGCGATCCGGGCGAGGGACGTGCTGTTCATGACTGTTTCTCCTTCTCATCGGCTCGGACCGGGTGTCCGAGGAGCTCGATGAGAAGGAGTCTCGAGTCGGGTGCTGAGGTGGCGGCGAGGTCGCGCTGAGGCCCCTGAGGACCCCCGCGCCGGTGCCTCAGCCGGTCAGGGTCACCTCGTAGGTGCCTACGGTCGTGAGCGATCCGCCGAGCCCGATCCGCAGCCGGTAGGAGCCCGGCGGGAACGTCTCGTCGCTCTTCAGCGGGACGAACGACAGCGTCAGGCAGCCGCTGTCGGGCAGGGCCAGGGGGAAGTACTCCGGGAAGTAGAGCAGGCTGCTCGCCTTGCCCGCCGTCGTCCAGCTCGTGCCGTCGGCGGAGAGCCGGTCGAGCGTGGCGAGCACGTCGGTGTGCTCACCGCCACCGAAGCCGCTGTACCGGACCCCGAGGGACGGGGCGCCGGCGACCTGCTGACCCTCCTGGCAGCCGGGCGTGACGCCACCCCGGGCGCGGGCGGCGAGGCCCACGGCACTGACCGTGGCTCCCGCCGGGGCCGGGGTCGTCCACGGGCTCACGTACGGGCGTCCCGCCTGCGCGGCCGCGATGAGCGGCTTGGCGAAGTTGACCGGACGGAAGGCCGAGAGCGTCGACTGCTGGCTCTGCCGGTCGATCAGACCGAGTGTCGGGACGCCGACGACGCGACCGCGGGCGTCGGCGGCCAGGCCCCCGGAGTTGCCGTGGTTGATCTGCGTGTCCGTGTTCAGGTAGGCGCGGTTCGACCTGAGCCGGGGGTCGGTCTGGACGCCGGAGACGACGCCGCGGGTCAGGGTCGGTGCCTCGCTGTTGGCCAGGCCCGGGTAGCCCAGCGCCTGGACCGGGTCGCCGGAGGTCACCTCGTCGGAGTCGCCGAGCTCGAGCTCGGTGAGGGCGTCGAGGTCGTCCGGCTCGACCTGAGCGCCGGCCAGGGTCTGGGTGATCCGCACGACGGCGAGGTCGAGGTAGCCGTCCGCGGCGACCAGCTCGGCCCGGAAGCGACGTTCGGCCGTCTTCTGCAACCCGTCGGTGACGGCGATGACGATGCCGTCCTGCTCGGGGCCCAGGTCCTCGCCCAGCGTCACCGCGTTGACCGCGTACCCGGGCGAGTGGTCGGCGGCGACGTGGGCGTTGGTGAGGACGAGGCCGCGCTCCTTGTCCACGATCGTCCCGGAGCCGCTGGCGTAGTCCCGCCCGTCGAGGGTCATGACGATCTTGACCGTGCCGCGCGCCAGGTCCGTGCCGCTGGTCCGCAGCAGGTGCACCCCCAGCAGCGTGCCCGCGCCCGCCACCAGCACGAGGGCCGCGACGAGGACGAGGAGGGCGGTGCGCCGGGGGCGGGTCCGGCTGCCCGGGTCGGCGGCGACCGGCGCGTGGACGACGAGGGGGACGCCCCGGGCTCGGTCCCCGAGCCGGAAGACCTGGTGACCGGACAGCGGCTGCGCGGCGATCCTGTCCTCGCCGAGCCAGGTCCCGGCCGTGGAGCCGAGGTCGCGAGCGGTCCACACCCCGCCCACCTGCTCGATCACCGCGTGGTGCCGCGAGACCGAGTCCGCGTCGACCACGAGGTCGTTGTCGGACTCCCGGCCCAGGGTGAGCCGCGCCCCCGCCGGCAGCGTCCGGGTCTGCCCGGCGACCTCCACGCGGACCGTGCCGGAGCCCGGCTGCTCGTCGCGCAGCACCGTCGGCGCAGCGGGCGGGCGGACGACGGCCGCCCCCGGCCGCTGGTGCGGCAGCAGCTCACCGCCCGTCCAGCGGGTGGGCTCCGTGCCCACCAGGTCACGCCCGGACGGTGGTGGCACGAGCTCGAGCACGACGGCCTCCGGGCCCCGGCCGAGCACGACGGCGGTGACGCGCGCGAGCGCCACCTTGTCGACGGGCACGCCGTCGACGAAGCTGCCCTGCGAGGAGCCGACGTCGGCGTACCACCACGTCCCGTCGGCGTGGAACACCTCGCCGTGCCGGCGCGACACGGCGGGCGACGCGAGCGGGACGGTGCTGCCCGGATCCCGTCCGATCGTCACCGGCGCCCGGGTGTCCGCGTCGAGCTGGCCCCCGGGCCAGCGCAGGGAGAGCGAGTGGTCGGTCATGTCGGGTCCTCGTCCTTCGTCGTCGTCGCCACCGCGGGCGCGGGTCCGCGCAGCAGCGCCACCGTCGTGTCGTCACCGGCGACGTGCGCCGAGTCGTGGAGCCAGCCGACGAGCCCGTCGGCGAACGTCGCCGGCCCGAGCCGGTCGAGCAGCACGGCGTAGTCCTCGGCGGTCGTGACCCACCACGCCGGGTCGGGGAAGGACTTCCCGAGCCCGTCGGTCGCGAGCAGCACCAGATCGACGTCCGTCGCCGTCAGGAGGGTCGCGAACCGCGCCTCGCGGACCGCGGTCGGCAGGCACAGGCTCGTCGTGGTGTCGGCCACCAGGCTCGGGTCGCGGGGCACCGGACGGAGGACCCGGGAACCGGCGCGGACGACGACGTCGCCGTCCCCGAGCTGGGCGAGCTCGACCCGGTCGGGCAGGACGCGCGCCACCAGCAGCGTGCTGCCGTACGCGCGGTACGGGTCCGTCGGCGCGCTCGACCAGTCGCCGCGCACGGCACGCCGCCACCGCTCGACGACGGTGGCGAACAGCGCTTCCAGCGCCGTGTCCGAGTCCGCGACGAGCACGTCCAGGGCCGCCTCCACCGCGAGCCGGGCCCCGACGGCGGAGCGTGGGTGGGCGGCCCCGCCGTGCCCGTCGGCGACCGCGGCGACCAGGCCGCCCTCCGGGATGCGCCGCATCCCGGCCGCGTCCTGGTTCGGCTGGTCGTCGCGGTGCGCCGAGCCCCGGGCGGTCGCCGTGGTGCCCGACCAGGCGCCCCAGGAGGTCCAGCCCACCGTGCTCCCCGGTGCGGTGGACGTCACCAGACCACGTCCTCGCCGGGCCCCGGCTCCCAGGCCCGGACGAGGTCGTCCGGCGGCGTCCGGAGCGGTGCGAGCGTCGAGGCCGCACGGGACACCTGCGTGCTCGCCCAGCGCATCGCCATCACCAGGTGCTCGGGGTTCGAGGCCGTCACGGGCTGCCGCTCGGGGTCGGCGATGAAGCGGGTGAGGGTCTCGTAGTCGGCGTCGTGGCCGATCGCGACGGCCATCCGCACCGACCGTGCGCCCCACGGCAGCGCGAGCAGCGCCTCGAGGCTCGGCCCGTACTCGTCGGTGGGCATGCCGTCCGACACCAGCACGATCGCGGGGGCGAGCGCGCGCTCCTCCATCGGCGGCACCGTGAGCGCTGCGGCGAGCAGGTCCAGCGCGGCACCGAGATCGGTGTAGCCGCCCGCCCTCAGGTCCTGCCAGTCCAGGTCCCCGGGCCGGGTCGGTTCGCCGACGTGCCAGGAGGCACCGCTGGCGAACCGGAGGACGCGGACGCGGAGATCGGCGTGCGGATTGCCCTCGGCGACGTCCTCCAGGTGCGGCAGCATCTCGCGGACCGCCGTGTTGAGGCTCGCCATCTTCCCGCCGCTGGCCATCGAGCCGGAGCAGTCGGCCACGACGAAGAAGTGCAGCGGACGTCGCGCCAGCCTCGTGCGGGGGCGGTCGAAGGCCGGCTCCGACGCCTCGGGCCGAACGGTGCTCACCGGACCTCCCGGAGCCCGGCCGTGAGGGGGCAGGATGTGGCTGTGCGCGCGGGACGGGGGACGCGGTGAGCGTGGCACCCGGTGACCGGCTGGCGCTGCGTCGTCGCGAGGGTGCCTGGACCGTCGGCGAGGTGCTGGGCGAGGGCGGCCAGGGCACGGTCTTCCGGCTGTCGGGGCCCGGCGGGCGCGACCTCGCCCTCAAGTGGTACCGCCACGGCACGGCACCGCCGGGTCAGCGCGACGCACTGCTGGCGCTGGTCGACCGGCCGGCGCCGTCCGCGGGGTTCCTGTGGCCGATGGACGTCGTCGACGGCGCCGCGGGGGACTTCGGCTACGTCATGCCGCTGCGGCCGGAGGCGTACAGCAGCGTCGCCGACCTGCTGACCGGCCGGGTCGACGCCCCGTTCTCGGTGGTGGTCCGGCTCGCGCTGTCCCTGGCCGACGACTTCCTCCAGCTGCACGCGCAGGGCCTCTGCTACCGCGACATCAGCCTCGGCAACGTGTTCTTCGACCCGACGACGGGCCGGGCGCTGATCTGCGACAACGACAACGTCGGGGTCGACGGCGAGAGCAACGCCCAGGTGCTCGGGACGGCCCGGTTCATGGCCCCCGAGATCGTGCGCGGTGAGGCGCACCCGTCCACCGCCACCGACCTCTACTCGCTGGCCGTGCTCGTCTTCTACGTGCTGATGGTCCACCACCCCCTGGTCGGACGCTCCGAGCTCGCCCACCCCTGCCTGGACGCGGCCGCCGACCTCGCGCTCTTCGGCACCGACCCGCGGTTCGTCTTCGACCCGGTGGACGACACCAACGCGCCCGACCCGGTCGAGCACGCCGGGGTCCTCCAGCTGTGGGAGCTGTTCCCGGGCTTCGTGAGGGCCGAGTTCGTCCGCGCCTTCACCGTCGGGCTCCACCAGCCGGCCGCCCGCGTCCGGGAAGGCGTCTGGCGCGCCCGGATGGCTCGCCTCCTCGACGGCGTCGTCCGCTGCGGCTGCGGCCGGGAGAACTTCACGGTCGACGGCCGGGGGTTCACGCCCTGCTGGGGGTGCGGCCGGACGGTGGAGGTCGCCCTGCTGCTCCGGACACCCGGCAGCCTGCTGGTCCTCAACGCCGGCACCCGGGTCGTCGGCCACCACCTGCGGCACGACTACGACTACGACACCGTCGTGGGACGGGTCGTCGCCCACCCCACGAACCCCGGCGTCTGGGGCCTGCAGAACGTCGGGGACGAGCCCTGGACCGCCACGCTCGACGGGCGGTCGCGCGAGGTCGCGCCCGGCCGTTCGGTGGGCCTGGTCCCGGGAACCGTGCTGCGGCTCGGGGCACGCACGGTGGGCGAGCTCGTCCGGCCCTGAGCGCGGTCACGCCCGGCCCTCGGCCGCCCGCAGGAGGGCGCAGCCCTCGGCCCCGACCTGGACCCGCAGCCGGCCGAGGCTCACCTCGCCCACCGACAGCAGACCGCCGGAGCCGCGGTCCACGACCCGGACCTCCGCCCAGGGCACCGACGAGCGCTCGGAGTCCGGAGCCAGCATGCGCCGGTCGAAGCCGACGAAGGTCAGGCCCTCGTCGGTCGCGACGAGCAGACCACGCCGGAGCCGGGTGGACAGCCCCAGCGCCGCCAGCCCCGCCAGGCCGGAGACCAGGAAGTTCGCCCGTCCCGGGACCGCGCTCGGCACCACCATCGCCGCGACGACGGCGACCACCACGAGCGCAGCGACCAGCAGCCGGAAGCGGCGCAGCGGCATGCCGCCGTAGGCGTGCGCCGCCGCGCGGAACGGCAGGCCGGTCTGCAGCGCCAGGCGCAGCGTCGTCCCGCGGACCGGCGGCCAGTCCGTCGCGGGCTGCGCGGCCGGGCTCGGGCTCGGGCTCGGGGGCGGGACAGCGGCAGGGGCAGGGGGAGGGGCAGGGGCAGGGGTCGGCTCGGGCGGTCGCGCGGGAGTCGACGGCTCGGTGACGAGCCCGAGCGCCTCCGCCCAGTCGCGCACCGTCTCGCTGGCCGCCGTGCTCGTCCAGCCGCGCCGCGCGGCGAGCTCCTCGGCCTGCCGCGCGAGGGTCGCCTCCGTGAGCGGGGCGAGGGACACCAGCGTGGACGGCAGGTGCTCCTCGGCGCCCGCGACGGCTCGGTGGAGGCGGGCCCGGACGGCGACCGCACGCTCGGCACCCAGCAACGCGGTGACCTCCTGGCGAAGCTGTCCGGGCCGGTTCGCGGCCCCGCTGCTCGCGGTGGCGGCCCGGCGCAGCGCCCGGACGAAGACGGCGTCGGCGGCCTCGGCGTCGGCGGCAGCCGGAGCCTCGTGCCCGCGCGCACCCGTCATCGACTGCCCCCGTTCCGGCGTTGGCGACAAGGTAGTGGATGCGCAGCACCACCGCTCCCGCTTCACGGCGAAACAGGGTCCCGGGGTCCGCGCGCCGCCGGCGGGTTCAGGAGCGAGGAAGCCCTGCCAGGACGCGCTCGGGGCGGCCGACGTAGTCACCGAGCTGGGCGTCGGCGGGCAGCGGTGTCGGCCACTCCTGGGGCGACCAGCCGGTCGGCGGGCCCGACTCGTCGTAGGTCCAGGTGTCCTCCGGGCTGGGCTCGACCGTCTGGACGCGGCCGGCGACGTCGGGCCGCCAGGTGACGCCGACGTCGGTGAAGGCGGGCAGCCCCGGGAACACGACGTCCACGCGGCGCGTGCCGGGCGGCAGCGGGCCGACGTGCGTGGCCAGGTGGGCCGAGCCGCCGTCGTAGCGCAGGCCGCGCGACCACAGCCCGAGCCCCGAGCAGAGGCACTCGTACGCGGGGCGTCCGGCGAAGGTCGCGGTCGTCCAGCGCACCCGGACCGGCGTCGAACGCCCCTCGAGGCGGAGCTGCGGTCCGCTGGCCGGGTTGTCGGTGGCGACGCGGACACCGTCGGGCGCTGGCGTCGACAGCGGCGGCCCCGGGTCGCTGCCCAGCCCGGGCTGGTCGGTGACGGAGTGCAGCGTCCACACGACCGAGGTGATCCCGCGGCCGGCGACCACCTGGTTGACGACCACGGTCTGCCGGCGACCGCCGGAGCCCGGCTCGTCGTACGTCTTGGCCCCCGTCGCCGGGTTGCCCGCCGCCGGCGGGCGGGCGAGGTCGGGCGCCGCCTCGGACACGGGCGTGACGCCGAGGGGGGAGACCGGGATCCCGGGGACGACGGCGACGTTCGGCAGCACGACGTCGACACGGCTCGTGCCCGGGGCCAGCGGCGGGAAGGCGAGCTGCAGCACGGTCGTCCGCCCGAACCGCAGCTGCGGCGTCACCACGAAGAGCGGCGTGCACAGGCAGCGGCCGAACCGCTGCCGCGCCCCGTCGGCCAGCGGACGGTAGACCCGCCCCGCGGTCGCGTCGAGCAGCGCGAGGGACTGCTCCCCGGCGAGCGAGCGGGTCAGGCCCAGGTCGGTCCCCGACGGGACGAGGTCGCCGGCCCGGCGCCCCGGCCCGGCGAGGGGCGTCACCGACCAGTCGAGCACGGTCGCGCCGCTGGTCCGGCGCACGGCGTGCACGGCGAACCGCACGACGACGCCGTGGCCGTCGGCCGTGATCCACAGGGTGTCGGCGAGCACAGGCAGGCGGGGGAGGACGGCTGCGGGCGCGCTGGCCGACGGTGTCGGTCCGCTCGGGGGCTCGACCGGCGTCACGCTCGGGGCCGGCGTGGTGAACAGGCCGGGCTCCTGCCCTCCCCAGCTGCACGCCGCGAGCAGGGTCAGGGCGGCCGCGAGCGACGCAGCACCCCAACGCCGGCGCGTCCGCACGCTCCGAGCGTAGGCGGGCGCGCTCAGGCATCGACGTGCCTCGTGGAGCTGACCTCGGCGGCTGGCGCGCCGGCCCGGCGGCGGCAGGCCAGGCCCGCGCCGAGCAGGGCCAGCACCGCCACCGGCGCCAGGCCGTGGTGGCGCGAGGTGACCCTGCCGTGCGGAGTCCGGTCGTGCTCAGACGGCGAAGACCGCGACGCCGGCCTGGCGGATCGCCTCGAGGGCCTCGGGCGCCGCGCCGCGGTCGGTGACGAGGTCGGTGATGCCCGGGAGGGGGCTGATGCGGGCGAAGGTGACGCGGCCGATCTTGGAGCTGTCGGCGACGACGAGGCGGCGGCGGGCCTGGGCCAGGAAGGCCGCGTCCGTCGTCGCCTCCATCTCGTCGTAGGTCGTGCAGCCCTCGACCGACAGGCCGTCGACGCCGATGAAGGCGAGGTCGAGGTGGTAGTTGGCCAGCATCGTCTCGGCCGCGGGGCCCACCAGCTCGCGCGAGCGGCGCACGATGCCGCCGATCATCACGAGCCGGAGGCCCGGCCGGCCGGCGAGCTCGGACGCCACGTCGATCGAGTTGGTGACCACGGTCAGCCCGCGGCGCGCCTGCAGCACCCGGGCGAGCTCGAGCGTGGTGGAGCCGCCGGTCAGCCCGACGATCGCGCCCTCGCCGACGAGGCCGGCGGCCGCCCGGGCGATCCGGCGCTTCTCGGGCTGGCGCAGCACCGCCTTGACCTGGGCCGGCACCTCGTCCTCGGTCGCCTGCGAGACCGCGCCGCCATGGGTGCGCACGAGCAGCTGGCTGCGGCTCAGGGCCTGGAGGTCGCGGCGCACGGTGGCACCGGACACGCCGAGCCGGTCGGCCAGCGCGGCCACGTCGACGCGCCCCGCGGACCCCACCTGCTCGAGGATCGCGTCGAGCCGCTGCACGCGCTGCACGGCCACGACCCTACCAACAGCTCCATGACCACATCGGTGGGTAGGACTGCACACTCGATCATTGTGGTGCGCGTTTGCACGGAACTGTTGACCTCGGGGTGTGCGAATGCTTGATTCTGCTTTCACGACTGCGCAGGGAGCCAGAACTGCGCAGGACCGTGCACACGAGGGACCACGACCGCAGCACACGAGACGCTGACTCGAGAAGCACCGGACACGGAGGCACGACATGACCAGGAGCGGACGACAGGGACGTACGACGCTTCGGCTCGCGGCAGGGCTGGGCTCGGCCGTCCTGCTGCTCGCGGGGTGCGGCGGGGGCGGTGGCGGCGGGGGAGCGGCCGGCGGCGGCTCGACCCAGACCAGCGGCGTGACGATCACCGTCGCGCTCGCCGCCGACCCGCCGCCGAAGGCCGCGCTCGACGACTTCACCAAGCAGACGGGCATCACCGTCAACTGGGTGAACATCGACTGGGACAGCCTGCAGACCAAGATCAGCGCGGCGGCGACGGCGAAGACCTACTTCGCCGACGCGACCGACGTCGACTGGTCGCGCGTGGGGCAGCTGGGCAAGCTCGGCTGGTTCCACCCGATGAACGACTACCTCGACGTCGAGGCGCTCAAGACCGACATGCCGCAGCTCGCGTCGTTCACCAGCGACGGCAAGGTCGTCGGCATCCCCTACGACGCGTCGTTCATGGTCACGACGTACAACAAGAAGCTCTTCGACGCGGCCGGCGTCACCCAGGAGCCGACGACGATGACGGCGTACACCGAGGCGCTGCAGAAGGTGAAGGCCAAGGGCGACGTCGAGCACCCGCTCGACATCCCCTTCGCCGCGGCCGAGGGCCTGTCGACCTACTGGTACGAGACGACCAACGCCTTCGGCGGGACGGTGCTCGACGACGCGGGCAAGCCGCAGTTCACCGACCCGTCCTCGGGCGGGTACAAGGCAGCCCAGTGGATGGTCGACGCCATGAAGAACGGGCTCGTCCCGCCGGGCAACATCAACGTCACCGACAGCCAGGGCCAGCAGACGCTGATGGCCAAGGGCGAGGTCGCGAGCATCTTCTCCGACTACTCCGGCACGGTCGGCACCCTCTACGACGTCCCCGACCAGTCCTCGGTCAAGGGGCAGGTCCGCTACCTGAAGACCCCGGGCGTGACCGGGCCGGTGGCCAACCTCAGCAACCCCGACGGCGTCGGCATCCCCAAGGAGGCCAAGTACCCGCAGGCGGCCGCCAAGTTCATCGACTGGTTCACCTCCGAGTCCCAGCAGGTCGACTTCGCCGGCGTCAACGGCCCGGAGAAGGCCTTCACCGCCTTCCCGATCCCGTCGCGGCTGTCGGCGGTGGAGAAGATGACCGCCAGCGGCAACCTCGTCTACGGACGTGAGCTGTCGGCGATGCTTGCCGGGTCGAAGCCGGTCTTCCCCGGCGGCGCCCCGACCTGGTACCCGCAGTTCTCCAACGCCGTCTACACGAACCTGCACGCGGCGGCCACGGGATCGATGAGCGTCGACGACGCCGTCAAGGCGATGGGTGACACCGCGACCAAGCTGTCCGCGGGCCAGTGAGCTCGATGAGCACGGCCGGCGCGACCGGGGTCGCCGAGGCCTCGCGCGGTGGGCCCGGGGGCGGCGCCACGCCGTCCCCGGCCCGCCGGCACCGGACGCACCTCGGCGGGACCGCTGCCCTACGTCCTGGTGGCGCCGGTGATCGTCTTCATCGCCGGGCTCGCCCTCGTGCCCGCTGTGTTCACGATCGTGCAGTCCTTCTTCACCGTGAACGCGCTCGACCCGCCCACGCGCTTCTCCGGGCTCGCCAACTTCGCGAACCTGCTCGGCAGCGACGCGATCCGCAGCAGCGTGGCGAACACGGCGCTGTACGTCGTCGTCGGCGTGGCGCTGTCGACGCTGCTCGGGGTGGCGATGGCGGTCCTGCTGCAGCGCCCGTTCCGCGGGCGCAGCCTGGTGATCGCGGTCCTGATCCTGCCGTGGGCGCTGCCCGGCGTGGTCGAGGGCATCCTGTGGAGCGGCATCTTCGACCCGAACGCGGGGCTCGTCTCCAGCCTGATGGGCGACGTCGGCCTGGGCGGCGGGCGGATCCTGCTCGGGGAGGACCGCGTCCTCACCATCGTGCTCATCGAGCTCGTCCAGGTCTGGCAGATCACCCCGCTCTCGGTGCTCCTCGTGCTGGCCGCGCTGCAGCTCATCCCCGAGGAGCTCTACGAGGCGGCCCAGATCGACGGCTGCAGCCGCTGGGGGGCGATCCGCCAGATCACCCTCCCGCTCGCGCGACCCGGCATCGCGGTCTGCATGGTGCAGGCGCTGGTGGCCACGCTCAACGTCTTCGACCAGCCGTACGTGCTGAACGGGGCCGCGGCCACCGGCGCGACGGTGACCATGCAGACGTACTTCGTCAGCTTCCAGAACCTCGACTTCGGGCAGGGCTACGCGCTCAGCCTCCTGATCACGGTGGTGACGCTGGTGGGTTCGCTGCTGATCGTCAAGGCCGTCTACCGCAAGGTCGAGCTGTGAGCGCCGCGGCGGCCACGACCGCGGGTCCGACCGTCCGGCGCCGACGCCGCACCGGGCCGCATGCCGGTCGGGCGGGTGGTCGGGATCGTGCTGGCCGTGCTCTGGTCGATCGTGCCGATCTACTGGGCGGTCAAGACGAGCCTGCAGACCGAGGCGGACGCGCGCTCCACGGACACCCAGTACCTGCCGCTGCGCCCGACGTGGGCGAACTACGCCCGGCTGCTCACCGACGACGGCGACGTGCCCGCCCAGATCCGCCGCTCGACGCTGAACATCGTCGTCGAGTGCGGCCTGGCCACCCTCGTCACCGTCGTGCTCGCGACGCTCGCCGCGTACGCCTTCGCGCGCTTCCGGTTCCGCGGGCGCAACGTCCTCTTCTACGCGGTGCTGGCGACGATGGCCTTCCCGCCGTACACGACGCTGATCCCGCTCTACCGGATCATGAGCCTCTTCGGCCTGGTCAACACCTACACCGGCATCGTGCTCGTGTACGTCTCCGGCTTCCTGCCGCTGGCGACGTGGGTGCTGCACAACTACTTCGCCTCCATCCCGCAGGGGATCGAGGAGGCCGGGCTGATCGACGGCGCGGGCCGGCTCCAGGTGCTGCGCCACCTGCTGCTGCCGCTCGCCGTGCCGGGCATCATCTCGACGGCGCTGATCACGTTCCTCTTCGCGTGGGGGCAGTTCCTGTTCCCGCTGCGTGCTGTCCAGCGACCTGTCGACCCAGCCGCTGACCGTGGTCATCGCGGCGCTGCAGGGCCGCCACGTGGTGCCGTCCACCCTGCTGAACGCGGCCGGGGTGCTGGCGATCATCGTCCCGGCGACGCTGGCGCTGGTGTTCAACCGCTACATCGTCAACGGGCTGCTGGCCGGGAGCGCGAAGTGAGCGCGGCGACCGGCTCGCCGGCGAGCCGGTCGGTCGTGCTGGTCGGCGCCGGGAGCACCGTCTTCACCCCCGGCCTGATGGCCGACCTGGTGGGCAACCGGACCTTCGAGGGCTGGACGGTGCACCTCGTCGACCTGGACGCCGAGGCCGCGGAGGTGATGGCCCGCGTCGGCCGGCGGCTGGCCGAGGCGCGTGGTGCCGACGTCTCGTTCGTCCCGCACACCGACCGCCGCGAGGCGCTGCCCGGCGCGCGCATCGTCACCACGACGATCGCCGTCGGGGCGGCCGAGGGCTGGCGGCTCGACCTGGAGGTGCCCGGCGCGTACGGGATCGCCCAGACCGTGGGGGACAGCGTCGGGCCCGGCGGGGTCCTGCGCGCCCTGCGGCACGTCCCCGAGCTGGTGGCGATCGCCCGCGACGTGGCCGACCTCGCGCCCGGGGCGCAGCTGGTCAACTACTCCAACCCGCTCACGGCCAACGTCCGCGCGGTGACCGCGGAGACGGGCGTGCCGGCGATCGGGCTGTGCCACGGCACCATGCACACGCTGGCCGCGCTGAACGCCGACCTCGGCCTCGCCGACCGGGCCGACGAGGTGCACGCCACCTTCGCCGGGCTGAACCACCTCTGCTGGCTGCTCGACTACCGGCTCGGCACCGAGGACCTCTACCCGCGCCTCGCCTCGCTCGTCCAGCAGCACGCCGAGCGGGCGGGCGGGCGCGACGCCCCGACGTCGGGCGAGGAGGGCGTGCACCTGCCCGTCTCGGCCGACCTGTTCCGCACCTTCGGGCGCTACCCGGCGCCGGGCGACCGGCACGTCGCCGAGTTCTTCGGCTGGTACCTGCGCCCGACCAGCACGGGTGACGGTGCGGGCGTGGACGAGGACCACCTGCCGTGGGGGTTGCAGCAGGGCCGCGACGACACGATCCGCTACATCGCCCAGAAGGCCGACCTGTGGGAGCGGCTGCGCGACCAGGCCGACGGCCGCGTCCCGGTCGACGGCGCCCGTCGCGACCAGGAGGCCGAACGGCTCGTGGCGATCGCCGAGGCGCTGGTCACCGGCCGCGAGCACGTCGAGCTGGCCGTCAACGTGCCCAACCGCGGAGCGATCGCCAACCTGCCCGAGGACGCCGTGGTCGAGGTGCCCGCCGTGGTCGGCGCCGCCGGCGTCGTGCCGCTGCGCGTGGGTCCGCTGCCCGCGGCGATCGCGGCCGTGCTCTCCGCGCGCGCCCAGCAGCAGGAGCTCACCGTGCAGGCCGCGCTGCGCGGCGACCGCGCCCTGGCCGTGCAGGCGCTCGCCCTCGACCCCCTCGTGCCGAGCCCGGACGTCGCCCGCAGGATCCTGGACGACGCGGTGCGCGCGCACCCCGGGACGCTGGCGTCCTTCGCCGAGCGCACCGCAGCCACCCCCGTACGGACGGAGAACGCATGACCACGGCGACCACCAGGACTCCCGGGGCCGACCTCGGCGCCCTCGACCCGGGCGGTTCGGCCACCTCGGCCGAGATCGCCCAGCAGCCGCGCGTGTGGCGCGAGCTCGGCGACCTGCTGAGCGCCGCCGGCGACGAGATCGACGCCTTCCTCCGTCCGCTGCTCGCCCGGCCGGACCTGCGCATCGTGCTGACGGGGGCCGGTTCGTCGGCGTTCGCCGGGGAGCTCCTGGCCCCGGCGCTGGCGCTCGCGCTGCGGCGCCGCGTCGACCCGGTGGCGACCACGACGATCGTCAGCAGCCCGGCGGCGGTCTTCGTCGAGGACGCCCCGACGCTGCTCGTGTCCTTCGCCCGCTCCGGCGACAGCCCCGAGAGCGTGGCCGCCGTGCGCCTGGCCGACGCCCAGCTCGGCGAGGTCTGGCACCTGCTCGTCTGCTGCAACGCCGAGGGCGAGCTGGCCCGCACCTTCGCCGACGACGACCGCGCGCTGGTGCTGCCGATCCCCGCCGCGACGCACGACGCGGGCTTCGCCATGACGTCGAGCTTCACCTCGATGGTGCTGGCCTGCTGGTCGGCGCTGACCGGGACCGGGGCCGTCCGCGACGCCGTCGACCGGCTCGCGCGTGCGGCCGAGGGGCTGCTGGGCGCGGCGGGCGACGTGGCCGCCCTCGCCGACCGCCGCCCGGGCCGGGTCGTCTACCTCGGCAGCGGCGCCCTGACGGGCATGGCCCGGGAGTCGGCGCTGAAGCTCCTGGAGCTCACCGCGGGCGACGTCCTCGCCTACCACGAGAGCCCCCTCGGCTTCCGCCACGGACCCAAGGCGCTGCTGACCGAGGACACCCTCGTCGTCGTGCTGCGCTCCGGTGACGCGTACACCTCCCGCTACGACGACGACATCGTCGCCGAGCTCACCCGCGAGCTCGGCCCCGACCAGGTCGTCGTGCTCGGCACCCGCGCGCTGCCGGACGCGCTGTCCGACGCCGTCGGGTGGTCGTGGGTCGCGGAGGGCCTGGAGGACCTCGACGACGCGCAGGTCGCCGTCGTCCACGCCGTCTTCGCCCAGCTGCTCGCGCTGCGGAGCTCGGTGGCCCGTGGGCTCACCCCCGACAACCCCTTCCCCTCCGGTGAGGTCAACCGGGTCGTGCAGGGCGTCACCCTGCACCCGTTCCCCGCCTGAGGTGGCGACGGCAGGGGCGGGGCCGGGCCACGAGGCGGGTGCGGTGACGGGCGCCTTCCTCGGCGTCGACAGCGGCGGCACCAAGACCGCGCTGGCCGTCGTGTCGGCCGAGGGCCGCGTGCTCGCGCACCGGACGGCGCCGAGCGCGTACTACCTCGGCGCCGGGCAGGCGAGCGGGCCGGAGCTGGTCCGGCGCGTGCTGGCCGACGCCGTGCCCGCGGTGTGCGCCGACGCGGGGGTCGAGCCGTCCGCGCTCGGCGGCGCCTTCTTCGGCCTGCCGGCGTACGGGGAGGCGAGCGCGGACACCGCCGAGCTCGACGCGATCCCGCGCTCGGTGCTCGGCCACGACCGCTACGGCTGCGACAACGACATGGTCTGCGGGTGGGCGGGTTCGCTGGGGCTGGCCGCCGGCGTCAACGTGGTGAGCGGCACCGGCTCGATCAGCTACGGCGAGCACGACGGCCGGCGGGCGCGGGTCGGGGGCTGGGGCGAGCTGGTCGGCGACGAGGGGTCGGCGTACTGGCTGGGCGTCCGCGGGCTGCAGGCCTGGACGAGGATGACCGACGGCCGCGCCGCCGGTCGGGCCGCTGCACGCGCTCCTCGGCGCCCGGCTGGGCCTGGCCTCCCCGCTGGACCTGGTGAGCCTGGTCCACGACACCTGGGGCGGGGACCGCAGCACGATCGCGGCGCTGGCCCCGGTCGTGGTCGAGGCGGCCGAGGCCGGCGACGCGGTCGCCGCGGCGATCGTCGAGGAGGGCGCGGCCGAGCTGGTCGCCCTGGTGCGGACCACCGTGGGGCGGCTGGGCTTCGCCCCGGACGCGACGGTCCCGGTGTCCTGCTCGGGCGGGGTGTTCCGCTCCGCCGAGGTGCGCCGGGCGTTCGGCGCGCGGCTCGCGGCGAGCGGGTCGTACGAGCTCCGGCCGGCGCGGTTCAGCCCGGTCGTCGGCGCCGCGCTCTACGCCGCGCGCGAGGTGGGGACGCCGCTCGGGCCCGACGCGCTCGCCCGTCTCGACAAGCTCCCCTGACTTTCACCCACTCGTCTCACCGGATGCCCCGCGCTGAGCGTGGAGCCGCCGACCGCGACTGATCGGGTGGACGAAAATCAGGGGGCGGGCGCGCGGAGGTCGGCCAGCCCTCCGGAGGCGCGCCCGGGTCGTGCACCCAGGTGTCCGTCGGCCTCGGCTGCGTCGGCAGCCC
Organism: uncultured Actinomycetota bacterium; assembly: GCA_963713165.1. Taxonomy (GTDB): domain Bacteria; phylum Actinomycetota; class Actinomycetes; order Propionibacteriales; family Propionibacteriaceae; genus Microlunatus. Next base: position 565,635 of record CAVQKU010000002.1, read on the forward strand.
GGCCGCGCCCGTCACACGCTCCACGGCGAGGAGCCCGGAGGCGGCCCGAGGCCGTGTCCTAGGGTCGTCGCAGCCGGCGGGGTCGACCCGCCCGGAGAGCCGGGAGGCCTGGGTGCCCGAACCGCTGGTGGTCGACGGGCACAACGACCTGCCGTGGGCGCTGCGCGAGACCGGCTACGACTTCGACGCGGTCGACGTCGCCCGGCCCCAGCCGCAGCTGCACACCGATCTGCCCCGACTGCGGACGGGCGGTGTCGGCGCGCAGTTCTGGTCGGTCTACGTCCCGTGCGGCTACGCCGGGGCGGACGCCGTCACCGCCACCCTCGAGCAGGTGGACGCGGTGCACACGATGGTCGCGCGCTATCCCGACGACCTCGTGCTCGTGACCGACGCCGACGGCCTCGAGGCCGCCCTGGCGTCGGGACGCGTCGGCAGCCTGATGGGGGCCGAGGGCGGGCACAGCATCGACGGCTCGCTCGCCGTCCTGCGGAACCTGCACCGCCTCGGCGTGCGCTACCTGACGCTCACCCACAACGCGAACACCGCCTGGGCCGACTCGGCCACCGACGTGCCCGCCCACGGCGGGCTGACGCGCTTCGGGCGCGAGGTCGTAGCCGAGCTCAACCGCCTCGGCATGCTCGTCGACCTCTCGCACGTCGCCGCCACGACGATGCACGACGCCCTCGACGTCACGGTGGCCCCGGTGGTGTTCAGCCACTCGAGCGCCCGCGCCGTCGCCGACCACCCGCGCAACGTCGGCGACGACGTCCTCGCCCGGCTCGCCGACAACGGCGGGGTCTGCATGGTGACCTTCGTGCCGCGCTTCGTCAGCCCGGCCGCCGCGGCCTGGTCGGCCGAGGTGCACGAGGCGGCGCTCGACGCCGGCGTCGACCCCCGTGACCTCGCGGCGCTGGACGCCTTCTCCGGGGCGTACGAGCGGCCCTGCCCGCCCGCGACGCTCGACGACGTCGTCGCGCACGTCGAGCACGTGCGGGAGGTGGCCGGCGTGGAGCACGTCGGCCTGGGTGGCGACTACGACGGCACGCCGACCACCCCGGTCGGGCTGGAGGACGTCTCGCGCTACCCGGCCCTGCTCGGCGCGCTGCGCGGCCGCGGCTGGTCCGGGCCCGAGCTCGCGGCGCTGGCCCACGGCAACGTGGTCCGGGTGCTGCGCGAGGCGGGTTCGGTGGCCGCCGGGCTGCAGGCGGTCCGGGGTCCCTCGACCGCCACGATCGGGGCGCTGGACGGTCCCGGGGCCGCTCCCGACGTCGTCGTCGAGGTCGAGGGCGAGGAGCCGGTGTGAGCGCCCTGCTGGAGGTCGTCGTCACCCACGCCGCCGACGCGCAGCGGGCCGAGGCGGGCGGCGCCGACCGGGTCAGCCTGGTCGGCGACCCGCTGCCGGGCACCGAGCGCGAGGCCGGGGCGCTCTCGCCCGCGCCGGACCTCGTCGAGCAGGTGCGGGCCGCCACGAGCCTGCCCGTCCGCCCGCTGCTGCGGCTGCGCGACGGCTACGGCACCGATGGCGGGGAGGTCGCGCACCTGCGCGGGCTGCTGTCGGCGTACGCGTCCGCCGGCGCCGACGGCGTGGTGATGGGCTTCCTCAACGGGCTCACCGAGATCGACCTCGAGGTGGTCGCCGGGCTGATCGAGGGGGCCGACGTGCGCTGGACCTTCTCGCGGGCCGTCGACGCCTGCATCTCCACCGACCGCGCCTGGCGCGAGCTGCCGCACCTGCCGGGGCTCGACGCCGTCGCCACCGCCGGTTCCGCACGCGGCGTCGCCGAGGGCCTCGACGAGCTCGTCGCCCGGGCCGAGGACGACCCGGCGGCGCGCCGGCTGGTGATGGCCGCGGGCGGGCTCGCGCCCGAGCACGTGCCGTGGCTCGTGCGGGCCGGGGTGTCGATGTTCCAGGTGTCGACCCAGGTCCGGCCGCTCGGGTCGTGGAAGGCCTACGTCGACGCCGACCTCGTCGGCACCTGGCGCGCCCTGCTGGACAGCGAGGCGGGCCCGCGGAGCGCGACGCGGTGATCATGGTCGACGACCCGACGTGGCCGGCGCACGGCCGCCTCTGGTCGCACCTGGCCAGCGACACCTCCTACGCCGAGCTGCACGACTTCGCCGCACGCATCGGGCTGCCGCCGCGCGCCTTCGACGGCGACCACTACGACCTGGTCGAGGACCGCTACGCCGAGGCGGTCGCCGCCGGCGCGGTCCCGTCGACCTCCCGCGCGATCGTCGCCGCGCTCCACGCGGCCGGCCTGCGGCGTCGCAAGCGCTCGCGCCTCGCCCCGCAGGCGTGACCCCGGTGGGCGGGAGGCCCGCGACCCCTCCGAGCGTCGGCCGGTGGAGGGCCCGGCGGCCGTCAGGCCTCGCCGGGCGCGCGGCGGAGCACGTCACGCCCCGCTGCGTACGCGTCACCCTCTCGTCACCGGGCCGGGCAGGGCAGCCGGTGCTGCACCCCACCGTCTGCGCCACCTCGAGGCGCCGCGGCTGACGCCGCCCGGACGGCTTCGAGCCGTCCTGCGCCGACTGCGCGCCGACCGGCGAGCGGTGGACGCAGCGGCGGCAGCGCTCCGAGGTCCGGCTCGGCTCGCGCGCGGAGCGGCCCCGCGCCAGCGGGTGAGCCGGTCCGCCCGCCGCGGGCGTGCGGCACGGGGTGGGCGAATCGACCTGGCGGAGCGAGATCCCGGTTAGCCTGTCGGCATGGTGGCGGCACAGAGCGAGGGGCAGCCCGGCTCGACCTCGCTCGTCACGCCCGAGGATGCCGACGCCCTCTCGCTGGACGACCGCCTCTGCCTCGCCCTCTACACCGCGTCGCGCTCGATGACCGCCCGCTACCGGGTCGCGCTCGAGGACCTCGGGCTCACCTACCCCCAGTACCTGGTCATGGTGCTGCTGTGGGAGGAGGGCCCGGTGCCGGTCGGCCGCCTCGGCGAGCGGCTCTACCTCGAGTCGAGCACGCTGTCGCCGCTGCTCAAGCGACTCGAGTCGATGGGCCTGATCAGTCGCACGCGCGACCGCGCCGACGAGCGCCTGGTCATCATCAGCCTCACCCGCGCCGGGCGCCGCCTGCAGGACCGGGCGGGTTCGGTGACCCTGGAGGTCTGCCGCGCGTCCGGGCTGACGATGAGCGACGCCGCCGACCTGGTGAAGGAGCTCCGCTCCCTCGACGCCCGCCTGCGCGACTCCACGCGCGGGGCGCGCTCCGCGTAGCCTCGCTCCTCGCTCCTCGCTCCTCGCACCGCTCGAACGCGGACCGGGCGCCGGTCCGCGCGGTCCGGTGCGGGTCCGGCCTCCACCGGTGGTTCCGCCGAGACGTGGTCGGATCATCCAAGGGCCTGCGGCAGGTCGGCCGCGTGCACGACGACGAGGCTCGTCACGGCCCGGGTGAGGCAGACGTAGAGGCGGCGCAGGCCGGTGACCTCGTCGGCCTCGGCGGCGACGAGCTCGGCCGGCTCGAGCAGCACGACGTGGTCGAACTCCAGGCCCTTGACCAGGGTCGCCGGGACGACGTCGACGCGGCGCGCCGGGCCGTCGGCGCCGAGGTCGCTCGCCTCGCCGAGCAGGTCGTACGCGATGCCGGCCCCACCCAGGCCGGCGGCGGCATCGGCAGCCCGGGCGTCGGGCACGACGACCCCGACCGTCCCCTCGTGCCGCAGCGCCTCGCCGACGGCGGCGACGAGGCCGGCGAGCGGGTCGGCGCTGCGACGCAGGTCGAGCTCGCCGGCGGAGTGGCGCACCGAGCGGGGCGGCGTCAGCGTCGGGGCGATCACCGGCAGCAGCCGGGCGGCGTAGTCGATCACCAGGCCCGGCACCCGGAAGCCCTCGACGAGCTCGGTGACCACCGCGTCGGGTTGGCCGAGGTGGGTGAGGGCCTCCCTCCACGACCCCACCGACCAGGGCGTCGTGGCCTGGGCGAGGTCGCCGAGCACGGTCATCGACCCGGTGCTCGCGCGTCGACCGACCGCCCGCAGCATCATCGGTGAGAGGTCCTGCGCCTCGTCGAGCACGACGTGGCCCAGGCTCGGCGTCCGGCTGAGCACGTCGCCCACCTCGTCGACGAGGGTGAGGTCGGCCAGCGTCCAGCGGGCGGTCCGCGGCGTACGCCCGGGGCGGCTCGCCAGCAGCTCGGCCTGCTCCTCCGCGCTCAGCACGCCGTCGGCGGCGGCCGCGAGCAGCTCGGCGTCGGTCAGCAGCCGGAGCACCAGCTTCGCGGGGTCGAGGGCCGGCCAGAGGGCGGCGACGTACGCCTTCACCTCGCGGCTGCGCGCCACCGCGGCCTGGACGCGGTCGTCGGGGGAGTCACCGGCAGCCTCCATCCGCAGCAGCACCTGGTGCGCGAGCCGCTGCGCGAGCATCGTGCGGCCGGCCTCGTAGCGCACGCCGCGCCCGCGGAGCTCGCCGACGACCTCGTCGGCGAGGTAGGCGGGGACCCGCCACTGGTGGATGCCGCGGGGCAGCACGAGCGTCTCCCGCGCGGCGGCGAGGTGGCCCCAGGCCGCGCGCCGCACGACCTCGGCCAGGCGCGCGTCGCCCTTGAGCCGGGCGCGTGCTGCGGGTTCGGTGGCGCGGACGGCCAGCCCGGTCGCGTCGGCGAGCATCGACTCGACCGTCGACTGCGCGGCGTCGATCTCGCCGAGCGCGGGGAGCACGTCGCCGATGTAGGACAGGAAGCTCGCGTTCGGCCCGACGACGAGCACGCCCGAGCGGGCCAGCTGCTCGCGGTGGGCGTACAGCAGGTAGGCGGCGCGGTGCAGCCCGACGGCCGTCTTGCCCGTGCCCGGCGCGCCCTGCACGCAGACCGAGCGGGCGAGCCCGGCGCGCACGATGACGTCCTGCTCGGGCTGGATGGTGGCGACGATGTCGCGCATCGGCCCGGTACGGGGCCGCTCGATCTCCGACTGCAGGATCGCGGAGCCGGTCCCGGCCACCGCCGCGCCGCCGGTCAGGTCCTCGTCCTCGTACGCGGTGAGGGCCCCGGTGGAGAAGCCGAACCGCCGCCGGCGGCGTACGCGCATCGGTTCGGCGGGTCGCGCGCGGTAGAAGGGCAGCGCCATGCCGGCCCGCCAGTCGATGACCAGCGGTTCGCCGCCGGCCTCGCCGGTGACGTGGCGCCGGCCGACGTAGAGGGTCTCGTCGCGCTCCGCGCCGAGGTCGGCGGCGTAGTCGAGGCGGCCGAAGAAGAGCGGCACCGTCGGGTCGTCCTGGAGCGACAGCATCCGGCGGTGCAGGACCTGCTTGAGGTGCTCGGTGGAGACGCGGTCACCGCCCTGGGCGGTCAGGCCGGCGGTCGTCGCCCGCATCCGGGCGAGGGCGTGGCGGGACTCGAGGAGGTGGTCCTGCTCGGCCCGCAGGACCGGATCAGGGGGGCGGTCGGGCGTCGCGGTCCGGTCCGTGGGCATGCGTGCGCTCCGATGCTCGATCGGTGGGGTGGCGGGGTGCCGCAGGGGCGAGGGGACACGGTAGGCCCCGGCGCCCGCCGCGTCCAGGGGTGTGCGGGCCGACGCGCCCCCGGCGACATCGCCCGCGGAGGCCTTCCTACGCTGGGTCGTGTGAGCCACCCCGCCCAGCCGCCCGCTCGGACCCGCTCGTTCTCGGCGGTCGAGAACCCCGCCGACCGGCCCCGGACCTCGCGCAGGACCGTCCGCGTCCTGCTGCTCAACCCGGAGGGCGCGACCCTGCTCTTCGAGGACAGCGATCCCGGCCTGGTCGACGTGCGCTGGTGGGTGACGCCCGGCGGCGGCATCGACCCCGGTGAGTCCGAGCCCGAGGCCGCCGTGCGCGAGGTGCGCGAGGAGACCGGCTTCGACCTCGACCCGTCCGCGCTGCTCGGGCCCGTCGCGCGGCGCCACGTCGTGCACGGCTACTCCGACCAGGTGATCGAGCAGGACGAGTCCTTCTACCTGGCCAAGGTCGACACGTTCGACGTGGACGTCTCGGCGCACACGCCCGAGGAGAAGATCACCTTCAAGGGCCACCGCTGGTGGTCGACCGAGGACCTGCGCGGCAGCGACGAGTGGGTCTGGCCGCGCGAGCTCGAGGAGATCCTGCTGCTCCTCGACCAGGCGGACCGCTGGCCCGTCGAGCTCGGCTTCCAGGAGGAGTCGACGGTTCCCGACGTCGGCTGAGCCGCTGGGCGAGCCCTGGCCCCGTCACGGTGCCCGGGCTCATCGGCGTCTCGTGACGGTTCACTCGGCCGCGAGCGCGTCCTCGGCGTCCATGATCGTGTACGCGTAGCCCTGCTCGGCGAGGAAGCGCTGCCGGTGCGCGGCGAACTCCGCGTCGACGGTGTCGCGGCTGACGACGGCGTAGAAGCGCGCGGTCAGCCCGTCGGACTTGGGCCGCAGCAGCCGGCCCAGCCGCTGGGCCTCCTCCTGACGCGAGCCGAACGCCCCTGACACCTGGATCGCCACCTGGGCGCTGGGCAGGTCGATGGAGAAGTTCGCGACCTTGCTGACCACGAGCAGGTCGATCTCGCCGGAGCGGAACGCCTCGTAGAGGCGCTCGCGCTGCCGCACGGTCGTGTCGCCGGTGATGAGGGCCGCGTCGAGGCGCTGCGCGAGCTCCTCGAGCTGGTCGACGTACTGGCCGATGACCAGGGTCGGCTGGCCGGCGTGCTTGCGCACGAGGTCGACCACGACGTCGGTCTTGGAGTCGGCGGTCGAGGCGAGCCGGTAGCGCACGTCGGGCTCGGCGACCGCGTACGTCATCCGCTCGGGTTCGCTGAGTGTCACCCGGACCTCGACGCAGTCGGCCGGGGCGATGTAGCCCTGCGCCTCGATGTCCTTCCACGGCGCGTCGTAGCGCTTGGGCCCGATGAGGGAGAACACGTCGCCCTCGCGCCCGTCCTCCCGGACGAGGGTCGCGGTGAGGCCGAGGCGGCGGCGCGCCTGCAGGTCGGCGGTCATGCGGAAGACCGGCGCCGGCAGCAGGTGCACCTCGTCGTACATGACCAGGCCCCAGTCGCGGGCCCCGAAGAGCTCGAGGTGGGGGTGCACGCCGCCCCGCTTGGTGGTGATCACCTGGTAGGTCGCGATGGTGACCGGCCGGATCTCCTTCTTGGAGCCCGAGTACTCGCCGATCTCCTCCGGCGTCAGGCTCGTCCGGCGTACGAGCTCGTCGCGCCACTGGCGCGCGGAGACCGTGTTGGTGACGAGGATCAGCGTGGTCGTCTTGGCCGTGGCCATGGCGGCCGCGCCGACGATCGTCTTGCCCGCCCCGCAGGGCAGCACCACGACGCCCGAGCCGCCGTGGAAGAAGGACTCGGCGGCCTGCGCCTGGTAGGGCCGCAGCTCCCAGCCGTCCTGCTCCAGCTCGATCGCGTGAGCCTCGCCGTTGACGTAGCCGGCGAGGTCCTCGGCCGGCCAGCCGAGCTTGAGCAGCACCTGCTTGAGGTGGCCGCGCTCGCTGGCGTGCACCACGACGGTGTCGTCGTCGACGCGGAGCCCGACCAGGCCCTTGACCTTGGCGCTCTTGAGCACCTCGGCGAGCACCGGGCGGTCGGTCGTCACGAGCACGAGGCCGTGGGTCGGGTGCTTCTCGATGCGGAGCCGGCCGTAGCGGTCCATCGTGTCGGCGACGTCGACCAGCAGCCCGTTCGGGACGGGGTAGCGGCTGTAGGTGAGCAGGGTGTCGACGACCTGCTCGGCGTCGTGGCCGGCGGCGCGCGCGTTCCACAGGCCCAGCGGGGTCAGCCGGTAGGTGTGGATGTGCTCGGGCGCGCGCTCCAGCTCGGCGAAGGGCGCGATGGCGATCCGGCACGCCTCGGCGGCGGGGTGGTCGACCTCGAGGAGCAGGGTCTTGTCGGACTGGACGACGAGTGGCCCAGGGGCTTCAGCAGACATCCGTCCCAGCGTAGGCGCGCGTCCCGCACCGGGCCCGGGTTCCGTCGAACCCCTGCCACGGTGACCGCCGCCGCCTCGGCCAGCGCCACCGCCTCTGCCGACCTGCCCCGCCCCTGCCGACCTGCCCCGCCCCGACCTGCGCGTGCCGGCCCCGCTCGTCTGCGCGTCGGGCCGGTCGGTTTACCACGTTGACGTGGTGTTCCTCCCGTGACCGCGGCAAATTCGCTGGGTCCACGGTCGGTTTACCACGTCAACGTGGTAACCCGACCGGCCCGAGGAGGCCCGAGGAGGGGCGAGGAGGGGCGAGGAGGGGGAGGAGGCCCGAGGAGGGGGCGGAGGGGCGCGGACGGTGCGGGGAGGGCGGCAGGGGGGTCAGACCGGCTCGACGGCGGCGATGCGGCTGAGGGCGATGGTGACGATCTCGGCGTTGGTGCGGTCGACGGCGCGGACGAGTCCGGCGGAGAGGTCGAGGGGGGCGAGGTCGCGCTGGGTGGAGCGGCCGTCGTTCTGGACCCACGTCACGCGGACGGGCAGGCCGTCGCGGGTCGCGGCGCGCAGGTCGTCGAGCGCGGCGGCGGCGGCCGTCGCGGTGGCCGCCCGCTGGTCGGCGGCCACGAGGGCCGAGGCGACGTCAGCCGTACGCGGGGGCGTGGGCGCCGGTGCGAGGCGGGCGGCCGGCGCGCGGGGGACCGGCGGTGCCGGCAGGCCCCGGCCGTGCGCGTCCTCGGCGACCGGGCTGAGGCCCACCTCGCGGAGCGCCTCGAGCAGCTCGTCGGGCTCGGCCGCGGCGATGACGACGCCGGCGGCGAGGCGGCGCAGGCCGAGCGCCGCGGCCTGCGGGTGGCGCAGCAGGACGCTCAGCTGGGCGTCGTCCTCACTGGTCACGAAGCTGAGCGCGGGCCCGACCCGGACGGCGCCGTGGCGGCGGGCGACGTCGCCGAGCAGGTACTCCAGCGGCTGCGGAACCGGCGTGGTCGCGTGCGCGCGCAGCCACTCCAGCGACTGCTCCGCGCTCCAGCCGGCGTCGAGCGCGCGGCGCACCGAGTCGGCGCTGAACCGGAACACCGCCCCCGCACCGCGCGACTCCTGGGTCGCGAGCAGGCGCAGGTCGGCGGCGACGTCGTGGCGCAGCGGCCCCGGGGCGACCGCGGTCAGGTCCGCCTGGAGGACCAGGTGCGTGACCGCCTCGGGGAAGAGGTCGGCCAGCTGGGGAGGCAGTGCCTCGCCGGCGAGCAGCCCGGGAGCGAACCCCGACACCGCGTCCAGCGCGACGAACCCCAGCCAGGACGCCTCGCGCCACAGGTCGCGGGTCAGCTCGACCGCGGCCTCGGGCGTCCGCGCCAGCCGTGGTCGTTCCCAGGCCAGCGCGGCGCCCAGCTCGGCAGGGTCGAGCACCGTGCCCGGGCCGGCGGTGACGGCCAGCCCGAGGGTGGTCCGGCGCAGGGCCGGCGCGGAGGGCGACTCGGCCTCGGGCCCCAGCGCGTGGCCGCCGTTGGTCGCCGAGCGCGCGAACCAGCGCGTGGCGCCGAGCCAGGCCCGCGCCACGACGGTCCAGCGCTCGGGAGCGGGCCGGGTGAGGAAGCGGTCGTACGCGGGCGTGGGCAGCACGCCGTGGCTGCTGCCCGGCGCGACCAGCCCGGCGGCGGCGGCCAGCTCGACCAGGAAGGTCGCGTGGCCGACGTCGGTGCCGAGCGCCCGGACGAGCGCGGCCAGGTCGCGCGTCGCCAGGCCGCCGGTGCGCAGCGGGCGGAACGGCTGGTCCTCGAGCGCGCGGGCGACCAGGTCGAGGTCGTCCAGCAGGGCGAGCACGGCGCCGGCCGCGGCCCGGTCGACGAGGGTGGCCGACCGGCTGCGTCCGCTCAGCACGGGTCCCTGGGTGGGTACGGGCGCGGGGGTCAGCCGACCCCCGCGGAGGCGCAGCGCGACCTCGCGGGGCAGCACGACCGTGTCGCCGTCGAGCGTACGGAGCAGGCGCAGGGCCAGCAGCGCGCCGACGGGGGAGCGGGAGGGGTCGGCACCCGCCCGGTCGGCCTGGCGCGACACCCCCGTCGGCGACCACACGAGCCGGTCGAGCACGGCGTTCATCGCCGGTGTGCAGGCGGCGAGGCCCGACTCGATCTCGGCGTCGTCGAGGGGCTGGCGCGAGGGCACCGCGAGCCCGAGGGGGTGCGGCTCGAACGCCTCGCGCACCGTGCGGACCAGGTGCAGGACGTCGTCGTCGCCCCAGGCGAGGGCGCGCCGGCGCAGCACCTCGACGGTCGCCGCGACGTCCCCGTCCGGCGGTGCGTGGTCCTGCGCCCCGCCGTCGCCGACGGGCCGCGGGCCGGCACCGAGCAGCGCCTCGAGCTCGGCCAGGGTGGTGGGGTCGGGCAGCGCGGCGAGCGCCTCGGCCACCAGCCGCTGCCAGGCGTCGAGGTCGTCCAGCGCGCGGGCCGTGGAGGCCGACGTCGTCGCCCGGGAGGCGAGCTCGGAGAGGTCGCGCGGCATCGGCACGGTCAGGTCCGGGCGGGCGCGCAGGAGCGCCTCGACCGTGTCGACGGGCCAGCGGCGCAGGCTCTCGGTCAGGGTGCGCGGACGGGTCGGGTCAGCCACCCGCTCAGCCCCAGGGCGTCGTCGGCGGCGTGCTCGGCCGCGTCAACGCCTGCCGCACGACGAGCAGCACCACCACGAGCGAGATCCAGCAGATCGCCACCGACCACCCCGACACGAAGCTCCACCAGGGGTCGCCGACCGTGACCGAGCGGACGAGGCCGACCACCGCGAAGAAGGCGACGGCTCCGGCGGCGACGCGCAGCGTCATCCGCACGGCGGCCTGCGCGACCCGGGCCCGCATGGAGAGGAACACGGCCACGACGACCATGACCGGCGCGAGCGGGAAGATCAGCCCGCCCAGGGCCAGGCTGATGCACAGGCCCGGGGTGGCCGCCTCGAAGACCTCGCGGCCGGTCGGGCGGCCGGGCTGGCGGGAGTCGCCGTACGCGGTGGGCGGCGGGGTGAACCACGCCGGGGTCCCGGGCTGGGGGTAGGGGCCCTGCGCGGCGGCGTGCGGGAAGGGGGACGACGGCGTCGCCAGGGGCGGCCCCACGGGGACGCCGGGACCGGTCGGCCGGCCCAGCGCGTACGGGGGGGCGGAGGGCTGCGCGTACGGCGGCGCGGGCGGCTGCCCCGGGGCCGGCTCGAGCAGCGGCCAGGGCGCCCCGGCCGCGGGCAGCGGGGCCCGGGTCCCGGGAGCCGCCTCGGGGGCGGTGAGCGCGGCGCTGCCCAGCGGGGACGTCGGGGAGCCCCACGACGACTCTGAGGTCAGCGTCGCCGTGACCACGTCGAAGGGCCGGCTGGGGTCGCGCTCGTCGGGCGGCGTGGGCACCAGGCTCGCCAGCGGGGCGACGGGGGCGGCGGGCTCGTCGAACCGCGGGCGGGCGGCGGGCCGCCCGTCGGCGGGCCGCTGGGGCGGTGGCGCCTGCTCGAGCGGGGGCAGGGGTGCGTCGGCGAAGTACTGCGGCCGCTCGCGCGGTGCGTACTCCGGTCCGTCCTCCCACGTCGCCACCGCTCGAGTCTAGTGAGCGCGGGCCGTGTGCAGGGGGTGCGCGGGAGGCGGCGGGCCCGGCGACCCCGTCCGGGCGCCTGGCCGATCCCGGTTGGGCGCGTCGGGCGTTCCCGCTAGGCTTGGCGAGTTGCCCGGTGCGGCGACCCGCACGTGCCGTGGCGCTGCCCGTAGGGTTCGGCAGCCGGCCCGGCCCTGGCGGCGCACGACCAGCCACGACCAGCACGGTCCAGCACCGGACGACGACCACAGCCAAGCTCCACCCGCGGGCCGGGCGCCCGCGGCGCCCCGAGATCATTTCCGACACCACTCTCTTTCCGACACCGTTCTCTTTCCAACACCGTTCTTTCCAACACCGTTCTCCCGACGAACCCCGGGGAACACGAGCAAGCGAGGTTCGGCGTGCCGACTGGCAAGGTCCGTTTCTACGACGCCGAGAAGGGCTTCGGCTTCCTGACCAAGGACGACGGCGGCGACGTCTACGTGCGCTCCAACGCGCTGCCCGCCGGCGTCACCAGCCTCAAGGCCGGGCAAAAGGTCGAGTTCGGCATCGTCGAGGGCCGTCGCGGCGAGCAGGCCCTGTCGCTGCGCGTGCTCGAGGCGCCGCCGTCGCTGTCCAAGGCGCAGCGCAAGCCGACCGAGCAGATGACCATGATCGTCGAGGACCTGATCAAGACCCTCGACGGGGTGGGCAACGGCTACCGCCGCGGGCGCTACCCCGACGCGCGGACGTCGCAGAAGCTCGCCTCCGTGCTGCGGGCCGTCGCCGACGAGCTGGAGCTCTAGTGCCCGCCGCCGGGACCACGACCCGTACGCCGCGCGCGCCCAAGCCCGACCAGGCCTGCCTCGACGCCGTCGACCTCGCCCGTGCGGCGGCCGAGGAGACCGCCGGCGTCGTGGGCGTCGGCGAGCACCTGGGCGCGGTGCCCGAGGCCGAGCGCGTCCTCACCCACGTCTTCGCCTGCACCCACCCCGGCTACACGGGCTGGCACTGGTCGGTGACGGTCGCCCGCGCGTCGCGGGCCAAGGTCGTCACCGTCGACGAGGTCGTCCTGCTGCCGGGTGACGGTTCGCTGCTGGCACCGCGCTGGGTCCCGTGGGCCGAGCGCGTCGGCCCCGGCGACGTGACCGCGGGGCTCCTGATGGCCGCGCGCGACGACGACGCCCGGCTCGAGCCGGGCTACACCGGCGGCGAGCACGCCGCCGACACCGACCCGGCCGAGGCCTCGGCCGCCCGGGTCGTCGTGGCGGAGCTGGGGCTCGGCCGCGAGCGCGTGCTGACCCGGTTCGGGCGCGACGAGGCGACCGAGCGCTGGCTCGCCGGCCCGCCCGGGCCCGACAACAACCTCACGCGGCAGGCGCCCGACGTCTGCGAGACCTGCGGCTTCTTCACCCGTCTGCAGGGTGGCCTGGGCGTGCTCTTCGGCGCCTGCACCAACGCGTTCTCGGCCTCCGACGGCCAGGTCGTCAGCGTCGACCACGGCTGCGGCGCGCACTCCGGCGTCGTCGAGGAGGACCACGCCGAGGAGCTGCCCGCCCCCGCCTGGGAGACCATCGACTGGGAGCAGCCGGGCTCGCTCTTCGACTGAGGGCGCCCGCGCTCCGCGCACGCCACCGGACGGCGCCCACGACACTCCACGCGTCACCTCGACGCGGATCGGACAGACTGTGCCCATGACGAACGAGCCGACCGAGGAGCGCGAGGCGGTCGTGCTCCCGCGGGGCGACGCCGCGGAGCTGCGCCAGGCGGTCGCGACGTTCGTCGAGGCCGGGGCCGACGAGTCCGTCCAGCGCGTGACGACCGCGGTCCACCGGCTGTCGCGCCGGCTGAACCAGTGGTACGACCGCCAGCTCGTCGACCTCGACATCTCGACCAACGAGTACCTCGTGATCAGCGAGCTGGCCCGCAGCCCTGGCCACGCGCCGCTGACGCCGTCGCAGCTCGCGGCCGCGACGAACATCGCCCCCTCGTCCATGACCCACCGCCTCGACCGGCTCGTCGAGCGCGGCCTGATCACCCGCGAGCAGGACCCGGACAACCGCACGCGGGTGCTGATCCGGCTCAGCGACGCGGGCTACGCGCTCTTCGTCGAGGTCATCCGGCAGTCGGACACGCTGGAGTCCGACGTGCTCGGCGGGCTCACCGACGAGGAGATCGAGACGATGGCCTCGCTGCTGGAGAAGGTCATCGCCGGGCTCGAGGACATCTAGGCCGTCCCGTCCCGTCCCGACGCGGTCCGCACCCGCCCGGACCCGGGACGCCCGCCTGGCCTCAGAGCGTGGCGGCCGCGACGTCGCGGTGCACGCGGGTCAACCGGTCGAGCTGGTCGGCGGCCCGGCGCGCCAGCTCGTCGAGGTCGACCGCGGGTGCCGGCGTGCCCGCGACGCGCAGCACCGCCCAGCCGGCCGCCTTGGCGTGCACCGCGTCGAGCCCCGCCTCGACCTCGACGAGGTCCGAGAGCGGCGAGCGCCGCACGACCCGGCCGTTCGGCTTGAGCCGGCCCACCCGCTCGCCGAGGCGGACGGCGAACGTCGACCAGGGGTCGGGCGAGACGTCCCAGCCGCGCATCAGCCTGCGCAGCGAGCGCAGGTCCTCGCGCACGTCGACGCTGACCGTACGGAGCTCTCCGCCCCAGGGCCTGGGGGACTGCGCCCGGGCCGCCCGGGCGAAGAGGTCCGCGCCGCCGCGTGCCGCGGCCTCGTGGTTGCGCAGGTAGATCGCGAGCATCCGCGACACCCGGGTGCCGCTCATCGCCGTCGCGCCGCTGCAGGGTCCACGTCCCGGGTGTACCCGTGCACCGACCGCCCAACCGCGACTCAGCCCAGGCGCAGCCTGGCCTTGGTGTCCGGCAGCTCGACGAAGGTCCGCCCGGCGGCCATCTTGAGCGCCCGGCCGTCCTCGAGCGTGAACCCGAAGGGCTCCGCGACGCCGGCCTTGCGCCAGGTGCCCGTGACGTACCGGCCGCCGTGGAGGTAGTAGAAGGTGCCCTTCGCGTCCACGATGTCGTGGAACGGCTCGTGGTGCTCGAAGTGCTGGTGCGCCTTGACCACGAGCACGTTGTCGGTCCACACCCGCTCGCCGTCGGCCAGGACGTGCGGCCCCCAGGGCATGCTGCGCAGGTAGCGCCCGGACTTCTTGTCGTAGGTGTAGCCCATGAGGTAGCCATCGCCCTTGTAGGGGACCCCGAGCGTGCGGGCGCGCCTGCCCTGCACGGTGCTCACCTCCTTGCGGCTCGAGGCGATCGGGAAGTAGACGCGCGGCGGGCCGTCGCGGAACCGCTTGGTCTGCCTGGCCAGGACCTTCGGGTGGCAGGTCGTGGCGCGGTCGTAGTACGTCTGGCCCTGGTACTGGTACACCCGCGACTGGTCGGTCCCGTAGGAGCCGGTGCCCCGGGTGGCGAGGTAGGAGAGCATCGCCTCGAGGTGGCGGCGGTGCTTCTTGACGTAGGCGATGGTCCACCGCGCGGCGCCGGTGTTGCCGATGATGGCGTCCATCGGGCTGAGCAGCGCGACGTCGACCGGCCGGATGGAGCGGACCGGCTCGACGGTGTCGGGCATCGCGGAGTGGAACACGGGCACGAGCCGGGTCGAGCTGTAGCCGTCGGCGTCGAGGTAGCCCTCGAGCTGGACGAAGACGATGTCGGCGTCGTTGATGCCGCGCTGCGGGTGCTCCTGGCGGTTGTCGGGCACCTTGACCGCGACGGCGGCGTGGCGCGCGTCCGCCCTGTCCTTGAGGAGCTCGCCGGTGAGCGGCCAGCGCGGGCGCGTGTCGACCGGGACGGCCGGGGTCGGCGTCGGGGTCGGCGTGGGCGCGCTCGTGGTGGCCGGACCCGCCGCCGCGGGAGCGGGGGCGGGCTCGTCGGAGCAGGCCGCGAGCGTGGCGGCCAGCGCGCCGGCCACCAGCGCGCGCCGGCTGACCTGCGCCGTGCCGTACCCGTCCGTGCGGTCCATGCCCCGTCCTCTCCCGCCGTCGCCGGAACCCGGCGGGCACATCGTACGGAGCCCGGCCGCCGGGACCGCCCATCTCGACCGCGACACCCGCCGGTCCGCCGGTCCGCCCCGCCAGCGGGCGGCGCCGGAGAGATGCTTAGCCCTTGTATTTAACAATGCTAAAGAGTACGGTGGCCCGCATGAGCACCCCGACGATCACGCGGAGCGCCCGCAGCGACCTGCGGAGCGTCGCCGGGCTGTCCGACGCGCTGCGCCCGGCGGTCATGCAGCTCGCCCGCCGGCTGCGCCAGGTGCGCGCCGACGCCGTCGAGCTGACACCGACGCAGCTGTCCGCGATGGGCGTGCTGGCGCGCAACGACGACCAGCCGATCGGCGCGCTCGCCGCCGCCGAGAAGGTCGCCGCGCCGTCGATGACGCGGACCGTCAACGCGCTGGAGGAGCGCGGGCTCGTGACGCGTGCGCCCGACCCGGCCGACCGCCGCCAGTCGCGCGTCTCGCTGACCCCGGCCGGGCGCGAGCTGCTGGCGGCCAACCGCCGGCGCCGCAGCGAGTGGCTCGCCCAGCGCATCGCCGAGCTCGACGCCCAGGACAGGGAGGTGCTCCGCCGCGCGGTGGGCATCTTCGAGAGGATCACCGACCGGTGAGCGCCCCCGCCCGCGTCGACGCCGACAGCGACAGCGACGACGCCACCGACGCCCCGAGCGGCCGGGCAGGGCGCTCCGCCGAGGCGCGGGCCGGGGACGCCAGGACGAGCGGCATGTTCGCCGCCCTGGCCGAGCCCAACTACCGCCTCTACGTCGGGGGCGCCTTCGTCTCCAACATCGGCACGTGGATGCAGCGCGTGGCCCAGGACTGGCTCGTCCTCGAGCTCTCGCACGGCTCGGCCCTGGCCGTGGGTGTGACGACCGGGCTGCAGTTCCTGCCGATGCTGCTCCTCTCGCCGTACGGCGGGCTGATCGCCGACCGCTTCGACAAGCGGCGGATCCTGCGGATCACCCAGGCCTGGCTCGCCGTCTGCGCCGCCGTCCTGGGCGTCCTCGCCGTCACCGGGGTCGCGCAGACCTGGCACGTCTTCGTCGTCGCGCTCGCCTTCGGGCTGGGCACCGCCTTCGACAACCCGGCCCGGCAGGCCTTCGTCTCCGAGGTCGCGGGCAAGGTGCACATCGCCAACGCGATCGGGCTCAACTCCGCGAACTTCAACGTCGGCCGCATCATCGGCCCGGCCCTCGCCGGTCTGGTCATCGCCGCGTTCGGCTCCGGCTGGGCGATCCTGTCGAACGCCGTCACCTACGGCGCGATGATCCTCGCCCTGAGCCTGATGGACGCGCGGCTGCTGAACCGCGCCGAGCGCCCGCCGCGGGCCGAGCACCAGGTCCGCGAGGGCATGTCGTACGTGTGGCACCGCACCGACCTGCTGCTCATCCTCTGCGTCGCGTTCTTCGTGGGCACGTTCGGCATGAACTTCCAGATGACCTCGGCGCTGATGGCCCAGCAGCAGTTCCACAAGGGGCCCGCGGAGTACGGGATGCTCGGCACGGTCATGGCGGTGGGCTCGCTGACCGGCGCCCTGCTCGCGGCCAGGCGCCGGGTCCGCCCGCGCGGCCGGTTCGTGGTCGTCATGGCGCTGGCCTTCGCGGCCGTCGAGATCGTGGCCGGGCTGATGCCGACGTACGCGACGTACGCCGCGATCCTGCCCCTGCTCGGCCTCGCCGCCCTCTCCACGCTGACGGCGGCGAACGCCTCCGTGCAGCTCGGCGCCGCGCCGCACCTGCGCGGCCGCGTCATGGCGCTCTACATGATGGTGCTGATGGGCGGCACCCCGATCGGGGCGCCGCTGCTCGGCTGGGTCGGCGAGGTCCTCGGCCCGCGCTGGACCCTCATCGGCGGTGGCGCCCTCACCGCCCTCGGCGTCCTGGGCACCGTCGCGTTCGTCCTGCACCGCGAGCACCTGCGCATCCGGCCGCACCTGCGCTCCCGCCCGCTGCTCGAGGTCCATCCCCGCTGAGCACCGGTCCCTGCGCCGGTCGGCGTGCACGGTCGTCGTCCGGGCCCTCGCGGGGGTCGCCCCCGAGCGCCTCGCCGACCTGACCGTCAGCGCCTGCGTCCGCCGCTCCGATCGACCCACCTGCTCCGCCCGACCCACCTGCTCCGCCCGACCCGCCCAGCGACGGGTGCTCCCACGAGCCCTTGACGGGGCGGGGCCCGGCGGGAGCCCCCGGGCGGATGGTGGCGAAGGCCTCGCTCCGGAGCAGCCGTCCCGGACCCGACGGCAGCTCGGCGAGCGGGCCGTCACGACGAGACGTGTAGCAGGTCGGTAACACACGGCCCGGTAGGTTGCGGCCATGTTCAGCAAGGTGCTGGTCGCCAACCGGGGTGAGATCGCCGTACGGGCGTTCCGGGCCGCCTACGAGCTCGGGGCCCAGACGGTCGCGGTGTACCCCTACGAGGACCGCAACGCGGTGCACCGGATCAAGGCCGACGAGGCGTACGAGATCGGCGAGCGCGGGCACCCCGTGCGGGCCTACCTCGACATCGACGAGATCGTCCGCGCGGCGCGCGAGTCGGGGGCGGACGCGATCTACCCGGGCTACGGCTTCCTGTCGGAGAACCCGGACCTCGCGCGGGCGTGCGAGGCGAACGGCATCACCTTCGTCGGCCCGCCGGCCGACGTGCTCGAGCTGGCCGGCAACAAGGTGCGCGCGCTGGCCGCGGCCCGCGAGGCGGGCGTCCCCACGCTGCGCTCGACCCCGCCGTCGGCCGACGTCGACGAGCTGGTCGCCGGGGCGCAGGAGATCGGCTTCCCGGTCTTCGTCAAGGCCGTCGCCGGCGGCGGCGGGCGCGGCATGCGGCGCGTCGACGACCCGGCCAGGCTGCGCGAGTCGATCGAGGCCGCGATGCGCGAGGCGGAGGGCGCGTTCGGCGACCCGACCGCGTTCATCGAGCAGGCCGTGGGGCGCCCGCGCCACATCGAGGTCCAGATCCTCGCCGACGGCTCCGGGCACGTCATGCACCTCTTCGAGCGCGACTGCTCGCTGCAACGGCGCCACCAGAAGGTCATCGAGATCGCGCCCGCGCCGCACCTGGACCCCGCGCTGCGCGAGGCCCTGTGCGCCGACGCGGTGAAGTTCGCGACGTCGATCGGCTACTCCTGCGCGGGCACGGTCGAGTTCCTCGTCGAGACCGAGGGCCCCCGCGCCGGCGAGCACGTGTTCATCGAGATGAACCCGCGCATCCAGGTCGAGCACACGGTGACCGAGGAGATCACCGACGTCGACCTCGTCCAGTCCCAGATGCGCATCGCCAGCGGCGAGAGCCTGGCCGACCTCGGGCTGTCGCAGGAGACCGTACGGATCAACGGCGCCGCCCTGCAGTGCCGGATCACGACCGAGGACCCGGCCAACGGGTTCCGTCCCGACACCGGCACCATCACCGCCTACCGCAGCGCGGGCGGGGCGGGCGTCCGGCTCGACGGCGGCACCGTCGACGTGGGCGTCGACATCAGCGCCTACTTCGACTCGATGCTGGTCAAGCTCATCTGCCGCGGCCGGACCTACGAGGTCGCCGTGGCCCGCGCGCGGCGGGCGCTGGCGGAGTTCCGGGTGCGCGGCGTCAGCACGAACATCCCGTTCCTGCAGGCCGTGCTCGAGGACCCCGAGTTCAACGCGGGCGACATCTCGACCGCGTTCATCGAGGAGCGCCCCGAGCTGCTGACCACCCACACGCCCGCCGACCGCGGCACCAAGCTGCTGCGCTGGCTGGCCGAGGTCACGGTCAACAAGCCGTGGGGCGCTGCGCCGACCCACCTCGACCCGGGTGTGAAGCGCCCGGCCGGCGTCGACCTGACCGTGCCGTCGCCGCAGGGCTCGCGCCAGCGGCTGCTGGAGCTGGGGCCGGAGGGCTTCGCCGCCGACCTGCGCTCGCGGACCCGCACCGAGGTCACCGACACCACGTTCCGCGACGCGCACCAGTCGCTCCTGGCGACCCGGGTGCGCACCAAGGACCTGCTGCGCATCGCCCCCTACGTGGGGCGGATGACGCCGGAGCTGTTCAGCGTCGAGTGCTGGGGCGGGGCGACGTACGACGTCGCGCTGCGCTTCCTCGCCGAGGACCCCTGGGAGCGGCTGGCCGCGCTGCGCTACAACATGCCGGGCGTCGCCCTGCAGATGCTGCTGCGCGGGCGCAACACCGTCGGCTACACGCCCTACCCGACCAAGGTCACGACGTCGTTCGTCGCCGAGGCCGCGGCGACGGGCATCGACATCTTCCGCATCTTCGACGCGCTCAACGACGTCGACCAGATGCGCCCGGCGATCGACGCGGTGCGCGAGACCGGCACGACCGTCGCCGAGGTCGCGCTCTGCTACACCGCCGACCTCACGAACCCGTCCGAGACGCTCTACACCCTCGACTACTACCTCCGCCTGGCCGAGCGGGCCGTGGAGGCCGGGGCGCACGTCCTGGCGATCAAGGACATGGCGGGCCTGCTGCGCCCGCCGGCGGCGAAGACCCTGGTCAGCGCCCTGCGCGAGCGGTTCGACCTGCCCGTGCACCTGCACACCCACGACACCGCGGGCGGCCAGCTGGCGACGCTGATGGCCGCGGTCGACGCCGGCGTGGACGCCGTGGACGTGGCGAGCGCGCCGATGGCCGGCACGACGTCGCAGGTCCCTGCCTCGGCGCTGGTCGCCGCGCTGGAGAACACCGAGCGCGCGACCAACCTCGACCTGCGCGCGGTGATGGACCTCGAGCCGTACTGGGAGGCCGTGCGCCGCGTGTACGCGCCGTTCGAGTCCGGGCTCGACAGCCCGACCGGGCGGGTCTACGACCACGAGATCCCCGGCGGCCAGCTCTCGAACCTGCGCCAGCAGGCCGTGGCCCTGGGGCTGGGGGAGAAGTTCGAGCAGATCGAGGCGATGTACACCGCCGCGAACCGGATCCTCGGCCGCCCCACCAAGGTCACGCCGAGCTCCAAGGTCGTCGGCGACCTCGCCCTGCACCTGGTCGCGGTGGGCGCGGACCCGCAGGAGTTCGAGGACAACCCCCAGGCCTACGACATCCCCGACTCCGTGATCGGCTTCCTCGGCGGCGAGCTGGGCGACCCGCCCGGCGGCTGGCCGGAGCCGTTCCGCAGCAAGGCCCTCGCCGGCCGCACCGTCCCGCTGCGGGAGACCGAGCTGTCGGAGGAGGACTCGGCCGAGCTCGACGTGGCGGGCGCGACGCGGCAGGCCGCGCTGAACCGGTTGCTCTTCCCCGGGCCGAGCCGGGAGTACCTCGGGATGCGCGAGACGTACGGCAACGTCGCCCGCCTCGACACCCTCGACTTCCTCTACGGCCTGCAGACCGGTGAGGAGCACGTCGCGCGCATCGGGCGCGGCGTCAGCCTGATCCTCGGGCTCTCGGCGGTCGGCGACCCCGACGAGCGCGGCATGCGCACCGTCATGTGCACGATCAACGGCCAGCTGCGCCCCATCCGCGTGCGCGACAAGTCCGTCAACGTCGACGTCAAGACGGCGGAGAAGGCCGACACGACGCGCCCCGGCCACGTCGCGGCGCCGTTCGCCGGCGTGGTCACGGTGACGGTCGCCGAGGGCGACGAGGTCGAGGCCGGCGCCACCGTGGCCACCATCGAGGCGATGAAGATGGAGGCCGCGATCACCACGCCGGTCACCGGGCGGGTCGAGCGGCTCGCGCTCAGCGCCGTCCAGCAGGTCGAGGGCGGTGACCTCGTGCTGGTGGTCTCACCGGCGTGAGCCGGGGGTCCGCCGCCGACGACGTTCCTCGGCCTGCTGGCCATCGCCCCCGGGGTGTCCGCGGACGCCTTCGCCGTGGCCCTCGGCACGGGCTGCACCTGGCGACGTCCGACGTCCGCCGCGCCGTGGCGATCGCGCTGACCATCGGCGGCTCCCAGGCCGTCGTGCC
The DNA here is from genome assembly GCA_963713165.1 of uncultured Actinomycetota bacterium. Taxonomy (GTDB): domain Bacteria; phylum Actinomycetota; class Actinomycetes; order Propionibacteriales; family Propionibacteriaceae; genus Microlunatus. Next base: position 586,890 of record CAVQKU010000002.1, read on the forward strand.
GCTGGGTCGGGTGGGTGCTGGCCAGCCGGTTCGCCCGCTCCAGCACCGACGTCGACCACTGGATCGCCTTCGGCCTGCTGCTGCTCATCGGGCTCACGATGGTCTGGGAGGCGGTCCGTGGCGGCGAGGACACCGACGAGGACAGCGACGCGCTCGGCGTCGGTGAGCTGCTGGACCACACGGGCGTGATCGAGGCCTGCCTGCTCCGAGCTCTCGAGCGGCAGGCTGCAGACGTCACGAACCCGTCCCGGAGCACGGGGCGATCGCCTCGTCGGGGGACGGGTGGGTCTTGGGGTGGCCCGGGCGGGGGAGCCTGACGGCGTCCCGGGTGGCGTCAGGCCGTACGCGCGTTGGGCTTGGAGTCGCGCTCCTGCTCCATCTCGCGGCGTACCTTGGCCTCGGCGCGGCGGCGGGCGCGTTCGAAATACCCCTTGGGGTCGGTCAGGATCGCCTCGATCCGCCGGTCGTGGTGGTCACCGTCGATCGTCATCGCCATGTGCGTCACCTCCTCGGTCGCCTCCATTGTCGCACCCGTGTCCAACGTGGGCGAGCACCCGACGCGTCGTCGCGCCAGGTGCTGCGGCAGAAGCGGACCGGCCCGGTCCGGCGGACCCGTCACCGGATGCTCAGCGCCGTGCCGAGCAGCCCGGCCATCAGCCAGAGCAGGGCCACGTCGTCGTCGTCGAAGGCCCCCGGCTCGAGCGCGTCGAGCGTGATGACGCCGAAGGCGACGTTGCCCACGGTCACGGGCGCCACGACCAGGCTCTGGTAGCCGACCGCGTCGTCCAGGCGCCACTGGCCGTCGGCGGCCTCGGCGAGGTCGTCGAGGCGCAACGGGCGGTTGTCGGTCACCACGGCGAGCGCCGCGTCGCCACCCGGCGTCCCCGCGGTGAAGACGGTCGTCACGGGCCCGGCCCGCCCGAGCGACTCCTGCGGCTCGAGCCGCTGGGGCGGTCCCGGGTCGAGCGCGAACCAGCACGCCCGGACGCGGTCCTCGCCGGTCAGCTGTGCCGCGGTCGTCAGCACCAGCGGCACCGCCTGCGCGCGCAGCTGGTCGCGCGGACCGCGCTTGGTCTCCTGCGCCACCTCGCCGAGGAGCCGGACGATCGGCTCGAGCGCGTCGTTGAGGGCGAGCTTGACCTCCACACGGGTGTCGAACTCCCGCTCCTCGGCCCGCGACTGGCGCTGCTCGGAGCGGATCTGGCGGACCTGCGGGATGAGGAAGGCGGCGGCCGTGGCGAGCGCCTGGACCGCGACCCAGGCCAGCGAGGTGCGGCCCGTGGAGTCGCGGGTGAGCATCGACGCGACCGGTGAGAGCACGACGAAGACCAGCGCGACGGCCACCCAGGGCCACGCTCTCGGCTCGTCCGTCCTTCTCACCACGTCGTCGACCCTAGGGCCCGGGTCCGACAGTTCGGCCGTCGCTCCAGCCGGCTCAGCCCGTCGGGCCGTCGTCCTCGCGGGCGGTCCAGAAGACCACCACCTCCGTGGCGTCGTCGAGACCGTCGGCGTCGCCGGACAGGCCCGCGAGCGCGGGCACCGAAGCCACCCGGGTCGTGGTCCAGGTCCCGGCCGCGTGGTCGGCGGACACGGGCAGCGGGAGCCCGAGCGGCCCCAGGTCGTGGGGGCGCGCGGACCGCGTCCGGGCCGAGGCGAGGGCGAGGCCGGCGACCAGCGCCTCGACCAGGCGCCAGGCGGCCCGCACCCGGCCGGGCGGCACCGGCACGCCATCGAGGAGCCGGTCGAGGTCGGCGGTCGTGGGCTCGTCCTCGGGCACCACCCGGGTGCCGGGCACGCGGGCGAAGAGCGGACCGAGCGGGTGCGGCGGTGCGGCGGGCGGGAGCACCGGCCGCACCAGCCGCAGCACCCGGTCGCGCCCGGCGCGCCCCTCTACCCGTCCGTCGACCCGTCCGTCGACCCGTCCGTCGGCGCGTCCGTCCGCGAGGGCGCCCCGCAGCGCGCCGAGGGGCAGCGCGTACGCCCGCAGCTCGCCCACGTGCCCACCGTAGGGCCGGGCACGGCGCCCGCTCCTATCCTCGGTCCGTGAACCCCCGGACGCGCCGCCTGATCGTGTCCGGCGTGCTCGCCGGCCTCGTGGTCCTCGTGCTGGTGGCCGCGCTGCTGCGCACGTACGGCTGATGAGCGCGTCCCGCCGTGCGTGGCGCGTCGCCCGCGCACGGCTCGTCGGCGGAGACTGGACGCACGTACGCTGCCGCCTGGTCGCCCGACCAGCTGCGGCCGGGACTTCAGAGCGGGAGCACGGGATGCGAAGGCGCGCGGCGCTGCGGGGGACGGCCGCGGCGGTGGCCGCGCTGGGCCTGGCGGTGGTCTTCCCGGTCACGGCGGGCGCGGCGGGCAAGGTCGCCTTCACGATCAAGGACAGCCGGATCACCGAGGACTCCGGGATGGCCCGCGACACGACCAACAAGGTCTACTGGACGGTCAACGACTCGGGGGCGCTCGGGGTCGTCTACGGCGTCGACTCCACGGGCAGGGTCAAGGGCACGCTGCGCTACAACGCCTTCCCCGTCGACGCCGAGGCCGTCGCCTGGCGCAAGGACCGCCTCTACGTCGGCGACATCGGCGACAACGACGAGAAGCGCAAGACGATCCGCGTCTACTACTTCGACGACCCCAGGCCCGACGACCAGGTCCGGAGCTACCGCGCGTACGACTTCCGCTACCCCGATGGCGCGCACGACGCGGAGACGCTGCTCGTCACCGGAGCCGGCGTCCTCTACGTCGCGACGAAGGAGGCGCAGGGCGGGCTCTACCGCGCGCCGGAGAAGCCGAGCCGCGCCGGGGTCAACACGCTCAAGCGCATCAAGGACGTCCCCGCGACGCTCACCGACGGCCTCGTCCTGCCGGGGGGCAAGGAGATCGCCTACCTGACCTACGGCAAGGTCCTCGTCGTCAACGGCACCTCCGGGCAGGTCGTCGCGTCGGAGGACGTGACCGACGTCGGCCAGGCGGAGGCGCTGACGCTGTCGCTGGACGGCAGGTCGCTCCTGGTGGGCGGCGAGGGCAAGAACGCCAAGGTCGTCTCCATGCCGGTCCCCGGCGCGGCGAGCGCGTCGCCGAGCGCCTCGCCGTCGTCCGACCCCGGTTCCGACGTGGACCCCGGGGACACCTCCGCCACACCCGTGGCCCGGCAGCGGGGGACCTACCTCGCCGTCGGCCTGGCCGGGGTCGTCGCCGTGGTGGCCGGCGTCGTCGTGGCCGTGGTCCGCCGACCGGGCTGACCCGGACCGGCGCCCGGCGAGCCGCGGTCGTCGCCCGGCCCGGTCAGGCCCCGAGGCGGGGGACGAGCCAGTCGACGCAGGCGAGCAGCGCGCTCACGTCGTCGGGGTCGATGTTCGGGAACAGGCCGACGCGCAGCTGGTTGCGGCCGAGCTTGCGGTAGGGCTCGGTGTCGACCACGCCGTTCTCGCGCAGGGCCGCGGCGAGGCGGGCCGCGTCCACGCCCTCGAAGTCGACCGTCGCGACGACGGGGGAGCGGTGCGCCGGCTCCGCGACGAACGGGGTCGCGTACGCCGACGCCTCGGCCCAGCCGTAGACGCGCGCGGCCGAGTCGGCCGTCCGGGCGGCCGCGCCCGGGAGGCCGCCGAGCCCGAGGAGCCAGCGCAGCTGCTCGCGCATCAGGAAGAGCGTCGCGATCGCCGGGGTGTTCAGGGTCTGCTCGAGGCGGGAGTTGGTCAGGGCGACCGCGAGGCTCAGGCTCTCCGGGACCCAGCGCCCGCTCGCCGCGATGCGCCCGACGCGCTCCACCGCGGCGGGGGAGAGCAGCGCGAACCACAGCCCGCCCTCGGAGCCGAAGCCCTTCTGCGGCGCGAAGTAGTAGACGTCGGTCTGGCTGACGTCCAGCTCCACGCCACCGGCGGCGGAGGTCCCGTCGACCACGACGAGGGCGCCCGCGTCGGCGCCCGCCACGCGCCGTACCGGGGCGATCGCGCCGGTGGAGGTCTCGTTGTGCGCCCAGGCGTAGGTGTCGACGCCCGCGACCGCGGTCGGCACCGCGACGGAGCCGACGGGGGCCGTCACCACGCTGGGGGCCTCCAGGTGCGGGGCCGCGGCGGCGGCGGCGGTGAACTTGGCCGAGAACTCCCCGAAGCTCGCGTGCGCGCTGCGCCGCTCGACGAGCGAGGCGACGGCGACGTCCCAGAAGGTGGTGGACCCGCCGTTGCCGAGCACGACCTCGTACCCCTCGGGCAGCGCGAAGAGCTCGGCCAGACCGCGGCGCACGTCCCCGACCAGCGAGCGCACGGGCTGCTGGCGGTGCGAGGTGCCGAGGAGGCGGGCGCCCTCGCCGGCCAGGGCGGCGACCGCCTCGGGCCGGATCTTCGAGGGCCCGCAGCCGAAGCGGCCGTCGGCGGGCAGCAGGTCGGCGGGGATCCGGAGGTCCGTCACGATCGCTCATCCTCCCACCGGGCCGCCGGTGGCACCCGGCCGTTCCGCGTACGGGCCCGCACCCGGACCGGGCGGTCTGCCGTGTCGCGCACGGCCGAGCCGTCCTGCCAGGATGGGACCGTGCCCGACCTCGCCGCCGAACGGATGGACTACGACGCCGGCACCCTGCGGGAGGAGTCGGCACCGCTCGAGCCGTACGCGCTGTTCGACGCCTGGCTGGCCGACGCGTTCGAGGCGAAGGCGCAGGGCCGGCTCCCCGAGCCGACGGCGATGGTCGTCGCGACCTCGCTCGGCGACCGGCCGAGCTCACGCACGGTGCTGCTGAAGGCCGTCGAGGACGGCACGTTCGTGTTCTTCAGCAACTACGACTCGGCCAAGGGCCACGACCTCGTCGTCAACCCGTACGTGGCGCTGCACTTCGGCTGGTACCCCCTGCAGCGCCAGGTCCGGGTCGAGGGGCTGGCCCGGCGGGTGCCGCGCGAGGAGTCGGAGGCGTACTTCGCCACCCGCCCGCGCGGCTCCCAGCTCGGCGCCTGGGCCTCGGCCCAGTCCAGCGCCGTGAGCGGTGTCGAGGAGCTCGAGGCGGCGTACGCGCGGGTGGAGCGGCGCTTCGAGGGCGTGGAGGTCCCGTGCCCACCGCACTGGGGCGGGTTCGGTGTGCGGCCGTCGATGCTCGAGTTCTGGCAGGGCCAGCCCAGCCGCATGCACGACCGCCTCCGCTACGACCGCACCGACCGCGGCTGGTCCCGCACCCGCCTCGCCCCCTGACGAGCACTGGGTGTGATCGTGCACCGTCACGGTGCAGGATCACCCCCAGTCCTCACCCGGTACGCGACGACAGCGCGCGCACCGCGTGAGGACGCCGTCCCAGCCGTGCTGCTGCAGCAGCCTCGCCGACCTGACGCGCGACCTGGCACGGGCGGCCGACGAGGTCCGCGTGACCGAAGCGGAGCGTCGCCAGGCCGTCCAGGAGGGCGAGGTTGTCTCGCTCCATGTCGCGGAACCGACCCAGCCCCTCGTGCCCGAGCCGGCCGTCGAGCTCGACGACGACCCCGAAGGGGAGGTACAGCACGTCGCGCCAACCGCGGCGACGCCCGGTGGGGGCCTGGCGGGTCCCGTCGGGCAACCCGTGGGCGCGCTCCACGTCGTGCAGGTAACGGAGCTCGATCGGTGACTCGGCCCCGACGGCGACGTCGGCCAGGAGGCTCTCCAGCAGCCGGCGGTGCGGTGCGCGCGGCCGTGCGGCGAGGGCCCGCCGCAGGCGCGCGGGCGTCGTCCGGCGGCGCTGCACGGCGGTCGTGAGCCAGCCGACGGCCTCGTCGGGCCGGCCGTCGGCGCACAGGTCGAGGACGGTGTCCTCGACCGTCGTCCTCGGGGGGTCACCCACCGAGCGCGCTCCGCGGACGCCGGGCCGCTCGCGGCGGAACTCCCAGCCGGCCCTGAGGGGTGGCTGACGGGTGTGCGGCACCAGGACGCGGACCAGCTCGGGCTCCTCGTCGTGCAGGCCGTGGAGCCGTGCCGCGGCCAGGCTGCCGATGCGTGACCCGGAGCCACCGAGCAGGACGCCGGCCCAGGCCCGGGCCAGGAGGGTCGGGTCGACGTCGACCATGAGGAAGACCCCCGGCGCGAGGCGTCGCCAGTGACCCTGGTGCACGAGGCGAGCGACGACACGGTCGGAGAGCCCGTGGCCGAGCGCCTGCTCGCGTGACACGACCTGCGCCTGGGCCGCACCCAGGCCACGGAGGTCGGCGAGCGCGTTGCGGGACGAGTGCACCTCGAAAGTCTCGGCCCGCTCAGCACCCTCCGACCTGGTTGTGCACAGCCGGACATGGCCGTGGGTGGGATCCTGCACCGTGACGGTGCACGATCCCACCCACGGCGGAGACCGGGCTCAGATGAGGCCGGGCGTCTGCGCCTTCGCCTTGAGGAAGCGCTCCTGGGCGTCGGCCCAGTTGACGACGTTCCACCACGCCTTGGCGTAGTCGGCCTTCACGTTGCGGTACTGCAGGTAGAAGGCGTGCTCCCACATGTCGAGGAGCAGCACCGGGATCTGCGCGAGCGGCAGGTTGCCCTGCTGGTCGTAGAGCTGGACGACGTTCAGCCGCTGGCCGAGGGCGTCCCAGACCAGCATCGACCAGCCCGAGCCCTGGATCGCGTTCGCGTTGGCCTCGAACTGCGCCCGGAAGCCGTCGAAGCTGCCGAAGAACTCGTCGATCGCCGCCGCGAGCTCACCGGTCGGCTTGTCGCCGCCGTCGGGGGACATGTTCGGCCAGAAGACCGAGTGGTTGATGTGGCCGCCGAGGTGGAAGGCGAGCGTCTTCTCCAGGCCGTTGATGGGGCCGAAGGCGTTCTTGTCACGGGCCTCGGCCAGCTGGTCGATGACCGTGTTGATGCCGGCGACGTAGGTCGCGTGGTGCTTGTCGTGGTGCAGCTGCATGATCTCGCCCGAGATGTGCGGCTCGAGAGCGCTGTAGTCGTACGGGAGATCAGGGAGTGTGTACGCCATGCCCACCACCATACGAAGGGGTGGGGGGCCGCGGCGGTGGGGGTCAGCCCTGCGCCGTGCTCACCAGCAGCACCCGGAACCCCTTGCTGCTCGCGACGCGCGTGCAGCCGAACCCCTGCTCGACGAGCCAGCGCTGCAGCGTGTCCGCGCCGAGGTTCTTCGACACCACCAGGCGCGCCTCGCCGGCGGGCGCGAGCCGGGGCAGCCAGGTCAGCAGCAGGGCGTGCAGGGCCTGCTTGCCGACGCGGATCGGCGGGTTCGACCAGATCTGGTCGTACGTCCGCCCGGGCTCGACGTCGGCGGGACGCATCACGCGGACCCGGTCGGCGACGCCGAGCGCGGCGGCGTTGTCGCGGCAGAGCGCGAGGGCCCGCTCGTTGACGTCGACCGCGTCGACGCGTGCCGCGGGGCAGGCCAGCGCGATCCCCAGCGCGACCGGCCCGTAGCCGCAGCCGAGGTCGAGCACGGTCGGGGCGCCCGTCGGTGGCGCGGACTCCCGCAGCAGCACCTCGGTGCCGCGGTCGAGCCCGTCGCCGGCGAAGACGCCGTTCGCCGTGGTCAGCGTGAACGGACGTCCCCACACCTCGACCTCGACCTGGCGCCGGTGCTCGGGCCCGCTGGGGGTCTCGGTGAAGTAGTGCGCGCTCACGCGAGCACCCGGACGGCCCGCGCCTCGCCGGCCCGGCGGGCGAGCTCCTCGTCGGCCGGGTAGCCGACCTCCTCCAGCGTCAGCCCGCGCGCCGGCAGCACCGGGACCGACGAGACCCGGGACGGGGCGTCGAGCAGCGCGACGAGCCACCCGGGGTCGCGCCGACCGTCCATCACGGCGACGAGCGCCCCGACCAGCGAGCGCACCATCGAGTGGCAGAACGCGTCCGCCCGCACCGTCACCTCCACCACGCCGGCCAGCGGGCCCGACGCCACCCGCTCCAGGTCCAGGTCGAGCAGCGTACGGATGGTCGTCGCGCCCTCGCGCCGCTTGCAGAAGGCCGCGAAGTCGTGGAGCCCGAGCAGCCCTCGTGCCGCGGCGGAGAGCCGGTCGACCTGCAGGGTGCCGGGGACGTCCTGGACGAACCCGCGCACCAGCGGGTCGCGCACCGACGCCTCGTCGGCGAGCCGGTAGACGTAGCGGCGCCACACCGCGGCGAACCGCGCGTCGAACCCCTCCGGCGCCACCCGCGCCGCGCGCACGACGAGGTCGGGCGGCAGCACGCGCGCCAGGCGCCGGGCCAGCTCCTGCGGCGTCGAGCCCACCCCGGCGGGCACGTCGACGTGGACGACCTGGCCGCGCGCGTGCACGCCGGCGTCGGTGCGCCCCGCGCACACCAGGGTGGGGGCGGGGTCGAGGCGCAGCACCGTGCCCGTCCAGCGCTCGAGCTCGCCGGCGACGGTCCGCAGACCGGGCTGCGTGGCCCAGCCCGCGAACCCCGCCCCGTCGTACGCGACGTCGAGGCGCCAGCGCTGCGTCGGCTCAGGCACGCCGGAGGACCAGGTCGGTGATGGCGCGGCCCTCGGCCGTGCCGCGGCGCTCGAACCGGGTGACCGGGCGGTCACCGCGGTCGGTGCTCTCGAGGGCGAGGTCCGGGTGGGCGCCGAGGACGTCGCGCATCCGCTCGGCGTAGCCGTCCCAGTCCGTCGCCAGCCGCCAGAGCCCGCCCGGGGCGAGGCGGGAGGCCACGAGGTCGGCGAACGCCGGGTCGACCAGCCGGCGCTTGTGGTGCTTGGCCTTCGGCCAGGGGTCGGGGAAGAAGGTCCAGACCTCGCTCAGCGAACCCTCGCCCAGGAGCCGTTCGAGGCCTGCGACAGCGTCGACGGGCGCCACCCGGACGTTGCCGACGTCCTCCCGCACGAGCCGGGCCACGAGGGCCGCGACGGCGGGCTCGTAGACCTCGAAGGCCAGCACGTCGACCTCGGGTCGCGCCGACGCCATGGCGACCAGCGAGTCACCCGGGCCGCAGCCGATCTCGACCACGACCGGTGCCTGCCGGCCGAAGAGCGCGGGCAGGTCGAGCCGGGGCGCGTCCGCGGCGACCGAGGTGCGGAGCTCGCCCTGCGCGACGTCGAGCACCAGCCCGCCGAGCTGCGCGTCGTACGTGCGCCGCAGCGAGTCGCGCATCCGGGCCGAGCGCCGCACGAAGGACGTCACCTCGCGGCGCGGTCGCGGGCGGAGGTCGGTCGGCACGGTGCCGAAGCCTAGTCCGCCCGACCGGCCCGCGGCCCCGTCGTCACCACCGCAGCGGCAGGGACGGCACCGACGAGGGCCCTGGCGGCCGTGGGCCCGGGGTCGCCGGGGGACCCCGCCCGCGAGCGGGGTCCGAGGGCTCAGGAGGTGATGTCCTTGCTGGCGAAGCGCGCCCAGGCCGCCGTCATGAACACGGCCGCGTACGCGAGCGCGACGAGCAGGCCCCGGCCGATGGCGTCGGTGGCCATCGGGTCGCGCAGCAGGTCGCCGAAGGCGACCCAGTGGTCGACCAGCAGGAAGGGGTGCAGCCAGCTGACCTGCGGGATCTGGTCGAGGATGAACATCAAGACGTCCACGCCGACGGTCGCGACGATGGCCGCGATCGGCTGCTCGGTCAGCGTGGAGACGAACATCCCGATCGCGCCCAGTGCCGCGAAGCAGGCGCTGAGGTAGAGCACGCTGAGCGCGAGGCGCCCGACGCCGTCGAGCAGGCTGGTCGTGGTCCCCGACAGCAGCACCACGTCGCCGCCGCCGAAGAGGGCGAGGCCGGCGACGACCCCGGCCAGCGCCACCAGCGCGGTGGCGACGAAGCCGAAGACCACCACGGCCGCGTACTTGGTCAGCAGCAGCCGGGTGCGCCCGGCCGGGATGGTCAGCAGGTAGCGCAGCGTGCCCTGGTTGGCCTCGCCGGCGATCGCGTCCCCCGAGGCCGCGGCGACGGCGAGCGGCAGGAAGAGCGGCAGCTCGGCGGCCAGCGCCGCGAAGGCCACGAACAGCCCGTTGCTGGTGATCGCCTCGAAGAAGCCCGGACCGTCGCCGCGCCGGCCGCTGTCGGAGGACAGCTTGATCGCGACCGCGAGCAGCACCGGGATCGCCGCGAGGACGGCGAGCAGGGCGACGTTGCGGCGCCGCCCGAAGATGATCGACAGCTCCGAGCGCAGGAAGCGCGCGGGCAGCGCGCGGCCCTGCCGCACGGGCGCGGTCCTCGGACCGCCCTGCAGCACGTCGGTCTCAGCCGCTGACATCGAAGCCCTCCCCGGTCAGGGACACGAAGACGTCCTCCAGCGACGGCCGCAGCACCGCGAAGCCCAGCACCGGCACCCCGTCGTTCACGAGCTCCGGCACCACCTTCTCGACGGCCACGTCACCCAGCAGCGCGGTCACGTGACCCGCCGTCGGTCGCACGTCGGTCAGGCCGAGCGTCCGCAGCACCGAGGCCGCGTCCTCGACCCGGTCGGTGTCGACGCGGACGGTCTGCTCGGTCGAGCCGTGCAGGGCGTCGAGCCGGCCCTGCGTCAGCAGGCGGCCCTCGAACATCACCCCCACGTGGCTGCACATCTGGTCGACCTCGCTGAGGAGGTGGCTGGAGACCAGGACGGTCGTGCCCTCGTCGGCGAGCTCGCCGACCAGGTGGCGCACCTCGCGGGTGCCCTGGGGGTCGAGGCCGTTGGTCGGCTCGTCGAGCACCAGGAGGTCGCGCGGGACGAGCAGCGCGTTGGCGATCGCCAGTCGCTGCCGCATGCCGAGCGAGTACGCGCGGAAGCGCTTCCTCGCGGCCGGCAGCAGCCCGACGCGGTCGAGCGCGGCGTCGATCCGCGCGGGCGCCGTACGCGCGTCGCTGTGCGGGTCGGCGGCGTCGAGGCGGGCGAGGTTGGCGCGTCCGGAGAGGTACGGGTGGAAGGCCGGGCCCTCGACCAGCGCCCCCACGCGACGCAGCGTGCGCGAGGCACCGGCCGGCATCGGCTCGCCCAGGACCTCGATCTCGCCGGAGGTGGCGCCGATCAGCCCGAGGAGCATCCGGATCGTCGTGGTCTTGCCCGACCCGTTCGGCCCGAGGAAGCCGTAGACGGCGCCCACCGGGACCTCGAGGTCGACCGCGTCGACGGCCGTCTGGTGCCGGAACCGCTTGGTCAGCCCCCGGGTCCGGACCGACGCGGGGGAGCCGTCACCCCGCGCCGGACCCGTCACGTCCGCGCTCATGCGCGGCGCCTGCTCCGCGTCCTCGCGCCCGTCAGCGGGCGAGGGCCCGGGAGACGACGTCACCGTTGACGGCGCCGACCGCGAGGCGGCCGTCGTCGGTCAGGATCGCGGTGACGACCGTGCCGTCGAGCTCGCGCCCGGAGCCCCACGAGCCGGAGACCGGCTTCAGCTGGGCCAGGAAGCCCTTCAGCGTCGGGTCGTCGGTCGTGGTCGCCCCGCTCGGCAGCTTGGTGACCACGACGGTGCTCCAGCCCTCGCCGACGGTGGTCGTGTCGCGCTCGGCCCGGGCCTTGCGGGACGCGAGGTCCTTCTTCTCCGCGGCCGTCGGGGCCTTGCGCTCCGGTGCCGCCTTCTCGGTGACCTTGGTGCCCTCCGGCGGGTTGAACGCGAACATCCGGGCGTCCGGGCGACCGAAGGCGATGTCGGTGTAGGCGACGTCGAGGGCCGTCTTGTCGTTCGGCCCGAAGACCTGGACGCGCAGCGGGGTGTAGTTCTCGCCGTCGACGGCGACCCGGACCTGCTTGACCAGCGAGGCGCTGTCGAGCGGGGTCAGCACGAGGTCGTACGCGGCCCGCCCGGCCACGGTGACCTCGGGGTCGACGCGGACGTCGGTGGTCGGCGTCAGCTTGGCCAGCACCGCCGTCGCGGCGTCCTGCGGCGTCTGCGGGGCACCCTCGGGGGCCGTGCGCCGGGTCCTGTCGCCCGCGGGCAGCGTCGTCTTCGTCGCGGTCTTCTGGCGGCTGTCGTAGGTCCAGACGTCGGTGCCGTTCGTGACGACGTCGGTCTCGGCGTACTGGTCGTTCACCGCCAGACGGGCCTGGTCCGGCGCGCCGTACCAGACGCGCATCGTGTGGCTGCCCGACAGCAGCGAGGTCAGCTTGCCGCCGGGGCTGTCGCTGCCGCCCGGGACGGCCGGGATGCCGAGGTCGGCGTCCTGCACGACGGTGCCCGAGAGCCCGTCGACCTTCGACTCCGACACCTTGACCAGCAGGTCCTGCGCGGAGATGTCCGGCAGCGGGTCCTTGGCGTTGGCGCGCGTGGTCGCGAGGAAGCTCGCGAGGACGACGAGCAGGACGGCGAGCGGGACCAGCCAGCGCAGGGCGGGCCGGGCGGTGAGCGAACGCATGTGATGAGTCTGCAAGCCCTCCGCTGTCAGGACGCTGAGAGGTCGGGCGCCGCCCGCTGCTGCTCGGCGATGGTCCGATGGTCTGACCGCCTGGCGGACACACTGGTCCCATGCGGCTGCTGCTCGTGGACGACGAACCGGGACTCCGGTCCGCCCTGCGCAAGGGGCTGGCGGCGGACGGGTTCGCCGTCGACGTCGCCGCCGACGGGGCCGAGGGGCTGGCGCTGGCCGGCAGCGAGACGTACGACGCCGTGGTGCTCGACGTGATGCTGCCGCGGCTGTCGGGCTACGAGGTGGTGCGGCGGCTGCGGGCGGCGGACAACTGGGTGCCGGTGCTGATGCTCTCGGCCAAGGACGGCGAGCACGACCAGGCCGACGCGCTCGACGACGGGGCGGACGACTACCTGACCAAGCCCTTCTCCTACGTCGTCCTGCTCGCCCGGCTCCGGGCCCTGCTGCGCCGGGGCGCCGCGGCCCGGCCGGCCGTGCTCGAGGTCGGCGAGGTGCGCCTCGACCCGGCCAGCCGCCAGGTGAGCGTCGCGGGTGAGCCGGTGGAGCTGACGAGCCGGGAGTTCGCGCTGCTGGAGTACCTCGCGCGCCACGCCGGGCGCGTGCTGACCAAGACCGAGCTGCTCGACCACGTCTGGGAGGCGGCGGCGGAGACCGCGCCGAACGCCGTGGAGGTCTACGTCGGCTACGTGCGGCGCAAGATCGGGGCCGAGCGGCTCGTGACCGTGCGCGGCGCGGGCTACCGCCTGGTCGGCTGAGGTGGCCCGTCCGCCCGCGCCGGGCCGCGCCCGCCTCGGGCTGCGCACCCGGCTGCTGCTGATCGGGGTCACCGGCGTGGCCCTGGCGCTGCTGGTGGGGGGCGTCGGGTTCTACCAGGCCCTGCGGGTCTCCACCGACCGCACGCTCGACCGGGAGGCGCTCTCGAGCGCCCACGAGGTCGCCGCGCTCGTCGACGAGGGCCGGCTGCCCGACGCGCTGCCCAGCTCGGGCGCCCAGCTCGTCCAGGTCGTCGACGCCGGGCAGCGCGTGCTCGCGGCCTCGCTCGGTGCCGACCGCCTCGTGCCGGTGCTCGACCCGGGCCAGCTGCGCGACGCGCTGGCCGGGGAGGCGGTGCTCGTCGACGGGGGCAGGTTCGGGTCGTCGGGCCCGCTCCGCGTCCGGGCCGTCGCCGCCGGGGCGCAGGACGACCCGGTCTCGGTGGTCGTCGCCGTCCAGGTCGGCGACGTGCTCGCGGCCCGGCGCGCGCTGCGGGCGGGCCTGCTCGTCGTCTTCCCGGCGGTGCTGCTCGTGATGGCCGCGCTCGCCTGGGTCGCCATGGGCCGCACCCTGCGCCCGGTCGAGGAGCTGCGGGCGGGGGCCGAGCGCATCGGGGCGCCGCCCGGCACGGCAGCCCCCGCGCCCGACCCGGACGCCCGGCTGCCGGTGCCGCCGGCCGCCGACGAGATCCGGGCGCTCGCGCTCACCCTGAACGGCATGCTCGACCGGCTCGCGGCCGCCCGGGAGCGGCAGCGGACCTTCGTCGCCGACGCCGCCCACGAGCTGCGCAGTCCGCTGGCGAGCATGCGGGTGCAGCTGGAGGTCGCCGGGCGGCTGGGGGAGGGCGGCGACCTGCCGGCCGAGCTCGCGCCCGACCTGGCCCGCCTGTCCGCGCTCGTCGAGGACCTGCTGCTGCTCGCCCGCAGCGGCGCCGACAGCCCGGTGCCCGCACATCCCGAACGGGTGGCGGTGCGCGCCCTGCTCGCCGACGTCGCGGCCGACGTCCCGGCCCGCGAGGGCGTCCGCGTCGAGGCCGTCGGGGCCGTCGCCTCCACGGGACCCGGGTGACCTCGCCGTCCGGGCCGACCCCGCCGAGCTGCGCCGCGTCCTGCTGAACCTCACGACCAACGCCGTGCGCCACGCCCGCTCCCGGGTGCGCCTCGACGCCCACGCCGAGACGGCCGGGCAGGTCGTGCTCACCGTCGTCGACGACGGGCCGGGGATCCCGACGGCGGACCGGGAACGGGTGTTCCAGCGCTTCACCCGCCTCGACGACGCGCGGGACCGGGACGCCGGCGGGTCCGGCCTCGGCCTGCCGATCGTCCGCGAGCTCCTCACCCGGGGCGGCGGCTCGGTCACGCTGGACGACGCCCCCGGCGGCGGGCTCCGGGCCGAGGTGCGGCTGCCCGGCGTGCCCTGACCCGGGCCGCCCTGCCGAGAAGGACGGGAGGCGCCGGCCGGGCTCGGCGGGCGCTCGTGGGGCGTGGGCGTCCACCTCGCGCTTCCTGCTGCGCAGGTCGGGCGGCCTGCGCAGGTCGGGCGGCGCGGGCAGCGCACCGGGTGACGTGCGGGGGCGCTGGTGGCGCTTGGTGGCGCTTGGTGGCGATTGGTGGCGATTTGGTGGCGATTTGGTGGCGATCCGGCCCCGGGGGCCGCGTCCTCTTGTGGAGCGGTCGGACGGGATGCACGCTGAGTTCTCGCACCACCCGCGCGTGGAGGAGTCGTCCATGACCAGCTCCGAGGGTTCGCCCCGACCGTCGATCGAGGTCGCCCCGCTTCAGTCGCGCGGGTCGCTCTACGGCTTCCTGCTCATGGGCCGCTGGCCCGACGACACCGTCGAGTGGGCGAAGTTCCTGGTGCTGGCCGTCCGGATGGCCGCCGTGCCCGGCCTGCTGGGCACGAGCACCGTCTTCCGGGTCCGCGAGGAGCTGCCCGAGGACCCGCAGCCCGGGGCCGTGGGCCTCGTCGTCGCCGAGGGCTCGCTGGTCGGGAGGAACCCGCTGCGGCCTGGTCAGTTCGCCGAGAGCACCCCGCCCGGCCTTCTCGTGCTGCACCCGCCGGGCAGCACCCCGCGCGCCCTGCCCGAGTACGAGGTCGCCTCCGGCTGCGTCTTCCTCCCCGGGCTCCCGCACCTCGGTCTCGACCACCGCGCGGCGTGGGTCCAGGCCGACGTCGAGGGGACCGTCACCCGCCTCGACACCCGGACCGGCGTCGACCCCCTGGGCAACGCCGACACCGCCGCGCTGGCCCTGCTCCTGGCCGCCTGACGCTCCGCGGGCGGCAACCCGGGTGACGCCCGCGCCGCGGACGCCTACGCTTCCCGCCCGTGGGCCACGTGGAGCTGTCGGGCACCGGCTACGACCTGCCGGACGGGCGGCCGCTGCTGGACGACGTGTCCTTCCGCGTCGGTGACGGGGCGGTCGTCGCGCTGGTCGGGGCGAACGGGGCGGGCAAGACCACGCTGCTGCGGCTCGTCTCCGGCGACCTCGACGCCACCCGCGGCACCATCAGCCGCAGCGGCGGCCTCGGCGTGATGCGGCAGTTCATCGGCTCGATCCGCGACGCCACGACCGTGGCGGAGCTGCTGTTCTCCCTGGCGCCCGACCGGCTGCGCTCGGCGTACGCGAGCGTCGAGGCGAGCGAGCTGGAGCTCATGGAGGACGACACCGAGCCCGTCCAGATGCGCTACGCCACCGCGCTCGCGGAGTACGGCGACGCCGGCGGCTACGAGGCCGAGGTGCGCTTCGACGCCTGCTGCACGAGCGCGCTCGGCATCCCGTTCGACCGCGCCCGCCACCGCGAGGTCCGCACCCTCTCGGGCGGCGAGCAGAAGCGGCTGGCGCTCGAGGCGCTGCTGGGCGGGCCCGACCAGGTGCTGCTGCTCGACGAGCCGGACAACTACCTCGACGTGCCCGGCAAGCGCTGGCTGGAGGCCCAGCTGCGGGCCACGCAGAAGACCGTGCTGCTGGTCAGCCACGACCGCGAGCTGCTGGCCGAGTCCGCGACCGCGATCGCCGCGCTCGAGCTCGGCGCGGCGGGCAACACGGTGTGGGTGCACGGCGGCGGGTTCGCGACGTTCGCCGCGGCGCGGGCGGACCGCTCCGCGCGGCTGGAGGAGCTGCGGCGGCGCTGGGACGAGGAGCACCAGAAGATCAGGGACCTGGTGCAGATGTACAAGGTCAAGGCCGAGTTCAACGACGGGCTGGCCAGCCGCCTCCAGGCCGCGCGGACCCGGCTGGCCAAGTTCGAGGAGGCCGGCCCGCCGGAGGCGACGCCGCTCGAGCAGAGCGTGACGATGCGGCTCTCGGGCGGGCGTACGGGCAAGCGCGCGGTGGTCGTCGAGGACCTCGGGCTGACCGGGCTGATGCGCCCCTTCAGCACCGAGATCTGGTTCGGCGACCGGGTCGGCGTGCTCGGCTCGAACGGGTCGGGCAAGTCGCACTTCCTGCGGCTGCTGGCCCGGGGCGGGAGCCTGCCCGACCGTGAGCACGAGCCGGTCGGCTGGCTCGACATCGCGCCCGTGGCCCACACGGGGCAGGCCCGGCTCGGCGCCCGCGTACGCCCGGGCTGGTTCGCCCAGACCCACGCGCACCCCGAGCTCGCCGGGCGCACGCTGCTGGAGGTCCTGCACCGCGGCGACGAGCACCGCCAGGGCATGGGCCGCGAGCTCGCCTCGCGCAAGCTCGACCGCTACGAGCTCGCGCACGCGGCCGAGCAGGGCTTCGAGTCGCTGTCGGGCGGCCAGCAGGCGCGGTTCCAGATCCTGCTGCTGGAGCTGTCCGGGGCCACCCTGCTGCTGCTCGACGAGCCGACCGACAACCTCGACCTGGCGTCGGCCGAGGCGCTGGAGCAGGGTCTGGCGTCCTTCGAGGGCACGGTGGTCGCGGTGACCCACGACCGCTGGTTCGCCCGCAGCCTCGACCGGTTCCTGGTCTTCGGGGCCGACGGCGGCGTCCACGCCACCGACGAGCCGGTCTGGGACGAGGCGCGCGTGCAGCGCGCCCGCTGAGCCGGCTCAGCTCACGACGGGCTCGACGTCGCGGGTGCAGTACATGCAGACCGACGCGTCGACCGGGATGAAGCTCTTGCAGTGGTCGCACTCGCGGCTGCCCTGGGCACCGGCCGCCTCTCGCCCCGTCGCCCGCCGGATCGCCGCGACGAGCAGCATGATCGTGAACGCGAGCAGCAGGAACGACACGAACGTGGTCAGGAAGTGGCCGTAGGTGATCTCGGCCCCGTTGAGGTGGGCCACGAAGGCGTCGAAGTTCGGCTGACCGAAGATCGCGGCCACCAGCGGCAGGATGATGTCCCCGACGAGGGAGTCCACGACGCTGGCGAACGCCGCGCCGATCGCCAGCCCGACCGCGAGGTCGACGAGGCTGCCCGCGAAGGCGAAGTTCTTGAAGCTGGTGAGCAGGCTCCGCATGGGCGCGACACTAGCGCTCCGGCCGGGTCAGGGGTCGGCCGGAGCGCTCCCGGGCCCCGCCCTGAGGAGGGCGGAGGACGGCGGGCCGGGTGCGGTCCGGCTAGCGCCCCGACATCGGGACGAAGTCGCGGGTGCGGTAGCCGGTGTAGATCTGCTTGGGCCGGGCGATCTTCTGCTCCTTGTCCTGCACGAGCTCCGACCACTGCGCCAGCCAGCCCGGCGTGCGCCCGATGGCGAAGAGCACGGTGAACATCTCCGGCGGGAACTGCAGCGCCTCGTAGATCAGGCCCGAGTAGAAGTCGACGTTGGGGTAGAGCTTGCGCTTGACGAAGTACTCGTCCTCGAGCGCGATCTTCTCCAGCTCCTGGGCGATCTTGAGCAGCGGGTTGACCCCGGTGACCGCGAAGACGTCGTCGCAGGCCTTCTTGATGATCGTGGCGCGCGGGTCGAAGTTCTTGTAGACGCGGTGCCCGAAGCCCATGAGCTTCTCCTTGCCGCCCTTCACCCCCTCGATGAAGCCGGGGATGTTGTCGACGCTGCCGATGCGGCGCAGCATCTTCAGCACCGACTCGTTCGCACCGCCGTGCAGGGGTCCGTAGAGGGCGCCGATCCCGGCCGCGGTGGCGGAGTAGGGATCGACCTGCGACGAGCCGACCGAGCGGACCGCGTTGGTCGAGCAGTTCTGCTCGTGGTCGGCGTGCAGGATCAGCAGCACGTCGAGGGCCTTCACCAGGCGCGGGTCGGCCTCGTAGGTCGGCTCGCTCATCTTGAAGAGCATCGCCAGGAAGTTCTCGACGTAGGAGAGCCGGTTGTCGGGGTAGACGTACGGCTTGCCCTGGTTGTGGCGGAAGGCCCAGGCCCCGAGGGTCGGCATCTTGGCGATCAGGCGCGTGATCTGGAGCTGCCGGTTGGCGGGGTCCGAGATCTGGTTGGCGTCGGGGTAGAACGTCGACAGCGCGCTCACCGCGGACATGAGCATGCCCATCGGGTGGGCGTCGTAGCGGAAGCCCTGCATCAGCTGGCGCACGTTCTCGTGGAGGAACGTGTGGATGGTGACGTCGTGGGTGAAGTCGTCGAGCTCGGCCTGCGTGGGCAGCTCGCCGTTCAGCAGCAGGTAGGCCACCTCGAGGAACGTGGAGTGCTCGGCCAGCTGCTCGATCGGGTAGCCGCGGTACTCGAGGACCCCGGCGTCGCCGTCGATGTAGGTGACGGCGCTGCGCGTCGAGGCGGTGTTGACGAACCCGGGGTCGTACGTCGCGAGGCCCTGGCCGTCGGCGCTGATCTGCTTGAGGTCGGCGGCGCGGATGGTGCCGTCGGTGATCTCCAGCTCGTAGGTCTGGCCGGTGCGGTTGTCGGTCACGGTGAGGCTGTCGCGGCCGCTGCCGCCCGCGCCGGTGCCGTCGGCGGCGCCCGGCTCCGTGCGGGGGGCCGAGGCGGCGGTCGTGGAGTCGGTCATGGGGCCTAATCTAGGAGGACGTCCGAATACTCTTGCGGGGTGGGCGGCACACCGACCAGGTGATCCCTGCCACGGAGGTCCCTCGTCGGCGACGCTGTTTTGACCACCGTTGCCGGGCGCGGGTATCTTGGACGGCTGTTGCGTCCGCGCACGTGTCCGTGCCGTGCCAGGCCTCCCGGCCAGGCGGATGCGCGAGCTCGACCGCACCGCATGAACGAACGACTCGATCCACCCACTGATCCGAGAGCTGGTCCACGACCCGTGTCCACGTACAGCCCCAAGCCCGGTGACCTCTCGAGGGACTGGCACGTCATCGACGCGTCCGACGTCGTCCTCGGACGGCTCGCCGTCACCGTCGCCACCCTGCTGCGCGGCAAGCACAAGCCGACGTTCGCGCCGCACGTCGACGGCGGCGACTTCGTCGTCGTGGTCAACGCGTCGAAGATCTCCCTCGGCGGCAGCAAGGGGACCGACAAGATGTACCACCGCCACTCCGGGCGTCCGGGTGGCCTGAAGTCGGTGGCGGCCGGCGACCTGCTCGCCCGCGACCCGCGCAAGGTCGTCGAGCTGGCGGTCTGGGGCATGCTCCCCAAGAACCGCCTCTCGCGCCAGCTCATCAAGAAGCTGAAGGTCTACTCGGGCCCCGAGCACCCGCACAGCGCCCAGCAGCCGCAGCCCTACACGATCACCCAGGTCGTGCAGCAGCAGCCGGCGTCTGTCTGACCAGCGTCCTGACCGCCACACCGACACCCAGATCTTCGACAGGAACTCCGCTGTGACCGACACCGCCACCGAGATCGCCCCCATCACCGAGGGCGACCGCGAGATCGCCTACCGCTCCGAGGCCAACCCGGGCGCGACCGCGGGCAACCGTCCGGCCGTCGTCGCCCCCGCCGGCGCGACCGGCCGCCGCAAGGAGGCGATCGCCCGCGTGCGCATCGTCCCCGGCTCCGGCCAGTGGACGATCAACGGGCGCGACCTCGAGAACTACTTCCCGAACAAGGTCCACCAGCAGATCGTCGCGGAGCCCTTCGGCACCGCCGCGGTGACCGGCTCGTACGACGTCATCGCCCGCATCCACGGCGGCGGCGTCACCGGCCAGGCCGGCGCGCTGCGCCTCGGGATCGCCCGCTGCCTGAACGCCGTCGACGAGGAGGCGAGCCGCCCCGCGCTGAAGAAGGCCGGGATGCTCACCCGCGACGCGCGGATCAAGGAGCGCAAGAAGGCCGGTCTCAAGAAGGCCCGCAAGGCTCCGCAGTACTCCAAGCGCTGATCGCGTCGGCCTGCGTCGCGTCGTTCCGTCTGGCAGGGTGAGGGCGTGGGTCGTCTCTTCGGCACCGACGGGGTGCGTGGTCGCGCGAACGACGCGGTGACCGCCGAGCTCGCGCTCGACCTCGGCGTCGCCGCGGCGCACGTGCTCGCCGAGTCGGGCGAGTTCAGCGGCCACCGCCCGTTCGCGGTGGTCGGTCGCGACCCGCGCGCCTCGGGGGAGTTCCTCGAGGCCGCGGTCGTCGCCGGGCTCGCGAGCGCCGGCGTCGACGTCGTGCGTGTGGGGGTCGTGCCCACGCCGGGCGTCGCCTTCCTGACCGGCCAGCAGGGCGCCGACCTCGGCGTGATGCTGTCCGCGAGCCACAACCCGATGCCGGACAACGGCATCAAGTTCTTCGCCCGCGGCGGGGTCAAGCTCGACGACGCCGTGGAGGACGCGATCGAGGCCCGGCTCCGCGAGCCCTGGGCCCGTCCCACCGGGGCCGGCGTCGGTCGGGTGCGCGACGAGCCGTCGCTGGTCGAGGCCTACGTCGCCCACCTCGTCTCGAGCGTCGGCACGCCGGTCAGCCTCGAGGGCCTCAAGGTCGTCATCGACTGCGCGAACGGGGCGGCGTACGTCGCCGGTCCCGCCGCCTTCGAGGCGCAGGGCGCCGACGTCGTCCGCATCCACGCCGAGCCCGACGGGCTCAACATCAACCGCGACTGCGGGTCGACGCACATGGACTCGCTGCGCGCTGCCGTGGTCGAGCACGGCGCCGACCTGGGCATCGCCCTCGACGGCGACGCGGACCGCTGCCTGGCGGTCGACGCGACCGGCCGCGTCGTCGACGGCGACCAGATCCTCGCCGTCCTGGCGCTGGCCCTGCGCGAGAGCGGCCGCCTCAAGAACGACACCGTCGTGGCGACGGTGATGAGCAACCTCGGCTTCCTGCAGGCGATGCGCCGCTCCGACGTCGCGGTCGAGCAGACCGCGGTCGGCGACCGCTACGTGCTCGAGGCCATGAAGGCGTCCGGCCACACCCTCGGCGGGGAGCAGTCCGGCCACGTGATCATGTCCGAGCACGCGACGACGGGCGACGGCGTCCTCACCGCCCTGCACCTCGCGAGCCGGATGGCGACGTCCGGCCAGAGCCTCGCCCAGCTCGCGGGCGTGATGCACCGGCTGCCGCAGGTGATGGTGAACGTCTCCGGCGTCGACAAGGCCCGGGCCGCGAGCGACGAGGGCCTGCTGGCCGCGGTCGCGCAGGCCGAGGGCGAGCTGGGCGACGCGGGCCGGGTGCTGCTGCGCTCGTCGGGCACCGAGGCGCTCGTCCGGGTGATGGTCGAGGCCGAGAGCTACGACGTCGCCGATGCGGTGGCCCAGCGGCTCTCCGGGGTGGTCCGCGAACGGCTGGCCCTGTGAGACCACCTCCGCGCAGGACGCGGGCGCGATGACCATGCCGGTGACCCCCGACGCCGGCAGCCCCAGGACGGGGCCCTCGCTCCAGCGTCGCGTGAGCAGGTTCACCCTGCTCATGGTCTCCCTCGCCGTGCTCGTCACCGGCCTCGGCGCGTACGGTGCCACCCGCATCTCCGTGGACGACCGCATCGACGCCGTCCTGCTGCGTGCCTCGACCGGGGCCGTCGGCGCGCTCGGGCCGTCGCCGTCGAGGGCGGAGGTGGAGCGCTACGTGGCGCAGGACCGCGACCTCGAGGTCGACCTGCTGCTCGCCGCCGTCCGCGCCGACGGCAGCGTGGTGACGTCGCCGGGCTCCCAGGTCGTCCTGGTCGACGGGCGCGACCGTGCGGTGGCGCAGGGGCGGCTCGGGACCCTCACGCACGCCGCCCGCACCACGGCCGGCAGCGACTACCGCGTGCGCGTGGTCCCGCTGGGCCGTGAGTCGGGCACCGCCCTCGTCGTCGGGCGCCCGCTGAGCGGCTCCGCCCAGATCCTCGGCGCCCTCGCCCTGGCCCTGGTCTGCTTCGGGGCCGTCGCGGTCGCCGCGGCCGGGCTGGTGGCCCGCCACGTCGCCCGGGCCGGCGTCGCCCCCGTCCGGAAGCTGACCGCGGAGGTGGAGGAGCGCGCGGCGGCGGAGGACCTCACCCCCGTCCGTGTCGAGCGCGACGACGAGATCGGGCGCCTCGCGGTCGCCTTCAACCACCTGCTCGAGACGATCACCGTCTCCCGCGTGCGCCAGGCGCGTTTCGTGGCCGACGCCGGCCACGAGCTGCGGACCCCCTGACGAGCCTGCGGACCAACGTCGAGCTGCTGGCCGCCGACACCCAGCACGCGATGCTGCGGCCCGACGACCGGCTGACGATCGTGCGCGACGTGCAGGCCCAGCTCGTCGCCTTCTCCTCGCTCGTCACCGACCTCATCGGGCTGACCCGGGAGGACCGGACGGCCGGGGAGCTGACCGAGGTCGACCTGACCGCCGTCCTGGAGGAGGCGGTCGACCGGGTGAGCATGCGCACCGCCGGGCTCTCGTGGCGCGTCGACCTCGAGCCCGCGCACGTGCGGGGCGACGCGGACCTGCTGGCCCGGGCCCTGGGCAACGTGCTCGACAACGCGGTGCAGTTCTCCCCGGCGGGCGGCACGATCACCGTGACGCAGCGCGGGGGCGAGATCCGGGTCAGCGACGAGGGGGGCGGCGTGCAGCCCGAGGAGCGGCCCTTCGTCTTCGACCGCTTCTTCCGCGCCGAGGCCGCCCGCGCGACGCCGGGGACCGGCCTCGGCCTGTCGATCACGGAGTCGGTCGTCCGGCAGCACGGCGGGACCGTCGTGGTGACCGACGCCCCGGGTGGCGGCGCGCTCTTCGTGCTGCGCCTCCCGACGGTGACGTCGTCCGCGGCGCCCGACGTGCTCGGCGCGGCGCCCCCGAGCTAGCGGGCGCGCGGGACTCAGGGCGTGGTGACGGCCCAGAAGAGCTGCGCCACACCGGGCAGGACGCCGAGCGCGGCCAGGACCAGGGCGACGACCACGACGACGAGGGTCAGCAGCAGCGCGAAGGCGACGACGCCGAAGGCCCCGAAGAACCCCGCCTTGAAGGCGGTGCCGGCGCCCAGCCGGGTGCGACCGGGCAGCGTCTCGTGCTCGTTCGCCATGGCCTCACCGTAGTCGCGGGGCCCGGCCCCGGCGGTGCGCGGCGCGACCGGCGGATGTCCGCCGGCCGCACGGGAGGACCGGGGACGGCGCACCGGCCGGGTCCCCCACGCCGGCCGGTGCGCACGTCGGGGAGCAGGAGCGCGGCGGGACGGTCCTGATACACGGGCCCGGTCGCGGTCCGCGACCGCCGGAGGTGCCGGGACCCGCGCGCGGCGCGCTCAGACCTTGCGGATCCGCACCCACTCGACGCGGTGGTCGGCGCCCTTGCGCAGGATCGCCGTGGCCCGGCCGCGCGTCGGCAGGATGTTCTCGAGCAGATTGGGGCCGTTGATGCTGTCCCACAGGTGCTCGGCCCGGGCGACCGCCTGCTCGGCGGTCAGGTCGGCGTAGCGGGTGAAGTAGGAGCGCGGGTCGCGGAAGGCGGTCTCGCGCAGCGCCAGGAAGCGCGAGACGTACCAGGAGCGGATCTCCGCGGCGTCGGCGTCGACGTAGACCGAGAAGTCGAAGAAGTCGCTGACCGCGAGCCCGCTCGTGCCGTCGGCGCGGGCCACGGCGGGCTGGAGCACGTTGAGGCCCTCGACGATGAGGATGTCGGGGGAGCTGATGGTCTCTCGCCGGTCGGGGACGATGTCGTAGACGAGGTGGCTGTAGACGGGCACGTCGACCTCGGTGCGCCCGGACTTGACGTCCATCACGAACTGCAGGAGCGCACGCCGGTCGTACGACTCGGGGAAGCCCTTGCGCTCCATCAGGCCGCGGCGCGCGAGCTCGACGTTCGGGTGCAGGAAGCCGTCGGTCGTCACCAGCGCGACCTTGGGGTGGCCGGGCCAGGCGGCCAGCAGCTCGCGCAGCAGGCGCGCGGTCGTCGACTTGCCCACCGCCACGGAACCGGCGATGCCGATGACGAACGGCGTGCGCCCGACCGAGAGGTGGAGGAAGGCGCCCGTGCTGCGGTGCAGCTCGCCGGTGAGGTCGACGTAGCGGGTGAGGAGGCCCGACAGCGGGAGGTAGACCTCGCGCACGTCCTCCAGCGAGGTCGGGTCGTCGAGCCCCCGGAGCCTCTCGAGCGTGGTGGTGTCGAGGGAGAAGTCCTCGAGCGCGTCGCTGGCCGCCAGGGCCGCCCAGTCCGCACGGCGGCGCTCCACGTACGGGCTCGACGGTGCCCCGACACCGAGCACGGGCGACTGCGTCACGGTCGGCCACAGTAGTGGTCGCGGGCGGGGAGGGGACCTCTCGCCACGGGGCGGGCGACGTGGCGGAGGTTTCCGTCGCTCCGGGGCCGGGCCGCCGCGCTCCCGTAGGCTGCGGCGCATGTGCGGAATCGTCGGCTACGTCGGCCCGCGGCCGGCCCTCGGCGTGGTCGTCGAGGGCCTGCGCCGCCTGGAGTACCGCGGCTACGACTCCGCCGGCGTCGCCGTCGTCCAGGACTCCCGCCTGCACGTGGCCAAGAAGGCGGGCAAGATCGCCAACCTCGACGCCGAGCTGGCGGCGCGGCCGCTGCCCGCCGACGGCCTCGGCCTCGGCCACACCCGGTGGGCCACGCACGGCGGCCCGACCGACACCAACGCCCACCCGCACGTGTCCGCCGACGGGCGCGTGGCCGTGGTGCACAACGGGATCATCGAGAACTTCGCCGCGCTGCGCACCGAGCTCGCCGAGGACGGCATCACCTGCGTCTCCGAGACCGACACCGAGGTCGTCGCCCACCTGCTCGGCCGCCAGGTCTGCGCCGGGGTCGGGCTGCCCGAGGCGATGCGGCTCGTGTGCCACCGGCTGCAGGGCGCGTTCACGCTCGTGGCGATCGACGCGCAGGGCCCGCGCCAGGTGGTCGCCGCCCGGCGGAACTCCCCGCTCGTGGTCGGCGTGGGGGAGGGTGAGAACTTCCTCGCCTCCGACGTCGCCGCCTTCATCGAGCACACCCGCGACGCGATCGAGCTCGGTCAGGACCAGGTGGTCGTGATCACCGACACCGACGTGACGGTCACCGACTTCGACGGCGCGCCGGCCGACGTCCGTCCCTTCCACGTCGACTGGGACCTGTCGGCCGCGGAGAAGGGCGGCTTCGACTGGTTCATGCGCAAGGAGATCTACGAGCAGCCGAAGGCCGTCGCCGACACCCTCCTCGGCCGCCACGACGAGGCGGGGCGGCTGATGCTCGACGAGGTGCGGATCTCCGAGGAGGAGCTGCGCCGCATCGACAAGATCATCATCATCGCCTGCGGCACCGCCTCGTACGCCGGGCTCGTCGCCAAGTACGCGATCGAGCACTGGACCCGCATCCCCTGCGAGGTCGAGCTGGCCAGCGAGTTCCGCTACCGCGACCCGATCGTCGGGCCGACGACCCTGGTCGTCGCGGTCAGCCAGTCGGGCGAGACCGCGGACACGCTGATGGCCATCCGCCACGCCCGCGAGCAGCGCGCGCGCGTGCTGGCGGTCTGCAACACCAACGGCTCGACGATCCCGCGCGAGTCCGACGCGGTCATCTACACGCGGGCCGGTCCCGAGATCGGCGTGGCCTCGACCAAGGGGTTCCTCACCCAGGTCGTGGCCTGCTACCTCCTCGGGCTCTACCTCGCCCAGGTGCGGGGCACGAAGTTCGGCGACGAGATCGCCGCGGTGATGGCCGAGCTGGCCACCATGCCCGACGCGATCGCCCGCGTGCTCGAGGACATGGACCCCGTGCTCAAGCTGGCCGCGGACTTCGTCGACGAGCCGTCGGTGCTCTTCCTCGGGCGCCACGTGGGCTACCCGGTGGCGCTGGAGGGCGCGCTCAAGCTCAAGGAGCTCGCCTACATCCACGCCGAGGGCTTCGCCGCCGGCGAGCTCAAGCACGGCCCGATCGCGCTCATCGAGGACGGCCTGCCGGTCTTCGTGGTGATCCCGCCGCGGGGGCGCGACATGCTCCACGACAAGGTGCTGTCGAACCTGCAGGAGGTCCGCGCCCGGGGCGCGCGCACGATCGTGCTCGCCGAGGCCGACGACCACGAGGTGCTGCCCTACGCCGACGTCCTCGTCCCGCTGCCGAAGGTCTCGACCCTGCTGCAGCCGCTGGTCGCCACCGTGCCGCTGCAGATGTTCGCCTGCGAGCTCGCCACCCGCAAGGGCCACGACGTCGACCAGCCCCGGAACCTGGCCAAGTCCGTCACCGTCGAGTGACCCCTCGCTGCGCCCCGCCTCCCGTCCCCTGGGGGGCGTCGGTTCACCACGTCAACGTGGTGGACCGACCGTGACCGTGGCAGATGTGCCGGGGTCACGGGCCGTTTTCCCGGGTCACCGACGGGACGGGGCAGGGCGCGTACGGCTCCTCCGGCGCGGGGTGCGCCGGTGATCGTCGGCGTGGGCATCGACGTCTGCGACGTCGAGCGCTTCGGGCAGACCATCGCCCGGCGCCCCGGTCTCGTACGCCGTCTCTTCACGCCCGCGGAGGCCGAGCGGCCGGTGGCGTCGCTGGCCGCACGGTTCGCGGCCAAGGAGGCGCTGGCCAAGGCGCTCGGGGCGCCGCAGGGCATGTCCTGGCAGGACGCCGAGGTCGTCACCGACGAGCGCGGGCGCCCGACGTTCGTGGTGCGGGGGACGGTGGCCGCGCAGGCCGAGGCCGCGGGCATCACGTCGATCCACGTCAGCCTGTCCCACGACGCCGGCATCGCCTCCGCCGTCGTCGTCTGCGAGGGCTGAGCGCGCTGGATAGGGTCGGGGGCGTGCAGGCCTTCACCGTCGAGCAGGTCCGCCGTCTCGAGGCGGCGGCGATGGGTGCCCACGACGACGGGACCCTGATGCAGCGCGCCGCGACGGGGCTCGCGGCGGTGCTGCTCGAGGAGCTCCGGCAGCGCGCCGGGCGGACGTACGGCGCCCGCGTGCTCGTGCTGGTCGGTCCCGGCAACAACGGCGGGGACGCCCTGTGGGCCGGCGCCCGCCTCGCGCGACGCGGCGTCCGGGTCGACGCGGTCGGCGTGCTCGGCACGCCGCACGCGGAGGGGCTCGCGGGCCTGCGCGCGGCCGGCGGCCGGGTGGTCGCGACGGACGACCTGGGCGACCTGGCCGCGTACGACCTCGCCGTCGACGGGGTCCTCGGCATCGGCGGCCGTCCCGGCCTGCCCGACGACGTCGCCGACCTGGTCTCCCGCCTCGACGCCGCGCGCCTGCCCGTCGTCGCCGTCGACCTGCCCTCGGGCGTCGTGGCCGACACCGGCGCCGTCCCGGGGCCCGCGGTCACCGCGGCCGTCACGGTGACCTTCGGCGTGCTCAAGGTCGGCCACCTCCTCGAACCCGCCCGGAGCCGCACGGGGCGGCTCGTCTGCGTCGACATCGGGCTGGACACCACTCCCGAGGAGCCGGAGCTCGACGCCTGGGACGCCGAGCGCGTCGTCGACGCCTGGCCGTGGCCCGCGCCACGCAGCGACAAGTACGCCAAGGGCGTGGTCGGGGTCGACTGCGGCTCCGAGACCTACCCCGGCGCCGGGATCATGGCCACGTACGGCGCGGTGCACGGCGGGGCGGGCATGGTGCGGTTCCTCGGCCCGGCCTCGGCGCGCGGCACGATCACCGCGAACCTCCCCGACGTCGTCTTCGCCCCCGGTCGCGTCCAGGCGCACCTGCTCGGCTCGGGCTGGGGCGAGCGCCCCGACGGGGACCAGGCCGTCGCCGACGCCGTCGCCTCCGGCGTGCCGGGCGTCCTGGACGCCGACGGCATCGGCCACCGGCCCGCCCGGCTGCCGGCGACCTGGCTGCTGACCCCGCACGCCGGCGAGCTGGCCCGGCTGCTCGGCGTGGAGCGCTCCACGGTGGAGGGCGACCCGCTGGCCGCCGTCCGCGCCGGGGCCGAGCGCACCGGGGCGACCGTGCTGCTGAAGGGCTCCACCCAGCTCGTCGCCCGCCCGGGCAGGCACACGGTCGACGTCGCGGTGCCCGGACCGTCCTGGACCGGCCGTGCCGGTTCGGGCGACACGCTCGGCGGGCTCTGCGCCGCGGTGCTCGCCGCCGGCCGCCCGGCCCACGAGGCGGCGGTGCTCGCGGCGTCGCTGCAGGCGCTGACCGCCGCGGCGCACCCCGGGCCGCTGCCGCCGCACGTCCTGGCCGAGCGGTGCGCCGAACGGCTCGGTGCCTGGTGGCAGGAGCGGCACCCGTGAGCGTCGGAGCCGCCGCGCAGGTCGGCCCCGTCGTCCAGGTCGGCCAGGCCGCCGGGTCCGCGATCGACCCGACGACCGCCAGCGCCGACGTCGACCTCGCCGCCCTCCGCGCCAACGTCGCCGCGATCGCCGCGCACGTCGGGGGTGCCGCGCTGATGGTCGTGGTCAAGGCCGACGCGTACGGCCACGGCATGCTCGTGTGCGCCCGCGAGGCCCGCGCGTCCGGGGCGGGCTGGCTCGGGGTCGCGACGCCGGGGGAGGCGCTCGCGCTGCGCGCCGCCGGCGACGTCGGGCCGCTGCTGTGCTGGCTCTACGGCCCGACCGAGGACCTCAGCCCGTTGGTCGCCGCCGACGTCGACGTGTCCGCGGCCAGCCCCGAGGACGTCTCGCGGCTCGCGGCGGCGGCCGCCGTCGCCGAACGACCCGCCCGCGTGCACCTCAAGGTCGACACCGGGCTCACCCGCAACGGCGCGCCCGAGCCGGGCTGGGACGACCTGTTCGCGGCGGCCGCCGAGGCCGAGGGCGCCGGCGCGCTCCGCCTCGTCGGCCTCTGGTCGCACCTGG
The DNA here is from genome assembly GCA_963713165.1 of uncultured Actinomycetota bacterium. Taxonomy (GTDB): domain Bacteria; phylum Actinomycetota; class Actinomycetes; order Propionibacteriales; family Propionibacteriaceae; genus Microlunatus. The sequence continues at coordinate 615,782 of CAVQKU010000002.1, forward strand.
TCGCGGCCGACGAGCCGGGCCACCCCTCGGTCCGGGTCCAGCTCGCGGCCTTCGACCGGGCCTACCAGCGCGCGCGGCTCGCCGGGCTCGAGCCCGAGCTGCGCCACCTGGCCAACTCCGCCGGCGCGCTGGTCGTGCCGGAGGCCCGCTTCGACCTCGTCCGGGTCGGCATCGCCGCGTACGGGGTGGAGCCCGCGCCCGGGCTGGCCGCGCTCGCCGGGGTCGCGCTGACCCCGGTCATGCGGCTGCGCGCCCAGCTCGCGCTGGTCAAGGCGATCCCGACCGGCGCCGGCGTCTCGTACGGCTGGACGTGGACCGCGCCCGAGGACACCGTCGTCGGGCTGGTCCCGCTCGGCTACGCCGACGGCGTCCCGCGCCACGCCGGCAACGTCGCCGAGGTCGCGGTCCACGGTCGGCGCGCACCGGTGCGCGGGCGGATCTGCATGGACCAGCTCGTCGTCGAGCTCGGCCCGGGCGCGCGCGAGGAGCCGGGCGACGAGGTGACGCTGTTCGGCGCCGGGCCGGACGTGCCGACGGCGGCCGACTGGGCTGCGGTCTGCGGCACGATCGGCTACGAGGTCGTGACCCGCGTCGGCGCACGCGTGCCGCGCCGCTACCTGAACGCCTCGGCGGCCGCGGCCACCGGTCGGGCGGAGCGCTGATGGCCCCGCGCGACCTCCTCGGCAGCGCCGCTCGTGCCCTCCGTGCGCGACCACGGCGCCCCCTCGGGCGCGCGGCCGCGCCCCGGCTCCCGCGCCGGCCGGCCGGCGGGCCGGGTGGAGGGCTCGGAGGCGGCCTGGGGGCCGGGATCGGCCTCGTCGCCGGCGTGCTCGCCCTCGCCGCCGGCGGCGTCGCCGCCGGGCTCGAGCTGGAGAAGCGGGTCGTGAGCAAGCGGATCGGCCGCGCGAGCACCGAGGACGTCGAGATCGTCCCGCCGCGCTCGGACGGGCCGGCCCTGCGCACCCCCGACGGGGTCCCGCTGCACGTCGAGGTCGACGAGCGGGCCGAGGACCCGGCGGCCGCGTACGGCAACGCGCTGCCGCCGCTGCCCGAGGACGCGCCGACCCTGGTGCTGGTCCACGGCTACGCGCTGAGCATGGACTGCTGGCTCTACCAGCGCGAGCACTTCCGCGGCCGGGTGCGCGAGGTGCTCTACGACCAGCGCTCCCACGGCCGGTCGGGGCACTCGTCGGCGGAGTTCTGCCGCGTCCCGCAGCTCGCCGAGGACCTGCGCCAGGTGCTCGCCGAGGTCACGGACGACGGCCCCGTGGTGCTCGTCGGCCACTCGATGGGCGCGATGACGATCATGCACCTGGCGCTGTCCCACCCCGACCTGTTCGGCCCGCAGGTCAAGGGCGTCGCGCTCTTCTCCACCTCGGCGGGAGAGCTGGCCGACCACTCGCCGGTGCGGGCGATCCCCGGGCGGGTCTTCTCGCGGGTCACGCCGCCGCTGCTCGCCGGGCTCAACCGGGTGCCCGAGCTCGTCGAGCGCAGCCGCCGGGCCGGGACCGACCTCGGCTTCGTGGTGACGAAGCGGATGGCCTTCGGCTCCGACGTGCCCGCGAACCTCGTCGAGCTCACCAGCGCGATGCTGGGGGAGACGTCGCTGGAGGTCGTCGCCGACTTCTACCCCACCTTCTCCGAGCTCGACGAGTACGAGGCGTTCACGGTGCTGAACCAGGTGCCCTGCGCGGTCGTCGGCGGGCTCGACGACGTGATCACGCCCATCGAGCACACCGACACGATCATCGAGCTGATGCCGCACGCCGTCGCGCTGCGGGTCGAGGACTGCGGGCACCTCGGCCTGATGGAGCACCCCGACGCCTTCAACGCCGTCCTCGACGACCTGTACGCCCGCGTGCAGGAGCGCGCCGACGGCCGCGCGAGCGGTACCGGCGCGGAGGCCGGGCAGCGTGCCTGAGTCCGTCCGCGCCGCGACCGCCGACCTGGTCGCCAGGGCCGCGGACCTCGCCGCCGCTCCTCGCCGGGTGCTCCTGGGGATCACGGGGCCGCCCGGTGCGGGCAAGACCACGCTGGCCCGCGCGGTCGTCGGCGCCCTGGGTCCGCAGCGCGCGGTGCTGGTGCCCATGGACGGGTTCCACCTCGCCGACCCCACGCTGGTCGCCTGGGGGAGCCGCGACCGCAAGGGGGCGCCGGACACCTTCGACGTCGGTGGCTACGTCTCGCTGCTCCGCCGCCTGCGCGACCAGCAGGAGGCGTACGTGCACGCGCCCGAGTTCGACCGGGCCAGCGAGACGTCGTGGGGCTCCGCGATCCCGGTGGCCCGTGAGGTCCCCCTCGTGGTCACCGAGGGCAACTACCTGCTCAGCGACGAGGGCGCCTGGGCCGGGGTGGCGCCGCTGCTCGACCAGGTGTGGTTCGTCGACGTGCCCGACCCCGTACGGATCGAGCGGCTCGTGCGCCGGCGCGAGGACCACGGCGCCGACCGCGCGGAGGCGCTGGCCTGGGCGACCGGGAGCGACCAGGTCAACGCCGACGTCGTGACGGGCACGCGCGAGCGCGCGGACCTCGTGGTGACGCTCGACGGCTGACGTGGAGGGAGAGCGGCCGCGGTCCGGCTCCCGGTCGGGTGAGCGACGTGCCCAGGTCAGGGGAGGCCGTTTCGACCTCGAGGGTCGAAGACTGTACAGTGGTGACCACCCGAGCGGAACCTCCACCTTCGGGACACCCCGCGCCCTCCACCGAGAGCGGCGCACCTGGGTTCGTCTTCCCTCTCCTGCGCACATCGTCGTTGCAGTCGATCACGGTCGTTGACGTACCTGACCGAGATCCCCCGACCCCGGGGAGAGAAACGAGTGACGCATGTCCCCGAAGTCCCAGGGTGCCGACGGCATCCCCAAGAAGCGCTGGTCGGCCGCCGAGCGCGCCGCCCGCGGCCACACGCCGCGCCGCACCGGTGGCAAGCCCCGCGCACCCCTGCGCGGCGGCCCCGCCCGTGACGCCAGCAGCTCCCGTGGGGGCGACACCGGCCGCGCCCGTGGCGAGTGGTCGACCCGCCCGCCCCGCGACGACCGTCCGCAGCGTGACGACCGTCCCGCCTACGGCCGCAGCGACCGTCCCTCGTACGGCCGCGACGACCGCCCCGCGTTCAACCGCGACGACCGCTCGCGCGGTCGCGGCGATCGTCCGGCGTCCAACCGGGACGACCGCCCTGCGTACAGCCGTGACGACCGCCCGCAGCGCGGCCGCGACGACCGCCCGGCGTACAGCCGTGACGACCGTCCGGCGTACAACCGGGACGACCGTCCGGCGTACAACCGGGACGACCGTCCGGCGACGACCGTGACGACCGTCCGGCGTACAACCGTGACGACCGTCCGGCGTACAACCGCGACGACCGTCCGGCGTACAACCGTGACGACCGTCCCGCGTACAACCGCGACGACCGGTCGTCCTACAGCCGCGACGACCGCCCGCGCGGTCGCGACGACCGCCCTGCGTACAACCGCGACGACCGTCCGCAGCGCAGCCGCGACGACCGCCCTGCGTACAACCGCGGCGACCGTCCGTCGTACGACACGGTACCGCGACGACCCGGTCCCCGTCCTACAACCGCGACGACCGTCCGTCGTCCGACCGGGACGACCGGGCGAGGCGCGACGACCGGCCCCAGCGCACCGCGTCGGGGCGTCCGTCCTTCTTCGACTCCTACGACGACAAGCGTCCGGCCAACCGGGCGTACGCCGAGCGGTCCGACCGCTCGCACCACGCGTCGTCCCCCCGCATCACCAAGGTCCGCCCGCCCCGCGAGCGTGACTCCGAGCGCGAGCCCGAGCTCGTTCAGGTCGAGGAGACCGCAGTGACACCCACCCCCGCCTTCGAGGGCACGTTCGCCGACCTCGGTCTGCCCGCGAACCTCGTCAGCACCCTCGAGCAGTCCGGCATCGCGACGCCCTTCGCGATCCAGGCGGCGACGATCCCGGACGCCCTGGCCGGGCGCGACGTCCTCGGCCGCGGCCAGACGGGGTCGGGCAAGACGCTCGCCTTCGGCCTGCCGATGATCGCCAACCTCACCGACGGCTCCGGCGGCAAGCCGCCCCGCGGTCTGGTGCTGGTGCCGACGCGCGAGCTGGCCATGCAGGTCAACGAGGCGCTCGAGCCGCTCGCCCGGGTCGCCGGGCTCTCGACCGTCCTCATCGCCGGCGGCATGTCCTACGTCCCGCAGCTGCGGGCCTTCTCCCGCGGCGTCGACATCGTCATCGCCACCCCGGGCCGGCTCATCGACCTCATGGAGCAGGGCGAGCTCGACCTGAGCAAGGTCGAGGTCACCGTGCTCGACGAGGCCGACCACATGGCCGACCTCGGCTTCCTGCCGGCCGTCACGACGATCCTCGACACCGTGCCGAGCGGCGGCCAGCGGCTGCTCTTCTCGGCGACGCTCGACTCCGGCGTCGGTCGCATCGTGCGGCAGTACCTGGTCGACCCCGTCACCCACGAGGTCGACTCGGCCAAGGCCAGCGTCACGACCATGAGCCACCTGATGGTCCAGGTCGCGCCGCACGACAAGGCGCCGCTGACCGCCGAGATCGCCGCCCGCGAGGGCCGCACGATCGTCTTCGTCCGCACCCAGCGCGGCGCGGACCGCGTCGCCGAGCAGCTGCGCGAGGCCGGCGTCATGGCCGGTGCGCTCCACGGCGGCCTGACCCAGGGCGCCCGGACCCGCATCCTCGAGGCGTTCAAGGAGGGGTCCGTCCCCGCCCTCGTCGCGACCGACGTCGCGGCCCGCGGCATCCACGTCGACGACGTCGGCCTGGTGCTCCAGGTCGACCCGCCGGCGGGCCCGAAGGACTACCTGCACCGCGCCGGCCGTACGGCTCGTGCCGGCGGCACCGGCGTCGTGGTCAGCCTCGTGCTGCCGCACCAGCGCCGAGACGTCACCCGCCTGCTCAACCAGGCGGCCGTGACGGCGGACCTGATCGTCGGCACCCCCGGCGACGAGGAGCTGGGCACCGTCACCGGCGGGCGTCAGCCGTCGTACGCCGCGGTCTCCGAGTCCGCCTTCCGGGCGATCATCGACCCGCCGGCGAAGCGCCCGGGCCGCGCCCGTCGGCCCGGTGGCCCGGGTGGTCCCCGCGGCGGTGGCCAGGGCGGCCACGGTGGCCCGCGCGGCGCCCGGCCGCCGCGCCGCGGTCCGCGCACCGACCGCCAGCCCCGGTCCGAGACCTGGGGCGCCCAGGCCTGACCCGCCCACGGGCACCACGCACGACCCAGGAGCGGCACCCACCTCTGCGGAGGTGGGTGCCGCTGCGGCGTTCACCCTGCGCTCGCCGACCGGGGCGCGCGGACGGTGCCAGTAACCTCGCTGCCGTGAATCCGCCGCTGCCCGAGCCCGTCGTGGTCGTGGCGACGCCGGAGCACGCGGCCGCCATGGTCGAGGTCGTGCACGCGGCCTTCGGCGCCCGCCCACCGGTCGTCCCGCCCTCGACGGCGGACCAGGAGACGGCGGGGACGATCGCCGACGCGCTGCGCCGTGGTGGCGGGATCTACGCCTCGGTCGACGGCCGCCCCGCGGGCGCGATCCTCGTGGGCAGCACCGCCGAGGACGTGGCGACCTTCGCCCGCGTCTGCGTGCACCCCGACTTCCAGCGCCACGGCATCGCCAGCGCCATGGTCGCCGCCGCCGAGGACCTCGCGGCGTTGCAGGGCCACGCGCGCGTCGACCTCTTCGCCCGCGAGGAGTTCGCCGAGCTCATCACGTTCTGGGGCCGGCGCGGCTACGCCGTCGCCCGCCTCGCGCCGCACGGCGTCGTGCTCAGCAAGCCGCTGCCCCGGGTGCTCGCCCTGCCCGACGCGGACGCCACCCACGAGCTCGGCCGGCGGCTGGGCGAGGTCGTCCGGCCCGGCGACCTGCTCGTGCTGTCCGGCGAGCTCGGCGCGGGCAAGACGACCCTGACCCAGGGCCTCGGCCGGGCGCTCGGCGTCACCGGAGCCGTCATCTCGCCGACCTTCGTCCTCTCCCGTGTGCACGCCACGCCCGCGGGTCGGCCCGACCTGGTGCACGTGGACGCCTACCGCCTGGGCAGCGCCGCCGAGCTCGACGACCTGGACCTCGACGCGAGCGCCCCCGCCAGCGTCACCGTCGTGGAGTGGGGTCGCGGGCTGGTCGAGCAGGGCTGGGACCACCGCCTCGAGGTCGACCTCGTGCACGACCCCGAGGGCGGTCGGCTCGCGCTGCTCCGACCGGTCGGCGAGCGCTGGAGCGGCGTCGACCTCCGTGCGCTCGACCCGCGCCGTCGCGCGTACGCGGAGGTCTCCGGTGCCTGAACCCCGTCCGGCGGGCCTGACCCTCGCCCTCGACACCTCCACCGACGTCACCGTCGGGCTCGCCCGCGGGACCGAGGTCCTCGCCTCCGAGCGCGTCACGGACCGGATGGCGCACGTCGAGCAGCTCGTCCCGCTCGTGCACCGCACGCTCGCCGCGGTCGGCGCGACCCTGGCCGACGTCGACCGGGTCGTCGTCGGCCTCGGGCCGGGTCCGTTCACCGGCCTGCGGGTGGGCATCGTCAGCGCCCAGGTGCTGGCCCACGTCCGCGGCGCCACGCTGCACGGGGTCTGCAGCCTCGACGTGATCGCCCTCGCCCACGCTGCGGGTCAGTCTCCCGGTGGACAGGGCTCGGCGAGCGCCGGCGAGGGTCGTGCCCCCGAGGGGCGCGGCGAGTTCGTGGTGGCCACCGACGCGCGCCGACGCGAGGTCTACTGGGCCCGGTACGCCGCCGACGGCACGCGCGTCCAGGGTCCCGCGGTCAGCAGCCCCGACGAGGTCCCCCGGCTCCCGACGGTCGGCCCGGGCGCGGACCTCTACGCCGACCGGCTCGACGCCGTCGCCGGCCCCCGGAACCTCGACGCCGGTCTGCTCGCCGCGCACGGGCCGGACCTGCCGGACGCCGGCAGCGAACCCCTCTACCTGCGTCGCCCCGACGCCGCCGAACCCTCCCGCCGCAAGTCGGTGCTCCGGCTGCCGCCCGGCCAGGCGGTGCACCGGTGAGCGCGGACCGGACGGGCGCCGGGCTGGAGCCCTCCGCGGCCTCCCTGCAGCTCGGCCTGCTGGCCGCGCGCCGCGACGACCTGCCCGCGATCCTGCGGCTCGAGGAGGAGGGCTTCGCCCCCGACGAGCGCTGGAGCGAGCGGAGCTGGGCCGGCGAGCTGCTGGGGCAGGGCCGTACGGTCCTGCTCGCCCGGGGCGCCCAGCCCGCCGGGGTCGTCGCCCTGTCGAGGGTCGGCGAGCTGGCCGACCTGCACCGCGTCGTCGTCGCCCCCTCCCACCGCCGCCAGGGCGTGGGCCTGCGGCTGGTCCGTGCGGGGCTCCTCGCGGTGCGCCACGCCGGTGCCCGCGCGGTGATGCTCGAGGTCGAGTGGACCAACGAGGCGGCGACCTCGCTCTACGCCCGGCTCGGCTTCGAGCAGCTGCACGTCCGGCGCGACTACTACGGCCCGGGACGCCACGCGCTGATCATGAAGCTGTACGACCTCGAGACCTGGCCGGGCCGGTTCGCCCAGGCCGTGCGCGAGACCGAGGCCGACCTCGCGGCCGAGCGGGCGTCCGTCCCCGCGCCCGCGGACCCGAGCGCGGAGGAGGCACGGTGACCGGCCCGCTCGTGCTGGGCATCGAGAGCTCGTGCGACGAGACCGGGGTCGGGATCGTCCGCGGCCACGAGCTGCTGGCCAACGAGGTCGCCTCGAGCGTCGAGCTGCACGCCCGCTTCGGGGGCGTGGTGCCCGAGATCGCCAGCCGGGCGCACCTGGAGGCGCTGCTGCCGACCCTGCAGCGGGCCTGCGCCACGGCCGACGTCGACCTCACCGAGGTCGACGCGGTGGCCGTGACCGCCGGCCCGGGGCTGATGGGCGCGCTCGTGGTCGGCGTCGCCGCGGCCAAGGCGCTGGCGTACGCGCTGGGCAAGCCGCTCTACGGCGTCAACCACCTCGCCGGCCACGTGGCCGTCGACCTGCTCGAGCACGGTCCGCTCCCCACGCCCTGCGTCGCCCTCCTCGTCTCGGGCGGCCACACCTCCCTGCTCCTCGTCGACGACATCGCCGGGAACGCGAGCCGGAAGGAGGGCGGGCGGGGGATCGTGGAGCTCGGCGCGACGATCGACGACGCGGCGGGGGAGGCGTACGACAAGGTCGCGCGCCTGCTCGGCCTGCCCTACCCCGGCGGACCGGTCATCGACCGGGCGGCGACGGGGGACCCGCGGGCCATCGCCTTCCCGCGCGGGCTGACCTCGGCCCGTGACCTCGAGCGGCACCGGTTCGACTTCTCCTTCTCCGGGCTCAAGACCGCCGTCGCCCGCTGGGTCGAGACGCGCGAGCGCGACGGGCTCGACGTGCCGCTGGCCGACGTCGCGGCGAGCTTCCAGGAGGCGGTCTGCGACGTGCTGAGCGCCAAGGCCCTGGACGCCTGCGCCGCGACCGGCGCGACGAACCTGCTCATCGGCGGCGGGGTCGCCGCCAACGGCCGGCTGCGGGCTCTGCTGGCGGAGCGCTCCGCCGCGGCCGGGGTCGCGCTGCGCACGCCGCGACCGGGTCTGTGCACCGACAACGGCGCGATGATCGCGGTGCTCGGCTCCGAGGTGGTCACCGCGGGAGGGCGCCCCTCCGGGCCGGAGCTCGGCGCCGACTCCTCGCTGCCGGTCAGCCGCGTGCTGGTCTGACCGGGCCGGTGACCGGACCGCCGCTCGGGCTGACGGCCGAGGCGCTGGCGGCGGCCGAGGCCGAGTCCGACCCGGGCTCCCTCGCGGCGGGGACGCGGCTGCGCAACCGGTTCCCCCCCGAGCTCGCCGCCAGCGCCCTCACCCAGGCGGAGCTGCGCCGGCGCGCGCGGTCCAAGTTCGGGGAGGCGGCCGCCGGGTGGTGGTTCACCCGCGACGGGCTCGAGCAGGCCACGCGCCCGGAGGTCGCCGCGCAGCACGCGCAGCGCTTCCTCGACGCCGGCGTACGCCGCGTGGTCGACCTGGGGTGCGGGATCGGGTCCGACGCCGTCGCGTTCGTCCGGGCCGGGCTCGACGTCCTCGCCGTGGAGCGCGACCCGGTGACCGCCGACGTGGCGCGGGCGAACCTGGCCGGGGCGGTGGCAGCCGCCCCGCAGGACCGCGGCGCCGACGTCGAGGTGGTCGTCGCCGACGTCACCGACGTGCTGGCCGCGGGGCTGCGGCCCGGGGACGGCGTCTTCGCCGACCCGGCCCGCCGCGACGCGCGCGGACGCCTCTGGCGGGCCCAGGACTTCAGCCCCGACCTCTCGGTGCTCCTGGCACTCGCCGCGCCGGACCGGGTGCTCGGGATCAAGCTGGGGCCCGCGCTGCCGCACGCCCTCGTCCCGGGCGACGCCGAGGCGGAGTGGGTCAGCCACCACGGCGACGTGGTCGAGGTCGGCGTGTGGAGCGGACCCGGGTCCGTGCCCGGCCGGCGCAGCGCCCTGCTGGTGCCCGGCCCGCGCCTGGTGGCCGACGACGTCCGGCTCGAGGTCCGTGACGTGGGCGCCTACCTGTACGAGCCCGACGGCGCGGTGATCCGCGCGGGCGCGGTCGGGGTGCTGGGGGAGCGGCTCGGCGCCGGGCTGCTCGACGCGCAGATCGCCTACCTGACCGCCGACACCCTGACGAGCACCCCGGGGGCCACCGCGTTCGCCGTCGAGGAGGTGCTGCCCTACGACCTCAAGCGGCTCCGGCGCTGGGTCCGCGAGCACGAGGTCGGGTCGCTGGAGATCAAGCGGCGGGGGCTCGACGTCGACCCGGCGGACCTGCGCCGCCAGCTGAGGCCGCGGGGGAGCGTCGCCGCGACGCTGCTGCTGAGCCGCACCGGCGCCGGTGCGCTCGCCCTCGTGGTGCGCAGGGTGGCGCACCGGTGACCGCCCCGGACCATGATCAATATCTCGTTACCAAAAGTTTATCCTCGTCGAGGAACTCGGTTAGGGTCGACGCCGACGTCCCGGGGGGACGACCACGAGGAGACCCTGATGCCCACTGCCCGCGCACGACGATGCTGGACGGTGGCCCTCGCCACCGCCGTGGCGAGCGCCGCTCTCGCGCCCAGCGCATCCGCTGCACCCGCTCCCGCGGCCCTCACCGGGGCCTGCGCGGCGCTCGACGACTCGATCTACCAGACGGTGAAGCCGAAGAACGACGCGTCGCTGCTGACCACCTGGACCAACGAGCTCATCGGTGCCGTGCTGCTCGGCTTCACCGACGACCGGGGTGAGCTGTTCACCGCCTCGCGCACCGCGGGCGACGGCCTGGTGGGGGTGCACCGCCTCTACGACAAGTCGGCCAACGACTTCCTCTTCACCGCGCAGACCGACGAGGTGGGCTCGCTGACCGCCGACGGCTACGAGGACCAGGGTGTGCGCTTCTACGTGCTCGACCAGGCCGACGACTGCGCCGTGCCGGTCTACCGCTACAGCAAGGCCGACAAGCACCGCATGGCGGTCTCGTCGAGCGACCGGAGCGCGCTGTCCGGCGACGGCTGGAAGTCCGAGGGCGTGTCCTTCTACGCCGCCGGCGACGCGGGCGACCCCGCACCGACGACCCCTGCGCCACCGCCCGAGCCCTCGGGCAGCTCCTTCAGCTTCGCCGTCATCCCCGACAGCCAGATGGAGGTCGTCAGCCCGACCGACCCGCGGATGAAGAACCGGACCACCTGGCTGGCCAAGCAGCCCGGCCTGGCCTTCGTGGACCACACCGGCGACGTCGTCAACTGGGACACCGACGACCACGGCCAGATGAAGGTCGCCAGGGCGGCCATGGACGTGCTGCACGCCGCGGACATCCCCTACTCGTTGAGCATCGGCAACCACGACACCGAGGCGACCGGCGTGGGCGGCGGCGCCCGCGACCCGAGGAACACCTACAGGCTCCAGCGCGACACCTCGACCTTCAACAGCTTCTTCGACGCCGGCGACTACGGCGACGTGGGCGGGGCCTACGAGGCGGGCAAGGTCGACAACACCTACTCGCTCTTCACCGCGGGCGGGCTGAAGTGGCTGGTGCTGAACCTGGAGTTCTGTCCCCGTCCGGGTGCGGTCACCTGGGCCAAGGGCGTCGTGGCGTCGCACCCCGACCACAACGTGATCATCTCGACCCACAGCTACCTCGACGGGGCCGGCAACCTCGACCAGTCCAACCAGGGCTACGGCGACACCAGCGGGCAGAAGCTGTTCGACGGGCTGGTCAGCCAGTACCCGAACGTCAAGATGGTCTTCTCCGGCCACGTCGGCTACGCGGAGAAGGCCCGGGTCGACACGGGCAAGAACGGCAACAAGATCTACTCGTTCCTGACCACCATGCACGACGCCAGGACCAACCCGGTCCGGATGCTCACGGTGGACACGGCCGACGACAGCCTCTCGACCTCCATCTACGCGCCGTACACGAACCAGACCTGGAGCGCCTACACCCAGACGATCCGCGGGCTAGACTTCGTGCGCTGATCACGAGACGTGGCGCACGGCCCTTCCCCCCCTTGGGCTGGGCGCCGGCGGCACGGCCCCGGACCTCTGGTCCGGGGCCGTGTGCCGTCTCCGGGGCCTGCACGCCGCCCCGTCCGCGTCCCCCTGCGTCGACCCCGCCTCCCGCTCCTGGCACTCGGTCGGGTCGAGTGCTAATGTCGGATTAGCACTCCGACGAGGAGTGTGCCAGCGCCGGCCCCGGTCGGCGCGGGCGGACGGGACGGCACCCGCGACGACGCCCCGACCACCTCCAGACAGCACAGACACCCGCGGAACGATCCGCACACTCACCCGTGAAAGGGGCCTGACGTGGCGAGCACGATCAAGCCGCTCGAGGACCGCATCCTCGTCCAGCCGCTCGAAGCCGAGACCACCACCTCCTTCGGTCTGGTCATCCCGGACACCGCCAAGGAGAAGCCGCAGGAGGGCAAGGTCATCGCGACCGGCCCCGGTCGCATCGACGACAACGGCCAGCGCGTCCCGCTCGACGTCGCCGAGGGCGACGTCGTGATCTTCAGCAAGTACGGCGGCACCGAGGTGCGCTACGACGGCAACGACCTGCTGCTGCTGAACGCCCGCGACATCCTCGCGGTCGTCACCAAGTAAGTCCGCAGCACCGAAGCAGAGGAACCAGCACACACATGGCCAAGATCCTCCAGTTCGACGAGGAGGCGCGCCGCTCGCTCGAGCGCGGCGTCGACGTCCTCGCCAACACCGTCAAGGTGACCCTCGGCCCCAAGGGCCGCTACGTCGTCCTCGACAAGAAGTGGGGCGCCCCCACGATCACGAACGACGGCGTGACCGTCGCCCGTGAGGTCGAGCTCGACGACCCGTACGAGAACCTCGGCGCGCAGCTCGCCAAGGAGGTCGCGACCAAGACCAACGACGTCGCCGGTGACGGCACGACGACCGCGACCGTCCTCGCCCAGGCCCTGGTCCACGAGGGCCTGCGCGCCGTCGCCTCCGGCGCGAGCCCGATCGGGCTCAAGCGGGGCATCGACGCGGCGGTCGCCGCCGTGACCGAGCGTCTGCACGAGATCGCCCGCGAGGTCCAGACCACCTCCGACATGGCGTCGGTGGCGACCATCTCGGCGCGGGACGCCGAGATCGGCCGCCTGATCGCCGAGGCGTTCGACAAGGTCGGCAAGGACGGCGTCATCACCGTCGACGAGTCGAACACGATGGGCACCGAGCTCGAGTTCACCGAGGGCATGCAGTTCGACAAGGGCTACCTCTCGCCGTACTTCGTGACCGACCCGGAGCGGATGGAGGCGGTCCTCGAGAACCCCTACATCCTGATCAACTCGGGCAAGGTCTCCTCGATGAGCGACCTCCTCCCGCTGCTGGAGAAGGTCATCGGCGCGTCGGGCACCCTCTTCGTGGTGGCCGAGGACGTCGACGGCGAGGCGCTGTCCACGCTCGTGGTCAACAAGATCCGCGGGACCTTCACCTCGGTGTCGGTCAAGGCGCCGGCCTTCGGCGACCGCCGCAAGGCCATGCTCGAGGACATCGCGATCCTCACCGGTGGCACCGTCGTGGCGCCCGAGGTCGGGCTCAAGCTCGACCAGGTCGGCCTCGAGGTGCTCGGCCGGGCCCGCCGCGTCGTGGTGACCAAGGACAACACCACGATCGTCGACGGCGCGGGCGAGGCGGAGGCCGTCAAGGCCCGCGTCGCGCAGCTCACCTCCGAGATCGAGCGGACCGACTCCGACTGGGACCGCGAGAAGCTGCAGGAGCGGGTCGCCAAGCTCGCCGGCGGCGTCTGCGTGATCAAGGTCGGCGCGGCCACCGAGGTCGAGCTCAAGGAGAAGAAGCACCGCATCGAGGACGCCGTGTCCGCGACGCGTGCAGCCATCGAGGAGGGCATCGTCGCCGGCGGCGGCTCGGCCATCATCCACGCCTCCAAGGCGCTGGACGGCGACCTGGGCCTGAGCGGTGACGAGCGCACCGGCGTCGGGATCGTCCGTCGCGCGGTCGTCGAGCCCCTGCGCTGGATCGCCGAGAACGGTGGCGTCCAGGGCTACGTCGTCACCTCCAAGGTCGCGGAGATGGAGCCCGGCTCGGGCTACAACGCCGCCACCGACGAGTACGGCGACCTCATCGCCGCCGGCGTCATCGACCCGGTCAAGGTCACGCGCTCCGCGCTGGCCAACGCCGCGTCCATCGCCGCGCTGCTGCTCACCACGGAGACCCTCGTGGTGGACAAGCCCGAGGAGGAGGAGCCCGCCGCTGCGGGTGGCCACGGCCACGCGCACTGAGGTCTTCGCCTGATCGACCCGTACGACCCACGAGGCCGTCCCGCCACCCGGCGGGGCGGCCTCGTGCCGTCTCCCGGGCCGGCCCGACCGCGCCTGCGCCCGCCGTAGCGCCTCTGTGGCTGCGGCCCGGTGCCCGGAGGACGGGGTTGTTGAACGGTCACGTTGTGTCGCAAACCTGAGTGCTGCTTTGTGAAGTAGCGCAACAGTCGAGGCATCACGACTTCGTAACGATGACCCCCCATGCTGTCGCTGACAACGGTGTTCCGTGAGAATCGCCAGTGAGTCGTTCGGGGGATCGCTCATAGGGGATGCGAAGGCTTCGGGCCCACCACCGGTCCGGCAGCACCAGGCTTTGAGCTCGTCGATCCACGTCCGGCCGGGAAGCCGTCGTGGTGAGCCGAGAGAACGTGCGTTGACCATCCGCTCGGGGAGTAGATGGAGTCCCTCGGTGACGAACACCGATCCCGGCCAGGCCTTGTCCGACCCCGAGCTCCTGGCGCGAGCCCGCGCCGGCGAGGTGGTCGCCGTGAACCTGCTGATCACGGCCGTGCGCAAGGCCGTCCAGCGTTACTGCCGCGCCCGCCTGTCCACCTACAGCGGTGGCACCGAGGCGGCGGAGGACGCGACGCAGGAGATCTGCCTCGCGGTCGTCGACGTGCTGCCGCGCTACCAGGACCAGGGCGCGCCCTTCGCCGCCCTCGTCTACGCGATCGCGTCCAACAAGGTCGCCGACGCGCAGCGCCGCTACGCCCGCTCGCCCATCCAGGTCGTCGAGGAGCTGCCGGAGCAGGCCGAGGCCACGCTCGGTCCCGAGCAGCAGACCATCGCCCGCTCGGACGTGACGGCCGCCCTCGCGCTGCTCGAGCGGCTCCCCCCGCGGATGGCCCAGGTCGTGCGGCTGCGCGCCGAGGGCCTGAGCGCCGAGGAGGTGGGCGCGATCGTCGGCCTCACCGCCAACGCCGTGCGCGTCACCCAGCACCGCGCCCTCGCCCGGCTGCGTCGCCTGGTCGCCGACTCCGCCGACCACCGCGAACGCTTCGCCGACCGCTGGTCGGCACCCGTCGCCGCCTGACGAGGGACCGCCCCCGGGGACGGCTCCCGCGGAGCGCCCGGCGGGCGGTCCGGCGGAGGCCGCCACCGGGCGGACGCCCGCCTCGCGCGGTGACTGCCCGGACGAGCGGCGGCGCTACAGTGGGCCCTCCGCCAGCGCCACGAAGGACCTGCCGTGCCCATGCTCCCGGGGCAGCCGCCCGCCGCCGACCACCAGCGCCCCGAGGGCGAGGTGGCCCCGTACGACCAGCAGGGCTGGGCCTCCGGCCCCGGGGTGCCGAGCCCGTTCGCGGCGCTCGGCCTCACCTTCGACGACGTGCTCCTGCAGCCGCACGAGAGCGACGTGATCCCGTCCCACGCCGACACCTCGACCAGGGTGTCGAAGCGGATCAGCGTCAAGGTCCCGCTCATCTCGTCACCGATGGACACCGTCACCGAGTCGCGGATGGCCGTCGCCATCGCGCGCCAGGGCGGGCTCGGCATCATCCACCGCAACCTCTCGATCGAGGACCAGGCCCACCAGGTCGACGTGGTCAAGCGCTCCGAGGCCGGCATGGTCGACGAGCCGATCACCATCGCCCCCGAGGCCACCATCGGCGAGGCCGACGCCCTGTGCGCCCGCTACCGCATCTCCGGGGTGCCGGTCGTCGACCGGGACATGCGCCTGCTCGGCATCGTCACCAACCGCGACATGCGCTTCGAGACCGACCCGACCCGCCTGGTCGGGGCGGTGATGACGCCGATGCCGCTGGTCACCGGCCGCGTCGGCATCAAGGGCGAGGACGCCATGGCGCTGCTCGCCGCGAACAAGATCGAGAAGCTCCCGCTCGTCGACGACGGCGGGCGCCTGCGCGGCCTCATCACGCTCAAGGACTTCGTGAAGGCCGACCAGTACCCCGACGCCAGCAAGGACGACCAGGGCCGGCTCCGCGTCGGTGCGGCGGTCGGCTTCTTCGGCGACTCCTTCAAGCGCGCGATGGCGCTGGTCGAGGAGGGCGTCGACCTGCTCGTCGTCGACACCGCGCACGGCCACTCCCAGGGCGTGCTCGAGATGGTCCGCCGCCTCAAGGCCGAGCCGTCGGTCGCCGGCGTGGACGTCGTCGGCGGCAACGTGGCGACGTACGCGGGCGCGAAGGCCCTCGTCGAGGCCGGCGTGGACGGGGTCAAGGTCGGCGTCGGCCCGGGCTCGATCTGCACCACCCGCGTGGTGGCCGGCGTCGGCGTCCCGCAGGTCACCGCCATCTACAACGCCTCGCTGGCCTGCCGCCCCGCCGGGGTGCCACTCATCGGCGACGGCGGCCTGCAGTACTCCGGTGACATCGCCAAGGCGCTCGTCGCCGGCGCCGACACGGTGATGCTCGGCTCGCTGCTCGCCGGCTGCGAGGAGAGCCCCGGGCAGACGGTCTTCGTCAACGGCAAGCAGTTCAAGACCTACCGCGGCATGGGGTCGCTGGGAGCGATGGCCTCGCGTGGGCGCTCGGCGTCCTACTCCAAGGACCGCTACTTCCAGGGCGACGTCAGCTCCGACGCCAACCTCGTCCCCGAGGGCATCGAGGGCCAGGTCCCGTTCCGCGGTCCGCTCGCCGCCGTCGCCTACCAGCTCGTCGGCGGGCTGCGGCAGTCGATGTTCTACACCGGGGCGTCGACGGTGACGGAGCTGAAGGAGCGCGGGTCGTTCGTCCGGATCACCTCCGCGGGCCTGCGCGAGTCGCACCCGCACGACATCCAGATGACCGTCGAGGCACCGAACTACAGCGGCTGACCCCCGCTCGACGCCCGGCGTCCGCCGCGCCGGGCGGGCCGGGACGCGGTCGCCGCCCGGCCGCCCGGTCGGCTGGTCGGCTGGTCGCACGGTGGCCTGGTCGCACGGTGGCCTGGTTGCACGGTCGTGCTGGGCCTGCTCGGCCGCCCGCCGTCCGCACGGGGGCCGCCCCGCGGAACGGCGGCGCGGGGCACCCGTGGCGATGCGCGAGGATGGCGCCATGGTGGTGGAGATCGGGCGGAACAAGCGGGCCGAGCGGGCGTACGCGTTCGACGACGTGTCGATCGTGCCCTCGCGGCGCACGCGCGGCGACGAGGAGGTCTCGCTGACCTGGCGCATCGACGCCGGCACGTTCGAGTTCCCGCTGCTCGCCGCGCCCATGGACTCGGTGATGTCCCCGCAGACGGCGATCCTGCTCGGGCGCCTGGGTGGTCTCGGCGTGCTCAACCTCGAGGGCCTGTGGACGCGCTACGAGGACCCCGAGCCGCTGCTGGAGACCATCGCCGCCGAGCCCGACGCCGCCGTGGCGACGCGCACCATGCAGGAGATCTACGCCGAGCCGATCAAGCCCGAGCTGATCGGCGCGCGCATCGCGGAGATCCGCGCGGCGGGGGTGGTCGCGGCCGGGGCGCTGTCGCCGCAGAACACCCGGGCGTACGCCCAGGCCGTCGTCGACTCCGGCGTCGACTTCTTCGTCATCCGGGGCACGACCGTCTCGGCCGAGCACGTGTCCCGCGCGGCCGAGCCGCTCAACCTCAAGCAGTTCATCTACGACCTCGACGTGCCCGTCATCGTCGGCGGCTGCGCGACCTACCAGGCGGCGCTGCACCTGATGCGCACCGGCGCCGCGGGCGTCCTCGTCGGGTTCGGCGGGGGAGCGGCGGACACCACGCGCTCCGTCCTGGGCGTCGCCGTGCCGATGGCCTCGGCCACCTCCGACGTCGCCGCGGCCCGCCGCGACTACCTCGACGAGTCGGGCGGGCGCTACGTCCACGTGATCGCCGACGGCTCCGTGGGCCGCTCGGGCGACATCGCCAAGGCGATCGCCTGCGGCGCCGACGCCGTGATGGTCGGCTCGCCGCTGGCCAAGGCCGTCGAGGCGCCGGGCCGCGGGTTCCACTGGGGCCCGGAGGCCTGGCACGAGACGCTGCCGCGCGGGGAGCGCGCGCACTACGGCACGGTCGGCACGCTCGAGCAGATCCTGCTGGGCCCCTCGACCGTGGCCGACGGCACCATGAACCTCGTCGGCGCGCTGCGCAAGGCGATGGCGACGACGGGCTACTCCGACGTCAAGGAGTTCCAGCGCGTCGAGGTCGTCCTGGGCTGAGGCCCGGCCGGCCCAGGTGCCGGCCCTGACGGCTGCCGCTGACGGGCGCGTCGCAGGTCAGCCGCCACCTGGTCGTCCCGGCGGCGTCGGTCCCCCTGGTGGTGATCGTGCCGGGAGCCCTGGGGTGGCGAACCCGTACGATGCTGCCGTGGAACCCGACGTGGCCGCCGAGCTCGCGCGGTTGCGGCACAGCATCGACAACATGGACGCAGCGCTGGTCCACCTGCTCGCGGAGCGCTTCGCGATCACCCAGCAGGTGGGCGTGCTGAAGGCCGAGCACGGGCTGCCGCCCGCGGACCCCGGGCGCGAGGCGCAGCAGATCGCGCGGCTCCGGGCCCTCGCGGTGGACGCCAGGCTCGACCCCGAGTTCGCGGAGAAGGTCCTCGGCTTCATCGTCGCCGAGGTGGTGCGGCACCACGAGGCCGTGCTGCGGGGTTCGGCCGAAGGGTGAGCACCACGGTCGCGGGGGCCCCGGCGCGGACCCCCGACCGGCGTCTCGGGTGGGTCGTCCTGCTCGTGGTGGCGGCCGCGGCCCTCGCCTCGCGCCTGGTGCCGGTGCTGCGCGGCGGCGGGCTGTTCGGTCTCATCGGCTACGACGGCGGCGTCTACTACGCCGCCGGCGCCGGCCTCGCGCACGGGCGCTCGCCCTACGCGGACTTCCTGCTCCTGCACCCGCCCGGCATCGTGCTCGCGCTGCTGCCCTTCGGCCTCCTCGGCCGAGTCGTCGGCCATCCCGAGGCGATGGCGCTCGCACGGCTCACCTGGATGCTGCTGGGCACGCTCAGCGCCCTGCTCGTCGCGGCGACGCTGCGGCGTCAGGGCCTGGTCGCGGCGCTGGTCGGGGGCCTGGTGTACGCCGTGTGGGTCCCGGCGATCTTCGTCGAGCGGACGACCACGCTCGAGGCGGTCACCGGCGTGCTCACCCTCGGCGCGGTGTGGCTCCTCGCCCGGGCCGCACCGGCGGCCCTGACGACGCGCGCGGCCGTGGTGGCCGGGCTGCTGCTCGGCGCCTCCTGCGCGACGAAGATCTGGGGCGTCGCGCCGCTGCTGGCCGTCGTGGCCTGGTGCGGCCTCGAGCACGGGCGGCGACGGGCCCTCGGGCTCGCCGCCGGCGGCGCCGCGGCCACCGTGGCGATCTGCCTCCCCTTCTTCCTCCGGGCGCCGCGCACGATGTGGGACATGGTCGTCGGCGCCCAGCTCGGCCGCCGCGACGTCGACGTCGGCTGGTACACCAGGGCGGTCGACACCGCCGGGCTGAGCCAGGTGGCCGGCGGCTTGACGCCCCTGCTCGTCGTCGTCACCGCGCTGGTGGTCGTCGGGATCGTGCTCGCCCTGCGCAGCGCGGCCGGGCGGCTGGTCGTGGCGCTGCTGGTCGTCGGCCTGGCGCTGCTGGCGTACAGCCCGGCCTGGACCGTCGACTACGCGAGCCTCGTCGCCGCACCCGTGGCCCTGCTCGGTGGTCGCGCGGCCGGGGTCGTGAGCGCGGCCGCCGCCGGGCTCGCCCCGCTCCGCGTCGCCGTCGTCCTGGCCGTGGTCGGCGCGCTGGCCGCGTACACGTGGCTGTCGGCGCCGAGGACGACCTTCGGCTCGCCGTTCGCGGGCCGGGCGATGAGCCGCGTGGTCGCCGGCGTCCCCGGGTGCGTGACCTCCGACGAGCCGACCGCCCTCGTCGAGTCGGGCGCCCTCGGGCGCAACCTCGAGCGCGGCTGCCCCCTGATGGTCGACCTCGGCGGCTACTCCTACTACCTGCGGCCCGGTGCGGACCTCCAGGTGGGGCGCTCCCGCAACGAGCAGTGGCAGGCCTTCACCCTGGACTACCTGCGCAGCGGGGACGCCGCCGTCGTCGTGCGCTTCGTGGGGACGCCGGGGCTGAGCCGTGCGACGCGGGCGACGATCGAGGCGTGGCCCGTCCTGGGCGACGCCGGGCGCTACGTCGTCCGCCGTCCCTCGCGCTGAGCGGGGCGCCGACCGACCACTCCTAGACTGCCTCTCGCCCGAGGGAAGGACCCCCATGACGAGCACCGAGACGCCTCAGCCGACGCCGTCGCGGCCGGCCGCGGACCACGACCTGGTCGTGGTGATCGACTTCGGCGCGCAGTACGCGCAGCTGATCGCCCGCCGCGTGCGCGAGGCGCGCGTCTTCTCCGAGATCATGCCGCACACCGCGACCGTCGAGCAGGTGATGGCCAAGCGGCCGAAGGCGATCATCCTGTCCGGCGGGCCGCAGTCGGTGTACGCGCCGGGCGCCCCGCAGGTCGACGCCGGGCTGTTCGAGGCCGGGGTGCCGGCCTTCGGCATCTGCTACGGCTTCCAGGCCATGGCCTCCGCCCTGGGCGGGGACGTCGCACGGACCGGGCTGAGCGAGTTCGGGCGGACGAAGGCGCGCATCGACGTGCCGGGCACGCTGCTGCAGGGCCTGCCCGACGAGCTCGCCGTCTGGATGAGCCACGGCGACTCCGTGGAGGCCGCACCGCCCGGGTTCGCTGCGCTCGCCGGCACCGCCGGGGCGCCGATCGCGGCGTTCGAGGACACCGACCGCGGCCTGGCCGGGGTGCAGTGGCACCCCGAGGTGCTGCACAGCCAGGCCGGCCAGCAGGTGCTCGAGCACTTCCTCTTCGACCTCGCGGGGTGCCGTGCGGACTGGACGCCGGCGAGCATCGTCGACGACGCCGTCGCGGCGGTCCGGACCCAGGTCGGCGACAAGCAGGTGGTCTGCGGGCTCTCCGGCGGCGTCGACTCCGCCGTGGCCGCCGCCCTCGTGCAGCGCGCGGTCGGGGACCAGCTCACCTGCGTCTTCGTCGACCACGGCCTGCTGCGCGCCGGCGAGGCCGAGCAGGTCGAGCGCGACTACGTGGACGCGACCGGGGTGGACCTGGTCGTCGTCGACGTGGCCGACCAGTTCCTCGACGCCCTCGCCGGCGTCACCGACCCCGAGACCAAGCGCAAGATCATCGGGCGGGAGTTCATCCGGACGTTCGAGGCCGCCGCCCGCGGTGTCGTCGAGCGGGCGGCGGCGGAGGGCGGCGACTCCGGCGAGGTGGAGTTCCTCGTGCAGGGCACGCTCTACCCCGACGTCGTGGAGTCCGGCGGCGGCGAGGGCGCGGCCAACATCAAGAGCCACCACAACGTCGGCGGCCTGCCCGACGACCTGCAGTTCGCGCTCGTGGAACCGCTGCGGAGCCTGTTCAAGGACGAGGTGCGCGCGGTCGGGCTCGAGCTCGGCCTGCCGCCCGCCATCGTCTGGCGCCAGCCCTTCCCCGGTCCGGGCCTCGGCATCCGGATCATCGGCGAGGTCACCCGCGACCGGCTGGAGATCCTGCGTGCCGCCGACGCGATCGCGCGCGCCGAGCTCACCGCGGCCGGCTTCGACCGCGACGTCTGGCAGTTCCCGGTGGTGCTGCTCGGCGACGTCCGTTCGGTCGGGGTCCAGGGCGACGGGCGCACGTACGGCCACCCCGTGGTGCTGCGCCCGGTCAGCAGCGAGGACGCGATGACCGCCGACTGGAGCCGGCTGCCCTACGAGCTCCTGGAGACCATCAGCACCAGGATCACCAACGAGGTCCGCGAGGTCAACCGCGTCGTCCTCGACATCACCAGCAAGCCGCCGGGCACCATCGAGTGGGAGTAGGACCCTCCGCTTCGTCGGCGTGGTCGGCGTGGTCGTCGTGGTCGGCGTGAGGTCTCAGGCGTCCTCGAGCGCGTCGGCGGGTTGCCGGTCATGGTGCCGGTGACGCGGTCCGGCGCGAGGTAGCTCACCCCGTCGATCGCGCCGGCGCCCGCCGTGAGCACGAGCAGGGCGAGCCCGTGCTCGCGCTCGCACCAGGTCCTCGCGTCCGCTGCCCTCGTCCTGCCTCCGCCGTCCGGGTGCGTCCGGCGGCGGACGTCACCGGCCTGGCCGTGGCCCGCTCGGCGGGTGCGCGGACCACGGACTCCTCCCGAGGGAGGCGTGAGAGGTCTTCCCACCGACGGAGAGGGCATGGTTGGTTTCCGTTCGACGATCTGTCGGACCACGGGTCGTCACAGCCGCACGCGACCCGAGGAGCCGTCCGGCCGAACCGTCGAGGCACTGCCGCCGCTCTCGTGCGACGGGTCCGCGGCGCTCTGCCGGCGCTCGCCGCCGTCGAGCCGACCTCGAGCCGCTGACGAGAAGGAGCCCCACCGTGTTCGCCGACCCGCCCTCCCCGCTCACGCGACCCGACCTGCGCGGTTGGTTCGGCATGTGCGCGACGACGCACTGGCTGGCCAGTGGCGCCGCCCAGGCCGTGCTGGAGCGCGGCGGGAACGCCTTCGACGCCGCGGTCGCGGCCGGCTTCGTGCTGCACCTGGTCGAGCCGCACCTGAACGGCCCGGGCGGCGACCTGTGCGGCCTCGTCGCCGTGGCGGGTGACGGTGGGGCCAAGGTCCTCGTGGGCCAGGGCCCCGCGCCGGCCGGGGCGACGATCGAGCACTACCGCGGCGAGGGCCTCGACCTGGTGCCCGGGGCCGGCGGGCTCGCCGCGGCCGTGCCCGCCGCGGTCGACGCCTGGCTGCTGCTGCTGCGCGACCACGGCACGCTCGAGCTGGCCGACGTGTGGTCCTTCGTCCTCGACTACGCCGAGCACGGCTACCCGCTGGTCGACCGCGTGGGCAGCACCGTCGGCGCGGTCCGCGAGCTCTTCGCGCGGCACTGGACCACCTCGGCGGACTTCTGGCTCGTCGACGGGCGCCCGCGGGCCGGGACCATGACCAACCCGGCGTACGCGGCCGTGCTGCGCGGCCTGCTCGAGGCGGGCTCCCGCGCGAGCACCCGCGAGGGACGGATCGACGCGGCCCGCGACGCCTGGGCGACCGGGGTCGTGCCGCAGGCCGCCTGCGCGCTGCTCGCCCGCCCGCACCGGCACTCCGACGGCGGTGACCACGCCGCCGTGATCACCCCGGCCGACTTCGCCGCCAGCCGCGCGGCCTGGGAGCCGGCGACGACGGCGACCTTCCGCGGCTGGACCGTGGCCAAGACCGGGCCCTGGGGCTCCGGTCCGGTGCTGCTGCAGGCCCTGAAGGTCCTCGAGGGCTTCGACGACCAGGAGCTCGACCCGCAGACCGAGCTCGGCGCGCACCACCTCGTCGAGGCGCTCAAGCTGGCCCTCGCCGACCGCGACGCCTGGTACGGCGACCCGGACCCGGACGGCGACGAGCCCGGCGTGCCGCTCGAGCTCCTGCTCTCCGACGCGTACGCCGCCGAGCGCCGGTCCCTCGTCGGCGAGCGCGCCTCGGACGGCCTGCGGCCCGGCGCCGTCCCCGGTCGCACCCCCTACCGCGCGGCGCTGCGCGAGGAGTCGCCCGAGCCGGGCGCCGAGGGCGTCGGCGAGCCGACCGTCGCCCAGGCCGGCGAGGGCGGCCTCGCGAGCAGCGGCCGGACGCGGGGCGACACCTGCCACGTCGACGTCGTGGACCGGTGGGGCAACCTCGTCTCGGTCACCCCGAGCGGCGGCTGGCTGCAGTCCTCGCCGCACGTGCCCGAGCTCGGCTTCTGCCTGGGGACCCGGCTGCAGATGACCTGGCTCGACGAGGCGTCACCGTCCGCCCTGCGCCCCGGGCGCCGTCCGCGGACCACGCTCAGCCCGACCCTGCTGCTCCGCGACGGCGTCGGGGTCTCCGCGCTCGGCACGCCGGGCGGCGACCAGCAGGACCAGTGGCAGCTCGCGTACCTGCTGCGCGTCCTGGTCGGCGGCTGGACGGCGCAGCAGGCGATCGACGCGCCGACCCTGCACACCACCGCGATGGCCGGCTCCTTCTGGCCGCGGACGTGGACCCCCCGCGGCGTGGTGGCCGAGGACCGCCTGCCCGCCGCCGTGCTGGACGGGCTCGCCGCCCGCGGGCACGCGGTGACGGCGGTCGGCGGCTGGACCCTCGGCCGGCTCTCCTCGGTGACCCGGGACCCGGAGACCGGGGAGCTCTCCGCGGCGGCGAACTCGCGCGGCGAGCAGGGCTACGCGGTGGGGCGCTGACGTCCCGCGGGCGCCAGCGGGTCGCGACCGGCTCGGACCGACCTCCCCCTCACCCGCGACCTGGCCGTGGTGCGCCAGCTGGCCGACGACGTCCTCGTCCTGCAGGGCGGCACGGTCGTCGCGGAGGGTCCGCCTCGACGCTGACCCCGGCTGGCCGGGGCGCCGGTCAGGACGGGTCGCCCTCGCGCCGCGGCGGGTCGGCCGGGGCCTGAGCCGGGTCCGTCGTGCGGTCCTGCGCCCACGGCGGGCCGGCGGGGCCCCAGACCGGGTCGCCCACCTGTCCGACCGGCCGGCCGTACGGGGCGGTCGGCGCGACGTCCTCCTCGGGCACCAGGAACAGGGCCACGAGGTAGAGGACGACCGGCACGCCGGTGACGAGCGTGGCGACCACGGTGAGGACCCGCACCAGCGTCGCGTCCATGTTCAGGTAGGTCGCGACACCGCCGCAGACGCCGCCGAGGTAGCGGTCGTTCCGGCTGCGGCGCAGCTGCTTGGGGCCGTACCCGCCGGGGGTCTGGCTGTGCTGGCTCATGGGTTCCTCCTACGGACGACGAGACAGGGCGAGGCCGACGACGCCGACCACGACGAGCACGAGCGGGGCGGCGACCTTGACGACCGACCAGCTGAGGGGGGCGACCAGCGCGTCGGTCAGGACGGCGAGGGCGAGGCAGGCGAAGCAGACCCCCGCGATCAGGGCGACGACGTCGAAGCGCTTCACGCCCGGACCTCGATCACGCCGGTGTCGACGCCCAGGTCGAGGGTCAAGGTGTGCTGCCCGGGCGCCGGGGGCACGAGCACGCGCCGGCCGTCGATCGGCGAGCCGCTGGCGAGCTCGTCCCCGTAGGCCGCCACGCTGCCCGTGTCGGCGGCGTAGCGGAGGTCGACGCCCACGCCCGGCGGGGTGCGGACGACCACGCGGCCGGTGTCGACCCTGGCCCTGTAGGTCGCGTCCTGCGTCAGCGTCAGCCCGGTCAGGTCGACGGCGAGGTCGCCCACGTCGAGGTCGTCGCCGCCGGCGGGGAAGGCCGCCGCCGACGTGTACGCGACCGGGTGGTCGATGAGCCGGCCGGCCCCGCGGGCGGGTCCGGCGAGCGTGGGGCCGAGCAGGCCGGAGCTGACGACCGCGGCGACGGCGAGCAGCACCCCGACGGGCAGCAGGCCGCGGGCCCGCCCGAAGCGGGTGGCGGCGACGAGGCCGAGGGCGACGACGAGGAGCCCGGCCGCGGCGTAGACGGCGAGCCCGACCGCGACGCCGAGCGCGTCGGCGACGCCCAGCCCGAGCCAGGCCAGGCCGAGGGCGGCGACGGTGACGAGCCGGAGGCGGCGCGCGCCGAGCGTGCCGCCCGAGCGGAGGAGCGGGGCCGGCTCGGGCTCGGCGTAGAGCCCGACCGGGTCGGGGTCGGCGAGGAACGCCGCGCGGGCGAGCTCCTCGGGGTCGGGCTGCACCACCGGGGCAGGAGGCGCGGCCGGTGCCGGGGCGGAGGCGGTCGACCTCGTCGGTGCGGCCGGGACCGAATGCCCCCCGTCCTCGACGGGCCGCGGCGGCCTGGAAGGCGGCGTCCACCCACCGCCGCGCACCTGGGCGACCCGGGTCTGCCACGCCGTCGCGGCCTGGGTGAAGGGGGTCGGCGGCCCGGCGAAGGGCGGTGCGTCCGGGGCGACGGCGTACGGGCCGGGCGCCGGGCCCGCAGGACCGGGGGAGCGGGCGGCGTCTCGACGGGTGCGCCGGGCGCGCGGGCGGTGGAAGCCGAACCACCACACGGCGGCCAGCGCCAGGGCCGGCGCGACGCCGAAGGGGCTGACCGCCGCGAAGGAGGCGAAGGAGAGGATCGCGGCGAGCGCGACGAGGGTGATCCACAGCTCGCGGGGCCAGCGCGCGGCCGCGCCGCCGAACACCTCGTCCACGGCTGCCCGGCCGGTGCCCTCGACGGGGAGGAGCAGCCAGCCCGCGAGGTAGAGGACGACGCCGACGCCCCCGGTGAGCGCGAGGAGGACGGCCCCCACGCGGACGAGGACGGGGTCGACCCCCCAGCGGGCGGCGACGCCGCCGCAGACGCCGGCGAGCTTGGTGTCGGCGGCCGAGCGCTGGAAGCCCCAGGTGGATGGCATGGGTCCATCGTGCCCAGCCGGCGGCACGCCGGGCATCGGGGACGACCCCTGCCGGTCCCGCAACCGTCACCCGGGAGGCTGCCCGCGCCGCCGCACTCGGGGGGCGCTCGGGGACGTCCCTCCTGGCCGGGTGCTCGCCCGGGTGGGACCCTGGAGGGGTCATGACGACTCTCGAGCCCGGCCGCGCGCCCGGGGTGAGCTCCGACCGCGCCGCGCAGGACCGGCCGCCGGGTCCGACGAACCCTCCGGCGCTGCCCGCGTCGGCCGCGCCCCGGCCGGTCGACCCCGCCGCCGCGCCGCGCCGGCGCGCCGTCCGGGTCGGCGAGGGCGCCGTCCTCGGCGGCGTCTGCAGCGGCCTCGCGCAGTACTTCGGCTGGCCCGTCCTCGTCGTCCGCCTCGTCTTCGTCGGCCTCGCCGGCGCCCAGCTCTTCGGCGTCCTCGCCTACGGCGCGCTGTGGCTGCTGATGCCCGCGGCGGCCAGCACGGTCGACGCCCCGGGCCTGGAGGCCGCGACCCGGACCGGGATGCGTACGGGTGGGCGGCCGCGGCGCCGTTCCGTGGACTGGGGTGCGGTCCTCGCCCTCGCCGCGCTCGGCACCGGGATGCTCTGGCTGGTGCAGACCAGCGGCCTCGGGGTCTCGCAGCGTCTCTTCTGGCCCGTGGCCTTCGCGTGCGCCGGCGCCGCGCTGGTCTGGCGCCAGGCCGACTCGTCGGCCCAGCAGCGCTGGCGGGCCGAGGCCGGTGGCAGGGTCTGGCTCGCGCCGCTGGTCGCCCGCGGCGGCTGGCCGGCCCTGGTCCGGGTGATCGTCGGGCTCGGTCTGGTCGGCGCGTCCTTCGGGCTCGTGGTCGCCCAGTACAACCAGCTCGCCCAGCTGCCGCAGGTCCTGGCCATGACGCTGCTCGCGCTGGCCGGCATCGCCGTCGTCATCGCGCCGTGGCTGCACCGCTCGCGGGCCGCGCTCAACGAGGCCCGCGCGGAGAAGGTGCGCGCCGACGCCCGCGCCGACATGGCCGCCCACCTGCACGACTCGGTGCTGCAGACGCTGGCGCTGATCCAGCGCCAGTCGGAGGACCCGAGGGCGGTCGCCCAGCTCGCCCGGCGCCAGGAGCGCGAGCTGCGCGGCTGGCTCTACGCCGACGACGTGCCCGAGGCGAGCCTCAAGGCCGCGCTCACGGCGGCGGCCGCAGAGGTGGAGGACGAGCGCGGCGTGCCCGTCGAGCTCGTCGTGGTCGGCGACTGCGAGACCTCCGACGCGGTGCGCTCCCTCGTCCGGGCCGCCCGCGAGGCGATGGTCAACGCCGCGAAGCACTCCGGGGCCGACAAGATCGACGTCTACGCCGAGGTCACCGAGACCCTCGTCGAGGTCTTCGTCCGTGACCGGGGTGCGGGCTTCGACGTGGACTCCGTCGCCGACGACCGCCACGGCGTGCGCGGCAGCATCCTGAACCGCATGGCCCGCCACGGTGGCCGGGCGAGCGTCCGTTCCCGGCCCGGGGACGGCACCGAGGTACGACTGGAGGTCACCCGATGACGCAGCCCGACGGACTGGGCCGGACCGCGGCACGACCGGGCGTCGCGCCCGGCGAGCCGGTCGACGGACCGCGCGGACCGCTGCGCGTGGTGGTCGTCGACGACCACGCGATGTTCCGGGCGGGCGTCAAGGCCGAGATCGGCCGCTCGCTGGCCGTGGTCGGCGAGGCCGAGGACGTCGACCGCGCCGTCAAGGTCGTCCTGGAGACGCGGCCGGACGTGGTCCTGCTCGACGTGCACCTGCCCGGCGGCGGCGGGGTCGAGGTGCTGCGCCGCGTCCACGAGCGCGAGCCCGAGCAGCGCTTCCTGGCCCTGTCGGTGTCCGACGCGGCCGAGGACGTCATCGGGGTGATCCGCGGCGGAGCCCGCGGCTACGTGACCAAGTCCATCAGCGGGCCCGAGCTGGTCGACGCCGTGCGCCGCGTGGCGGAGGGGGACGCGGTCTTCTCGCCGCGCCTGGCCGGGTTCGTGCTCGACGCCTTCTCCGGCGCGATCGACGTCGCGGCCGTGGACGAGGACCTCGACCGGCTCTCGGTGCGCGAGCGTGAGGTGATGCGGCTGATCGCGCGCGGCTACGCGTACAAGGAGGTCGCGAAGGAGCTCTTCATCTCGATCAAGACCGTCGAGACCCACGTCAGCAGCGTGCTGCGCAAGCTCCAGCTCTCCAACCGCCACCAGCTCACCCGCTGGGCGACCGACCGCCGCCTGGTCTGAGCGCCGGGGATCTCCTCGCGCGGCGTTCGTCAGGTCCCGGTGGTCCGGCGCAGGGGCCGGGACGCACGAAGCCCCGGCCGGTCCGAGGACCGACCGGGGCTTCGTTCCGGTGCGCCGAGCGTCAGGCGCGGGCGCCGCGGCCGCGCACGCGGGTGTAGATGAGCAGCACGATGATCGCGCCGATGACCGAGCCGATGATCCCCGAGGAGTTCAGCGAGATGCTCCCGTGGAAGATCAGGTTGGCCAGGAAGCCACCGACGAACGAGCCGACGATGCCGAGGACGATGGTCGCCAGGATCGACAGGTGCTGCCGGCCGGGGACGATGAGCCGCGCCAGCGCGCCGGCGATCAGGCCGACGATGATGAGGGTGATGATGAAACCGATCATGGGTGCCTCTCTTGGGGTGTCGGCGGCGGGTGTGGCGCCCGGCACCGGTTGACGTCCCAACGCTAGCGGTGCCCGAGCCCCCGGTTGGGGACGTTCAGGGGTGCGTCCATGTCGCAGCCAGGGTGAGACCGGTCCTTCCCGTAGGGTCCCGCCCATGGACGTGGTGCAGCACCTGCTGGTGCTGCTGCACCTGGTGGCGTTCGCCGCGCTGCTGGGCGGATCGCTGGTGCAGCTGCGCAGCGCCGAGCCCGAGGTCAACGCCGCCATGCTGCACGGTGCCTGGGTGTCCCTGGTCAGCGGCGTCGCGCTGTGGGTCCTCGCCGGCGCCCTCGACCTCGACGTCTCCGTGTCGGCCCTGGTCGTCAAGACGGTGGTCGCGGTCTTCCTCACCGTGCTCGTCGCGCTCAACCGGCGCTTCTTCTCGATCCCGCGCGGGCTGCTGCTGCTGATCACGCTCCTCGCCCTGGCCGAGGCCGCGGTCGCGGTGCTCTGGTGAGGTCCGCCTCGACCGCGCGGTGGAGGATGGGTCCCGTGCCGGCGGCATCGTGGACGCAGGAGGCGGGTCGGTGAGGCTCTCCGCCCGGGTGGACTACGCGCTGCGCGCCATGAGCGAGCTCGCCGCGGCCGACGCGCCCCGCACCGTCGACCAGCTGTCGGCCGCCCAGCACATCCCCAACAAGTACCTCGAGAGCATCCTCGGCGAGCTGCGCCGCGGGGGGCTGCTGCGCAGCCAGCGCGGTCCGGAGGGCGGCTACCGCCTCGCCCGTCCGGCGGGGGACATCAGCATCGCCGACGTCATCCGCTCCCTCGACGGCGAGCTCGCGAACGTCCGCGGCAGCCGCCCGGAGAACCTGGAGTACACCGGCGCCGCGGAGTCGCTCCAACAGGTCTGGATCGCGCTGCGCGCCTCGGAGCGCACCATCCTCGAGGGCGTCTCGCTCGCGCACGTGGCCGCCCACGACATGCCCGCGATCGTCGGCGACCTGACCTCCGACCCCGCCGCCTGGAGCTGAGGGCCACGCTCCGCAGCGGAGCTTCTGTGAGACAGCGGTCCGCTTCGTGAGACACCCACGTGCCTGACAGGGCCCTGCTGTCCTAGGCTCCCCGGTATTCCCTAGTAGTCCGCTAGGGCCGCCCGAAACGAGAGCCCCCTCATGCGCAAGCTGATCGTCCTGGCCGTCGTCGGTCTCCTCGCCCAGCTGGTCGACGGCAGCCTCGGCATGGGCTACGGCGTCACCTCGTCCACGCTGCTGATCCTGGCCGGGCTCACGCCCGCCGCGGCGTCGGCCTCCGTGCACTTCTCCGAGCTCGGCACCAACCTCGCCTCCGGGCTGTCGCACTGGCGGCTGAAGAACGTCGACTGGCGCGTCGTCGGCCGGATCGCCGGGCCGGGCGCGATCGGCGCGTTCCTCGGCGCCACCGTCTTGTCCAACCTCTCGACCGAGGCCGCCGCACCGGTCATGGCCGGGATCCTCGCGCTGCTGGGCGCCTACATCCTCGTCCGCTTCGTGCTGGGCGTCCGGCCCCGCATCGCCGGCCGTCCGGGGCTGAAGCTCCTCGCCCCGCTCGGCCTGGTCGCCGGCTTCGTCGACGCCACCGGCGGCGGTGGCTGGGGCCCGGTCGCGACCCCGGCCCTGCTCACCGACGGCCGGCTGCAGCCGCGCAAGGTGATCGGCTCGGTGGACACCGCCGAGTTCGCGGTCAGCGCCGCGGCGAGCCTCGGCTTCCTCGTCGGCCTGGGTGCCGCCGGCATCAACTGGTACTTCGCCCTCGCCCTGCTCGGTGGGGGCCTGGTCGCCGCCCCGCTGGCCGCGTACCTGGTCCGCGTCGCCCCGACCCACCTGCTCGGCGTCGCCGTCGGCGGGATGATCCTGCTGAGCAACGGCCGCACCCTGCTCAAGAGCGCCGACGTCTCCACCCCGGGCCGCTTCACCGCGTACGCGGTCATCCTCCTGCTCACCCTGGTCGGCCTCTACGTCGCCGCCCAGCGCCACCGCCGCACGAGGGCCGCCCAGGTCGAGACGGCCGAGAAGGTCCCCGCCGCCGTCTGAGCGCGGGCCGGGCCCCACGAGGACGAACCAGGGAGGACGAACCAGGGAGGACGGGTAGCGGGCGCCTGAGCGACCCGCCGCAGCGGCTCGTCCTCGCTACAGGAGCGGCCGGAACGGTGACAGCACCGCCTCGCTCACCTTGGCCAGCGGGTGGCGGGCCCGCCAGCGGTCCCAGGTGAGCTCGACGGTGTTGCTGGAGTCGACCTCGAAGATCGTCTCCATCTGCCGGGCGACCGCCTCGTTGTAGATCTCGGCGTTGATCTCGTAGTTGCCGTGCAGGCTGAGCCGGTCGAGGTTGGCCGTGCCGATGGTCGACCACTGCCCGTCGACGGTCGCGGTCTTCGCGTGCACCATGGCGTTCTGGTAGAGGAGCAGCCGGACGCCGCCGCGCAGCAGCACGCCGTAGAAGCCGCGTGAGACCCAGTCGGCCACGACGTGGTTGGACTGCGCCGGGATGATGATCCGCACGTCGACCCCGCGCCGGGCCGCCCGGATGAGGGCGCGCAGCATGTCGGCGTCGGGGATCAGGTAGGCGTGGGTCAGGTAGATGTGGTGCGAGGCCCGGTCGATGGCCTCGAGGTACATCGCCCGGATCGGGTAGACGAGGTTGCGCGGGATGTTGCGGTGCACGCGCAGGTCGGCGTGCCAGCTGTGGCCGCCGAAGTCGGGCAGCGAGGCCCGGCGCGTCGAGGCGTACAGGTTCCAGTAGTCGGTGAAGGCGTTCTGCAGGTCCCAGACCGCGGCGCCGGTGAGCCTGGCGTGGGTGTCGCGCCAGTCGGTGGCGTACAGGCTGCCGATGTTGTAGCCGCCGACGAAGCCCACGGAGTCGTCGACGACGAGGATCTTGCGGTGGTCGCGCCCGCTGTTGCGCAGCGGCCGGAACGGCGAGGCGATGAGCGGGTGACGGCGTACGGCGACGTTGCGGGGGAGGCGGTAGAAGCTGGGGCGGACGACGAGGTTGGCGAAGTGGTCGTAGGTCACGTAGACCTTCACGCCGCGGTCGGCGGCGGCGACCAGGGCGTCCTTGAACGCCTGCCCGATGGCGTCGCCCTTCCAGATGAACGTCTCGAAGAAGATCCGCGACCGCGCCTGCCCGATGGCGTCGAGCATGTCGCGGTAGAGGTCCTCGCCGTAGGTGTAGACCGTCACCTCCGAGCCGCCCGCGGTGATGGAGCGCGGCGGCACCCGTGGGAAGTGCACCGACGGGCGGCCGCGCTTGCGGTACAGGTCGACGGCGACGAGCGTGAGCATCGTCGCGCCCTGCACGGCGGCGACCCCGAGCGCCACGTGACGCACCACGGAACCCACCGTGCAACGTCTGAGCCGCATGTCCTTCAGGGTACGCAGCGCGTCGGTTTCGTCCGTCCTCACGTCTAGGGTGGACGCGTCATGAGCACTCCCTCCGCCGTCCGGTCCGCCCTCGTCCAGAACCGGGCCCAGGCCTTCGGCGGAGGCGCGCAGGGCGGGCCACGCCGGCACCGGCCGACCTCGGAGGAGCTGCTGAGGGGGCTCAACCCGCCGCAGCGCGAGGCCGTCCTGCACGAGGGCGGGCCGGTCCTGGTCGTCGCCGGAGCGGGGTCGGGCAAGACCCGCGTGCTGACGCGCCGGATCGCCTACCTGGTGGGGGAGCGGCAGGCGCACCCGGCGTCGGTCCTGGCCATCACGTTCACCAACAAGGCGGCCGCCGAGATGCGCGGACGGGTCATGGACCTGGTCGGCAACCGGGCCCGGCTGATGTGGGTCTCGACCTTCCACTCGGCGTGCGTGCGCATCCTGCGCTCCGAGATCTCGCGGTTCGGGCTGTCGCGGTCCTTCTCGATCTACGACGACGCCGACAGCAAGCGGCTGATGCAGCTCGTGGCCACCGACCTCGAGCTCGACCCCAAGAAGTTCCCGGTGCGCGCGATCATGAGCTGGGTCTCGAACAACAAGAACGAGCTCGTCGACCACGAGACCGCGACCAGCCGGGCGGAGACGCCCGTCGACATGGTCAACGCGAGCGCGTACGCGGAGTACCAGCGGCGCCTGACCGCGGCCAACGCGCTCGACTTCGACGACCTGATCATGACCACGGTGCACCTGGTCCAGGCGTTCCCGGACCTGCGGGAGACGTTGCGGCGCCGGTTCCGTCACGTGCTGGTCGACGAGTACCAGGACACCAACCACGCGCAGTACGTGCTCGTGCGCGAGCTCTGCGGGGAGGACGAGGAGGGCAGCGAGGCCGGCGGCGCCGACGGTCGGGCGATCTCGGCCCCCGAGCTCATGGTCGTCGGCGACTCCGACCAGTCGATCTACGCCTTCCGCGGCGCGACGATCCGCAACATCAACGACTTCGAGACCGACTTCCCGGGCGCGTCGGTGATCATGCTCGAGCAGAACTACCGCTCGACGCAGACCATCCTGTCCGCGGCCAACGCGGTGATCCGGCTCAACTCCGACCGCAAGCCCAAGAACCTCTGGTCCGACGCCGGCGACGGCGCGCTCATCGAGGGCTACGTCGCCGACACCGAGCACGACGAGGCGCAGTTCGTCGCCGGCGAGGTCGCCCGCCTGCGCGACGCCGGCGAGGGCCGGCTCGGCGACGCCGCCGTGTTCTACCGCACCAACGCGCAGTCGCGGACCTTCGAGGAGGTGTTCATCCGCAGCGGCCTGGCGTACAAGGTCGTGGGCGGGGTGCGCTTCTACGAGCGCCGCGAGGTCCGCGACGCCATCGCGTACCTGCGCGCGGTGAGCAACCGCAGCGACGACGTCTCGGTGCGCCGCATCCTCAACGTGCCCAAGCGGGGCATCGGCGACCGCGCCGAGGGGGCGGTGTCGGAGCTGGCGGCGCGCGAGCGCGTCAGCTTCGGCGAGGCGCTGCGCCGCGTCGACGACATCCCCGGCCTGGCCACCCGGTCGGCCAACCAGATCCGGTCGTTCGCGGCGTTCCTCGACCAGCACGAGGCGATGGTGGCCGAGGGCGCACCGGCCGACGCCGTGCTGGCCAGCGTGCTGGAGCACTCGGGCCTGCTGGCCGCGCTGCAGGACTCGCCCGACCCCCAGGACCAGACCCGCCTGGAGAACCTCGTCGAGCTGGTCAGCGTGGCGCGCGAGTTCGTCGACGGGGTGGCCGCGCTCGCCGCGGGCGAGCTCGACCCGGACGACGTCGAGGGGCTCGCCGACCTCACCGGGCTGCCCGGCGAGACCGGGCGCGCCGGGGGCAGCCCCGAGCCGGACCCGGAGACCGACCTCGCCGCCGGCGCGGCCGAGCCCGACGCGTCGCTCGGCGCGTTCCTCGAGCGGGTGGCGCTGGTCGCCGACAGCGACCAGATCCCCTCCGACGAGGGCGGCAGCAGCCAGGGCGTCGTGACGCTGATGACCCTCCACACGGCCAAGGGCCTGGAGTTCGACCAGGTGTTCCTGACCGGGCTCGAGGAGGGCGTGTTCCCGCACCAGCGGGCGTTGCAGGACGCCACCGAGCAGGCCGAGGAGCGCCGCCTCGCCTACGTCGGCATCACCCGCGCCCGCAAGCGCCTCTACGTCTCGCGCGCCATCACCCGGTCGGCGTGGGGGAGCCCCCAGCACAACCCCCCGAGCCGGTTCCTCGACGAGATCCCGGCCCACCTCGTGCACTGGCGGCGTACGGAGCGGGCGGTGACGAGCTGGCGCACGACGTCGGCCACCGCCTCCCGCCGCGACGACGGGGCCTGGCGCGACACGACGGGCTACGCCTCGCCCCGGCCCAAGGTGCGGGTCGTGCCCGTCGTCGACGCCGGGGACCGGGTGCTGCACGCGACCTTCGGCATGGGCAAGGTCCTGAGCACCTCCGGCAGCGGTGACGACGTGAAGGCCGACGTCGACTTCGGCTCGAGCGGGGTCAAGCGGCTGGCGCTGAAGTTCGCCCCGCTGGAGAAGCTCTAGGCCTCGACGGGCCGCGAACCCTCGTCCGGACGTGACAAGAGTCAGCGAAGGCCTGCTCGGGGGTTCAGGTCGTCGCTGACTCTCGACCCCTCCATCGTCGCTCGAGGCCGGAGCGTTACACGCGTGCCGGTCGTCCGGCCGAGGTGCCCGACGGGCCCCGCGGGAGCCATGACACACGAACCGCATGACACACGAACCGCATGACACACGAACCGGAGGGAAGCAGCACGGCGAGGACCTGGACGGCGTGGGGGGCGAGGGAACGGGAACGCCCCGCCCCTCCAAGGAGGGACGGGGCGCACCGTCGTCGGCCGTCAGACGCCTCTCGGCGAGTGGCCGCTCGTAGCGGCGAATGGTGAGGCCCGGGGTCATGAATCGGCCGACGAGAGGCTCAACCGAGCACCCGGCCCGGATGTTCCCGGTCCGCCGACCGAGTTGCGCCTACGGGTTGAGGCCGTGCGCCTTGAGCCAGCCGACCGGGTTGACGGCGCGGTAGACGTCGCCCGGCGTGATCCCGGCGGGGTAGATCTCGAAGTGCACGTGCGGGCCGAAGGTGCGCCCGGTCATGCCGACCGCGCCGACCGTCTGGCAGCCCGACACCGTCTGGCCGACCGAGACCGAGACCGTCGACATGTGCGCCATCAGGCTCTGCGTGCCGTCGGGGTACTTGATCGCGACGTAGTTGCCGGCCCAGCCGCTCGCCGGCCCGCTCCCCGCGTTGGTGACGACGCCCGAGGCCGGGGCCCGCAGGGTCGTGCCGATCGGGGCGGAGAAGTCGAAGCCGGTGTGGTAGCGGGCCCAGCTGCCCACCTGGCCGAAGGTGGCGGCGACGCGGTAGCGGGCCGCGGGGAGGCAGCTCTTGCCGTTGGCGGCGCCGTCACCCGCGACGGCGGCGGGCTTGTCCTTGGGCGTGCTGGTGCTGGGGGCCTTCTCGCCGGCGGCCAGCCGCTTGGCCTGCTCCTGCGCCGCGGCGGAGGTCTCGGCCAGCCCCTGCTGGCGCTGGTCGACCTGCTTGCCGGCGGCGGCCGCGCTGATCTTGTCGTCGGTCTTGGCCAGCTCCTCGGCGCGCTGGTCGGCGAGGCTCTTGACCTTGGCCGGGTCGAGCGCGGCCCGGGTGCTGCTGCGGCTCGTCTGGCCGGCGAGGGCGTCGCGCGCGGTGGCCGCCGAGGGGGCGCCGGCCGTCGCGGCCTGGGTGCGGGCGGCCGCACCGGCGTCCGGGGCGCTCCCGGTCAGGGCCAGCGAACCGGCCACCCCGAGCCCGACGGCGGACACGGCGAGCGCGGCGACGCCGTGCTGCAGCCAGCCGCGCCGGTTGACGCGCACGTCGTCGATGAGCGCACGGCGGGCTTGGTGGCGCTGCGACGTGGACGTACTCGGCACTGATCACCTCGTGCAGCGGGTCCGGCCGGCGCGGAACGCCACGGCCTCCCGCCGCGGTTTCGTGGGGCGCGGACGGAATGCGACCCGATCGCCACCGGGGGGTGCGGCGAACGGGCGCTCCAAAACCATAACGGAACCGTAACGAGAGGCAAAACTTCTCAGTACCACCGTTGTCAGTGGTAGTACCCCGGCCTGGAGCGCCGCGACGCGCGGCGACGCGCCGAGCACGACCTGTGCATCGACCGTGATGTCGCTGAGCGAGCAGGTCGAGCGCTGGGGCCACGACGGGAGCGACAGAGGTGGTCCGGCGACGCCTCGCGGGTCGCGACGCCTTGCGGGTCGTGACGCCTCGCGGGTCGTGACGCCTAGCGGGTCGTGACGCCGATGCTGCGCAGGAAGGGCGTGGGGTCGACCGCCTTGTAGACGTCGCCGTAGCGCACACCCTGCGGGTAGAGCTCGAAGTGCAGGTGCGCACCGAACGCCCGGCCGGTCTGGCCGACCGACCCGAGGACCTGGCCCGTCTGCACGGTCTCGCCCGTCGTCACGGCCATCCGCGACATGTGCGAGTACATGGTCGTGCGCCCGTCGACGTGGCGTACGGCGACGTGGTTGCCGGCCCAGTCGCCGGAGTTGCCCGCGTAGACGACGACGCCGGGGAGGACCGTGTGGATGGGGGTGCCGTACGCGGCGCGGAAGTCGAGGCCCGTGTGGTAGGTCGCCCACGAGCCGACCGCGCCGAACTTGGCCCCGACGACCCCGGTCGAGATCGGCAGCCCGCCGCGGGTGCCGACCGGCAGCGAGCCGGAGGTCCCGGTGACCGGCTGCAGCGCCGAGCCGGAGAGCGTCGGGTCGACGTTGGGGTCGGGGGTGGCGCCCGTGACGAGGCCCGCGTCGACGGCGGCCCGACGGGCGGCGACGGCGGCGTCGAGGCGTTGCTGGGCGATCCTGGCGGCCTCGGCCTGGAACGCGGCCTGGGCGGTGGTGAGCTCCTGCTGGCGCGCGGTGCCCGCCTCGCCGAGGGACGCGCGGGCGATCTTCTGCGCACCGCGGGCGAGGGCGTCGCCGCGCTGCGCCGCGACCTCGGCGAGCAGGGCGGACTGCAGCTCGGCGCTGCGGCGGGCGACGGTCGCGTAGTCCGGCGCGGCGGCTGCGGCCGTCCGGCCCGCGTCCATACGCGCCGGACCCGCGTCGGCCAGGCTGGTGAACGGGGAGGAGGCGGCGGCCACGAGGCCGGCGACGGCGACGAGCAGGGCCAGGATCGTGTTCGTCGCCAGCGCGCGCTGCTCGCTCCACGTGCGCGCGGGCACGCGGGGGAGGGCGGCGATCGAGGACACGGGGCTCCTGGGTCTCGTGGCGCCGCCGGGTGCCGGCGCCCGCCGGAGGGGCCGGTGCACCACGCGCTGGGGCACCTTCTTCCGGCACCGGAAATTCTAGGCGTCCGAGGGTCGTCCCGCACGGTTCCTGACGGAATCGGGACAGGTGTCGTCGACGGGGTCACGGCGGCGCGAGAGCAGGTCGGCGATCTCGTGCGCGATCGCCCGGTGGTGGGGCATCGAGAGGTGGCCGACCCCGTGCACCTCGACGTTGGTGACGTCGAGGTCGGGGTGCTCGAGGCGGGCCCGGCGGGCCGGGACCACGAGGTGGTCGATGTCGCTGGCGTACGCGACGAACCGCGTCCGGCAGCCCGGGGCGGGTTCGGCGAGGGCCCGGACGACGGGGCTGGTCGGCGCGAGCTGGCGGGCCATCGGCAGCAGCGGCACGGCGGGGGCGAGGCGGGCCAGCTCGGTGCCGGTGTGCGGCGTGCCGAGGGTGACGAGGGTGTCGACGACCGCGTCGCCGCCCTGCTTCTGGACGAACCAGCGGGCCAGCAGCCCGCCGAGGCTGTGGCCGACCACCTGCACGCGCTCGTGCCCGGTCTCGCGGACCAGGCGGTGCGCCGCGTCGCCGAGCGCCGCGGCGGCCCGGGGCACGTCGCGGGTCAGCAGCCCGTAGTCGTGCGCGGCCACCGTCGCGAAGCCGCGCGCCCGGAGCAGGTGGTCGAGGCGGGCGAAGACCGAGTGGTTGTCGACGATCCCGTGCACGAGCAGGATCGGGGTCGTCGCGGCGCCGGGGTCGTGGTTCAGGAGGCCGCGCTGGCCGGGGGCGGCCGCGTTGCCGCGGCGGGCGAGGGTCCGGGCCGCCGACCCGGGCAGCGCGCCGAGCGGGTAGCGGGCGAGGTGGGCGAGGTTCCAGCCCGCCTCGCGGACCAGGCCGGGCACCGCCGTGAGCGCTCTCGGCGGGGCGCTCCGGGAGCGCCGTCCCTGCGCCCCGTCATCCGCGACGACCACCGCACCAACCTACCGGCGCCCGCCTGCGCGGCGGTGCTCACTAGGGTGGACGCCATGGTTCCGGGGCCGACGGAGACGCCTCAGGCGGCAGTGGTGCCGCGCCGCGTCGTCGTGGCCAAGCCCGGCCTGGACGGCCACGACCGCGGGGCCAAGATCGTCGCCCGCGCGTTGCGCGACGCCGGCATGGAGGTCATCTACACCGGCCTGCACCAGACGCCCGAGCAGATCGTCGCGACCGCCCTGGCCGAGGACGCCGACGCGATCGGGCTGTCGGTGCTCTCCGGGGCGCACCTGACCCTCTTCACCCGGGTCATCGACCTGCTCGCGGCCGAGGACGCCTCCGACATCGTGGTGTTCGGTGGCGGGATCATCCCCGAGGCCGACCGCGCGCAGCTCCTGCAGCACGGGGTCGCCGGCGTGTTCGGGCCCGGCGCGACGATGGCCTCGATCGTCGACTGGGTCCGCGAGCACGTGCCGGAGCGGGCGGCGGGCTAGGGCCCGCAGCGGTGCCCGGCCGGACCGTCGGCGGGCGCGGGGGCCGGTGCGTCCATGGGCACCGACGGCGCCCCGCGGTCACGCACTAGGCTCGTCCACCGACCACGACCAGCAGCGAAGGCGTGCGGCGTCCGTCGCCGAGCGCCTCAGGAGGATCACGGATGGACCTGTTCGAGTACCAGGCGCGCGACATCTTCGAGGCCCACGGGGTCCCCGTGTTGCGCGGCATCACCGCCACCACCCCCGAGCAGGCGGTCGAGGCGGCACGCCAGCTCGGCACCCCCGTCGTGGTCGTCAAGGCGCAGGTGAAGACGGGCGGTCGCGGCAAGGCCGGCGGCGTCAAGCTCGCCAGGTCGCCCGAGGAGGCCGGCGAGCGCGCCGCCGAGATCCTGGGCATGGACATCAAGGGCCTGACCGTGGAGACCGTGATGGTCACCGAGGGCGCCGACATCGGCGAGGAGTACTACTTCTCCCTCCTGCTCGACCGCGCCAACCGCCGCTACCTCGCCATGGCGTCCAAGGAGGGCGGCATGGAGATCGAGCAGCTCGCCGTCGAGCGTCCCGAGGCGCTGGCCCGGGTCGCGGTCGACCCGCAGGTCGGCATCGACGCGGCCAAGGCCGACGAGATCGTGCGGGCCGCCGGCTTCGACGCCGACGTCGCCCCCAAGGTCGCCGCCGTGCTGCAGCAGCTGGGCACGGTCTACGAGGCCGAGGACGCCACGCTCGTGGAGGTCAACCCGCTGATCCTCACGGGCGCCGGCGACGTCGTCGCGCTCGACGGCAAGGTCTCCCTCGACGAGAACGCGGAGTTCCGCCACCCCGAGCACGCTGCGCTCGCCGACACCTCCGCGGAGGACCCGCTGGAGGCCGCGGCCAAGGCCAAGGGCCTCAACTACGTCAAGCTCGACGGCTCGGTCGGCATCATCGGCAACGGCGCGGGCCTCGTGATGAGCACGCTGGACGTCGTCGCGTACGCCGGCTCCGAGCTCCCGGGCGCGCCGAAGCCGGCGAACTTCCTCGACATCGGTGGCGGCGCGAGCGCCGAGGTCATGGCCAACGGCCTCGAGATCATCCTCGGCGACGCCCAGGTGAAGAGCGTCTTCGTCAACGTCTTCGGCGGCATCACCGCCTGCGACGCGGTGGCCAACGGCATCGTCCAGGCCTACTCGCTGCTCGAGAGCCGCGGGGAGGCCGTCACCAAGCCGGTCGTCGTCCGCCTCGACGGCAACAACGCCGAGCTGGGGCGGCAGATCCTCACCGACGCCGCCCTGACCGGCCTCGAGCAGGTCGACACGATGGACGGCGCCGCCGCCCGGGCCGCCGAGCTCGCGGCCGCCTGAGCGCCCCGACGAGACCAGAGAGCTTTAGGAGCACACAGAGATGTCGATCTTCCTCACCAAGGACAGCAAGGTCATCGTCCAGGGCATGACCGGCTCGGAGGGCCGCAAGCACACCGCGCGCATGATCGCCTCCGGCACGAACATCGTCGGCGGCGTCACGCCGGGCAAGGGCGGCCAGAGCGTCGACTTCGACGACCGCTCGGTCCCGGTCTTCGGCTCGGTCGGCGAGGCCGTCGAGGCCACCGGCGCGGACGTCACCGTCATCTTCGTCCCGGCGAAGTTCACCAAGGGCGCGGTCGTCGAGGCCATCCAGGCCGAGATCCCCCTGGCCGTCGTCATCACCGAGGGCGTCCCGGTCAAGGACAGCGCCGAGTTCTTCGCGCTGTCGCAGGGCTCGAAGACCCGCCTGATCGGCCCGAACTGCCCGGGGCTCATCTCGCCCGGGCAGTCCAACGCCGGCATCATCCCCGCCGACATCACCCCGCCCGGGCGCATCGGCCTGGTCAGCAAGTCGGGCACGCTGACCTACCAGATGATGTACGAGCTGCGGGACATCGGCTTCTCCTCCGCGGTGGGCATCGGCGGCGACCCGGTCATCGGCACGACGCACATCGACGCGCTCGCGGCCTTCCAGGACGACCCCGACACCGACGCGATCGTCATGATCGGCGAGATCGGCGGCGACGCCGAGGAGCGGGCCGCGGAGTTCATCCGCGCCAACGTCACCAAGCCCGTCGTCGGCTACGTCGCCGGCTTCACCGCTCCCGAGGGCAAGACCATGGGCCACGCCGGCGCCATCGTCTCCGGCGGCGCGGGCACGGCCGCGGGCAAGCAGGAGGCCCTCGAGGCCGCCGGTGTCCGCGTCGGCAAGACGCCGAGCGAGACCGCGCAGCTGATGCGCGAGATCGTCCAGGGCCTCTCGTCCTGACGGCCGGGCGCCTGCCGCCCGGCCTCCCGCACCGCGGACGACGAACCGCCGGCTCCCGCCGCCCCGGACACCATCCGGAGGCGGGAGCCGGCGGTTCGTGCCGCCCGGCACCGCTGCGTCCTGGCGCGCACCCGTGCGCCCGGCATCCTGTCGGACCACCCGGGTAGAAGTGCTCTCGTGCCCCTGCTGCCTGCGCCCCCGTCCACCGTCGACGGCGCGAGCCTGGCCGACGTCGAGGCCTGGGTCGCCGAGCACCTCGGCGACCTGACGCTGGAGGGGCCCGACGGCGTCCGGGCCGGGGGCTTCGACGGCGGGCAGTCCGCGGCCGACGCCGCGCTGGCGGCGCTGGA
This sequence comes from uncultured Actinomycetota bacterium, assembly GCA_963713165.1. Classification (GTDB taxonomy): domain Bacteria; phylum Actinomycetota; class Actinomycetes; order Propionibacteriales; family Propionibacteriaceae; genus Microlunatus. The sequence continues at coordinate 657,134 of CAVQKU010000002.1, forward strand.
CATCACCGGCTACGCCAGCACCCGCAGCACGGTGCTGCCCGAGGAGCGCCGCGGCGCGACCCGGCTGTCGCCCTACATCCGCTACGGGCTGCTGCTGCTGCCGCAGGTCTCGGCCGCGGTGCAGGACGCGCCGTCCTTCGACCGCAAGCGGTTCCGCGACGAGCTGCTGTGGCAGGAGTACGCCCGCCACGTGTACGCGCGGCTCGGGCGGCGGTTCCGTGAGGCGCTGCGCAACGAGTCGCCGACGCAGGGTCGCGCGACCTGGGACCGGCCGGGCTGGGACCGCGAGATGGCGTGCATGGAGCACGTCACCGGCGAGCTCCACGAGCAGGGCTGGCTGGTCAACCAGACCCGCATGTGGCTCGCCTCGCAGTGGTCGGTGCGCGCCGGGCTCGACTGGCGCGAGGGCGAGCAGGCGATGTTCACCCACCTGCTCGACGGCTCCCGCGCGGCCAACGGCCTCGGCTGGCAGTGGACGGTCGGCACCGGCAGCACCAAGGCGTACGGGTTCAGCCGCTGGCAGGTGCAGAAGCGCGCGCCGCAGCTGTGCCGCCGCTGCCCGCTGCGCAGCGCCTGCCCCATCCAGGAGTGGCCGGAGGTCGAGCTGCACCGGGTGGCGGACCGGGCCGACCTGGCGCGTGGACCGGTGCCGGCCGGGCCCGAGGGCGTCGAGGGCGACGGCGGGGAGCAGGTCTGGCTCACCGCCGAGTCCCTCGGTGACGCCGACCCGGCGCTGACCGCCGACGACGCGCGGCCGGCGGTGTTCGTCTTCGACGCGCCGCTGCTCGCCCGGCTGCGGCTGTCGGGCAAGCGGCTGGTCTTCCTGGCCCAGACCCTCGGTGAGCTCGCCGGGCACCGCGACCTCGAGGTCCGCCGGGGCGACGTCGTCGCCGAGCTCGACGGGCGCCGCCTCGCCGCGACCTGGACGCCCGTGCCCGGGTGGCAGCAGCGTGCCGCCCGCCTGCGGCCGGTCGAGGTGCACCCCTGGCCCTGGCTCGTGCGTCCCCGGCCGGCGGCGGTCGGCAGCTACTCCGCCTGGCGGCGCGACCTCCGGGTCTGACCCGGCCGGGCCCGACCCGGAGCGGGTCAGGCCTGCTGGGTCAGGCGCTGGACGCCGCGGACGGCGACCGTGTTCCACTCCTGGGCGCCGATGTCGAGGCCCTTCTGCGGGTTGAGGAAGACGAAGGCGACCTTGGTGCCGGAGGAGGCGATGCCCACCCGGAAGCGCGTCGTCGTGCTCCCCGCCTTCTGCTCGACCTCGGTCGTCCAGCCCGAGACCGGGGCGCCGCCGGCCGCCACGCCGGTGACCTTGGTCGGCTTGGCGACCGTGGCGGTGAGCTTGCGCTCCTTGCAGCTGGACCAGTCCTGCTTGATCTTGTCGACGAGCTTGGAGGCGGTCGCCTCGTCCTTGGCGGTCAGGACGATCTCGTTGAGCCCGAAGATCCCCGGGACGTCCTGCAGCAGGTAGACCCGCGAGCTCTTGTCGACCGCGGAGGTCGTGGCCCAGTTCACCGACTCGCACTGCGAGCCCGTGAAGTCCTCGCTCGGCGGCTCGACCGGCGTGCCGACCCACGGTGCGGGGTCAGGGCTGGCGGGCGGCAGGTCGCCGGTGGCGAAGAAGCCGGGCTCGTCGCCGCCGACCGGTGGCGGGGCGTCGGAGGTGCTCGGCGTGGTCGGGCAGGTGCCACCGGCGGCGGAGCACTGGGCGCCGACCACCGAGGCGAGGCTCGCGGTGACGTCGTTGACGTTCAGCGCCGTCTTGCCCGGGGTCGAGGCGTCCACCACGTCGATCGCACGGCCGGTGCGGCTGACCACGACCCAGTGCTGGGTGCTCTGCCCGCCGGCCGTGGAGCGCACGGCGGCGGCCGCCGACTCGTCGCCGACGCCCTCGAGGGCGCGGCCGGTGAAGAGCCAGTCGCCCGGGACGGCGCAGGTGCCGAGCGCCTTGGCGGTGACGGCGAAGGCCTGCGTCGCGTCCTCCGCGGTCGCGTACGCCTGGGCCACGTGCAGGGCGGACGGCGCGGCCGATCCGTCGGCGGTGACCGTGCGGCTGAGGGTCTGCTGCGCGGTGGGCGCCCCCTCGAGCGGGTCGCTGCCGAGGCAGACGGGGCCCGAGCCGGCGGGCAGCGGCCCGCGGGTGATCTCCCCGGCGGTCCAGGTGCGCTTCGGCAGGACCGGGCGCGCCCCGTCGCCGGTGAGCATGGAGGCGTCGTCGAGCAGGGCGGCGGCGCTGGGCGTCCCGGCCGCGCTGCTGCTGGTCTGCCCGCCCGGGTCGGGCGTGGCCCCGGGCTGCCCCGAGACGCCGATGACCGCGTACATCACGGCCAGGCCGACGGCCACGACGGCGGCGACGGCGCTGATCAGGAGGGCCAGCCGACCGCGGCGCCCGAGGCGCCCAGGGCGCTCGTCGAGGTCGTCGGGGTCGACGCCGTCGAGGTCGCCGTCACCCGCGCCGGCCCGGGCGCCCCGGCCGGTGGTGCGGGGGAGCAGCGTCGTGGCGTCGTCCTCGGCGGGGCGGGCCCGCGGGGTGAAGTTCAGCCGGGCGGGCCGCTCACCGGCCGGGGTCCCCGCGCCGGGGTCGGCGCCGTCCCCGGCGTCTCGAGCGGCGGGGGCGGCGGGGCCGGACGTGGGCGTGCGCACTGTCGCAGTGTCGGCGTCCGGGGCCGCCTCGCGGAACAGCGGTCGCGACGGCTCGTCGTCACCCGCCGGCGCACCGGTCCCGGGCGCGGGCGGGTCCGTCGGTCCGGTCCCGGAGCCCGTCGGTCCTGGCTCGGAACCGCGCGCCGCGGAGGAGCCGGCCGGGACCGGGTCCTCCCCGGGAGCGGCTCGGCGGGGGCTGTGCGGGCGTCGGTCGTCGGCCATGGGTGGGAACGTGCTCCTCGTGGCTGGTCGCGGGCACACCGCGTCGTCACGTGTCGACGGTGCTGGGCCCGGGCGTCGGTCGGCCTCAGGCGGGGACCACCAAACTTTACCCCTGGTCTCGCGTGTCTCGTCCGGGTCGGGCCGCGCCCGTGGGAAACGATGAGCCGGACATGGCTCCCACCTCGCAGCTCACCTCACCGCGCCGCCCTGACCCGGCGGAGCGGCACCGGCTCGTCCTGGAGTCCTCCGAGGCCGCCACCGCGCGCGAGCGGGCCGAGGTCGACCCGGTCAGCTGGCCGGTCGCCGCGACCTTCGGCGGGCTCGCCACCGCGGCCGTGGGCTGGATCCTCGTCACCGGGCTGGTGGTCTGCGGCTGGCTCATGGGCGAGGATGCCCGGCTGTCCGGGGCGATCGAGCTCGGGAGCCGGCTCTGGCTGCTCGCCTGCGGCGTGCCCGTGCCGGTGGCCGGCCTCGACGTCAGCCTGGTGCCGTGGGGCGTCACGGCGCTGACCGCCGCGATGATGTGGCGCTTCGGCGGTTACGCCGTGCGGCGTGCGACCGACGACAGCACCGGACCCTTCGCCGTGGCCCTGGTCCTGACGCTCGCGCACACGCTGCCCGTCCTCGCCGTCGCCGTCTTCCTCGGCGAGCCGTGGCGCGCCCCGGGCCGCTGGGCCGCCGTGGTCCTCGTGCTCCTCGTCTGCGCGTGGGCCGGGGCGGCGCACCGCTCGGGGCGCGCGGTCGGCGCGTCGTGGCCCGTGGCGCTGCGCACCCTGCCCCGCGCCGTCGCCGGCGCCCAGGCGGTGCTGCTGCTCGCCGGGGCCGGGGTGCTCGTGGCGGGGCTGGTGACCGGCTGGGACCGCGTCGTCGGCCTGACCACCGCGCTCCAGGGCGGGACCTTCGGCACCGTCCTGCTCGTCCTGCTGCAGGTCGCGCTCCTGCCCAACGCCCTCGTCTGGTCCGGCTCGTACGCGCTGGGCGCCGGCTTCAGCCTCGGCTCCGGCTCGGTGGTCGCCCCGGCCGCCACCTCGCTCGGCGTGCTCCCGGGCCTGCCGGTCCTGGGCGCGCTGCCGGCCGCGGGACCGGGCAGCACCCTCCAGCTGTGGTGGCTCGCCTCCGGGGTCGTGGCCGGCGCGCTCGCCGCCTGGCTCGCCCTGCGCTCCGGGGCCCCCCGCCGCGCCGACGCGACGACGCTGGTCGGCGGCCTGGCCGGCGTCTGCGCCGCCCTGGTCTTCACCGGTCTCGCGTGGACGACCAGCGGCGACCTCGGCACGCTGCGGCTGACCGGTCTCGGGCCGCGGCTGCTGCCGCTGCTGGTCATGAGCACCACCACCCTCGGGCTCTCGGGGATCCTGACCGGAGCCGTGGTCGCCCTCGTGCGCCACCTCCGCCGCGACGACGGCGCCCCGCGCGAGGGTGACGACGCCGAGCCGACGGTCCTGGTCGGCGGCACCGACGACACCGGCGACACCGGCGACACCGAGGCGACCGAGGTGATCGAGGCGCGGTGAGCGGAGGCGTCACCGCCACCGCTCGGTAGGGTGGCGGCCGTGCCGACGCCCGAGCCCGACCTGCCTGGTGGCGCGCCCGGCCGCCCGCCCGCCCGGCTGGTCGTCCTCCTGTCCGGCACCGGCACCCTGCTGCAGGCCTTGCTGGACGCCTGCGCCGACGAGGGCTACGGCGCCACCGTGGTGGCCGTCGGGTCCGACCGTGACGGCGTCCTCGGCCTCGAGCGGGCGACGGCGGCCGGGGTGGAGACCTTCGTCCACCCGCTCACCGACCGCGGGCAGCGCGACGCCTGGGACGCTGCGCTGGCCGAGCGCGTCGCCGCGTACGAGCCCGACCTCGTGGTCAGCGCGGGGTTCATGAAGCTGCTCGGGCCGGCCTTCCTCGCCCGTTTCGGCGGTCGCACGATCAACACCCACCCCGCGCTGCTGCCCGCCTTCCCCGGCATGCACGGGCCGCGCGACGCGCTCGCGTACGGGGTCCGCTACACCGGCGCGACCGTGTTCCTCGTCGACGCGGGCGTGGACACCGGGGTCGTGCTCGACCAGGCCGTCGTGCCCGTCGAGGACGACGACACCGTCGAGACCCTCCACGAGCGCATCAAGACCGCCGAGCGCGACCTGCTCGTCACCACCACCCACACGCTGGTCACCCGCTCCTGGCGGGTGGTCGGCAGGAAGGTCGACCTCGACCCCCATGACTGACACCGCCACCGCACCCGAGTCCTCCGCCGAGCGCATCCGTGTCCGCCGCGCGCTCGTCTCCGTCTACGACAAGAGCGGCCTGGTCGACCTCGCCCGCGCGCTCGTCGACGCGGGCGTCGAGATCGTCTCGACCGGCTCCACCGCCAAGACCATCGCCGGCGCCGGGCTCCCGGTCACCCCGGTCGAGGACGTCACCGGCTTTCCCGAGTGCCTCGACGGCCGGGTCAAGACGCTGCACCCCAAGGTCCACGCCGGCCTGCTCGCCGACCTCCGGCTCGAGACCCACCGCGACCAGCTCGAGGAGCTCGGCGTCGCGCCCTTCCAGCTGCTCGTGAGCAACCTCTACCCGTTCACCCAGACCGTCGCCTCGGGCGCCTCGCCCGACGAGTGCGTCGAGCAGATCGACATCGGCGGGCCCGCCATGGTGCGGGCCGGTGCCAAGAACCACCCGAGCGTGGCCGTGCTCACCGCGCCCGGGCAGTACGCGGAGCTGACCGCCGCGCTCGCCGAGGGCGGGACGACGCTGGCGCAGCGCCGGCGGCTCGCCGCCGCCGCCTTCGTGCACACGGCGACCTACGACGTCGCGGTCGCGAGCTGGATGGGCTCGGTGCTCACCGACTCCTCGACCAGCTCCTCGAGCAGCTCCTCGAGGGACGCCGACGGCGCTCCGACGAGCCCGGGACAGGGGTTCCCGGCGTGGGTCGGGGCGACCTGGGACAAGGCCACGGGCCTGCGCTACGGCGAGAACCCGCACCAGGCCGCGGCGCTCTACCGCGCGCCGGGCTCCACCGGCACCCTCGCCGGCGCGCAGCAGCTGCACGGCAAGGAGATGTCGTACAACAACTACGTCGACGCCGACGCGGCGCGACGGGCCGCGTACGACTTCGATCGACCGGCCGTGGCGATCATCAAGCACGCCAACCCCTGCGGCATCGCGGTGGGCGCCGACGTGGCCGAGGCGCACCGCCGGGCGCACGCGTGCGACCCGGTGTCGGCCTTCGGCGGCGTGATCGCGACCAACGTTGAGGTGAGCGTCGCCATGGCCGAGCAAGTGGCCGAGGTCTTCACCGAGGTGATCCTCGCGCCGGGCTACGAGGACGGCGCGGTCGAGGTGCTCGCACGCAAGAAGAACATCCGCATCCTCGTGACCGACGCCCTCGCCGACGGCGGGACGGAGTTCCGTCGCATCGACGGCGGCCTGCTGCTGCAGCAGCGCGACACCGTGGACGCCGACCACGACGCCGCCTCCGGGTGGACCCTGGCCTGCGGCGAGCCGGCCGACGCGGCGACGCTCGCCGACCTCGAGTTCGCCTGGAAGGCCTGCCGCTCGGTCAAGTCCAACGCGATCCTGCTGGCCGCCGACGGCGCCTCCGTGGGCATCGGCATGGGCCAGGTCAACCGGGTCGACTCCAGCCGCCTCGCCGTCAGCCGGGCGGGGGAGCGCGCCGCGGGTTCCGTCGCGGCGTCCGACGCGTTCTTCCCGTTCCCCGACGGGCTCGAGATCCTGCTCGAGGCCGGGGTCCGCGCGGTGGTCCAGCCGGGCGGGTCGGTGCGCGACGACGCCGTCGTCGAGGCCGCCCGCAAGGCCGGGGCGACGCTGTACCTGACCGGCGCGCGGCACTTCTACCACTGAGCCCCACGACCGGGCCCACGACGCGACCCACGACCGGTCCGGCCGGACGGCCCGGAGCAGGACCACCCTCGAGGAAGGCACGACCATGACCGCACAAGGCGCGCAGACGCTGGACGGCAAGGCGCTCGCCGCCACCATCAAGGCCGAGCTCACGGAGCGGGTCGCCGCCCTCGCCGAGCGCGGCATCGTGCCCGGGCTGGGCACCGTGCTCGTCGGTGACGACCCCGGCTCGCACTCCTACGTGCGGGGCAAGCACCGCGACTGCGCGCAGGTGGGGATCGCCTCGCTGCAGGTCGAGCTGCCCGCCTCGACGAGCGCGGAGGAGCTCGAGAGCCGCATCCGCGAGCTCAACGACGACCCGGCCTGCACCGGCTTCATCGTCCAGCTGCCGCTCCCGGGCGCCCTCGACGACGCCTGGGCGCTGGAGCTCGTCGACCCGGGCAAGGACGCCGACGGCCTCCACCCGGCCAACCTCGGCCGCCTGGTGCTCGGCGAGCCCGGTCCGCTGCCCTGCACGCCGCGCGGCATCGTCGAGCTGCTGCGCCGCAACGGCATCGGGCTGAGCGGCGCCGAGGTCTGCGTGGTCGGGCGCGGCACGACGGTCGGCCGGCCCCTCGGCCTGCTGCTGACCCGCAAGAGCGAGAACGCCACCGTCACCCTGTGCCACACCGGCACGGTCGACGTCGCCGAGCACACCCGCCGCGCCGACATCGTCATCGCGGCCGCGGGCCGGCCGGGCCTGGTCACGGCCGACATGGTCAAGCCCGGCGCCGTGTGCGTCGACGTCGGCATCACGCGCACCGAGGCCGGCCTGGTCGGCGACATCGACCCGAGCGTCCGTGAGGTGGCGTCCTGGATCGCGCCGGTCCCCGGTGGCGTGGGCCCGATGACGCGGGCGATGCTGCTGACGAACGTCGTCGAGCGCGCCGAGGCGCTCGCGGGGTGAGCGGACCCGGTACGCGTCCGCGCGACCCGGCAGGCGGAGGGGTCGTCCGGCCCCGGCGGCAGTGGCCGCTGCTGCTCGTCTCCGCCCTCGTGCTCGGCGGGGTCGTCGCGGCCCTGCTCGGGCCCGAGACCTGGCGGCCGGGCTGCCTCGTCGTGGGCGGGGCGCTCGTGCTCGGTGCGCTGCTGCGGCTGGTGCTCAGCACCCGCCGCGCAGGGCTGCTCCGGGTGCGGAGCAAGGCCTTCGACGTCGGCGTCATGCTGCTCGCCGGCGGCGCGGTCCTGGTCCTGAGCGTGGTCGTGCCCGCCGGTCGGTGACCGGCGGGCACGAGGTGCTGCTGCGCAGAGCGCGGGCGGCGCCTAGCTGCCGCCGCTGGCCCCGATCGCGACGATCGCGATGATGCCGTAGATCACGATGAAGATGCCCCAGAGCACGACGCCGACGATGCCGAGGATGCGGCCCGTGACGACGGTCGAGCGGTTGCTGTAGGCCGCCGGGTTGGCGTCGATCTCCTTGAGCGCCTTGTTGCCCATGGTGATGGCGAAGATGCCGCAGATGAAGCAGACGACCAGGCCGAGGATGCCGAGCACGAGCACCGTCGTGCCCGACTGGTGCGCGACCGGCGCGCCGCCGTACCCGCCCTGGTAGCCGCCGTACGCGGGCTGGCCGTAGGGGACGGGCTGGCCGTAGCCGCCGTCGGCCGGCTGGCCGTACCCACCCTGCGGCTGGCCGTAGCCACCCTGGCTGGCCGTAGTCGCCCTGCGGCTGGCCGTAGCCACCCTGCTGGCCGTACTCGCCCTGCGGCTGGCCGTACTCGCCCTGGGGCTGGCCGTAGCCTCCCTGCTGGCCGTACTCGCCCTGCGGCTGGCCGTAGCCACCCTGCGAGCCCTGGTCGCCGCCGGGCTGGCCGTACTCACCGCCCTGCGGGAAGCCGTAGCCGCCCGGCTGGCCGTGCTGGCCCGCGGACGAGCCGGGCTCGGCGCCCGCCGAACCAGCACGGCCGGCGTCGTCGGACGACGGCGGCTGGTAAGGGCTCGGCTCCTGCCTGCCGGGCTCGTTGGTGCGGGGGTCGTTCGGCTCGCTCATGGCCGACATCATGACGCATCCGCGGGTCGTTCGCTCTCAGGAGGGGCGCTTCACCCGCGGCGTCGAGACACCGGCCCCGGCACCGGTGCTCAGGGCCCACAGCTCAGGGCTCAGGGCACCAGGCCCAGCGAGCGCACCGCCTCGCGCTCCTCGGAGAGCTCGGCGACGGTCGCGTCGATCTTGGTGCGGGAGAAGTCGTCGACCTCGAGCCCGGGGACGATCGTGTAGGCGCCGTCGCTCGTGGTGCAGGCGAACGAGCTGACGATGCCCTCGGGGACGCCGTACGAGCCGTCCGACGGCACGGCCATCGAGACCCAGTCGCCCTCGGGCGTGCCGAGCACCCAGTCGCGCATGTGGTCGATGGTCGCCTTGGCCGCGCTGGCCGCGGAGCTGGCGCCGCGGGCCTCGATGATCGCGGCCCCGCGCTTCTGCACCGTGGGCAGGAAGTCGCCCTCGAGCCAGGCCTGGTCGTCGACGACCTCGGCCGCGCTGCGGCCGCCGATGCGCGCGTTGAAGATGTCGGGGTACTGCGTGGCGGAGTGGTTGCCCCAGATCGTCACCCGGCTGACCTCGCTGACCGGCACACCGGCCTTGATCGCGAGCTGGCCGGCCGCCCGGTTGTGGTCGAGGCGGGTGAGCGCGTTGAAGCGCTCCCGGGGGATGTCGGGAGCGTTGCTGATGGCGATGAGGGCGTTGGTGTTCGCCGGGTTGCCGGTGACGAGGACGTGCACGTCGTCGGCGGCGTGGTCGTTGAGCGCACGGCCCTGGGGCTTGAAGATGGCGCCGTTGGCCTCGAGCAGGTCGCCGCGCTCCATGCCCTTGCTGCGCGGGCGGGCGCCGACGAGGAAGGCGAGGTTGGCGCCGTCGAAGACGTGGTTCGGGTCGTCGCCGATCACGACCGACTCCAGCAGCGGGTAGGCGCAGTCGTCGAGCTCCATGACCACGCCCTCGAGGGCCTTGAGGGCCGGGGTGATCTCGAGGAGCCGCAGCTGGACCGGCTGGTCGGGGCCGAGCAGCTCGCCGCTCGCGATCCGGAAGAGCAGGCTGTAGCAGATCTGCCCGGCGGCTCCGGTGACGGCGATCCTCACAGGCTGCTTCACGGTCGCTCCGGCGGTGGTGCTCACGGGTCTCCTCGTTCGGTGGTCGGTCTCGGGTGGTGCGCGCGGGCCCCCACGAGGGAGGACCGACGCCCCGACGCTAGTCCGTACGGTGGTGCGGTGGCGGTCCGGGTCGAGGTGTGGGAGGCGCCGGGCCTCGTACGCGAGCGGCTCGCGGGCCTGACCGGCACCCGCTGGGTGGGCGTCGACGGCAAGGGGGCCTCGGGCAAGACCACCCTCGCCGCGACCGTGGCCGCCGCGCTCGACGGGGCCGCGGTGGTGCACGTCGACGACTTCGCCCGGCGCTCGGTCCCGACGTGGGAGCGTGGGCGGTTCGTGGACCAGGTGCTCGCGCCGCTGCTCGCCGGACGGGCGGCGCGCTACGAGCGCTGGGACTGGGGCACCGACGCCTCTCTCGGCTGGGCCGAGGTGCCTGCGGGCGTGCCGGTCGTGGTCGAGGGCGTCTCCAGCACCGACGTGCGGCTCGGGGTCCCGTGGGACGTCACCCTGTGGCTCGACGTGCCCGCCGAGGTGCGCCTCGCGCGGGCCCTGGCCCGCGACGGCGAGTCCATGCGTGACCAGTGGGTCCGGCGGTGGATGCCGGCCGAGGACGCGTACGAGGCGGCCCAGCGCCCGCAGGACCGCGCCGACGTCGTCGTCCGGGGGTGAGCAGACGGTTCCTGCTGCTCGTCGCCGTGACCGGCCCCGGACGGGGCCGTCGCGCGACGAGCAGCGAAGAACCGTCAGGAGCGGTCAGCCGAGCTCGGCGAGGACCTCGTTCAGCGTCGCCGACGGGCGCATGACGGCGTCCACCTTCGCGTCGTCGGGGCGGTAGTAGCCACCGATGTCGACCGGGTGGCCCTGCACCGCGAGGAGCTCGTCGACGATCGTCTGCTCCTGCTCGGCCAGCCGCTGGGCGACCGGTCCGAAGGTCGACGCCAGGTCGGCGTCCTCGGACTGCGCCGCCAGCTCCTGCGCCCAGTAGAGGGCGAGGTAGAAGTGGCTGCCGCGGTTGTCGATCGTGCCGAGGCGACGACCGGGGGAGCGGTTCTCGTTGAGGAAGGTCCCCGTCGCCCGGTCGAGGGTGTCGGCGAGCACCTGCGCCCGCGGGTTGCTCGTGGTCTGCGCGAGGTGCTCCAGGCTCACGGCCAGCGCCAGGAACTCGCCCAGGCTGTCCCAGCGCAGGTAGTTCTCGCGGACGAGCTGCTGGACGTGCTTGGGTGCGGAGCCGCCGGCGCCGGTCTCGAAGAGCCCGCCCCCGTTGATCAGCGGCACGACCGAGAGCATCTTCGCCGACGTCCCCAGCTCGAGGATGGGGAACAGGTCGGTGAGGTAGTCGCGCAGCACGTTGCCGGTGACGGAGATGGTGTCCTCGCCGCGGCGGATCCGCTCCAGCGAGAAGGCCGTCGCCTCGACCGGGGCGAGGATGCGGATGTCCAGGCCCTCGGTGTCGTGCTCGGGCAGGTACTGCTCGACCTTGGCGATCAGGCGGGCGTCGTGCGCACGCTCGGCGTCGAGCCAGAACACGGCCGGCGAGCCCGTGGCGCGGGCCCGGCTCACGGCGAGCTTGACCCAGTCGCGGATGGCGACGTCCTTGGTCTGGCACATGCGCCAGATGTCGCCGGCCTCGACCGCGGTCTCGAGGAGGACCTCGTCGCCGGTGCCGACGACGCGGACGGTGCCCGCGGTCGGGACCTCGAAGGTCTTGTCGTGGGAGCCGTACTCCTCGGCCGCCTGGGCCATCAGCCCGACGTTCGGGACGGAGCCCATGGTCGTCGGGTCGTACGCGCCGTGGGCCCGGCAGTCGTCGATGACGACCTGGTAGATGCCGGCGTACGAGGAGTCGGGGATGACCGCGAGGGTGTCGGCCTCGGCGCCGTCGGGGCCCCACATGTGGCCGCCGATGCGGATCATCGCGGGCATCGAGGCGTCGACGATGACGTCGCTGGGGACGTGCAGGTTCGTGATCCCGCGGTCGGAGTCGACCATGGCCAGCGGCGGGCCGGCCTCCAGGCCCGCGTCGATCGCCGCGCGGATCTCGTCGCCCTGCGGGAGGGCGTCGAGGCCGGAGAGGATCGCGCCGAGGCCGTTGTTGCCGTTCAGCCCGGCCGGCAGCAGCACGTCGCCGTAGCGCTCGAACACCTCGGGCAGGAAGGCGCGCACGACGTGGCCGAAGATGATCGGGTCGGAGACCTTCATCATCGTGGCCTTGAGGTGGACCGAGAACAGCACGCCCTCGTCCTTGGCCCGCTGGACCTGCTCGGCGATGAACGCGTCGAGCGCGGCCACGTGCAGGGCGGTGGCGTCGACGACCTCGCCCTCGAGGACCTTCACGCCGTCCTTGAGGACGGTCACGGTGCCGTCCTGCGCGACGTGCTCGATGCGCAGGGTCGCGTCGGCGTGGGCGACCGCGGACGTCTCCGTGGAGCGGAAGTCGTCGGCCGTCATGTGGGCGACGTTCGTCCTGCTGTCCGACGACCAGGCGCCCATGGAGTGCGGGTGGTTGCGCGCGTACTGCTTGACCGAGGCGGGCGCGCGGCGGTCGCTGTTGCCCTCGCGGAGCACCGGGTTCACCGCGCTGCCCATCGCCCTGCCGTAGCGGGCCCGGACGTCGCGCTCCTCGTCGGTCGAGGGGGAGTCGGGGTAGCCCGGCAGGGCGAAGCCCTGGCCCTGCAGCTCGGCGACGGCCGCCTTGAGCTGCGGCACCGAGGCGGAGACGTTCGGGAGCTTGATGATGTTGGCCTGGGGCGTCCTGGCCAGCTCGCCGAGCTCGGTCAGGGAGTCGGGCACCTGCTGGTCGGCGGGCAACCGGTCGGCGAACTGCGCCAGGATCCGGCCCGCCAGGGAGATGTCGCGCGTCTCCACCTCGACCCCGGCCTGACCGGCGTAGGCCTGGATGATCGGCAGGAACGAGTAGGTCGCCAGCATCGGCGCCTCGTCGGTGTGGGTGTAGATGATCGTCGAGTCGCTCACCGTCTCAACGTATCGCGCGATCCGTCCCGTCCCGGTCGGCGCCAGGTCCGGGAGCCGTGCAGCGCCGGTGCGGGTCAGGGCCCGGCCCGCGTCACATCGTCGCGGCGCGACCGATCTGCACGACCTTCCAGCCGGCGTTGCGCCAGGTGGGGGCGTGCAGCTTGAGGCGGGCGTCGATGAGGACCTTGGCCTTGACCAGGTCGTCGAACTTCCCCGGGTCGAGCTGACGGAACTCGGGCCACTCGGTCAGGTGCAGCACGACCTCGGCCCCGAGCATCGCCTGCTCGACGCTGGCGACCTGCGTGAACCCCTCCCGCGGCGGGAGCCGGGCCTCGGGGTCGTAGATCCGGACGTCGGCGCCGGCCTCGTGGAGGCGGTCGGCGACGGTGAGGGCGGGGGAGTTGCGGGTGTCGTCGGTGCCCGGCTTGAAGGCCGCGCCGAGGACGGCGATGCGCTTGCCCCTGACGTCGCCGCCGGCCTGCTCGATGGCGAGGTCGGCGATCTCGTTGCGCTGGCCGTCGTTGATCGCCTCGACCGCGTGGATGAAGTCGGACAGGACGTGCACGCCGAGCTCGTCGGCGCGGTGGGCCAGGGCCGCGATGTCCTTGGGCAGGCAGCCGCCGCCGAAACCGAGGCCGGCGTTGAGGAACTCGCGCCCGATGCGGTCGTCGTAGCCGATCGCGTCGGCCAGGAGGGTGACGTCGCCGCCGGCGGCCTGGCACATCTGCGCCATCGCGTTGATGAAGCTGATCTTGGTGGCGAGGAACGAGTTCGCCGCGACCTTGATCAGCTCGGCGGTGGCGATGTCGCAGCGCACCACCGGGGTGCGGTCGCTGATCGGCAGCGCGTAGACCTCGTCGAGCACCTCCAGCGCGTGCGCGGAGTGGGTGCCGAACACCAGCCGGTCGGGGTGCAGGGTGTCCTCGACCGCGTACGCCTCGCGCAGGAACTCGGGGTTCCAGGCGACCTCGACCGCGTCGCCGGCGGGGGCGAGCTCGCGCAGGCGCGCCTCCAGCCCCATCGCCGTGCCGACCGGGACGGTGGACTTGCCCACGACCAGGCAGGGCTCGGTCAGCAGCGGCGCGAGGCTCTCGACCGCGGCGTACAGCTGCCGCAGGTCGGCGGCCCCGCTGGCCTGCGAGGGCGTGCCGAGGGCGAGGAAGTGGACGTCGGCCCAGTCGGCGATCCGGGTGTAGTCGGTGGTGAAGCGGAGCCGGCCGGTCGCGGTGTGCTTCTCCAGCAGCGGCTCGAGCCCGACCTCGAAGATGTGCGACTGGCCGGCGTTGAGGACCTTGACCTTGTCCTCGTCGACGTCGACCCCGATCACCTCGTGGCCGAACTCGGCCATCCCGGCCGCGTGCGTCGCCCCCAGGTAGCTGGTGCCGATGACGCTGACGCGAAGAGTCATGCGCGGCATCCTCGCACGCGACGGGAGGTCCCCCGAGGCTCTGAACGGCCCCGTCGGGGGCCGACCGGCGACGTGGTGACGAACTTCCGGTGAACGGCATCGACTGCGCGGACGCACGCGTTGCACGAGCCGATGGGTCACCATGGACCCGCTAGTCCCACCGACAGGAGCACTGCGAAGCCCGTGACCAGACGCCCGACCCACCGAGCGCCCTCGAGCAGCCCCGCATGAGCTCCACCCTGCAGGACGTCCTCATCGTCCTCGCCCTGATCCTCATCGGCGGCGTCTTCGTGGCCGCGGAGATGTCGCTGGTCTCCCTGCGCGACAGCCAGGTGAAGCAGATGGCCCACCACGGCCGTCGCGGCCAGGCGGTCGCCCGCCTGAACGACCACCCGAACCGCTTCCTCTCCGCCGTCCAGATCGGCGTGACCCTCACCGGCTTCCTCAGCGCGGCCTTCGGTGGCGCGACCCTGGAGGAGTCGGTCTCGCCGCTGCTCGTGTCGTGGTTCGGCCTCGACCAGGACGTGGCGGGCACCGTCTCGCTGATCGTCATCACGATCCTCATCTCCTACGTCTCCATCGTCGTGGGCGAGCTGACCGCCAAGCGGCTCGCGCTGCAGCGCACCGAGGCCTTCGCGCTGGCCCTGGCGCCGCTCGTCGACCTCGTCGCCAAGGTGCTGCGTCCGGTGATCTGGCTGCTCGGCGCCTCGACGAACGTCCTGGTCAAGCTCCTGGGCGGCGACCCGTCGGCCGGGCGCGAGGAGGTCAGCGACGAGGAGATCCGCGCGCTGGTCAGCGGCTCGACCACGCTGGGCGCCGAGGAGCGCCGGATCGTGGACGACGTCTTCGACGCCGGGGAGAAGAGCCTGCGCGAGGTGATGCTGCCGCGCACCGAGGTCGACTTCCTGCCCGGCGCGATGCCCGCGCACCGCGCGGTGCGCGAGCTCGCCCGCTCGCCGCACTCGCGCTACCCGGTGACGGGGGAGTCGGCCGACGACGTCCTCGGCTTCGTGCACGTGCGCGACCTGCTCGACCCCGAGGTCAGCAGCAGCGGGACCCGGCTGTCGGAGATCGTGCGGCCGGTCGTGCGGATGCCGGACACGGTGCACGTGCTGCACGCGCTGTCGGAGATGCGCCGCGACCGCTCGCACCTGGCGATCGTCGTCGACGAGTACGGCGGCACCGCGGGCATCGTGACCATGGAGGACCTCGTCGAGGAGCTCGTCGGCGACATCACCGACGAGTACGACGTGGTCGAGGCCGAGCGGCCGGGCATCCGCGGCGACCTGAGCCTGGACGGCCTGACGACGGTCGAGGAGTTCGCCGACCTCACCGGCCTCGGCCTCGACGACGGCCCGTACGACACCCTCGCCGGCTTCTTCATGGCCCGGCTCGGCCAGCTGCCCGCGGTCGGCGACGTCGTGGTGGCCGAGGGCCGCCGCAGCGACGACGACGAGGCCGAGCCGGTCCGGGTGGAGCTCAAGGTCACCGAGCTCGACGGTCGCCGTGCGGCCCGCTTCATGGCCCACCGGGTCGACGGCGGCGAGTTCACGCCCGTCCCCGACTGAGCCGCGCGACAGGGCTCCGCACCCGCCGCGGCGCTGACCTAGGCTTCCGCGCGTGAGCACCACGCCGGTGCCCGCCCGCGGTCCGCGCGCCGCCGACCCGACGGACCCCAGCAGGAAGCCGCGCACCCCGTGACCACCGGCACCACCGGCACCACCACCACCCGCCCGCACGGGCGTCGCGGTGCCGGACGCGCCGGGCTCGTCCAGATCACCGCGGCCGCGGTGCTGTGGGGCACGGCCGGCGTCGTCGCCTCGCTCGTGCACCGCTCGACGGGGCTCGGCCCGCTCGAGATCAGCTTCTGGCGCCTGGCCGTCTCCGCCGCGGCCATGCTGGTGATCGCCCTGCCGCGGTTCCGGGGGGTCGTCCTGGCCGCGCGGCGCGACCCGGCGGCGCTCGCCGCGGCGGGGGCGGCGCTGGCCGCGTACCAGGGGCTGTACTTCCTGTCGGTCACCACCGCGGGCGTCAACGTCGCCACGATGGTCAGCCTCGGCACCGCCCCCGTCGTGGCGGCGCTGTGGGAGGCGCTGCGGGCGCGGCGGGCGCCCGGGGTCGGGCAGGCCCTCGTGCTCGTCGTCGCCGTCGCCGGGCTGGTGCTCGTTGCCGGCGGTCACGACGGGCGGGCCGGCCCGCACCAGGGGCTCGGGGTGCTGGCGGCCCTCGCCTCGGGGACGATCTACGGCGCGAGCGCGATCCTCGGGCGCCACCTGGCCCAGCACACCCCGGCCGTGGCCATGACCACCCTGACCTCGCTCGTCGGCGCGGCCTGCCTGGCCCCCTTCGCGCTGCTGGCCCGCCCGGCCGTGGTGCCGGCCGACGCGCCCCTCCCGCTGGGAGCGGCGTGGGCGGGGATCGCCGTCATGGGCGTGCTCGCGACGGCGGTGGCGTACGTGCTGTTCAACCGGGGCCTGCGTGGCACTCCGAGCAGCGTGGCCGCCGTGCTGACCCTCGTCGAGCCGCTGACCGCGGCGGTGCTGGCCGTCACGGTGCTCGCCGAGCCCGTGGGTGTCGCGACGGTCGTCGGCGCCGCGCTGCTGCTCGGGGCGGTCGCCGTCCTCTACCTGGCCCCGGGTGCCCGGGGCGCCGAGACGGCCGGCGGCGTCCCCTCGGGGGCGCCCCCGGGCGGCGGGCCGCCCGACGGGGAGGACCTCACAGCTCGATCGTCGGGCTGAGCACCGTCCGACCACCCGGGTGCAGGGCCAGCTTGGCCAGGCCCTTCGGCGCCGACTCCCAGACGAAGCGGCCGTCCTCGTCGGACTCCGCCGACAGGGTCGTGCCCGCGACGAGGAGCTCGACGAGCATGGCCGCCGCCGGGGCGATCCAGCCGTCGACCCGGACGGTGCCGTCCGGGGCGTCGGTCAGCGTGACCATGGCGTCGAGCGTGTCGGTGCTGAACGTGACGGTGCGCACGGTCTCGGTCTCACCCGCCCGCGAGCCCGCCGTCGCCAGGTCGACCTGGGTCAGCGTGGCGACCTCGGTCTCGAGGGCGTCGAGGGTGAGCGCGAACTCGATCCGCCCCACCAGCCCGTCGGGCACCGGGTCGCTGCGCTCGTACAGCGCCCGCACCGCGGCGAGCAGCGCGGCGTCGTCCGCGTCCAGCGCACCGGCGGCCAGCCCTGCCTCCGTGGCAGCACCGGGGTCCCGGGTCCGCCGGTCCCGTCGCCCGGCGTCCCCGCGGTGCTCACGCGGCCCACCGGGGGTCGGCGGCGAGCGCCAGCCGCAGCTTGGCCAGGCAGCGCCCCCGGGTGGGGCCGATGCTGCCGACGGGCATGCCGAGGGCGCGGGCGATCTGGGCGTAGTCGGGCTTGGCCGCGAAGGCCACGACCCGCAGCAGGGCCCGGCAGCGTTCGGGGAGCTCGGCGACGTGGCGCCACAGCACGTCGTCGCTCTCGGCCCCGGCCACCTGGTCCACCACGGGCGCGCTGCCGTCGTCCTGCGCGGCGCGGGTCGTCTCGACGTCCTCGGGCCGGGCGCGGTCCTGCACGCGCGAGACGCGCCAGGCCTCGCGCTTGGTGGAGACGACGAGCCACTGCAGGACGGCGTTGGGCTCGGCGATCGTGTCGGCGTGGCGCACCAGGCTCAGCCAGACGGTCTGGAGGACGTCCTCGGCCGCCGCGGTGTCGAGCCGCGTGCCGCGCACCGTGTGCCACAGGACCGGGGCCAGCGCCCGGACCAGGTCGCCCAGGGCCGCCTGGTCCCCGTCGCGGTACGCGGCGAACATCCTGCCCGGCGCGCACGGAGAGGCTCTCCTCGACCGCACCGCCGCTCACCACGTCCCGGCTCCCACGCCACCCTCCGACTTCGGGGTTCACGGGCCCCTCGACTCCGGCGGCCCCGACCTCTGCGAATTCATACCGCAGCGGAGGCGCGACCGGTAGCCCTGATACACGTCTGCTGCCCCCGCTCCGCTGGCTGCGGCCCGCGCTCTGGTCCGGGCACCTCCCTCCCGAGGGGCTAACCCAGGCGCTCGTCCTTGTAGCACCAGCGCCAGTCCTCGCCGGGCTCGAAGGAGCGCATCACCGGGTGGCGGGTGGCGTGGAAGTGCCGGTCGGCGTGCCGGCCGACCGAGCTGTCGCAGCAGCCGACGTTGCCGCAGGACAGGCAGATGCGCAGGTGGACCGGCGTGGTGTCCTCGCGCACGCAGTCCAGGCAGCGGCCGTCGCCGTCCGGCTCGACCTCGGTCGGGGCCTCGGCGAGGTGCGCGCAGGGGCCGATCGGGTCGACCGGCGTCGGCACCTCCGTGTTGCCCTGGTCGACCCGGTTGGCGTGGTCCGTGGCGATCGTGAGCATCGACTCCTCGATGTCGAAGGAGTCGAGCACCTCCTCGACGACCTCGTGGTCGACGGTGCCGTTGGAGCGGACCTTGAGCACGGCGTCGCGCTGCACCTGCAGGGTCTCCAGGCGCAGGCGCCGGTAGGTCTCGGCCGGGGTCTCGCCGTTCGTGTGGTCGCCGAGGCGTTCCCACAGGCGCTCCGGGCCGGACGAGATGCGGTCGCGCACCCGCTCGACGGCGTCGGGGTTGTCGTCGACGCCGCTGAGGTCGTCCAGCGCACGCAGCGCCGCCGTCGTCGAGGTGGTCAGCACCGTCGCCGCCTGCAGGGCGTCCGACCGGGCGTCCGGGCCGCGCAGCCCGAGCACGCGGACCAGGGGCGCGAGGGTCAGGCCCTGCAGCAGCAGCGTCCCGAAGGTGACGACCATCGCCGCGAAGATCAGCACCTCCCGCGACTCCACCTCGAGCGGGATCAGCAGCACCGTCGCGAGGGTCACGACTCCGCGCAGCCCCGCCCAGCCGACGACCAGCGTCGCCTGCCACGGAACCTCCACCTCCTCGCCCTCGTCGCGGCGCCGGCGGAACAGCGAGATCCGCATGAGGAAGACCCACGCCATCCGCAGCACGATCACCGTGACGAACACGGCCACGCACAGGACCGCGATCTGCAGCCCCGACAACGGCGACTCGTCGAGCGCGCCCACGATGCGGCGGGCCTGGAGACCGATGAGCAGGAAGACGGTGTTCTCGAGCAGGAACTGGACCGTGCCCCAGTTGATCCGCTCGTTGAGCCGGCTCTGTCCGGTCTGGATGACCTGGCTCTTGTGCCCGAGCAGGAGGCCGGCGGTCACCACGGCGATCACGCCCGACCCGTGCAGCTCGTGGTAGCCGATCTGCTCCGCGGGCAGGTAGGCCGCGAACGGGACCATGAACGAGATCGCGGTGTCGTAGACGACGTTGCGCACCCTGCGGCGGATCAGCACGGCGAGCAGGCCGACGCCCAGGCCGGCGGCGACCCCGCCCACGAGGGCGATCAGGAAGCCGACGCCGGCGTCGAAGGCGGAGAACTGCCCGACCGCGATGGCCGTCAGCGCCACCCGCAGGCAGGTGATGGCTGTCGCGTCGTTGACCAGCGACTCGCCCTCGAGGATGGTGACGACCCGCCGGGGCAGGCCGATCCGGCGTGCGATCGAGGTCGCGGCGACGGCGTCGGGCGGGGCGACCACGGCGCCGAGCGCCAGGGCGACGGCGAAGCTGACCGGCATCAGGGCCCAGGTGACCAGGGCGACGCCGAGCGCGGTGATGAGCACGAGCAGGACCGACAGGTACGCGATGGGGCGCAGGTTGTGCCGGAAGTCGAGGATCGAGGTCCGGATGGCCGCGGAGTAGAGCAGCGGCGGCAGGAAGCCCAGGAGCACGACCTCGCTGCTCAGCACCGGCTCGTCGACGAAGGGGACGTACGACGCCCCGACCCCGACGACGAGCAGCAGCAGCGGGGCGGAGACCTTGATCCTGTCGGCCAGCCCGCTGACGGCGATGACCACCGCCACGATGGCCAGGATCTCCAGGGCGGTCTCCACGGCCCACATGCTGTCAGCCGCGGCAAGCCCGCTCCGGCCGCGCGGCCGCGTTTGGGACCATGCTCGGGTGAGCGGACAGACGGAGTCGGGCACGCCGTTCGAGGACGTGTACGGGCCGGGGGACCCGGAGGGCTTCGACCCGGCCACCGCGCTGGGCGAGCCGGGATCGTTCCCCTTCACCCGCGGGGTGCACCCCGGCATGTACACGACCCGGCCGTGGACGACGCGGCAGTACGCCGGCTTCGGGACCGCGGCGGAGTCGAACGCGCGCTACCTCGAGCTCATCGGGCACGGCAGCGCCGGGCTCTCGGTGGCCTTCGACCTGCCGACGCAGATGGGCATGGACTCCGACGCCCCGCTGGCCGCCGGCGAGGTGGGCAAGGTCGGCGTCGCCATCGACTCGGTCGAGGACATGCGGGTGCTCTTCGCCGGCATCGACCTGGCCACGGTGTCGACGTCGATGACGATCAACGCGCCCGCCGCCGTCCTGCTGCTGCTCTACCAGCTGGTCGCCGAGGAGAGCGGCATCGACCCCGCCCTGCTCACGGGCACGATCCAGAACGACGTGCTCAAGGAGTACATCGCGCGGGGGACCTACATCTACCCCCCGCAGGCGTCGTTGCGCCTGGTGGGGGACACGTTCGCCTACTGCGCGCAGGCGCTGCCGCGCTGGAACACGATCTCGATCTCCGGCTACCACATGGCCGAGGCCGGGGCGACGCCCGCGCAGGAGATCGCCTTCACCCTCGCGAACGGGATCGCCTACGTCGAGGCCGCGCTCGCCGCGGGGCTCGACGTCGACCAGTTCGCGCCGCGGCTGTCCTTCTTCTTCGTCGCGCGCACGACCTTGCTGGAGGAGGTGGCCAAGTTCCGGGCGGCCCGCCGGATCTGGGCGCACGTCATGCGCGAGCGCTTCGGGGCCGAGAACCCCAAGTCGCTCATGCTGCGCTTCCACACCCAGACCGCCGGGGTGCAGCTGACCGCCCAGCAGCCGGAGGTCAACCTCGTCCGCGTCGCGGTCCAGGCGCTCGGCGCGGTGCTCGGCGGCACGCAGTCGCTGCACACCAACTCCTACGACGAGGCGATCGCCCTGCCCTCGCCCAAGGCCGCGCGGCTCGCGCTGCGCACCCAGCAGGTGCTCGCCCACGAGACCGACCTGACCCGCACCGTCGACCCGTTCGCGGGCTCCTACGTCGTCGAGTCGCTCACCGACGACGTCGAGGCGGCGGCGCGGGCGCTGATGGCGGCGGTGGAGGAGCGCGGCGGGGCGGTGGCCGCGATCGAGCAGGGCTACCAGAAGGGCGAGATCGAGTCGTCGGCGTACGACGTCGCCCGCGAGATCGACGCGGGCGAGCGGGTGGTCGTCGGCGTGAACCGCTTCGTCCTCGACGAGGAGGAGGCCTACGAGCCGCTGCGCGTCGACCCGGCGCTGGAGGCCGCGCAGGCCGCCCGCGTCGCGCGGATCCGCGAGGGTCGCGACGACGACCGGGTCCGCGCGGCCCTGGACCAGCTGCGCGCGGCCGCCCGGGGGACCGACAACGTGCTGCCCCCGATGAAGCGCGCGCTCTCGCTGCGCGCCACCGTGGGCGAGGTGTGCGACGCGCTCCGCGACGTCTGGGGCGTCCACCGTCCCAGCGAGCGGTTCTAGGTCGGCGCTCCACCTCGCGCCGACGGGGTCGGCGTCTCGCCCCCCGCGTCCGGTGCCCGCGGGGCGCGACCTCAGAGCCCCGCGCGCTCCAGGGCCTCGTCGTAGAGCACGAGGGCCTCCTCGGAGCTGACGCCGGCGGCGACGGCCTCGGTGTAGACCGACTCCAGCGCGGGGGCGAGGTCGGCGTAGCGGGCGTCCCAGCGCTCGGAGTCGACGCGCCAGTAGCCGAGGGTGCGCCAGCGCGAGGTGGGCCAGCCGCGGACGTGGCGCAGGTGCTTGCGCACCGCGCGGGAGGCGGCGGCCTCGCCCGCGAACCACACGTACCCGGGCCCCTCGGGCGCCTCGAAGCGCTCGACGGCCTCGGGCAGCCGGCTGGGGCCGACGTCGTTGCCCGACCCGACCACCCAGGTCCAGTCCACCCGGCCGGCGGTCGCGACCTCGATCCGGTCGGCCTCGGCGGGGACCTCGACGATCGCGTGGGCGCGGCGGCCGGGCGGCAGCTCCTCGACCGCGCGGGCCAGGGCGGGCAGGCCGGTGAGGTCGGCGGCGAGCAGGACCCAGGCCGTGTCGGCGGGCGGCTGGTACCAGCCCATGGCCTCGGTCAGGTAGATCACGTCGCCGGGCCGGGCGGCCTGCGCCCAGGCCGACGCCACGCCGCCCGCGTGCACGACGAGCTCGACGCTCATCCGCAGCCGATCGGGGTCCCAGGCGCGGACGGTGTAGCTGCGCATCGGCGGCTGGTCGTCGGGGTCGGGGTAGTCCTGGGTGCCGTCGGGCATCGTCGTCGGCTCGACCACGGCGTCCGCACCCGGGGCCGGCAGCACCAGCACCAGCCGCTCGTCGGGCCGCCCGCTGCTCGACCAGCCCCGCAGGCCCTCGCCGCCCAGCTCGACGCGCAGCAGGTGCGGCGTCAGCCGGCGCGTCGCGACGACCTCCGCGCGGTGGTAGACGTCGTAGTAGCCCATCGGACCTCCTGTGGCCTCGAGATGAGGCGACCCTCACCTTCGCACCCGGGCCGCGCCCGCACCGAACCCGCCCTGGACGCCGGGGCCCCTCCCACCGGAACCGTCACAGGGCTGTCACGCGAACACCGGTTCCCGGTGAGTGCACCCGTGCCAGACTGGCAGCCGATGTCCCCACCTCTCGACGACCACGTGCGCCGCGCCCGCATCGTCACCGAGGTCGACGACCTGCACGAGCGCCTGGTCGCCTTCCGTCGTGACCTGCACGCCCACCCGGAGGTCGGCAACGCCGAGCACCGCACGACCGCCAAGGTCGTCGAGGCGCTGGAGTCGTGCGGCCTGGTGGCCAAGATCCTGCCGATCGGCACCGGCGCCTGGTGCGACGTCCTGCCCTACGGCGAGGCGTACGACGCCGGCGCCGGGCTCGTGGGCCTGCGCGCCGACCTCGACGCCCTGCCCATCCCCGACGGGAGCGCGGTCGACTTCGCCTCCAGGGTCCCCGGCGTCGCGCACGCCTGCGGCCACGACGTGCACACCACGGTGGTGCTCGGGGCCGGGATGGTGCTGGCCCGGCTGCGCGAGGACGGGCTGCTGCGCCGCGGCGTGCGCCTGATCTTCCAGCCCGCCGAGGAGACGAGCCCGGGCGGTGCGGTCGACGCCATCGACGGCGGCGTGCTCACCGACCTCTCCGAGATCTACGCCCTGCACTGCGACCCGCGGACCGACGCCGGCCAGATCGCCCTCAAGGTCGGCCCGGTCACGTCGGCGGTCAGCCACGTCAGCGTCATCCTGACCGGCGGCGGCGGCCACACCTCGCGCCCGCACCTCACCCAGGACGTGGTGGCCGCGCTGGGGACCCTGGTGACCCAGACCCAGCTCGTCTTCTCGCGCCGCGTCGACCCGCGCAGCGGCGTCTCGATGATGTGGGGCCGGATCAACGCCGGCTCGGCCGCGAACGCCATCCCGAGCAGCGGCCAGGTGCTCGGGACGCTGCGCGCGCTGACCACCGACGGCTGGGACCAGGCCAAGGCGCTGCTGCCCGAGGTCGTCACGCAGATCGTCGCGCCCTTCGGCGTGGAGGCGCGCGTGAGCGTCAACGAGGGCACCCCGCCCGCAGTCAACGCGCCCTCGGGCATCGAGCGGCTGGCCGCCGCCGGCGAGGCGATGCTCGGCCCGTCCGGGGTGACCGCGACCGAGCAGTCGCTCGGCGGCGAGGACTTCTCGTGGATGCTCCAGCAGGTGCCCGGGGCGATGGCCCGCCTCGGCGTGCGCACGCCGGGCAGCGCCACCTGGCCCGACATCCACCACCCGAGCTTCCGGGTCGACGAGAGCTGCATCGACGTCGGTCTCAAGGTCCTCGCCGACGTGGCGAGCTCGTCGGCGCCGCCGCCTGCGGATGCCGCCTGACCGCTCGGACGCCGCCTCACCGCTCGGACGCCGCCTGACCGCCCGGACGCCGCCTCATTGCTCAGCGTGGTCGTGACGCGACGGTGACCGCCGCGATCGGGGGTCCCGGGGCTCGGAGGCACTAGAGTGCTCCTGCCGGGACGACCCCCGGCGACGCGAGGTTTCCTCGCCGTGGCCCTGCTGGGCCGCACGATCTCTTGACCAGAGCGTGGAGTCACGCAGGACCCGAACGAGGAGACCGTCCCGTGAAGAAGACCCTGACCCTGGTGGGCGCGCTGGCCACGTCCGCCGCCCTCGCCCTGGCCGGCTGCGCCCAGGCGCCCGGCACGGACGCCGGAGCCTCGGCCCCGGCGAGCGGGGGCGCGTCCTCGGCCGCCGCCGACACCTCCGGCTTCAAGGCCTGCATGGTCTCCGACTCCGGCGGCTTCGACGACAAGTCCTTCAACCAGACGGCGTACAAGGGGCTCACCGACGCCAAGACCGCCCTCGGCATCGAGACCGGCCAGGTCGAGTCGAACGCCGCCGCCGACTACGCCAAGAACGTGCAGTCGATGGTCGACGCCAAGTGCAGCATCATCGTGACCGTGGGCTTCGCGCTGAGCGACGACACCCTCGCCTCGGCGAAGGCCAACCCGAGCATCAAGTACGCGATCGTCGACAACAACGACCCCTCCGCGTACCCGGCGGCCAAGAACCTCAAGCCGCTGGTCTTCAACACCGCCCAGTCGAGCTTCCTCGCCGGCTACGTCGCCGCCGGCATGAGCCAGACCGGCAAGGTCGGCACCTTCGGCGGGCAGAAGTTCCCGACCGTCACGATCTTCATGGACGGCTTCGCGCAGGGCGTGGCGTACTACAACAAGAAGAAGGGCAAGGACGTCGCGGTCCTCGGCTGGGACGAGGCCAAGCAGGACGGCCAGTTCGTCGGCAGCTTCGAGGACCAGAAGGGCGGCCAGCGCGTCGCCCAGGGCCTCGTCAGCCAGGGCGCGGACATCCTCTTCCCGGTGGCGGGCCCGGCCGGCCTCGGCGGCCTGCAGGCGGCCAAGGCCAGCGGCGGCAAGGTCAACGCGATCTGGGTCGACACCGACGGCTGCGTGAGCGCGGAGACCTACTGCTCGAGCATCATCACCAGCGTCACCAAGGGCCTCGACGTGTCGGTCACCGACGCGATCAAGGCGGCCAAGGACGGCTCGTTCGACAACAGCCCGTACGTGGGCACGCTGGAGAACAGCGGCACCGGCCTCGCGCCGTACCACGACTTCGACAGCAAGGTCCCGGCCGAGCTGAAGTCCGAGGTCGACGCCCTCAAGGCCGACATCATCTCGGGCACGATCACCATCGAGTCCACGTCGCAGCCGTCCTCCTGAGGTGACCTCCCGCACCACGGAGGTCCCGGGTCCGGGGACCGACCCCGCAGCGCCGCCCGCCACCGGGCTGGCGCTGCGGGGCATCACCAAGCGCTTCGGCTCGCTGGTCGCCAACTCCTCGATCGACCTCGACATCCGTCCGGGCGAGATCCACTGCCTGCTCGGGGAGAACGGCGCGGGCAAGTCGACGCTGATGAACGTCCTCTACGGGCTGCTGACCCCCGACGAGGGCGCGATCTTCGTCGACGGGCAGCCGGTGACGGTCCGCAACCCCAAGGAGGCCATCGCCGCCGGGATCGGCATGGTCCACCAGCACTTCATGCTGGTCGAGGTCTTCACCGTCGCCGAGAACCTCGTCCTCGGCCGCGAGGGGAGCGCGGGGCTGCTCAGCATGCGCAAGGCCCGCCGGACGGTCCGCCGGCTGTCGGAGCGCTACCGCTTCGACGTCGACCCCGACGCCGTCGTCGAGGAGCTTCCGGTCGGCGTGCAGCAGCGTGTCGAGATCCTCAAGGCGCTGGCCAACGACGCGCGGTTCCTGATCTTCGACGAGCCGACCGCGGTGCTGACCCCGCAGGAGATCGACGAGCTCATGGTCGTCATGCGCTCGCTGCGCGACGAGGGCAAGGCCGTCGTCTTCATCACCCACAAGCTGCGCGAGGTCCGCGAGATCGCCGACCGCATCACGGTCATCCGGCGCGGCGCCGTGGTCGGCACCGCCGACCCGGGCGAGGCGGAGGGCCGGCTGGCCGAGCTGATGGTCGGGCGCGCGGTCAACCTCGTCGTGGACAAGGAACCCGCCCGGCGCAGCGCCACGCCGCGGCTCGCGCTGCGGGGCGTCTCGGTGGCCAACGCCGCCGGGCAGGTCGTCGTCGACGACCTCGACCTCGACGTGCACGGCGGCGAGATCGTCTGCGTGGCCGGTGTGCAGGGCAACGGGCAGAGCGAGCTCGCCGACGCCCTGCTCGGCACGCTGGGCGTCACGGCCGGCTCGATCACCCTCGACGGCGCCACGATCAGCGGCCGCTCGCCCAAGGAGATCATCGACGCGGGTCTGGGCTTCGTGCCCGAGGACCGCCAGCACGACGGCTTCGTCGGCAGCTTCACCGTCGCGGAGAACCTCGTGCTCAACCACTACGACGAGGCCCCGTACGCGAAGGGCATCCGGCTCGACCTCGCCCGCATCCGGGGCAACGCCGACGAGCGGGTGGGGGAGTTCGACATCCGCACGCAGACCATCGACACCCCGGTCAGCGCCCTGTCGGGCGGCAACCAGCAGAAGGTCGTGCTCGCCCGCGAGCTGTCCCGGCCGCTGGCCGCCCTCGTGGCCAGCCAGCCGACGCGCGGCGTGGACGTCGGGGCGATCGAGTTCCTGCACTCGCGCCTGGTCGCCGAGCGCGACCGCGGCACCGCCGTGCTCATCGTCTCGACCGAGCTCGACGAGGTCGCGGCCCTGGCCGACCGGGTCGCGGTGATGTACCGCGGCCGGATCGTCGGCGTGGTGCCGCCCGACACCTCGCGCGAGGCCCTCGGGCTGATGATGGCGGGCGTGCCCGTCGAGGAGGCGCTCGCCGCCGCCGACGGAGCCGGGGCGCCCGCACCGGCCGGGAAGGACCTCGCGTGAGCACGGCCACCACCCCACCGACCGCACCCGCGACGCCGGGGGCGCGAGCGCGGGAGGCCCGCCGCTTCCCCTGGACCGACGTCGTCACCACGGTGATCGCCTTCGTGCTGGCCTTCCTCGTCGGTGCGGTCCTCATGATCGTCTCCGACTCCGCGGTCCGGACGACGTTCACCTACTTCTTCGCGCGGCCCTCCGACGCGGTCGTCGCGTCGCTCGACAAGGTGGGCGGGGCGTACGGCGCCCTGCTGGCCGGGTCGCTCGGCGGCATCGGCCCGATCACCGAGACCACCGCGCAGGCGGCCCCGCTGATCTGCGCGGGCCTCGGCGTCGCCCTCGCCTTCCGGGCCGGGCTGTTCAACATCGGCGCGCAGGGCCAGTCCATCCTCGGCGCGCTGTTCGCGGCGTGGGTCGGCTTCAGCCTGCACCTGCCGCCGGGCCTCCACCTGCTCGTGGCGGTCGTCGCCGGGCTCGTCGGCGGTGCGCTGTGGGGCGGGCTGGTGGGCTGGCTCAAGGCCGTCGCCGGCGCGCACGAGGTGATCGTGACGATCATGCTCAACTACGTCGCGGCGGGGCTGCTGGCCTACCTGCTCACCACGACCGCCTTCCAGCGCCCGGGCCGGACCGACCCGATCTCGCCGATCGTCGACTGGAACGCGACCTTCCCGCGCGTGGCCGGCACCCAGCTGCACCTCGGCTTCGTCGTCGCCCTGCTCGCGGCCGCCGTCGTCTGGTGGCTGCTGGAGCGCTCGACCACGGGCTTCGCGATCCGCGCGGTGGGGGCCAACCCGCACGCCGCCGCGACCGCGGGCATGAGCGTGGCGCGGACGACGATCATCACCATGGCCGTCGCCGGGGCGCTCGCCGGGCTGGCCGGCGTCCAGGCCGCCCTCGGCCCGTCCGCCTCCGGCCTGCCCGTGCCGCTCTCGGCCGGCATCGTCGGCTCGATCGGCTTCGACGCGATCACCGTCGCCCTGCTCGGTCGCTCGACCCCGCTGGGCACCGTGCTCGCCGGGCTGCTGTTCGGCGCGCTGCACGCCGGCGGGCTGGCCATGCAGAGCGTCGCGCAGACCCCGCTCACCCTGACCACCGCGCTGCAGGCGCTGATCGTGCTCTTCGTCGCGGCACCCGCGCTGGTGACCCGGCTCGTCCCGTTCGTCCGCACCCGCAAGGCGCAGACCTCGGGTCCCGTCCCGCAGGGAGGGCTCGCCTCGTGAGCAGCGCACTCGACCCCGCACCCCGGACGGACGCGGTCGTCCCCGCCGGCTCCGCCCAGAGCGTCGAGTCGCCGGAGAAGCGGCGCCAGCGCCTCTCGACCGGCGTCCTCATCGCCGTCGTCGGGCTGCTGCTGCTGCTCGCCCTCGGCTCGACGTCGGGCGAGGCGCGCTTCGCGCTGAGCGACGCCTTCGACGAGGTGCAGCTGGGGACCGTCCCGCTGCCGGGCCTGCCGACGGTCGCGGTGTGCGCGGTGCTCTGCCTCGCCGCCGCCGCCTCGTTCCTCAGCGGCCGGGTGCACGGACGCCTCGCCGCGGTCGCGGCCACCGTCGCCGGCCTCGCCGTCGTCATCGGCTTCCTGACCTGGGCCGCGGCCGGCCGCGACCTGCCCTTCCCGGTCAGCAACCAGCTCGCCGGCACCCTCTCGCTCGCCACCCCGCTCGTCTTCGGCGCCCTCTGCGGCGTGCTGTGCGAGCGGGCCGGCGTGGTGAACGTCAGCATCGAGGGCCAGTTCCTCGCCGCGGCCTTCGCCGCCGCCGTGGTCGGCAGCGTCACGCAGTCGGTGCCCGCGGCGATCGTCGCGGCCGTCGTCGCCGGCGTGGCGATGGCCGCCCTGCTCGCGCTGTTCTCGATCAACTACCTGGTCAACCAGGTGGTCCTCGGCGTCGTGCTCAACCTGCTCGCCGTCGGGGTGACCGGCTTCCTCTTCGACCAGCTGGTCCAGCCGGCGGCGTCGACGTACAACAACGCGCCCGTGCTCGAGACCGTGGCCGTCCCCGGGCTCTCCTCGATCCCGTTCTTCGGCCGGGTGCTCTTCGACCAGAACGTGCTCGCCTACCTCGCGATCGTCGCCGTCGTCGTGGTCTGGGTGCTGCTCTACCGCACGACGTGGGGGCTGCGCGTCCGCTCCGTCGGCGAGCACCCGCAGGCCGCCGACACGGTCGGCATCAGCGTCCGCGGCGTGCGCTGGTCGGCCGTCCTCGCCGGCGGGGTGCTCGCCGGGCTGGGCGGGTCGTTCTTCACCCTCGCCTCGACGGGTCAGTTCACCAAGGAGTTCACCGTCGGCAACGGCTTCATCGCCCTCGCCGCGCTGATCATGGGCCGCTGGCGCCCGGTGCTCGCGACGATCATGTGCCTGTTCTTCGGGTTCGTGACGCAGATGGCCTCCCAGCTGCAGACGCTGAGCACCCCGATGCCCAGCCAGCTGCTGCTCGTCCTGCCCTACATCGCCACGATCATCGCCGTCGCCGGGCTGGTGGGACGCGTACGCCCGCCCGCCGCCGACGGCGTGCCCTACGAGTGAGCGGGTGGTGAGCGCCGGGACGCCCGAGGTCGACTGGGGCCCGCTGCGGGCCCGGGCGCGGGAGATGATCGAGCGCGCGTACGCGCCCTACTCGGGCTACCCGGTGGGCGCCGCGGCGCTCGTCGACGACGGCCGGGTCGTCGCGGGCTGCAACGTGGAGAACGCGGGCTACGGCGTCGCGCTCTGCGCCGAGTGCGGCCTGGTGTCCGACCTCGTCGCCGGCGGCGGCGGGCGCCTGGTCGCCTTCACCTGCTGCGACGCCGACGGGGCGAAGATCATGCCCTGCGGCCGGTGCCGCCAGCTGCTGTGGGAGCACGGGGGAGCGGCGCTGCTCGTCGACACCCCGGAGGGCGTCCTGCCCATGACCGCGGTGCTGCCGCAGGCCTTCGGCCCCGAGGACCTGGCGCGCGTCGGCCCCCGGGACACTGGACCCCATGCCTGACTCCGCCCCGACCCTCGAGCACGTCCGCGCCCTGCCCAAGGTCTCCCTGCACGACCACCTCGACGGCGGGCTGCGCCCGGCGACCGTCCTGGAGCTCGCCACCGAGGCGGGCCACCCGCTGCCGGTCGACGGCGGTGCCGACGAGCTCGGGCGCTGGTTCGTGGAGGCGGCCGACTCCGGCTCGCTGGTGCGCTACCTCGAGACGTTCGACCACACGATCGCGGTCATGCAGACCCCCGCGAACCTGCGCCGGGTGGCCGCCGAGTTCGTCGAGGACCTCGCCGCGGACGGCGTGGTCTACGGCGAGGCCCGCTGGGCGCCGGAGCAGCACACCCAGCAGGGGCTGACCCAGGCCGAGGCCGTCGCCGCGGTCGCCGCGGGCATCGCCGACGGCGTCGGGGCGAGCCGCGCGCGGGGCCGCACCATCGTCGTGCGCCAGCTGCTCACCGCCATGCGTCACGTCGAGCCCAGCCTCACCGCCGCCGACCTCGTCCTCGACGACCGGTCCGGCTCCGTCGCCGGCTACGACATCGCCGGCGCCGAGGACGGCTTCCCGCCGGAGCGCTTCCTGCCGTCCTTCGTGCACCTGCGCACGCACGGCTGGCCCTACACGATCCACGCCGGCGAGGCTGCCGGCGTCGACTCGGTCGCCGGTGCGGTGCTCGCCTGCGGCGCGACCCGGGTCGGCCACGGCGTCCGGGTCGTCGAGGACATCACCGGCGACACGCTCGGGCCGGTCGCGTCGTACGTCCGCGACCGCCGCGTGCCGCTCGAGCTCTGCTTGTCGAGCAACGTCCAGACCGGCGCCGCGACCTCGGTCGCCGAGCACCCGATCCGGCGCCTCGACGAGCTCGGCTTCCTGGTGACGGTCAACTGCGACAACCAGCTGATGAGCGGCACGACGTTGACCCGCGAGATGGGGCTGCTCGTCACCGAGCTGGGCTACGACCTCGACGGGCTGCGCCGGCTGACGCTCAACGCCGCCGAGAGCGCCTTCTGGTCCTACCCCGAGCGCCGTCGGCTGATCGAGGACGTGATCCTCCCCGCCTACCGGTGAGCCGTGCCCCGCGGATCGCGCCCTACCGCGTGTCGTACCGGCTCGCGCTCGGGCCGGACGGGTCGGTCTACCGCGTCGTCGACGTGACGACCGACCAGCCGCACCTGCTCGTCGTGTCCGACGGGGACGAGCGGTCGGCGACCGACCGGGTGGCGACGCGCCTCGCCGGGCTCGATCCCGACCTGCTGGTCCGCTCGGGCGCGGGGACCGACCAGCTGTGGGCCGCCCTGGTGCCCGGCGAGGAGCAGCGGGCGGTCGAGCTCGTGGGCCTGGGCGGCGTCCCGCCGCAGAACTGGCTGACCGACGGGCGGGGCTGGCCGTCACGGCACCCGCGGTCCTGGTCGCTGCTCGTCCTCCGCACGCTGCTGGCGCTCGTCACGCTGGGCGTGCTCGCTCTGGGTCGCGCACCTGCTGCGGACCTAGGTCGAGGGGAGCGGGCCGGGTCCGGGAGCCTCAGGCCACGCCGCTGCGCAGCAGGTCGACGAACACCTCCGCCGCCGTCGCGACCTCGTGCAGCGGCACGGACTCGTCCGGCCCGTGCGCCAGGCGCACGTCGCCGGGACCGTAGTGCAGCGTCGGGACCCCCGCGGCGGCGTACTGGCGCAGGTCGCTGCCCCAGGGGGCGCCGACCTCGGGCGGTTCGCTGCCGGTCGCGCGGGCGTGCGCGGCGGCGACCTGGCGCCCGAACGGGTGCCCGGCCGGCAGGTGCCCGCCCGCGAAGCGCCCGCCGGGCCAGGTGAGCACCGGCGGGTGGTCGCGCAGGAACGGGTGGGCGCCGGCCGCCTCGGCGACCGCCTCCGCGAGCTCCGCCCGTGCCGTCGCCGGGTCCTCCTCGACCCGCAGGCCGTAGCGGCCCTCGGCCACGAGCAGGTCCGGCACGCTGCTGGCCCAGTCGCCGGAGCGCAGCCGCCCGACCGACAGCGGGTAGGGGACGGGCAGGTGGTCGAGCAGCGGCTCGCGCACCCGGTTGCGCCGCTCGGCCAGGGCGGCGAGCGCCGCGTGCAGGGGCAGGTAGGCGTCGATGGCCGAGACGCCGGCGTAGGCCGTGCTGCCGTGGGTGGCGACGCCCGGCACCTCGATGCGGAAGGTCAGCGAACCCGCGTTCGCGGTGTTCAGCCGCAGGCGCGTCGGCTCCGGGATCACGCAGCCGCGCCCGGAGTGGCCGCGCACGAGGGTCCCGTACGCCCCGAGCCCGCCGTCCTCCTCGCCGATCGTGCAGTGCACGGCGAAGGGCGGCACGCGCCCGACGTCGCGCCCGAGCGCCGCCACCGCGGCGAGGCTCGCGGCGAGCCCGCCCTTCATGTCGCAGGCCCCGCGACCGACCAGGCGCCCGTCGGCGACGACCGGCTCGAAGGGGTCGCCGCTCCACGCGTCGAGGTCGCCGGGCGGGACGACGTCGACGTGGCTGGACAGCACGAGGCCGACGTCCTCGCCCGGCTGGCTGACCGCGACCAGGCCCCAGGCCGCGGTCCGCTCGACCTCCTCGCCCGGGTAGTCGTCGCCGGCGCGCAGCGCGTCGAGCTCGAGGGGCCACAGGTCGACGGTCAGACCGAGGTCGCCGAGGCGCTCGGCGAGGAGGTGCTGGACGCGCAGCTCGCCGGCGCTGCCGCCGACGCTGGGCACCGCCACGAGGTCGGCGAGCGTGCGGGCCAGGGGCTCGGTGTCGACGGCCACGGCTCTCCTCCTGCGGGACTGGGTGTGATCGTGCACCACCACGGTGCAGGATCACCCCCGTTCTCGCGGGCGGTCTCCCCGGGGCGGCTCAGCCCATCGTCCGCTGCCCGTCGATCGCCTCCCGGAGGATGTCGGCGTGACCCGCGTGCTGCGCGGTCTCGGCCAGGACGTGCATGAACACCCGCCGGTTGCTCCAGGCCTCGCCCGGAGGGAACCACGGCGCGCTCGCCAGGGCGTGCACCTCGTCGAGGTCGACGCGCCGCACCAGCCCCTCCAGCCGGTCGTGGACCGCGGCGTACGCGGCGAGCACGCCCTCGAGCGTCTCGCCCGCGGTGAGCCGGAACCCGTTCGCGTACGCCTCCACGGCCGCCGGGTCGGCGTCCTCCCAGTCCGGGCCGCCTCCCTCGGGCGCCCCACGCTCGACGAAGTCCAGCCACAGGCCGACCGCGGCCGCCACGTGCTTGACCAGCCCGCCGAGGCTGAGCGCGCTGACCGTCGGCGTCAGCCGGGCCTGCTCGTCGGTCAGGCCCTGCACGGTCATGAGGAAGAGCCCGCGGTGCTTGGCGTGGATCGCCACGATCTCGTCCCGCTCGTCCCGCTCGTCCCGCTCGTCCCGCTCGGAGCGTGCGGACGGTGCGGTCGGGTCGGTGGCCTCGGTCATCTGCGGCTCCTTCGTCGGAGGTCGGCGGGACGGGACCGACGCTAGCGACCACCGCTGACGGCTCCTCCCCGGCCGGAAGCGTTCTTCGGGCGTGGCCACGTCCGACTAGGCTCGCCCGTCGTGGCTCGCATCCTGACCGCCGTCGCCTGGCCCTACGCGAACGGACCCCGGCACATCGGGCACGTCTCGGGGTTCGGCGTCCCCTCCGACGTGTTCAGCCGCTTCATGCGGATGAGCGGCCACGACGTCTTGATGGTCTCGGGGACCGACGAGCACGGCACCCCGATCGGGGTGCAGGCGGAGCGCGAGGGCCTGACCAACCGCGAGGCCGCGGACAAGTACAACCGCGTCATCGTCGAGGACCTGCAGGGCCTCGGGCTCTCGTACGACCTGTTCACCCGCACGACGACGCTCAACCACTACGCCGTGGTCCAGGACCTGTTCACCGCGCTGCACCGCAACGGCTACGTCGTGCCGCGCGTGCAGATGGGCGCGATCAGCCCGTCGACGGGGCGGACGCTGCCCGACCGCTACATCGAGGGCACCTGCCCGATCTGCGGCTACACCAGCGCGCGCGGCGACCAGTGCGACAACTGCGGCAACCAGCTCGACCCGATCGACCTGATCGACCCGCGCTCGCGGATCAACGCCGAGACCCCGGAGTTCGTCGAGACCGAGCACTTCTTCCTCGACCTGCCCGCCCTGGCCGGCGCGCTCGGCAGCTGGCTCCAGACGCGGACCGACTGGCGCCCGAACGTGCTCAAGTTCAGCGAGAACCTCATCGCCGAGCTCAAGCCGCGCGCGATCACCCGCGACATCGACTGGGGCGTGCCGATCCCGCTCGAGGGCTGGAGCGAGCAGCCGATGAAGCGGCTCTACGTCTGGTTCGACGCGGTCATCGGCTACCTGTCGGCGGCGATCGAGTGGGCCAAGCGCTCGGGGGACCCGGAGGCGTGGCGGCAGTGGTGGACCGACCCCGAGGCGCGCTCGTACTACTTCATGGGCAAGGACAACATCGTCTTCCACTCGGTCATCTGGCCGGGGATCCTGCTCGGCCACAACGGCCAGGGCGACCACGGCGGCGTGCCCGGACCGTTCGGCGAGCTCGACCTGCCCAGCGAGGTCGTCTCGAGCGAGTACCTGACCATGAGCGGCGCGAAGTTCTCGACCAGCCGCAACCAGGTGATCTACGTCGGCGACTTCCTGCGCGAGTTCGGGCCGGACGCGCTGCGCTACTTCATCGCCGTGGCCGGGCCGGAGACGACCGACTCCGACTTCACCTGGGACGAGTTCGTCCGGCGGATCAACTTCGAGCTGGCCAACGAGTGGGGCAACCTCGTCAACCGCTCCGTCTCGCTCGCCTGGAAGAACAACGGCGAGATCCCCGCGCCGAACGAGCTGCACGACGTCGACCGCGCGCTGCTCGACACGGCCGCGCGCTCGTACGAGGTCGTCGGCGAGCTCCTCGGGCGCAACCGCTTCAAGGCCGCCATCAGCGAGGCGATGCGGCTGGTGCAGTCGGCCAACCGCTACCTGTCCGAGACCGAGCCCTGGAAGCTCAAGGGCGACCCGGCGCGCCGCGACACCGTCCTGCACACCGCGTTGCAGGTCGTCTGGGACGCCAACACGCTGCTCACCCCGTTCCTGCCGCACGCGGCGCAGAAGGTGTTCGAGGCCCTCGGCGGCGAGGGCGTCTGGGCGGCCCAGCCCGAGATCCGTACGGTCTCGGAGGAGGGCGGCCCCGACTACCCGGTGCTGATGGGCGACTACGCCGGCGAGCAGGCGCGCTGGGAGAGCCGGGCGATCGTCCCGGGGACCCCGCTGGTCAAGCCGACCCCGCTCTTCACCAAGCTCGACGAGGAGCTCGGCCGCACGGGTCCCTCCTGGGCCCGCATCGAGGCCTGAGGCCGTCGTCCCGGACCGGGTTCCGGGGGTTCCTCGCTGCGCACACCCCGCCCCCGCTCCCCGCCGGCCCCGGTGGTTCGGGCCCGTCGGATTACCACGTCGACGTGGTAAACCGACCGTGACCGTGGCAGATCTGCCTGGCTCACGGTCGGTTTACCACGTCAACGTGGTAAACCGACCGCGGCCCGTGACGGGCTGACGACCAGGCCCGGCCGCCGGGGGTCACCACCGCGGGGTGCGCCGGGCCGGTGCGGACGCAGCGGGTAGAACGGCACCGTGACACTCCCTGACGACCTGCTCGCCCTGCTGCGCGGTGCCGCGCCCTGCTTCGTCGCGACCGTGATGCCCGACGGCTCGCCGCAGCTCACCCAGACCTGGGTGGACACCGACGGCGAGAACGTCGTGATCAACACCGTCGAGGGGTACCAGAAGGTCCGGAACCTGCGCCGCGACCCGCGCGTCTCGCTCAACGTCTGCGATCCCGACGACACGAGCCGCTACTTCGAGGTCCGTGGCCGCGCGGTCGGCATCACCGACGAGGGCGGTCGGGAGCACATCGAGATGCTGTCGCAGCGCTACACCGGCGGCCCGTACCAGAACTACGGCGGCCGCCCGAGCACCCGCCTGGTCGTCACGATCGCCGTCGACAAGGTCCGCTCGCCCTACTGAGCGTCCGGCTCCCCAGCGGGACGCACCGGCACCCGCCGACCAGGGGTGCCGGGACCCGGCGCGCCCTCCTGCTAGTCTTTATATAGCAACGCTAAACAAAGACGGACGGGACGCGAGGGACGGGCATGGCACACGGCACGATGGGCAGTACGAGCGCGGGGAGCATCCTGCACCAACCGAGATCGGTCTGGGCCGTCGCCTTCGCCTGCGTCATCGCCTTCATGGGCATCGGCCTGGTCGACCCGATCCTGCCGGCCATCAGCGCCGAGCTGGGGGCCACGACCGCCGAGACCGAGCTGCTCTTCACCAGCTACCTGCTGGTCACGGGGCTGGCGATGTTCTTCACGAGCTTCGTCTCGAGCCGGATCGGCGCCCGGCCGACGCTGCTCGTCGGGCTCGCGCTCATCGTCGTCTTCGCCGGCCTCGCCGGGGCGAGCGGCTCGGTGAACGAGATCATCGGCTTCCGGGCCGGCTGGGGCCTCGGCAACGCGCTCTTCATCTCGACCGCGCTGGCCACGATCGTCGGCGCGGCGAGCGGCGGCGCCGACCGCGCGATCATCCTGTA
Organism: uncultured Actinomycetota bacterium; assembly: GCA_963713165.1. Lineage (GTDB taxonomy): Bacteria > Actinomycetota > Actinomycetes > Propionibacteriales > Propionibacteriaceae > Microlunatus. The sequence goes on from CAVQKU010000002.1 coordinate 693,752, forward strand.
CGAGGCCGCGCTCGGCCTCGGCATCGCCGTGGGCCCGCTGCTCGGCGGCGCGCTGGGCAGCATCAGCTGGCGCGGACCGTTCTTCGGCACGGCGGCGCTCATGACCATCGGCCTCGTGGCGATCGTCGTGCTGCTGGGCCGGATGCCCGCGCCGACGACGCGCGTGCCCCTCTCGGCCACCTTCGAGGCGCTGCGCCACCGCGCGCTGCTGACGCTCGGCCTCGCCGCGCTGTTCTACAACTTCGGCTTCTTCTCGCTGCTGGCCTACACGCCCTTCCCGCTCGAGGCGGCGGCCAGGGCCTCCGGCCAGGCCGACTTCGGCGCCCACCAGCTCGGCCTGATCTTCTGCGGCTGGGGCCTGTGCGTCGCGATCACGTCGGTGTTCGTCGCGCCCCGCCTCACCGCCCGCGTCGGCCGCCAGCGCACCCTCTACGCGATGCTCGTGCTGCTGGCCCTCGACCTCGGCGCGATGGCCCTGCTCGTGGACCGCTTCTGGGTCCTGGTGGGCTGCACCATCGGCGGCGGGCTCTTCCTCGGCGTGATGAACACCGTGCTCACCGAGTCGGTGATGGAGGCCACCGAGCTGCCGCGCTCGGTCGCCTCGTCCACCTACTCCGGCATCCGCTTCGTCGGCGGCGCCATCGCCCCTGCGCTCGCGGGCGTGCTGTCCGCCGCGCTCAGCCCGGCGGCCCCGTACGTCGTCGGTGCGGTCGCGCTCGTGGTCGCGATCGGCGTGCTGCTCCTCGGGCGCCGCCATCTCGCGCACCTCGACGCCGAGCCCGAGGTCGAGACCCGGCGCGAGCAGGCGGTCGTCCTCACCGCCGCCGACAGCTGAACCTTCGCCGCACGACCGGTCCGGGCGGTCAGCGCTCCACGAACCCGGTGACCACGGCGGCCATGTCGTCGGCGCCGTGGCCCTGCGCGGCCGCCTCGTCGAAGCGGCCCAGCACGGCCTCGGTGAGGGCGGTCGAGGTGCCCGAGCGGCGCTCGGCCTCGCGGATCAGCCCGAAGTCCTTGCGCACCCCGTCGAGCGCGAACGACGCGGGGTAGTCGCCCTCGATCATCATCCGGCCCTTCACGTGCACGTACGGCGAGTCGCTCGCGCCGCCGTCGAGCGCGTCGAGGAACAGCGCGGGGTCGAGGCCGAGCTGCGTGGCCAGGGCGACCGACTGGCCGACCGCGGCGGTGAGGGTGCCGACGAAGGAGTTGCAGACCAGCTTGAGCGCCGAGCCGCGGCCGGGCTCCTCGCCGACCCAGATCGTCTTCGACCCCATCGCCTCGAACGCGGGGGCCACCCGGGCGCGCAGCTCCTCGGCACCGGAGGCGAGGAACACCAGCGACCCCTGCTCGGCCGGCTGCTTGGTGCCCAGCACCGGGGCGTCGACGAAGGCCGCGCCCGCCTGCGCGGCGAGCCCCGCGGCCTCCGCCGTACCGTCCAGGCCGATCGTGCTCGTCTGCACCCAGACCGGCCCGTGGCCTGCCGCCGGCAGCGCCTCGCGCATCACCGCCAGGACCGCCTCGGTGTCGAAGAGCATCAGGACCACCACGTCGGCGTCCGCGACCGCGTCGGTCGCGGAGGAGCAGACGCGCGCGCCGTCCCCGGCCAGCGGCTCGGCCTTGGCCGGGGAGCGGTTCCAGGCGTTCACCTCGACGCCCGCCCGCAGCAACGAGCGGACCATGCCCGCACCCATGACACCCGTCCCGAGGACCGCGACTCTCATGCTTGTCATCCTTCCAGGTGACACGAGGGGTCAGTGGTGCGCGTTCGGGCCCGGTGCGCTCAGGTTCTCCTTAGGGTGGCGCTGCGCGTGGGGCGGGTGGCCCCAGCCGGAACCGAGGAGCTCTCCATGTACGACGTCGTCCCCTCCGCCGCCGACCAGACGGCCCTGCAGCGCCGCGGCTTCCTGCGCGGCGGCGCGCTGCTCGCCGCCGCGGCCGGAGGTGCGGTCGCGGCGACGGTCGCCGGCCCGGCCCCCGCCCAGGCGGCCGAGGGCGACGTCGTCACGGCGAGCTTCGGTTTCACCCCCGTCCGCTTCCTCGACACGCGTACGGCTGACGGACGGCGGCTGATCGTCGGGTCCTCGTCGTCGGCGTTCGACTCCAGGCACCGGCTGCGGAAGAACGCCTGGCTGGACCTCGCCGTGTTCCCGGCCGACGACCCGGGCATCGCGGTCCTCGCGGCCTACGTCAACCTGGGCAGCCGGGCGTCGACCGCGAAGGGCACGCTGCTCGTGACCGATCCGGAGGGCGGCAAGTCGTCGGCGTGGACGATGCACTACGGCAAGGGTGCGGAGATCAACAACTCCGCGATCGTGGGCGTGAGCCTGGACGACAGCGGGAGCCTGTACGTCGTGCGGGTCTACGCCGGTTCGGTGACGCACGTCGTCCTCGACCTCACCGGGGTGTCGGCCTCGGTGTCGGTCGACCCGGCCGCCCAGCGCGCCGGCGCCCGCACGACCCACCGTGCCGGCCTCGCCCGCGTGTCCGCCGCCGCGCGGTCGCTGAAGCGCTGAGGCCCCTGCTCCTCGGCGCCGGCCAGGGTCTGTGGCCGGCGCCGGGTACCCGTACGACGACGAGTTCCGCACCGACGACGTGGTCACTCTCGGCCACCGCCCGGTGCGCCGCCCACGTCATCGTGCCGAGCAGCAGCCCGATCGAGGACGGCTTCCCGGTGTCCGTGCCGAGCAGGCCGCGTCCACGCCCCGCAGACCACCACGCCTCGATCGACCGCACGGGCGTGACCGACCTCGACGCGCTCCTCCGGGCGCCGCTGTCCGTGCGCACAGCGCCCCGGACGGCCGTGCAGAAGCCGTCGCGCGGCTCGGCCGCCGTCGCCCGGTCCGACGGTCGTGGAGGGCGGCACACTGGTCGGGTGCCGCCCCCCGAGGACAAGACCTGTGCGAGCTGTGGGCGCCGGATCACGTGGCGCCGCTCGATGGCCAAGAGCTGGGACGACGTCCGCTACTGCAGCGACGCCTGCCGCCGCCGCAAGATCACGACCGTCGACGCACGGCTCGAGGAGCTCCTGCGCGCGCTGGTCGAGCGTGGCGGCAGGTCGGGCGTCGACCCTGACGACGCGGCGCGCTGCGTCGACCCGGAGGGGTGGAAGCAGCTCCACGAGCCCGCCCGGAGGGCCGCGCGGCGCCTGGTCGCGGCCGGGGTGGCGGAGATGGTGCAGGGCGGGCGCGTGGTCGACCCCTCGACCGCGAAGGGCGAGGTCCGCGTCCGCGCCGTCTGACCCGTCGCCCGGGGGCCTCTATCGCGACCGTCGTCGGTCCTGTGTCGCCAGGAGGACGGCGACGGCGGGAGACCCCGCGCGCCCTTGTTCTCCCGTGGTAAAACGTTCAAGAGGATCGGGCGGCGTGAGCCGGCCCTGTCCCGGGCGACCGGCCGCGACGAGGACGACGTGGGTCCCGGGCCTCCCCGTACCGCACCGAACGAGACCCCGCCACGCCTTCCGTACGCCTTCCCACGCGGCGCCCTCCCACGCCGCGACCCGCCACGTCGCGCCCTCCCACGGCGCGACCCGCCACGTCGCGCCCTCCCACGCCGCGACCCGCCACGTCGCGCCCTCCCACGCCGCGACCCGCCACGTCGCGCCCTCCCACGCCGCGACCCGCCACCTCGCGCCTGGTCGCGTCGCTGCCGCTCGCGCTCGTCTGGCGCGACCGCTTCCACCGCGCGGCGCTGCTGTCGCTGTTCTTCTCGGGGATGGCGACCTCGGTCGCCATGCCGCAGCTGACGACGTTCTTCGTCACCGACCTGGGCGCGACGCTTCCGCAGGCCGGCCTGTACTACCTCACCAACGTCACCGCACCCGTGGTCGGGTTCGCCCTCGGTCGGCTGTCCGACCGGCAGGCCGACCGGCTGACCCTGTTCCGTGTCGGGGGACTGGTGGGGGCGGCCGGCTGGGTGGCCATGGGCCTGTCGACGCAGCTGTGGATGCCGTTCGTGGTGAGCGTGCTCGCCCTCGGCGTCGCAGGGGCGGCGGGTGCCCAGGTGTACGCCGCGGTGCGCGACGAGCTCAGCCGGCGACCGTCCCACGGTGACGCCGAGGTCATCTCGACCGTGCGGATGGGCTTCACGTTCGGCTGGGTCGTCGGGCCGGTGCTGGGCAGCGTGGTGGGCGGGGCCCTCGGGTTGCGGGCCGTGCTGTTCGTGACGGCCGCCCTGGCCGCGCTGCAGCTGGTCCCGATGATCGGCGTCCGGGCCCCGCGGTTCGTGGCCGTCGCGCCGGTGCCCCTCGCCGGTGAGCGGGCCATCCCAGCGCCGAGCCGCCGGGCCTCGCGCCGCGCCCTGGTGCCGCTGCTCGCCTTCTGCGGGCTGGCGATGGTGGCCTGCTGCGGCGACACGGTGAAGTTCGCCTACCTGCCGCTCTACATGAGCGAGCAGCTGCACCTGCCCGCGCTCACCCGCGGTGCGGTCATCGGCCTGCAGCCGGTCTGCGAGCTGCTCCTGATGCCCCTGGCCGCCACCCTGGCGAGCCGCCACGGGGCGCTGAAGGTGGTCATGGTCGGGACGGTCTGCTCCGTGCTCGCGCACCTCGCGTACGCGACCAGCACGGGCGTCGTCGGGCTCGTCGGGGCGCAGGTGCTGCTGTCGGCGATGTGGGCGTCCCTGGCCGGGCTCGGGGTGTCCGTCGCCCAGGACCTCTACCCCCAGGGCGTGGGGCTCGCGTCCTCGACGTTCATGAGCTCGATCATCTTCGCCTCGACCGTCGGCGGCCTGGTCGGCAGCCTGTTCGTCTCCGGCCTGGGCATCCCGCACGTCTTCGTCGTGCCCGCCGTCCTCAGCGCGCTCGCGCTGGTCGGCATGGCCGTGCTCGCCCGGCGGGCGGGTCGTCCGGCGCCGGTGCCCGCGGAGGCCGAGGCCGTCCCCGCGTCCTAGACGCCCCGGACCACCCTCAGCGCGTCGGCCATCCCCACCGGCCGGCAGCCGCGGGCGAGGGCCCGGGCGCGGACGCCCGGCTCGGCCCGGTACAGCGCGAGCCCGCGGCGCAGCAGCACGGGCAGGGGCTTGCGGTGCTCGGTCACGTCCCGGACGAAGCGGAACAGCAGCGTCTGGATGCGCGGCCGGTCGAGGTAGAGCGCGTCCATCTCCAGCCCGGCCGCCCGGCAGGCCTGCACGACGTCGGGGGCGAAGAGGCCCTCGGCGACGAACGTGGTCGCCCCGTCGAGCTCGACCCGCCGCGAACCCGTACGCCGGCTCGTCGCGATGTCGTACTCGGGCACCTCGGCCGCGCCCCGGGTGCAGAGCGCGACGAGCGCCGCGACGGCCGCCCCCGCGTCCCAGCTGCCGACGTCGTCCCAGTCGACGGCCGGGGCCTCACCCGCCCCGACGGTGGTCGTGGTCCGCGGGTTCGCGGGGTCGTCCTCGTCGCGGTAGAAGTCGTCGAGGTTGACCCGGGGGCAGCCCACGGCCGCCACGAGCCGGGACTTCCCGCTGCCCGACGGACCCGCCAGCAGGACCAGCCTCGCGGAGGGGCCCGCGGATGACCCTGCCGAGGACCCCGCCGGTGACCCCGCGGAGGACTCAGCCACCGCGGCCCCCCGGAGCCGCGCGTCGGTTTACCACGTTGACCCAGTTTCCTGCCCGTGACCGCAGCAGATCTCCCACGGTCACGGCCGGTTTACCACGTTAACGTGGTAAACCGACGGCCGGCCGCGACGGCCGGGCAGCCGGGGCCGGGGTCGGGGTCGGGGTCGGCATCAGTACGAGCCGGCGCCGGCGAGCGACAGCGCGCCGGTCGGGTGCCACACGGTCTTGGTCTCCAGGAACGCGCGCATCCGGGCGAGGCCGGGCTCGGCGGTCCAGTCGGGCTCGCCCCGCGGAACGTAGACGCGCTTGATCGTGTCCGCCGCGGCCCGTTCGAGCTCGACGCGCAGGTCGGCCGGGGCGCCGGTCAGGTCGAGGGCGTCGACGTCGCCGTGGCTGGCCAGGACGGGGCCCAGCTCGGCCACGGACCCGGTAAGGACGTTGACCACGCCGCCGGGCACGTCGGAGGTCGCCAGGACCTCGGCGAAGGCGATCGCGACGCACGCGTCCGGCTGTGCGGCGACGACGATCGAGGCGTTGCCCGTGGCCAGCACCGGCGCGACCACCGAGACCAGGCCGAGCAGGGGCGCACCGGTCGGCGCCAGCACGCCCACCACGCCGGTCGGCTCCGGGGCGGAGTAGGAGAAGTACGGAGCCGAGACCGGGTTCGTCGAGCCGAGCACGGCGGCGAGCTTGTCGGTCCAGCCGGCGTGGTGCACGAGCCGGTCGACGCTGGCGTCGACCTCTCCCAGGGCCGCGTCGCGCGTCGCGCCGCCGGTGACGAGCAGGTCGGCCACGTCGGAGCGGCGCCCGTCGAGCATCTCGGCGACGCGGTAGACGACCTGGCCGCGGTTGTACGGCGTCGCCTTCGCCCACGCCTTGGCGCCCTTGCGGGCGGCGACGACGGCGTCGCGGACGTCCTTGCGCGAGGCCAGGGCGGCGTTGGCCCAGAAGCCGCCCTCGGCGTCGCGCACCGCGTACGTGCGGCCCGACTCCGAGCGCGGGAACGCGCCGCCGACGTAGAGCTTGTAGGTCTTGGGGACGCCGAGCCGGCTCCCGTCGCCCTCGCGGCGGCCGGTGCCCGTCGACGGGTCCTTGGGTGCTCTCACGACTGGTCCTCCAGGTAGGCGGCCATCCCGGCGCGGCCGCCCTCGCGGCCGAAGCCCGACTCGCCGTAGCCGCCGAACGAGGCGGCCGGGTCGAAGCGGTTGAACGTGTTGTCCCAGACGACGCCGACCTTGAGCGCACCCGCCATCGCCATGGCCCGCGAACCCTTCTCGGTCCAGACGCCGGCCGACAGCCCGTACGGGGTGTTGTTGGCCTTGGCGACCGCCTCGTCCGGCGTCCGGAACGTCTCGACGGTCAGCACCGGCCCGAAGATCTCCTCGCGCACCACGCGCATCGAGCCGGCGGTGCCGGTGATGATCGTCGGGGCGACGTACCAGCCGCGCTCGGGCACCGGGCAGGAGGAGCGCCAGACCTGCGCGCCCTCGGCGGCACCGGAACCGACGAGCTCGTCGATCCTGGCCTTCTGGGTGGGGGAGTTGATCGCCCCGACGTCGGTGTTCTTGTCCAGCGGGTCGCCGATCCGCAGCGTCTGCGCGCGGGCCTCGAGCTTGGCCAGCAGCTCCTCGGCGACCGGCTCCTGCACGAGCAGCCGGGAGCCGGCGCAGCACACCTGGCCGGCGTTGAAGAAGATCCCGTTGACGATGCCCTCGACGGCCTGGTCGAGCGCGGCGTCGTCGAAGACGATGTTCGCGCCCTTGCCGCCGAGCTCCAGGGTCAGGCGACGCCCGGTCCCGGCGAGGCTGCGCTGGATCTCCCGGCCGACGGCGGTCGAGCCGGTGAAGGCGACCTTGTCGACGCCCGGGTGGCTGACCAGCGCGCGGCCGATGTCCCCGGCCCCGGTGACGACGTTGACCACGCCGGGCGGCAGGCCCGCGTCGGCCATGACCTCGGCGAGCACCAGCACCGACAGCGGGGTGGTCTCGGCCGGCTTGATCACCACCGTGTTGCCGGCGGCCAGGGCCGGCGCGATCTTCCAGGCGGCCATGAGCAGCGGGAAGTTCCAGGGGATGACCTGCGCGGCGACGCCGAGCGGCCGCGGCGCGGCGCCGAGGCCGAGGTGCTGGAGCTTGTCGGCCCAGCCCGCGTGGTAGAAGAAGTGCTGCGCCGCCGTCGGCACGTCGAAGTCGCGGGTCTCGCGGATCGGCTTGCCGTTGTCGAGGCTCTCCAGCACGGCGAGCTCGCGGGCCCGCTCGGCCAGCCCGCGCGCGATCCGGAACAGGTAGCGGCCGCGCTCGGCGCCGCTCATCGGAGCCCACACCTCGTCGTACGCCCGCCGGGCCGCGGCGACCGCGGTGTCGACGTCGTCGGTCGTGCTCTGCGAGACCGTCGCCAGGGTCGCGGCGGTGCCCGGGTTGTACGTCTCGGCGTCGTCGCCCCGGCCCTCGACGAAGGCGCCGTCGACGAAGGGCAGGTAGCGGTCCTTCACGGCGGCGACGGCGGCGTTCTCCGGGGCGGGGGCGTAGGTCCAGCCGTCGCTGAGCCTGGGGCCGGACGAGGTCGGGGGCGCGGTCTGGGTGGTCACGAGGTGGGTTCCTGCCTGTCGCTCAGTCGAGCGCGACGGTGTCGGGGTCGGCGTAGTGGCCGTCGAGCTGGGCGCGGCGCTGCAGGACGAGGTCGTCGAGCAGCGAGGACGCGCCGAAGCGGAACCAGTGCGGGTCGAGCCACTCGGGCCCGGCGACCTCGTTGACCGCGACGAGGTGGCGGATCGCGTCCTTGGTGGTGCGGATGCCGCCGGCGGGCTTGACCGCGACCTGCTGACCGGTCTGGTCGCGCCAGTCGCGCACGGCCTGGAGCAGCACCTGCACGATCGGCAGCGTCGCGGCCGGGTTGACCTTGCCGGTCGAGGTCTTGAGGAAGTCGCCGCCGCCGAGCAGGGCGAGCCAGCAGGCGCGGCGGACGTTGTCGTACGTCGCCAGCTCGCCGGTCTCGAGGATGACCTTGAGCCGCGCGCGCCCGGCGCACTCCGCCTTGACCGCGCGGATCTGCTCCAGCACCAGGCCGAACTGGCCGGCCAGGAACGCGCCCCGGTCGATGACCATGTCGATCTCGTCGGCGCCGGACTCGATCGCCAGGCGGGTGTCGGCCAGCTTGACCTCGAGGCTGGAGCGGCCCGACGGGAAGGCGGTGGCGACGCTGGCGACCTTGACCCCGCTGCCGGCGAGCGCGTCGGCGGCGGTGGCGACCCGGTCGGGGTAGACGCAGACCGCGGCGACGCGCGGGGTGCCCGGCCGGCCCGGGTCCGGGGCGAGGGCCTTGCGGGAGAGGTTGCGGACCTTGCCCGGGGTGTCGGCGCCCTCGAGCGTGGTCAGGTCGACCATCGAGATGGCCAGGTCGATCGCGGCGAGCTTGGACGCCTTCTTGATCGAGCGGGTGGCGAGCGTGGCCGAGCGCTGCTCGAGGCCCACCGGGTCGACCGCCGGCAGCCCGAAGAGGAAGCGGCGCAGCGTCGCCTCGTCGGCCGTCGCGCCCGCGAGGTGGGCGGGCAGCGCGGGCGGGGCGGGCGCAGCGGTGGGCGTCGGCGGCGGCGCGGAGGACGTCGACCCCGACGCCTGTCCGGGCGGTGAGGCGTACGTCGTCATGGGTCCCACCCTATGCCGGGCCGACCTGGGCCCCGAGGCTCCGCGGGCGCCGCCTAGGGTGCGCCCCAGCGCGGCGGCGCCCGTCGCCGCGGACCGAGGACGGGAGACGAGCGATGGCCGCAGGGCAGGGGAGCACGGCGAGGACCAGGCACCGGATCGACCTCGACGAGAGCGAGATGCCGACCCGCTGGTACAACGTGCTGCACGACCTGCCGACCCCGCCGCCGCCGCCGCTGCACCCGGGCACGCACCAGCCGATCGGCCCCGAGGACCTGGCCCCGCTCTTCCCGCTGGACCTCATCGCGCAGGAGGTCTCGACCGAGCAGTTCGTCGACATCCCCGAGGAGGTCCAGGACGTCTACCGGCTGTGGCGGCCCAGCCCGCTGTTCCGCGCCGAGCGGCTGGAGCGGGCGCTCGGGACGCCGGCGCGGATCTACTACAAGTACGAGGGCGGCTCACCGGCCGGCTCGCACAAGCCCAACACCGCGGTGCCGCAGGCGTACTACAACGCCAAGGCCGGGATCACGAAGCTGACCACCGAGACCGGCGCCGGGCAGTGGGGCTCGGCCCTGGCGTTCGCCTGCGCGCAGTTCGGGATCGAGTGCGAGGTCTGGCAGGTCCGGGCGTCGTACGACCAGAAGCCCTACCGCCGGATGATGATCGAGACGTTCGGCGGCACCGTGCACCCGAGCCCGTCGGAGCTGACCGCGGCCGGGCGGGCGATCCTGGCCGCCGACCCGGGCTCCAGCGGTTCGCTGGGGATCGCGATCAGCGAGGCCGTCGAGGTCGCCGCGCAGGACCCGACGATCAACTACGCCCTGGGCAGCGTGCTCAACCACGTGCTCATGCACCAGACGGTGATCGGGGAGGAGGCGCTGCTGCAGCTGGCCAAGATCGGCGAGACGCCCGACCTGCTCGTCGGCTGCACCGGCGGCGGGTCGAACTTCGGCGGTCTCGCGTTCCCCTTCATGCGCGAGCGCTGGGCGGGCCGGATGGACCCGCAGGTCCTCGCGGTGGAACCCGAGGCGTGCCCGTCGCTGACCCGGGGGACGTACGCGTACGACTTCGGCGACACCGCCGGCATGACGCCGCTGATGAAGATGCACACGCTCGGCCACGACTTCATCCCCGACCCGATCCACTCCGGCGGCCTGCGCTACCACGGGATGAGCCCGCTGATCAGCCACCTCTACGAGACCGGCGAGCTGACCGCGGTGGCCAAGGCGCAGAGCGAGTGCTTCGCCGCCGGCGTGCTCTTCGCCCGGACCGAGGGCATCGTCCCCGCACCCGAGCCCACGCACGCGCTCGCCGCCGCGATCGAGGAGGCCCGCCGCTGCACCGAGACCGGCGAGGAGAAGGTCATCCTCACCGCGCTCTGCGGCCACGGCCACCTCGACCTGCCCGCGTACGACGCCTACCTCCACGGTCGCGTCACCGACCACGGCTGGTCCTCGCCCGACCTGCAGGCGTCGGTTCAGGAGGCCCTGGCCAAGCTCCCGCAGCTGGTCTGAGGCCGTCACCCCGCGCGCCACCCGCTCCGCGTCGAGGCACCTCCGAGCAGGAGGTGCCTCGCCGCGGCCCGGGTGCGCTGTGCGGAGCGCCGGACGCGACAGGTCCGCCGCGTTCGGAACGGGGGTGAGGGGTCAGGCGGAGGCGACCCGCGCGACGGAACGCTGCAGCGCGCCGACGGCCTCGTCGATCTCCGCAGGCGTCACGACGAGCGCCGGGCGGAAGCGGATGGACCGCTCGCCGCAGGGCAGCGCGACGACGTGCTCGCGCTCGAAGAGGTCGACGACCACCGCGTCGCGGGTGGTCCGGTCGACGAGGTCGACGGCGGCGAAGAGGCCGCGGCCGCGGGCGTTGTCGACGACGCCGGAACCCGCCTCGACGCGCTGCAGGCCCTCGAGCAGGTGCACGCCCATCGCCGCGGCGTGGGAGAACAGGTCCTCGGACTCGATGATCTCGAGCAGCTTGCGCGAGCGGACCATGTCGACCAGGCCGCCGCCCCAGGTGGAGTTGATCCGGCCCTGGACGACGAACACGTTCTGCTCGACCTCGTCGACGCGGCCGCCGGCCATGACCCCACCGACCTGGGCCTTCTTGGCGAACGCGACGACGTCGGGCGTGACGCCGAGCTGCTGGTACGCCCACGCGGCGCCGGTCGTGCCGACGCCGGTCTGCACCTCGTCGAAGATCATCAGTGCGTCGTGGGCGTGCACGAGCTCCTTCATGCGGGCGAAGAACTCGGGACGGACGTGGTTGTCGCCGCCCTCGCCCTGGACCGGCTCGGCGATGAACGCCGCGATGTCGTGCGGGTGCGCGGCGAACGCGCGCTCGGCCTGCTCCAGCGCCCGTGCCTCGGCGTCCTCGACCTCGCGCAGGTGCTGCTCCAGCGGGAAGCGGACCGCCGGCACCTCGATGCGCGGCCAGTCGAACGTGGGGAAGCGGTCGGTCTTGTTCGGCTCGGTGTTGGTGAGCGACAGGGTGTAGCCGCTGCGGCCGTGGAAGGCCCGGGTGAAGTGCATGATCTTGGTGCCGAGGTCGCGGCTGCGGCCGGCCGCCTCGTTCTGGCGGCTCTTCCAGTCGAAGGCGACCTTGAGCGCGTTCTCGACGGCGAGCGCGCCGCCCTCGACGAAGAACAGGTGGGGCAGCGCCGGGTCGCCGAGCACGCGGGCGAACGTCGCGACGAAGTCCGCGTACGCCGTCGTGTAGACGTCCGGGTTCGCCGGCTTGTGCAGCGCGACCTGGCCGAGCTCGGCGAGGAACGTCGGGTCGTCGGTCAGCCCGGGGTGGTTGAAGCCCAGCGGCGAGGACGCGAAGAACGTGTAGAGGTCGAGGTACGCGGTCCCGGTGCGGGCGTCGACGATGCGCGAGCCGCGGCTGCGCTGCAGGTCCGCCACGAGGGCGGAGGGATCGGTCAGGAGGTGCGTCGCCAGCACCTCGTGGACCTCGTCGGGGGTGAGTCGGGTGTGCTCGGCCATGGGTGCCTCCTCGGGTGTCGGGTCAGGATCGGCTGACCGGAAGATATCCTGCCAGACAGGAGGCTCGTGAGAACAATCGTGGGCTGATCGGCACCTGAGACGAGATCATCCGCCCGGACGTCGGGTGGATCGGACCGGCGGTGCGGCTGTGCGGCTGAGCGGCTGAGCGGCTGAGCGGCGGAGCTGCCGTGCGGCTCAGCCCAGGCCGAGGGCCTCGGTCATCTCCTGCCGCAGTCGGGTCAGCGCGTCACCGGCCCGTCTGCGGTCGTCCGCGAGGCCCCGGGCCTGCTCGAGCGGCACCCGCGCCTCGAGGTAGGCCTTGAGCTTGGGCTCGGTCCCCGACGGGCGGACCACGACCCGCACGGTCGGGCCCTCCAGGCGCACGGCGTCGGTCGGCGGCAGGCCGTCGAGACCGTCCGACAGGTCGGCGACCTCGACCGCCTCGCCGACCAGGGCGGCCGGGGGCCGTGCCCGCAGCCGGGCCATCGCGTCGCCGATCTCGGACACCTCGTCGACCCGTACGGAGAGCTGGCTGGTGAGCACGACGCCGTAGGTCGTGGCGATCTCGTCGAGGCGCTCGGCGAGCGTCGTCCCCGCGGCCTTGAGACCGGCGACGAGCGCGAGCACGCGCACCAGGGCCGTCATGCCGTCCTTGTCGTGCACCGCCTCGGGGTCGACGCAGTAGCCGATCGCCTCCTCGTAGCCGAAGGCCAGGCCGGGCACGCGCCCGATCCACTTGAAGCCGGTCAGCGTCGCCGCGAACGGCTGCCCGTACGCGGTGGCGACCGTGGCGAGCTGGGTGCTGGACACCACCGAGCAGGCGTACGTCCCCCGCGTCCCGCGGCGCAGCGCGTCCTCGCCGAGCAGCACGCCGAGCTCGTCGCCGGTGAGCATCCGCCAGCCGGTGCCCGGGAACCGCGCGGCCACGGCGCAGCGGTCCGCGTCGGGGTCGTTGGCCACGACGACGTCGGCGTCGATCTCCGCCCCGAGGGCGAGCGCGTGGTCGATCGCGCCGGGCTCCTCCGGGTTGGGGAAGGGCACGGTCGGGAAGTCGGGGTCGGGCTCGGCCTGGTCGGCGACGACGGCGGGGGCGTCGAACCCGGCCCGGGCGACGACGTCGAGCACCAGCGCTCCACCCACGCCGTGCATCGGGGTGTAGGCCCAGCGCAGCGCGCGCGGGCCGCCGGCGGGCGCGAGGGAGGCGGCGCGGTCCGCGTACGCGTCGAGCAGGTCGGCGCCGGTGCGGGCGTACGCGTCGCTGCGGGGGACCTCGCCCAGCGGGCGCGCGGCGACCGCCTCGATCTGCGCGGCGATGTCGGCGTCGGCGGGCGGGACGATCTGCGAGCCGTCGCCCAGGTAGACCTTGTAGCCGTTGTCGCGCGCCGGGTTGTGCGAGGCGGTCACGACCACGCCGGCCACGCAGCCCAGGTGCACGATCCCGAAGGCGACGACCGGCGTGGGCACCGCGGCGTCGGTGAGCAGGACCTCGAGGCCCGCGGCCGCCAGCACCTCCACGGTGTCGCGGGCGAACGCCTCCGAGCCGTGCCGGGCGTCGTGCCCGACGAGCACCCGGCCCCGCGTCCCGGTGGCCTGGTGGGCGAGCAGGTACGCCGCCAGCCCGGCCGCGGCCTGGGTGACGACGACGCGGTTCATCCGGTTCGGCCCGGGCCCGAGCGCCCCGCGCAGCCCGGCGGTGCCGAAGGCGAGGCGGCCGCTGAACGCGTCCTCGAGCTCGGCGCGCGCCGGGGCGTCACCGGCGTCGGCGCCCGCCAGCAGCCGCTGCGCCTCGGCCCGCGTGGCCGGGTCGGGGTCCTGCGCGGCCCAGTCCTCGACGCGGCGCCGGAGGTCGCGGGAGGGGCTGCTCACGGCCGGTCCTAGAGCGCCGCGGCGAGGTCGGCGAGCAGCCGGCGCAGGCGCGGCCCGGCGGCCTCCCCGGCCTCGATGACCTCGAGGTGGTGCAGCGGGGTGGGGGAGATGCCCGCGGCGAGGTTGGTGACGAGGCTGAGGCCCAGGACCTCGGCGCCGAGCTCGCGGGCGGCGATCGTCTCCAGCCCGGTGGACATCCCGACGAGGTCGGCCCCGAGGACGCCGGCCATCCGGACCTCGGCGGGCGTCTCGAAGGAGGGCCCGTGGAACTGCGCGTAGACGCCCTCGGTCAGGGTCTCGTCCACGCGGTGGGCGATGGCGCGCAGACGCGTCGAGTAGCCCTCGGTCATGTCGATGAACCGCGCCCCGACCAGGGGGTTGGCCCCGGTGAGGTTGAGGTGGTCGCGCAGCACGACGACCGTGCCCGGCCCGCGCTCGGGGTCGAGGCCGCCGCAGCCGTTGGTGAGGACCACGGTGCTCGCCCCGGCCTTGATGGCGGTCCGCACGCCGTGCACGACCGGGGCCACCCCGCGGCCCTCGTAGTAGTGGGTGCGTCCGGTGAGGACGGCCGCGGTCTTGCCGGCCGCCGTCCGGACCACCCGGAACTGCCCGCCGTGCCCGATGACCACCGGGGCGCTGAAGCCGGGCAGCTCGCCGATCGGGCAGCTGCCGATCTCCTCGCCGAGGTCCTCCGAGGCCGCCGCCCAGCCCGAGCCGAGCGTGAAGACGAGGTCGAGGCGCTCGATGCCGAACCGCTGCCGGACGGCCTGCGCGGCCTCCTCGGCGAGCGCGTACGGGTCGGGTCCGGTCGGCAGAGGCATGGTCCGCACCCTAACGAGGCGGCCCGCCCGCGCTCCTGCCGACCACGGGTCCGCGGGCCCCTGGTCGCGGGCCGGACCTACCAGCCGCTGCGGCAGGGGCGGTTGCGCAGCTCGGCCAGGTAGTCGGCCGGGGCGCCCGCCGCCTCCGCGGCGTCGGCCAGGATGCCGAGCGTGCGCGCGCTGGGCAGCCCGCCCTCGAAGTCCTCGAGCACGTAGACCCAGGCCGTCTTGATCCCGTCGAGCGTCTCCACGCGCACGCGGACCTTGGAGTAGAGCCCGGAGTCCGCGCTCTCCCAGGCGTCGAGCGTCGTCTCGTCGGCGTCGGTGACGTCGTAGACCGCGACGTAGACGTGCGGCTCCCCGGCGTCGGTCGCGCGCGACTCGACCACGGTCGGCAGCGCGCCGTCGAAGCCGTCGCCGCCGAAGGTCAGGCGCCAGCCGGGGATCCAGCCGGTCCAGCGCAGCGGGCTGTGCGGGCAGCGCTCGGCCATCTGCGCGGAGTCGAGGTTGCTCCCGTAGGCGGCGTACAGCACGCACGGAGATTATCGGAACCGCGACCGTACGGGCCTTCGTCGCGGGCCACCGGGACGGGCGTCGGGTGGGTGCTGAGACGATGGGGTCGTGGACCAGGTGGTGATCGTCGGCGGTGGGCCCGGTGGCTACGAGGCCGCGCTCGTCGCGAGCCAGCTCGGGGGCGCGGTCACGCTGGTCGAGGACGAGGGCCTCGGCGGGTCGGCCGTGCTCACCGGCACCGTCCCCAGCAAGACGCTGATCGCGACCGCGGACGTGATGACCGAGGTGCGCGAGTCCGCCGAGCTGGGCGTGCGGCTCGACGCGGCGGGCTGCGGTTCGCAGGACCCCGACCACGGCGTCGCGGTCGACCTGGCCGCGGTGAACGCGCGCGTGCTCGACCTCGCGACCACCCAGTCCGCCGACATCGCCGAGCGCCTGCGCGCCGAGCACGTGACGATCCTCGAGGGCCGTGGCCGGCTCGACGGTCCCGAGTGCGTCGTCGCCAGGCTGCGTGACGGTTCCGAGCAGCGGCTGGACGCCGACATCGTGCTCCTGGCCACCGGCTCGCGGCCCCGCGAGCTGGCGAGCGCTCCGCTCGACGGCGAGCGGATCCTCAGCTGGCGCCACCTCTACGCGCTCTCCGAGCTGCCCGAGCGGCTGATCGTCGTCGGTTCCGGGGTCACCGGGGCCGAGTTCGCCAGCGCGTACGACGCCCTCGGCTCCGACGTCGTGCTCGTCTCGTCGCGCGACCGCGTGCTGCCCGGCGAGGACGCCGACGCCGCCCAGGTGCTCGAGGACGTCTTCACCCGGCGGGGCATGACCGTGATGTCGCGCTCGCGGGCCGCGTCGGTCGCCCGGCACGGCGACGGGGTGCTCGTCACCCTCACCGACGGCCGCACGGTCTCCGGCTCGCACTGCCTGCTCGCGGTCGGCTCGATCCCCAACACCGAGGACCTCGGCCTGGAGACCACCCGCGTCGAGACCGACCGCAACGGCTCGATCGTCGTGGACCGGGTGTCGCGGACCAAGGCGCGCGGCGTGTACGCGGCCGGCGACTGCACCGGCGTGCTGCCGCTGGCCTCCGTCGCGGCCATGCAGGGCCGCATCGCCATGTGGCACGCCCTCGGCGACGCGGTGGCCCCGCTCGACCTGCTGACCGTCTCCTCGAACGTCTTCACCACCCCCGAGATCGCCACCGTCGGCGTCAGCCAGCAGCAGGTCGACGACAACGTCGTGACCGCCCGGGAGGTCGTGCTGCGGCTGCGCGGCAACCCGCGGGCCAAGATGCAGGGCAACCGCGACGGGTTCGTCAAGCTGTTCTGCCGCAGCGTCACCGGCATCGTCATCGGCGGCGTCGTCGTGGCCCCGCGGGCGAGCGAGCTCATCTACCCGATCTCGCTGGCCATCTCCCAGCGGCTGACCGTCGACCAGCTGTCGGCGTCCTTCACCGTCTACCCGTCGCTCTCCGGCTCGATCGCCGAGGCGGCGCGCCGGCTGCACGGGTCGCGCTCGATCACCTGAGGTCCCGCGTGACGCGTGCGGACGTGGAGCACACGGAGGACGGCCGGTTCATCGTGGTCGACGGCCGCCGCTGGCGCGCGACCGACCCGCAGATCCCCGACGAGCGCCGCTCCGAGCTGCAGCGGGTCCTGATGGCCTGGCGGCGCGACGTCCGGCGCACGAAGGGCACCGACGAGGAGCGCCGCTCGCGCGACGGGGTGCAGGCCGCGAAGGTCGCGCTCGGCGAGCGGGGCACCCCCTGGTGGGAGCAGACCGACGACGAGCGTCGGGCGCGCTGGGAGGCCGCTGTCCCGGAGCCGGGGGTGGCGGGAGGAGGCCCGTGACCCGTCAGGTCCCCGGTGGGCCCGACCGTGGTGGCACCGACGGGGCAGCCCGCCGCTGCCGGCGCAGCCCGACGAGGAGCAGCGGGAGCCCGACGACGGCGAGCACCAGCCCGAGCCAGACCGTGGCGTCACCGGTGCCCAGCAGCAGGCCGAGGGCGAGCATGGCCGCCGCCACGGCCAGCAGCGTCTGACCGAGCTGGACGAGCAGGTTGCTGCGTGGCCGGCGCCCGGGCGGTGGCGGCCTCACGCGCGTCCGCCGTCCAGCGCGTCGGCGAGCGCGTGCAGGTCGTCGACCACGAGGTCGAACTCCCCGTCCGGGGCGGGGTCGGCCGCCGGCCGGCGCACGAAGCAGGTCCGCATCCCGGTCCCGGCCGCGGCACGCAGGTCCCAGGCGTGCGCGGCGACCATCATGATCTCGCCGGGCTCGAGCTCCAGGGCCTCGACCGCGACCGCGTACGCGCGCGGGTCCGGCTTGAAGGCGCGCGACGGACGCGTGCTCAGCCCGAGGTGCCAGGCCAGCCCGCCGCGGAGCGAGAGCCCGGCCAGCTCCGCCGGGTCGGCGTTGGTCAGGGCCGCGACCAGGTGCTCGGTTCGCAGCCGGTCGAGCGCGTCGGGGGAGTCGGGCCAGGGCTCGAAGCGGTGCACGACGCCCGAGAGCTCGTCCTCCTCCGCGCGGTCGAGCGGGGCGAGGCCGGCCGACGCCACCGCCTCCCGGACCGCCTCCCGGCGCAGGTCGCGGTGCGTCGCCCAGGGGCGGCGTCCCGCGCTGACCTCGTTCAGGAGCCCGGTCAGCCGCTCGGCCGACCGGGTGGCGACGCCGAGGGCGGCCTCCCGGTCGTCGCCCCGGCCGCCGAGCACGGCCAGGGTCGCCTCCCGGACGCCGCCGCGGTCGTCGACCACCGTGCCCATGACGTCGAGGACGAGGGCGCGGGGAGCGGTGTGCATCGCGCCATGCTGCCAGCGCAGGCCGGGGCTCGGGCGCGGGCCGCCCTTCGGCCCCGCAGGTACTCTCGCGGCGTGACGGCGGCACCGGTGGAGGCGACCCAGCCCGGCGCGACGGCGGCGGCGGAGGCGCTCGCCGACCTGCTCGACGGCCGCACCTGGACCGTGCTGTCGGGCGCCGGCATGAGCACCGACAGCGGCATCCCCGACTACCGCGGCCCGACCTCGGTCCGGGCGACCCCGATGCTCTACGCCGAGTTCGTGCGCTCGGTCGACAACCGCAAGCGCTACTGGGCCCGCTCCTACCAGGGCTGGTCGCGGATGGGCCACGCCGAGCCGAACGCGGGGCACCACGCGCTGGTCGACCTCGAGCCGAGCGGCCTGATCGGGATCGTCACGCAGAACGTCGACGGGCTCCACCAGCAGGCGGGCAGCTCACCGGTCATCCCGCTGCACGGCTCGATCGCCGACGTCGTCTGCCTGGGCTGCGGGCGGGTGACGGGCCGGCGCCAGCTCCAGGACCGCCTCGCCGTCCTCAACCCCGACGTCGGTGCGCCGCGCGTCCTCGAGCACGCCGAGCTGCGGCCCGACGGCGACGCCGTCGTCGACGAGTGGGGCGACTTCGTCCTCGCCGACTGCCTCGGCTGCGGCGGCGTGCTCAAGCCCGACGTCGTGTTCTTCGGCGAGTCCGTCCCGCGTGACCGCGTCGAGCAGGCGTACGCGCTGGTCGACGGCGCCGACGTCCTCGTGGTGCTCGGCTCGTCGCTGACGGTGATGTCGGGGCTCCGGTTCGTGCGGCACAACGTCAAGCACGAGCGCGACGTGGTGATCGTCAACCGTGGCACCACCCGAGGCGACGACCTCGCGACCCTCAAGCTCGAGACCGGCTGCACCGAGACCCTCCGCGCGCTGCTCGACCTGCATTCGTCCTAGTCACGGGCCCTGCGTAGGGCTGTGACCCCAGCCGACGCCGAGTGACGCGCCGACGTCTGGACGACCGAGCGAGGACGCCGACGCTGCATCGCGGCAGCGTGACGGACGTGCCGGCGTCAGAGCGAGGGAGGAAGACGTCGGATCAGAGCGTCACGAGCGTCGGAGCGAAGCGGAGACAGACAGCTCAGTCCCCGAAGAAGTCGCCGATGCCCTCGAACATGCTGCCGATGCCGTCGCCGATGGACTCGAAGCCGTCCCCGATGCCGTCACCGAGACCGCCCAGCCCGGCGCCGATGCCGCCGAACATGTTGCCGCCGCCGAAGAGCATGCTGCCGATCAGCATCCCGGAGAGCATGTCGCTGCCGTTCCACCGGCCGTAGTAGCCCTGCGCCCAGGGAGCGTAGGCCGGGCCGCCCTCCCAGTAGGGCACGCGCTGCGCGCCCACCTGGACGGTGCGGATGTAGGGGTCGGCCCCCACGAGGACGCGCTCGGCGTCGGCGGGGCACGCGGGCACCGAGCGGCTCGCGCCGCCCGGGGGCGCCCAGTCGACGTTCTGCGACGAGGGCCCGTGGGCCGGGTTGAAGAAGCACGGCGGCCGCTTCTGCGGCAGCTTCTGGCCGTTCACCCGGGCCTTGACGCAGGCCACGGCGTAGCGGCCGTCCTCGAGGATCTCGGTGACGTGGCGGATCTCGTCGGGCCTGGTCACCGCGTCGAGGGAGCTCTTGGCGTCCTCGTACGCGTCGAGCGCGCGCTGGTAGTCCTGCTGCATCGCCTCGTCGAGCGGGTGGCCGGCGACGTCGACGTCGAGGCGCTGGAGCTCCTCGCCGAACTTGGTGACGTCCTCGTCCGCAGCCCGCCGGGAGGTCGACAGCTGGCTCTCGAGCGCCGCCTGCTCGGCCTGCTGACGCTGCGCCACGGCGTGGCGCCGGTAGAGCCCCACGCCTCCGAACACCACTGCCAGCACGATCAGCAGCACGAGGAACTCACCCATGGCTCCAGTGTGGTACCGGGGCCCGGGAAGACCAGTGCGGCGACCGGTTCTTACCGACTTCTTGCCGCCTCCCCCTCACGCGCCGCGCGTGTCCGGGCCTGAGCGCTCGATCGACGTCAGGCGTCGACGATCTCGCAGAGCACCGAGCCCGAGGTGACGGTCGCGCCGAGCTCGGCGGCCAGGCCGGAGACGGTGCCGGTCCGGTGCGCGGTGAGCGGCTGCTCCATCTTCATCGCCTCGAGCACGACGACGAGGTCGCCGGCCTCGACGCGGTCGCCGTCGGCCACCGCGACCTTGACGATGGTCCCCTGCATCGGCGAGGTGAGGGCGTCGCCGCTCGGCGCGCTGGCCGCCCCGGCCGCCTTGCGACGGGTCGGCCTGGTCTTCGCGGCGCCGTTCGTCGTGGCGCGGCCGGCGCCCAGGCCCGCGGGCAGCACGACCTCCAGCCGGCGGCCGCCGACCTCCACGACCACCCGCTCGCGCTCGGCATCCTCGCCCGCCTCGGCGGTGCTCCCGTGCCAGGGCTCGAGGGTGTTGTCGAACTCGGTCTCGATCCAGCGCGTGTGGACACCGAACCGTCCGTCCGCGGCCGTGAACGCCGGGTCGTCGAGGACGACGCGGTCGAAGGGCACGACCGTCGGCATCCCCTCGATCACGAGCTCGGCGAGGGCGCGCCGCGAGCGTGCCAGGGCCTGCTCGCGGTCGGCGCCGGTGACGATGATCTTGGCGACGAGGGAGTCGAAGCTGCCCGGCACGGTCATGCCCGCGCGGTAGCCCTCGTCGACCCGGACGCCCGGGCCGCTCGGCGGCAGCCACCGGGTGAGGGTGCCGGGGGCGGGCAGGAAGCCGCGGCCCGGGTCCTCGGCGTTGATCCGGAACTCGATGGAGTGCCCGGTCGTGACCGGGTCGTCGTAACCGAGGGCCTCGCCGTCGGCGACGCGGAACATCTCGCGCACGAGGTCGAGGCCGGTCACCTCCTCGGAGACGGGGTGCTCGACCTGGAGGCGGGTGTTCACCTCGAGGAAGGAGATCGTGCCGTCCTGGCCGACGAGGAACTCGCAGGTCCCCGCGCCCACGTAGCCGGCCTCGCGCAGGATCGCCTTGGACGAGGTGTAGAGCCGCTCGACCTGGTCCTCGCTGAGGTACGGCGCGGGCGCCTCCTCGACGAGCTTCTGGTGGCGGCGCTGGAGCGAGCAGTCGCGGGTCGAGACCACCACGACGTTGCCGTGGGTGTCGGCCAGGCACTGCGTCTCGACGTGGCGCGGGCGGTCGAGGTAGCGCTCGACGAAGCACTCGCCGCGGCCGAAGGCACCGACGGCCTCGCGGACGGCCGACTCGTACAGCTCGGGGATCTCCTCGAGCGTGCGGGCGACCTTGAGGCCGCGGCCGCCGCCGCCGAAGGCCGCCTTGATCGCCACGGGCAGCCCGAACTCGCGGGCAAAGGCCACGACCTCGTCGGCGTCGGCCACCGGGTCCGCGGTGCCGGGGACCAGCGGGGCGCCGACCTTCTGCGCGATGTGGCGCGCCTGGACCTTGTCGCCGAGCGCGGTGATCGCCGCGGGCGGCGGGCCGATCCAGATCAGGCCGGCCTCGGCGACGGCCGTCGCGAAGTCGGCGTTCTCCGCCAGGAAGCCGTAGCCCGGGTGGACCGCGTCGGCGCCCGAGCGGGCCGCGACGTCGAGGATCTTGGCGACGTCGAGGTAGGTCTGCGCCGGCGTCGCGCCGCCGAGCGCGTACGCCTCGTCTGCCAGCGTGACGAACAGCCCGTCCGCGTCGGGGTCGGCGTAGACGGCGACGCTGGTCAGGCCCGCGTCGGCCGCCGCCCGGATCACGCGGACCGCGATCTCCCCGCGGTTGGCCACCAGGACCTTGGAGATGCGTCCGGACCGGCTCGCCTCTGGCACGTGGCTCTTCCTCCCGCGGTGGCGCCCTCGGCTCCCGCGTCGCAGGAGTCTAGTGGTCGGGCGCCGACGTGGACGGCCCCGGCCCGCCGGGCTGTGCGAGGCTGCACCCGTGCCCGAGAACTCCACCCCCGAGCCGAGCCACGACCCGCCCGGGGACGACAAGGACTGGACCTGGGTCCTGCAGCGGCGCTGCGAGCAGTGCGGGGCCGAGGTCGGCACCGTCGCGCGCGAGGCGCTGGGCGAGCGCTTCTTCGTCGCGGCCGAGGAGTGGGTGGCCATCCTCGAGGAGAACCCGGCGGTGGAGGCACGGCCCGCCCCCGACGTGTGGTCGCCGCTGGAGTACGGCGCCCACGTGCGCGACGTGTACGCGATGGCCGGCGAGCGGCTCGGGCTGCTGCTCACCCGCGAGCAGCCCGTCTTCGCGAACTGGGACCAGGACGAGGCCGCCCGGGCCGGGCGCTACGCCGAGCAGGACCCGGAGGAGGTGGCCGACGCGCTCGAGGCCGCCGCCCAGCGTCTGGTGGGCGAGGTCGCCGGGATCGAGCCCGGGGCGTGGTCACGGCGCGGCACCCGGTCGAACGGCTCGGCCTTCACGGTGGAGACGCTGCTGCAGTACACGCTGCACGACGTCGTCCACCACCTCTGGGACGTCACCGGCCAGGAGGACGCTGCCAGCTCGCTGCAGCTGGGCTGAGGGCCTTCCGGCCCACGGTTCAGCCGCCGGCGGCGACCCGCTCGAACGTCGCGACGTCGAGGCGCTGCATCGTGAGCATCGCCTGCATGGCGCGGCTGACCACGGACGGGTCGGGGTCGGCGAGCAGCTCGGTGAGGATCCGCGGCACGACCTGCCAGGACAAGCCGAACTTGTCCTTGCACCAGCCGCAGTCGCTCTCCTGACCCCCGTCGCCGACGAAGGCGTCCCAGTAGTGGTCGACCTCCGCCTGGTCGGCGCAGTCGATCTGCAGCGAGAAGGCCTCGGAGAAGGTGAAGTGCGGCCCACCGTTCAGGGCGGTGAACGGGCGGCCGTCGAGCACGAACTCGACCAGCAGCGGCGTGCCCTGGCGCTCCGGGTTCTCCGGGCCCCACAGCTGGACGGACGTGACGGACGAGTCGGGGAACAGCGACACCCAGTAGCGGGCCGCCTCCTCGCCCTGGGTGTCGAACCACAGGCACGGCGTGATGGCACTCATGAGTCCTCCTCGGACGGTTCGGTCGCTGCTTCCGACCGCCGCCGGCGCCGGGACTCATCGCGCCGCGGCGGAGGACCACCGCCGGCGCGTGCTCAGTCGTCCGCGGGGAGCTGGGGCTGGGTCGTGGAGGCGAGGACGCGGCGGGCCCGGCGCCCGAGGTCGCTGAGGTCCACCCGGCCGGCGTCGGCGGCCGCGGCGAGGCGGGCCGCGAGGTCGAGCGCCTCGTCGAGGACGGGCACGTCGGCCGCGGCCTCCTCGCCCATGTCACGCAGGATCGTCACCTCGGTCCGCGCGGCGACGATCGGCTCGGGGACGCCCTCGATCCACACGCGGGTGCGGCGGCCCTCGCCACGCTGGTCACCGACCAGGCGTTCCAGCGCGAAGACCTTGTCCGAGCGCACGTACTTCCCGAACCCCAGGGCGATCATGCGCGCTTCCGGCATGGCGATCATGATGCGGCATCCACCCGACCCACGTCAGCCCGGATCCGCGTCCGCGCGGAGCGAGGACGAGGTCACCGAAGCGGCGCGCAGGCGGTCGGCGCGGTGCACGAGGTCGGTGCTCAGGCCAGAGCGCCAGGCGTCCCGCACGGGGTCAGCACGCGAGGCGACCGCGGTGGCCACCCCGCCGGACCGCGACGCGTGCGCGAGCGCGGTCCGCGCAGGGTGCGCCGCGGGTCAGAGCGGCAGCTTGCGGAACAGCGGCCGCGGCACGTGGCGCAGGCCCGACATGACGAAGCGCATCGGCGCGGGCACCCAGATCAGCTCGCGCCTGGCGGCGACCGCGTCCACCGTCGCGTCGGCGACCTCTTCCGGCGTCGCCGCCAGCGGCGCCTCGTCCAGGCCCTCGGTCATCTTCGACCTCACGAAGCCCGGGCGGACGACGAGGACGCGGGCGCCGGTGCCGCGCAGGGCCTCGCCGAGGCCGAGGTAGAAGCCGTCGAACCCGGCCTTGGTGGAGCCGTAGACGAAGTTCGAGCGGCGTACGCGCTCGCCCGCGACGCTCGACAGGGCCACGATCACGCCGTGGGCCTGGGCGGTGAACCGCGCGGCCAGCAGCACCCCGAGGTGCACCGGGGCGGCGTAGTTGACCTCGGCCAGCTCGAGCGCGTGCTCGGCGTCCTGCCAGGCCCGCTCGGCGTCACCGAGCAGCCCGAAGGCGACGACGGCCACGTCGATGTCGCCCTCGGCGAAGGCCGCCTCGATGGTCGCCGCGTGCGACGCGTGGTCGCGGGCGTCGAGGTCGACCTCCTGCACGCGGCAGCCGAGCCCGGTCAGCTCGGCGGCGGCCGCCGTACGCCGCTCGCCCGGGCGGGCGGCGAGGACGACCCGCAGGCCGCCGCGGCCGGCGTACTTCCGCGCGATCGCCAGGGCGATGTCGGACGTGCCGCCGAGCAGCAGGAGGGAACCGGGGTTGCCGGTCGCGTTGATCAAGGGGTGCCTTCCGGGAGGATCAGGACGTGCGGCGGGGCAGGGCTAGAGCTCGAGCCGCCGGGCGAGGTCGGAGCTGAAGAGGTGCTGCGGGTCGACCCTGGTGCGCACGGAGAGGAAGTCGTCGAGGCGTGGGTACATCTGGCGGAACCGCTGGGCCGTGAGCCGGGAGTCCTTGGCCAGGTAGACCCGCCCGCCCGCGCCGACGACCTCCTCGTCGAGCGCGTCGCAGAGCCTGTCGAGCCCGGCCTCGATGGGCAGGTCGACGGTCAGGGTCCAGCCCGGCATCGGGAAGGACAGCGGCGACAGGTTGCCCGGGCCGAAGCGCTTGAGCACGTTCAGGCAGGACAGGTGGCCCGAGGTCACGATCATCTCGAAGCAGCGCTTGAAGGTCTCCGGCGCGTCGAAGGGCACCGCGAACTGGTACTGCAGGAAGCCGTTCGGCCCGTAGAGCCGGTTCCACTCCGCGACGATGTCGAGCGGGTGGAAGAACTGCGTGATGTTCTGCAGCTCGCCGGTCCGGTGCTGCGGCGCCTTGCGGAACCAGAACTCGCTGAACGCCTTCGCCGTCAGCGTGTTGACCATGCGGTTCGGGAAGACCTCGGGGATGGTCCCGAAGGAGGGCGCCACGAACTTGAGCGGGTCACGGCGCTGCTTGGGCTCGAGCTGCGCCAGCCTGGCCTTGTCGCCGCGGGTCAGCACCGCCCGGCCCATGTGCTTGCCGCGGGTCACGGCGTCGAACCAGGCGACGGAGTAGTTGTAGTCCTCGTCGCCCTCGCTCATCCGCGCCATCAGGTCGTCGATGTCGCTGCAGCGGTCGGTGTCGACCGTGAAGTACGCGGTCTCGACGCGCTGGAGCTCGACGACGGCCGCGACGATGGCTCCGGTCAGGCCCATCCCGCCGATGGTCGTCCAGAAGAGCCGGCCGTCGTCGTCCAGGCCCTCCCAGCTGCCGCCCCGGGGGCGGTCGAGCGTCCGGACGCTGCCGTCGGCGGTGAGCAGGTCGAAGGAGCGGACGTGGTTGCCGAAGCTGCCCTGCGTGTGGTGGTTCTTGCCGTGCACGTCGGCGGCGATGGCGCCGCCGATGGTCACCTGGCGCGTGCCGGGCAGGACCGGCACCCACAGGCCGAAGGGCAGCAGCGCCTTCATCAGGGTGTCGATGCTGACGCCGGCCTGGACCGTCACCGTCGCGGGCTCGGCCGCCACGTCGACGGCGAGGATCTTGTCGAGGTGGGTCAGGTCGAGCGTCGTGCCGCCGGCGTTCTGCGCGGCGTCGCCGTAGCTGCGCCCGAGACCGCGCGGGGTGACGCCGCGGCCGGAGCCCTGTCGCAGCGCCGAGACCGCGGCGGCGACCGAGTCGATGCTGGCCAGGTGCGACATCGAGCCGGCCGCGCGACCCCAGCCGTGCAGCTCGACGAGCTGCTGGGGGAGCGGCGGCTGCTCCTCGACGACGGCCGAGGGCTTGATGTCGGGGAGGTCGGTGTCCTCGCGGACGGCGGGGAAGTCGTTCATGCGCGGGTGAACACTCCGATCGAGATGATCACGAGCCACAGCAGCCCGACGCCCTGGAGCACGCGGTCGTGCAGGACGACCTCCTCGGGCTCGCCGGCGCTGCCGGCGTCGACCTCGAGGGCGTACTGCAGGAGCCCCAGGGTGAAGGGGGCGATGGAGATGGCGGTCCACGGGACGGCGTACGCGCCCGTGCCGCCGTTGGTGAAGGCCCAGAGGCTGTAGGAGATGAGGACCATCACCGCGGCCAGCACCCACGCGAAGCGCAGGTAGGACTCCGTGTAGCGCTCGAGCGACCTGCGGGTGCCGGCGCCGCTGCCGAGCGACTTGATCTCGGAGTAGCGCTTGCCGGCCACCATGAAGAACGAGCCGAACGCCGCCACGAGCAGGAACCACTGGCTGAGCGGGATGTCGCTGGCCACGCCGCCGGCGATGGCGCGCAGCAGGAACCCCGACGCGACCATCGCGAGGTCGACGACGGGCAGGTGCTTGAGGAAGGCCGAGTAGAGCAGCTGCAGCAGCACGTAGATCGAGAGCGTGACGCCGAGCTGCGGCGCGGTGAGGAAGCCGATCGTCAGGCCGATCGCGCCGGTGATCACGGCGAGCACGACCGCGGCCTGCGGCCGGAGCTCACCGGCGGCGATGGGGCGGAACCGCTTGCGCGGGTGCAGCCGGTCCTCCTCGACGTCGCGGACGTCGTTGACCAGGTAGACCGTGGCGCTCATCAGGCAGAAGGCGACGAAGGCCAGCGCCGTGCCGCGGAGCACGACGGGGTCGAACAGCGCCCCGGCGGCCAGCGGCGCGGTCACGACGAGGACGTTCTTCACCCACTGGCGCGGGCGCATCGCGCGGATCGCGGCGGGCAGGCGGCTGCGCGGCGGCTCCTCGAGCAGGTGCTCCTCGGGGATGACCGGGGTGGCCGGGGTCTGCGCGCCGGGCCGGGGAGAGGTGTCGGTCATCAGGCCTCCGATGGTATCGGCGTCGGCCGACAACCCGGCCCACCGGCGCGGGGGCCTGTCGCACCGGCGGTGGTCGGGGCCCCAGCGGCTACTCTCGCCCGGTGCTCACGCCCCCGACCCTGCGTCGGGCGGTCGCGGTCGCACTCGTCGCGCTGACCCTGGCCGGCTGCGGGGCGGCAGCCCGCCCGGACGTCCCCGTCCCCCCGAGCCCGGTGGCGACCGCGCCGGTGCAGGTGCCGTCGGACGGGGTGAGCCTGGCGGCGCTCGGCTTCTCCTACGGCCCGGTCGACCGCGTCTTCGCCCCGGTCGGGGCGCAGGTGACCTCGCGCGTCGACCAGCCGGACAACGTCACCCTCGTCCTGACCGCGCCGCCGGCGGGCGACCTGCTCGCGTTCTACCGGCGTACGGCGACCGCGAACGGCTTCGACGTGACCGCCGACGAGCCGGCGGCGTCGACGCTGACCTTCGCCGGCTTCGGGTGGACGGGCACCGTCACCGGGGACGACCGGGCGTCCGCGCTGCTGCTGCGGCCCGCGGCCTGACCGCGGCCGCTGCGGGCCGGGGACGTCCCCACAGGCCTCTCGGCGTGGTCGACGTCCAGCACGTGAGAGGTCCGGCCGGGCCGGAATGGCCGCACCGTGGGCCTCGTTGTGCGAGGTGCACGACCGACGACGAAGGAGACGGCATGACGACGAGCACCACCGAGACGAAGCGCACCTACCGCCCGGCCTTCAAGGCTGACGAGCAGCTGGCCGCCAACCTGCAGAAGGTCGCGGTCGACCTGATCAACCTGCACATCGTGGGCAAGCAGGCCCACTGGAACGTGGTCGGCAAGAACTTCCGCGACCTGCACCTCCAGCTCGACGAGCTCGTCGACGCCGCCCGGGAGTTCTCCGACGCGGTCAGCGAGCGGATGCGCTCCGTCTACGTCACCCCGGACGGCCGCGCGTCGACGATCGCGAGGACGTCGACCATCGAGGAGTTCCCGGCGGGCGAGGTCGACACCGCGGAGACGGTCGACCTGATCGTCGCCGCGATCTACGCCGCGGCCGGCACCATGCGCGAGGTCCACGACGAGGTCGACGAGGCCGACCCGACCAGCGCCGACCTCCTGCACGGCTTCCTCGAGCGCCTCGAGCAGCTGGCCTGGATGATCGAGGCCGAGAACCGGGTGGCCAACCAGACCACGCCGAAGCCCGTCCGCGAGTGAGCTGAGCGCCCGCGAGGACGACCACGCGCAGCCGGAGCCCGGCGACCCCTCGGGGTCGCCGGGCTCCTCGCGTCCGGCCCGGTCGTCGCGGCTCCGCGGACGCCCACCGGCTGGCAGCATGCGAGGCATGACCTCGTACGAGGCGCGCCTGCGGGGCGACGCCCCGCTGCTCGACGCCTACCTGCGCACGCTGGAGACCGACGGCGCACCGTTCACCATCCCCGGGCACAAGCGCAACCCGGCGCTCGGGCGCGTGGTCGCCGGCGACGTCCCGCTGCACGGCGGGCTCGACTCGGTCTCGCTCTCGGCCGGGACGCTGCTCGAGGCCGAGCGCCGGGCCGCGGTGCTGTGGGGCGCGGACGTGGCGCGCTTCTCGGTGGGCGGGTCGACCCACGGCAACCAGGCCCTCGCCCTGGCCGTCGGCCGTCCGGGCGACTCCGTCGTCGTGCCGCGCACGCTGCACCGCTCGCTGCTGCTCGGCCTCGTCCTGGCCGGTCTCGAGCCGGTCTGGCTGCCCACCCGGGTCGACGCGGCGACGGGGCTGCCGCTCGGCTGCCGGGCGGACGACGTCGCCCGCTGCCTGCGCGAGCACCCGGAGGTGGTCGCGGTCTTCGTCGGCGACCCCACCTACGTCGGCACGGTCGGCGAGCTCGCCCGTACGGCCGAGGTCGTCCACGCCCACGGCGTGCCCCTCCTGGTCGACGCGGCCTGGGGCGCGCACTTCGGCTTCCACCCCGCGCTGCCGCCGCACGCCCTGCAGGCGGGGGCGGACGCGCTGGTGACGAGCGCGCACAAGATGCTGACGGGCTACTCCCAGGCGGCCCTCGTCCTGGCCCGCACCGAGCGGCTCGACCCCGAGCGCCTCGCGCTCGGGTTCGAGGCGGGCAACACCACGAGCCCCGCCGGTGCGGTGCTGGCCAGCACCGACGCGGCCCGCGCGCTGCTCGAGCTCGACGGGCTCGCGGTGCTCGACGACGTGGTCCGCCTCGTCGCCTCGGCCCGGGCCCGGCTCTCGGAGGTCCCCGGGCTCGCCGTGCTCGGTTCGGCCGAACCCACCAAGCTCGTCCTGGGGCTCGCCGGCACCGGGGCGGACGGCGTCGTGGTCGGTCGCGACCTGCGCGGCGCCGGGGTCGAGGTGGAGATGGCCGAGCGCGACTGGATGGTGCCGATCGTCAGCCTGGCCGACACCCCGGCCGCCGTCGACCGGCTGGTCGCGGCCCTGGTCGACTCGCTCGACCGCCACGCCGGCGCACCGCGCGCGACGGCGGTGGCGGCCAGCTGGTCGGTGCGCCCGGAGATCGTGCTGTCGCCGCGCGACGCCTTCTTCGCGCCCGCCGCCACCCTGCCCATCGCCGACGCGGTGGGCCGGGTGTGCGCCGAGCTCGTCGCGCCGTACCCGCCGGGGGTGCCCGTGCTGGCGCCGGGGGAGCGGGTCACGGCCGAGGCCGTCGAGGGGCTGCGGGTGGCCGCCGCGGCCGGGACACGCATCGCCTACGCCGCGGACCCGTCGATCGCCACCCTGCGCGTGGTGGCCTGAGGTCAGGGACCCGCCGCGGGCCCGGCCCGGCGCAGGACGGGGGTCGTGGGCGCGTCCACGGCCGGCTCCCCGGAGCCGAGCGTCGCGAGCACGTCGTCGCACCAGGCCACGAGCCCGGTGACGTCGATCCCGTACGGCGGGGCCCCCGCGTAGAGCGCCACCCGGCGTCGCGCGCGCTGGAGGAGCGTGGTCGCCCCGCGCGGGTTGCCGCGCAGCAGGTGGGTGAGCCCGACGGCGAGCTGCGCGAGGCCCTGCCAGAGGTCGCGCTCGTGCTCGGGGGCGGCCTTCCAGCTGGCCTCGAGCACCTCGTGGGCGTGGAAGGGCATCCCCGCGTCGAGCAACCGCTGCGCCTCGGCGAGGGCGGGCAGCGGCGCGAGGACGAGGTCCTCGGGGACCCGCTCGACGCCCACGGACCCGCGGGGGAGCGGGCGGCCCAGCGCGTCGCGCGGACGGGCGTTCTGCGCCCGGCCCCGGGCGTCGCGCTCCCGGTCGTGCCCGGGCTCGGGGCTCACCGGCTCGCGGCCCAGCGCTCGAGCCGCGTCACCGCCTCCGGCTCGCCGGAGAGCTCGACCCGGGCGACCGGACGGCGTCCGCTGGTCCACAGCGCGAGCTCGACGGGCTCCCCGGTCAGGGTGACCGCCGGGCGCTTGCGCGCGACGCGGACCTCGCCGTCCGGGCGGGCGAGCCGGACGCCGACCGGTGCGCCGCGCAGCGACAGCGCGAAGAGCCCGAGCTGGGCCCACACCGCGTCCTGCTGGCCGGCGGGCAGCGCGCGCGGCCCGGCCGGGTCCGGCCCTGCGCGGCGGACGTCCTCGTGGTGGACGACGTACTCGAGCAGGTTGGTCTGCTCGGCCGCCCAGCTGAACGGCGACCAGCGCGGGCCCCCGGCCGCGAAGCGGTCGACCAGCGCCGCGTAGCCCTGGGGGCTCCGGGCCCGGCTGGTCAGGCGGGTGAGGCCGGGCTCCTCGCCGGGCGGGCGCCGCGCGACGACGTCGCCCACGGTCGCCGCCAGGGCGTGCTCGCGCTGCACGAGGTGGGCCACGAGGCGCCGCACGTCCCAGCCCTCGTCGAGCGTCGGGGCGTCGGGGTCGGCGGCCCGCAGCGTCGCGACGAGCGCGTCGCGCTCCGCGCTCGCCCAGCGCGTACGGGTCCCTGCGGGTCGGTCGGCCATCGGGCCAGCATAGGAAGGCCGCCACACCGGAGCCGGGCCCCGAGCCGTCCGGCCCCTGGGCGGGCGCTCCCACGTCGTCGACGACCGGCGCCCCGACCTGGACGCCTCCGGCCGGGGCGCTCGCCGCGGGTCACCGTCCCCCTCGTCTCACTCGTGTCACGATCGGTCGACAGCGTCGCGCGTCCGGTTGCCAAGGAGCGCTCGAACTCCCTAAGTTATACGTATGCACCTGACCCCGTCCGACGCGCGTCGGATCTCCGGTTCCTACTCCGTCGTCCGCCAGCCCGACCGGCCGGACGTGGCCGCGCAGTCCGACCCCCAGGTCATCGAGACCGTGTCCGCCATGCTGTCGGAGATCGAGCGCGACGGCCTGCCGGCCGTGCGCCGCTACGCCGAGCGCCTCGACGGCTGGACCGGGGGCGAGGACTTCGAGGTCCCCGAGGCCTCCTGGGGGTCGCTGACCGACGCGCTCCCGCAGGACCTGCGTGACGCCCTCGACGCGGGCGCCGAGCGCACCCGCCGCTTCGCCGAGATGCAGCGCGCGCACCTGACCGACTTCTCCGCCGAGGTCATCCCCGGCGTCGTCTGCGGCCAGCGCTACGTCCCGATCGGCAGCGTCGGGGCCTACCTCCCGGCGGGCCGCTTCCCGCTGCTGGCCAGCCCCTTCATGACCGTCGGCGTGGCCCGGGCCGCGGGCGTGCCGAACGTCGTGAGCTGCACCCCGCCGTCGCTGCACGGCCAGGTGCACCCGGCCGTCCTCTACTCCGCGCGCGCCTCGGGCGCCCACCGGGTCTTCGCCCTCGGTGGCGTGCAGGCCCTCGCCGCGATGGCCTTCGGCCTCCTGGACGGGGTGCCGGCGGACATGATCGTCGGCGCCGGCAACGCGTTCGTCGCCGAGGCCAAGCGCCAGCTCTACGGCCAGGCCGGCATCGACGTGCTCGCCGGCCCCTCCGAGGTCGCCGTCATCGCCGACGAGACGGCCTCAGTGTCGATGGTCGCGGCCGACCTGCTGGCCCAGGCCGAGCACGGCCCGACCTCACCGGCCTGCCTCGTCACCACCTCCGCCGAGCTGGCCGCGGCGGTGGAGGTCGAGATCGACCGGCAGCTGGCGGGCCTCGCCACGCGCGACATCGCCGGCGCGGCCTGGCGCGACTGGGGCTCGATCTACGTCGCCGACTCGCCCAAGACGGCGGTCGAGATCATGGACCTCCTCGCCCCCGAGCACCTCGAGATCCTGGCCGCCGACACCGACTTCTACCTCGAGAACATGCGCAACTACGGGTCGCTGTTCCTCGGACCCTGGTCCACCGTCGCGTACGCGGACAAGGGCATGTCGGGCACCAACCACGTGCTGCCCACCGGGCGTGGCGCCCGTTACACGGCAGGGTTGTCCGTGGCACGCTTCCTCAAGCAGCTGACCTACCAGAAGGCCACGCGTGCCTCGACGAAGGCCCAGGCCGGACCGGTCGTGACGATCGCGGACTTCGAGGGCATGCCCGGGCACCGCGACAGCGCGCAGCTGCGGCTCGACCTCCTCGCTCGCGACTGAGGTCGATCCGCCCGGCACCACGGTGCCGGGCGGGTGCACGAGGGACAACTGAATACGTATGGCACAGCTCGTGCCCGACCCGTTTGCGTCCGAAGTCCTCCATGATCGAGAAGAAGGTCCCATGCGTCTCAAGAGTCCCGTCCGTCACACCACCCGATTGCTGGCCGTCGGCCTGCTCGCCACCTCCCTCGCCCTGACCGCCTGCGGCGCCGGCTCGCGCACCGGCGCGGCGACGGCCACCAAGGTCGCCTGCGACTTCACCAAGCCCGCCCAGCCGACCACGGTGAACGTGCTGGCCTACAACTCCTCGGCCGTCGACCCCTTCAGCAACACGATGGTCGCGAGCTGCACCCACGACAACGTCACGGTCAAGCACGACCCGATCGACTTCGCGGGCCAGCTCGAGAAGACGACGGCGACGCTCGCGGGTGACTCGGGCACCTACGACGTCGTCGAGACCTACACCTACGCGATCCCGGACCTCGCCTCGCGCGGCAAGCTCGCTCCGCTGGACGACCTCTACGCCAAGTACAAGGACGAGTACACCCTCGGCGAGCTCGACCCGAACACGCTGAAGTCGATGACCTACGACGGCAAGCTCTACGGGCTCCCGATGCAGTCCCAGCTGCTGGTGATGGCGTACCGGAAGGACCTGTTCGACGCCAACGGGCTCACGCCGCCGACCACGTTCCAGGAGATGCGTGACGACGCGAAGAAGCTGCAGGACGCGGAGGGCATGAAGTACCCGGTCGCCCTGCCCCTGCTGAGCACCGCCGACCTGGACACCGCCTTCGCCGCGGCCCTGGGCTCGCAGGACAGCGCCTTCTTCGTCAACCCGGACACCAAGAAGCCCAACTTCGACCAGGAGCCGACCGCCAAGGCGCTCGAGCAGCTCAAGTCGCTGCAGCCGTACATGGACCCGCAGGTCACGACCTTCGACCAGCCCAAGGTCCAGCAGCAGCTCTACAACGGCAAGGCGGCCATGGCCGTCATGTTCTCGGGGCGCATGAACGACCTCGTGCAGCAGAAGAACACCAAGCTGTACGACAAGTTCGCCTTCGCGGCGCCGCCGGCGGTCTTCGAGGGCGGCAAGGCCTACAGCACGGTGTCCACCGACGGCTGGTCGATCCCCTTCAACACCAAGATCGACAAGGACCTGCTCTTCGAGATCATCGCGGCCTCGGTGAGCAAGGACGCGTCGCAGGCCTCCGTGCCCGCCGCCTTCCCGGCCCGCACCACGGTCGACCAGAGCTCGTCGCCGTACGCGACGGCGGCGAAGGAGTCGCTGGCCAAGGGGCCGACGAAGGAGATCCAGCCCTACGTCCCGGCGGTGAGCGAGGCCATCCGCCCGGTCCTCGCCAACTACATGGCGGGCAAGGTCGACGTGCAGCAGGCGCAGCAGCAGATGCAGTCCGCCGCCGAGAAGGTCATGGCCGCGCAGAAGTAGCGGCAGGCCCGGGGGCGGGGTGTCCCGAGAGCCGGACGCCCCGCCCCCGCCGCCGACCACGAGCCCGTCCGGTCTGCCCGGGCACCCACCAGACCGCGAGCGACGACGAGGGGTAGCGCCATGAAGAGACGGCAGTTCTGGGCGATGGTCGCGCCCAGCGTCGTGGTGATGTTCGGGTTCATGCTGCTGCCGCTCTACCAGACCCTGCGGTGGAGCTTCGAGCGCGTCAACTACGGCGAGCCCGGCACCTGGATCGGGCTCGCCAACTACCGGACGGCGCTCGCCGACCCACGGCTGGGCCGTGCGGTCGTGTTCACCGTCGGGCTCACGGTGGTGGCGGCCGCGTTCTGCGTCGTGTTCGGCTACGTCCTCGCTGCCCTGGTCAACAAGCTCGACCGCGCTCGTCCCCTCGTGCTCGGCATCCTGCTGATCTCCTACGTCTCCCCGCAGGTCGTCGGTGCCGTCGCCTTCTCGTGGGTCTTCGACTCCAACTTCGGCGGGATCTTCGACTACCTCGCGAACCTCGTCACCGGCGGCGCCTTCGGCCAGCCGCTGTGGTTCACCTCGACCTGGCCCAACCGGTTGATCATCGTCGCCAACGTCGTCTGGTTCATGCTGCCCTTCGCCATGCTGATGATCCTGGCCGGCCTGCAGGGCGTCTCGGAGGAGACGCTGGAGGCGGCCGAGATCGACGGGGCCTCGCCGCTGCAGCGCCACCTGCACGTGATCATCCCGAGCATCCGCGGCGTCCTCGGCTTCGTCGTCCTGATCTTGACCATGGACGTCATCCGCGTCTTCGACTCGCTGATCCCGCTGGCGCCGCAGTCGCTGACCAACGGCAACGAGTCGCTGATGGTCTACATCTACCGCGTCGCCTTCAGCGAGGCCTCCAGGAACCTGGGTCTCGGCAGCGCGATCAGCGTCCTGACGATCGTGCTCATCCTGATCCTGCTCTTCCCGTCCATCCGCAACGTGGTGAAGGAGGCCCGGGCGTGACCCTCGATGTGTCCGAGACCGGGGCGCGCAGGGCGTCAGCGCCGACCGGCGTCGCCGAGGACGTGACGAGGAAGCGGCGCTCGCCGCGCCGGCGCGGCCGGACCGGCGTGCCGACCGCGGTGCTGCTCACCGTGGTCTGCGTGCTGATGGTCTTCCCGTTCCTGTGGGCGACGCTGTCGAGCATCAAGCCCACCGACGTCGCCTTCGCCAACCCGCCGGTCTTCCGCTTCGCCCCGACCTTCCAGCCCTACGTCGACCTGTGGCAGACGACCGACTTCTACCTCTACCTGATCAACACCGTGGTCGTGGCGGTGATCAGCACCGTCGTCGCGCTGCTGATCGGCCTTCCCTGCGCGTACGCGCTGTCGCGCTACGGCGGCGTGTCCGCCATCGTGCTGCTCGTGCTGGCCCTGGTCTTCCGGGCGCTGCCCCGCTTCGCCGTCGTCCTGCCGATGTACGACATCTCCCGCACGCTCGGGATCTACGACACCACCTACGCGATGGCCGGCGCGCTGATCGTGATCAACCAGCCGTTCACCATCTGGCTGCTGCGCAACTTCTTCGCCGAGATCCCGCCCGAGCTCGACGAGGCCGCGATGGTCGACGGGTGCACCCGCTTCGGGGTGCTGCGACGGATCATGATCCCGCTGATGGGGCCGGGCATCCTGACCGCCGGGATCTTCGTGTTCCTCTTCGCCTTCCAGGAGTACCTCACCGCCGCCGTGCTCACCGACACGACCTCCAAGACGGTCCCGGTGTTCATCGCCACGCAGCTCGGTCAGAACCTGCCGTTGCTCCAGCAGGCGTCGGCGGCCACCGTGCTCCTCACCCTCCCGGTCATCGGCATCGCGCTCGTCGCGCAGAAGTACCTCGTCGCCGGTCTCGCCTCCGGCGCCGTCAAGGGGTGACGCAGGCCCCCAGGCCGGTCGGGGGACCGCTGGTCCTGCTGCCGGGCTCGGGCTGCACCCAGGCCCTCTGGGCGCGCCTCGACCTCCCGCCCGGAACCGTCACCCCGCGGCTCGAGGCCGACACCCTCGACGCCGAGGTCGACCGGCTGCTGGCTGTGCTCCCTGACCGCTTCGCGCTCGCCGGGCTGTCGCTCGGGGCGATCGTGGCCATGGCCCTCGTCCGCCGTGCACCGGAGCGCGTCAGCCGGCTCTGCCTGATGTCGACGAACCCGTACGCGCCGAAGCGCGCCCAGCACGAGGCCTGGGCGGCGCAGCGCGAGGTGCTGCGGACCGACGGAGCCCGCGCCCTCCAGACGTCGCTGCTGCCGGTGCTGCGCTCGCCGGGACGCACCGACCTCGACGAGGTGGTCCTGGCCATGGCCGACGGGCTCGGTGCCGAGGCGTACGCGGCGCAGTGCCGTCTGCAGGACACCCGCGTCGACGAGCGGCCCGGGCTGGGCAGGGTTCGTTGCCCGACGCTCGTCGTCGCCGCCCGCGACGACCGGCTCTGCCCGGTCGAGCGGCACGAGGAGATCGCCCGGCTCGTCCCCGGCGCCGAGCTCGTGGTCCTCGACGACTGCGCGCACCTGTCGCCGCTCGAGCAGCCGGAGGCGGTGTCCGGCCACCTAAGGCGCTGGCTCGCCAACGCCGCCTGAGCTCGTCCTGCTGCGCGGACCGGCGTCAGACCGGGCGGAACCGGCGTCGCTGTGGCCGCGTCAGTCCGCGGATCCTGGTGCGGGCGCCGTGGCGGGCGCCTCCCACGCGGCGGCGCGCTCGATGACCCCGGTGAGGGCGTCGCGCAGCGAGCGCAGCTCGCCGCTGCTCAGGCCGATGCGCGCGAAGATCGCGGGCGGCACGTCCGCCGCCCGCGTCCGCAGCGCGTCGCCGTAGGCGGTCAGACCGACGAGCGTGGAGCGGGCGTCGGCCGGGTCGCGCCGGCGCTCGACGAAACCGGCGCGCTCCAGGCGCTTGAGCAGCGGGGAGAGCGTCGGCGCCTCGAGCGTGAGCATCCGGCTCAGCTGCCCGACCGAGCGTGGGCCGTCGGACTCCCACAGCGCGACCATCACCAGGTACTGCGGGTGGGTCAGCCCGAGCGGCTCGAGCAGGGGGCGGTAGAGCGAGACCACCTCGCGCGAGGCGACGGCCAGGGTCAGGCACACCTGGCGCTCGAGGCGGAGGACGTCACCGCCGCGTGTGCCCCCGGGGTCGTTCGGGCCTGCCGCGTCCTCGGTCGTGGTCATGGACGTCCCGTCGTGGTCGTGGGGTCGGACCAGCGGAACCGGTCGTCCGGACGACCGACCGTACCCGGGTCGCCGGCGATCTCACGAAGAATTGTTCACGGGCGAACGAACGGCGTAGTAGCCTGAATTGATTCGGAGGCGGCCCACGCCGGCTCACGCATCGAGTCGGTCGGCCGTCCCGTCAGGGGGCGACAGTGCACGGACCGGAATCATCGCGCCACACGGGTGCCGCCCGCCCTCCGGAGGCGCGACCCCTCGTTCCTCCCGCAGTCGCCGTCGCAGACCCAGGCTGGACCGCCGACCCCAGGAGACCGATGACGAGCACGCTGGCGCCGTCGCGCGCCCGGCAGAGCTATCGCCACGAGGCGTACGTGTGGCGCGGACGCGCCGAGTACGTCGCCGGCCTGGCGCCCTTCGTCCTCGAGGGGCTCGACGGCGGCGAGACGGTGCTCGTGGGTGCGAGCCCGGAGCACGCGTACTGGCTGCGGACCGAGCTCGGCGCGCGGGCCGCGGAGGTGCGGTTCGTCGACATGCAGGGCCTCGCGCACAACCCGGCCCGGATCATCCCCGCGCTCTCGGCCCTCCTCCAGGAGTGCTGCGCGCCCGGTCGTCCGGCCCGCGCGATCGGCGAACCGGCCTGGCCCGGCCGCGGGGCGGACTCGGTCGCGGAGGCCGAGCTGCACGAGGCCCTGCTGAACCTCGCCGTCGACCCCGACCTGCCCTTCTGGCTGGTCTGCCCCTACGACGCCGAGACGCTGCCCGACGCCCTCGTCGTCGACGCCGGCCGCAGCCACCCGGTCATCGCGACCCCCACCTCGTACGCGGGCAGCGGCACCTACCGCGGTCGCGACCACGCCCGCGAGCTCTTCGAGACCGCCCTGCCCGAGCTCGACGTGCCCGACGCCGACGTGCAGGTGGCCCGCGCCACCCTCGACCTCGCGGCCGAGCAGGTCACCCTGCGCGCCGCGGCGAGCGACCTGCGCTCCGACCAGGTCGTGGCCCTCAACGCGCTCGTGCGGGGGCTCGTCGTCGAGAGCGTCCGCCGCGGCGCCGACCACGCGCGGCTGCGGCTCTGGGACGAGCCGGACCGCCTGGTCGCCGAGGTCTCCGACCGCACGCACGTCAGGGACCTGCTCATCGGTCGCCGGGCGCCCACGGAGACCTGGACCGACCCGGTCTGGACCGCCAACCAGGTCTGCGACCTCGTCCAGGTCCGCTCCAACCCGCGCGGCACCAGCGTGAGGTTGCACGTCGACAAGTAGGACGGCCGCCGCGCGCCGCGGTCAGGGGCGGGCGGTCTGCAGCTCGGCGAGGTGGGCCATCACGGTCGCGGTCAGGTTGTAGACGACGAGCCGGGCCCCGTCGGCGAAGGACGCCTCGGCCGCCGCGCGGCTGCCGACGACGTCCATCCGCAGCCGGCCCTGGGCGGCGAGCTCGTCGTGCACCCGCCGGACCTGCTCGTCGTGCGGCGGGTCGTCGGGCGTGCTCGACGCGGCGAGGTCGGCGACGCCGACCATGATCCCGTCCAGCCGCTCGGTGCCGATCACCTCGGCGGCGGCGCGCACGCCCTCGGGCGACTCGATCATCCCGAAGACCAGCGTCTCGGCCAGCGCCCGCTGCTTGTGCTCGTCCGGGCCCACCAGCCCGAAGCGCCCCGAGCGCCCGTAGGTCGCGAAGCCGCGGTGTCCCTGCGGCGGGTAGTAGGCCGAGTCGACCAGCGCGGCCGCCTGGGCGGGGGTGTCGACGTGCGGCGCGACCACGCCCTGCGCACCCGCGTCGAGCGCGCGCAGCACGAGGGCGGGCTCGTCGGAACCCACCCGGACCAGCACGCCCACGCCGTGCACCTGCGCGTACGCGATGTGGCGCCGCAGCTCGACCACGTCGGCCGGGCCGTGCTCGCCGTCGAGGAGCAGGAAGTCGAAGCCGGCCACCGCAGCCATCTCGACGAGCTCCTCGCCGGGGGTCCGCAGCAGCGCGCCGAGCAGCCGCTCACCGGCGTCCAGCCGGCTCCGCAGGCTCGCGGGCGTGCCGCTCACGCGATCATCCCGCCGGACAGGTCGACGTCGGCACCGGTCATGCCGGGCATGGCCAGCATCGCCACGACCGCGGCACCGACCTCGTCCTCGGTGACCATCCGCCCGAGCGCGGCCCGCGAGACGTACGCGGCCTCGGCCTCGGCGTACGAGGAGCCGGTCCGCTCGGCCTCGAGGCGGAAGTTCCGGTCCATGCGCTCGCCCTGCACCGGGCCGGGGGAGAGGCTGTTGACGGTCACACCCGAGGGTCCCACCTCGAAGGCGAGCGTCGAGGTGAGCCCGATGACCGCCAGCTTGGACGCCGTGTACGGGGTCCGGCGCGCGAGCGGGCGCTTGCCCGACACCGACGCCAGGTTGATCACGTCGCCGGAGCGCCGCGCGGTCATCGCCGGCAGGAACGCCCGGCACATCAGGAAGACGCCGCGCACGTTGACGTCGAAGACCTCGTCCCACTCCTCGACGCCGATCTCGACCAGCGGGGCGACGGGCCCGGCGATGCCGGCGTTGTTGACCAGCACCGACACCTCGGTGTCCTCCAGCGCCTCGGCCAGCTCGTCCACCGACACCGGGTCGGCGACGTCGCACACCCGCCACGACACCCGCTCACCCAGCTCGTCGGCGAGCTGGGCGAGCGGTTCGGGTCGCCGGCCCACGACGACGACCGACGCCCCCGCGGCGTGCAGCGCCCGGGTGATCGCAGCCCCCAGGCCCGTCCCGCCGCCGGTGACGAGTGCGGTGCGCCCCTCCAGGTCCGTCACGCCTGGCCGGCACCCGCGAGCGGGCTCACGAACCGGGCTGAATACCGGGACTTCGCCTCGTCGATCCACGGGTACGAGTCCCCGAGGTGCTGGGCCGCCCGGACGTCACCGGAGCGGGCGTGGCCCTCGAAGAGCTCGACGCGCGCCGCGCGGCCGCAGACCCGGCCGAGCTCGCCGCTCGTCCCGGGGTTGCGCACCTCCTGGTAGGTGACGGTGCGCAGGTACTTCCCGACCCAGAGCCCGCCGGTGTAGCGCGCGGCGCCGAGCGTGGGCAGCACGTGGTTGGTGCCGATGACCTTGTCGCCGTAGGAGACGCAGGTGTTCTCGCCGAGGAAGAGCGCGCCGTAGTGGTGCATCTTCTCCAGCGCGAGCCGGGGTTCGGCGGTGAGGACCTGGACGTGCTCGGAGGCGAACTCGTCGGCCACCGCGTACGCCTCGTCGAGGTCGTCGACCACGATCACCTGGCCGTAGTCGCGCCACGCCGGGCCGGCGTAGTCGGCGGTCGGCATCCCCGGGAGGATCGCGTCGACGTGGGCGATCGCCTCGCGGGCGACGCGCTCGCTCGGGGTGATCAGGATCGCGGGGGACTCCGGGCCGTGCTCGGCCTGCGAGAGCAGGTCGACCGCGACGGTGAAGGGGTCGGCCTCGTCGTCGGCGACGATGAGGATCTCGGTCGGTCCGGCGAACAGGTCGATGCCCACCTCGCCGAACAGCTGCCGCTTGGCCTCGGCGACGTACGCGTTGCCCGGACCGGCGATGAGGTCGACGCGGCCCATCGTCTCGGTGCCGATGGCCATCGCGGCGACGGCCTGGACGCCGCCGAGGATCCAGATCTCGTCCGCACCCGCGAGGTGCATCGCGGCCACGGTCGCCGCGGGGATCTCGCCGCGGATCGGCGGGGTGCACGCGACGACGCGCGGCACGCCCGCGACCTTGGCGGTCACGATCGTCATGTGCGCCGAGGCGGTCAGCGGGTACTTGCCGCCGGGCACGTACGCGCCCACGGCCTGGATCGGCAGGTGCTTGTGGCCGAGGAAGACGCCCGGGAGCGTCTCGACCTCGACGTCGGCCATCGACGCGAGCTGGACCTTCGCGAAGCCGCGGACCTGCTCCTGGACGAAGACGATGTCGGCGATGACCTGCTCGTCGAGGGTGCCGATGATCTCGGCCACCCGCTCGGCGCTCAGTCGGAACGCCTCGGGCGTCCAGCGGTCGAACTGCTCCGAGTACGTCCGCACGGCCTCGTCGCCCCGGGTGCGGATGTCGGCGACGATCTGCTCGACGCGCACCCGCACGTCGTCCTGGGCGGTGTCGGCGAAGGACTTCGACCGACCGGACTTCAGCGTCGTACGCACACTTCTCCTCGGGTGTTCCCTGCTGGTGGCGCCGCGATCGGCGACATACGTATGCTCAGAGTTAACCCGAACCTCCCGGCCCGGTCAAGGCACGCCCGTTACGCTGCCCTCACCCGGGCCGCGGGGGAACGTGCCGAGGAGAAGAGGACGAGGGTGGTCACCAGCCACGACGTCGCCCGCCTGGCCGGCGTGAGCCAGCCGACGGTGTCGCGCGCGCTGCGGGACAGCCCCAAGGTCTCCGCGCTCACCCGCCAGCGCGTCCGCGAGGCGGCGACGGCGCTCGGCTACGTGCCCAGCGAGACCGGCCGCGCGCTCTCGGTCGGCCGCACCCACCGCGTCGGGCTGCTGGTCACCGACCTGGCCAACCAGTTCTACACGCACACGATCGCGCCGATGCACCACGCGCTGGAGTCGCTCGGCTACCAGCTCGTGCTGCTCACCGAGACCGGCGACTCGGCCCGGGTGGCCGACCGGCTGCTCTCCACCTCCCTCGACGGCGCGCTGCTCGCCACCACCGCGACCGACTCGCTGCTGCCCGTACGGCTGCGCGACCGCGGCCTGCCCTTCGTCTACTTCAACCGCCGCGCCACCACCGTCGAGGCCGACTCCGTCGAGGTCGAGGCGCGCAGCGGGATGCGCGAGCTGACCGAGCGCGTGCTCGACCTCGGCCACCGCCGCGTCGGCGCCGTGCTCGGGCCGCGCAACGCCAGCACCGCCTCCAACCGCGAGCTCATCCTGCGCGAGCGGCTCGCGCTGCGCGGGCTGATGCTGCCTGACGAGCTCGCGCACCGCGGCCCCTTCGACTTCGAGACCGGG
The DNA here is from genome assembly GCA_963713165.1 of uncultured Actinomycetota bacterium. GTDB lineage: Bacteria > Actinomycetota > Actinomycetes > Propionibacteriales > Propionibacteriaceae > Microlunatus. The sequence continues at coordinate 735,877 of CAVQKU010000002.1, forward strand.
TACGCCGGGGCCCGCCGCCTGCTCGAGCTCGACGAGCCGCCCACGGTGATCGTCTGCGCCAACGACGTGGTCGCGTACGGCGCCCTCAACGCCGCGCGCGAGCTCGGCCGCGACGTGCCGGGCGAGGTGTCCGTCGTCGGCTTCGACGACCTGCCCGAGGCACGCTGGCCGCTGCTGCAGATCACCACCGTCGCCTTCGACCTCGAGGCCATGGCCCGCCGTGGCGCCCAGCTCCTCGTCGACCGGATGCGCGCCGGTGCCGACGAGCCCTACCGCCACGAGTGGTTCCCCAGCCACCTCGTCGAGCGCGCCACCCTGGGCCCGGTCCCGACCCGCTAGCCCCCGCGCCACGTGCGCGTGATCCCACGAACGCTCGCCGAGCCGGTCGGAGGGCCCGAGGGCCGGCGTTCTCCCGGCTCCGGAGCCGCCACGCAGGGTGTCACCCGCGAACCCTTCCCGTGCCGGATGCGTCACATTCGCGCTCATCCGCCACGCAGCGCTCGACTCCCCGCAATGCATACGCATACACTCCTGAAGGAGGACAACCACACAGGAGGAATTCCCATGCCGCTCGACCCGATCGCGTACAAGCCGTACGCAGATCCGGACGACTTCATCCGCGAGGTGACCGACCTGATCTGGGTCGACCGCGCGATCGGTCACATCTACGAGAACTACGAGCCGGACGCCATCGTGCACGGCTCGTACGGGACCTCGGTCGGCGTGGACGAGGTGGTCGAGGGCAGCCTGATGCGCATCTCCGCGACGCCCGACCGGATCGGCCAGGCGGAGGACGTCGTGTGGGAGGCGCGCGGCGACGACGCGTTCCTCAGCTCGCACCTCGTGCTCTCGGTCGACCAGGGCACCGACTTCATCAGCCGCACCATCGCCAACTGCCTCTACCGCCGCGGCCGCATGGTCGAGGAGTGGGTCGTGCGCGACTACCTCGCCATCGCCCAGCAGCTCGGGCTCGACCCCGACGAGGTCGCGCGGCAGAAGGCGTTCCTCGGCTACTCCGGCAGCATGACCACCCCGGCGCCGGCGAACGTCCTCGCGATCGGCGACTCCGGTGAGCGTCCCGACGACTACCGCGCCGAGGCGCAGATGGTGCTCGAGTTCATCGACCGGGTGTGGAACGGGCGCGACCTCCACGCGGTCGAGCAGTACTGGATCCGCGACCTCGTGCTGCACACGATCGGCTACCGCACCTTCATCCGGCCCGAGGGCTACCGCCGCTCGCTGCTGCAGATGCTGCGGCCCTTCCCGGGCGGCCGCTTCGAGGTCCGCGACGTGCAGACGAACTACGCCGTCAAGTACGCCGGCCTCCGCGTCGCCGTCACCTGGGTCTACAAGGGCGACTA
>CAVQKU010000003.1:0-181991 GCA_963713165.1 uncultured Actinomycetota bacterium
GTCTCGCGACAGCACGGTCGCTCAGCGGGATCGCGTCGGTCGTGAAGTCGCGAGGTGGGGACATCGGTAGCGACTGCGGTTGGGTGGTGTCCGTGGCGGCGACGGGCATTGACCGTCTTCCCGAGTCGCGCCCTTCGAGTCGCGCTCTTCGAGTCGCGCGGTTCGGGTCGCGCCCTTTCGAGTCGCGGTTCGAGTCGCGCGGTTCGGCTCGCGTCGACCGGGTCGACCGGGTCGACCGGGTCGTCCTCCCCAGTCCTCAGCGAGGGGACTCGACGGCGAGGGGATGACGCAGTTGCGAGAGGGCGCGGGAGCGCCGGCAGACCCCAGGTCTGCCGGCGCTCGCACGTCCCTGGGGTGTCAGCGGGAGAAGGACGGGACGTCGAAGTGCTGGTGCAGCACCTCGGTGTAGCGGCCCATCAGGTCGTCGGCCGCCGCCACGTCGGCGTCGGTGGGGTCGTAGCGCCCGGCCACCGGGACGCGCCACTGCGGCAGCTGACCGGTCAGCGCCCAGGCGGCCTGGCGTGCGGCGCCGACGGCGACGCTCTCGAAGGCCTCCGTCACGACCACGGGCAGCCCGAAGACGCTCGTGGCGATGCGGCGTACGGCCTCGGACTGGGAGGCCCCGCCGGTGAGCGTGATCGCCGAGATCTCGCCCGTCTGCTGCCGGAGCACGTCGACCCCGTAGGCCAGGCTCCACAGCACCCCCTCGATGGCGGCCCGGGCGAGGTTGGCGGGCTTCATGTTCGACAGCCGCAGCCCGACCAGCTCGCCCGTGGCCTCGGGCAGCGAGGGGGTGCGCTCGCCCTCGAGGAAGGGCAGGAAGACGAGGCCCTCGCTGCCGGCCGGCGCCGAGAGCGCGAGCCGGGCGAGCTCGTCGAGGGACACGCCCAGGACCTCCGCGGTGGCGACCAGGTTGCGCGCGCCGTTCAGGGTGCAGACGAGCGGGAGGAACTCACCGGTCGCGTCGGCGAACCCGGCCACCGTCCCGGTCGGCTCGTGGGTCGGCGTCGTGCTGCGGGTGAAGGCGGTGCCGCTGGTCCCCAGGGAGACGACCGCCGCACCCGACTCCAGGCCCAGGCCGAGGCCGGCGGCCATGTTGTCCCCGGTCCCCGCGGCGATGGCGATGCCGTCAGGGGTGTGGCCGACCACTTCCGCGGGGTCGGCGACGCGCGGGAGGTCGATCGAGCGGCCGAGCGCCAGCCGGACGAGGTCGTCGCGGTACTCACCCGCAGCGGCGTCGTAGTAGCAGGTGCCCGACGCGTCCCCGCGGTCGGTGACCGGGGCGGAGGAGCGGCCGCCGAGCTCCCAGGTCAGGTAGTCGTGGGGAAGGATGACCGAGCGCACCCGCTCGGCGGCCTCGGGCTCGGCCCGGGCGAGCCATCGCAGCTTGGTGACCGTCATGGAGGCGAGGGGCACGGTGCCGACCGCGTCCGCCCAGGCCTGACCGCCCCCGAGCTCGGCGACGAGGTCGCGGGCGTCCTGCGCCGAGCGGGTGTCGTTCCAGAGCAGGGCGTCGCGGACCAGATCACCCTCCTCGTCGAGGGTCACCATCCCGTGCTGCTGCCCGCCGACGGCGATGGCCTCGACGTCGGCCAGCAGGCCCGGGGTGCCGGCGGCGGACCGGTAGGCCTCCCACCAGGCCGAGGCCGGCACCTCCGTGCCCTCGGGGTGGGAGGCGCGTCCTGAGCGGACGACCTCGCCCGTCTCGGCGTCGCAGACCACGATCTTGACCGACTGGGTGGAGGAGTCCACTCCTGCGACCAACGTCAACTCTTTCGTCCTCTCCTGGTGACGGTCACGGACCGTCGATCGGTGCACGGGATGCCATGCTCGCTGAGCCCGGAGACCAGCGATGGTGAGGGGTCGCCGGCCACGACGACGAGGTCGACCTCGTCGAGCGCGGCGAACGTCACGAACGAGGGGCGTCCGAGAGCCGTGCCCTCCACCAGCGCCACCACGTGCGACCCGGCCGCGACCTCCGCCTGCGACACCGCCGCCGCCGCCGGCGTCGGCTGGCTCAGCCCCCGGTCGACGCTCAGCCCGGCCGGGCACACCACGCTCACGTCGGTGTGGACGCGGTGCAGCTCGGTCAGCGCCCAGTCGCCCTCCTGGGCGTGCGTACGGGCGCTGACGGTGCCACCGATGTTGTAGACCGACACCTGCGTCACCCGAGCGAGCAGGAGGGCGACGTCGAGCGAGCTGGTCACGACGGTCAGCTCGTCCTCGGGCGGGTGGTTGACCATGACCTGGGCCAGCTCCAGCGTCAGGCGCCCGGTGCCGAGCAGCAGCGTCCCGGTCCTCGGGAGCCCGGCCCACAGCGCGTCGAGCAGCTCGCGGTCCTCGGACACCACGGCCGCGGGGGCGCTGCCGTGACCGCTCAGTGCGGGCGTGCCCGAGAGCTCGCGCTCGACCTGGACCGCCCCGCCGTGCACGCGCAGCAGCCGGCCGCGCGACTCCAGCGCACGCAGGTCGCGCCGGATCGTCTCCTGCGCCACGCCGAGGCGGGCGGCGGCGTCGCCGACGTCCAGGCGGCCCTCGGTGTCCAGCCACTGCAGCAGGCGGGCGAAGCGCTGCTCGGGCCCCAGCACCCCAGGCGCACCGTCGCCGGCTCGTCGCGTCGTCACGAGCGGCGCCTCCTCGAGCCGGTCACGGGTACGGTCGGCGGTCGTGGGACCTCCTCGCGCGGGGCCATGAGCGTACGCCGATGAGCCGGCCGGTGCCCGAAGCGCACCGCAGCGGTGCCCGAGTCGTTTGACCTGCGAGGATGTCGAGCGGGACAGGGGTGATCGAGGAGGAGGTGGCGGGTGCTGACCAGGTACCCACCCGAGCGGCAGCGGGCCATCGCCGACTTCCTGCTCGCGCAGGAGGACCGCCGCGCGACGGTCACGCAGATCAGCGAGCACCTCGAGGTGACGACCGAGACGGTGCGCCGCGACCTCGACACGCTGGAGCGACGCGGGCTGCTGCGGCGCGTCCGCGGCGGGGCGCAGCTGCTCGACGCCGTGCCCTTCGAGGTGGCGCTCGCCGCCCGCCACGCCGAGCAGCTCGAGGACAAGCGGCGCATCGCCGCCCGGCTGGCCGAGGAGCTGCCGCACGGTGGCGTCCTCGTGCTCGACTCGGGTTCGCTGACCCTCTTCGCGGCGCAGGCCGTCCCGCGCGACGCGGTCCTGACCGTGGTCACCAACAACCTGCCGGCGGCCCGCCACCTGGCCGACCACCCGGACGTCCAGGTCATCACCCTGCCGGGGATGGTCCGCGGCCTGACCAGTGCGGCCGTCGACGCCTGGACGAGCCGGCGCCTGCAGTCGCTCACCGTGGACGTGGCGGTCGTCGGCGTCAACGGGATGACCGCGGCCCAGGGCCTGACGACGACCAACCCGGAGGAGGCCTCGGCCAAGCGGGCCATGCTCCTCAGCGCCCGACGACGGATCGTCCCGGTGATCTCCGGCAAGCTCGGGCGCAACTCGTTCTGCTCCTTCGCCGCCGTGTCCGAGGTCGACCTCGTCGTGACCGACAAGGCCGCGCCGGACTCGATCGTCGCGGAGCTGGCCGCGGCCGGCCCCGAGGTCGTCGTCGTCGGCTGAGGCGCGAGCGGGTCCTCGTCGGACGGCGCGAGCGGACGCCCGCCCGGTCAGGGAGGATGGTGCGGTGGTAGAGCCGAGTCGTCCGAACGAGCAGGGCCGAGACGGAGGCCGCGGCGGCAGCCGTGGCGAGGGTCGCGGTGGCGGCCGTGACGCCCGGGGCGGTTCCTCCTCCGGCGGTTACCGGGGCGGGCGCGACGGCGACCGGTCCGGCGCACGCGGTTCCGGAGGACGTGGCGGCGGCAGCGGGCAGGGCCGGCCGCCCGGCCAGGGCAACGACCGTCCGTGGAGCGGGCGCGACGACCGCTCGCGCGACGACCGTCCTCGTGGCGGAGGTCAGCGCGACGACCGCCCGCGTGACGACCGTGGTCCGGGTGGGAACCAGCGTGGTGGGGACCGCCCGCGCTACGACCGTGGTCCGGGCGGCGACCAGCGGGGCGGGGACCGGCCGCGCTACGACCGGGCTCAGGGTGACGACAGGGCTCGGTACGACCGGCCCCAGCGCGACGACCGCCCCCGGTACGACCGGGGCTCCGGCGGGGACCAGCGTGGCGACCGTCCGCGCTACGACCGACCTCAGGGTGATCGTCCCCAGCGCGACGACCGCCCCCGGTACGACCGGGGCTCCGGCGGGGACCAGCGTGGCGACCGTCCGCGCTACGACCGTCCCCAGGGTGATCGTTCCCAGGGTGATCGTCCTCGGCGCGACGACCGCCCTCGCGACGACCGTGGCGCCGGCAGCGACCGTCCGCGCTACGACCGACCCCAGGGTGATCGTCCCCAGCGCGACGACCGCCCCCGGTACGACCGGGGCTCCGGCGGGGACCGGCGCGGCGACCGCCCTCGCGACGACCGTGGCGCCGGCAGCGACCGTCCGCGCTACGACCGACCCCAGGGTGACCGTCCCCAGCGTGACGACCGCCCTCGCGACGACCGTGGCGCAGGCGGCGGCCGTCCTCGCGACGACCGCCCGCAGGGCGGCGACCGCGACCGCGGCTTCGGCCAGCGTGGCGGTGTCGGCCGGACGGGTGGGGGCGACCGGCGCGGAGGTGCCGACCGCCCGCCGCCGCGGCCGGGGCTCGAGCGTCGCCCTGACGAGCCGGACGTGCCCCAGGGCGTGGACGTCCGCACGCTGAACCGTGCCGTCCGCGCCGAGCTCCGAGGCCTGCCCAAGGAGCTCGAGGAGATCGTCGCCGGCCACCTCGTGGCGGCCGGCGAGCTCATCGACACCGACCCGCAGCTGGCCTACGCCCACGCCGAGGCGGCCCGCCGCCGCGCGGCCCGGCTCCCGGTCGTCCGCGAGGCGGCGGCGGAGACGGCGTACGCGGCGGGGGAGTACGCGGCGGCGTTGTCGGAGTACCGCGCGCTGCGCCGCATGACGGGTGCGCCCGACTACCTGCCGGTCATGGCCGACTGCGAGCGGGCGCTGGGCAACCCGCAGCGTGCCCTCACGCTCGCTCGCGAGGCCGCCACCTCGACCTCGCGCCGGCGCTGCGCACCGAGATGACGATCGTCGCCGCTGGTGCACGGGCCGACCTCGGGCAGCAGGCCGAGGCCGTCCGGATGCTGCGCCAGGCGGTGGCGGCCCCGACGCCGTCGCGCACCGAGGCAGCCCAGGGACGCGGCGCCGCCGCAGCCCGCCAGGAGGAGCAGCAGGCCGGGGCCCGGCTGCGCTACGCGTTCGCCGACGCGCTGCTGCAGACCGGGGCGACCGAGGAGGCGCGGCGGATGTTCGTCGAGGCGGCCCGGCGCGACCCGGAGCAGCTCACCGACGCCCAGCAGCGCCTCGACGAGCTCGACGGTCTGACGCTCGACCTCGAGGAGCTCGAGCTCGACGACATCGACGGCGTGGAGACCGACGAGGCCGACGAGGCCGGCGAGACCGGCGAGACCGACGAGACCGACGAGACCGACGAGGACTCGGATCACCCCGACGACGAGGACGGCTCCGACGACGAGGACGGCTCCGAGGACGAGGACGACCCGCAGGACGACCCGCAGGACGACGAGCACGACCGGGAGGGCGACGAGCGTGGCTGACGGGGCACTGGTCGAGGCGTACGACGGCGTCCTGTTCGACCTCGACGGCGTCATCTACCTGGGTCCGGTCGCGGTGCCGGGTGCGCCACCGGCGCTGGCGGGGCTGCGCGAGCGTGGCGTCCCGGTCGGCTTCGTCACGAACAACGCCGCGCGGCCGCCCGCCGCGGTCGCCGAGCACCTGACCGAGCTCGGCATCCCGGCGGGCACGACCGACGTCGTCACCTCGGCCCAGGCCGGCGCGCAGGTCCTGCGCCACGACCTGCCGGCCGGGGCGAAGGTGCTCCTCGTCGGCGGCGAGGGGGTCCGGCAGGCGCTGGCCGAGGCGGGCCTGACCGCCGTCGAGTCGGCCGACGACGAGCCGGTCGCGGTGCTGCAGGGCTACGGCGTCGACCTCACCTGGCAGCAGCTCATCGAGGCCTCGGTCGCGGTGAACCGCGGCGCCCGCTGGGTCGCGACGAACGACGACCCGACGCGGCCGACCGACCGCGGCCTCGTGCCCGGGAACGGGGCGGCGGTCGCCGCCGTCCGGGTGGCCGTGGCCGTCGATCCCGAGGTCGCGGGCAAGCCCTACCGGCCGCTGCTCGACGAGACCGTCGCCCGCCTCGGGGTCGAGCGGCCCCTCTTCGTGGGCGATCGCCTCGACACCGACATCGCGGGCGCGGTCAACGCGGGCCTCGACGGGATGCTCGTGCTCACCGGCTCGCACGGACCCGCCGACCTCCTGACGGCCGGTCCCGGAGCCCGGCCCACCCACCTCGGCCACGACGTCGGAGCGCTGCTCCGACCGTGCCTGGAGGTGACCGTCGATGGTGACACCGCCCGGTGCGGCGACGCGGTCGCCCGGGTCGAGGACGGGCGGCTGCTGCTCGACGGCGAGCGGCCGACCACCGACGACGACCGGGTGGTGGCGACCTGGGCCGCGGCGCACCTGGCCTGGCGCGCGATCGACCAGGGCAGCCCGCTCGACCTCTCGTCGGTGCTGCCCGTGCTCACCGGACGGACGCCGTGACCGTGACCCCGCGACCGCCCCGACGGCTCCGCGAGGACCGCGCCGTGCCTGCGTACCGTTCCGTGCTCCCGGGCTTCGCGCAGCTCGCCGAGGAGGGCGGCGACGAGACTCTCACCGTGGACCCCGCATGAGCGGGCCCGACGCCCCGGGCGGTCCCGAGCCCGAGGCCCCGCAGGCCCCGCAGACCGGTGACCAGCGGGTCGACGACGCCCTGAGGAGCGTGGCGGACCTCGACGGGTCGCCCGTCGACGAGCACGCCGAGCGCCTGACCGCGGCCCACGGCGCGCTGCAGGAGGTGCTGCGGCAGCCCACCGAACCGCAGCCGTGACGTCCGCGCCCGGACGCCTGCCGTGAGCCCCACCCGGCTCGACCGTGCTCTCGTCGAGCGCGGCCTCGCCCGGTCGCGGAGCCAGGCGCAGGAGCTGATCCGCGCGGGCCGCGTCACGCTGGAGGGCCGCTCGGACCTGCGTCCGTCCGAGCTCGTCGGCGAGCACGACCGGTTGGAGGCGCGGACGGACCCGTACGTCTCCCGCGCGGCCCACAAGCTGCTCGGTGCGCTCGAGGACCTCGGGCTGGACACCGCGGGCGCCGTGGCCGGCCGGGCGCTGGACGCGGGCTCGTCGACCGGCGGCTTCACCCAGGTCCTGCTCGAGCGCGGGGTGTCCGAGGTGCACGCCGTCGACGTCGGCACCGACCAGCTCGCGCCGACCCTGCGTGACGACCCGCGCGTGCACGTCCACGAGCAGACGAACCTGCGCGACCTCACCCTCGAGGAGGTCGGGGGCCGGAGCGTCGACCTCGTCGTGGCCGACGTGTCGTTCATCTCCCTCACCCTGCTGCTCGAGCGCTTCGACGAGGTGACGTCACCCGGGGGGTGGTGGCTGCTCATGGTCAAGCCGCAGTTCGAGGTCGGGCGCGCGGCGCTCGGGCGCGACGGTGTCGTCCGCGACCCGGAGCTCCATCGCCGCGCGGTCCACGACGTCGCCGCGGCGGCCGCCGCGCTGGGGTGGCAGGTCCGCGCGGTGGCGCCCAGCCGGCTCCCCGGGCCGGCCGGCAACCGCGAGTTCTTCGTGCACCTGGCACGCGGGCCGGCCGACGGCCCGGGGTCGGCGTGGGAGTCCTCCCTATGCTGACGCGGTGACGACCGCTCCCGGCTCGCAGCGCCGTGTCGCTGTGCTGACCCACATGGGCCGGCCGACGGCGATCGCCGCCGCCACCCGGCTCATCCAGGGCCTGCACGCCTCCGGTGTGACCAGCGTGCTCCCGGCCGGTGACGAGCAGTGCCTGCCCAAGCCCCTCGCCGACACCGTCGAGCCGCTCGGTGCGCCCACCGAGGCGTCGCTCGAGATCGAGCTGATGGTCGTGCTGGGCGGCGACGGGTCGATCCTCAGGGGCACGGAGTGGGTCCTGCAGGCCGACCTGCCCCTGCTCGGGGTCAACCTCGGCCACGTCGGCTTCCTCGCCGAGGCCGAGTCGTCGGAGATCGACAGCATCGTGACCCGGATCGTCGACCGCTCGTACGCCGTCGAGCAGCGCTCGACCATCGAGGTCACGCTGCGCGACTGCGCCAGCGGCGAGGCCGTCTGGTCCTCGTACGCGGTCAACGAGGTCTCGGTGGAGAAGGCCTCGCGCGAGCGCATGGTCGAGGTGCTCGTCGAGGTCGACGGCCGCCCGCTGTCGCGCTGGGCCTGCGACGGCGTGCTCATGGCCACCCCGACCGGGTCGACCGCGTACGCCTTCTCCGCGGGCGGGCCGGTGATCTGGCCGAACGTCGACGCGCTGCTCGTGATCCCGCTCAGCGCCCATGCGCTCTTCTCGCGCCCGCTCGTGCTGGGTCCGACCTCGCACGTGGTCGTCCAGCTCATCGAGCGCTCCCAGACCGAGGGTGTCGTCTGGTGCGACGGCCGGCGCTCGGCCGAGCTGCGCGCCGGCCTGCAGATCGAGGTCCAGCAGGGCAGCCACCGGCTGCTCCTCGCCCGGCTGTCCGAGGCGCCCTTCACCGACCGGCTCGTGAACAAGTTCGGGCTGCGGGTCGAGGGCTGGCGCGGCGGCGCGGAGGACCGTGTCTTGGAGGAGGACCGCGAGACGGTCCGCGGGCGCGAGGCCCACCTCGACGAGCCCGACGGGGACTGCCCGGCCGTGAGCGACATGGGCATCCGGTGACCCGGTGATCTCCGAGCTCCGGATCCGCGACCTCGGCGTCATCAGCGACGCCGTCGTCGAGCCGCACCCCGGGCTCACCGTCGTCACCGGCGAGACCGGCGCGGGCAAGACCATGATCGTCACGGGCCTCGGCCTGCTGCTCGGCGACCGCGCCGACCCGCGCGCGGTCCGGGTCGGCACCGACCGGGCCGTCGTCGAGGGGCGCATCGTCGTGCCCGCGGCGACCGCGGCGGGCGTGCACGGCGCCGTCGGCGTGGCGGAGCGGGTGCGCGAGGCCGGGGGCGACCTGGACGACGACGAGCTCGTCGTCGCGCGGCACGTCACCGCGACCGGGCGCTCGCGGGCGTTCCTCGGCGGTGCCCAGGTGCCGGTGTCGGTCTGCGCGGACGTCACCACCGAGCTCGTGGCGATCCACGGCCAGTCCGAGCAGGTGCGGCTCTCCGCGTCCGGGCGCCAGCGTGAGCTCCTCGACGCCTACGCCGGGCCCGACCTGGCCCGCGAGCTGGGGGAGTACGGGCTCCGTTGGGTCGAGCACCGTGCCGCCCGCGCCGAGCTCGACGCCCTCGTCGCCGCCACCGCGGAACGGGCGCGCGAGGTGGAGCTGCTGCGCTTCGGTCTCGAGCAGGTCGAGCAGGCCGACCCCGAGCCCGGCGAGGACGCGTCGCTGGCGGCCGAGGCCACCCGGCTGCAGAACGCCGACGACCTGCGGCTCTCCGTCGGCGGGGCGCTGGCCGCCCTGTCCGGGGACCCGGACGACCCGTCCGACGGCGGCGGGGCCTCCGCCGCGCTCGCGGCGGCGCGCCGGAGCCTGGAGCACGCCGCGGCCGACCCGGCCGTGGCCGCGCTGGCCACCCGCGTGGCCGAGGCGGCCTACCTGCTCGACGACGTGGGTTCCGACCTCGCCCGCTACCTCGACGACCTCGTCGCCGACCCGGCCCGCCTCGAGCAGGTCGCGGCCCGGCGCTCGCAGCTCGCGGGTCTCACGCGGGCGTACGGGCCGACCGTCGACGACGCGCTGGCCTGGGCGGCCGCAGCGTCTGAGCGCCTGGTCGAGCTGGAGGGCGGCGACGACCGGGTCGCGGAGCTCACCGCCGCGCTCGAGGCGTCGGAGGCCGACCTGCGGACCCGGGCCGCTGCGCTGACCGTGCTGCGCGCCGGGGCGGCGGACGGCTTCGCCGCCGCGGTCGCGGGCGAGCTGAGTGCGCTGGCCATGCCGCACGCCCGCCTCGCCTTCGCCCTGACGCCGGCCGCGCTCGGGCCCTTCGGCGCCGACACGGTCGACCTGCTCTTCGCGGCCAACCCGGGCAGCGAACCGCGCAGCCTGGGCAAGGTGGCCTCCGGGGGCGAGCTGTCGCGCGTCCGGCTGGCGCTGGAGGTCGTGCTGGCCGCGGACCACCCGGGCGGCACGCTCGTCTTCGACGAGGTGGACGCCGGGGTCGGCGGCCGCGTGGCCGTCGAGATCGGGCGCCGCCTGGCCGAGCTCGCCCGGCACAGCCAGGTCGTCGTCGTCACCCACCTCGCGCAGGTCGCCGCCTTCGCCGACCGCCACTTCGTCGTGGTCAAGGCCGACGACGGGCAGGTGACCACGAGCGGGGTCGTGCGGCTGCCCGAGGGCGAGCGCCGGGCGGAGCTCGCGCGGATGATGGCCGGGCTCGAGACCACCGACTCCGCCCTCGCGCACGCGGGCGAGCTGGTCGAGCTCGCCGCGGGCGCCCGCGCCGGCAGCGCTGAGCCCGGCCGCGCCACGCGCGGCGCTCGTCGGGGGGCCCGGGCGCCCACCCGTGGGAGGATGGCGGCGAGATGAGACTGCCTGTCGCGCTGCGCCGCCACGCCGAGCCGGCGGAGGTCGGTGGCGTCGCCCGCCTGGACCGGCGCACCAAGAACCTCACCAAGCGCCTCCGGCCCGGCGAGGTCGCGATCATCCACCACGTGGACCTCGACCGCGTCAGCGCGGAGGCGCTGGTGGCGACCGGCGTGAGCCTGGTGGTCAACGCCGTCCGCTCGGTCTCGGGCCGCTACCCGAACCTCGGTCCCAGCATCCTGCTCGAGGCGGGCATCCCGCTGATCGACGACGTGGGCGAGGGCGTCTTCAGCGCCGTGACCGAGGGCGAGCGCCTGGTCGTCGACGGCGGCCGCCTCCTCGACACCACCGGGGCCGTCGTGGCCGAGGGGACGCTGGTCACCACCGAGGTGCTCGAGGAGCAGCTCGAGCAGGCGCGGGCCGGGCTGTCGGACCAGATCGACGCCTTCGCGCTCAACACCATGACCTACCTGCGCGAGGAGAAGGAGCTGCTGCTCGAGGGCGTCGGCGTCCCCGAGATCCGCACCCGCATCGAGGACCGCCACGTGCTGATCGTCGTGCGCGGCTACGACTACCGCGGCGACCTCGACGTGCTGCGGCCCTACATCTCGGAGTACAAGCCGCTGCTCATCGGCGTCGACGGCGGCGCCGACGCGCTGATGGAGGCGGGCTACAAGCCCGACATGATCGTCGGCGACATGGACTCCTGCTCCGACGCGGCCCTGCAGAGCGGCGCCGAGCTCGTCCTGCACGCCTACCGGGACGGGCGCGCGCCGGCGCTGGAGCGCGTCGAGGCGCTCGGTCTGCAGGCGGTCGTCTTCCCCGCGCTCGGCACCAGCGAGGACGCCGCGATGCTGCTCGCCGACTCCTACGGCGCCCGCCTGATGGTCGCGGTGGGAACCCACCTCTCGCTCGTGGAGTTCCTGGACAAGGGCCGCGCCGGCATGGCGTCGACCTTCCTGACCCGGCTGCGGGTCGGCTCCAAGCTCGTCGACGCCAAGGGCGTCTCGCGGATCTACCGCAGCCAGGTGAAGGGCTGGCACCTCGTGCTGCTCGTGCTGTCGGGTGTCGTCGCGCTCGTCACGGCGATGGCGATGACCGACGTGGGCGGGGCGCTGGGCAGCGTGATCATGGCGCGCGTCCGCGACCTCGCGTACTGGATCAAGGAACTCTTCACGTGATCAACTTCCGCTACCACATCGTCTCGCTGATGGCGGTGTTCCTCGCGCTCGCCGTCGGCATCGCGGTCGGCGTCTCGCTCAGCCCGTCGGTGGACGAGAGCATCCTCAAGCAGGCCCAGCAGGACCGCGACCAGGTCACGGAGCTGCGCACCGAGCTCGACCGCCGCGCCACCCTCGACAGCTACCGCAGCACCTACGACCAGCGCACCGCCTCGCTGGTGCTGGCCGGGGAGCTGCCCGACTTCCGGGTGGCGGTCGTCGCCATGCCCGACGCCCCGGGCTCGGTGGTCACCGCGGTGGGCGAGGCCGTCGCCGGCGCCGGCGGGCGCGTCGTGAGCCAGGTCAAGGTGAGCCCGGAGGCCGTCGACCCGACCCGGGCCGACGCCGTGGAGGAGGCCGTGGCCCCCCTCGAGCCGGCCGGGCTGACCGGCACGATGTCGCCGGCCACCAAGGTCGGCTGGTCGCTGGCCCGGGCGATCACGTCCAAGCAGATGCCGACCCGCGACGAGTACGCCAAGACGGTCGGGCGCACCCTCGCCGCGGCCAACCTGGTCGACGTCCGCGAGGACGTCGACGACTACGCCCAGCTCGTGGTCGTCGTCACCGCGGCCACCACCACCTCGACGGTCGACCCGGCGGTGACCACGGCCGACGTGGAGCTGGAGACGGCGCTCAAGGAGCAGGGTGGTGCCACGGACGCGGTCGGCGTCGTGGTCGCCGGCCCCAACAGCAGCGGGCTGGCCGGGACCGACGTGGGCGCCATCCGCGCCACCTCCCCGGGTTCCTCCGAGCTCAGCACCGTCGACGTCGCCGACCTGCCGAGCGGCGTCGTCACCACGGTCCTCGCCGGGCGCGAGCAGCTGCTGGGGCGCCAGGGCCACTACGGCGCCCTCGCCCGGGCCGACGACGCGCTGCCGACCCTCCCGATCCGCTGACCCGATGGCTGGGCGTACGGCTCCGCACGGACCCGGCCGGGGTCCGGCCCGCGGGCTGACCGCGGCGGCGGTGGCGGCCGCAGCCGCCTGGGCCGCAGGCACCGCGGCGGCCCGGGCGCCCGACGCCCCCGGGGTGCGCCGCTGGCGGCGGACCAACCACGCCGGCACGACGGTGACCCTCCTGGAGGGCCCGGCGGCCGCGGGTGCGGTCGTCCTCGGCTGCGCGGTCGAGACGCTGCTCGGCGCGCCGCCCGCGCGCGTCGGCGCGGTCGCCGTGGCCGGGGCGGGCGCGGGGCTCGTGGGTGCGTACGACGACCTGGCCGGCAGCGCCGACGCGCGGGGGTTCCGAGGGCACCTCACCGCGCTGCGCCACGGGCGGGTGACCAGCGGGACGGTCAAGATCGCCGGGGTGGGGCTCAGCGGGTTCGCCGCCGCGCTGCTGCTCGGCCGTGACCGGCCCGGTCGTCCCGGGCCGGCGGCGCGCGCGCTCGACGTGGTCGTCGACACCGCGCTCGTGGCCGGCACCGCCAACCTCGTGAACCTGCTCGACCTGCGCCCCGGCCGCGCGGCGAAGGCCGTCGTCCTCCTGGCCGCGCCGCTCGCCGGGTCGGGCGCCGGACCGGCCCTCGGCGCCGCCGCGGGCAGCCTGCCCGGCGACCTGGCCGCCCGCTCCATGCTCGGCGACTGCGGCGCGAACGCCCTCGGGGCCGCCACGGCCGCTGCGGCCGCCGCCCGCCTCGGCCTGCCCGCCCGGCTCCTCGCGCTCGCCGCGGTGGCCGGCCTGAACCTCGCCAGCGAGCGCGTCAGCTTCACGGCCGTCATCGCCCGGACGCCCGCGCTGGCCTGGCTGGACGGCGTGGGCCGGGTCCAGGTGGCGCCGCCGGACGCACCGGGGCCGGGGTGAGCCGTCGCCGCTCGGTGCTCCTGGGTGTCGGCGGGCTGACCCTGGCGGCGCGCGTCGTCGGGTTCGGCCGCTCGCTGGTCTTCTCCAAGACCGTCGGCGACACCTGCCTCGGCGACGTCTACAACGCGGCGAACGCGCTGCCCAACGTCGTGTTCGAGGTCGCCGCGGGCGGCGTGCTGGCCGGGGTCGTGGTGCCGGTCGTGGCCCGCCACGTCGGCGCCGGACGGCGGGCTGAGGCCGACCGGACCACGTCGGCGCTGCTGTCCTGGACGCTGCTGGTGCTGAGCGTGGTCGCCGTCGCCGCGCTGCTCGGCGCAGGCCTGTACGCCCGGGCGTACGCCAAGGCCGACTGCGCGGGCAGCGTCGGGGTCCTGACGACCCTGGTGGTGGTCTTCGTGCCGCAGGTCTGGTTCTACGGCGTGGCCGTCGTGACCGCGGGCGTGCTGCAGGCCCACGGCCGCTTCCTCGCCGCGGCCACGGCGCCGCTGGTCTCGAGC
This sequence comes from uncultured Actinomycetota bacterium, assembly GCA_963713165.1. Taxonomy (GTDB): domain Bacteria; phylum Actinomycetota; class Actinomycetes; order Propionibacteriales; family Propionibacteriaceae; genus Microlunatus. The sequence continues at coordinate 14,112 of CAVQKU010000003.1, forward strand.
GTCGTCGTCATCGCCGCGTACCTGGCCTTCGCCGGCCTGGCCGCACCGGGCGCGCCCGCCGACCTCGGGCGGCTGGGCGGCGACGCCCTGCTCGTCCTGGGGCTGGGCACGACGGCCGGCGTCGTGGCGCTGGCCCTCTGCACGGCGCTCCCGCTCGCCCGGCTCGGGGTCCGGGTGCGCCCGACGCTGCACTTCGCCGCCGGGGACGCGCGGGTCGTCTCCGCGATCGGCGCCGCCGGCCTCGTCGGGCTCGTGCTGCAGCAGGCGAGCGTCCTCGTCGTGAACCTCGCCGCCCAGCGCAGCCCCGACCCGGGCGCGCTCACCCGCTTCACCTGGGCCAACGCGCTCTACCTGCTGCCCTACGCGGTGCTCGCCGCGCCCGTCCTGCAGCTGAGCTTCCCGCGGCTGGCGGCCGCTGCCGAGCAGGGCGGCGACCAGGTCGCCGGCGTGCTGCGCCGCACCGCGCCCCCGCTCGCCGTCCTCGGGTGGCTGGGCGCCGCGCTGCTGGTGGCCACCGCGGTGCCGGTGGCCCGGGTCTTCGTGCTCGGCCCGGGCTCGGGCCGCACCGGCGCGCTCGCCGGACCCGTGGCCGCGCTCGCCCCGGCCGTGCCGGCCTTCGCGCTGATGGGCCTCGCCACCCGCACCCTGCTCGCCCAGCACCGGGCGCTGGCCGCGGGCACGACGACCGCGGTCGCGTGGGGCGTCGTCACGACCGGCGCGCTCCTCAGCGCGGCCGTGGTCCCCTCGGAGGTCCTCGTCGTCGGCCTGGCCGGGTCGGTCTCGGTCGGGCTCGTCGCGGGCGCGGTCGTCGGCTGGGCCGCGCTGGGGCGCGGGCGCACGGACGGGGCGAGCCGTACGGGGCTGCCCGCCGCGCTGCTCGCCGGCGCCGTCGCGGCGGTGCCCGCCGTGCTCGCGGGCGGGGCGTTGGCCCGGCTCGGGAGCGACGCCGGCCTCCTCGCGGCCGGCGGGCTGGCGGTCGCCGCCGCCGTGGTCGCCGCGGGCGTCTTCGTGGGCGTGCTCGCCCTCGTCTCGCCCGCGCTGCTGCGCGCGACGTGGTCGCTGCGCCATGTCGGTTCGCCGGCGGAGGCGGTGGGCACCCGTGCCTGAGCAGGACCGGGGGACCGCGCGCACCCGGGTCGCCCTGGTGCTCACGGCCAGCACCGGCGGGATCGGGCGCCACGCCGCGAGCATCGCCCCGCGGCTCGCGGCGCGCGGGCTCGACGTGACCGTCTGCGCGCCGCCCGTCACCCTCGCGGCGCACGACCTCGGGGTGCCGGTGACGGTGCTGGGCACGCGCGCGCTGGCCCGGGCCGTCGGCGCGGCCGACGTCGTGCACGCGCACGGCTACAAGGCCGCAGCGCTGGCGCTGCCGCACGCGCGGCTGCACCGCGTCCCGCTGGTCGTCACCTGGCACAACGCGGTGCTCGGCTCGGGCCGCGCGGCGGCTGCAGGCCGGTTGCTGCAGCGCCTGGTCGCGCGGACCGCCGACGTCGTGCTCGCGGCGAGCAGCGACCTGCTCGCCACCGCCCTGGCCCGGGGGGCCCGGGAGGCCGCGCTCGCCCCGGTGGCCGCGCCCGCCCTCGCGGCAGCGCGGGTGGGGCGCGACGAGCGGCGGGCGGGCCTCGGGCTGGCCGAGGGGGCCGTGCTGGTGCTCACCGTGACGCGGCTGGCCCCGCAGAAGAACCTCGACCTGCTGCTCGACGTCGCCGCCCGCACGCGCGACCGGGACGACCTCGCGTACGTGCTGGTCGGCAGCGGCCCGCTGCACGACGCGCTCGCCGGCCGCGTCGCCGACGAGGGGCTGCGGGTGAGCCTGGTCGGCGGTTCCGACGACGTCGCGTCCTGGCTCGCCGCCGCCGACCTCGCCCTGCTGCCCTCGCGCTGGGAGGCCCGCGCGCTGGTGGCCCAGGAGGCGCTGCTGGCCGGGCTGCCGCTGGTGGCCACCCGCGTCGGCGGGGTGCCCGAGCTCGTCGGCGAGGCCGCTGTCCTCGTGGACCCCGACGACGCCGCGGGCGCGGCGGCCGCCGTGGTGGCACTGGCCGACGACCCCGGGGCGCGGCGCGCGCTGGCCGACGCCGGGCTGCGGCGGGCCGCGACCTGGCCCGACGAGGACGACGTGGCCGACGACCTGGTCCGGGTCTACCGGCACGTCCTGGCCGGCCGTCCGCACCCGGCTCCGTAGACTGGCGCGTCCTCCCGGCCCCCGAACCCCCTCTGCGAGCCCACCATGACCGAGTCCTCACCCCCGACCGCGGAAGCGACCACGGAGGAGACGACCGAGGAGACGACCGACGAGACGACCGGGGCACCCGGAGCACCGCAGGCGGCCTTCGCCATCGAGGGCGCGGTCGCCCAGACCCCCGTCCGCATCGCCTGGGGGCTCGGCGGCGGGGACCTCGTGCTCGGCGGGCTGGCCGTGCTGGCGCTGCTCGTGGCCGCGGCGGGCGCCCCCGACGTCGTGGTGCTGGTGCTGGGCCTGGTCGTCGCCGTGCTCGTCGGGCTGGCCGTGCGCGCGCAGGTGGCGACGCCGCCGGCCGGGCTCGGGGGGTCGGCCCGCGTGCTCGTCCTGGCCGCGGCGGTCGTGGCCGTGGCGGGCGACGGCTGGACGGGATGGTGGCCGCCGGTCCTGCTCGCGGCGGCGGTCGTCGCCGAGGTCGGCTACTCCCAGCTGGTCCGCGTCGCCGTGCCCTTCGGCAGCCACCTGCCCGGGGTGTCCGTGCGGCCGTCGTCGCGCGTCGCGCCGCTCCGGCTCGCGTACGCGGGGACCGCCGCGCTCGCCCTCGTGCTGCTGCTCGTGCTGCTGCCGCTGCCGGCGTGGCCGGCCTGGGTCGTGGCCCTCGCCGGCCTCCTGCTCGCGGTCGCCGCCCTCGCCGACGCCGCCTCCTGGGTCCTCCAGCGCCGGCGTGCGGAGGGCCGGCTCAACCGCACCCTCACCGCGTACGGGCCGCGGTTCGCGCTGCACTGGGACGCCCAGCCGGGCACCGGCTACCAGATCGGGCGCTGGATCCCGTACCTCGACCGGCTGGGCGAGCGCTACGTCGTCTTCGTGCGCAACCCGGGCAGCTTCGCCGAGGCCGAGCGGATGACCGACCAGCCGGTGCTCCTGCGCCGCGGCGCGCGGGAGATGGACGCGGTGATGGTGGCGTCGCTGCGCGCCGTCTTCTACGTGAACAACGCGCTGCGCAACGTGCACGTCGTCCGCTACGCGGGCGTGCGCCACGTCCAGCTCAACCACGGCGACAGCGACAAGGCCACCAGCTACAACCCGGTGTTCCGGATGTTCGACCGCAACTTCGTCGCCGGCCAGGCCGCCGTCGACCGGTTCGGCGCCCACGGCATCTCCACGGCCCCCGACTTCTTCGAGATCGTGGGGCGTCCGCAGGTCGAGGACGTCGTCGTGGCCACCCCGGGCACCCCGGTGCGCCGGGTCCTCTACGCCCCGACGTGGGCGGGCATGCACGCCGACTCCGCCTACAGCTCGCTGCCGATCGGCCCGCAGATCGTGCGCGGGCTCGTCGAGCGCGGCTGCACGGTCGTCTTCCGGCCCCACCCCTACACCGGGCGCAACCCCGGGCTGCGGGCCGCGTCGGAGGAGGTGACCGCGATCCTCACCGAGCACCGGGCCCGGACCGGGACGGAGCACGTCGTCGGCGCGCAGGCCGAGTCGGTCTGGACGATCACCGACTGCTTCAACGCCGTCGACGCGCTGGTCTCCGACGTCTCCAGCGTGGTCCCGGACTTCCTCTACTCCGAGAAGCCCTTCGCCGTCGCCGCCATGGGCGGCAGCGTGGACGAGTTCTTCGCCGAGATGCCCGTGGCCCGCGGCGGGTACGTCATCGCGCGCGACGCGAGCAACGTCGACGCCGTCCTCGACGACCTCCTCGGGGCCGACCCGCAGGCCGCCGAGCGGCACCGGCTCAAGACCTACTACCTCGGCGACTTCCCGGCCGAGACGTACGCCGACGCGTTCCTCGAGGCGGCCCGGCGCGAGATCGCGTGACCACAGCCACGCGGAGCGCGGGCGTCCGGACGATCGAGGCGTGGGCCCGCTGCCGGGGTCGCGGCAGCGGCTGGGTGTCCCCGGCGTCGCGGTGAGCGAGGAGGACGGCGCAGGGGAGCGCCGCGCGCGTCCGGGCGGAGCGAGGACGGAAGACATGCACGCGGGGCAGCTCGCCGTCGACGAGGCGCTCGTCCGGGCGCTGGTCGCCGACCAGCTGCCCGCGTACGCCGACCGGCCGGTCCGGCTGCTGGCCCAGACCGGCACGGTGAACGCGATCGCGCGCCTCGGCGACGACCTCGCGGCGCGGTTCCCGCTGCAGCCGGGTGAACCCGGGCCCGTACGCGTCGAGCTCGAGGCCGAGGCCGAGGCCGCGCGCCGGCTCGTCGGGCGCCTGCGGGTGCCGGTTCCGGGACCGGTCGCCCTCGGTGGGCCCGGGCACGGCTACCCGCTGCCGTGGTCGGTGCAGACGTGGCTCCCGGGCCGCGACGCGGCGGCGGTCGACCCGGGCGCCTCGGACGCCTTCGCCCGCGACCTGGCCGACCTCGTGACCGACCTCCGGGCGGTGCCGACGCGGGGTCGGACCTTCGCGGGGGAGCGCCGGACGAACCGCGGCGGCACGATCGGCGACCACGACGCCTGGGTGCGGACCTGCCTCGCCCGGAGCGAGGGGCTGCTGGACGTGCCCGCGCTCGCGCAGCTCTGGGCGCGGCTGCGCGACCTTCCGCGCGGCGACGAGCCCGACCTGACGACGCACGGCGACCTGATCGGCGGCAACGTGCTCGTCGTCGGCACCGGGACCGGCGCGCGGCTGGGCGGGCTGCTCGACGTCGGCGGCACCGGTCCGGCGGACCCGGCGCTCGACCTCGTCGGCGCGTGGCACCTGCTCGACGATCGTCCCCGCGAGGTCTTCCGCGCAGCGCTCGGGGTGGGGGAGGCCCAGTGGCGCCGCGGGGTCGCCTGGGCGTTCGAGCAGGCGATCGGGCTGGTCTGGTACTACCGCACGACCAACCCGGTGATGAGCGAGCAGGGCCGGCGGACGCTCGAGCGGGTGCTGCGGGCGTACGGGGGCGCCGGCTGAGCCCTCGGCGTCGACCCGGCATCGTCGGAGAAGGGCGCGACCTCTCCGTGGCGCTCCGACGGGCTCGGTGAGCGTCCTCCGGTCCTCCGGCGGGTCGCGATCGGACGGAACCCGGGCTCATGACCTAGGCTGGAGGCCCGTGGGGCCACGCGCGAAGTACACCAAGCACCTGTTCGTCACCGGCGGGGTCGCATCCTCGCTCGGGAAGGGCCTCACGGCCTCCAGCCTCGGGAGCCTCCTGGTGGCCCGCGGCCTGAGCGTGTCGATGCAGAAGCTCGACCCTTACCTGAACGTCGACCCCGGGACGATGAACCCGTTCCAGCACGGCGAGGTCTTCGTGACCGAGGACGGCGCGGAGACCGACCTCGACGTCGGCCACTACGAGCGCTTCCTCGACCGGAACCTCTCGGCCGAGGCCAACATCACGACCGGCAAGGTCTACTCCAGCGTCATCGCCAAGGAGCGCCGCGGCGACTACCTCGGCGACACCGTCCAGGTGATCCCGCACATCACCAACGAGATCAAGGACTCGATGCTCGCCATGGGCGGGCAGGACTCCGAGGGCAAGCACGTCGACGTGGTGATCCACGAGATCGGCGGCACGGTCGGCGACATCGAGTCGCTGCCCTTCCTCGAGGCCGCGCGCCAGGTCCGCCACGACGTGGGCCGCGAGAACGTCTTCTTCCTGCACGTCTCCCTCGTGCCCTACATCGGCCCGAGCGGGGAGCTGAAGACCAAGCCGACGCAGCACTCGGTCGCCGCGCTGCGCCAGGTCGGCATCCAGCCGGACGCCGTGGTCTGCCGCTCCGACCGGGAGATCCCGGAGTCGGTCAAGCGCAAGATCTCGCTCATGTGCGACGTCGACGAGCAGGCCGTGGTGGCCTGCGCCGACGCGCCGAGCATCTACGACATCCCCAAGGTCCTGCACGCCGAGGGCCTGGACGCCTACGTCGTGCGTCGTCTCGACCTGCGCTTCCGCGACGTCGACTGGACCCGCTGGAACGACCTGCTGCAGCGCGTGCACCACCCGCAGGAGGAGGTCGTCGTCGCCCTGGTCGGCAAGTACGTCGACCTGCCCGACGCCTACCTCTCCGTGGTCGAGGCGCTGCGGGCGGGCGGGTTCGCGAACCGCGCCAAGGTCGGCATCCGCTGGGTGCCCTCGGACGCCTGCACGACGCAGGAGGGCGCTGCGCGCCACCTCTCCGACGTCGACGGCGTGGTCATCCCCGGTGGCTTCGGCATCCGTGGCACCGAGGGCAAGATCGGCGCGATCACGTACGCCCGCGAGCACCAGATCCCCACGCTCGGGCTCTGCCTCGGCCTGCAGTGCATGGTCATCGAGGTCGCGCGGAACCTGGCCGGGCTGGCCGGCGCCGACAGCAGCGAGTTCGAGCCGAAGACGCCGCACCCGGTCGTCGCCACCATGGCCGAGCAGGTCGCGATCGTCTCCGGCGAGGGCGACCTCGGCGCGACCATGCGCCTGGGTTCCTACCCGGCCGAGCTGCAGCCGGGCTCGGTCGTGGCCAAGCAGTACGGCCAGACCTCGGTCACCGAGCGCCACCGGCACCGCTACGAGGTCAACAACGCCTACCGCGAGCAGCTGGAGCAGGCCGGCCTCGTGGTCAGCGGGACGTCCCCGGAGGGCCGGCTGGTGGAGTTCGTCGAGCTGCCCACCGAGGTGCACCCCTACTTCGTCGCCACCCAGGCGCACCCGGAGCTGAAGTCGCGGCCCACCAAGCCGCACCCGCTCTTCGTGGGGCTCGTCGACGCGGCGCTCGACCGGCGCCTGTCGACGCGGCTCCCCGTCGAGCAGCGCCGGTGACGTCGGGCGAGGCGCCCGGCACCGTCGACGGGCAGCCCGTGCTCGCCGCCGCGGAGCTCGCGGACGTGGCGCTGTCCTGGCCCGTCCTGTCGACGCGCGTGCTGGCGCAGGGCCACATCGCGACGTTCGCCGAGGACGAGGTGCGTACGCCCGACGGCTCGACCGTGCACCGGGAGTACCTGCGTCACCCCGGGGCCGTCGGCGTCATCGCCCTGGACGACGCCGGGCGCGTGGTCCTGGTCCGTCAGTACCGCCACCCGGTGCGGCACCGCCTGACCGAGCCGCCCGCCGGCCTGCTCGACCACGCCGACGAGGACCCGCTGGTCGCCGCCCAGCGCGAGCTGGCCGAGGAGGTCGGTCTCGCCGCGGGCCGCTGGGACGTGCTCGTCGACCTGTTCAGCACGCCCGGGATCATCGGCGAGGGCATCCGCGTCTTCCTCGCCCGCGACCTGTCCGCCGCCGACCGGCCCGACGGCTTCGTCGCCGAGGGCGAGGAGGCCGAGATGGACACCGTCTGGGCCTCGCTCGACGACCTCCTCGACGGCGTGCTCGGCGGGCGGCTGCACAACCCGACGCTGGTGACCGGCGTCCTCGCCGCAGGGGTCGCCCGGCGCGACGGCTTCGCGTCGCTGCGCCCCGGGGACGCACCCTGGGCCGCCCGCGCCGCGCTCGCCGAGGCGGGGCTGCTGCCCGGCTGACCCGTCCGGCCGAGCGCCTCGCAGGGGCCGAACGCCGGGTGCCGGCGACCGCTGGCCGGGCGCGCGAGGGCGGTCCGGCCGCCCGGGGGAGTGCGGGAGCCGCGTCTATGCTCCCCCCGTGAAGGTCGGAGTGCCCAGCGAGGTCAAGAACAACGAGTTCCGGGTCGCCATCACGCCCTCGGGCGTGCACGAGCTGACCAGCCGAGGCCACGAGGTCTTGGTCCAGTCGGGCGCCGGCGTCGGCTCCTCGATCCCGGACGAGGCCTACGGCGCGGCCGGGGCCACGGTGGTCGAGGGCTGGGAGCCCGTCTGGGCCGAGTCCGAGATGGTCCTCAAGGTGAAGGAACCGGTCGAGGTCGAGTACGACCGCATGCAGCCCGGGCAGGTGCTCTTCACCTACCTGCACCTGGCGGCGAACAAGGCCTGCACCAAGGCCCTGCTCGACGCCAAGGTCACCGGGATCGCGTACGAGACGGTCCAGCTGCCGAACCGTTCGCTGCCGCTGCTCGCCCCGATGAGCGAGGTCGCGGGCCGCCTCGCGCCGCAGGTCGGCGCCTACCACCTGATGGCCGCGCAGGGCGGGCGCGGGACCCTGATGGGCGGCGTGCCCGGCACCCACCCGGCCAAGGTCGTCGTCGTCGGCGCCGGCGTCTCGGGCATGGAGGCGGCGACCATCGCGCTGGGCATGCAGGCCGAGGTGACGCTGCTCGACCTGAACATCGACAAGCTGCGCGACGCGGACCGGCTCTACCGCGGCCACATCAAGACCGTCGCCAGCAACAGCTTCGAGGTCGAGCGGGCCGTGCTCGACGCCGACCTCGTGGTGGGCGCGGTGCTCGTGCCCGGGGCCAAGGCGCCGACCGTGGTGACGAACGACCTGGTGGCGCGGATGAAGCCGGGCAGCGTGCTCGTCGACATCGCCATCGACCAGGGCGGGTGCTTCGAGGACAGCCGCCCCACGACGCACGCGGACCCGACCTTCCGGATCCACGACTCGATCTTCTACTGCGTCGCGAACATGCCCGGTGCGGTGCCGCACACCTCGACCTACGCGCTCACCAACGTCACGCTGCGCTACGCGGCCAGCCTGGCCGACCGCGGCTGGCGCGAGGCGCTGCGGCGCGACCCGGCGCTCGCGCTCGGGCTCAACACCCACGACGGGGAGCTGACGAACGGCCCCGTCGCGCAGGCGCACGGGCTGGAGCACCGCGAGGTGTCCGAGGTGCTCGCCTGAGCCCTCGGGGGACGTCCCCCGAGCGGGCCGTCGCCGCCTACCTCGACCACCTCGTGGTCGAGCGGGGCGTCTCCGAGCACACGCTCGGCGCCTACCGGCGCGACCTCGCGCGCTACACCGCCTGGCTGGCGGGCTCGGGGGTGGACGACGTCGCCGCCGTCACGCCCGCGCACGTGGGGGCGTACGCGACCTCGCTCGCCGAGGGCGTGCCCGGGCAGGACGGGGGACCGGGGCAGCCGCCGCTCGCGCCGGCCAGCGTCGCGCGCGCCGTCGTCGCGGTGCGGAGCCTGCACCGCTTCGCCGTGGCCGACGGGCTCAGCGCCGCCGACCCCGCCGCCGACGTGCACCCGCCCCGCCCGGCCCGCCGGCTGCCCAAGGCGCTCTCCCTGGACCAGGTGCGCACGATGCTCGACCTGCCCTCGACCGACACCGTCGAGGGGCTGCGCGACGCCACCCTGCTGGAGCTGCTCTACGGCACCGGCGGGCGGATCAGCGAGGTCGTCGACCTCGACGTGGACGACCTCACCCGCGCCCTCGCCGTCCCGCCCGGCGAGCTCGCCGGGCTGCGCGTGCTCGGCAAGGGGGGCAAGGAGCGCATCGTGCCCCTCGGCTCGTACGCCCGCGCCGCCGTCGAGGCCTACCTGGTGCGGGGCCGTCCGGCCCTGGCCTCCCGCGGCCGGGGGACACCGGCCCTGCTGCTGAACGCCCGGGGCTCGCGGCTGTCGCGCCAGAGCGCGTACGCCGTCCTGCGCCGCGTCGCCGAGCAGGCCGGGGTGCCCGGCGACGTCGGCCCGCACACCCTGCGCCACTCGTTCGCCACGCACCTCATCGACGGCGGGGCCGACGTCCGGGTCGTCCAGGAGCTGCTCGGCCACGCCTCGGTCACGACGACGCAGATCTACACCCTCGTCACGGTCGACCACCTGCGCGAGGTCTACGCGGGCGCCCACCCGCGGGCACGCTAGGCGCCGCGACCACCCGCACCGGACCCACCGGCCCCGGGCGGCGGACCGGCGTCGCCGTGGTCCGGCAGGCCGCGCAGGCGTCTGGTCGACACGAGCTCCCGGGCGACGTCGCGCAGCGGGCGGTGGGTGTGCTGGCTGACCCGGGTGAGCACCCGGAAGGCCTGGTCCTGGTCGATCCGGAAGCGCTCCATGAGCATCCCCTTGGCCTGCCCGATCAGGTCGCGGGTGGCGACGGCGCGGGCGAGCTGGTCGATGCGGCGGGCGTCGGCGAGGGCGACGGCGGCGTGGCTGGCCAGGAGCAGCCCGACCCGCTCGGACTCGGCGTCGAAGGCGCCGGGCTCGCGGCTGTAGAGGTTCAGGGCGCCGAGGTGGTCGCCGCAGACGGAGAGCTGGAGGGCCAGCATGCTCCGGACCCCGGCCCGGGCGGCCGGCTCGGCGAACCGCGGCCAGCGCTGCTCGCGGGTCATGTCGGGCACCCGCACCGTGCGGTGCTCGTACGTCGCGTCCAGGCCGGGGCCCTGGCCGGCCTCGAGCTGGAGGGCGTCGAGCCGCGCGGGGAAGCCGCTGCTCGGGTGCTGCGAGGTCACGGTGGCCCGACCGGTGACGACGCTGACGGAGCCGTCCTGCGCGCCGGGGACGACCTCGACGGCGGCGGCGACGAGGTGGTCGAGCAGGGCGTCGGTGTCGTCCTGCGCCTGCAGGAGGCGCGCGATCCCGGCGAAGCGGACCGCCAGGTCGTCCCCGGTCGTGGTGGACACGTCGCGGTGCGAGGGGAGCGGGGCGCCGTCCTCCCGGCCGTCGCGCTGGGCCTCCTCCTGCTCCTCGCCGGACACGGTGGACCCCCTTCCGGGAAGCCCTCCCCGCGCGCCGCGGGCGACCCTCCACGGTAGCGAGTCCGGCCTGCCCGGGCCAGGCGCTCCGGGGCCGGGGTGCCGCCCGGCGTACTAGGGTGCTCAGGACCGTCCGACGACCCCTCAGGAGCTGTGCCCGACATGGTGGACCCGCAGGACGGGCCGCAGGCCCTGCCCGCCGACCCGCCGCCCGTGGACGCGGCCCTCGACGGTGCCCCGGACGACGACGGCGGCGCCCTCTTCGCGGTCCCGCGCCCGCCGGCGGAGGACCTGTCGACGGCCGGGCGGCCCGAGGCCGAGGTCGGTCCCACCGGCCGCCCGTGGCCCGAGCTGGGGGACCCGCCGCCGCTGCCCGACCCGCGCCCGCCGGCCGTGGTGATCGCGGTCTGCAACCAGAAGGGCGGCGTCGGCAAGACCACGACGACGATCACCCTCGGGGCGGCGCTGGCCGAGCTGGGCCGGCGCGTCCTGCTCGTCGACTTCGACCCGCAGGGCTCGCTCTCGGTCGGGCTCGGGGTCAACCCGCACACCCTCGAGCACAGCGTCTACAACCTGCTGCTGACCCGCGACGTCGAGGTCGGCGAGGTCATCGACCCCACCGGTACCGAGGGCATGGACCTCCTGCCCAGCAACATCGACCTGGCCGCCGCCGAGCTCCAGCTGGTCAGCGAGGTCGGCCGGGAGCAGACGCTGGGCCGGGTGCTGAACAAGGTCAGGGGCGACTACGACGTCATCCTCATCGACTGCGCCCCCTCGCTCGGGCTCCTGACGGTCAACGCGCTGACCGCGGCGGAGTGGGTGCTGATGCCGCTGGAGTGCGAGTTCTTCGCGCTGCGCGGGATCGCCCTGCTGACCGACACGATCGACAAGGTGCAGGACCGGCTGAACCCGGGCCTCAAGGTCCTCGGCATCCTCGGCACGATGTACGACCCGCGCACCCTGCACAGCCGCGAGGTGCTCGACCGGGTCGTGCAGGCCTTCGGGGACCAGGTCTTCCACACCGTCATCCGGCGCACCGTGAAGTTCCCCGAGACCACCGTGGCCGGAGAGCCGATCACCAGCTACGCGAGCTCCTCGCCGGGGGCCGCCGCCTACCGCATGCTCGCCCGCGAGGTGCTCGCCCGGTGCCGGTGACGTCGCTGGACCCGGCGGCCGCACCCGCGGCCCGCGGGTCGTTCGACGTCCACCTCACCAACTTCGACGGCCCCTTCGACCTGCTGCTGCAGCTCATCGGGCGGCGTCAGCTCGACATCACCGAGGTGGCGCTGTCGCGCGTCACCGACGACTTCATCGCCCACGTCAAGGCGGCGGGCAGCTCCTGGGACCTGGACCAGACCACGCAGTTCGTGCTCGTCGCGGCCACGCTGCTCGACCTCAAGGCCGCCCGCCTGATCCCCGCCGGCGAGGTCGAGGACCCCGAGGACCTCGCCCTGCTCGAGGCCCGCGACCTGCTCTTCGCGCGCCTGCTCGCGTACCGGGCCTTCAAGCAGGTGGCGACCTGGCTGGAGCAGACGCTCGGCTCGGAGACGCGCCGGGCGCCGCGGACCGCCGGGCTGGAGCCGCACTTCGCCCGGCTGCTGCCCGAGGTCGAGCTGACCATCACCCCGGACGCGTTCGCCGCGCTGGCGGCGAAGGCGATGGCCCCGCGTCCGGTCGAGCTCGTGTCGCTGGCCCACATCCACGCGCCCGCCGTCAGCGTGACCGAGCAGGCCGGGGTGCTGGTCGACCGGCTGCGCCGCCAGCGGCAGGCGACGTTCCGGGCGCTGACCGGTGACGCGGACCGCCTGACCACCGTGGCGAGGTTCCTCGCGCTGCTCGAGCTCTTCCGCGAGGGGGCGGTCGCGTTCGAGCAGGTCAGCGCCCTGGGCGAGCTGACCGTACGCTGGACGGGCACCGAGGACGGCGAGCTCGCGATCTCCGACGAGTTCGACGCCGGCCCCGACGACCCGGGCGAGGGTGGCGAGCCGGACCCGACCGGGCCGGTGCCCGACCAGACGACGCCCGACCCGACGCCCCACCCGACGCCCCACCCCCCAGCAGGCCCCGCAGCAGACCCGGCACCGGACCGGACGACAGACCAGGCAGAGGACTCCCGATGACCACCGACGCGCAGCCCGGACGCGCAGACCGGCGCCCCGGCGGCACCCGCCGCCCCGGTGCCGTCCGCCGCGGAGGTCGCGCCCGCCCTGGAGGCGCTGCTGCTGCTCGCCGACGAGCCCACCACGGAGCTGACGCTCGCCGAGGCGCTCGGGGCGCCGGAGGGCGTGGTCGTCGAGGCGCTCGAGGACCTGGCACGGTTCTACGACGAGACCGGGCGCGGGTTCGAGCTGCGCCGGGTGGGCGGCGGCTGGCGCTACTGGACGCGCGTCGAGCACGCCGACGTCATCACCGCGCACGTCGTCGGCGGCCAGACGGGGAAGCTCTCGCAGGCCGCGCTGGAGACCCTCGCGGTGATCGCCTACCAGCAGCCGGTCTCGCGGGGGCGGGTCGCCGCGATCCGCGGCGTGAACGTCGACGGCGTGATCAGGACGCTCCTCGCCCGCGGGCTGGTCGAGGAGGCCGGTCACGACGCGGAGACCGGGGCCGCCGTGTTCGGCACCACGAACGCCTTCCTCGAGAAGATGGGCCTGGGCAGCCTCGACGACCTCCCGCCGCTCGCCCCCCACCTGCCCGAGGTCGCCGAGCTCGAGGCCGAGCTGTCGGCGCTCGCCGCACCGGTGGGCGCGCCCGGGTCGGGGACGGCGCCGGGAGCGCGGCCCCCAGGGGCGCAGCCGGAGCCAGGACCACAGCCAGAGCCAGGACCGCAGAGCACGCCCACCGGGCAGGACGAGGAGGTGAGGGCATGAGCCCTCGCAAGCAGGGTGGCGGCGCCGCCGAGGAGCCGGAGGGCCAGCGGCTGCAGAAGGTCCTGGCCCAGGCGGGCCTGGCCTCGCGCCGCGCGTCGGAGATCATGATCGACCAGGGCCGCGTCGAGGTGAACGGCCGGATCGTGTCCGAGCAGGGCCGGCGCGTCGACCCCGAGCGCGACGTCATCCGCGTGGACGGCTCCCGCATCCCGCCGCCCCGGCGCCACCGCTACATCGTGCTGAACAAGCCGCGCGGCTACGTCTCCACGCTGTACGACCCCGAGGGCCGGCCCACGATCGCCGACGCGGTCGTCGAGTCCGGGGCGAGCCACGCGCTGCTGAAGGAGCGGCTGTTCCACGTCGGCCGGCTGGACACCGACACCGAGGGCCTGATCCTGCTCACCAACGACGGCGACTTCGGCCACAAGCTCTCGCACCCGAGCTTCGAGATCGACAAGACCTACCTCGCCGAGGTCGAGGGCATCCTCAACGCCGTGACCCTGCAGCGGCTGCGCGACGGCATCACCCTCGACGACGGTCCGGTGCGCCCGCGCGGGCTCAAGGTCGTCTCGACGGTGGGTGGCAAGTCCCTCGTGCGCCTCACGCTCCACGAGGGCCGCAACCACATCGTGCGCCGTACGATGGAGCACGTCGGACACCCGGTCCGGCAGCTGTCCCGGATCGGCATCGGACCGGTGCGGCTCGGCACCCTCAAGGTGGGCCAGGTCCGCGACCTCACCTCCGAGGAGCTGGGCGCGCTGCTCGACCTGGTCGACCGGGGCTGAGGGAGGGGCGCAGCCACTCGATGGACCGCCGCATCTACGGCCTGGAGACCGAGTACGGGGTCGCCTGCACGTCCGGCGGGACGCGACGTCTCACCCCCGACGAGGTCGCGCGCTACCTGTTCCGCCGGGTCGTCACGTGGGGCCGCAGCAGCAACGTCTTCCTGCGCAACGGCTCGCGGATCTACCTCGACGTCGGCTCGCACCCCGAGTACGCCACGGCGGAGTGCGACGACCTCGTCCAGCTGATCAACCACGACCGGGCCGGCGAGCGGATCCTCGAGGACCTGATCGTCGACGCCGAGCAGCGCCTGGCGAGCGAGAACATCGCCGGCGACATCTACCTGTTCAAGAACAACACCGACAGCCACGGCAACAGCTACGGCTGCCACGAGAACTACCTGATCAGCCGGATCGGCGACTTCTCCAAGATCACCGACGTGCTCGTCCCGTTCCTCGTGTCGCGCCAGCTGATCTGCGGCGCGGGCAAGGTGCTGACCACGGCCCGCGGCGCGGAGTACAGCGTCAGCCAGCGCGCCGAGCACATCTGGGAGAGCGTCTCCTCGGCGACCACCCGCAGCCGCCCGATCATCAACACCCGCGACGAGCCGCACGCCGACCCCGAGCGCTACCGTCGCCTGCACGTCATCGTCGGCGACTCCAACATGAGCGAGACGACGACGCTGCTCAAGGTCGGCTCGGCCGAGCTCGTGCTGCGCCTGGTCGAGGCGGGCGTGCCGATGCGCGACCTCGCGCTCGACAACCCGATCCGGGCGATCCGCGACATGAGCCGCGACCGCACGGGCCAGGTGACGGTGTCGCTGTCGAACGGCCGGCGCATCTCGGCGCTGGAGCTGCAGACCGAGTACTACGAGAAGGTCGCGGAGTTCGTCAGCCGTGAGAGCCTGCGCACGCCGACCGTCGACCGCGTCCTCGACCTGTGGGAGCGGACGCTGCGCGCGGTCGCGGAGGACAAGCTCGAGCTGATCGACACCGAGATCGACTGGGCGATCAAGCTCAAGCTCCTCGACCGGTACGCGGCCAAGCACCAGCTGAGCCTCGCCGACCCGCGCATCGCCCAGATCGACCTCGCCTACCACGACATCCGGCGGGGGAGAGGTCTCTTCTCCATCCTCGAGGCCCGCGGTGCCGCGGCGCGGGTCACGACCGAGCCGGCCGTGTTCCGGGCCAAGTCCGTGCCGCCGCAGACCACCCGGGCCAAGCTCCGCGGCGACTTCATCCGGGCCGCGCAGGACTGCCGCAGCGACTACACCGTCGACTGGGTGCACCTCAAGCTCAACGACCAGGCCCAGCGCACGGTCCTGTGCAAGGACCCCTTCGTCGCCACCGACGAGCGGGTCGACCGCCTGATCGCGAGCATGCGCCGGGCCTACTGAGCGGCGACGAGCTCGTCCGTCGAGGGCACGGCCCGGTGCACCGGGCGCGGCCGCGCGCCGACGCGACGTCTCGATGAACCAGGACGCACAGGTGCGCCCAGGTAGCCTCTCCCGGTGCGAATTCGACGCGTCCCCCTGACCCGAGCCCTCGTCGGACTCGGGCTGAGCGCGGTCCTGCTGGGTCTGGGTGCCTGCGGCGACGCCGCCGACCCGGGCGCCAGCGCCAGCCCGGCCCCGTCCGCCTCGGCGTCCGACGGCGCGAGCGCCTCGCCCTCGGCGAGCCCGAGCCCGTCGGCCAGCGTCACGCCCTCCAAGAACTTCTCCGCCGTCAAGGTCGAGGGTGCGTACGGCACGACGCCGAAGGTCACGATCAAGTCCCCGTGGGCGATCGACCAGACGCGCGCCGAGGTCCTCCAGCCGAACGCCAAGGGCGCCGTCGTGCAGCCCGGCTCGACCGTCGAGGTCAACTACTACGGCGTCAACGGGCGGACCGGCAAGAAGTTCGACGACTCGTTCAGCCGCGGCCAGTCGATCGCCTTCCCGCTCGACCAGGTGGTGCCCGGCTTCAGCAAGGGCCTGCAGGGCCAGCACCAGGGCAGCCGCGTGGTCATCGCCATGCCCGGTTCCGACGGCTACGACGCCAGCGGCGGCAGCCCCCAGGCCGGGATCAACGTCGGCGACACCCTCGTCTTCGTCGTCGACATCGTCGCCGTCCCGCTGACCGGCCCCGAGGGCACCACCGTCGCACCGAAGGCGGGCCTGCCCACCGTGGCCGAGACCGGCGGCAAGCCGGTCGTCACCGTGCCCAAGACCGACCCGCCCAAGGACCTCGTGGTCCAGCCGCTCATCCAGGGCAAGGGCAAGACGGTCGGCAAGGCCGACTCGGTGACGATCGACTACACCTGGGTCGACTGGAGCAGCGGCAAGGTCCTCGAGCAGACGTACGGGACCAAGCCGGCCACCGCGCAGCTCGCCTCCCTCGTGCCCGGGCTGCAGCAGGGCCTCGTCGGCCAGAAGGTCGGCAGCCGTGTGCTGGTCGTCGTGCCGCCCGCGCAGGGCTACCCCCAGGGCAACGCCACGCCGAAGGTGAACCCCGGCGAGACGCTCGTCTTCGTCGTCGACGTCCTCTTCACCTCCGCCGGCGGCTAGGCCGTCAGCGCCTTCTCGGCGAAGTACGTGGCGTGCGGGTTGGCGTTGAAGTTCGCGATCTCGACGTAGCCGGTGCTCTCGTAGAGGTGACGCGCGTCCGGCTGGCGCGCGCCGGTGTCGAGCCGGGCGACGCGGTAGCCGCGCCGGCGCGCCTCCGCCTCGAGGAAGGCGAGCATCCGGCGGGCGAGCCCGCGGCCGCGCAGCGCGGGGACGACGTACATCCGCTTGATCTCGCAGGCGCCCTCGTCGGGCAGCTGCTTGATCCCGCCGCAGCAGGCGGCGGCCCCGTCGACGTAGCCGACCCAGAAGCCGCCCCCGGGCGGGCCGAGCTCGGCCGGGCCCGCCTTGGGCATGCCCGGACCGTTCTGCTCGAGCCCGTCGTAGAGGACCGCGATCTCGGCGGCCATCGCCCAGAACAGCGTCTCGCCGTCGCCCTCGTCGACCTTCGCCGGTCGGAACTCCACGTCTGCCGCGCTCACCCGCCCGACGCTAGCGGCGTCAGCGGGTCGGGGAGGGCCTGACCAGGCTCGCCGCGTGCCGGCCGGCGGCGGCCGCAGCGAGGAAGTACGCGGGGTCGCCGTCGACGCCGCGGCCCATGGTCGTCATCCGCAGGGGCGCGGCGAGCAGCGCGTCGTCGAGCCCGTCGAGCGGCACGCGTACGCAGCGGTGCCGGGTCAGCGTCGCCGCGGCGCCGGCCACCTCGTCGGCCATCGCCACGACCTCGGCCAGGCCGGCAGGGTCGGCGATCCCGTGCAGCCGGCCCGCCCCGGCGAGGTCGGGGACCGCCACGTCGGCGGGGCTCAGGGCCACCCGCCCGTACGCGGTGAGGCTGTGGTGCGACACGCCGCGGTGCCGCGGCCGGGCGTCGGCGCCCGAGACGCGCAGGCTCGCCACGGCCCGGCCGCCGAGGGTGGCGACCGCGTTGACGGCCTCGCCCGCGCCGACGCCGGAGAAGCCCCAGCGGGTGCCCGTGCCGAGGTTGCCGGGGCCCTGGGTGACGACGGCGACCTCCGCGCCGAGCGCGAGGCGGGCGGCGAGCAGCCCGGAGTGCACGCTGACCGCCTCGAGGTCGCCGCCGAACGCCTGCCCGACCGTCACCGTCGCGGCCAGCAGCCCGGCGTCGCGCAGCTGGGCGACAGCGCGGGAGAAGGCGATGGGCAGCGCTCCCTGGTCGCTCATGACGTAGACGACGCGGGTGCCGGGGCGGTCGTGGGCGATCGCGAGGAGCGTGGGGGCGAGCGCGGAGTGCAGGTCGGCGACGACGACGGGCAGGTCGTCGAGGGAGTCGGCGTCGGCGAGCAGGTCGTGGTGCGGCGAGCCCTGCTCGTCGGCGCCGGCGACCATGGCCTGCAGCGGGAGGTAGCGCGCCTTGACCAGGTGCCCCGCCGGCTGCGGGGGCTGGGCCCCGACGCCGCCGTCGGGCCCCAGGGCGGCGACGACCAGGGCGTAGCCGCCGGTGCCGAGCCCGCGGTCCAGGGCGGCGACGTTCAGCAGGACGCGGTCGCCGACGACCGGGGCGGCCATCAGGTCGGTGTACGCGAGCGAGCGCACCACCGCGGCCGTGTCGTCGCGGCGCACCGCCAGCTCGACGGCCCCCCGCCAGCCGCCGGTCACCGCGGTCACGCTGCCCGACGCCCAGACGATCACGCGCCCGACCCTAGAGGTCCCGGCCCCGAGAGGGTGCGGGTGCCGGTGAGCGCCGCTAACGTCTCGGCCGTGACGATCCGTGAGGTCCAGGTGACGGTCGACTGCGCGCGCCCGGACGCGCTCGCCGGCTTCTGGTGCGCCGTGCTCGGCTACGTCAAGCAGCCGCCGCCCGCCGGCTTCGACTCCTGGGACGCCGCCCTGGACGCCTGGGGCGTGCCCGCCGAGGCCCGCGACTCCCGCTCCGCCGCCCTCCCGCCCGAGGGGGAGCACGGCCCGCGGCTGTTCTTCCAGCGCGTGCCCGAGGCCAAGTCGGTCAAGAACCGGGTGCACCTCGACGTGCGCGCCGCCCCCGGCCTGTCCGGGACCGAGCGCGCGGACGCCCTCCAGGCCGAGGCCGACCGCCTCGTCGCCCTCGGCGCCACCGTCGTCCGACGTCTCGAGGCCGACGGCATGGACGAGACCGTGATCGTGATGGCCGACCCGGAGGGCAACGAGTTCTGCCTGGACTGACGGCCTGCGCGCCCGCTGTTCCGCCACGCGCGAATCGCACGGGTCTTCGAGTCGGGCCGTAGTAGTTTCATCACTCGCCCGAAGGACGGGGCGCCGTCGGTCCGAGCGGAGCGAGGACCGTCAACACGGAGCGAGGACCGAGGACGTGGCACCGCGCAAGACCGAGCGCATCGTGAACCTCACGATCGCGCTCCTGGTCGCGGGTCGCTACCTGCCCCGGACCCGGATCCGGGAGCTGGTCGAGGGCTACCACGGCCTGACCGACGCGGCGTTCGAGCGGACCTTCGAGCGGGACAAGGACGAGCTGCGGGCCCTCGGCGTGCCGATCGAGGTCGGCGGCCACGACCCGCTGTTCGAGGACGAGGCCGGCTACCGGATCCTGCCGAGCGAGTTCTCGCTGCCCCCGATCGAGCTGGACGCCGAGGAGGCCTCGGTCGTCGGCGTCGCGGCCCGGGTGTGGCAGCACGCGAGCATGGCCTCCTCGACGCAGAGCGCGATGACCAAGCTCCGGGCGGCCGGGGTCGAGCCCGACCCGTCCGCGCTGGCCGCGCTGGAGCCGTCGGTGCAGGCCACCGAACCCGCCTTCGGACCCCTGTGGAACGCGGTCCTCGAGCGCGTCCGGGTGCGCTTCACCTACCGCGACAACAGCCTGCGCACCTTCGAGCCCTGGGGCCTGACCTCGCGCCGGGGTCGCTGGTACGTCGTCGGTCGCGACGTCGACCGGGCGGCGACCCGGATGTTCAAGCTGTCGCGGATGGGCGACGTGCCCGTGGCCGTGTCGCGACCCGGGGCGTTCGACGCGCCCGAGGGGCTCGACCTCCGGGCGCTGGCGGCCTCGCTCGACCCGCAGGAGCCGACGGCGGAGGCGCTGCTGGCGGTCCGGCCGGGCAAGGCCCCGTCGCTGACCCGGCGCGGCAGGCGGGCCGGCGGTCCACCGGACCTCGCCTGGGCCATGGAGGGCTACGAGGGCTGGTGGGTCGGCTACGGCAGCCTGCCGGGCATGGCCGAGGAGGTCGCCGGCCACGGGGCCGACGTGCTCGTCGTCGAGCCGCTCGAGCTGCGCGGGTCCGTGGTGGACCGGCTGCGCGAGGTGGCCGCGCGGGCTGCGGCGGTGGTGCGATGACCAGCCAGGCCCAGGTGCGCCGGCTGCTGAGCCTGGTGCCGTACCTGCGCGAGCACGACGGCGCGGCGGTCGCCGACGTGGCCTCGGCGTTCGGGGTCAGCCCGAAGACGCTGCGCGCCGACCTGAACGTGCTGTGGATGTGCGGCATGCCCGGGCTGTCGCCCGGCGACCTCATCGACATCGACATGGACGCGGTGGACGGTGAGGGCGTCATCCACCTGAGCAACGCCGACTACCTGACCCGGCCGCTGCGGCTGACCGCGGACGAGGCGCTGGCCCTCGTGCTGGCGCTGCGCACGCTCCGCGAGATCGCCGGGCCCGACCAGCGGGCGGCGACCGACCGGGCGCTGGCCAAGCTGGAGGGCGCGGCCCAGGCCACGCCGACCGGGTCGGCGTCGGTCAGCGTCACCTCCGCGTCCGAGGCCGTCCGCGCGACGCTCGCCGACGCGCTGCAGCGGGGCCGCCGGCTCGACCTGACCTACGACACCGCGACCCGTGACGAGACGACGCGGCGCCTCGTGGACCCGCTGCGGCTCTTCGTGCTCGACGGCTACGGCTACCTCGAGGCGTGGTGCCACAACGCCGGGGGCCTGCGCACGTTCCGGCTGGACCGGATCGCCGACGCCACCGTCACCGACGTCGCGGTCGAGCCGCACGACGTGCAGCTCACCGACCTCAGCGCAGGGTGGTTCGCGGGCCTGGCCGACGCGCCCGTCGTCACCCTGGAGCTGGCCCGCGAGGCCGCCTGGGTCGCCGAGTACTACCCGACCGAGACCACCGCGCCCGGCGCCGACGGCGGTGTCGTGGCGGCGTTCCGCGTCACCGACCCGGCCTGGCTGCGCCACCTGCTGCTGCGCCTGGGCGGCTCGGCCCGGGTCCTGTCCCCGGTCGGGGCCGGCGACGCGGCGGCCGAGGCGGCGCAGGAGGCCCTGGCGGCGTACGCGGCCCTCGACCGGGTCTGAGACCGGGCGCCGGACCGGACGACGGCCGTCGAGCGGTGCGCCGGAGGGCCAGAATGGGCGCGTGTGGTGGGTCCTCCTCTTCGTCGTGATCGCTCTGGGTGGCGCCGTCGTCCTCGGGCGGCTGCTGCTCGGGCTGTGGCGCAGGGCCCGGCGGCTGCTGGCGGAGGTCGACGTCCTCGCGGTGCAGGCGGGCGAGCTGGCGGACCTCCTCGCGACGGTGGGGGTCGTGGCTGGACCGGCGGAGGGGGCAAGCCCTGCCGGACACGGCTCCGAACTCCTGCTCGACGACGGTTGGCCGGGTACGGTCGAGTCGTACGATGACCGCGGCGCGCCCGCGCCGGGAAAGAAGGACTCATGACCCCGCTCGCCTTCGGCGGCCTCGGCGTTCCCGAGCTGCTGATCATCCTGGCCGTCGTGCTGCTGCTCTTCGGCGGCGCCCGCCTGGCCGGCCTCGGCAAGAGCACCGGTCGGGCGCTCAGGGAGTTCAAGGAGGAGACCAAGGGTCTCCGCGACAAGGACGGCGCGGCGGTCGACGAGACCGACGTCCGGGCCCGTGACGGCGAGCCGGTGCACCCCGAGCCGCTCGCGCCGACCGACCCCGGCTACACCCAGCCCCCGCGCAGCACGCAGGCCGGCGCCGCCGACCCCGGCGACCTGCGCCGCGACGTCTGACGACGCCGACGACGCCGACCACGCTGACGACGCTGACCAAGCTGACGACGCTGACCACGCTGACGATGCTGACGATGCTGACGATGCTGACGACGCTGACCATGCTGACGACGCTGCGGTAGACCCGTGTCCCTCACAGTCCGGGGCCGCCCGATCCGGCTGAGCCTGGCCTGGCTCAGGCCGCCGAAGGGCAGCGCCGACGGCTCCATGAGCCTCTTCGAGCACATCGCCGAGCTGCGCTACCGCCTCATCGTCATCGCGCTGACGATCATCGTCGGCACCATCGTGTGCTGGTTCTTCCGGGGCTGGCTGACCGACATCATCTTCCGGCCCTACCAGGTCGCGGCCGACGCGCTGCGCGCCCGCAACCCCGAGGCGGAGATCCAGCTCGTCAACAACGGCGTCGCGTCGCCGTTCACGCTGGCCCTCAAGGTCTCCGCGCTGGCCGGGCTGCTGCTGACGGCGCCGATCTGGCTGTACCAGCTGTGGGCCTTCGTCGTCCCGGGCCTGCTCGCGCGGGAGAAGAAGTGGACCCTGATCTTCCTGGGGTCGGCGACGCCGCTCTTCCTGGCCGGGGTGGCGGTCGGCTACTACGTGATGCCCAAGGGCCTGGTCGTGCTGCTCGGCTTCACCGAGAACGGCATCACCAACCTGCAGGACGTCAACCAGTTCCTGTCGTTCCTGATGCGTTTCATGCTCGTCTTCGGGGTCGCGTTCCTCATCCCCGAGGTCGTGCTGATCCTCAACATCGTCGGCGTGCTCAAGGCGACGTACCTCTCCAAGTACCGCTCGATCATCATCTTCGGGACCTTCGTGTTCGGGGCCGTCGCGACGCCGTCGACGGACCCGTTCTCGATGCTCGCGCTCGCGCTGCCGATGACCGCGCTGTTCATCGTGGCCGAGGTGATCGCGCACATCCTCGACCGGCGCAAGGCCCGGCGCGGGACGCTCGACCCGGTCGCGCGGGACCGGGCGCTGAGGGACCTGACCGACGGGGAGAGTGCCTGACCGAGGAGGGCTGACCCCCACGCCCGACGGCTCGGCGACGGCGTCGATCGCGCTGGTGGTCAACCCGACGGCCGCCAGGGGTGGGGCGATGACGAACCTGCCCCGGGTCACGGGCCGCCTGCGCGACGCCGGCCACGACGTGGAGGTGCTGCTCAGCCGCAGCCCGACCGAGGCCGCCTCCCTGGTCGAGAGGGCCGCGGCGAGCGGCGCCGGCGTCCTCGCGGTGATGGGCGGCGACGGCATGGCGCACCTGGGGCTCAACGCGGTCGCCCGCCGGGCCGCTGCCCACCCCGGCTCCGACCTCGTCCTCGGGCTGGTGCCCGCGGGCACCGGCAACGACCTCGCCCGGGGCCTCGGCCTCGACCCGAGCGACCTCGAGGCCACCGTCGGCGTGCTGGCCGCCGGGCGGACCCGGGCGGTCGACCTGCTGCGCGTCGGCGAGCGGTGGGTCGGGACGGTCGTGGCGACCGGCTTCGACGCCCTGGTCAACGCGCGGGCCAACCGGATGGCGTGGCCGCGCGGCTCGGCCCGCTACACCCTGGCCGTCCTGGCCGAGCTGCGGACGTTCCGGCCGCTGCGCTACTGCCTGGCCGTCGACGGCGCGGAGCGCGAGCTGGAGGCGATGTTCGTCTCGGTCGGCAACACGACGAGCTTCGGCGGCGGCCTGCGGATCTGCCCCGAGGCCGACCCGTACGACGGCCTGCTCGACGTCACGGTGATCCACCCCGTCGGCCGGGCGCGGCTGCTGCGGCTGCTGCCCCGGATGCGCAGCGGGCGCTTCGCGGCCGACCCGTGCGTGGAGCGGCTGCGGGCCACCTCGGTACGGGTCGCGCGGGGTGCCGGGACCGCGTACGGCGACGGCGAGGAGCTCGGCCCGACCCCGGTCGAGGTCGAGCTGGTGCCGGCGGCGGTCCGGGTCTGCCTGCCCTGAGGCGCCCGGTCGGCCGAGGTCGCGCCCCTCGCTCCCGACGGGCACAGCCGCGGCGCCGCCACCCGACCGGCAGCGTCGGACCCGCCCGGCGCAGCCCGCGGCGCTCCCGCCCCTCCGCCTCCCCCGACCGGGCTCGGAAGCCACACCTGCGGTCGTCGGGAACGGAGCGGCCCGACCTAGGGGCCACCGGGTAGGTTCGGTGGTCGTGAGCGCGGAACAGGTCAGTCCCGCCGAGGCGTACGCGAGGTTCCGGGAACGGCGGTCCTCGCCGCAGCTCGCGGCCTTCGCGGACGGGTACGGCTTCGGCTTCGACGACTACCAGCTCGAGGCCTGCGCGCACGTCGAGTCGGGCTCGGGCGTCCTGGTCGCCGCCCCGACCGGAGCCGGCAAGACCATCGTCGGCGAGTTCGCGGTGTTCCTGGCCCTCCAGCAGGGCCGCAAGGCCTTCTACACCACGCCGATCAAGGCCCTGTCGAACCAGAAGTACGCCGACCTCGCGCGCCGCCACGGCGCCGCGAACGTCGGCCTGCTCACCGGCGACAGCTCGATCAACTCCGAGGCGCCCGTCGTCGTCATGACGACCGAGGTGCTGCGGAACATGATCTACGCGGGCTCGCGCACCCTGGAGAACCTCGGCTACGTGGTCATGGACGAGGTCCACTACCTCGCCGACCGCTTCCGCGGGGCGGTGTGGGAGGAGGTGATCATCGGGCTCGCGGAGTCGGTCCAGGTGGTCGCCCTCTCGGCGACGGTGAGCAACGCCGAGGAGTTCGGCGAGTGGCTGGCCGCCGTGCGCGGCGAGATGGAGGTCGTCGTCTCCGAGCGCCGACCGGTCCCGCTCTACCAGCACGTCCTCGTCGGACGGAACCTCTACGACCTCTTCGCCGACGTCGCCCCCACCGCACGGCCGGATGCGCCCCCCGGGCGCGGCGAGGTCAACCCGGCCCTGCTGCGCGTGGCGCGCGAGGAGTCGCGCCACGTCCGCGACGACTCGCGGCGGCCCCGCGGCCGTGGCGGTCGCGGCAAGCGCAGCGTGTCCTACGGCAGCGGCGCGTACGGCGGCGCCGGGACCCAGCACGGCGGTGACGACCGCCGCCCGCGTTCCCTGGCGGCGCCCAGCCGGCGCGACATGGTCGAGCAGCTGGACCGGGCCGCGCTGCTGCCGGCCATCGTCTTCATCTTCTCCCGCAACGGCTGCGACGGCGCCGTGCGCCAGCTGCTCGCCTCCGGCGTCACGCTGACCCGGCCCGAGGAGCAGAGCGAGATCGCCGGCGTCCTGTCCCACCACCTCGGCGGCCTCGACGAGGCCGACCTGCGCGCGCTGGACTACCCCCGCTTCGCCGAGGCGCTGACCCGCGGCGTCGCGGCGCACCACGCCGGGATGCTGCCCGCGTTCAAGGGCTGCGTCGAGGAGTGCTTCGTGCGCGGGCTGACCAAGGTCGTCTTCGCCACCGAGACGCTCGCCCTGGGCATCAACATGCCGGCGCGCAGCGTGGTGCTGGAGAAGCTGGTCAAGTACAACGGCGAGACCCACGCCGACATCACGCCGGGGGAGTACACCCAGCTGACCGGTCGTGCGGGCCGGCGGGGCATCGACGTCGAGGGCCACGCCGTGGTCCTGTGGCAGCCCGGGCTCGACCCGCGGGCCGTCGCCGGCCTGGCGTCGCGCCGCACCTACCCGCTGCACTCGTCGTTCACCCCGACCTACAACATGGCCGTGAACCTGGTCGGCAGCGTCGGCCGGGCCCGCGCACGGGCGCTGCTCGAGCAGTCGTTCGCCCAGTTCCAGTCCGACCGCAGCGTGGTCGGGGTCGCCCGTACGGTCGCCCGCAACGCCGAGGCGGTCGCCGCCGAGTGGGCCGACGCCGCGTGCGACCGCGGCGACTTCCAGGCGTACGCGCGCCGGCGCGCGGCCATCGCCGAGCTCGAGGCCGACGCGGCCCGGGAGCGCAAGGCCGACCGGCGCGCCGAGAGCCTGCAGGCGCTGCTCCAGCTCAAGCAGGGCGACATCGTCCGCGTCCCCGCCGGGCGCAGCCAGGGCTGGGTCGTCGTGCTCGACCCGGGCGTCAACGACAGCGGCAGCGACGAGGCGCCGCGGCCGCTGGTCATGACCGAGGACCGCCAGGTCCGCCGGCTCGCGCTCGTCGACTTCCCGGCGCCGCCCGTGGTCGCCGGCCGGATGCGCGTGCCCAAGCACTTCTCGCCCAAGGAGCCGGCGTCGCGCCGCAACCTCGCGGCGGCGTTCCGCTCCCGGCTGGCCGAGGTCGACCTGGGCGCGCCCGGCCTGCGCCGCCCGCCGGCCGACGCCGAGGTCGCGGCCCGCGTCGACGAGCTGCGCGACGAGCAGCGCCGCGACCCGGTGCACGCCTGCCCCGACCGCGAGCGGCACGCCCGCGGCGCCGAGCGGGCGTTGCGCCTGGAGCGCGAGAACGCCCGGCTCGAGGCCCGTGCCAGCTCGCGCACGCACACCATCGCCACCTCCTTCGACCGGATCTGCCTGGTCCTGGAGTCGCTCGGCTACCTGACCGGCGACACCGCGCACGGCCCACGGGGCGAGGTCAGCGACGCCGGCCGGATGCTGGCGCGCATCTACGGCGAGCTCGACCTCGTCGCAGCGGAGTGCATCAGGGCCGGCGTCTTCGACGGGCTCACCGTCCCGCAGCTGGCGGCCGTGCTCAGCGCGCTCGTCTTCGAGGCCCGCCGCAGCGACGACCAGGCGCGTCGCCCGCGGATGCCCGACGCGCCGTCCAGCACCGCCGTCGACCGCGTGCGCAAGGTCTGGCGCGACGTCTCGCTCACCGAGCGCGACGCCCGGCTGCCCCGCAGCGGCGAGCCGGAGATCGGCTTCGCCGAGGTCGCGTACGGCTGGGCGGCCGGACGGTCGCTGGCCGCCGTCGTCGAGCAGACCGACCTGACGGCCGGCGACTTCGTGCGCTGGGTGCGCCAGGTCGTCGACTTCGCCGGCCAGGTGGCCGATGCCGCCGGCCCGGGCCCGCTGCGCGAGACGGCGCACGCGCTGGTCCGCGCGATGCGGCGCGGCGTGGTGACCTTCGAGGCGGACGAGCTGGAGACCGACCCGACGTAGAGTTCTGGGTCGTGTCCGCGCCCGCGCCGTTCCGTACGGGTTCCGTGGTCGTCCGGGCGGTCACGGTCTTCGTCCTGACCGTCGGGCTGGTCGGTGCGGGCGTCGGGGTGCCCACGCAGTCGCGCGACGAGGCGGCGACGGTCTCGGCCGTCACCCGCAGCTGGGCCCAGCTGGGGGAGATGCTGGGTGAGGTCGACGTGGTGCACGCGCTCTTCTACTCGGCCATGAAGGTCTGGCTCGACATGGTGGGCATCTCCACCCTGACCCTGCGCGCCCCCTCCGTGCTGGCCTGCGGCCTGGCCGCCGGGCTCGTGGTCGTGCTCGGGTCCCTGCTCGTCACGCCGCGGGCCGGGCTGCTGGCCGGCCTGGTCATGGCGGTCTGCCCCCGCCTCACGCTGATCGGCACCGAGGGGCGTTCCGCGGCGTGGTTCAGTGCCGCCGCCGTGCTCCTGGTGCTGCTGGTGGTGCTGGCGACGCGGCGCCCGTCCGCGGTCTGGGTGCTGCCGGTGGCGCTGGCGACGGCGTTCGTCGGCGGGCTGCACGTCTACTCCGCGCTGCTGCTGCCCGTCCTCGTCGTCTGGCTGTGGCTGCCGCCCGACCCGCAGGGCCGCCGGCGACGCGTCCTGCGGCTCGGTCTGCCGCCGGGTCGCTGGGCGCCGCTGCTCGGCCTCGTGATCGGGGCCGTGCCGGTCGCGGTGCTCGCCTGGCGGGCCCGCGGCCAGCAGGCGCAGGTCGACTGGATCGACCCGCCGACCCCGGAGTCGCTGGCCAGGATCGCCACCGAGACCGTCGCCCCGCTCAACGGGCTGTGGGCGGTCCTCGCGTGGGCCATGGCGGCCGCCGGCCTGGTCTGGCTGGCGCGCCACGGCAGCGGGCGCCGCGGGACGACCTTCCTGCTCGTCGGCTGGGCCGTGGTCCCGGGCCTGGCCCTGATCACCGTCTCCGCGGTCTGGACGCCGCTCTACTCGCAGCGCTACCTGGCCTTCTGCGTCGCGGCGCTCGCCGTGCTCGGCGGGGCCGGCATCGCCTCCGTGCGCCGCCGCTGGCTGGCCTTCTGCCTGGCCGCCGCCCTGCCCCTCGCCTCCGCCGTCACCTACCGCGACCAGCGCGAGGTCGGTGCGTGGGACAGCTGGGCGACGATCGCGGCGGTCATCGCCTACCGCGGCAACCCGGGCGACCCGGTCATCGACTACCCGCTGGTCTCCACCATCACGGTGTCCTACCCCGGTGCGCTCGGCACCGGGCCCGTGCTCAACGCGGGCGCGGACCGGCTGTCGAGGCACTACCTCTGGGACGAGCGGCTGCCGCTCGCCGCGGTCGAGCCGCGGCTGCGCGGGGTCCAGCGCCTCTGGTACCTGTCCCCGGCCGCCGCCGAGACCCAGCGCACGCTCGAGATCCGGCGCCTGCGCCAGCTCGGCTTCAGCGGCGAGCTGCTCGAGCGCAGCGACGCCGAGCAGACCTGGCTCTTCACCCGCACGGCCGGCCAGGCCGAGCGCGGCGACCTGCTCATCCGCGGCGGCTGAGCGGCTCTCGGCAGCCGTCGACCGCGGGCCTCGTCTCAGGAGGCCTGGCTGACCGTCGAGCAGTTGAAGTCCGGGATGCGGATCGGCGGCATGACGGTCTTGGTCACGTAGTCGTTCCACTCGCGGCAGAGCACCGGGACGCTGGCCCCGATCTCGGTCGCGCGGCCGAGCAGCTCGATCGGCGACTCGTTCCAGCGGAAGTTGTTGACCGCTGCGACGACCTCGCCGTGCTCGACCAGGTAGACGCCGTCGCGGGTCAGCCCGGTCAGCAGCAGCCGCTCGGGGTCGACCTCGCGGATGTACCAGAAGCAGGTGACCAGCAGGCCGCGCTCGGTGCCGGCGATCATCTCGTCGAGCGTCGCCGTGCCGCCCGCGTCCATGACGAAGTTGTCCGCCGGCGGCGTGGCCCGCAGCCCGGTCGCCGCCGCGTGGCCGCGGTTGCGGACCAGCTCGGTGAGGACGCCGCCCTCCACCCAGCGCACCGGCTCGATGGGCGAGCCCTGGTCGAAGGAGAAGGAGGTGCCGTCCGGCGACATGGTCGAGGCCACGAAGGGCAGCGTCTCCTCGCCGGGCCAGGCGGGGTCCCACAGCAGGTCGACCGGCAGCGGGGTGAGCCGCTCGCCGATCCGCGTACGCCCCTCGCCCGCGGCGAAGACGTTGCTGCCGTCCTCGGCGTCGCGGGCGCTCGCCGTCCAGGCCGCGTAGATGACCAGGTCGGCGACCGGGCCCGGCGGCAGCAAGGTCTCGTAGCGGCCGGGCGGCAGCTCGACGGTCCTGCGCGCCCAGCCCAGCCGGCGCGACACCTCGGCGTGGAGGGCGTCGACGTCCACGTCGTCGAAGGTGCGCGTGGCCTGGCCCACCCAGGCGGACCGCGCGAGGTCGTCGCTCTTGCCGTTGAGCTCCAGGCGGCCCTGCGGCTCGACCCCGCGGCGGCGCAGGCCGGTGCTGCTGGCCAGGTAGACCGTGGAGACGACGTGCTCGGCGAAGCCGTAGAGCAGGTGACCCTCGGCGGCGGCGCGTCGGAAGGCGCGGCCGAGCCCGGCGGCGACGTCGGCCAGGGTCTCGATCGTCGTCAGGGCCGGGTCGGCGCGGACGTCGCCGTCCTCGGGGTGCTCCTCGGCACCGACCAGCGGCACGGGCTCCTCGGCGGGGGAGGCGGCCCGGGCGGCGGCCTCCGCGGCGGCCACGAGGGCGGCGACCTCGCCCACCTCGGTGAGGTCGGCCGCGACGGTCGCGACGGCGGTGCCGCCCTCGACCTCGGCGGTCGCGGTCACCGCGAGCGAGCGCCCGTGCATCTCGCCGTTGGTGGTGAGCGCGTTGCCCGCCCAGCGCAGGTTGACCTCGTGGCGCTCGGTCAGCACGGCCACGACGGGGCCGGTGGCGACCCGCAGGGCCTCGTCCAGCAGGTCGGCGACGCTCATGCGGCTCCCTCGGACGCGGTGTTGAGGACGTTCACGCGGCGGAAGAGCGCGGCCGGCGACCCGTGCGAGACGGGGGCGGACTGGCCGGGCTGGCCCTTGCCGCAGTTGAAGGCGCCGCCGAGCAGGTAGGTCTGCTCGCCGCCGACGGCCTCCATCGAGCGCCAGAAGTCGGTCGTCGTGGCCTGGTAGGCCACGTCCTTGACCTGGCCGGCCAGCCGCCCGTCGACGATGCGGTAGAAGCGCTGCCCGGTGAACTGGAAGTTGTAGCGCTGCATGTCGATCGACCAGGACTTGTCGCCGACGACGTAGAGGCCGCGCTCGACGCGGGACACCAGCTCCTCGCTGCTCGGGCCGCCGGGGTCGGCGGCGAGCGAGACGTTCGGCATCCGCTGCATGGGGATGTGGCCGGGGGAGTCCGCGTACGCGCAGCCGTTGGAGGGGCCCAGGCCCTTCTCCGCGGCCATCTGCCGGTTGAGCTGGTAGCCCACCAGCGTGCCGTCCTCGATGATGTCGAACGTCGTCGCCGCGACGCCCTCGTCGTCGTAGCCGATGCTGGCCAGTCCGTGCTCGACGACGCGGTCGCCGGTGACGTGCATGGCCGGGCTGCCGTAGTGCAGCGAGCCGAGCTGGTCGAAGGTCGCGAACGACGTGCCCGCGTACGCGGCCTCGTAGCCCAGCGCCCGGTCGAGCTCGGTGGCGTGGCCGACCGACTCGTGGAGGGTGAGGAACAGGTTGCTGGGCTCGATGACGAGGTCGTAGCGCCCGGCCTCGACGGTGGGCGCCGCCGCGTGCTCGGCGAGCAGGGTGGGGATCTCGGCGACCTCGGCGTCGAAGTCCCAGCCCGTCCCGGTCAGGTACTCCCAGCCCCGGCCCGCGGGCGGGGCGAGCGTGCGCATCGTGGCGAAGCCGTGCGCGCCGACGCTCACCGCGGTCAGCTGCGGCTGCACCCGGACCCGCTGCTGGGTGGTGGTCGTGCCCGCCAGGTTGGCGAAGAACTTGTTCTCGCGCACCAGGTGCAGGCTCGCCGACGTGTGGCTCACCCCGGCGCCGGCCAGCAGCGCGGCCGAGAGCTCGAGCATCCGGCCCTGGCGCTCGGACTCGTCGACGTCGAAGGGGTCCACGTCGTACGCCGACACCCACGTCCTCCCCGCGTGCACGGGCTCGTCGGCCAGCTCGACGCGGTGCGGCGTGAGCGGCTTGGAGATCCGCGCGGTGGCCACCGCCCGCTCCGCCAGCCGGGCGGCCACGTCGACGTCCAGGCCGATGCCCGAGGCGAAGCCCCAGACGCCGTCGTGCACGACGCGCACGGCAAGACCCACGGTGGCGTGGTCGGTGCTCGACTCCAGGGCCGTGTCGCGGAACGAGCGCAGGCCCTCACGGATCTGCTCGACCCGCAGGTCGGCGTAGGTGCAGCCGAGCTCGCGGGCCCGCGTCAGCGCGGCGTCGGCGAGCTCGGGCAGGGGCAGCGCGGCGAAGGACGGGTCGATCCCGTGGCGCGAGGCAGGCCGAGCAGCGGGACCAGGAGGCACGTCCGCCACCCTAACGAGGGGGTCCGACACGGCACCGGAGAACTAGGCTCTGGCCGTGCCAGTCGCCGTCCGCGTCATCCCCTGCCTCGACGTGCACGCCGGCCGGGTGGTCAAGGGCGTGAACTTCGTCGACCTGCGCGACGCGGGCGACCCGGTCGAGCTCGGCGCCGTCTACGACGCCGAGGGCGCCGACGAGCTGACCTTCCTGGACATCTCCGCGAGCGCCGACGGCCGCGAGACGACGCTGGAGGTCGTGCGCCGCACGGCCGAGTCGGTCTTCATCCCCCTCACCGTCGGCGGCGGGGTCGGCAGCGTCGCCGACGTCGACGTGCTGCTGCGCGCCGGTGCCGACAAGGTGGCCATCAACACCGGCGCCATCCGACGCCCGGAGGTCATCGGCGAGATCACCCGGCGCTTCGGCAACCAGGTGCTGGTGCTCTCCGTCGACGCGCGGCGCGCGCCGGACCAGCCCTCGGGCTTCGAGGTGACGACGCACGGCGGCCGCCGGGCCGCCGGTCTCGACGCCGTCGCCTGGGCCCGCCGCGGGGTCGAGGAGGGCGTGGGGGAGATCCTGCTCAACTCGATGGACGCCGACGGGACCACCGCCGGCTTCGACCTCGAGATGATCGCGGCCGTGCGGGCGGCGGTCGACGTCCCCCTCATCGCCTCCGGCGGCGCGGGCCGGGTCGAGGACTTCCCCCCGGCGGTCGCGGCCGGCGCGGACGCGGTGCTCGCCGCCACCGTCTTCCACTTCGGCACGCTGCGCGTCGGGCAGGTCAAGGACGCCCTCGCCGACGCGGGCTTCCCCGTACGGCGCGCGTCCTTGGCGATCGAGCGCCCGACCAGGGAGACTGTCGCGACGTGAGCGCCCCGGACAGCAAGGCCACCCCGCAGGAGCAGTGCCTCTTCTGCCGCATCGTCGACGGCTCGGTCCCGTCGCGGCAGGTGCACGCCGACGAGCACGCGGTGGCCTTCCTCGACATCAACGGCTGGCACCGCGGCCACACGCTGGTGATCCCGCGCCGCCACGTCGACGACCTGGTCTTCGGGGAGCCGGCGCTCCGCGACCTCGCGCCGGCGATCGACACGGTCGCGCGGCTGCTCGTGGAGCGCCTCGCCCCCGACGGCGTCAACGTCCTCTCCTCCGCGGGGCGCGCCGCCGGCCAGACCGTCTTCCACGCCCACGTCCACGTCATCCCGCGCTACGCCGAGCGGGCGGGGTTCGCCAACCTCGTGGACCCGACCGAGGTCCCCGCGGCCGAGCTCGACGCCGTCTGGCACGAGCTCACCGGAGCGCGCCCGTGACCTCCCCGAGCGCGGTCGCCCTGCCGCCGCAGGCCGTCGCGCTGACCCGCGGCCGACGCGCCCGGCTGCTGCTCGTCGAGGTCGGCCCGCCGGCCGTCGTGGCGCTGCTCCTGCTGCCCCTCGTCATCGCCTACAGCCGCTGGTGGCCACGGCTGCCGAACACGATCGACCTCCAGGTCTACGTGTACGCGGTCAAGGACATGCTCGTCGGCAAGGACATCTTCCTCACGAGCACGCCGGGCTGGCACCTCTTCTTCATCTACCCGCCGGTCGCGGCGGTGCTGATGACCCCCCTCGCCTTCGGGCCGTACGTGTTCTGGCAGATCGCCTGGACGCTCGCCGGGGTCGGGGCGTCGCAGTCGGTGCTGCGGCGCTGCGGGGTGCCCCGCGGGTGGAGGCTCGCGCTGGTCGGCTCCGTCGCCGTCGTGGCCGTCGAGCCGATCCGCACGACCCTCGGCTACGGCCAGGTCAACACCTTCCTCATGGCGCTCGTCGTCGCCGACCTGCTGCCGCGCTGGCCCGGTGCCCCGGTCGGGCGGCAGCGCGCCCAGGGCTGGCTGATCGGCCTCGCCGGCTCGATCAAGCTGACGCCGGTGCTCTTCGGGGTGTTCGCCTTCCTCGCCGGCAAGCGGCGCACCGCGATCGTCGGGGCGGTCTCGTTCCTCGTCTTCACCGGTGTCGGGTACGTCTTCCTGCCGCGCAACACCCTGGAGTTCTTCGGCGGGCTGGCCGGCGGCGACACGAGGACGGCGTCGCCGCTCTACGTCGGCAACCAGTCCCTGCTCGGCGTCTTCTACCGCCTCGCTCGAACCGGGCCGGGGCACCACCGTGCTCGGGCTCGGCGTGGCCGGCGTCGTCGCCCTGCTCGGCACCCTGGTCGCGGTGCACTGGTGGCGCGTGGACCAGAAGGTCTTCGCCGTCGCCCTGGTCGGGCTGTGCACCAACCTGGCCTCGCCGCTGTCGTGGACCCACCACTACGTCTGGATCCTGCCGATGGGCGTCGCCGTGCTCACGCAGGCGCTGCCGCGCTGGGTGCGGGTCGTGGCCGGCTTCTGGGTGCTGTGGGTCGCGGTGTGCCCGCCGCTGGCCCTGCTGCCGTACGGCAACCGGGTCGAGCTGACCTACACCCCGCTGCAGGAGCTGGTGGCCGACCTCGGGCCGGTGACGGGGGTGGTCCTGGTCCTCGGGCTGTCCGTGCACCTGCTGGCGACCCGGCGCCGCCGGCTGCCCCGCCACGCCCTCGTCGCCGGCGGCGAGCCGGTCACCGCCCGGGCGCTGCCGCGCTGAGCCCGCCCGGGTCCTCCCAGGTCTGCCCGTCGGTGGGCGCGCACGGAAGGGTCGCCGCACCGCGGCGGCACCGCACTAGATTGGCGGCTGTGACCGACACGATCCCGCAGCGAACGACCGACGGCTCCGCCCCCGACGCCAGCGCGGGCGTCGACATCAAGCCCCGCTCGCGGGTCGTCACCGACGGCCTCGAGGCGACGGCCTCGCGCGGCATGCTGCGCGCGGTCGGCATGGGCGACGACGACTGGGTCAAGCCGCAGGTGGGCGTCGCGTCCAGCTGGAACGAGATCACCCCCTGCAACCTGTCGCTCGACCGGCTGGCGAAGGCCGTCAAGGACGGCGTGCACGCCGCCGGCGGCTACCCGCTCGAGTTCGGCACCATCTCCGTCTCCGACGGCATCTCGATGGGTCACGAGGGCATGCACTTCTCGCTGGTGAGCCGCGAGGTCATCGCGGACTCGGTCGAGACCGTGATGTCGGCCGAGCGGATGGACGGCTCGGTGCTGCTCGCCGGCTGCGACAAGTCCCTGCCCGGCATGCTGATGGCCGCGGCCCGCCTCGACCTCGCGTCGGTCTTCCTCTACGCCGGCTCGATCATGCCCGGCCGCGTCGGCGACAAGGACGTGACGATCATCGACGCCTTCGAGGCGGTCGGCGCCTGCCTCGCCGGCCGGATCACCCGCGAGCAGGTCACCGAGGTGGAGAAGGCGATCTGCCCGGGCGAGGGTGCCTGCGGCGGCATGTACACCGCCAACACCATGGCCAGCGCCGCCGAGGCGCTCGGGATGTCGCTGCCCGGTTCCGCCGCCCCGCCGGCCGTCGACCGGCGTCGCGACGGCTTCGCGCGCCGGAGCGGCATGGCCGTCGTCGAGCTGCTGCGCCGCGGCATCACCGCGCGCGACATCCTCACCAAGGAGGCGTTCGAGAACGCCATCGCCGTGGTCATGGCCTTCGGCGGGTCGACGAACGCGGTCCTGCACCTGCTCGCCATCGCCAACGAGGCCGAGGTCGACCTCACGCTCGACGACTTCGTGCGGGTCGGCCGGAAGGTCCCGCACCTGGGTGACCTCAAGCCGTTCGGCCGCTACGTGATGACCGACGTCGACCGGGTCGGCGGCGTGCCCGTGGTCATGAAGGCCCTGCTCGAGGCGGGCCTGCTGCACGGCGACTGCCTCACGGTGACCGGGCGGACCATGGCCGAGAACCTCGCCGACATCGCCCCGCCGGACGTCGACGGCACCATCCTGCGGGCCCTGTCGAACCCGATCCACCCCACCGGCGGCATCACCATCCTGCACGGGTCGCTCGCCCCGGAGGGCGCCGTGGTCAAGAGCGCGGGCTTCGACACCTCGGTCTGGGAGGGCACCGCGCGGGTGTTCGACGGTGAGCGCGCGGCGATGGACGGGCTCGAGGACGGCACGATCAGGGCCGGCGACGTGGTCGTCATCCGCTACGAGGGTCCCAAGGGCGGTCCGGGCATGCGCGAGATGCTGGCGGTCACCGGCGCGATCAAGGGCGCCGGGCTCGGCAAGGACGTCATGCTCATCACCGACGGCCGCTTCTCCGGTGGCACGACCGGGCTCTGCGTCGGCCACATCGCGCCCGAGGCGACCGAGGGCGGCCCGATCGCCCTGGTCCGCGACGGCGACCGGATCACCCTCGACGTCGCCAACGGCACCCTCGAGCTCGGCGTCGACGACGACGAGCTGGCTCGCCGCCGCGCCACCTGGGTCCCGGTCGAGCGTCCCGCCCGCCGTGGCGTGCTGGCCAAGTACACCAGGCTCGTGCGCTCGGCGAACGTCGGCGCGGTCTGCAGCTGAGCCGGACCGGCGTCATGGGCGTCCCGCGGCTGCACCAGACGGTCCTCGACACCGAGGACCCGCGCGGGCTGGCCGAGTTCTACCGGGTGCTGCTCGGGCTGGCGTACCGGCCCGGGGACGAGGAGGTCGACCCGGAGGGGGACGACTGGCTCGTGCTCCTCGGCGACGGCGGGCGGGCGGTGCTGGCCTTCCAGCGCGTCGAGGCGCTCCCGCGGGCCACCTGGCCGGTCGGGGAGCGGCCGCAGATGCTGCACCTCGACACGACCGTCGCCACGCCGGCCGAGCTGGGGGAGCAGCACCTCCGTGCGCTCGGCCTCGGTGCGACGCTGCTGGACGACCGCTCCGACGACCCCGACGAGCCGCTCTGCGTGTACGCCGACCCCGCCGGGCACCCGTTCTGCATCTTCGTGGCGCCGCCGGACGCACCCCGAGCCCGGGTGGGTGACGGCCGGCTCGTGGGACGACCCGGTGACGCCGGGGACGGGGCCGACGCCCAGGCCTAGCGACCCGCGGCCGCGTGCGAGGCGGCGGCCGAGGCCGGGAGCTGCGTCGGGTAGTAGGCCGTGTAGCCGAGCTGGCCGTTGAAGTAGTAGTTCGTGCCGACGGCGCCCGGCCAGCCGGACAGGTAGTTGTAGCCGATCCGGAGGTAGCCGCTGTAGCTCTGGGCCGCGGTGTTGGTGCCGCTCGCGGCGAGCACCCCGTCGACGTAGAGGAACATCCCGTTCGCACCCAGCGTCGCCATCAGGTGGTGCCAGGAGCGGTCGGCGTACCCGTTCGTCGTCGTGATCGTCTGGTAGGAGCCGGGGTAGGCGCCGAACACCAACCGCCCGTTGGTGGTCAGGTAGACCACGCGGTCGTAGTTGGTGGGGACGAGGCCGGCCAGGCTGTTCGACATGCCCAGCAGCGCGCCGCTCGCCGTCGAGGTGCGGAACCAGGTCTCCAGCGTGAACGACTGCGGGTTGGTCAGCTGGTTGGGCGTCGAGACGAAGTTGCTCGTCCCGTTGAAGGTGGTCGAGCCACCGCCGTCGCGGGTGCAGGAGCTGGCGGTCGCGTGCGTCGCGCTGGTCTGGTAGGCACCCGCCCGGTTCGCGCCCGACAGGTCGCGGGCCGCGGACCCGTTGATCGGCGACGGGTCGTCGAGCGGGTAGGCGTA
This sequence comes from uncultured Actinomycetota bacterium, assembly GCA_963713165.1. Classification (GTDB taxonomy): domain Bacteria; phylum Actinomycetota; class Actinomycetes; order Propionibacteriales; family Propionibacteriaceae; genus Microlunatus. The sequence goes on from CAVQKU010000003.1 coordinate 50,910, forward strand.
GTACGCGGCGTCGCCCGTCATCGCGGCCTGGCAGGTGAAGTAGGGGTTGGTGCCGACGGTGTTGGTGGTGCCGACGACCCGCGCGGTGAAGGCGGCGTGCGATCCGGGGACGCCCGCCAGCACGGCGCAGAGCACGAGCACGAGCAGCGCGGCCACCCCGGGGACGCCGCGCAGCGGCGTGGGCAGCCCGCCTCCGAGCCGCGCCCTCACCCCTCGTCCTCGGCCGGGCTGAGCCCGACGACCAGGCACCAGAGGAACGGCAGGGCGCAGACTCCCGCGACGAGCGCGAGCCACGGCAGGTCGAGGGCCGGGTGGCCGACGATGTGGAAGGGCGCCCCCGGCTCGGGAGCGGTGACGGCCACGGAACCGACCTCGCCGGTGCGCAGGTCGACGTGGTGGCCGGACATGCCCTGCACCCGGGTCGGCAGCAGCCCCCCGGAGACGACGTCGGCCTCCGGCTGGGCGCCGGGCGGGTTGCGGATCGAGATGAGCACGGGGTGCACGAACGGGCGCAGGAGGAGCACGGCGAGGCACAGGAGCAGGCACGTGCCGAGCACCCGCACGCTCGAGCGCCAGTACGGGCTCACGTAGCGCTGGGAGCCCACGAGCAGCACCGTCCCCGCCACCACCAGCATGGGCAGGGCCTTGACCACCCAGCCCATCGCGACCAGCCGGAGCCGGACCGTGCCGACGAGGTCTCCGTCGCGGACCGGGTAGGGATCGGCGGCGCCGTTGATGTCACCGCGGACGACGAGCTCCCCGCTGGGGAGCTTGTCGACCACGCGGTGGGTGATGATCTCCTCCGGGTGCTGGCGGGGGTGGTAGCTGACGACGTCACCGACCTCGATGCCCGCCGTCGGCTCGTGCCGGGTGAGGATGAGGGTCCCGACGGGGGCGGCGCGCCCCATCGACGGCGTCTCGATCACGGCCCACGAGCCGCCGTCGAGACGCCAGAGCAGGCCGGCGAGCAGGAGGCCGGCCACCACCGCCACGACGGCCAGGGCGGCCGCCGTCTGCACGGCCGTCGCGCCGGCGCGCAGGTCCGACCGGCGACGGCCCGCGGGGGCGCGTCGTCGGTCGGACCTGCGGCGGTGCACCGGTCGTCAGGCGATCAGGAGGTGAAGGTCCAGGTCAGCTGCTGCGCGGCGGCGAGCCCCTGGTAGGTGTTGCCCGAGGCGGCGGGCAGGGTGACGGCGAAGGTGAAGCTCACCGAGGCGCCGGCCGCCACCGGGGCGGTCAGGGTGATCGGGGAGGCCGCCGTGATCGAGGTCAGGGTCGAGCTCGCCGGGCTGACGGTGGTCGTCGTGGTGCCAACGGTCTGGGTGATGACGATGCCGAGCTTGCTGCACAGGTCGGTCGCGCTGGTGCCGGCGACGCCACCGCTCTGGGTGCAGGCCCCCGCGGTGAGGGTGAAGGCGTTGGCGGGCGCGGTCCCCGAGTTCGTCAGGGTCACCGTGGTGCTCGTCGACTGCCCGGGCACGAGGGTCTGCGATCCGCCGTACTTGTTGATCGTCGCGCAGGTCGCCGAGTTCGTCCCGGCATAGCCGCCCGCGCCGGAGTTGCTGGTGCAGGTCGCGTTGCCCGGGGCCGGGCCGGTCTCGGTCATGATGAGCGTGCCCTCGCCGACGGTGTTGACCGTGTTGACGATCGAGGCGGTGAAGGCGGCCAGGCTGCTGTTCATCGAGAAGGCCAGGACCACGGCCCCGACGACCCCGGTGAGCAGGGCGAGCGGGGTCAGTCGCCGTCGCCGGACGGCGCGGGGCGGGACAGGACGAACCGGTGACGACATGTGGGGTGGACCCTTCTGCAGGACGTGGAGAGACGACCGGCACCCCGAATGCCGTTGAGGTGATGAGTTTATCCGCAGATCGTGCGATTCGTGGACATTCGCGGGAACCGGCTATTGCGCGCGGGCGCGACGGCGCCCTCGTCCGCCTCCAGCCGCTGGTCAGGGCGCGCGTCGCCGCCCTCGGGGAGCGGGGGACGGCCTGGGTCGACGGGCTCCCGGACCTGGTCGCCGAGCTCGCGACGCGCTGGTCGCTCCGGCCGGGGCGCCGGCTGCCGGGTGGTTCGGCGTCCTACCTGACCTCGGTCACGCGTGCCGACGGCAGCGAGGCGGTCCTCAAGGTCGCCCTGCCCGAGCCCGGCTTCGCCGAAGCGGCCAGTCGGCTGCACGAGGCGGACGGGCGCGGGTTCGTCGCGGTCCTCGAGGTCGACGAACCGGCCCGCGCGCTGCTGCTGGAACGGCTCGGCCCGGCGCTCGACCGTGTCCACCCCGACGTGGACGGGCAGGTCCGGGTGCTGGCGTCGGCGCTGGTCGACGCCTGGGGGCCCGCCGCCGGAGCGCCGAGCGACCGCGCGGCCGAGCTCGCCGCCGACGTCGTGCGCCGGCACGCGCAGCACCCCGCCGTGGAGGACGCCGTGGTCGAGCAGGCCCTGGCGTACGCGGCGGTGCTCGGCGCGCCGGGGCCGGCCGACCTGGTGCTGGTGCACGGGGACCCGCACCCGGGCAACCTCCTGCGCGTCCTCCGACCGCGGGCGGGGGCTGAGCGCGGCTGGTGCTTCGTCGACCCCCGACCCTTCGTCGGCGACCGCGCGTCCGACCTCGGGGTCGCGGTCCGTGACTTCTCCGCCACCCTGCTCGCCGAGCCGGCGACGGCCGCGGAACGGCTGCGCGGCTGGTGCCAGGCGGTCGCCGCACCGAGCGGCACGGACCCCGAGCGGGTCTGGGCCTGGGCCTACCTCGAGCGGGTCTGGACCGGGCTCTACGTCACCTCGTTCGGGGCGCCCCGGGTCGGGGCACCCTTCCTGCGCTCCGCGGGACTGCTCCGCCCCAACTGCTAGGGCCTCCGAGCGTCCTTCCGGATACCGGGACGACCCTGTCCGCAGGTTGACGCCGGCGGGCGCGGGACGGACGCTTGAGCCATGCAGCGCCTCCTCGTACGCACCCGCGTCGGCTGAGCCCACCCGCTCGCTCGACGCTCCCTCGTCTGCCTCACGGCGGCGGGGGTTTTTTGTTGCCCATCGCGTTCACCGACGCTCGGGCGACGAGGGACGAAGTTGCACCGGCGTAACATCCAGAAGGGCCTCCTGACCAGCGCACCGCCAGCGCTGGGTCCAGCCGCAGGGGGTCCGCACCGCACGAGGGAGAGACCCGCGATGTCCACCACAGACCCCGCAGCCACCGAGCAGACCGGAGCCCAGTCTCTCGTCTCCTCGCTCGAGCACGCCGGGGTCGAGGTCGTCTTCGGCATCCCCGGCGGTGCCATCCTGCCCGCGTACGACCCGCTCTTCGACTCCACGGTCCGCCACATCCTGGTGCGCCACGAGCAGGGAGCAGGCCACGCGGCCGAGGGGTACGCGGTCGCCACCGGCAAGGTCGGCGTCTGCATGGCCACGTCCGGCCCCGGCGCGACGAACCTCGTGACCCCGATCGCCGACGCCTACATGGACTCGGTGCCGATGGTCGCCATCACCGGCCAGGTGGCCGCGCCCGCGATCGGGACCGACGCCTTCCAGGAGGCCGACATCCGCGGCATCACGATGCCGATCACCAAGCACAGCTTCCTCGTGACCAGGCCCGAGGACATCCCGGCCGCGGTGGCCTCGGCCTTCCACATCGCCTCGACCGGTCGTCCCGGCCCGGTCCTGGTCGACGTCACCAAGGACGCCCTGCAGGCCTACGGGCCGTTCAGCTGGCCGACCCGGCTCGACCTGCCGGGCTACCACCCGGTCACCAGGCCGCACGCCAAGCAGGTCCGCGAGGCGGCCCGCATGATCGGCGAGTCCCGCCGGCCGGTCCTCTACGTCGGGGGTGGCGTGCTCAAGGCCCGCGCGTGGGACGAGCTGCGCGAGCTCGCCGAGCTGACCGGGATCCCGGTCGTCACCACGCTGATGGCCCGCGGCGTCTTCCCCGACAGCCACCCGCAGAACATGGGCATGCCGGGCATGCACGGCACGGTGGCGGCCGTGGGTGCCCTGCAGCGCTCCGACCTGCTCATCGCCCTCGGCACCCGCTTCGACGACCGGGTGACCGGCAAGCTGTCCTCGTTCGCGCCGGGCGCCAAGGTCATCCACGCCGACATCGACCCGGCCGAGATCTCCAAGAACCGCAGCGCCGACGTCCCGATCGTCGGCGACGCCAAGGAGGTCATCGGCGAGCTGACGTCGCTGCTGCGCGCCGGCGACGCCCGCCTGCCCGACCTGGGGGAGTGGGCGCGCTACCTCGCCGACCTCAAGCTGCGCTACCCCACCTCGTTCGACCTCCCCGACGACGGGACGCTCTCCCCCCAGCACGTGATCAAGCGCATCGGCGAGCTCGACGGGCCCCGACGCGTACTACGCCTCCGGCGTGGGCCAGCACCAGATGTGGGCCGCCCACTTCCTGCCCTGGGAGCTGCCCGGGCGGTGGCTCAACTCCGGCGGCCTCGGGACCATGGGCTACTGCGTGCCCGCGGCCATGGGGGCCAAGGTCGGCCGGCCCGACGCGACCGTGTGGGGCATCGACGGCGACGGCTGCTTCCAGATGACCAACCAGGAGCTCGTGACCTGCGCGCTCGAGGGCATCCCGGTCAAGATCGCGGTGATCAACAACCAGAGCCTCGGCATGGTGCGGCAGTGGCAGACCCTGTTCTACGAGGGCCGCTACTCCAACACCGACCTCAAGACCAACCGGGTCCCGGACTTCCCCAAGCTCGCCGAGGCGATGGGGTGCGTGGGCCTGCGCGCCGAGCACCCGAACGACGTCGACGCCGTGATCGACAAGGCGCTGTCCATCGACGACGCGCCCGTGGTGGTCGAGTTCGTCGTGCACAAGGACGCCATGATCTGGCCGATGGTCGCCGCGGGGGCCAGCAACGACGACATCAAGATCGCGCGCGACATGGCGCCGAGCTGGGCGCAGGAGGACCTGTGAGCACCACGGTCACCGCCCCCGCGAGCCTGGGGGACGACTCATGAGCACCCACACCCTCAGCGTCCTCGTGCAGAACGTCTCGGGCGTCCTGGCCCGGGTCTCCGGGCTGATCAGCCGGCGCGGCTTCAACATCGAGTCCCTGGCGGTCGGTCCGACCGAGGACCCGGGCATCTCGCGGATCACCCTCTCGGTCGACGTCGACGACCTCGTCCTCGAGCAGATCACCAAGCAGCTCAACAAGCTGATCGAGGTGCTCAAGATCGTCGAGCTCGAGCACTCGGCGGTCCACCGCGAGCTGATCTTGATCAAGGTCGGGGCGGACACCGACCACCGCGGCCGCGTGCTGGAGATCCTGCAGCTGTTCCAGGGCGCCAAGGCGGTCGACATCTCCCCGGAGACGATCACCATCGAGGCCGTCGGCAGCCCGGAGAAGCTCGCCGCGCTGATGCAGCTCCTAGAGCCCTTCGGCATCCGCGAGCTCGTGCAGTCCGGCCTCGTGGCCATGGGCCGCGGTCCGCGCTCCATCACCGACCGCAGCAGCCGCGGCGAGCGCCAGAAGGCCGTCCGCCTCGTCCCCTGACGCGCCCGAGCCGATCGGCGCGTCCCCCGTCCTGCACCATCCTCTACACACCAGGAGAGACCGACCCGTGCCAGCCACGATGTTCTACGACACCGACGCCGACCTGTCCCTGATCCAGGGCCGCAACGTCGCCGTCCTCGGCTTCGGCAGCCAGGGCCACGCGCACGCGCTCTCGCTGCGCGACTCCGGCGTCGACGTCCGCGTCGGCCTGCCCGAGGGCAGCAAGAGCCGCGCCAAGGCCGAGGCGCAGGGCCTCCGGGTCCTCACCCCGTACGAGGCGTGCGAGGAGGCGGACCTGATCATGGTCCTGACCCCCGACCCCTCGCAGCGCAAGCTCTACGCCGAGGCGATCGAGCCGAACCTCGTGCCCGGCGACGCGCTCTTCTTCAGCCACGGGTTCAACATCCGCTACGGCTACATCACCCCGCCCGAGGGCGTCGACGTCGTCATGGTCGCCCCCAAGGGCCCCGGCCACCTGGTGCGGCGCGAGTACAGCGAGGGCCGCGGCGTCCCCGTGCTCGTCGCCGTCGAGCAGGACGCGACCGGCAAGGCGTGGGACCTCGGCCTCGCGTACGCCAAGGGCATCGGCGGCCTGCGCGCCGGCGGCATCAAGACCACCTTCACCGAGGAGACCGAGACCGACCTGTTCGGTGAGCAGGCCGTCCTCTGCGGCGGCGCCTCGGCCCTCGTCCAGGCCGGGTTCGAGACCCTGACGGCCGCGGGCTACCAGCCTGAGGTCGCGTACTTCGAGTGCCTCCACGAGCTCAAGCTCATCGTCGACCTCATGTACGAGGGCGGCATCGCCAAGCAGCGCTGGAGCGTCTCCGACACCGCCGAGTACGGCGACTACGTCTCGGGCCCGCGCGTGATCGACGACCACGTGAAGCAGAACATGAAGGCCGTCCTCACCGACATCCAGGACGGCACCTTCGCGCGCCGGTTCATCGAGGACCAGGACGCCGGCGCGCCGGAGTTCAAGCGCCTCCGCCAGGAGGGCGAGGAGCACCCGATCGAGGCCGTCGGCCACCAGCTCCGTGACCTGATGTCCTGGGTCAAGAGCCACGACGACGACTACGTCGAGGGTTCCGCCGCCCGCTGACCGGCGGCTCGACCCGGGCGTACGTCCACGAGGCACCTTCTCCACGGCGAGGCTCCCCCCGGCAGGGTGGAGCCTCGCTGCGCAGGGGGTGCCTCGCGGGCCTCCCGGCCCGGCCGCAGCCCGCTCATGGGCGTCCCGTGGCAGGGTGCCCGCCGCTCCCGGGTGGGTCGGCGCTCAGCGAGAGCGCACGGAGAGGTTGACGACGCGGGTGCCGTCGGCGCGCACGGCCGTGCCGACGACGTAGACGCGGCTGTCGGGCGTTCCGGTCTGGGTCGTCTCCTGGTCGTTGGCCAGGATGCAGAGCGACGACAGGTCGGGCTCGGACAGGGGGCTGGGGTGGTTCTTGACGCACGGGCCGTAGCTGTCCTTCAGCGCGGCGAGCGCGTCGTCCGCGCCGGCGGCGGGGACCTCGAGGGCTGCCTGCAGCGCGTAGTCGTGGGTCGAGACGTAGTGCGAGCGCACCACCCGGGTGTCGTCGGGCAGGTCGACGTCGCCGAAGAGCTCGACGTCGCCCAGGGTCACCGACGCGCACTCGAAGCCGGTGAACGTGTTCACGCACCGCGAGCCGCGCTCGGTGGTCATCGAGAAGTACGGCAGGCCCCAGCCGCCGGCGAAGCGCGCGAGGACCAGGAGGGCGAGGATCACGCCCAGGACCAGGCAGACGCAGAAGATCGCGACACGGAGCGCCTTGCGGGCCTTGGCCCGGCGACGGAGGGTCGGTGACAGCGCTGACACGGCCCCAGGATGCCCGACCGGAGCGTCGTCGAGGGTGCCCGACCCGGCCGGCGCGCTCACGAACGCGTCACGTGCGGACGGCGACCAGGACCGAGGTGTCCTCGGCGACCATCACGTCCACGCTGGTGAACCGCTCGTCGGAGAGCCACGCGACCCGGAGGTCGTCGACACGCCCGTGGCGCAGCGGGGGCCAGCTCGCGCACGGCACGAAGTCGTCGAGGACGAGCATGCCGCCCTCGTCGAGCAGTGCGGTCACCTCCTCGCGGGGCCAGTCGCGGGCGCTGGCGGCGTCCATGAAGAGCAGCGAGAAGGGGGCGTGGGCGGCCAGCGTGCTCCAGTCGGCGTGGATGACGTCGATGTCGTCGTCGGCGAACATGTCCATGACGCCGTGGGCCAGCCCCGGGTCGAGCTCGGCGGTCACGACGCGGGTGGTCTTCGGCGCCCCGCTGCGCAGCCAGGCCGCGCCGACGCCGCAGCCCGTGCCGCACTCGGCGATGGTGCCCGTACGGGTGGCGGCCAGGGTGGCGAGGAGGCGTCCGGTCTCGGTGCGCGACGCCTGGACGTAGCCGCGCTGGAGCGACATCCGCAGCGCGCGCAGCACGAGCGCGGGCAGCTCGGGCGGGGCGCTCATCGCAGCAGTCTGGGCGCCGGCGGCCTCATCGGTGGACACCGGTTCCATCATGTGGGAAGGGCGGGAGTCACCCGGGGCCTCGATAGTCGGATGTCCTAGCATCGGGGGCACCGAGCAGGTCCACCACGAGCGCAGGACACGGCATGTACGAGATGTACCCGGACACCTGGCACGTCGCCGACGACGGCCACCACGACACCGCAGGCAAGCCCCGGCGTCGTGCCCGCAAGGACCACCCGGTCGTCCCCGCCGTCGTCGTCGCGCCGAGCACCGCGCCCCGGACGCGCCCCGGCGCCTGACGCAGCCCTCACCGGCGACCGCCTCAGGGCGACCGCCGTGGGCCGGGCCTCGCGCGGCCCCGCGCCTCAGCTCCCGGCGGAGACCCTCGCCGCGATCGCGTCCCCGATCTCGGAGGTCGACCGCTTCGTCCCCGGCGTCCGCGCCGCGATGTCGGCCAGCACGGCCTGCTCGACGCGCGCCGCCTCCTCCAGGAGTCCCACGTGCTCGAGCAGCAGCGCCACCGAGCTGATGGTGGCCGTCGGGTCGGCCACGCCCTGGCCGGCGATGTCCGGCGCGGAGCCGTGCACCGGCTCGAACATCGACGGGAAGGCGCCCGAGGGGTTGATGTTCCCGCTGGCGGCGAGCCCGATGCCGCCGGTGACCGCCGCCGCGAGGTCGGTGATGATGTCGCCGAACAGGTTGTCGGTCACGATGACGTCGAAGCGCGCCGGGTCGGTGGCGAGGAAGATCGTCGCCGCGTCGACGTGCAGGTAGTCGGTGCTGACCTGCGGGTACTCGGCCGCGACGCTCTCGAAGACCCGGCGCCACAGCCCGCCCGCGTAGACGAGCACGTTGTGCTTGTGCACCAGCGTCAGCTTGTTGCGCCGGCGCGTGGCCCGCTCGAAGGCGTCGCGCACGACGCGCTCGACGCCGTACGCGGTGTTGATGCTCACCTCCGTGCCGATCTCGGCCGGGGTGCCGCCGCGGAACGTCCCGCCGTTGCCGCAGTAGAGGCCCTCGGTGCCCTCGCGCACGACGACGAAGTCGACCTCGCGGCCGCCGACGACCGCGTCGGACAGCGGGGTCTCGACGCCGGGGTAGAGCTTGCTCGGCCGCAGGTTGACGTAGTGGTCGAAGGCGAAGCGCAGCTTGAGCAGCAGGCCGCGCTCGAGGAGGCCGCTCGGCACGTCCTTGGCGCCCGGCGAGGCGCCGACGGCGCCCAGCAGGATCACGTCGGCGCCGGCCAGCGCGGCCATGGTCTCGTCGGAGAGCACCTCGCCCGTGCGCTGCCAGTGGGCGGCGCCCAGGTCGTAGCGTGTCGTCTCGAAGGCGTCCGGGCCGGCGACGGCCTCCAGCACCTTCAAGCCCTCGGCGACGACCTCGGGACCGATGCCGTCGCCCCCGATCACGGCCAGCTTCTTCTGCGTCACCGGCGCATCGTAGCCGTGACGGCACCGCCTCCAGCGGTCGTCGTCCACCCTGAACCACTCCCCGCGACACCCGTCCCGCAGCACAGAGAGTGAACCCGTGAGCCTCCCCTTCGACCTCCGTCCGCACCCGCACCCCCGCAGCGCCGCCGACCGGGCCGCGGTCCTGGCCGACCCCGGATTCGGTGTGCACTTCACCGACCACATGGCCCTGGCCACGTGGACGTCGACCGACGGCTGGCACGACTCGGGCGTCGTCCCGTACGGGCCCTTCACCCTCGACCCGGCGACCGCGGTCCTGCACTACGCCCAGGAGATCTTCGAGGGGCTCAAGGCCTACCGCCACGCCGACGGCGGCGTGTGGCTCTTCCGCCCGGACCAGAACTCCGCCCGGCTGGCCCGCTCCGCCCGCCGCATGGCGCTGCCCGAGCTGGCGCAGGAGGACTTCCTCGCCAGCGTCGAGGCGCTGGTGGCCGCGGACGAGGCGTGGGTGCCGGAGGGGGCGCGGGCCGCCGGGCAGGACTCCGAGCAGAGCCTCTACCTGCGCCCGTTCATGTTCGCCTCGGAGTCGTTCCTCGGCGTCCGCGCCGCGCGGCGGGTGACCTACTGCGTCATCGCCAGCCCGGCCGGGCCGTACTTCGCCAGCGGCGTGCACCCGGTCCGCATCTGGGTCTCGACCACCTACAACCGCTCGGGCCCCGGTGGCACCGGCGCGGCCAAGACCGGCGGCAACTACGCCGCCAGCCTCCTGGCGCAGGCCGAGGCCGCGGACAAGGGCTTCGACCAGGTCATGTTCACCGACGCGGTGGAGCAGCGCTGGGTCGAGGAGCTGGGCGGCATGAACGTCTACCTCGTGACCGCCGACCGCGAGCTCGTCACGCCGGCGCTGAGCGGCACCATCCTCGAGGGCGTCACACGCGACTCGATCCTCACCCTCGCCGGCGAGTTCGGGCTGACGCCGGTCGAGCGCCAGGTCTCGATGGAGGAGCTGCTCGAGGGCATCGACTCCGGCCACGTCACCGAGCTCTTCGCCTGCGGCACCGCCGCGGTGATCACGCCGATCGGGCTGCTCGCCGACGAGGCGGGGGAGCACAAGGTCTCCTCCGGCGTCACCGGGGAGGTGACGGCCTCGCTCCGCAAGACCCTGCTCGACATCCAGTACGGGCGCGCCGAGGACACCCACGGCTGGATGCACCGGGTGGTCTGAGGCACTCGTCCCCCGGGCCTGTCGGAGGTCGCCTCCGGGCGCCGGCTCCTCCCGGACCCTGCGACAGGCGCAGGGCGTCGGCAGGCGGCCCGCCGACAGGCCCTGGGGGGCGGCGGTGCGTGCCGGCGTCCGAACCGCGAGCCGCGGGTGGCGCGACGAGGTGTTCCGCGCAAGACTGGACGGGTGCCGACCGTGGGGATCATTCGCTAGCGCGCCGGGCTCCCGCCCGACGCGCCGACCTCCTGCACCCCAGGAGGTTTTTTTGTGCCCGCGAGGGCACACCACGACCAGCACGTCGTACGCCCCACGACAGGAGCACCCATGGCAGCGCAGCCCCGGCCCGTCCCGGCCGACTTCCACGTCTTCGACACGACCCTGCGCGACGGCTCGCAGCAGGAGGGGCTGAGCCTCTCCGTCGCCGACAAGCTGGCCATCACCGGCCTGCTGGACGAGCTGGGCGTCGGCTTCATCGAGGGCGGCTGGCCGGGCGCCAACCCGGGCGACACCGCCTACTTCGCGGCCATGGCCGACGGGGCCGTCCGGCTCCGCAACGCCCAGCTGGTCTCGTTCGGCTTCACCCGCCGGGTCGGCATGCGCGCCGCCGACGACCCGCTCACCGCGGCGCTGCGCGACTCGCGCGCGCCGGTCGCCTGCGTCGTGGCCAAGAGCCACGACCGCCACGTCGAGCAGGCCCTGCGCACCACGCTCGACGAGAACCTGGCGATGATCGCCGACACCGTGTCCCACCTGCGCGCCGAGGGCCAGCGGGTCTTCGTCGACTGCGAGCACTTCTTCGACGGCTACCGCGAGAACCGCGCCTACGCCCACGAGGTCGTGCGGACCGCGGCCGAGGCGGGGGCGGAGGTCGTCGTGCTCTGCGACACCAACGGCGGGATGCTGCCGCCCTGGATCGGCGAGATCGTGGCCGACACCGCCGGCCTCGGCGCCCGGCTCGGGATCCACGCCCACAACGACACCGGCTGCGCGGTGGCCAACACCCTCGCGGCCGTCGACGCCGGCGCCACCCACGTCCAGGGCACCGTGAACGGCTACGGCGAGCGCACCGGCAACGCCGAGCTGATCTCGGTCGTGGCCAACCTCGAGCTCAAGTACGGCTGGCCGCTGCTGCCCGCAGGGTCGCTGCGGGAGGCGACCCGGCTGGCCCACGCGATCGCCGAGGTCACCAACGTCCCCTCGAGCGCCCGCCAGCCGTACGTCGGCCTGAGCTCGTTCGCCCACAAGGCCGGCCTGCACGCCAGCGCGATCAAGGTCGACCCGAACCTCTACCAGCACATCGACCCGGCCGTGGTCGGCAACGACATGCGCATGCTCGTCTCCGACATGGCCGGCCGCGCGAACATCCAGATCAAGGGCTCCGAGCTGGGCTTCGACCTCTCCGACCGTGACCTCGCCGCCAAGATCACCGACCGGGTCAAGGAGCGCGAGGCCGCCGGCTACACCTACGAGGCCGCCGACGCCAGCTTCGAGCTGCTGCTGCGCCGCGAGCTCGACCAGCTCCCCGAGTACTTCTCGGTGCACTCCTGGCGCGTCTTCACCCAGGGCCACCCCGGCGGCGAGGGCTTCCCCGGCGGTCGCGACGGCGACGACAGCGACACCGAGTGCACGGTCAGGCTGACCGCCCGCGGCGTCAGCTCGCGGGTGGTGGGCGAGGGCAACGGCCCGGTCAACGCCCTCGACTCGGCCCTGCAGAACGCGCTGCTGCCGGCGTACCCGGTGGTCGCGGAGTTCGGGCTCACCGACTACCGCGTCCGCATCCTCGACCAGGGCCACGGCACCGACGCCACCGTCCGGGTGCTCATCCAGACCACCGACGGCCGCCGCCTCTGGACCACCGTCGGCGTCGGGCAGAACGTCATCGAGGCCTCGTGGGAGGCGCTCAGCGACGCCTACCTCTACGGCCTCCTGCACGCCGAGGCGGTCGAGTCGGAGGACGCGCTCGACCGGCTCGAACGGGTCTGACGGACCCGGCCCGACCGGGCCCGCCGGAGGTCGCCGAGCACGACGGCCGCAGCCTCCGAGCGGCGGCCGGCCTTCACGCCGGGCCGGCGTCCAGTCCCCGCGCGCCCAGCCCGAGGAAGCGCTGCAGCGGCTCGGCCCCGCTCACCTCGACGGGCTCGCCGCGCACGAGGTCCTCCGGACGCAGCACCAGGCGGCGGCTGAGGGCGAGCCGGCCCTCGCGCGCCGTCCGCACGACGTCGCCCTCGCGGTAGCCGACCTTGCGGCTGACGCCGAGCGAGCGGGGGTTGTCGACGAAGGCGGTCGAGGTGACCTCGGCCGCGCCCAGGTGGTCGAGCAGCAGGGTGCAGACGGCCTGCCGCATCCGTGTCCCGATGCCGTGGCCCTGGTGCCGCTGCGCGAGCCAGGAGCCGGTCACCGCGGTCCGGGTGACGGCGAACGGTCCGCCGGCGAAGCCCTGGGTGCCGACGAGCTCACCGCCCACGCGCACGGCGAGGTCGACCGAGACGTGGTCGGGTCCGAAGGCGGCGCGCTCGGACCAGTGGTGCGCGGCGAAGCGCCGGGCGACCTGGCTGGGCTCGACCCGGGTCCACGGGTGGTCGAACGGCATGAAGTCCGGCTCGTGGATGCCCGAGCGCACGAGGTCGACGAGCCCGGGCAGGTCGTCGTCGGTGATCGCGCTGAGCGTCAGGTCGCCGCTGCGCACGGTGAGGCCGAAGGGGGGCCAGAGCTCGGTGGGGTCGGTCACCGCCCGACCCTCTCGCAGGTCCCGGGTGCCTGTCGACGCGGTTCACGACCGACGGCCGGGCGCGCCGCCGCACCCGGGGACGGGCCTGCGTGCCCCGCTCAGGCGCCGATCCGGTCGATGACCAGGGGTCCGGGCCCGGCCGGACCGGAACCGAGGTCGAAGGCGCCCTCGAGCGCGGCGAGGGCGCGCTCGAAGCGCTCCGGGGTGTCGGTGTGCAGGGTGAGCAGGGGGTCGCCCTCGCGGACCTCGTCGCCGATCCCGGCGTGCCAGGTGACGCCGGCCGCGGCCTGCACGGCGTCCCCGGGACGGGCCCGGCCGGCTCCGAGGCGCCACGCGGCGACGCCGACGGCCAGGGCGTCCAGCCGGGTCAGCGTGCCCGACCGCGGCGCCACGACGTCCTCGGTGGCCTCGGCCCGGGGCAGGGGCGCGTCGGGGTCACCGCCCTGGGCGCTGATCATCGCCCTCCACACGTCGTACGCCCGCCCGTCGGCCAGCGCGTCGGCGGGGTCCACGTCGTCGCGGCCGGCCCCGGCGAGCATCTCGCGAGCGAGCGCGAGGGTCAGCTCGACGACGTCGGCCGGCCCGCCGCCCTGGAGGACCTCGACCGACTCGGCCACCTCGACGGCGTTGCCCGCGCTGCGTCCCAGCGGTGCCTCCATCGCGGTCAGCAGGGCCACGGTGCGCACGCCCGCGTCGGTGCCGAGCGCGACCATCGTCTCGGCCAGCTCGCGCGCCGACGCCTCGTCCTTCATGAAGGCACCGGTGCCGACCTTGACGTCGAGCACCAGCGAACCCGTGCCCTCGGCGATCTTCTTGCTCATGATCGAGGAGGCGATCAGCGCGACCGACTCGACGGTCCCGGTGACGTCGCGCAGGGCGTACAGCTTCTTGTCGGCGGGCGCGAGGCCCGAGCCGGCCGCGCAGACCACCGCGCCGACGTCCTCGAGCTGGGCGAGCATCTCCGCGGTGCCGAGCTCGGCCCGCCAGCCGGGGATCGCCTCCAGCTTGTCGAGCGTCCCGCCGGTGTGGCCGAGGCCGCGCCCGGAGAGCTGGGGGACCGCGACGCCGCAGGCGGCCACGAGCGGGGCGAGGGGCAGGGTGATCTTGTCGCCGACGCCGCCCGTCGAGTGCTTGTCGGCGGTGGGGCGCGACAGCCCGGAGAAGTCGAGCCGCTCGCCCGAGGCGATCATCGCCGCGGTCCAGCGGCTCAGCTCCTCGCGGTCGAGCCCGCGCAGCAGCACGGCCATGGCCAGCGCCGACATCTGCTCCTCGACGACCGAACCGTCGGTGTAGGCGGCGATCAGCCAGTCGATCTCCTCGCCCGACAGCCTGCCGCCGTCGCGCTTGGTCTTGATCAGGTCCACCATGTCGAAGGCCGCCATGGAGCCAGTCTGCCGAGGCGGGTCCCACGCCCTTCGACGGGCTCGGGCCTCCGTCGCGGCTCGATAGGCTGGCCCGCATGCGCATCGCCCGTTTCGCCGGTGACGGCGACCCCCAGTACGGCGTGGTCGAGCTGGCGGAGGACGGCGGCAAGCACCCCGGCACCATCGCCGTGCTCACGTCAGATCCCATCGCCTCCCCGGTCGGGCTGACCGGCGAGCGGCGCGAGCTCGACGCCGTCCGCCTGCTCGCCCCGGTCATCCCGCGCAGCAAGGTGGTGGCGATCGGCAAGAACTACGCCGCGCACGCCGCCGAGATGGGCGGCGAGGTGCCGACGACGCCGCTGACCTTCTTCAAGCCCAACACCTCGGTCATCGGGCCGGGGGAGCCGATCATCTACCCGAGCACGACCGGGCACCTCTCGTACGAGGGCGAGCTCGCGGTCGTCATCGGCCGGATCTGCCGCGAGGTGCCGGTCGACCGGGTCAAGGACGTGATCTTCGGCTACACCGTGGCCAACGACGTCACCGCGCGCGACCTGCAGAAGAGCGACGGCCAGTGGTCGCGGGCCAAGGGTTACGACACCTTCTGCCCGCTCGGGCCCTGGATCACCACGCACCAGACCCTCGAGGAGGTCGGGAACCTCCGTCTCACCACCACCCTCGACGGCGAGGTCGTCCAGGACGGCAGCACCTCCGACATGGTCCTCGGCATCGCCGAGGTCGTCTCGTTCATCTCCTCGTTCACCACCCTGCTGCCCGGCGACGTCATCCTCACGGGCACACCGGAGGGCGTCGGGCCGATGCTGCCCGGCCAGGAGGTCACCGTGACCGTCGAGGGGATCGGCTCGCTGACCAACGTCGTCGCGTCCGACCGCAACGTGGCGCGCAGCGCCGACACCAGCACGAGCCCTGAGGGGGACGACGCGTGACCGACGCGACCAGCGCGACCGCACCGGGCGGGCCGGAGGAGACCGGGCCGGCCCCCGGCCAGCCGCTGCACGCCCCGCGCGACGACGCCCGCGTCCTCGGCGACCTCGCGCCCGAGCAGGTGCGGGTGCGCTTCCCGCCGTCGCCGACCGGCAACCTCCACGTGGGCAACGTGCGCAGCGCCCTGTTCAACTGGGTCTTCGCGCGCCACTACGGCGGCACCTTCGTGCTGCGCGTCGAGGACACCGACGCCGGCCGCAACCTCGCGGAGTCCTACCAGGTCCTCTACGACTCCCTCACCTGGCTCGGGCTGGAGTGGGACGAGGGCCCCGGGGTCGGTGGCCCGTACGCGCCGTACGTCCAGAGCGAGCGCGGCGACGTCTACCGCGACGTGGCCGCACGGCTGCTCGCGTCGGGGGCGGCGTACCGCTGCTACTGCACCCGCGAGGAGATCGAGGCCCGCGAGGCGCTGCTGCCCAAGGGCGCGCCCTCGGGCTACGACGGCTTCTGCCGCGACCTGCCGGGCGAGCGCGTCGCGCAGCTCGAGGCCGTCGGCGCCCCGTCGGTGGTCCGCATGCGGGTGCCCGACGGCGACATCGTCTTCGACGACCTGGTGCGCGGCGAGGTCCGCTTCGCCGCCGAGCACGTGCCCGACTACGTCCTGGTGCGCGCCAACGGCGAGCCGCTCTACACCCTCGTCAACCCGGTCGACGACGCGCTCATGGAGATCACCCACGTGCTGCGCGGGGAGGACCTGCTGCCCTCCACGCCGCGCCAGGTCGTGCTGTACGAGGCGCTCGCCCGGATCGGCGTCGGGCCGGGCCGCACCCCGCGGTTCGGTCACCTGCCGACCGTGCTCGGCGAGGGCAACCGGCGGCTGTCCAAGCGCGACAAGGGGTCGGGCCTGGCGGAGTACCGCGAGCAGGGCTACCTGCCCGAGGGCCTGCTGAACTACCTCGCGCTGCTGGGCTGGTCGATCGCGGAGGACCGCGACGTCTTCCGCCTCGCGGAGATGGTCGAGGCCTTCGACATCCTGCGGGTGAACGCCAACCCCGCGCGCTTCGACCCGCGCAAGTGCGAGGCCATCAACGCCTCGCACGTCCGCCTGCTCGCCCCCGAGGCGCTGACCGAGGCGCTCGTGCCCTTCTTCGTCGGGGCCGGGCTCGTCGCCGACCCGCCGACGCCGGAGCAGCGCACGCTCCTCGCCGCCGTCGCCCCGCTGGTGCAGGAGCGCATCCAGACGCTCTCCGAGGCCGTCGGGATGGTCTCGTTCCTCTTCGTCGACGACGCGGCGCTGCAGGTCGAGGAGGGGCTGCTCAGCGCCCAGTCCGCCCCGGTCCTGGCTGCGGCGCGCGAGGCGCTCGCGGGGCTGGACACCTTCGACGCCGCCGGCATCGAGGCGGCGCTGCGTGCGGCGCTCGTCGACGGGCTCGGGCTCAAGCCGCGGATGGCCTTCGGCCCGGTGCGTGCCGCGGTGACCGGGCGCAAGATCTCCCCGCCGCTGTTCGAGTCGCTGGAGCTGCTCGGCCGGGAGTCGACGCTCGCCCGCATCGACGCGGCCGGCTGACGTGGCGCAGGGTCAGGGCACGGGCAAGGGGGCGCAGAAGGGCCAGCGGCGCTCGGGCAACCCGGCGGTGCGCGGGGGCGTGCAGCCGCCGCGCGAGCGCACGGCCCGCGAGGTCGCGCCGCTCACCAAGGAGTTCCTGCCGGGGATGCTCCCGGCCGACGGGGCGCCCTACCCGCTGGCGCTGCGCAACGCCGAGACGGTGTGGTGGCGCTCGCTGCTCGGGGCGCTGTTCGGGCTCTCGCTCTACCTCCTGCTGGTGATCCTGGTCAGCCAGCTCGTCGTCTACGTCGGCTGGATCGTCACCCAGCCGGTGGACTACGCCACCTACTCCGCGCAGGCGATCGCGTACGAGCGCCCGATCGGCCTGCTCGCGTCCAACATCGGCATCGCGACGCTCGTCCCGATCGCCCTGGGGCTCGTGCTGGTCATCCACCACGCCCGGACCCACTGGCTCTTCTCGGTGCAACCGGGCATCCGCTGGCGCTACCTGCTGGCCTGCCTCGGCGTCTCCACGGTGGTGTTCGTCGGCATCCAGGCGTTCATGGAGCTCCTGAGCCCCTCGGGGCGGATCGCCCCGCAGGCCGGCTTCGGGCTGTTCCTGGCGGTGGTGCTCATCAGCTCGCCGATCCAGGCGGCGGCCGAGGAGATCTTCTTCCGCGGCTACCTGATGCAGGCGCTGGGCAGCGCGCGGGCCAGGCCATGGTTCGGGGTGGTGGCCTCCGCGCTCGTCTTCGCCCTGATGCACGGCACGCAGAACCTCGCGCTGTTCGTGAACCGGCTCGCCTTCGGCCTCCTGGCCGGGCTGCTGGTCTGGATGGTCGGCGGCCTCGAGGCCGGCATCGCCGCGCACGTGCTCAACAACATCGTCGCCTTCGGCTGGGCCGGCCTCACCACGACGATCGCCGGCCTGCGGGCCGTGCAGTCGCTGACCTGGGCCCAGTCCGGCCTGCAGATCGCGGCGTTCGTCGTCTGCGCCGCCCTCACGCTGGTCGTCGCCCGCGTCATGCGGCTGCGGACCCGCGTGGACCTCTCGGCGCCCGGCGTGACGGCGCCAGCGTGACCTGGGGCGACGCCGGCGTACGCGGGTGTGACGTCTCCGACAGCACGTCGGTTTGATGGCGGGCGCCGGTCTCCGGTAGTGTTCTTCCTCGTGCCCCTCGCCGGGGCATCGTCTGGGAAACGGCCCCTCGGGGGCGTGACCGAGATGGGGTATGGGGTAATTGGCAGCCCGGCTGATTCTGGTTCAGTTAGTCTAGGTTCGAGTCCTAGTACCCCAGCGCAGGACAGCTAGGGCCCCGTTGTGTAGCGGCCTAGCACGCCGCCCTCTCAAGGCGGTAGCGCGGGTTCGAATCCCGTCGGGGCTACTTCTTGAAACCAGTTCTCACTTGGGCGAACAGCCCGGGAGAACATCGGAACGCTATCCGATCCGAGAGCGCAGGCCGCATCTAGGTCGCACGAGCGTCGTCAGACATGGCGGCCTGCGTCCGGTACGTCGCCCTCCGCTGTGGCACTGACCACGTCGATGTGTGCGAGGCAGAACTCCTCTCGCCGCACCGCTTCCCTCGATGCGGATGATCGGCAAACCCGCAAGGTTCCCTTTTGGGTGGACACCGGCGGCGTCCTCCGCACGTCTCCGGCCCTGCGCTGGACTCCGGCCTGCCGCCGCGGGTGGCGGCGATGCGGCGCAGCTCGCGCGAGACCGTCCCCGGATCGCGGCCGATCGCCCGCGCGATCTCGCGCACCCCCCGGTCTTGGGCGCGCAGCAGCGCGATCTCCTCGCGCTCCTCGAACGACAGACAGCGACCCGACGGCTCGGCCAGGCTGATCGGCGCCATCCCGCCAGCGTGGCGCAACCAGCGCATCCCGACCGTGACCGACACCCCGACCCCGATCGGAGCCTCCGCCGAAGAGATGCCCGTGGCGATCAACCGCCAGAACTGCCGCTGCACCACCCGCGAGGGGTCCGGCCGACCAGGCGAATGCATCGCCGGCCGCAACGCCCGATCAGCACGCCACTGCTGCCGACGAAGCGATTCGGGCGCATCGCTGGTCTTCTTGGCCCAGTCGCCCGTCGCCACCCTTGACCACCTCCAGCATCGAGGTGTTGCGAGGACGGGTTGAATCCGCCCTGGCTGCCCCGGTCGCTGTGGACCACGCAGCCGGTTGTAAGGGCGCTCTCGACCGCACACCGGGCGACGGCTGAGGTGAGTGCGTCGACGGCCAGGCGGGACTTCATCCGGTCGCTGATCGAGTAGCCGACGATCCGTTCTGAGTAGACGTCCTTGACGGCGCAGAGGTAGAGCTTGCCCTCGCTGGTGGGGTGCTCGCTGATGTCGGTCAGCCACAGCGCGTTCGGCTTGTCGGCGTGGAAGTCGCGCCGCACCCGGTCGTCGTGGGCCGGCGGACCTGGCTTCTTTCCGTTCTTAGCGCGTCGCTTCCCGAACGCGCTCCACCACTGCTGGTCGCGACAGATTCCCCACACCGCCCGGTCACACCCCTCCTCACCGGCCTGTCGGGCTTCGTCGGCGAGGAGGCGGTAGCCGTACTCCGGGTCGTCGGCGTGAGCGTCGAATACGGCGTTCGCCAGGTAGGCCCGGTCGAGGTCGCGGCATCCGACCGGCGACGCGAGCCAGCGGTAGTAGGGCTGGCGAGCCAGCTTCAAGACCCGGCGCGTCGCCGTCACGGGGATCCCGTCGACGGCCAGCTCACGGACGAGCGGGTACATCATTTTCCCGGCAGGTTCGCCTGCGACAGGTAGGCCGCGGCCCTACGCAGGATCTCGTTCTCCTGCTCGAGGAGCCGATTGCGGCGTCTCAGCTCGCGCAGTTCGGCCGACTCCTTCTCGGTCACGCCGGGCCGGTGGCCGTCCTTGACATCGGCCTTGGAATAGCCAGTTGCGCAGACACGACTCGCTGATGCCGAAGTCCTTCGCGACCTCGGGGATCGAGGCGTCGCCCTTACGGGCCACGGCCACGACGTCGTCGCGGAACTCCTTGGGCTGGGCTCTGGGCACGGTCAACATCCTTCCAGCGGCGCCTCCCGGCACCACAGATCAGATGTCACCTACTCGTGCAGCAGACTCCCACCCCCTCCGTGCCCGTCTGGTCGAGTACAGGCCTCGTCCACGCCGGTTAGCAGGCTGACCTTGATGTGTGAAGTCCGAGAACAACCCATCGACCGCGACCAGGCGGGTAGCGAACGATTCCCAGAAAGCGATGTACAGCGGCGGGGGCACCTCAGGTCCCGCTGCGCGGGCACTAAGGAGAGGTCATGAGCTGGCCGAGGTGGATCCTTGCTGTCGCCGTTGGTGCACTGGCGTTGGCCGAGGCAAGCCCGGCGGCAGCCGCCGCCCCTGAGACCACTCGAGAGACCCTGGTCGTGCCCAGCCGTGTCTACTCCGACTGCCCGGATGGACAGGTCGTGATCAAGGACCTGCGGGTCGATCGTGTGGTCAAGGTCTGGACCGATGAGGCGGGGGTCGAGACGCGAGAGTCTCGGCACACATCGTTTACTGGGACGCTGGTGGGACCGACTGGTGTCGCGATCGCCTACGAGGGCCATTTCAACGGTCGGATCGACCCCCAGACAGGGCAGGACGTCATCTCAGGGCTGTTCCGTCAGGCTCGTCTCCCCGGTGGAGGGCTGGTGGTCGCTGCGGGGAACGACTACCTGAACACCCTCACCAACGACGTCGACATCGCGGGCCACAACACCATGGCGACGTTCAACACCCAGGTCTGCGCGGCCCTCGTGCCCTGAACCCGTCCGATGAGGTCCGATGCTCTTCGTGCGGAGGCCGGCCGAGGGTGCGCCAGGACGACTTCTCGCTAGACCTGTGCGACAAGTCGACGGCTGCGGACATGCGAGTCACGTCTCATCGATCCGACGTCACCCAAGTTCTCCCCTTGCCACCGCTGGACGGCTGCGATGGGTAGCGAGACCGTTACAGGCTCGGCACAGCGGCTGATGGGGGCAGCGACCCCCTCTTGACTAAGAAGGAGAGAACCATCATGGGAGCAACGCCGGAGGAGATCTTTCAGCAGCACGTGGCAGCCCTGACTGCTGGCGACTTCGACGCCTTGGAAGCTTGATTACGCCGAAGACGCCGTGGCGTTGACGACTACTGGCCCACATACGGGCAGGGCCGCCATCAGGGCGCTGTTCGAGGAACTCGCACAGGCTCTTCCGAACGTCACGCTCGAGGCCCAGCTGGTGTTGTTCGCCGGAGATCTCCTACTCCTTCATTGGACCGCCGACTCGGCGTTGAACACCATCCCTGACGGCGTGGACACCTTCATCTTCCGAGACGGACACATCCAGGCACAGACGATCTCGTGCACGCTGACGCCCAAAGACGCGACGTCCTGAACCTGTCGTGCCTCTCCGCAATACTCGCGACGTCGGGCGAGCTGGCTGATCCGGACTCGTGACGCCTTCATCAACTGTGGGCGGAACTGCCGTCGTGCGGGGCGCGCATGCCGGCCGTCGTGCGGGGCGTGCTGAGCGACCGTCGCGCGGCACCCTCAGAAAGAGCGGGTAGCGCTGACGACGAAGATGAGGATGAGCAGAAGCCCGAACCAGACGCTGAGCGTCGCCACGATGCGCATCCAGACCGGAACAGTCTCGTTCTCCTTCGTCTTCGCGGTGGCGACGTAGATCCCGATCGAGAGCGGAATGGCCACCACGGCGCAGACCAGCGGCCATCCCTGGCCGTAGTAGACGTCCGGCAGCTGGCCGATGCCGGGTTCGCCACTGATCAGGGGGGTGCGGCTCCCAGAAAACAGGTTCCAGAGCTGCCAGGTCGCCCAGGCGGCACCGAACGTGGCGATGGCGACCGGGACCTTCGACCTCACGGCCTGGACCATCACCACGAGCACGGTCACGGCGACAGCAGCGACGACGGCCAGACGCCACCAGTCGGACTGCAAGCGATCGAGGAACCCGTCGGTCGCAAGAGGCAGCAGGTCAGTCATGTCGACCTCCAAGGTAGGCGAGAACGAATCCTCGACGAGGAGTGCTTCTCGCCGTCGCACCTGCGTCGTGGGCGTGTCGTTCCGCTCGCACCCGCAGGGACGACGAGCCCGATGTCGGACGCGTCCCAGATCACGGCGTGGTGCCCGGGTGAGGTCCACCGTTCCTCACCACCGGGAGCCCGCGGGTCACGACCCGGCGCTGGCGCACAGCACCGACGGTCGGCCGATCGGTCGGCCGATCACGGAGAGCCGGACCCCTGAGAAGGACGCTGGTCCTGCTCCGGTGCCGGCTCTGACGTGAACCAGCCGTGTCGGTCATGGCTGGACCTGCGAACGCACTCCGTCCGGGCTACGCCCGAGCCTCGACCGAACAGCAGGATCTCACCGCACCCGGGTGACCGTCGAGACGGCGGGAGGCGCCGCGGGTAGCGACAGACGGCTTCTCCAGGTCGTCGCGAGACCGGGACTGGAGGCGGTCCGGAGTCCGGGCGGGCGCCGGACGGTGACGGCCGTGCTCAGAGGTCCATCGGCGTCACGACGTCGTGGGAGCGCGCCGGGCGCGAGCGCCGCCGTCAGTGGCACCACGTCGAGGCGGCCCCGGCGAAGGGGCCCGCGACGTGCCCGCTGCCGAGGTCGACCAGGACGGCCCGGACGCCCACCGACCCCGGCACGATCGCGTAGCCGTCGGCCTGGGCCCCGGCGGGGACGACGTCGAGCTCGAGGAGCTGGCCGTTGGGGGACAGGCAGGTGCGGGCGAGCGTCGAGCCGGACGGGACCTCCCAGACCTGCCGGGCGTCCATCCCGCCGTCGCCGACCACCAGGGAGAGGTCGGAGGTCGTGACGCCCGAGGCGTCGACCCCGGAGAGCAGCACCGGGGTGCGCTCGGGCGTGGCCAGCGTCCACGCCTGGTAGACGACCTTCCCGGGCGGGACGAGCGGGGCGGTCAGCTCGTGCTGCTGCCCGCTGGTCAGGTCGAGGACCGTCCGGGCCCGGTCGTCCACCAGCAGCTGGCGCGTCCCCGGCACGAAGTCGACGAGGTAGGAGTGGCCGCCGAGGGGGCGCACCGGGGTGCGGTTCCAGGGGTCGACCAGCCAGACGAGCAGGTCCGGCGTCTGCACGACCATCTGGCTGGTGCCGGGCACGAAGCGCCAGTCGACGGCCTGGATGGGCTGGCCGTCCGAACCGAGGACGAGCCCCGTACGGCCGGTCGCGGGGTCGAGGGCGTGCAGCTGCGGCGGGTCGTCGGTCCCCACGGCGACGGAGACGTAGCCGAAGAGGCCGCCGGCCCCCGAGGAGCGCAGCTGCTGCAGCACGGTGCCGCCGGCCACGCCCACGGGCGGAGCACCCTGCCCGTCCGGGCCCAGGCGGACCGTGCTCAGCGAACCGCGACCGTTCGCGCCGTCGGCCTGGACCACGGCCAGGTACGGGGCCGCGGAGGCGACCTCCTGCACGGAGCGCCCGCTGAAGACCGCCTGCTGCCGCCCGTCGGCCAGGTCGGTGCGCAGCACCCGGTCGGTCCCGGCGTCGTCCACCCGGCCGGCCCGCTCGAGCAGGTAGACCTCCGCGGCCGGGGTCGTCAGCCGCTCGACGAGGTGGGAGACGCCGTGCGAGCCGGTCCCGGGCACCGTGGCGCGCAGCGTGTACGTCGTGGCGAGGTCGAGCGGGCGCTCGAAGCGCACGTCCACGCGCCGGTCGACGACCGACACGGTCACGGGCACGTCCGGGGTCAGCGCGACCTCCACCTTGTCGGCGACCGCGCGCTGGTCGAGGTCGAGGGTCCAGTGCTGGCCGGCGACCGTCGACGCACGGGCCGCGTCGACGTCGGCCCGGACCACCCGGGGCCCGCGCAGCGCGTTGGCGGCGGTCAGCGCGGTGGCGAGCAGCGCGAGCGCGAGGAGGACGGTCGTCACGAGGACGCGGAACGAGCGGTCGGGCTCCGGGTCGTGCTGGACCGGAGCCTCCAGGACCTCCGGGCCCAGCACCGGTGGGTGCACGAGCAGCGCGTCAGAAGACATACGGGTCCTTGGGCTCGGGCACCGTCTCGACCCCGGACGGCTCGACGACCACGGCGTGCTGGGCGCTGGCCGGGAGGTCGCTCGCGTCGACGAACGTCCCCCTCACGCTCACCCACGCGTCGGGCTTCAGCTCGCGGCGCCAGCCCGGCCGGTGGACGGCGACGCCGACCGGTTGGGCGTCGACCGCACAGCAGCTGACGGTCAGCCGGGCGACCCAGAAGACGTCGCCCTCGCCGCGGTCGAGGACGTAGCCCACGACCGAGACCGGCTGGCCGGCGACCGCGTCGGGGCCCTGCCGGGCGAGCGCGGCCCAGTCCCGCACCGTGTAGCGGGAGGTGTCAGCCCCCACGAGGGGCTCGGCCGGGGCGTCGCCGAGCGCACGGCCCGTCGTGACCAGCCCGCGGTCGCTGCGCAGCGCCGCGCTCAACGTGGTCGGCGGCACGACCAGGACCACGACCGCGACCAGCGCGACCAGCGCGACCCGGCCGAGCGCCCGCAGCCGGTCGCCCGGACCGGACGGCGGAGCCGCGCCACCGTGGGCGTGCTCCGCGCTGTCCTGCGCGTGCCCCTCGTGGCCGTGCCGCTCGTACGCGTGCGTGCTCGTACGCGTGCTGCTCGTGCTGCGCGTGCCCGGCACCGTGCTCGCGGCCGACGACGACGAGCCCGAGGGTGGCGAGCAGCAGGCCGACGACGCCGGTCACCACGCTCAGGGTCACGTAGCGCGGGTGGATGTAGAGGGTCAGACGTCCGGTGGCCGCCAGCCCGAGGGTGCCCACGCAGAGCACGGTGAGCAGGGCCGCGCCGCTCCGGAGCAGCCGCGCGTCGGAGCGCGTCCCCGACCGCGCGACGGCCCCTGGGTCAGACAAGGTTCATCCCCAGGCCGAGCACCAGCGTGGACAGCACGACCAGCCCGGTCACGACGGCCAGCGTCGAGGTCGTGAAGGTCGTGCGGAGCAGCGCGACCATCTTCACGTCGACCATCGCGCCCATCACGAGGAACGCGGCGATCGCGCCGGGGGTGAAGGTCGAGCCGAAGCCGAGCACGAAGAAGGCGTCCACCGTGGAGCAGATGGCGATGACGAAGGCCAGGCCCATCAGCGCCAGCACCGACCAGACCGGGTTCTGCCCGAGGGTCAGGAGCAGGTCGCGGGAGACCGCGACCTGGATGATCCCGGCGACCAGTGCCCCGACGAGCAGCGCCGGCAGCAGCGAACCTGCCTCGCGCAGCACCATCGGCAGCGCGGCCAGCACGCGCGGACCGTGCAGGTGGTCCTGGTGGGAGCAGGCCTCGCGGAACTGCTCGGTCATCAGCCGGCTCGGGTCGGGGTGGCGGGCCAGCAGCCAGCCGACGCCGTTGGCGATGACGAAGGCGCCGAGCACACGGGCGAGGAGGATGCCGTCGCCGAAGCCGAAGGCCTGGTAGGTGACGACCACCGTGATCGGGTTGAGGATCGGCGCGGCGAGCAGGAAGGTCATCGACTCGGGCACGCTCAGCCCGCGCGCCATCAGCCCGCGCGCGAGGGGCACGTTGCCGCACTCGCAGACCGGGAAGAGCGTGCCGAGCAGCGAGAGCACCGCGCGCCGTGCCCAGGGGCGGGCCGGCAGCCAGCGGACGAGCGCCGCCGCCGGCACCCACAGCTGCACGACCACGGAGATGACGATGCCCGCGACGACGAAGGGCAGCGACTCCACCAGCACGCTCACCGACAGGGTGACGACGTCCTGGACGTCGGCGCGCAGCGGCGGCGTCGGGGGCGCGAGGACCCACAGCAGGGCGGCCGCCAGGGGCAGGAGGAGCCAGCCCGGCCGGAGGGCGTACGGGCGTGCCGGCGCGGCGACCGGTCGATCGAGGACCGTCTGGCTCAAGGCGTGCTCCGACGTCGTGCCGCCCGAGCAGGACGAGTCTCGCACGAGCAGGACCGTCGCGGGAGCGCTCGCCGCGGACCTGTACGGTCAGGGACCGCACGGACCCCTCGGAGAGTGAGCAGCAACGCGTGGTGCGCATCGGCGTCGACTGGGGCGGCACGAAGATCGAGGTGGTCGCGCTCGACGCCGACGACCGGCAGCTGCTGCGTCGCCGGGTCGACACCCCGCGGGGCGACTACGAGGCCTGCCTGGCGGTGATCGCGCGCCTGGTGGGTGAGGTGGAGGCCGAGCTCGGCACCACCGGGACCGTCGGGGTCGGGCTGCCCGGTTCGCTGGACCCCCGGACCGGGGTCGCCAAGGGCGCGAGCTCGACCTGGCTGATCGGACGCCGGGTCGAGGAGGACCTGCGCGCCGCGCTCGGGCGCGACCTGCGGACGGCCAACGACGCCGACTGCTTCGCCGTCTCGGAGGCGACCGACGGGGCCGGGGCCGGGCACCGCGTCGTGTTCGCGGTCATCCTCGGCACCGGGGCGGGCGCCGGGATCGCCGTCGACGGGCGCGCCCACCACGGGCCCAACCACAGCGCGGGGGAGTGGGGCCACAGCCCGCTGCCCGTGCCCGACGTCACCGAGGTCCCCGGCCCGCCCTGCTACTGCGGCCGCCACGGGTGCATGGAGCAGTGGGTGTCGGGACGGGCCTTCGCGCGCTCGTACGCGGTGCACGCCGACCTCGACCTGTCCGCGCCGGTGCCGGTGACGCCTCGCGAGGTCATGGCCCGGCTGCGCGACGGCGACCGGCTCGCCCGGCTGGTCTGGGACCGCTACGTGGACCGGCTGGCGCGGGGGCTGTCCATGGTCGTCAACGTCCTCGACCCCGACGTGCTGGTGATGGGCGGGGGCCTGGCGAACGTGCCCGAGCTCTACGACGACCTCCCGCCGGCGCTGGCCTCGCAGACCTTCTCGCCCTGCTTCTACACCCCGGTGGTCCGGGCCGCGCACGGTGACAGCAGCGGGGTCCGCGGCGCCGCCTGGCTCTGGCGCGACGAGGCCGGTCCCACCCCCGCCACCCACGACTGAGGAGACGACCGTGACCGAGACGACTGGGACCGAGACGACTGGGACCGAGAGGACTGCGGCCGGCGAGACCTGGCTCGAGGAGCGCGCGCGGGTCGCGGAGGAGATCATCCGCGACGCCGGCGACCTCGCGCTCGGCTACTTCGACCGCCTCGCCGAGCTCACCGTGCGCAGCAAGGGCGTGCAGGACGTCGTCAGCGAGGCCGACGTCGCCGTCGAGCACCTGATCAAGGAGCGGCTGGCCGCGGCCTTCCCCCGCGACGCCTTCCTCGGCGAGGAGACCGGCCACGCCGACTTCCCGGGCAGCGAGGGCATCTGGGTCGTCGACCCCATCGACGGCACCCAGCCCTTCGTCAGCGGCCTGCGCACCTGGTGCGTCTCGGTCGCGTACGTGCGTGACGGCGCGGCGGTGCTGGGGCTGGTCCACAACCCGGCGGCGGCGGAGCTGTTCGTCGGCGCCACGGACCGGCCGGCGACCCTGAACGGAGCCGAGATCCACCCGAGCACGGCGACCTCGGTGAGCGAGGGGCTGACGTTCCTCGGCTGCTCGTCCCGGGTGGGCCCGGAGGACGTCGTCCCCGTGCTGGACCGGCTGATGCGCCGCCACGGGATGTTCGTGCGCAACGGCTCCGGGGCCCTCGGGCTCTGCGACGTGGCGTGCGGGCGCCTGGTCGGCTACGTCGAGCCGCACATCAACGCGTGGGACTGCCTCGGGGCGGTCGCCGTCCTCGACGCGGCGGGCGCGCGGGTCAGCGACTACCTCACGCCGGAGTCGCTGCTGGGGGGCAACAAGATCGTCGCGGCGACCCCGGCTGCGTACGACGAGCTTGTCTCGATCTTGGGTTGACACTCCGCAGGCGAAGATCACGATCCCGACACGATCGACGCTGGTGGGGCTGGTGGGACCTATCGTCATCCGCGTTGCCTGCTCGGGCAACGGCTCGGGGCTGACGAGAGGACTTCACGTGGCTCCACGAGCGCGGACCGTGCGCCGGACGCTGATCCAGCTGGGCGTGGCGGGTGCCGCGGTGCTGCTGGGCGCGCAGCCGGCCTTCGCCGGCGGGAGCGCGTCGAGCGCCCCGGGCGACCTGGCCTTTCCGGGTGCCCGGACGGCCGCCGCTGCCGCCCCGGCGCCGGTGAGCGGGCCCGAGCGGTCACTCGTCGTCGGCACCCCGACGCTGACCGCGCAGCAGCGGGCCTCGGTCGCGAAGAAGGACGCCGCGGTGGCCCGGCTGATGGCGGGCCAGCGGCAGGCGGGGTCGGCGAGGGCCCGCTCGCTCGCCTCCGCCGGGTCCGTCGTGGTCGACCCGCCGCTGCCCACCCACCGCTCGCTCAAGGCGGTCAGGCAGACGGCGCAGCTGCGCGGCTACTGGTGCGGACCGGCGACGCTGCAGATGCTCGCGATGGCCGACGGCACCGCGATCTCGCAGGGCACCGCGGCGTCCCGGCTGAGGACGACCAGCAGCGGCACGAGCTGGTACAGCGGCGCGGGCCGCTACCCGATGGAGCAGGCGCTCGAGCGCTACTCCCAGGGCTTCGACTACACCCCGCAGAACCTCGCGTACACCCCGAGCGCGCAGGACGTGCAGACCTTCCGCGACCGGCTCGTGGCCGACGTCGTCGTGCAGAAGCGGGGCATCGCGGGCAACGCGGTCGAGGTGCGCAACGGACCGCACCTGAACGGGCACCCGAACCGCACGATCTACCACTGGGTCGCGGTGCGGGGCTACGACGACTCCGGCGCGACCACCCGCTACGCCGACTCGGTGGCCGGGTCGAGCATCTCGTGGGCGGCGCCGGTGCCGCGCTACAACGAGATCGACACGGCCAAGATCGTGATGATCTTCGGAGCGCGTGGCTACGTCTGGTGAGGGCCGGGCCGGCGGGCGGAGCCTCACCCGGCTGGTGACCGCGCTCGCCGCCGGGCTCGTCCTGGCCCTGGCTGCGTGCACGCCCTCGGTACCGGACGCGACGGCACCCGGTCCCAGCGCGACGCCGGCTCCCGAGGGGACGGCGCCGTGCACCGTCGCCCTGCCGCAGGCGTGGAGCGCCGCCCTGGCCGGGGGCGTCGTCGCGCCGCGGGCCGGCGAGACGCTGACGGTGGCGCTGGGGCTGGCCGACCGCTCGGTGTTCGCGGTCTCCGACGTGCCCGGGGTCCGGCACGCGCTGGTCTGGCGGCGACCCTCCGGCGGTGACGGTGGGGTCGGCGACGCCGACACCGTCGTGGCCGACCTCGGGCTCGACCACCCGGAGTGGCAGGTCCTCGGGGCGACCTTCGACGGGCGCCACCTCGCCTACCGCGTCGACCGCTCGTACTCCGGCTTCGAGGACTTCGGCCTCTACGTCTGGGACAGCCGCACCGGCGGCGCGCCGGTCGAGGTCGCCCACGGCGAGCCCGACGCGCGGGGGCAGCTGATGCAGACCCCGTTCGTCGACCCGGTGCTCGCCGACGGCTGGCTCTACTGGACGCAGACCCGCGACGCCGACCCCGGCCGGACGGTGCTGTCCGGCTACCGGCTGGCCGACGGCCACGTCGAGCGGCTGAGCCGCGGCTTCGGTCGGGCACCGGTGCGGTTCGGCAGCCGGCTGGTGTGGGCCGACAGCGCCGCCGCCGGACAGACCTCGAGCCTGCGCGCGATCGACCTCGCCACCCGTGCCCCGGTCGACCTGCCCGCACCGTTGGCCGCGGTGCGCGGGCCCTTCTACCTGGCCGCGGACCGGGACACGCTGGCCTGGGTCGGCGGCGGGGAGGGGCAGCAGGTCTGGGCGTGGCGCGAGGGCTGGCCGGCGGCCAGGCTGCTGGCCGACGGGGCGCGCTCCCCGCAGTTCCCGCGGGTGGCCGGGGACACCGTCGTGTGGACGGGGGAGGACGCCACCTGGGCGGGCGACCTGCGCAGCGCGTCGAACGCCCGCCTGACGGCCTCCTACGGCGGGGTCTGGGCCGACGGCGGCCCGGTGGCCACGCTCGGCCTCGCCCCGCAGGAGAAGGGCGGGCCCTCGGCCCAGGTGCTGCTGGACACGTCGTCGGCGGGACCGCTGGGACGCGCGGGCTGCTGAGCCGGCGGGTCATCCCCGCCCCGACGGCACCGGACGCAGACCGTGGCCTGTCGGCGGGTTTGGCAGCATGGCGCCCGTGAGCCAACCGATCAGGGTGACCGTGTGGAACGAGAACTTCCACGAGACCGACGACAAGTACCGCGAGGACATGGCGCAGCGCTACCCCGAGGGCATCCACGGCGCCATCGCCGCCGGGCTGCGCGAGGTGCTCGGCGAGCAGGTGGAGACCAGGACGGCGACCCTCGACCAGCCCGAGCACGGCCTGACCGACGAGGTCCTGGCGAGCACCGACGTGCTCACCTGGTGGGGCCACCTCAAGCACGGCGACGTCGACGACGCGGTCGTGGCCAAGGTGCACGAGGCCGTCCTCGGCGGCATGGGCCTGCTGGTGCTGCACTCCGGCCACTTCTCCACGATCTTCAAGCGGCTGATGGGGACCTCCTGCGCGCTGGCGTGGCGCAGCAAGGACGACGCCGAGCTCGTGTGGACCGTGGCCCCCGGCCACCCGATCGCGGAGGGCGTGCCGCACCCGATCCGGATCCCCGAGCAGGAGATGTACGGCGAGTACTTCGACATCCCCGAGCCCGACGAGCTCGTCTTCGTGTCCAGCTTCACCGGCGGTGAGGTGTTCCGGTCGGGCTGCACCTTCCGCCGCGGGCGCGGCCGGGTCTTCTACTTCTCCCCGGGCGACCAGGACTTCGGGGTCTACCACCACCCCGACATCAAGCGGGTGCTCGCCAACGCCGTGCGCTGGGCGGCGCCCGAGCAGCGCAGCGGGCGCACCGCCCCCGGCCTGGTCAACATGAAGGTGCCCGACTTCGCGGGCGCGACCCTGAACCCCGAGGCGGGCCGGTGAGCCCGGCGACGCGGGACGGCGCCCCGCTGCGCGCCGGTGTCGTCGGCCTCGGGTGGGCCGGCCAGCAGCACATGGACGCGTACGCGCTGCGTCCCGACGTGGACCTGGTGGCCATCGCCGGGCTGGAGGACGAGCCCCGGGCACGGCTCGGCCAGGTCTACGGCCTGCCCGGGACGGGGCTGTTCCGCGGCTACGCCGAGATGATCGAGCAGGCCGACCTCGACGTGGTCAGCGTGGCGACGCCGACCGCGCTGCACGCCCCGGTGGCCCTGGCCGCCCTGGCCGCGGGCGTGCACGTGCTGTCGGAGAAGCCGCTGGCCGAGGACGCCGAGCGCGGGGCCGCCATGGTCGAGGCCGCGCGGTCGGCCGACCGGGTGCTCGACGTGTCGTTCAACCACCGTCGCCGCGGCGACGTCAAGGCGCTGAAGAAGCTCGTCGACGAGGGCGCGCTGGGCGAGATCTACTACGCCAAGGCGGGCTGGCTGCGGCGCTCCGGCATCCCCGGGCTCGGCACCTGGTTCACCCGCAAGTCGCTGGCCGGCGGCGGCCCGCTGATGGACATCGGCGTGCACATGCTCGACATGGCCCTGCACCTCATGGGCGAGCCGACGGCCGAGGCGGTCAGCGCCTCGACGTACGCGAAGTTCGGGCCGCGCGGGCGTGGTGGTTCTCCGGACCGGCCGACCCTCCCGCCCGGCGAGGACGGCACGGTGCCCTTCGAGGTCGAGGACCTCTCCACCGCGTTCGTCCGGCTCTCGGGCGGGGCGACGCTGCTGCTCGAGGCGAGCTGGGCGTCCTACATCAAGTCCGACGAGCTCTACGTCGTGCTCTACGGCTCCGAGGGCGGCGCGGTGCTCGGCACCCCGGGCACGTGGAGCGCGTCGCGGCTCGACGTCCTCACCGAGCTGCACGGCGTGCCCGCCGAGCTGTTCCCGGTGCTCGGCCCGGACGGTCGCCACGGCGAGGCCGTGGACGACTTCCTGGCCAAGGTGCTCGCGCCGGACTGGTCGGGCTTCCACGGCGAGGACGCCCTGACGCGGGCCCGCGTCGTGGACGCGGCGTACCGCTCCGCGGAGGAGCAGCGCGAGGTCCGGCTCGACTGAGCCCGACCGGTTCCGGGCAGCCCGGGGTCGGGGCTCAGGCCTCGACCTCGGGTTGCTGCGCGGAGCTGCCCAGCAGCCCGGCGGCCTCGAGCTGCTCGGCCAGGGCGGCCCCGTCGTTGCCGAAGAACCACGGGACCTTGCTGCCGTCGCGCCGGACGTGGCGCCGGTTGCCGCTGCCCGCCAGCACCGCCTCGCCCGGCGTGAGCTGGCGGATGCAGACCGCGACGACCCGGTCGGGGTGCAGCTCGCAGAAGCGGCCGTACGTCTCGGGGTCGTGCTGGCCGTCGTCGCCGACCAGGAGCCAGCGCATCTCCGGGAACTCGCGCGCCAGCCGCTCGAGCGCGTCGCGCTTGTGCTTGGTGCCGTCGCGGAACAGGGCGTCCGGGGTCGGGCCCCAGTCGGTCAGCAGCAGCGCGCCGGCCGGGTAGAGGTTGCGCGAGAGGAAGCGCGTCAGCGTCGGGGCGACGTTCCAGGCGCCCGTGGAGAGGTAGACCACCGGCGTGCCGGCGTGGCTGCCGGTGAGGCGCTCGTAGAGCACCGGCATCCCCGGGGTCGTCGAGCGGGCGTGCTCGTTGACGACGAACGTGTGCCACGCGGCGAGCAGCGGCCGGGGCAGCGCGGTGATCATGACCGTGTCGTCGATGTCGGAGACGAGGCCGAAGCGCGCCTCCGGGTCCACGACGTACACCCGCCCGTACGTCGGCTCGGAGTCCTCGACGTGGTAGGCGATGCGGTGCCAGCCGGGGTCCAGGTCGACCTCGACGACCGCGTCGACCAGCCCGGAGCGGTCGGCGGTCACCTCCGCCGAGCTGCCACCCACCTCCACGCGCACGCGCGCACCCTGCACCGGGACGCTGGTGAAGCTGCGCCAGCCCCGGGTGCCCATCGGCTCGCCGGTGAGGCGGTGCGTGCCGCGGTTCAGCATCACCCGGCCGAGCACACGGATCCAGTCCGTGGCGCCGTAGCCGGTGTAGGGGATGACCAGCGGCGTGTAGCCGCGGGAACGGGCGCGCTCGGTGCGCCAGGCGACGAAGCGGTTCTCCAGGCGCGCGGCGACGTGCAGCGCGGGGTCGGTCAGCGGCTTCGGCACGGCGTCCAACCTAGCGAGGCCGTGCCCACCGTGCCGGTCGCCGGTTCACAGCACCCGCCCAGCCGGGACCGAGGCCGGTCACGGCGGGTGCCGGTTCCGTGGGGTCATGACGACCGCGACACCGCTCCCGACCACCTCCGACCCGGCCCGGCACCGCGTCCGACGCGTGGGGGCGGCGCTCCTCGCGGGCAGCCTCCTGTCGGCCGCGCTGGGCCTCTCGACGCCGGCGGACGCGGGCGTGCGGCTGGTCGACGCGTACGGGCCGTACGGCTCCGGCGGATCGGGCTCGTCCCGACAGCCCGGGGGCTCCGCGGGTTCCGGGCAGGGGAGCGCGGCGCAGAGCGGCGCCGTCGACTCCGACCCGGCGACGGCCGCCGAGTCGCGCGGCGTGGCCCTGGTCGACACCGTGCTCAGTGGCGGTGAGGCCGCGGGCACGGGCATCGTGCTGACCGCCGACGGCGAGGTGCTGACGAACTACCACGTGGTCGAGGGCTCGACGAGCGTGAAGGTCACGATCGCCGCGACCGGGAGCACCTACACCGGCACCGTCGTCGGCGCCGACCGGGCGGCCGACGTCGCGCTGCTCCGGCTGGCCGGCGCCAGCGGGCTGACGACCGCCCGCCTCGACGACGACACGCTCGCGGTCGGCGACGACGTCACGGCCGTCGGGAACGCGGGCGGCACCGGTTCGCTGACCGCCGCCGACGGCGAGGTCACCGACCTGTCCGCCGCCATCACCACGCAGTCCGAGGGCGACGTGGCGGGCGAGAGCCTGACGAGGCTGATCGAGACCTCCGCCGACGTCGTCCCGGGCGACTCGGGCGGACCGCTGCTGGACGCCGAGGGCGAGGTCGTCGGCATCGACACCGCCGCGTCGAGCGGGACCCGGATCGACGGCTACGCCGTGCCGATCGGCACCGCGCTGGCGATCGTCACCCAGATCCGCAGCGGCGACGAGACCGCGGCCGTGCGGATCGGCCCGGCCGCGTTCCTCGGCGTGCAGGTGGCGACGAGCGCGACGAGCGACTCCGCGTACGGCTACGGCTACGGCTCGGGGCGTGGTCGGGGCGCGCCGTCGGCCACGGGCTCGGGCGCGACGATCGCCGGGGTGGTCCCCGGTGACGCGGCCGACGACGCCGGGCTGACGGCCGGGGACACGGTCACCGGGGTCGGCCCGACCACCGTGAGCGACGCGGCCGGCCTCACCAAGGCCCTCGCGGCGATGCAGCCGGGCGACCGCGTGACCCTCACCTGGACGACGGCCGAGGGCACGCAGCGGTCGGCCACCGTGACCCTGGACGCCAGCCCGGTCAACTGAGCCCCGCTGCGGGCCCTGGAGCACGAGGCGCACGGTGCACGCGGGCGGGCTCAGCCCTCGGAACCGCTGCGGCGCAGCACGTCGCTCAGCCGCTCGGCCGCGGCGATGACCGCGGGGGCGTGCAGTCGGCCGGGCTGGCGCGAGAGGCGCTCGATGGGTCCGGAGACGCTGACCGCGGCGATGACCTTGCCGGAGGGGGAGCGGACGGGTGCGGAGACGGAGGCGACGCCGGCCTCGCGCTCGCCGACCGAGTGGGCCCAGCCACGACGGCGTACGGCGGCCAGCGCGACCGCGGAGTAGCGGCTGCCGCGCAGCCCGCGCTGCATGCGGTCCGGCTCCTCCCAGGCGAGCAGCACCTGCGCGGCGGACCCCGCCTGCATGGTGAGCTGGGTGCCGACCGGGACGCTGTCGCGCAGCCCGGACATCCGCTCGGCCGTGGCCACGCAGACGCGGAAGTCGCCCTGGCGGCGGAACATCTGCGCCGACTCGCCGGTGATGTCGCGCAGGCGGGCGAGCACCGGACCGGCGGTGGCCAGCAGGCGGTCCTCGCCGGCGGCCGAGGCGAGCTCGCCGAGGCGGGGGCCGAGCACGAAGCGGCCCTGCAGGTCGCGGCTCACGAGGCGGTGGTGCTCGAGGGCCACGGCGAGCCGGTGAGCGGTCGGTCGGGCGAGCCCGGTGGCCGACACGAGCCCGGCCAGGGTCGTCGGTCCGGTCTCCAGCGCACCGAGCACCATGGCGGCTTTGTCCAGCACGCCGACACCGCTAGAGTTGTCCATGCCTTGATACTGCCGTCTCGGATGCTGGAACGCAAACCGGGCGTGCAGCGGCGGGGCGAGAGTCCGAACGCCGGCCGGGAGCACCCCGGCACTCCGCGAGAACACAGCCAAGAGGAGCCTGGTCCATGGGTAGGACGCTGAGCGAGAAGGTCTGGGACGACCACGTCGTCCGCAGCAGCGAGGGCGAGCCGGACCTGCTCTACATCGACCTCCACCTCGTGCACGAGGTCACCAGCCCGCAGGCCTTCGACGGCCTGCGCCAGGCCGGTCGCCGGGTGCGTCGCCCCGACCTCACGCTGGCGACCGAGGACCACAACACCCCGACGCTGAACATCGACCAGCCGATCGCCGACCCGGTGTCGCGCACGCAGGTCGACACCCTGCGCCGCAACGCCGAGGAGTTCGGCGTCCGGATCCACAGCCTCGGCGACCTCGACCAGGGCATCGTCCACATCATCGGCCCGCAGCTGGGCCTGACCCAGCCGGGCATGACGATCGTCTGCGGCGACTCGCACACCTCCACCCACGGCGCCTTCGGCTCCATCGCCTTCGGGATCGGCACCTCCGAGGTCGAGCACGTGCTCGCCACCCAGACGCTGCCGCAGGCCAAGCCGCAGACGATGGCGGTGAACGTCGACGGCGAGCTGCCCCCCGGCGTGACCGCCAAGGACATCGTGCTGGCGCTGATCGCCAAGGTCGGCACCGGCGGCGGCCAGGGCTACATCGTCGAGTACCGCGGGTCGGCCATCGAGGCGCTCTCCATGGAGGGCCGGATGACGATCTGCAACATGAGCATCGAGTGGGGCGCCAAGGCCGGCCTGATGGCGCCGGACGCGACGACCTTCGCCTACCTGAAGGGCCGTCCGCACGCGCCGACCGGCGCCGACTGGGACGCGGCGGTGGAGTACTGGTCGACCCTCACCAGCGACGCGGACGCCGTCTTCGACGTCGAGGTCGACCTCGACGCGACCCAGCTGACGCCGTTCGTCACCTGGGGCACCAACCCCGGGCAGGGCGTCCCGCTGGGCGCCTCCG
This sequence comes from uncultured Actinomycetota bacterium, assembly GCA_963713165.1. Taxonomy (GTDB): domain Bacteria; phylum Actinomycetota; class Actinomycetes; order Propionibacteriales; family Propionibacteriaceae; genus Microlunatus. The sequence continues at coordinate 87,267 of CAVQKU010000003.1, forward strand.
TGCCCGAGCCGGAGGTGTTCGCCGAGGCGAGCGACCGGGTGGCCGCGACCAAGGCGCTCGAGTACATGGCGCTGACCCCCGGCACCCCGATGCGCGAGATCGCCGTGGACACGGTGTTCCTCGGCTCGTGCACGAACGGCCGCATCGAGGACCTCCGGGCCGCCGCCGCCGTCATCGGCGGCCGCCACGTCGCCGACTCCGTCCGGATGCTCGTCGTCCCGGGCTCGGCCCGTGTGCGCCTGCAGGCCGAGTCCGAGGGCCTCGACGTCGTGTTCAAGGAGGCGGGTGCCGAGTGGCGGGCCGCCGGCTGCTCGATGTGCCTGGGCATGAACCCCGACCAGCTGGCCCCCGGCGAGCGCGCGGCCTCCACCTCGAACCGCAACTTCGAGGGTCGGCAGGGCAAGGGCGGGCGTACGCACCTGGTCAGCCCGCTCGTCGCCGCCGCCACCGCGGTCCGCGGCACGCTGAGCTCGCCCGCCGACCTCGACGCCCCGGCCGACCTGGTCGCTGCGACCACCCGCTGACCGCCGCAGAACCCAGGAGCACACCGAGCATGGACGCCTTCACCACCCACACCGGCACGGCGCTGCCGCTGCGACGCAGCAACGTCGACACCGACCAGATCATCCCGGCGGTCTACCTCAAGCGGGTGACCAAGACCGGCTTCGAGGACGGGCTCTTCGCCGCCTGGCGCAAGGACCCCGACTTCGTGCTCAACCAGCCCCAGTACGCCGGCGCGACGATCATCGTGCCGGGTCCCGACTTCGGCACCGGCTCGTCGCGGGAGCACGCGGTCTGGGCGCTGCAGAACTACGGCTTCCGCGTCGTGGTCGGGGCCCGGTTCGGCGACATCTTCCGCAGCAACGCGGGCAAGGCCGGCCTCCTCGTGGCCCGCATCGACCAGAAGGTCGTCGAGGAGCTGTGGGACTTCGTCGAGGAGCACCCGCAGGCCCCCATCACCGTCGACCTCGAGGCGCGCACGATCACCGCGCCGGGCTTCGAGACCGACTTCGAGATCGACGACTACACCCGCTGGCGCCTGCTCGAGGGCCTCGACGACATCGGCCTGACCCTGCGCCAGGCCGACGCCGTGGAGGCGTACGAGGCCCGTCGGCCGTCCTTCAAGCCGGCCACGCTCCCGGCCCGGGTCGCGCCCGTCTCCTGACGGCGCGGACTCGAACGATCCAGAGATCCAGCACCTCAGCGCCGCGGGTATTTGTCTCCTGGCCGGATGATCTCTAGCCTGATCCCACGCACGACGCAGTGGGGCTGCGGCGGCGGGCCCCTGCGCCCGTCCTCGCGTGCGGGCTGGAGGGCCAGTGAACAAGGCGCAGTTGATCCGTGAGCTGTCGACGCACTTCGACGGCAGCAAGCGCGAGGCGGCCAGGGCGCTGAACGCGGTCGTGGAGACCATCACCGCGACGGTGGCGACCGGGGAGAAGGTCTCGGTCACCGGGTTCGGCGTGTTCGAGAAGGTCGACAGGCCGGCACGCACGGTGCGCAACCCGCGCACCGGGGAGCGCAAGGAGGCGCCGCCGACCTCGGTCGTGCGGTTCCGTCCCGGTACCGACCTCAAGGCCTCGGTGGCCGACGAGGGCGCACCCGCGACCCCGTAGGACCCGACGAGGGCGCGCGCTCACCGCCGGTCGCTGACAGGCAGCGCTCACAGGCATCGCTCACAGGCAGCGCTCATCGCCACAGCTCACCGCCAGCGCTCACAGCCAGGCGGAGAGCACCTCGCCGCCGGCGGTGACGGCGTGCAGGCGCTGGCCCGGTCGCGGGAGGCGCAGGCCGTCGGCCACGCGCCCGGGCGGCAGCGACACCCGGACGCCCTCGGCCGTCACGGCGTCCCCGGGTGCCCCGGCCCGCCCGACGGTCGTGACGACGGCGTAGGTGCCCAGCCGTCCGGTGCGCGGGTCGAGCAGCGCCCGCGTCGCGGGGCCGAGCCCGAGGCCGGCCGCGTCGGCGAGGTCGACCTCGGTGTCGACGTCGCGCCGGGCGAGCGGCACGGGAGCGCCGAGCCGCTCGTCGGTGAGCGCGACCGCCCCCGAGTGGTGGTGGGCGGCGGCCGAGCGTCCCTGGAAGCGCGGGCCGAGCCCGGTCCCGGGCGCGGCGAGCAGCATCGTCGTGCCCACGCCCGTCGCGTCGGCGAGGTAGGCCCGCTCGTAAGCGGCCGCGCCGGCGAGCACGACCTCCACCGCGGCCGGGCGCAGGGCGGGGAGGTCGCCGACCGCGGCGAGCACCCGGCCCACGCCGCACCGGCGGAGGTGGTCGGCGCCCAGGCGCAGGGCCTCGTTCAGGCCGGCCGGGCGGCCCTCGGGGACGACCTCCACCCCGGCCAGCCCGGCGCGGGCGAGCCGGTGGGCCAGGGCGGGCTGGTCGCTGACGACGCAGACAAGCTCGACGGCCCTGACGAGCGCGGCCAGCGTGTCGACCGCCATGGTCCAGGCCAGCCGACGCCGCAGCGGCTGGGGGAGCGGGGCGAGGCGGGACTTGACGAGCTCCCCCGCCTTGAGCGCGACCACCGCGCCGACCTCGGGGACGGGGCCGGCTCCGGGCGGGGCTTCGGAGGGCGTCGACATGGGCGGCGCCGATGCTGCCACATCCCGGGCGGCCACTAGGGTTGGCTGCACCCGGGGCGGCGCGCCCCGGGACCACGTCAGGAGCGGCGCGACCGGTGCGGGACGGGTGGGCGTGAGCAGCGGCGCCGGGCGTACGCCGGTGCCGCGCCTCGACGCGGTCAACCACGAGCCGGGCGACGCGACGATCCGCCCGCTGATCAAGGGCCTCAACGCCGTCCTCGCGCCGCTGAGCCGGCGGTCCTGGGACGGCCGGGAGCACCTGCCGGCGAGCGGCGGGGTGATCGTCGTCGCCAACCACATCTCCAACGCCGACCCGCTGGCCCTCGGGCAGTTCCTCGCCTACTCCGGGCGCTGGCCGCGGTTCCTGGCCAAGAGCTCGCTGTTCGGCGTCCCGGGCCTCGGCCGGCTGCTGCGCCGGGCCGGCCAGATCCCCGTGGAGCGGGGCAGCAGCCGTTCGGTCGACGCGCTCGCCGCGGCCCGCGCCGCGCTCGAGGAGGGGCGCGCCGTCGTCGTCTACCCCGAGGGCACGATCACGCGCGACCCCGGCCTGTGGCCGATGCGGGGCCGCACCGGCGCCGCCCGCCTGGCGCTCGCCACGGCCTTCCCCGTCGTCCCGGTCGCGCAGTGGGGCGCCGAGGAGTTCCTGCGCGGACCCGCGCTGGGGCTGCCGCGCTTCTGGGCCCGCCCGACGCTGCAGATGCGCGTCGGGCCGCCGGTGGCGCTCGACGACCTCCGCGGCCGGGCGGTCGACGCCGCCCTGCTCGCCGAGGCGACCGAGCGCATCATGGCCGCCCTGACCTCGCTGCTCGAGGAGCTGCGCCACGAGCGCGCCCCGGCCGTGCGGTTCGACCCGCGGGCGGCGCGGTCACCGGGGACCGCGCCGTGAAGGTCGCGGTCATGGGCGCCGGGTCGTGGGGCACGACGTTCGGCCTCGTCGTCGGCGACACCGGCCACGAGGTCACCCTGTGGGCCCGCCGCCCCGCGCTCGCCGCGGCGATCAACGCCGAGCGCCGCAACCCCGACTACCTGCCCGACGTCGAGCTGCCGCCCGGCCTGCGTGCGGTCAGCGACCCGGAAGAGGCGATGGACGGCGCGTACGCGGTCGTGCTCGCCGTCCCCTCCCAGCTGCTGCGCCGCACGCTCGAGGGCTGGACGGTGCCGCCCGACGCCCACGTGGTCAGCCTGGCCAAGGGCATCGAGCTGGGCACGGGGCGGCGGATGAGCCAGGTGGTCGCCGAGGCCGGCGGGGTGGAGCCGGAGCGGATCGCCGTCGTCACCGGCCCGAACCTCGCCCGCGAGATCGCCGCCCGCCAGCCGTCGGCGAGCGTGGCCGCGAGCGTGGCGGAGCAGACCGCCCTCGACGTCCAGCGCATCTGCCACACGCCGTCCTTCCGCGTCTACACCAACGCCGACGTCGTCGGGTGCGAGCTGGCCGGCGCGACGAAGAACGTCATCGCGCTCGGGGTGGGCATGGCCGTCGGGCTGGGGTTCGGCGCGAACGCGACCGCCTCGCTCATCACCCGCGGGCTGGCCGAGACGAGCCGGCTCGGGGTCGCCCTCGGCGCGGACCCTTACACGTTCGCCGGGCTGGCCGGGCTGGGCGACCTCGTCGCCACCTGCCAGTCCCCGCTGTCGCGCAACCGCACGTTCGGCGAGGAGCTGGGCCGCGGGCGCAGCGTCGCCGAGATCAGCCACGCCACCCGCCAGGTCGCCGAGGGGGTGCTGTCGTGCGCCTCGGTGCAGCAGCTCGCCCGACAGCACGGCGTCGAGATGCCCATCGTCGACCACGTCGCCGCCGTCATCGCCGGGGAGCTGACGCCGGCCGAGGGGGTGCGGGCCCTGATGAGCCGCGCTGCGGGGCGCGAGCGGGACTGATCGTCGGACTGATCGTCGGGACTGATCGCCGCGCCCCGCCGCGCGCCGCCGTGCTCCGGTCAGACCGCGTCGAGGGCCTGCTCGAGGTCGGACCAGAGGTCCTCGACGTGCTCGACGCCGACGGACATCCGCACCAGGCCCTCGGGGACGACGTCGAGCTCCCCGCTCCAGCGGCGCCGGCGCTCGAGGGTCGACTCGACGCTGCCGAGGCTGGTGGCGTGGGTCCACAGCGTGCAGCCGTCGACGAACCGCTCCGCGGTCGCGGCGTCGGGCAGGTCGATCGACATCAGCGAGCCGAAGCCGGGGTCGCGGACGCGCTCCACCCGGCGGTGGCCGGCGAGCCGCTCGGCCAGCACCCGGGCGTTGTCCTGCGCGGCACGCACCCGCAGCGGCATGGTGCGGATCCCGCGCAGCGCGAGCCAGGCCTCCATCGGGCCGGGGACCGCACCGCTGTCGTGGCGGACGGCGGCGAGCGCCGCGTACCCCTCGTCGTCGTCGTGCCGCACGGTGAGGGCGCCGAGGAGCAGGTCGGAGTGCCCGCCGACGAACTTCGTGCCCGACTCGAGCACGACGTCGAAGCCGTCCTCGAGCGGTCGCTGCAGGATCGCCGTGGCGAAGGTGTTGTCCACGACGGTGCGGACGCGGCCCCGCAGCGCCCCGCCGATCCGAGCGAGGTCGGCCACCTCCATCAGCGGGTTGGTCGGGGACTCGAGCCAGACGAGGTCCGCGCCCTCCGCGGCCGCCAGCACCGCCTCGGTGTCGGTGACGTCGACCAGGCGGAGGTCCCAGGCGAACTTCGCCGCGCGCGAGCGCACCAGCGCCGCGACGCCGAGGTAGCAGCTCGTCGGCAGCACCACGGCGGCGCCGGGGGAGAGCAGGTCCAGCACGGCGCTCGCCGCGGCCATGCCGCTCGCGTAGGTGAGGGTGCGTCCGCCCTCCAGCCCGCCGATGACGTCCTCGAGCGCGCTCCAGGTCGCGTTGCCGTCGCGGCCGTAGCCGAGCACGGGCTCGGAGGTGTCGTGCACGCCCACGTACGTCGAGGCCAGCTGCGGGGCGACGTTCAGCGGCGCGCCCGGCGTACGGGGCGGTCGTCCGAGGCTGACGGCCAGGGTCTCGCGGTGGAGGTCGGTTCGCTCGCTCATGGACCCATCCTCGCGTCGCGCGCGCCGGACCGGGTGCACGCGTCCGCGCCGGTAGGGTCGGCGCGGCAGCAAGGACGAGCACGCGCGGAGGTGTGGTGACGACGGAGCCGGATCTCGGGGCACGCCCCAAGACCGCTCGACGCGTGCGCGTCGCGCTCGTGTTCGGCGGGATCAGCAGCGAGCACGGCGTCTCCTGCCTCACCGCCGCGGGCGTCTCGTCGGCACTGGACCCCGGGCGCTACGAGGTGGTCGGCGTCGGGATCACCCGCAGCGGACGCTGGGTGCTCGTCGACGACGAGACCCTGCGCGGGCTCGTGGTGGTCGACGGCCGCCTGCCCGGGCTCAGCGAGGACGCCCCCGACGCGATGCTGCTGACCCACGGACCCGGCAGCCGCCTGGCGGTGCGCGACGACGTCTCCTACGGCGGGGTCGACCGCCACTCGGCGCTGTCCTGGCTCGGGCCGGTCGACGTGGCGCTGAGCCTGCTGCACGGGCCGTTCGGCGAGGACGGCACCATCCAGGGCCTGTTCGAGATGATGGGCACCCGTTATGTCGGCGCCGGCGTGCTGGCCAGCGCGGTCGGCATGGACAAGCACTTCATGAAGCTCGTGCTCTCGGCCTCGGGGCTGCCGGTCGGGCCCTTCGTCACCATCACCCCCGCCCAGTGGGCGCGCGACCGGAGCGCCTGCCTCGAGGCGGTCGGGGCGCTGCGGTTCCCGGTCTTCGTCAAGCCCGCCCGCGGCGGCTCCAGCCTCGGCATCTCCAAGGTCGACGGCCCCGACGACCCCGAGGACACGACGGCCCTCGAGGCGGCCATCGCCCACGCCCAGGACTTCGACCCCAAGGTCGTGGTCGAGGAGGGGTTCGTCGGTGCGCGCGAGCTCGAGTGCGGCGTGCTGTCCGACGTCGACGGCGGCGCCCCGCAGGCGAGCGCCGTCGCCGAGATCCGCGTGCACAGCGAGTCCGGCTTCTACGACTTCGAGGCCAAGTACCTCCCCGAGGAGCAGGTCGACCTCGACGTGCCCGCCCGGGTCGACGCGTCCGTGGCCGACCAGGTGCGCGCGCTCGCGGTCGAGACCTTCGAGGCCGTCGGCTGCGAGGGACTCGCCCGCGTCGACGTCTTCCTCACCCGCGAGGGCCGGGTCGTGGTCAACGAGATCAACACGATGCCCGGCTTCACCGCGCACTCGATGTTCCCGCGCATGTGGGCCGCGAGCGGCCTCGACTACCCGGCCCTGGTCGACCGCCTGATCGCCCTCGCCCTCGCGCGCCCCGTCGGCCTGCGCTGACCGGCGCGCACGCGAAGGCGTGCTCGTCTTCGCTCGATCTCGAGGGCTTCGCTCGATCTTGAGGGCTTCGCTCGATCTTGACGGCTTCGCTCGACCTGGAGGACGCGCGAACCCGTCAAGATCGAGCGAACGTGCACGAGGGCGCTCGTGCAGCGACCGTGCAGGACCGGCTACTGGCAGGGGGTCGTGACCGGGTCGTGCGCGGCGACCGTGCCGCCGAGGTCGGCGAGCGCCCCCGACTCCGGGGCGTACGTCGACGGCACCGCGACCTCGACGAACGCCGGGCGCCCGATCGTGGTGAAGATCATCCCGTTCTGCGCCTCCTCGGCGTACCACCCGACGCCGTTCACCTCGAGGCACTCGCTGTCCTCGCTCAGCCCGGGAGGCGCGTCGACCCCGCAGCGCAGCACGATCGCCGGCCGGCCCCAGGCCGCGGTCAGCACGCCCGGCTCGACGCTGCGCCGCGCCTGGTCCAGCACCTTCGCCGGCAGCGCGCCCATGACGTCGCCGCAGACCTGCGCGACCGCGGCGTCCGGCGTCGGTTCGGTCACCGCCACCGCCCCGCAGCCCGCGAGGAGCGTGGTCAAGCCCAGCAGGACGATGCCCTGCCCGACCCCGCGCAGCAGACCCGGCCGACGAGGCGAAGGCGGGAGGAGGGCGTCATGCACCCCGGCCCGAGCGTGGATGGGTCTGGCGGGAGCCCGGGCGCTGCGGGCGCGAGGTGCGCAGGAGAGTGCTCGGCGCCCGGGCGGATGGTTGTGAGGGCCGGGGTGCATGACGCCCTCCTCCCGCCTGGACGTACCGGCCGGGTCAGACGTGCACGACCGGGCAGGTCACCGTCCTGGTGATGCCGGGAACGCTCTGGACGCGCTTGAGGACCAGCGCCCCGAGCTCGTCCATCGTGGGGGCCTCGGCGCGGACGACGACGTCGTACGGGCCGGTGACGTCCTCGGCCAGGGTCACACCGGCGATGCGGCGGATCTCGGTCATGACCTCGGTCGACCTGCCGACCACGGTCTGGACCAGGATGTAGGCCTGCACGACCACGGGGGTCCCCTCGCACTTCTTTGCGGCCGCGCGTCCGGGAGCGGACGGAGCACCGCTGCCCGGCCCGGCGGCCGACCACGTACGCTCACCGGTGTGCGCCAACCTACAGGCCGACGCGCTCCGCTGGTGCACGGCGTGAGCCGGTGAGCCCGGGCGGCCACGGTCCGACGACGCTTGCCGAGCTGGGCGAGTTCGCCCTGATCGCCGAGCTGGTCCGGGACCTCCCGCAGTCCGACGAGGTGCTCCTCGGACCGGGGGACGACGGCGCGGTGCTCGACGTCGGCGGCTCGGTCGTGGTGTCGACCGACGTGCTCGTCGAGGGCGTGCACTTCCGCCGCGACTGGAGCGGCCCGGCCGACGTCGGGCGCAAGGCCGTCGCCGTGAACGTCGCCGACGTCGAGGCCATGGGTGCCCGCCCGCAGGGGGTCGTGGTCGGGCTCTGCGCGCCCGGCGACACCGAGGTGCGCTGGGTGCTGGACCTGGCTGGCGGGCTGCGCGCCGAGTGCGTGAGCGCCGGGGTGAACCTGCTCGGTGGCGACACCACCCGGGCCAAGGAGGTCACCCTCTCGGTCACGGCGCTCGGCACCCTGGACGGTCGGGCGCCGGTGCGGCGCAGCGGGGCCCGCCCGGGCGACGTCCTCGCGTACGCGGGCCGGCTCGGCTGGGCGGCGGCGGGGCTGCTGGTGCTCTCGCGCGGGTTCCGCTCGCCGCGGGCGGTCGTCGACGTGCAGCGGGTGCCGGTGGTGCCCTACGGGCAGGGTGCCGTCGCGGCGCGCGCGGGCGCGACCTCGATGGTCGACGTCTCCGACGGGCTGCTGGCCGACCTGGGCCACGTGGCGCGCGCGTCCGGGGTGACGATCGACGTCCGCACGGACGCCTTCGAGATCCCCGAGACGCTCGAGACCGTGGGGTCCGCGACGCGGGTCGACCCGATCCTGCTGGTGCTGACCGGGGGAGAGGACCACGCCCTGGCCGCGACGTTCCCGCCCGGGCAGGTGCCCGGGGGCTGGACGACGATCGGCACGGTGGACGCGGCGGGCGAGGACGGACCCGGTGTCCTGGTCGACGGCTCGCCGTTCACCGGGGTGCCCGGCTGGGACCACTTCCGCCCCGGCGCCCGGCGATGACGGCCGGCGCGGCGGTGACGCTGCCCACGGCCCGCGTCCTCACGGTCGCGGGCTCGGACTCCGGCGGCGGCGCCGGGATCCAGGCCGACCTCAAGACGATGCTCGCCCACGGCGTGCACGGGACGAGCGTGGTCACCGCCGTGACGGCGCAGAACTCGGTCGGGGTCCAGGGCGTCTGGGGCCTGCCGGCCGCGGCGGTCGAGGCGCAGTTCCGCAGCGTCGTCGACGACATCGGCGTGGACGCGGTCAAGGTCGGGATGCTCGGCACGGCCGCGACCTGTGCGCTCGTCGCCGACCTGCTCGGCACGCTCCCGGTGGGCGTGCCCGTCGTGCTCGACCCGGTCGCGGTCAGCAAGCACGGCGACCCGCTGCTCGAGGACGACGCGCTGGAGGTCCTCCGGACCCGGCTCTTCCCGCTCGCCACCGTGGCCACCCCGAACCTCGACGAGGCCCGCGCCCTCGTCGGGCGGCCCGGGGCGAGCGACCAGGCCGAGCTCGGGCACGCGCTGCTCGGCCTCGGCGCGGCCTGGGTGCTGGTCAAGGGCGGTCATGCCGCGGGTGACCCGACCGACGTCCTCGTCGGTCGCGGCGAGCCGGACCGGACCTTCACCGCCCGGCGCGACGCCAACGCCCACACCCACGGCACCGGCTGCACGCTGGCCTCCGCGCTCGCCTGCCGCCTGGCGCTGGGCGACGACGTGCCCACCGCAGCGGCCGCGGCGAAGGAGTACGTGACGGGGGCGATCGCGGGCGGGTTCGCGCTCGGCGCGGGCATCGGCCCGACCGACCACCTCTGGCGCCTCCGGCACCGATTGGGCTGAGTGCGCGTGTGGCGCCTGTGACGGAAGTGCTCCTCGCCTAGAGTGCGACCCATGGCGACCCGCGCGTCTTCCCCCGCGCGGACTTCCAGCCGGTCTGGTTCGAGCACTCGGAGCAGCACCAGCTCACGTCCGCGCGCGTCCGGAAGCAAGAGCACGACCTCCAGAGCGAGCACGGCGGGAGGCCGGTCGAGCTCGTCGCGCCCGGCGAACCGGCGTCCCGCACCCCGGGGGCGCGCCCCGCAGCCCTCGCTGCTCGCCTCGCTCCTGCGCGGCCTCGTCGCCGTCTGGCGCGGGCTGGCCCACGGGGTCGGCACCGCGGTCCGCGCCATCGGCCACGGCGCGCGCGACCTGGACCCGGCCCTGCGCCGCGACGGGGCGGGGCTGTTCATCCTCGGCCTCGCCGTCGTCGTCGCCGCGGAGTTCTGGTTCGGGCTGCCCGGCCGCTTCGGCCACGTCGTCGACATCGGCGTCTCCACGATCATCGGCGGTCTCTCCGCGCTCGCGCCGATCCTGCTCGCCGCCATGGCCTGGCGCACGCTGCGCCACCCCGACCACAACGGCCCGGCGGGCCGGCAGGTCGTCGGCTGGGGCGCCATCCTCTTCGGCCTGCTCGGCCTGATCAACATCGCCCGCGGGCTGCCGCTGACCGACCAGCCCGAGCGGCTGCGGCAGGCCGGCGGCATCCTCGGGTACCTGTCCAGCTCGATCCTGTCCGACCTGGTGACGGTGTACGCCGCCGTGCCCCTGCTCGTGCTGCTGCTGGGCTTCGGCATCCTCGTCGTGGTCGGCATCCCGCTGCACGAGCTCGCCGAGCAGGTCCGCACGGCCACCGCCCGGCTCACCGCCGACCCCGAGGCCGTCGAGGGCCGGGTGCTCGACGACGACGACCTCGAGTACGGCGTCGACGAGGCGTACGAGACCCCGGTCGTCACCGACCGCGCCGACGACGGGCCCGCGCCCCGGCGCAAGGGGAGGGGCCGGGCCGCCATCGGGCCGCCGGAGCCGATCGCGCCGCTCGTGGACGTCGACGACCTCGACGACCTCGACGGCCTCGACGGGCCCGACGGCCTCGACGGGCCCGAGGACGAGCGCGACGCCCGTCACCACGGCGACGCCGACGTCGTGCCGACCGAGGTGCTCAAGAAGCCGGTCACCGCCGGGCTGCCGAAGACGGCCGCGTCGTCGGTGCCCGACGACTTCGTCGTGCACGAGACCCCCGAGCTCGAGGCGCCCGCGCACAGCCCGATCCCCCAGCGCGCCGAGCAGCTGCAGCTCTCCGGCGACGTCACCTACCTGCTGCCGGACTCCGAGACCCTCAAGCCCGGCAGCGTGCACAAGTCGCGCACCGAGGCCTCCGACGCCGTCGTGGGCCGCCTGACCGAGGTGCTCAGGCAGTTCGAGATCGACGCACGGGTCACCGGCTACAGCCGCGGCCCGACGGTCACCCGCTACGAGGTCGAGCTCGGCCCCGCGGTCAAGGTCGAGAAGGTCACGGCGCTGTCCAAGAACATCGCGTACGCGGTCGCCAGCGCCGACGTGCGGATCCTCTCCCCGATCCCCGGCAAGTCGGCCATCGGCATCGAGATCCCGAACACCGACAAGGAGGTCGTCTCCCTCGGTGACGTCATCCGCTCGGGCAAGGCGCGCAGCGACCACCACCCGATGACCGTGGGCCTGGGCAAGGACGTCGAGGGCGGGTTCGTCGTCGCGAACCTGGCCAAGATGCCCCACCTGCTCGTGGCCGGCGCCACCGGCTCGGGCAAGTCGAGCTTCGTGAACTCCATGATCACCTCGATCCTCATGCGGTCCACGCCGGACGAGGTCCGGATGCTCATGGTCGACCCGAAGCGCGTGGAGCTGACGATCTACGAGGGCGTGCCGCACCTGGTCACGCCGATCATCACCAACGCCAAGAAGGCGGCCGAGGCCCTGCAGTGGGTCGTGCGCGAGATGGACATGCGCTACGACGACCTGGCCGCGTTCGGCTTCCGTCACATCGACGACTTCAACAAGGCGGTGCGCGGCGGCGGGGTCAAGCCGCTGCCCGGCTCCGAGCGGGTGCTCGAGCCCTACCCGTACCTGCTGGTCATCGTCGACGAGCTCGCCGACCTCATGATGGTCGCCCCGCGCGACGTCGAGGACTCGATCGTGCGCATCACCCAGCTCGCGCGCGCCGCCGGCATCCACCTGGTGCTGGCGACCCAGCGCCCGTCGACCGACGTCGTCACCGGACTGATCAAGGCCAACGTCCCGAGCCGCCTCGCCTTCGCCACCTCGTCGATGACCGACTCACGCGTCATCCTCGACCAGCCCGGCGCGGAGAAGCTGGTCGGCCAGGGCGACGGGCTGTTCCTGCCCATGGGTTCGAGCAAGGCGATCCGCATCCAGGGCGCCTGGGTGACCGAGCAGGAGGTGCGCGCGGTCGTCACGCACGTCACCGAGCAGCTCAAGCCGACCTACCGCGAGGACGTCACGGCCGCGCCCGAGTCGTCGACGAAGGTCGCCGAGGACATCGGCGACGACCTCGACCTGGTGCTGCAGGCGGTGGAGCTCGTCGTCACGCTCCAGCTCGGGTCGACCTCCATGCTGCAGCGCAAGCTGCGGGTCGGGTTCGCCAAGGCCGGTCGCCTCATGGACATCCTCGAGACCCGCGGCGTCGTGGGCCCGTCGGAGGGGTCCAAGCCGCGCGAGGTGCTGGTCAAGCCCGACGAGCTCGAGGACGTGATGGAGAACCTGCGGCTCGGCTAGCCGGGGCAGGCCGTGCCGTCCTGCCGGGACGGGGCGGCACGGCCCCCGTCCCCGGTCGACCGGCGCCGGGATCAGCGCACGGGGCCCACCTGGAGGAGCGGGGCCTCCGCGCTCCTGCAGCCGGTGGTCTCGAAGCCCACGAAGACCGCCACCGTGTCGCCCGGGGCGTAGACGTCGAACCCCTTGACGTCGGTCTCGTCGCAGGCGTCGCCGTAGCCGCGGGGCTGGCTGCGGCGCAGCGACGCCCTGGCGCTCCCGCCGGGCTTCAGCGTCCTCGTCGTGACCTCGTCGTCGGTGCGCGTGGCCGCCGGGCCGACCTGCCCGCCGCCGGCGCCCACCACGTACGAGACGCCCGGGAAACCGCGCAGCGTGCAGGGCTCCGACGAGCGGTTCGTGAAGGTGAAGGTCCCGTTGACGTTGCCGGCGCCGGCACCGCCGGCGTCGTCGGCGTAACGCACCCGCAGGTCGTCGGACGTGCACGGGCCCGACCCGCCGACCCCGCCGCCCGGGCGCGGGGTGAGCGTGCCGGCACTCACCCGCGGGCTGCTCGTGGCCGGCACCCCAGGCGGGCGGGAGGCCGAGGCGGAGGGCGCCGCGGTGACGGTCACGGTGGGGGCGGAGGAGGACCCGCCCTGGTCGGAGGACCCCCCGCAGGCGGCGGTGGCGAGCACGAGGCCCGCCGCGACGAGCGCCAGCGGACGGGCGGCGGGGGACGATCGGTGGCTCATGGGGCTCCTGCGGCATCGGGGTCGTCCCGATTGTGGGTCTCGTCCGGGCCGCGGCACGCGCGGCGCGCGCGAGCCCTCGTGGAGCACGTCGTCAGGACGCGGTGCCGCCCGCGCCGACGGCGACGGTGCGCCACCGGTCGTCCAGGTGCTCCGGGCTGTGCGTGACCAGCACGACGGTGCGCTCCTGGCGCGCCAGGAGGTCGAGGAGCGCGTCGGCAGCGCGCCGGTCGAGGTGGGCCGTCGGCTCGTCGAGCAGGAGGATCGGCGCGGGGCTCAGCAGGGCGCGGGCGACCCCGACCCGGGCCCGCTCGCCGCCCGACAAGCGGCCGCCGGCCTCACCGATCCAGGCGTGCAGCCGGCCCGCCTCGACGAGCGGGCCGAGGCCGACCCGCTCGAGCACGGCGACGAGCCGCTCGTCGGGGGCGCCGGGCGCCGCCAGGCGCAGGTTGCCGGCGATGCTGCCGCCGAGCAGCTGCGGGGACTGCGCCGCCCAGGCGGAGCAGGCGCGCACGTCGTCCAGCGCGAGCTCGCGCAGGTCCACGCCGCCCAGCGTCACCCGACCCGCTGACGGGTCCAGCGCCCGCAGGACCAGCCCCAGCAGGCTGGTCTTGCCCGTTCCGCTCGGCCCGACGAGCGCGACCTTGTCGCCGTACGGCACGTCGAGGTCGAGGCCGGCGAGCGCGGTCCGCAGCTGCCCCGGGTGGCGGACGGCGACCTGCTCCAGGCGCAGGTCGCGGCCGGGCGGCAGGGCCCGGGGCCGCTCGGGCTCGACGACCGCGGGCTGCTGCTCGCGGAGCGCGTCGAGCCGATCGGCGGCCGCACGCATGCCCGCCGCGCCGGACCACGCCCCGCCCAGACCGGCGACCGCCTCGAAGGAGCCGAGCACCCCGAGCGCGGCGGCGGCGAGCAGCACCGGGTCGGTGCCGCCGTCGACCACGCCCTGACCCACGACCCACAGCGCGAGGACGACCGCGACGGCAGGGATCGCGTCGCGCAGCACCGTCGTCACCCCGCCCACCCGCGCCGTCGCGACCTCGGCCGCCTGCTGGGCGTCGAGCTGCGCGGTGATCGTCGCCAGCGCCGTACGACCTCCGTCGGCGGCCAGGTGGTCCGGGAGCCCGCGGACCAGGTCGAGCACCTCGGTGCCGAAGGCCGCGTCGGCCTCCGCCGCGCGCCGCGCCCCTGCCGCACCGGCCCGGCGTGCCCAGAGCGGGACGGCCACGCCCAGGAGCAGCAGCAGCCCGGCCGTCAGGGCCGCGAGCGGCACCGACACGACGGCGACGAGCCCCACGCTGGCACCGCCGGCGACCACGGCGACCGCCGTCGGGCCGACGAGCCTCAGGACCACCCCCTGCAGCGCGTCGACGTCGGCCCGGACCCGGGCGAGCAGCTCGCCGCCGCGGACGCCCACCAGCGCCGCCGGGGCAAGCGGCAGCAGCCGCTCCAGCAGCAGCACCCGCAGCCGGCCCAGCAGGCGGAAGGTGAGGTCGTGCGACACCAGCCGCTCGGCGTAGCGCAGCGCGGCGCGTCCGACGGCGAACAGCCGGACGCTGGTGATCATCGGCAGCAGCACCAGCAGCGACTCCGGGCGCAGCGACGCCCCGGTGATCAGCGCGCCCGAGGTGGCGAGCAGCGCGGCCCCGAACAGCACGGTCAGCGACCCGAGCACCACGGCCAGGGCGAGGCGGCGACGCGGTGCCAGCCGCAGCAGCGCCCTCACCGCGAGCCCTCGGGCACCAGGACGCGGCCGTCCTCGAGGCGGACCACGCGGTCGACGTGCGCGAGCGGCGCGCGGCGGTGCGTGATCGTCAGCACCGTGCGGTCGCGGCCGAGCTCGTCGAGCGCGCACAGCAGCGCCGCCTCCGTCGCCGGGTCGAGCTGGGAGGTGGGTTCGTCGAGCACCACCACCGTCGCGTCGGCGACGAGGGCGCGGGCGAGGGCGACCCGCAGCCGCTCCCCGCCGGAGAGCCGCGCACCGTCCTCGCCGAGGACCGTGCGGACGCCGTCGGGCAGCGAGCCCACCAGCTCCAGGGCCTGGGCGCGCCGGAGCGCCTCCAGGACCTCGTCGTCGCTGGCCCCGGGCCGGCCCGCGCGGACGTTGTCCGCGAGCGTCCCGGCGAGCAGCCAGGGCCGCTCGGAGACGTAGGCGACGCGGCTCCGCCAGGCGTCGGGGTCGAGGTCGGTGAGCGGGACGTCGTCGACCAGGACCGTCCCGGCGTCGGGTTCGCGGAACCCCAGCAGCAGCGTGGCGACGGTCGACTTGCCGGCGCCGCTCGGCCCGACGAGGGCGGTGCGCGACCCGGCCGGCAGGTCGAGGTCGACGTCGGCGAGGACGTCGCGGCCGTCGTGGCGCACGCCCACCCCGACGAGGCGGAGGCGGGGCGCTGCCGCCGGGGGCCGGGCGGTGCCGCGGACGGGCTGCGGGGCGTCCAGCAGCGCGAAGAGCCGGCCCGCGGCCGGCGCCGCCTCGAGCCGCGCGTGGTGGTCAGCGCCGAGCGCCCGGAGGGGAGCGAAGAACTCGGGGGCCAGCAGCAGCACGAGCAGTGCCCGCTGCAGCGTGAGCTCGCCCTCGAAGAGGCGGATGCCGACCGTCACCGCCACGAGCGCCGTGGACAGGGAGGCCCCGAGCTCGAGGACGAAGCCGGAGAGGAAGGCCTTCCGCAGCACCCGCATCGTGGCCGCGCGGTAGGCCTCGCCGACCCCGCCGAGCCAGCGCACCGACGCCGGCCCCCGCCCGAAGGTGACCAGGGTGGGCAGCACGCGGACGGTGTCGACCAGCAGCGCGCCGAGCCGGCCGAGGCTCTCCCAGCGCTCGCGGGCCGCGCGGTCGGCGTGGGTGCCGATGAGCCAGAGCAGGACGACGACCAACGGACCGGTGACGAGCAGCAGCAGCCCGCTGAGCGGGTCCAGCACGAGGACCGCCACGGCCAGCGCGGGGGCGCCGACGGCGGCGGCCACGCTCGACGGGACGAAGCGCGCGAGCACCGCGTCGAGCGCGGAGACGGCCTCTGTCGCGGTGCTCACCAGCTCGCCGGCCCGCTCGCCGTCGACCGCGGCGGGACCGCGCCGCACGAGGCTGCGCACGAGCGTGAGCCGGAGGTCGTGCCGGACACGGGCGGACACCGCGGCGGCGTGCCGCTCGCGGGTCGCCGTGAGCGCGGCGCGGGCGGACCACGCGAGGAGCAGGCCGACGAGCACGCCGAGCGCGGCGGCCGGGGTCGTACGCCGGGCCACGAGGCCCGCGACCAGGTGCGCGACGAGGCTCCACTGCAGCACCGTCAGCGCGGTCCCCCCCAGGACCAGCGCGGCGCCGACCGGCACCAGCCGGCCCGCGCCGGGCAGCCCGAGCACCCGGCCGACGAAGGACCGCGCCACCCGCGCCATCAGGCCGCGGCCATCAGTACCCGGCGCCGAGCGCGCCCTCGTCCGGGCGCACCCGCTCGCGGAAGACGTAGTAGTTCCAGATCTGGTAACCGATGATGAGCGGCAGGAAGATCCCGCCGACCCAGGTCATCAGCTCCAGGGTGTACGGCTGGCTCGCCGTCCCACGCAGGGTCAGGTCGTGCTCGCGCCCGAGGGTGGAGGGCAGCACCACCTCGCGGGTGTAGAGCGCGAGGAACACCGTGACCGTGGCGAAGACGATCGTGAGCCCGCTCATCACGAAGGCGAGCACGTCGCGCCGCAGCACGAGGGCCAGCCAGATCGAGGCGAGCGTCAGGAAGGCGGCCACCGGGAAGACCCACGGCAGCACGCCGAAGTTCGCGAACAACCCCTTGGTGACGTAGCCCATGACCACGAACACGAGGATCGCGACGGTGGCCAGCGCGCCCCAGAAGAACGCCGCTCGCCGGGCGCGGCGGTAGAGGACCGTGTCCCGGTGGAGGCGGAGCAGCATGAAGTTCGCGCCGTGCAGCGTGAACAGCAGCAGCGTGGCGAAGCCGCCGGCGACGGAGAACGGGCTGACCAGGGCGAGCAGGCCGCCGTGCACCTTCTCGTCCGCCTCGATCGGCAGGCCCTCGATGAGCTTGGCCATGACGAAGCCCCACAGGTAGGCCGGGACCACGCTGCCGAGGAACGCCATCCAGTCCCAGAAGTTGCGCCAGCGCTGCTTGTCCACCGAGTTGCGGTACTCGAAGGAGACGCCGCGCAGCAGCAGGGCGAGCAGGATCACCACGAAGATCGGGTAGAGCCCGCTGAACAGAGCGCCGTACCAGACCGGGAACGTCGAGAACATCACCCCTGCCGCGGCGATGACCCAGACCTCGTTGCCGTCCCAGAACGGCCCGATCGTGCCGGTGAGCGCGCGCTCCTCGGCCTCGTTCCGCGCCAGCGACGGGCGCAGCGCGTCGACGCCGAAGTCAAAGCCCTCGAGGAAGAAGTAGAGGGTGAAGGTCAGGGCGATCAGCCAGAACCAGAGGTCGACCAGCCCCATGTCAGCCGCGCCCCTCGCTCGTCGCCGGCGCCGGCCCGGGCGCGAACCCGGCGTCGTCGTAGTCGGGCGGCGGCGCGGAGACGATCTGCGCCTCGGGTGCGTGCAACCCGGCCCGTGCGGTGACCGACAGCAGGTAGATGTCGAGGCCCATCAGGCCGAGGTAGACCACCCACAGCCCGATCAGCCCCGCCAGCACCTCGGTGCTGGTGTTCGCGCTCACCCCGTCGGGCACGGTGAGCAGCCCGTAGACCATGAACGGCTGGCGGCCCATCTCGGTGACGATCCAGCCGAGGAAGTTCGCGAGCCAGGGCAGCGGCAGGCACAGCAGGAGCACCCGCAGGTACCACCGCGTGGCGTCGAGGCGCTCTCGACGGCGCCACCACAGCAGCAGCCCGCCGAAGGCGACGAGCAGCAGCAGCGAACCGATGCCGACCATGGCCCGGAACGACCAGTAGACCGGCAGCACGGGCGGGATGTACTCGCCCGGGCCGTACAGGCGCTGGTACTGCTCGTTGAGCGGCACGAGGCCCTGGTAGCTCGCTTCGAGGTTGTTGGCGGCGAGGATCGAGCCGACGAACGGGATCTCGATGCTGAAGTCGTTGCGCCGCTCGGCCTCGTTGATCACCGCCACCGCCGACCAGGAGGCGGGGGAGCCGGAGTCCTCCCACTGGGCCTCCATGGCCGCGAACTTCATCGGCTGGTCCTCGCGCGCGACCTGCGCCGCCCGGTGCCCGCTGCCGGCCGAGAAGGCCGTGCCCACCGCGGCGAAGACGAGCGCGATGCGCAGCGCCTTGCCGAACACCTCGACGTGGTGGCCCTTGCGGAGCTGGTACGCGGCGACGGCGAGGGCGAAGAAGCCGGCCACCGTCCAGGCGCTGCCCTGGACGTGCAGGAAGTAGTAGATCGCCTTGTAGTTGAACACCACCGCGCTGAAGTCGGTGAGGTGCGCCTGGCCGTCGACGATCGTGTAGCCGACGGGGTGGTGCATCCACGCGTTGGCGAGCACGATCCAGAAGGCGCTGATCTGGGTGCCGATCGCCACCAGCCAGATGCTGGCCAGGCGGGCCCACGCCGGCAGCCGGTCCTTGCCGAACCACCACAGCCCCACGAACGTGCTCTCCAGGAAGAACGCCATCAGCACCTCGAGCGCCAGCGGCACGCCGAAGATGTTGCCGACGAAGGAGGAGTAGCGGCTCCAGTTCATGCCGAACTGGAACTCCTGGACGATCCCCGTCACCACGCCGACGGCGAAGTTGATCAGGAAGAGGTGGCCGAAGAAGCCGGTCATCTTGTCGTAGACGCCGCCGCGGTCGCGCTGGCGGTAGGCGAACGTCTCCATGACGGCGATGAGCATCGCCAGGCCGACCGTCAGCGAGACGAAGAAGAAGTGGAAGATGCTCGTCGAGGCGAACTGGAACCGCGACAGGCCGATGACGTCCATGGTGGTCAGCTCCGAGCTCGAGGCGGCAGGCGGCCGGGGCGGCCGTGCTGAGCCCGTCCCGGAGACAGGAGTCGTACCCACACGGGGGCGAGGCACACGCACGATCCCGCCGCGTCGCCCGCACGGAACCCGCCCGCCTCGACGCTCGCCGACGGACGCGACCCGGCGACGCCGGGGAGGAGGGGCTCGGCGGCCCACCGGTCATACTGAGGTGGTCATGCCTGCTGCCGTCGCCACCACGCCCACCCCGCCCACCGCGGTCCACCTCGTCACCCTCGGGTGCGCGCGCAACGAGGTGGACTCCGAGGAGCTCGCCGCGCGGCTGGAGGACGGCGGCTTCCGCCTCGTCGACGACCCGTCCGACGCCGACGCCGTGATGGTCAACACGTGCGGGTTCGTCGAGGCGGCCAAGAAGGACTCGGTCGACACCCTGCTGCAGGCCGCCGACCTCAAGGCCTCGGGCCGGCCGCAGGCGGTCGTCGCCGTCGGGTGCCTGGCCGAGCGGTACGGCTCCGAGCTCGCCGAGTCGCTGCCCGAGGCCGACGCGGTGCTCGGCTTCGACGACTACGCCGACGTCGCGGGCCGGCTGCAGCACATCCTCGCCGGCGGCCGGCACGAGACCCACGTCCCGCGCGACCGGCGCACCCTGCTCCCGCTGGCTCCCGCCGCCCGCCGTGCGGCCGCGCGCACCACCGCGATCCCGGGCGTGCCCACCAACCCCGTCCCGGCCTCACCGCCCCTGCCGCTGCCCGAGGGCGTGGCGCCCGCGAGCGGCCCCCGCGCGTTCCGGCGCCGCCTGAACGGCAGCCCGTACGCCCCGCTCAAGATCGCCTCCGGCTGCGACCGGCGCTGCGCGTTCTGCGCCATCCCGGCCTTCCGGGGCGCGTACGTCTCCCGCCCGCCCGCCGAGGTCGTCGCCGAGGCACGCTGGCTGGTCGAGCAGGGCGTGCGGGAGGTGATGCTCGTCAGCGAGAACACCTCCTCCTACGGCAAGGACCTGGGCGACATCCGGCTGCTGGAGGCGCTGCTCGGCGACCTCGGTGCGGTGGACGGCCTGGAGCGCGTCCGCGTCTCGTACCTGCAGCCGGCGGAGATGCGACCGGGTCTCGTCGAGGCGATGACCTCGCTGCCGCACGTCGCGCCGTACTTCGACCTGTCCTTCCAGCACGCCGCACCCGGCGTGCTGCGCCGGATGCGGCGGTTCGGTGACCCGGACTCCTTCCTCGGCCTGATCGAGAGCATCCGCGCGGCCGCGCCGGCCGCCGGCATCCGCAGCAACGTCATCTGCGGCTTCCCGGGCGAGACCGACGCCGACGTCGAGGTCCTCCAGGACTTCCTCGTCGCCGCCCGGCTCGACGTCGTCGGCGTCTTCGGCTACTCCGACGAGGACGGCACCGAGGCGGCTCGCCTCGACTCCCAGGTCGACCTCGACGAGGTGGAGTCCCGCCGCGCCGCCGTCGCCGACCTGGTCGACGAGCTGATCGGCCAGCGCGCCGAGGAGCGGGTCGGCGAGAGCGTCCGCGTGCTGGTGGAGGAGGTCGACCGGGACGGTGGCGCCGAGGTCGTCGGCCGGGCCGCGCACCAGGGTCCCGAGGTCGACGGCTCGGTCTCGCTCACGCTGGGGCATGCTGGGACCGTGGGGGAGTTCGTGGACGCGGTCGTCACCGGCAGCGACGGGGTCGACCTGATCGCCCGCCCGACGGCATGAGCGCGAGCGCCGGGACCCCGACCGCTCCCCGCAGGGTCAGCTCCTGGAACGTCCCCAACGCGCTGACCGTGCTGCGGCTGGTCATGGTGCCGGTCTTCGCCTGGGCGCTGCTGGCGCACCCGGACTCGGTGGGCTGGCGGGTCGCCTCGACCGTGATCTTCGTGGTCGCGATCCTGACCGACGCCCTCGACGGCAAGCTCGCCCGCAAGTACGACCTCGTCACCAGCTTCGGCAAGCTCGCCGACCCCATCGCGGACAAGGCCCTCACGGGCATGGCCTTCATCGGGCTGTCGGTCCTGGGCGAGCTGCCCTGGTGGATCACCATCGTCATCCTCGTGCGCGAGTGGGGGATCACGGTGCTGCGGTTCGTGGTCATCCGCTACGGCGTGATCGCCGCCGACCGCGGAGGAAAGCTCAAGACCCTGCTGCAGGCCGTGGCCCTGACGCTCTTCCTGCTTCCCCTGACGATGGTGGGCGGTCTCCGCTGGCTGCACCTGGTCGGCTGGGTGGTCATGCTCGCCGCACTGGTGCTGACCGTGCTGACCGGCGCCAACTACGTGCGCTCGGCCCTGCGGCTGCGCCGCTCGGCCACCTCGCGGGCGTGAGCGCGGCCTCGGCCCTCGCCGCGCTCCGCGAGCGCGGGCTGACCCTGGCCACCGCCGAGTCGCTCACCGGTGGGCTTCTCGGTGCCGCGCTGACCGCGGTCGCGGGTTCCTCCGACGTCTACCGCGGCGGCGTCGTCTGCTACGCCACCGACCTCAAGGCCACCCTGGCCGGCGTCCCCGCCGAGGTGCTGGACGCCCACGGCCCGGTGGCCGCGGAGACCGCGGCGGCCCTGGCCCGCGGTGTGGCCGTGGCGTGCGGCGCCGACGTGGGCCTGGCGACCACCGGGGTCGCCGGACCGAGCCCGCAGGACGGCCACCCGGTCGGCGAGGTCTACGTCGCCGCCGCGTGGCCCGGACGCGAGCCGGAGGTGCGGCGGCTGCACCTCGCGGGCGACCGGGACGCGATCCGCGGCGAGACGGTGACCGCCGTGCTGGCCCTGCTGCTCGCCGTTCCCGGGGCCGGCGCGGAGGGTTGAGCGTGGTGCGCTCTGGCGCTGACCACCCGGTGGGTACAGTTTTCTGCATGTCGTCTCCGACGCCGGTCAAGCAGGTGCTGGTCCGTGAGCTGATCGGGGAGTCGCTGCGCGAGGCCCGGATCGACCAGGGGCGGACGCTGCGCGAGGTCTCGAAGGCCGCGCGGGTCTCCCTGGGCTACCTCTCCGAGGTCGAGCGCGGTCAGAAGGAGGCCTCGAGCGAGCTGCTGGCCTCCATCTGCGGCGCCCTCGACCTGCCGCTCTCGGTCGTCCTCACGCTCACCAGCGAGAAGATGGCCGCCGTCGAGCGCGTCGACAACCGCGTCACCGCCCTCCCGCACGTGCGGGCGATGGCCCAGGCCGCCTGAGCCCTCCTCCTGCTCCCGACCGCCCTGCGCGACGGCCGCGGTCGTCGGCCGGTCGGCGTCAGGCGCCCGGCCGCAGCCGCAGCCCCTGGGGGGTCATCCGGAAGCCGGCCTCCTGCAGCGCGCCACTCACCCCGGCGGAGCCGAAGACGTGCCCGCCGTCTGCGCGCTCCACGGTGAGCTTGCCCAGGTGGCCCTGCTGGACCGCCGTGGCCAGCGCCACGGCCGCCGGACGCAGCCGCTGCTCCTCCTCGGAGAAGGACAGCAGCGTCTTGCCGCCCCGCTCGACGTAGAACACGAGCGCCCCGTCGACCAGGACGACCAGCGCACCGGCCTTGCGGCCCGGCCGGTGGCCCTCCCGCTCGGGCCAGGGCAGCGCGGCACCGTACGCGTTCGCCGGGTCGCAGGCCGCGAGCACCATGGCCGTGGGGACCTCGGGATCGCCCTGCTGAGCCCGGAGCCGGTCGACCGCGCCGCTCAGCGCGAACTGCGCCGCGCCGAGCCCCTCGACGAAGTACCCACGCCGGCACTGACCGGTCTCCTCCATCGTCGCCATGGCCCGGTACGCCGTGCCGAAGCCGCCCTCGACGTCCTCGGTGAGGACCGTCCCGCGGGTGACGACGCCGTAGCGGTCGAGCAGCCCGAAGACGTGCCCGGCGAGCGCCTCGGCCGGTGTCTGGGCAGAACGCTCGACCAGCGACCAGCGGCCGGCCGTCGTGGGGGAGGAGATCCGCGGCGCCCGGGTCGGGCGACGCAGCCCCTGGCCGCTGAGGCGGGCGCGGTGGGTGCGCACGGGCGGGCGCGACGGCTTGCGGTGGGCGCCGCCGCCGGTCACGAGAGCGCGCACCGGGTTGAAGGTGTCGGACGTGACGAGCCCGGCCCAGGCGAGGTCCCAGAGCGCGGTCGTGTACTCGGCCCGGTCGGTGACCCCCACGGGCAGGATCGCGTCGAAGAAGCGGGCGCCGCCGGCGTCGAGGGCGGCGAGCAGCTCCTGGCCGCGGTAGTGCGAGGGCTCCGCCCCGGCGGCCGGCGGCTCGGTGCCGCCCACGACGAAGCGCACCCACCCGTCGCTGTCGCCGATCGCGCCGTCGCCGACCCAGCCGACCTCGCCGGCCGTCATCAGCTCGTCGAGCATCGCCGGGCGGTAGTCGGCGACGCGCGCCGGCAGCACGAGGGTCTCGACCGCGCTCGCCGGCACGGCGCAGCCGTCGAGCTGCTCCAGCACGGCCAGGACGGCGTCGGTGCCCCGGGTGCCCGACCCGACCCCCTGCCACTCGGTGAGGAACCGGCTGAACGCCACCTGCTCGACCGGCTCGACCTCGCGCCGCAGCGCGGCGAGCGTCCGGCGCTTGACCAGCGCGAGCACCTTGCCGTGGCAGTACTGGCGGCGGTCGGCCTCCGACGACGCCGCGTCGCCCAGCTCCACGAAGGAGCCCGCCACCACGGTGCCCGCGGCCACGAGGGTGTCGCACGCCGACTCCACCACCGCGCGCCCCAGGCCGTAGCGCGTGGCCACGGTGGAGGCCAGGAACGGCCCGTGCGTACGGGCCCAGCGCAGGACGAGGTCCTCGATCGGGTGGGCCGACACCTCGGTGAAGCTCGCGGCGACTCCCGGCGGGACCGGGACCCCCAGGCCGTCGCGCAGGCGCGGCACGTCCTCGGCCACCGCGACCATCGGCTGCCCGGCGATCCGGACCTCCACCAGGCGGCGGTCGAGCACCAGCGTCTGCACGGCCGGCGCCGGGTCGAACCCCTCCACGCTGCGCAGCCGCAGCTCGGCGAGGGTGAAGGGGCCGGCCGTGCGCACCAGGTCGTAGAGCCGCTCGGCGTCGGTCGCCTGCCGCTCGGCGCTCAGGCCCTGCAGGTCGGCCTCGGTGCTGGCGATGACGTCGCCGTCGAGGAGCTGCTTGAGCCCGTCCTTGCCGAGCAGCTCGGCGAGCAGCGTGGCGTCGAGCGACAACGCGGCGGCCTTCTTCTCCGCCAGCGGGACGTCGCCCTCGTAGACGAACGCGCCGACGTAGCCGAAGAGCAGCGAGCGGGCGAAGGGTGAGGCCTCCGAGGTCTCCACCTCGACCACGCGCACCGAGCGGGCGGCCATCTGACGCTGCACCTCGAGCAGCCCGTCGAGGTCGAAGACGTCGGTCAGGCACTCGCGCATCGTCTCCAGGACGATGGGGAACTCCGGGTACTGCGCCGCCACGGTGAGCAGCTGGGCGGAGCGCATGCGCTGCTGCCACAGCGGCGAGCGCGACTTGGGGTCGCGCCGGGGCAGCAGCAACGCCCGCGCCGCGCACTCGCGGAACCGCGAGGCGAACAGCGCCGATCCGCCGACCTCGTCGGTGACGACGCTCTCGATGGTCTCCGGGTCGAGCACGATCAGGTCGGCGCCCGGCGGCGCGGACTCGGTGTCCGGCACCCGCAGCACCATGCCGTCGTTGGTCGCGGTCGCCTGCACCTCGATGCCGTAACGCTCGCGGGCGGCCCGCTCGACGGCCAGGGCCCAGGGCGTCAGCACGCCGGTCCCCAGCGCGCAGTGCACGCAGACCCGCCAGTCGCCCAGCTCGTCGCGGAACCGCTCGAAGACGATCGTGGTGTCGGTCGGCAGCGAGCCGGTGGCCGACTGCTGCTCGCGCAGGTAGGTCAGCAGGTTGCCCGCGGCGAAGTCGTCGAGGCCGGCCTCGGACAGGCGCGCCTCGGCGCGCTCGGGGGCCAGTCCGCCGACCTCGCGCACGAAGGCCCCGAACGCGCGGCCCAGCTCCAGCGGACGGCCCGGGGCGTCGCCCTTCCAGAAGGGCAGTCGGCCCGGCACCCCGGGGGCGGGGGAGACCAGCACCTGGTCGTGGGTGATGCCCTCGACGCGCCAGCTCGTGGTGCCGAGGGTGAAGACGTCGCTGACGCGCGTCTCGTAGACCATCTCCTCGTCGAGCTCGCCGACGCGGCGCCCGGCCTCGTGGCGCCCCGACGCGTTGCCCTCGCCGACGAGGAACACGCCGAACATGCCCCGGTCGGGGATGGTGCCGCCGGAGGTGACGGCCAGCCGCTGCGCCCCCGGCCGCGCGGTCAGCACCCCGGTGTCGCGCTGCCAGACGATGCGCGGCCGCAGCTCGGCGAAGTCCTCGGAGGGGTAGCGCCCGCTGAGCATGTCGAGCACGGACTCGTACGCGCTCCAGGGCAGGTCGCGGAACACCCCGGCGCGGCGCACGAGGGCGTACAGCTCGTCGACCTTCGCCTCCTCCATCGCCACCGCCGCGACGACCTGCTGGGCGAGGACGTCGAGCGGGTTGCGCAGCTCGGCCACCTCCTCGATGGCGCCCTGCCGCATGCGCTCGACGACCACCGCCGACTCGATGAGGTCGCCGCGGTGGTTGGGGAAGAAGACGCCGCGCGAGACCGCGCCGACCTGGTGGCCGGCGCGCCCGACGCGCTGCAGGCCGCTGGCCACCGAGGGCGGCGCCTCCACCTGCACGACGACGTCGACCGCGCCCATGTCGATGCCGAGCTCGAGCGACGAGGTGGCGACGACGCAGGGCAGCTGGCCGGATTTCAGCGCGGCCTCGATGTCGGCCCGCTGCTCCTTGCTCACCGAGCCGTGGTGCGCGCGGGCGACGACCGGGGTGAAGGTCCCGTCGTGGCCCGACGACGCCCCCGACTGCGCCATGACCTGCGCCGGGGTCCGGGTCTGGCGCACGGGACCGGCGGGGACCCTGTCGACGTCCTCGCCGCCCGGGCCGGAGGCGTCGGCGTCGGGACCGACGTCGTCCGGCTCGGCTGCTGCCCCGCCTGCTGCCCCGCCTGCTGCGTCTGCTGCAGCGGCGGCTGCTGCGGTCGCCTCCTGGCGCTCCGCGTGCAGCTCGTTGAGGTGCGACGTCAACCGCTCGGCGAGGCGGCGCGAGTTCGCGAAGACGATGGTCGAGCGGTGGCTCTCGATCACGTCGAGGATGCGGTTCTCCACGTGGGGCCAGATCGACGGCGCCCGCGCGGGCTGCTCGGCGTCGAGCGAGACCTGACCGGGCGCGGAGGACGCGCCGAGGTCGCTCATGTCCTCGACGGGCACGACGATGTCGAGGTCCCAGCGCTTCTCCGCCGGCGGGGCGACGACGTCGACCTCGTGCGGCCCGCCCAGGTAGGCCGCCACGCGCGAAGCGGGCCGGACGGTGGCCGACAGCCCGATGCGCTGCAGGGGGCGCTCGGAGCCCGACTCCTGGACCAGGGCCTCGAGGCGCTCGATGGACACGGCCAGGTGGGCACCCCGCTTGCTGCCGGCCAGCGCGTGCACCTCGTCGACGATCACCGTGCGCACCGACCGCAGCACGTCGCGCGCCGACGAGGTCAGCATGAGGAACAGCGACTCGGGGGTGGTGATGAGGATGTCCGGCGGACGGGTCGCGATGGCGCGCCGCTCGGCCGGGCTCGTGTCCCCGGAGCGGACGCCGACGGTCACGCTCGGCGGGGTCTGGCCGAGGCGGACGGCGGTCTGGGTGATGCCGGTGAGCGGGGCCCGGAGGTTGCGCTCGACGTCGACGGCCAGCGCCTTGAGCGGGGAGACGTAGAGGACACGGCAGCGCTGCTTGGGCTCGGGGAGCGGCGCCCGGGTCAGCTCGTCGATGGCCCAGAGGAAGGCGGCCAGCGTCTTGCCCGACCCCGTGGGGGCCACCACCAGCGCGTTGCGGCCGGCGGCGATGCTGCTCCAGGCCCCCTGCTGGGCGCTCGTCGGCTCGGCGAAGACCTCGCGGAACCACGTCGACGTCGCGGGCGTGAAGCCGTCCAGGGGCTGGGCGGGCGCGGTCGTCGTGGTCACGCCCTCCATCTTGCCCGCGGCCTCCGACAGTTCTGCGTGCGCGGCTGCCGCGCGGGGGCGGCCGACTACGGTGGGGCCCCGCCGGCGACGTGGAGCCGGCCTCGAGGGGGTGCGGTGAAGGAGACGGAGCTGTGGGCGCGCCTGCAGCGGCACCTCGGCGCCGGCTACTACCGCGTCTGGGCGGCCGAGCACAACCTCGGCGAGCTCGGCGGGCGCACGGTCGTCGAGGCCCTCCACGCCGGCATCGCGTCCAAGGACGTCTGGCGCGCGGCCTGGGCGGCGCTCGACCTGCCCGCCTCGGAGCGCTGAGCGCGCCCGCCCCGGGACGCGGGACGCGCGCGCCTCAGGTCGGCGGCGCCCAGCGCGGGTCCCGGCCGGAACGGGCGAGCGCGCGGTCCAGCACCGTGGCGTCGTCCGGCGCAGGCACCTCGGGCCCGTACGCCCCCATCTGGCGCCCGAGCGCCGCGGTCGCGCTCACGACCTCCTCGAGCGCACCGGCCGTCGCCGGGTCGAGCTCGACCGTCCGGCCCAGCGCCCGTGCGAGGTCCCAGCCGTGCGCGACGACCTCGACCAGGGCCATCTGGCCGAGCATGTCCCGTGGCATCGCCGAGCCCCCGACCTCCACCGTGCCCTCCCAGGCCGCGGGCCTGCTCCAGCCCTGACCGACGTCGGCGAGGTTCCGCCGCAGGCGGGCGACCCAGTCGCCCTCGGCCGTGTGCGCGCCACCGCCCCACGGGTCGTCCGGGTCCAGGGGCTCCCCGCGACCGAGCCGGGCCATCGCCCCGCTCGTGCCGATGAAGTGCTCGATCAGGGCCCGCAGGTCGAAGTCGGAGCACGGCGTGGGCCGGTCGAGCGCGTGGGCGGGCGGGTCGGCCAGGGCGGCGGAGACGGCGTCGCAGGCGGGACCGACGGCCTCGGGGTGGATGCTGCTCATGGCGCCATCGTGGCCCCCTCGGCACTCGGGGGCAACGGCTCGGGGGACCTTCCCGACCCGCGCGTGTCGCGCTAGCCCCTCGAACACGTGTTCGGTAAGTTGTCCACCGTTCGGCATCACACCCGGGAGTTCTCCACAGGTCGGGTGCCGAGGGCGGCCGACTGTCAGTGCCCGTCCTTACAGTCCCTGACAACGAGCACAGCAGTCACGCCGCGAGGCGACGACACGAGGCCCACGGGCGAAGAAAGAGGACCACGATGGCCGCAGGTGACCGCGACAAGGCACTCGAGTCAGCACTCGCGCAGATCGACAAGCAGTACGGCAAGGGCTCCGTCATGCGTCTCGGCGACGAGGTGCGGGCCCCGATCGAGGTGATCCCCACCGGGTCGATCGCGCTCGACGTCGCGCTCGGCATCGGCGGGCTGCCCCGCGGCCGGGTCGTGGAGATCTACGGGCCGGAGTCGAGCGGAAAGACGACCGTCGCGCTGCACGCGATCGCCAACGCGCAGGCGGCCGGCGGCATCTGCGCCTTCATCGACGCCGAGCACGCGCTCGACCCCGACTACGCCGCCCGCCTGGGCGTCGACACCGACTCGCTGCTGGTCAGCCAGCCGGACAACGGCGAGCAGGCGCTCGAGATCGCCGACATGCTGGTGCGCTCCGGCGCGCTCGCGCTGATCGTCATCGACTCCGTCGCCGCGCTCACCCCGCGCGCCGAGATCGAGGGCGAGATGGGTGACAGCCACGTCGGCCTGCAGGCCCGGCTCATGAGCCAGGCGCTGCGCAAGATGACCGGTGCCCTGAGCGGCGCGGGCACGACGGCGATCTTCATCAACCAGCTGCGCGAGAAGATCGGGGTGATGTTCGGCTCGCCGGAGACCACGACCGGTGGTCGTGCGCTGAAGTTCTACTCCTCGATCCGCCTCGACGTCCGTCGGATCGAGACCCTGAAGGACGGCCAGGAGATGGTCGGCAACCGGACCCGGGTCAAGGTCGTCAAGAACAAGGTGGCCCCGCCCTTCAAGCAGGCCGAGTTCGACATCCTGTACGGCAAGGGCATCAGCCGCGAGGGCAGCCTGATCGACCTGGGCGTCGACTGCGGCATCGTCCGCAAGGCCGGCGCGTGGTTCACCTACGAGGCCGACCAGCTCGGGCAGGGCAAGGAGAACGCCCGCACCTACCTCAAGACCAACCCCGACCTCGCTGACGAGCTCGAGAAGAAGATCAAGGAGAAGATGGGCATCGGCCCCCGGGTCGACGCTCCCGCCGGGGTCGACCCGGTGACCGGCGAGGTGGAGTTCTAGGCCGGTGGGCAGCGGGGACGACCCGCGAGTGCCGTCCCGCGCACCTGACGAGGTCGAGGCAGCGAGGGACTGGCTCCGCGGCCACGGAGTCAGCCCGCCACCGGCGGAGCCGCCAGTGGTGCAGGCCAGGCGCAGGTCTCAGGTCGAGGTCGAGGTCTCGAGCAGCCCTCGTCCTGAGGTCGAGGGTTCGGGTCCTGCGGGCCTGGACCTCGAGGTCAGGCCCATCGGGGCTGGGCGTCAAGACGACGACGAGGGCCGGTCGGGCCGGCGTCGTGGGGGTCGCGCTCGGCGGGCCGGCGGACGGGGTCCGGAGCGCGAGGGTCGCGACAGACCCGACGGCCGCCACGCCGGCGTCCCGGCCGGCGCGGATCCCGACGCCGACCCCGAGGAGGTCGCCCGCACGATCGTGCTGCGCAAGCTGGCCGCGCAGTCGCGCACCCGGGCCGAGCTCGCCCGGGCGCTGAAGACCCGTGAGGTGCCCGAGGAGGCGGCCAGCGCCGTCCTCGACCGCATGAGCGAGGTGGGGCTCGTCGACGACGCCACCTTCGCCCACGACTGGGTCGCCTCCCGCCAGCAGCGGCGCCACCTCAGCCGGACCGCGCTACGGCGTGAGCTGCAGACGAAGGGTGTCGACCGCGACCTCATCGACGACGCGCTCGCCGGCGTGGACGGCGACGACGAGCACCGCGCGGCGCTCGACCTCGCGCGGCGCCGGGCCTCCACGATGAGGGGGCTGGAGCGCGACGTGGCCTACCGCCGGCTGGGCGGGGTGCTCGCCCGGCGGGGGTTCTCCTCGTCGGTGACCGTCCAGGTCCTGTCCGAGGTGCTCGACGAGCTCCGCGACGGGTCGGCGGCCGACTGAGCGGGCGGGTCCGGATCGGTCGCCGTCCGGGCTGCGCGACGGTGGTCGGCAGGACCCGCGGAGCGTCCGGGGCCGTGGGTGCTTGACCGGGTCTGGGCCCGCACCTAACCTGCCAAGACGAGGTGTTCTGCAGGCTTGATCCGACTGATTTCGTGTGTGGCTGCGGATTCCGACCAGGAATCTGCGGAGTGCGTGTCCCGCGGGAGCGGGTCGAGATAGGTGACGTGGCTGCGGCGCCCGCCCGGGAGAAGTGCTCCCGGCACTGGTGCTGCGGTAGGCGCTGTTGACCCCTCGGTGGTGCGCGCAGGCGCAAGAGGAGGGAGTCACCATGGCGGGTGGAGCGTTCCAGGCTCTCGTCCTCGTCCTGCTGCTGGTCGTCGTCGTGGTCGTCGTGGTCGTGGCGGTCGTCCTGCTGAAGCGACCGCGATCGCTCGGCCCGGCTGCCCCGCCCGAGCCCCAGCCGCACGAGCCGGCCGAGACCCCGCGTGAGGCGGCGACCGTCCCGGCGGACGCGGGTGGCCCGCTCACGACGCACGGGGCTGCCGAGGCGCCGGTGCGCGCGGCGGCCTCGGCCGCGTCGAGCCCCGCTCCGCCGCCGGCACCGGCGCCTCGTCCCACCGAGGCCGAGGTCGCCGCCCTCGCCGAGGCCCGGGCCGCGAGCGCCCACGAGGCTGAGCGTGCCGCCGAGCTGCTCGCCTCCCTCACGCAGGCCAAGGCCGCGCTCGAGGAGCAGACCCGGGCCCGCCGCGACGAGCTGCGGGCGCAGCGCTCCGACGTCGAGCGCCGCGAGCACCGGCTGTCCGAGCGCGAGGAGCGGCTCGACGTCGAGCTCCACTCCCTGAACGACCAGCTCGGCGCCGTCGACCAGACGCGCTCCGAGCTGGAGGAGCGCCGCCGCCTCCTCGAGGACGCCGAGGCCGAGCGCCAGGCCGCGCTCGAGCGGGTCGCCGGTCTCACCGCCGAGCAGGCCAAGGCCGAGCTCGTGTCCGGCGTCGAGCACGAAGCCAAGCGCCAGGCGGTGCTCGTGGCCCGCGAGATCGAGCGCAAGGCGCTGCGCGAGGCCGACGAGCGGGCTCGCGACATCGTCGTCGGGGCGATCCAGCGCGTGGCCTCCGACCAGACGTCGGAGTCGGTCGTCTCGGCGGTGCACCTCCCCGGCGACGAGATGAAGGGCCGCATCATCGGTCGCGAGGGCCGCAACATCCGCGCCTTCGAGCAGGTGACCGGCGTGAACGTGATGATCGACGACACCCCGGAGTCGGTCCTGCTGTCCTGCTTCGACCCGGTGCGGCGCGAGACGGCCCGGCTCACCCTCAGCGAGCTCGTCAAGGACGGCCGGATCCACCCTGCGCGGATCGAGGAGGTGCACGAGCGCAGCCGGAGCCAGATCGAGGCGCTGTGCCTCCAGGCCGCCGAGGACGCCATGGCCGAGGTCGGCATCACCGACCTGCACCCGGCGCTGGTCCCGATCCTGGGCACCCTGCGCTACCGGACCTCGTACGGTCAGAACGTCCTCAAGCACCTCGTGGAGTGCGCCCACATCGCCGGGCTGATGGCCGCTGAGCTCGGCCTCGACATCGCCCAGTGCAAGCGGTCCGCCTTCCTGCACGACATCGGCAAGGCGCTGACCCACGAGGTCGAGGGCTCGCACGCGCTGGTGGGGGCCGACCTGGCCCGCCGCTACGGCGAGAACCCCGACGTCGTGCACGCCATCGAGGCCCACCACAACGAGGTCGAGGTGCGCACGGTCGAGGCCGTGCTCACCCAGGCCGCCGACGCGGTCAGCGGCGGCCGTCCGGGCGCACGGCGGGAGAGCCTCGAGGCGTACGTGCAGCGCCTGGAAAAGCTCGAGCAGATCGCCGGCGTCCACGACGGCGTCGAGAAGGTCTTCGCCATGCAGGCCGGGCGAGAGATCCGGGTGATGGTGGCGCCGGAGGAGATCGACGACATCGCCGCGCAGGTCCTGGCCCGCGACATCGCCAAGCAGATCGAGGAGGACCTGACCTACCCGGGTCAGATCAAGGTCGTCGTCGTCCGCGAGTCCCGAGCCACCGAGACCGCCCGCTGAAGCCGGTCCGCCTCAGCGGACCGGCGTGCCCTTGGCGGGGGCTGGACCGACGACCGCGTCGGGTGGCACCGCCTGGTCGACCGGGCGGGGCCCGCGGCCCGACCGCTGCAGGCGCCGCTCCACGACCCGCGCCACCAGGCTCAGGGCGTAGTTGATGACGATGAACATGGCGGCGACGACGATCAGGGTCGGGATCAGGTTGCCGTACGCGGTGGAGAGGGTGGTGCCCGAGCGCAGCAGCTCGGTGAAGCTGATGATGTAGCCCAGCGCGGTGTCCTTGAGGATCACCACGAGCTGGCTGATCAGCGAGGGCAGCATGGCCGTGACCGCCTGCGGCAGGAGCACGGTCACCAGCGTCTGGCGCGGGGTCAGCCCGATGGCCAGGCCGGCCTCGCGCTGACCCTTCGGCAGCGCGAAGACGCCGGAGCGGATCAGCTCGGCGATGACCGCGGAGTTGTAGAGCGTGAGGCCGCCGACCACCCCGACAAAGGTCGAGGTGTTGCCCAGCACCCCCAGCACGAAGATGCAGAAGTAGTAGACGAACAGCATCATCACCAGCACGGGCACCGAGCGCAGGAACTCGACCAGGGCCCCGCAGACCCCGCGCACCACGCGGGCCTGGGAGAGCCGACCGAGACCCAGCAGCACGCCGAGGACGCCGGAGAGGAGCACGGCCGCACCCGCCGCCTTGAGGGTCGCCACGAGCCCGGGCAGGAGGTACGCCGTCCAGGTCACGCCGTCGAGGAAGGGCGCCCACTTCTGGGCCGTCAGCTGGTCGTTGGCGGGGTCGGCCAGGCCGCGCACGACGAGCAGCAGCAGGCCGGCGATGACCACGGCGCCGACGACGCCGAGCACGCGGTGACGGACCCGGGCCCGGGGTCCGGGCTCGTCGAAGAGCACCGCCGGGACGCTCATCGCTGCACCACCAGCCGGCGCGACAGCGCCGTGAACAGCAGCCCGGTGGGCAGCGTCAGGAGCACGAAGCAGGCGGCCACGAGCAGGAAGATCGCGTAGAGCAGCGACGGGTTGAACTCGATCATGCCGCGCATCAGGTACGCGAGCTCGGCGACGCCGATCGTGGCGACGACCGTCGTGTTCTTGGTCAGGGCGATCATCGTGTTGCCGAGCGGGGCGATGGCGCCGCGGAAGGCCTGCGGCAGGATCACCTCGCGCAGCGACGCGCCGAACCCCAGCCCGATGGCCCGCGCCGCCTCGGCCTGGCCCTGCGGCACCGTGTTGATGCCGCTGCGCAGCGCCTCGGCCACGAAGGAGGCGTGGTAGACCGACAGCGCCACCACGCCGTAGCGGAAGTTGTTGTCGACGACCTCGGTGGGGGAGCCGGACGCGGCGAGGCTGAGGTTGAGCGTGTTGAGCAGCCCGAACGCGCAGAAGAAGACGATCAGCGTCAGCGGGGTGTTGCGGACCAGCGTCACGTACGCGGTCCCGAAGCCGCGCAGCACGGACACGGGGGAGACCCGGCAGACGGCGACGACCGTGCCGAGGACCAGCGCGCCGACCGCCGACAGGACCGTCAGCGTGACGGTCGTCCAGAACGCCGCCAGCACGTCGTAGCTCTGCAGCAGGGTGGTGATCGCGTCCATCGCGCCTCCGGGTGGTGGGGTCGCCCGGCGGGGGCGCCGGGGCGTCCGCTGGGCCGAGGACCTACGGGGTCAGGAGCAGGGCTCGGGCTTGGGCGGGTTGGTCGCCGAGTCCGGCTTGAAGTCCGCTGCGCCCACGGTGTCGTCGAGCGCCTTCTGCCACGAGCCGTCGTCGACCATCTTGCTGATCGCGGCGTTGACCTTCTCGCACAGCGCCGTGTCGCCCTTGGCGATGCCGACCCCGTACTTCTCGGTGGAGAAGGTCTTGCCGACCACCTTGAGCTTGCCCTGGTACTGCGGCTGGGCGGCGAAGCCGGCGAGGATCACGTTGTCCGTGGTCACCGCGTCGATGCGGCCGCTGTTGAGGGCCTCCACGCACTTGGAGTAGGTGTCGTACTCCTGCAGCTGCACCTGGTCGGCGAACTGGTCCTGCACCTTCTTGGCCGAGGTCGACCCGGTGACCGAGCACAGCTTCTTGCCGTTCAGCGCGTCGGGCCCCGTGATCGAGGTGTCGTCGGCCTTGACCAGCAGGTCCTGACCGGCGACGAAGTAGGGCCCACCGAAGGACACCTTCTGCTTGCGGTCGTCGGTGATCGAGTACGTCGCGAAGATCATCTTGACCTGGCCGCTCTGCAGGAGCGTCTCGCGCTGGGCCGACGGGGCCTCCTTGAAGGTGACGTCGGTGTAGCCGAGCTCCTTGGCCACGTACCGGGCGACCTCGACGTCGAAGCCCTTGTAGTCGCTGCCCACCTGCTGGCCGAGCCCCGGCTGGTCGAACTTGATGCCGACCGTCACCGGCCCCCCGGAGCCCGCGTCGCCACCGCCCCCCGCCTCGGGGACGGCGTTCTCCGCCCGGGCGCACGACCCCAGGGTGAGCGCCAGCCCGGCCGCCGCGGCGACGCCGAAGATCTTCTGGGTGGATGTCATCATCTGCCTCCGCTGTTCCTGCGGATGGGCTGACGGTCCGCCAGCCACCCGCTCTCGTCGGTGTTGCCGCGCCGGTGGCGCGCTCGTGGGAGCACCCGAGGGGCTCAGTGGGTGAGGATCTTGCTCAGGAAGTCCTGGGCCCGCTCGGTCTGCGGCGCGGTGAAGAAGGACTCGGGGTCGCCCTCCTCGACGATCCGGCCGTCGGCCATGAAGACCACGCGGTTCGCGGCGCGGCGGGCGAAGCCCATCTCGTGGGTCACCACGACCATCGTCATGCCCGCCTTGGCCAGCCCGACCATCACGTCGAGCACCTCGTTGACCATCTCGGGGTCCAGCGCCGAGGTCGGCTCGTCGAAGAGGATGACCTTCGGTTCCATGGCCAGCGCACGGGCGATCGCGACCCGCTGCTGCTGGCCGCCGGAGAGCTGGGCGGGGTACTTGTCGGCCTGGGACTCCACGCCGACGCGGGTCAGCAGCTCCCGAGCCCGCTCACGAGCCTGCGCGGCCGGCTGGCGGCGGACCTTGACCGGGCCCAGCATGACGTTCTCGAGCACGGTCTTGTGCGCGAAGAGGTTGAAGGACTGGAAGACCATGCCCACGTCGGCCCGCAGCTGGGCGAGCTCCTTGCCCTCGGCGGGCAGCTCCTGGCCGTCGATGGTGATCGAGCCCGACCCGATGGTCTCCAGGCGGTTGATCACCCGGCACAGCGTCGACTTGCCCGAGCCCGAGGGCCCCAGCACGACCACGACCTCGCCGCGCGAGATCGAGAGGTCGATGTCGTCCAGCACGTGCAGGTCGCCGAAGTGCTTGTCGACGCCCTGCAGCACCACCAGCGGGGGGCCCACCGCAGGGCCTCGCGGCTCCGCACGGGCTCCGCGCGGGACGGTGTCCTCGGTCTGCTCCGGGGCGTCCATCGTCCGACCGTAGTCGTGACAGGGCCCGCTCGACCATCCCCCACGCGTGGCCCGGATCAGGTTGAACCGCAATTGTTACCGCGCAAGTGCCTGTATAGCCGTTCTAACTACCGCGATAGCCCCACCTGAGCCGCAAGGTTTCGCCCGGGGCGAGGGTGCGCATGCCGGCGTGGGTCGGCCCGGGGTTGAAGGCGTCCGGCCCGCACGTCATCGGCTCCACCGCCAGGCCGATGTCGCGCCGCTTCTCGCCGGTGAAGACCTGCGCCCAGCCGAAGGAGGCGTCCGCCCACAGCTCTGCGGAGCGCCCGCCGTGGCGCAGCCGTACGGTCCAGCCGCCGTCGCCGTCGCCGTCGCGGGCGAGGTCGGTGTACGCGGTGTCGAGCTCCCGGTCGCCGACCTGGGAAGGGGTCCGCAGGTCGAGGTCGGTCCCGGCCACGCCCGACACGCCCACCGGCAGCATCCGGTCGTCGACCTCGAGCCGGCTCGCGGCGGGCAGGGTCACCTCCACCTCGTCCACGCTGGGCTCGCCGACGGTGAGGTAGGGGTGCGCCCCGTAGCCGAAGGGCACCTCCGTGCGACCCGTGTTCGTCGCGTCGAGGGTGACGTGCAGCCCGTCGTCGGTGAGCGCGTACGCGAGGCGGGTGTCCAAGACGTCCGGCCAGCCGGGCTGGCTGGGGATGGTCAGCTCGAGGACGACCCGCGCGCTGTCGTGCTCGACCACGGTCCACGGCACGTAGCGCGCGCGGCCGTGGCTGGCGTGCTGGCGCGCCGGCTCGGTCAGCCACAGCTGCTGGGTGGTGCCCGCCCGCGGGTAGCGGCCGTCGCGGATGCGGTTCGGCAGGGGATCACCTGCTGGCCGCGCCCGCCCGACCCCGGTTCGTCGGCCCCGAACCCCTTCACCACGTCCCGCCCGCTGACCGTGTGGCGGCGCAGCCCGGCGCCGAGCTCGGTCACCGTGGCGGACTGGTCGTCGAGCGTGAGGTCGAGCTGGGCGCCCGTGGACAGGTCACGGATCGCACTCCAGGGCGGCGCGGATCTAGGCTGGGCCGGCCATGTCGCTCACCACCGCACCGCAGCCGTCCGCCGCGCAGCCGTCCACCAGCACCGGGCCCGCCGCCCCGACGACGGCGCCCAGGACGTACGCCATCCGCACCCACGGCTGCCAGATGAACGTGCACGACTCCGAGCGGCTCGCCGGCCTGCTGGAGGAGGCCGGCTACGCCCCGGCCGCGGGCGACGGGAGCGACGGTGCCGACGTCGTGGTCTTCAACACCTGCGCGGTCCGTGAGAACGCGGACAACAAGCTCTACGGCAACCTGGGCCACGCGGCGAGCGTCAAGGCCGCCCGGCCGGGCATGCAGATCGCCGTCGGCGGCTGCCTCGCGCAGAAGGACCGCGGCGAGATCACCCGGCGGGCGCCGTGGGTCGACGTCGTCTTCGGCACCCACAACATCGGCGCGCTGCCCACGCTGCTCGAGCGCGCCCGCGTGGAGCAGGCCGCCCAGGTCGAGATCGCCGAGTCGCTGGAGCGCTTCCCCTCGACGCTGCCGACGCGGCGCGACTCCGCCTACGCGGCGTGGGTGTCGGTGAGCGTCGGCTGCAACAACACCTGCACGTTCTGCATCGTGCCCGCCCTGCGCGGCCGCGAGGAGGACCGCCGCCCCGGCGACATCCTGGCCGAGATCGAGATGCTGGTCGCCGAGGGCGTGCAGGAGGTCACCCTCCTCGGGCAGAACGTGAACGCCTACGGCGTCGAGTTCGGTGACCGCGGCGCCTTCGCCAAGCTGCTGCGGGCGTGCGGCGGGATCGACGGCCTGGAGCGCGTCCGGTTCACCTCGCCGCACCCGCGCGACTTCACCCCCGACGTCATCGCGGCCATGGCCGAGACCCCCAACGTCATGCCGCAGCTGCACATGCCGCTGCAGTCGGGCTCGGACCGCGTGCTGCGCGCGATGCGGCGCTCCTACCGCTCCGACAAGTACCTGCGGATCATCGACGACGTCCGGGCCGCGCTGCCGCGCGCGGCGATCACGACCGACATCATCGTGGGCTTCCCCGGCGAGACCGAGGAGGACTTCCAGGCCACGCTCGACGTCGCCGCGGCTTCCCGCTTCGCCGCCGCGTTCACGTTCCAGTACTCGGTCCGCCCCGGCACGCCGGCCGCGACGATGCCCGACCAGGTGCCGCGCGCGGTGGTCCAGGAGCGCTACGAGCGCCTGGTGGCCCTCGTCGAGGACGTCGCCTGGACGGAGAACCGCGCGCAGGTCGGGCGCCGGGTCGAGGTCATGTTCGCCGACGGCGAGGGCCGCAAGGACGCCGCGACCTCGCGGATGTCCGGGCGCGCGCGGGACAACCGGCTGGTGCACGTCCGCGTCCCCGAGGACCCGGCGCTGCGCCCGCGGCCCGGCGACCTCGGCGAGGTCGTCGTGACCTACGCCGCGCCGCACCACCTCACCGCCGACGACGGACTGCTCGAGCTGCGCCGCACCCGGGGCGGCGACGCCTGGGCGGCCCGCCAGGCGGGCGCGGCGCCCCCGCGTCCCGTCGTCGGTCTCGGGCTGCCGGGGGTCGGTGTGCCGGCGCCGCTGGCCGCCGCTCCCGCCTGCGGCTGAACCGTCGGGTCGGCACCCGCGGACGCTCGGGACCGTGACGAGCCGTGTCGAGCCGTCGGCGCGGCGGTGGCCGTGGTCGCAGGGCGCGCCCTGCTGATCGCGGGGCAGTCGGGCCGCGGTCGCGCCGCGCGTGGTCGCCCAGCTCGTCCTTCGCGACGTCGGCGCCCCTGACGGCCTGCTCGCCGTGCTGGGCGCCCGCCCGACGGTCGGGCCCGCCGGCGGCCGTGTCCGCGACGGTGTCGATCGTGCCGGAGTGCTGGTGCAGCGCCTCGCGCGCCCTGTCGACGATGCCCATTCTGGTCACGGGAGCCGCGGTGCCCCCGGCCGGGAGCCGCCCGGCAGACTGTGCGCGTGACGGTCGTGCTCGTGGGTCCCACCGCCTCGGGCAAGTCCGGCCTGGCGATCGCGCTGGCCCGGGCGTACGCCGCGGCCGGGCGCCGGGCCGAGGTCGTGAACGCCGACTCGATGCTCGTCTACCGTGGCATGGACGTGGGCACGGCCAAGCCGGGCGCGCAGGAGCGCGCGGGCGTCGTCCACCACCTGGTCGACGTGCTCGACGTGACCGAGACCGCGACGGTGGCGCAGTTCCAGGCCCTGGCCCGCGCGGCGGTCGCCGACTGCCTGGCCCGCGGGGTGGTGCCGATCCTCGTCGGCGGCTCCGCGCTCTACGTCCGGGCCGTCGTCGACGCCTTCGAGTTCCCGGGGACCGACCCGGAGCTGCGCGGCCGGCTCGAGGCCGAGCTGGCGGAGCACGGGCCGGAGGCGCTGCACGCGCGGCTCGCGGCCCGGGACCCGGAGGCGGCCGCGCGGATCCAGCCGGCCAACGGGCGGCGCGTCGTCCGTGCGCTGGAGGTCGGCGAGCTGACGGGTGCCCCGTACGCGGCGGAGCTCCCCGAACGGCGCTACGCGCTGCCCGACGTCGTCCAGCTCGGGCTGGACGTCCCGCGCCCGGTGCTGGACGAGCGGATCCGCGCGCGCGTCGACGCGATGTGGGCCGCCGGGCTCGTCGACGAGGTCCGCAGGCTCACCGACGCGGGGCTGCGCGACGGGCTGACCGCCTCGCGGGCCCTCGGCTACCGGCAGGTGCTGGCCTTCCTCGACGGCGAGACCGACGAGGCGGCGGCCCGCGAGGCGACGGTGCTGGGCACGCGCAAGTTCGCCCGGCGGCAGGACTCGTGGTTCCGCAAGGACGAGCGCATCGCCTGGCTGGCGTACGACCGTCCCGACCTGGTCGACGCGGCGCTGGTGCTGGCCGGTCCCGAGGGCCGGGGCCGACCTCCGGCCTGACCGGACCGGACCGGGCCCGGCCTGACCCGGCCTGGTCGAGATCGTCGTCGACGCGGTCGGGCGGCGGCCTCCGTCCGGGGTGGGATCATGGGTGCGTGCGGCGGTGGCGGTTCAGCAAGGGGCACGGGACGCAGAACGACTTCGTCGTCCTGCTCGACCGGGAGAACGTCCTCGACCCCTCCGACGACGACGTCCGCTGGCTGTGCGACCGGCGGTCCGGGATCGGCGGCGACGGGCTGCTGCGCGCGGTGCTCGCCCGGCACGTGCCGGAGTGGGACGGTGACCCGGACCTGTGGTTCATGGACTACCGCAACGCCGACGCCTCGGTGGCGCAGATGTGCGGCAACGGTGTCCGCGTCTTCGTCCGCTTCCTGCTCGACGAGGGCCTGGCCAGCGGTCCCGCGGTCGACGTCGCGACGCGGGCCGGTCTCAAGCCCGCGACCGTCCTGCCCGACGGACGCGTCCGCGTGGGCATGGGCCGCGTCGCCGTGGGCGAGGGCAGCGTCCGGGTGACCACCGCGGACGGCTCGACGTTCGACGCCACGCCCGTGGACGTCGGCAACCCGCACGCGGTCAGCGTCGTCACCGACGTGGGTTCGCTGGACCTGTCACGACCTCCGCGCTGGGAGCCGGCCGACGCCTTCCCCGAGGGCGTCAACCTCGAGTTCGTCGAGACCGTGGGGGAGCGGCACGTCGCGATGCGCGTCCACGAGCGCGGGGTGGGCGAGACCCGTTCCTGCGGGACGGGGACGGTCGCCGTGGCGGCCGCCGCGCGCGCCCGCCACCACGAGGGCGACGGGGTGTGGACCGTCGACGTCCCCGGCGGCCGCGTCGAGGTCGAGCTCACCGGGGACCAGGCCCACCTCACCGGCCCGGCCGTGCTCGTCGCGCACGGCGAGGTCACCCTGCCGGGTCGCTGAGGCCAGGCACCGGCGTGCCCGACAGGCCCGGCCGACCAGGTTCAGCGAACCGGGCCGGCTCGACGGACCCGCGGCGGCGGGACCGGCGTCAGCGGCCCGGGTGGGGGTCCAGCGCCGGGTGGCGCGGGTCGAAGGCGAGCGCCCGGCGGGCGCGGCCCGCGAGGTGGGCGAGGTGAGCGAGCTCGTCGCGGTGGACGACGGCGACGGCCGTCAGCGGGATGGCCAGGCAGACGACGCCGAGGACGGCCAGCAGCACGGTGACAAGGGTGGTCATGGTTGTCTCTTCCGGTGGAGGTCGGGGTCTGACAACGATGTCAGCGACGAGCCTAGCAGTGCACAGCTGCAGACCCATCGCCGCTCCCGGTGGAGTGCCGGCGGAGCGCGTGGCACGGTGAGGACGACCGCCGGTCGCCATCGCCCGGCGAACGTGGCCCGACAGGCCTGTGGACAACCCGCCAAACGAGGTGCTCGCGCTTGAGCACCGTGAGAGTCTGGGCAGCACGATGAGTCTTCCTCGACCCGACGCCGGTGCGCTCCACGAGACGCAGGACCCCCAGGACGACGAGCTGGTCGTCGAGACCCTGCGGCGGCCACGGACGCCGGCGCCCACCGCTTCATCGCCTGACGACGTCGACGGCGACCAGCTCGACCGTGCCGACCGGCAGTCGTTGCGCCGGGTCGGCAGCATGTCGACCGAGCTCGCCGACATCAGCGAGGTCGAGTACCGCCAGCTGCTGCTGGAGCGCGTGGTCCTCGTGAGCGTCTGGACGACCGGCAGTCAGGTGGACGCCGACAACTCCCTCGCCGAGCTCAAGCTGCTGGCCGAGACCGCGGGTTCGCAGGTGCTCGACGGGCTGGTGCAGCGCCGGCCCGTGCCCGACCCCGCGACGTACATCGGCTCGGGCAAGGTGGCCGAGCTGCGTGACGTGGTCGTCTCCAGTGGCGCCGACACGGTCATCTGCGACGGTGAGCTCAGTCCCGCCCAGCTGCGCAACCTCGAGGACAAGGTCAAGGTCAAGGTCATCGACCGGACGGCCCTGATCCTCGACATCTTCGCCCAGCACGCCAAGAGCGCGGAGGGCAAGGCGCAGGTCGAGCTGGCCCAGCTGAACTACCTCAAGCAGCGTCTGCGCGGCTGGGGTGGCAACCTCTCGCGCCAGGCCGGTGGGCGTGCCGCCGGCGGTGCCGGCATCGGTGGTCGTGGGCCCGGCGAGACCAAGCTCGAGACCGACCGGCGCCGCATCAACAGCCGGATCGCCCGGCTGCGCAGCGCGCTGCGCGAGATGGACGGCACCCGCGAGACCAAGCGCGCCGAGCGCAAGCGCAACCAGATCCCCTCGGTGGCGATCGTCGGCTACACCAACGCCGGCAAGTCCAGCCTGCTCAACCGGCTCACCGGCGCCGGCGTCCTCGTCGAGGACGCGCTGTTCGCCACCCTCGACCCGACGGTGCGCCGCTCGGCGACCGCCGACGGACGCGTCTTCACGCTGACCGACACCGTCGGGTTCGTCCGGCACCTGCCGCACGACCTGGTCGAGGCCTTCGCGTCCACGCTGGAGGAGTCGGCGCAGGCCGACCTGCTGCTGCACGTCGTCGACGGCTCCGATCCCGACCCCGAGGGCCAGATCCGGGCGGTGCACGACGTGCTCGCCGAGATCGGGGCCGGCAAGGTCCCCGAGCTGGTCGTGATCAACAAGGCGGACGCGGCCGCGCCCGAGACGATCGCCGCCCTGCGCGTGCGCCACCGCGACGCCGTCGTCGTCTCCGCACGCACCGGCGCCGGCGTCGACGAGCTCCAGCGCACGGTCGAGGCGCGGCTGCCGCGCCCCGAGGTCGAGGTCCACGCACTCGTGCCGTACGAGCGCGGCGACCTGCTGAACCGCATCCACCTCGAGGGCGAGCTGCTCACCACCGAGCACACCGGCGACGGCACCCTCGTGGTGGCGCGGGTGCACGGCGACCTGGCGGGCGAGCTCGCGGCGTACGAGCGGGGACGTCCGACGCTCGACGCCACCGTCCGCGGTGGCTGAGCAGACCCTCGCAGCGCCGCCGGCGGCGCGGCAGGACGGTGCGGCGGCCGGGCACCGCCGCGTGCTCGACGACGCGGTCGCCGGGATCGGCGGGGCCGACCGGCCCGGCCAGCACGCGATGGCCGACGCGGTCGCACTG
The DNA here is from genome assembly GCA_963713165.1 of uncultured Actinomycetota bacterium. GTDB lineage: Bacteria > Actinomycetota > Actinomycetes > Propionibacteriales > Propionibacteriaceae > Microlunatus. Next base: position 130,043 of record CAVQKU010000003.1, read on the forward strand.
GCCCTCGACGACCGGCGCCACCTGCTCGTGCAGGCCGGCACGGGCACCGGCAAGTCGCTCGGCTACCTCGCCCCGGCCCTGGTGTGGCTGACCGAGCATCCCGGGGAGCGCGTCGTCGTCGCCACCGCGACGCTCGCGCTGCAGGCCCAGCTCGCCCACTCCGACATTCCCGCCGCGCTGGACGCGGTCGAGCGCGTGACCGGGCGGCGACCCGAGTTCTCCGTGCTGAAGGGGCGCAGCAACTACGCCTGCCTGCTGCGCGTGCGCGACGGCGGCGTGACCGAGCAGGGCACGCTCATCTCCGCCGACGACCTGGCCGCCACGGCTCGGGCGAGCGCGACCCCCGAGTCCGCCCTCGGCACCGAGGTGCTCGCCCTGCGCGAGTGGGCCGAGGACCAGGCCTCCAGCGGCGGCGTCGCCGACCGCGACGACGCGCCGCCGCACAGCGACCGCGCCTGGCACCAGGTGTCGGTGCCCGTGCGCGAGTGCCTCGGCGTGCAGCGCTGCCCGTACGGCGACCCCTGCCTGGTGGAGAAGTCCCGGGACCGCGCCCGCGCCGCCGGGCTGGTCGTGACCAACCACGCGCTCCTGGCCATCGACGCGATGCACGGCGGGACGTCGCTGCCCGAGCACCGGGCCGTCGTCGTGGACGAGGCCCACGAGCTCGTCGCCCGGGTCACCGGGGCGGCGTCGGCCGAGCTGAGCCCGCAGCAGGTCGAGCGCGTGGGCAAGCGCGCGGTGACCTTCCTGTCCGACGAGGTCGCGCTGGACCTGCTCGAGTCGGCCGACGAGCTGCGCACCGCGCTGGACGACATGCCGCTGGAGCGCGTCGAGGACCCCGGGTCCGCGTTCGTGACGGCGGCTCAGCGCGTCCGCTCGGCCGCGCGTGCCGCGGTGTCCGCGTTGAGCGGCAGCGGCAGCGGGGGCGAGAAGCCGAGCCCCGAGCAGCGCCAGGCGGCGGCCGCGGTGGGAGAGGTCCTCGACGTCGCCGAGCGGATGGCAGGGCTGTCGCCGTACGACGTCGTGTGGGTGACCGAGCGGGAGCGGTCGGGCCGCGAGGCGCGCGTCGCCCCGCTCTCCGTGGCCGGGCTGATGCGTTCCGCCGTGTTCGCCGAGCGCACGATCGTCCTGACGTCGGCGACCCTCAAGCTCGGCGACGACTTCGGCCCCTCGGCCGGTGCGCTCGGGCTGCGCGCCCGCGACCGCGACGACTCCGGCGAGCCGTACGTGCCCACCGGGGTCGAGGACGCGTCCGCCGACGACCCGCCCGTCCCCTGGCGGGCGCTCGACGTCGGGTCGCCGTTCGACTACCGCCGCCAGGGCATCCGCTACGTCGCCCGGACGCTGCCGACGCCCGGTCGCGACGGGATGTCCAAGGAGGTCCTCGACGAGATCGCCGAGCTGGTCTGGGCGGCCGGCGGTCGCACGCTCGGGCTCTTCTCCAGCCGCCGGGCAGCCGAGGCAGCCGCGGTGCACGTGCGCAAGCAGCTGCCGAAGATGACGATCCTCTGCCAGGGCGACGCCCAGCTCTCCGAGCTGACCCGGCGCTTCACCAGCGAGGAGACGACCAGCCTCTTCGGCACGCTGTCGCTCTGGCAGGGCGTGGACGTGCCGGGGGCGACGTGCCAGCTGGTGATCATCGACCGCATCCCCTTCCCGCGGCCCGACGAACCCCTGGTCCTCGCCCGGCAGAAGGCGGTGGCCGACGCCGGCGGCAACGGGTTCATGAGCGTCGCCGCGACCCACGCCGCGCTGCTCCTCGCGCAGGGCTCGGGCCGGCTCGTGCGCCGCAGCAGCGACCGCGGCGTGGTCGCCGTGCTCGACCCGCGGCTGGTGACGGCGCGCTACGGCTCGTTCCTGCGCGCCTCCATGCCGGACATGTGGGAGACCTCGGACCGGGAGACGGTCATCGGCGCGCTACGCCGTCTCGCCGAGGAGGCGTAGGCCTCCGACCCCGGCGCCCCGCCCGGGTGCCAGGGCGGCCGGTGGGTCGCTCGGTGACGTCGACCTCGCCGTCACCGGGTCAGCACTCGGCGGGCACCAGGCCGATCGGGAGGCTGCGGTCGTGGCGGCCGAGCCCCCCGGCGGACACTGCGCCGTCGGGGTCGGCATCTCGCGCCACCGCGAGCCGGTCCGTGGCCGGACTGGGAGGCCGAAGCCGCACAGTGAGCGCCCTCCAGCAGGGCCTGCCGCCCTGCGCGGCCACCGACGAGGGCGCCGTCCACGCCGGCGCCGACCGGGGCGGTCGGCTCAGAGACGACGCAGGACCGCGACGACCTTGCCCAGGATCGTGGCGTGGTTGCCGTCGATCGGGTCGTACGCCGGGTTGTGCGGCATCAGCCACACCTGGCCCGGCTGGCGCTTGAAGGTCTTGACCGTGGCCTCGTTGTCGAGCAGGGCCGCCACGATGTCGCCGTTGTCGGCGTTCGGCTGCTGGCGGACGACGACCCAGTCGCCGTCGCAGATGGCCGCGTCGATCATCGAGTCGCCGCGGACCTCGAGGGTGAACATCGTCCCCTCGCCCACGAGCTGGCGGGGGAGGGCGAAGACGTCCTCGACGCGCTCCTCGGCCAGGATCGGCCCACCGGCCGCGATGCGGCCGAGCACGGGCACGTGCACGGGCTCGGGGAACGGGTTCACCCCGGAGTCGTCGACCTCCACCAGGCGGGGCCGGACGGGCACCGCGACCGGAGCACTGACCGGCTCGGGGGTACGACGCTCCTCACCGGGCAGCAGCACCTCGAGCGCGCGCGGCCGGTTGGGGTCGCGGCGCAGGAAGCCCTTCTGCTCGAGAGCCTTCAGCTGGTGCGACACGCTCGAGGAGCTGGCCAGCCCGACGGCCTCGCCCATCTCCCGGATGCTCGGCGGGTAGCCGCGCGACTCGACGGTGTCGCGGATGACCTCGAGGATGCGGCGCTGACGTGGCGTCAGGCCGGAGCTGTCCGCAGGGCCGTCGGGCAGCGAGCTCACCGACGCCGACCCGCCGAGCTGTGCGGCGACCTCGGCCTTGGTGGGACGGCCGCGCCGACGGGCGGGGCGGCCGGTGTCGCTGGTCGGGCTGTCCGGCGTGTCGTCGTGTGCCATGAACGGCACTGTAGGAAAGACGCCGAGCACATTCAAACACCTGTTCGAGCGTGTCGCAGGCGTGTCGGTCGGAGAACCGACCGACCGCGTCCGCGATCCGTCGCGCGTCGCCCGGACGGCTCGCACGAGACGAGCAGGAGCCGACCGGGGTCGTCCGTCACGGGGGTCCGGGCCGCCGTGCGTGCGGTTTCTGTCAGACCCCTCTGGTGGACTCCAGGACATGAACTTGTCGAACACCGATTCGAATGTGCTTGCGCTGCGGCCCGCGGTGCGATACACATCGAACACGCGTTCGATCGAACGGACGTTCGACCGCACGCCCTACCCGTTGAGGAGCACCGTCATGAGTGTGGCACTCGCTGAGACCGCCGCCCCCGTCGTCGTCGAGCGGCCCCGGGCCCTCCGGCTGGTTCCCCCGGAGCCGTCCGTCGAGCCGGCGGGACCGCCCGCCCGCACCCGCCCTCGTCGTTCGGGCCCGGGTGTCGGGCCCGCCGCCCGGCCCCGCCGGCTCCGGTTCACGGCACCGCCCGCGCCGGCCCAGACCTGCCGGGTCCAGGCTCCGGCGGTGGCTGCGGTCCCGCCGCAGCCGCAGACGTGGCGCCTCACCGACCGCGGGCTCGCCGTCGTGCTGGCGCTCGCCGCCGCGCTCGTCGTCGCGAGCGTCGTCGTCGTCGGGCTGACCGCGCTCCGCGTCACCGGCGAGGGCTACCGCGCCTCGCACGCCTCCGACGCCGTCGTGGTCGCCCAGGGCTGAGTGCCCACTGCGCGTCAAGTGTGCAGACGGGGGCGTCCGCCCACGAGGGCTGGGCGGCGCACGGACCTGGTGGCGACCCGGGCCGACGCTCAGCGCCAGCCGTCGGGCCGCTCGTCGCGCAGCACGGACGACGACCGTGTCGGCGATCTTGTCGGCGAAGGTCTGCCGCTGCTCGTCCCACAGCGGCCACAGGTAGCCGATCCAGGCGCACCCGTCGAGCACGTGCAGCAGGTCGCGCAGGAAGGCGTTCAGCGTGCCGACGGGTCGCCCGTCGACCGCGCTCAGCAGTCGTGACCCGGTGACCCGCTTGCCGAGTGACTGCCCCGTCCGCCCCGCGCGCACCCAGCGGTTGAGCGCCGTCCAGCCCAGCGAGGCGAGGCTCAGCACCACCCCGGCGACCAGGAGGCCCCACCGGGGCTCGGCGTCCAGGTCGCCGCGCAGCAGGCCCGCGTAGAGCGGGAGGTAGGCGAGCTGCTGGAGCACGAGCGCGACGTAGGCCGGCCCGTGGTCGACCAGGTCCCCGACGACCCGGCTGCCCCAGCCCGCGTACTGGTCGCGCCGCCACCGCGGACGAGGAGCGGCCGGCGCCGGCCAGGGCGGGCGGCTCTGTCCTGCGCCCGACCACCCCGGCGGTGGTGGGTCTGCCCAGCGTGGGGGCGCCAGGGGCTCGGTCGGCGGCGGCCACGGCGCCGGACCGACCGTGCGAGGTCCCGCCCGTCCGCCGTTGCCGGTCGTCGGGGCAGCGGGTGCACCCGGGGGACCGAACCGCGTCACCCGGCCGTAGACGGGCGCAGGGGCGGTGGCCCCGGTCGGCGTGCGCGCGGGTGCGGCCGGCGTGGCCACGTCGGCGCCGGTCGCCGGTGCGGCACCACCGGGGGGCCGTCCGTACCCCGCGGGGGCTGGAGGCCGACCCCCTCGGTCCGGACCCTCGGGCGGACGGCCGTCCTGCTCGCTCACGAGGCCTCCTCGGGGCGCTCCGGGATGGGCGCGACCCAGGTTAAGGCGCGCCCGGCCCCGACGGCCCCAGCGCGAGGCAGAATGTCGGCCATGGCGAGTGGCGTGGCAGGGACGCGGACCGGACCGGTCGTCGACGGGCCCCGCGAGTTCTCGCCGCGGGCGGCGCTGCGTCCGCTGGTCGGCTTCTTCGCGACCGGCCTCGGGCTGAGCGCCCTGTACGCCACCACCGGCATCGGCGTCGACTGCCCCTTCCGGGTCGTCACCGGGTGGGACTGCCCGCTGTGCGGGGGCACCCGCATGGGCAGCGCCCTGCTGCACGGCGACGTGGCGACCGCCTTCGCGTTCAACCCGCTCGCCCTCGTCCTGATCGCCGTGCTGGGCGTCGTCGGTGCCCTCTGGGCCGTGGAGGCCGTGGGTGGTCCCGCCGTCCGGCTCCCGGCTGCGGTGCGGCAGCGCTGGCGCCGCTCGACCCCGACCCAGCGCCTGGTGGCCTTCTTCTCCGTCGCGGTCGTCTACACGGTCCTGCGCAACCTCGCCTGACGGTCCCCGGCCGGAGGACCGTCCGGGCGCCGGCCTGCTCGAGCTCCCGGACCGAGGTTGTCCTGAGCTCCGCTCTGCCTTCCGCCCCGCACCCGACCACCCGCACCCGACCACCCGCACGCGCCCGCCCGGCGCCGCGCGCGGGTCTCCTGCGGACGGCCCGCCGAGCCTCGCGCGCACTGCTCGCGGCGTGTCGTGCGACGCGCCGCACGAAAGTGTCAGTCCTCTTGCGCATAGTGGGTCCCGGTCGTAGGGTCACTACATCTAGTGGTTACACGGCTGTAGTTCATCCACAACTAGTGGTCGGTTACCCACAGCAGTCCACAGCACGGTCCACACGTCCTCCCCAGGGTTGTCCCCAGGGGCGGTCGCCGGACCGTGCGGAGCGAGTCGAGAGGAGTTCCCGGTGCACTGCCCGTACTGCCGTCACGGAGACTCCAAGGTGCTCGACTCGCGCACCGCCGAGGACGGCGGCAGCATCCGCCGCCGCCGGCAGTGCCCGGTCTGCGAGCGCCGCTTCACCACCGTGGAGCAGATGCAGCTCGTGGTGGTGAAGCGCAGTGGGGTGGTCGAGCCGTTCAGTCGCGACAAGGCCGTCTCCGGCGTCCGCAAGGCCTGCAAGGGCCGCCCGGTCACCGAGACCCAGCTCGCGCGGCTGGGGCAGCTCGTCGAGGACTCCCTGCGGGCGTCCGGGCAGCCCGAGGTGCCGGCCGACGAGGTCGGGGTCGCGATCCTCGGCCCGCTGCGCGAGCTCGACCAGGTGGCCTACCTGCGCTTCGCCAGCGTCTACCGCCAGTTCCGCTCGGTCGACGACTTCGAGTCCGAGATCGCGCTGCTGCGCGCCGAGGGCGAGCCCGCGGGGATCGAGCCGCTGATCCCCGACCCGGTGCTCGACGCCAAGGTCGCCAGCTTCACCCCGCACCGGCTGACCCCGCGACGCCGCCCGGCGGGCGGCGGAGGCCAGCCCCCGCCCTGAGGGGCACCCCGACTCCGGGGCCGGGAGCGCGTCGCTGGGGAAGGCAGCGCGCTCTCGGCCCCGGTCCCAGCCCGACGCCCCACCCGTCGCCACCCCCGGGCGGCAGGAGCGGCGTCTCGCAGCACGACCGGTCCCCACGGGTCGGAGCACCACCCCGGGCAGGTCGACGCCCGGGTCGCAGGAGAGAGCACGACCGGGGACTACCAGCCCAGCGCAGACCGTTCTTGAAGGGGACGGGACGCACGTCAGGAAGAGGGACAGATGACCGAGACCACCCGTGCGGCCAACGGCCGCGGCGACACCGCGAAGAGCATGGCCAAGGGCCGCAAGGGCGCGGGGCTCGTGCTCGAGCGCGTGTTCAGCAGCGGCGTGCACCCGTACGACGAGGTCACCTGGGAGCGTCGCGACGTCGTCCAGACGAACTGGAAGACCGGTGAGACGGTCTTCGAGCAGAAGAACGTCGAGTTCCCCGACTTCTGGAGCGTGAACGCCTCCACGATCGTCACCACCAAGTACTTCCGCGGCGCGCTGGGCTCCCCGGTCCGCGAGCAGGGCCTCAAGCAGCTCATCGACCGCGTCGTGCACACCTACCGCAAGGCGGGCGAGGACTACGGCTACTTCGCCGACGCCGCCTCCGCGGAGGTCTTCGAGCACGAGCTCACCTGGCTCCTGCTGCACCAGCACTTCTCCTTCAACTCGCCGGTGTGGTTCAACGTCGGGACGCAGTCGCCGCAGCAGGTCAGCGCGTGCTTCATCCTCTCGGTCGACGACTCGATGGACTCGATCCTGAACTGGTACCGCGAGGAGGGCTTCATCTTCAAGGGCGGCTCCGGCGCCGGCCTCAACCTCTCGCGCATCCGCTCCAGCAAGGAGCTGCTGACCTCCGGCGGCACCGCCTCGGGCCCGGTCTCCTTCATGCGCGGGGCCGACGCCAGCGCCGGCACCATCAAGTCGGGCGGCGCCACGCGTCGTGCGGCCAAGATGGTCGTGCTCGACGTCGACCACCCCGACATCGAGGAGTTCGTCGAGACCAAGGCGCGCGAGGAGGACAAGATCCGCGCGCTGCGCGACGCCGGCTTCGACATGGACCTGGGCGGTCGTGACATCACCTCCGTGCAGTACCAGAACGCCAACAACTCGGTCCGCGTCAACGACGAGTTCATGCGCTCGGTCGAGCAGGGCACCGACTTCGGGCTGCGCTCGCGCACGAGCGGCGAGGTCATCGAGACCGTCGACGCCCGCGAGCTGTGGGGCAAGATCGCCCTGGCCGCGTGGCAGTGCGCCGACCCGGGCATCCAGTACGACGACACGATCAACGACTGGCACACCACGCCGGAGTCGGGCCGCATCAACGCGTCCAACCCGTGCTCGGAGTACATGAGCCTGGACAACAGCTCCTGCAACCTCGCCAGCCTCAACCTGCTCAAGTTCCTCCGCGAGGACGACACCTTCGACGCCGAGCGCTTCGAGAAGGCCGTCGAGCTGATCATCACGGCGATGGACATCTCCATCTGCTTCGCCGACTTCCCGACCGAGTCCATCGGCCGTACGACGCGCGACTACCGCCAGCTGGGCATCGGCTACGCCAACCTGGGCGCGCTGCTCATGGCCACCGGCCACGGCTACGACTCCGACGGCGGCCGCGCGCTCGCCGGCGCGATCACGTCGCTGATGACCGGCGTCTCCTACCGCCGCTCCGCCGAGCTGGCCGGGATCGTCGGCCCGTACGCCGGCTTCGCCCGCAACGCCGACGCGCACCGCCGCGTCATGCGCAAGCACCAGGCGGCCAACGACGCGCTGCGTGACGTCGACGCGATGGGCTCCTCGATCCACGCCCGGGCGACGAAGGCGTGGGACGGTGTCCTCAAGACCGGCGAGGTCAACGGGTTCCGCAACGCGCAGGCCTCGGTCCTCGCGCCCACCGGCACCATCGGCTTCATGATGGACTGCGACACGACCGGCATCGAGCCGGACTTCTCGCTGGTCAAGTTCAAGAAGCTCGTCGGTGGCGGCTCGATGCAGATCGTCAACCAGACGATCCCGCGTGCGCTGGCCAAGCTGGGCTACACCGACGAGACGTCGGAGGCGATCGTCGAGTACATCGCCGAGAACGGCCACGTCGTCGACGCGCCCGGGCTCAAGCCGGAGCACTACGAGGTCTTCGACACCGCGATGGGCCGCCGGGCGATCAGGCCCATGGGCCACGTGCGGATGATGGCGGCCGCGCAGCCGTTCCTGTCCGGCGCGATCTCCAAGACGGTCAACCTGCCCGAGACCGCGACGGTCGAGGAGATCGCCGAGGTCTACCTGCAGGGCTGGCGCTACGGCCTCAAGGCGCTCGCGGTGTACCGCGACAACTGCAAGGTCGGCCAGCCGCTCAGCGACGGCAAGGCGGAGAAGAAGGTCGAGGACACCCCGGTCGCGGCGGCCGAGCCGACCGTGATCGAGAAGGTCGTCTACAAGCCGCAGCGCAAGCGGATGCCCAAGTCGCGTTCGAGCCTGACCCGGTCGTTCTCCGTCGGCGGGGCCGAGGGCTACATGACCTCGGGCGCCTACGACGACGGTGGCCTGGGCGAGGTCTTCCTCAAGCTCGGCAAGCAGGGCTCGACCCTGGCCGGGGTGATGGACGCCTTCTCCATCGCGGTGTCGATCGGCCTGCAGTACGGGGTGCCGCTCGAGACCTTCGTGCAGAAGTTCACGAACCTCAAGTTCGAGCCGGCGGGCCTGACCGACGACTCCGACATCCGGATGGCGCAGTCGATCATGGACTACATCTTCCGGCGCCTCGCCCTGGAGTACCTGACCTTCGACGACCGGGCCGAGCTCGGCATCTACACGGCGACGGAGCGGGCCCGCCAGGTCGAGACGGGCTCCTACCTGCCCGAGCCCGAGGTGGAGATCGAGTCCGAGTCGCTCAAGAGCGACGCGGGCGACACGGTCGACACCGACGCCCTCGAGGTCGACGAGCCGGTCGCCTCGGCCAAGCCGGCACCGGCCACGGCGCACACGACGTCGGAGCTCTTCGAGCGCCTCACCGGCACCAGCGTCGACGCCCCGCTCTGCCTCACCTGCGGGACCAAGATGCGCCCGAGCGGCAGCTGCTACGTCTGCGAGGGCTGCGGCTCCACCAGCGGCTGCAGCTGATCACCCGGCTGATCATCAGACGCTGAACCCGGTCCGGCCCGGTCCCCGCGAGGGGGCCGGGCCGGACTGGTCCTCCGGGCTGGGACCAGCGACGCTCGGGCCGCGGGGGGCCACTGACCCGTCACGTCGAGGCGGGACCCGTGCCCGGCGCGGTCGGCCTGATCGGTCGTGACGCCCCAGGTCGTCGCCGTCGGCCTGGCGTCGCGCGACGGTTCGTCAACGCGCGAGGACGCGATCGTCCGTGACCGGACCATGACCAGCGCGGCGGCGGCCGTCCCCGCGCTGCGGCCGATCGAGGCCGACCGCCGCGGCCCTCTCGAGACACCACCGCGGGTGCGTCGGCGCCGAGCTCGGCCAGCAGGGCGACGCGGGCGGCTGCGCCGAGCGCCTGCACGCCGTACGCCACCGCCTCGTACGTCCCTGCCCCGGACGTCCCTGCCCCGTACGCCCCTCACTCCTAGGCCCTGCCCCTGCCCCGTACGCCCCTGCCCGTCCGCGCGCGACGGTTCGGCGGTTTCCCATGCTTTCTTGGGATCCCCGCACCCAGCACAGCAAATTCACCGTGCTGAGTGCCGGGATACCAAGAAGGCATGGGAAACCAACGGCGGAGCGGCCCCCGGGGGGCGGCGGCAGCGGTGCAGCACCGCCCGGCGCGGACCGACGAGGAGCGGACGGACGGCGGGTGCCGGGAGCGCTCCGGGCCGACTACTGGAGCGGGAACGGCGGCTGCGCGGCGGCGGGGAGCGGGCTGAGGTCGACCGAGGCGACCCACTTGACCCACCAGAAGCCGCGGTGCCCGGGTGCGACGAGGCGGACGGGGGCGCCGGTGCCGGGGGAGAGGCGTACGCCCTCGACACGGGTGCACAGGAACAGCGCGCCGACCACGCCGACGGGAAAGCGGCGACGGTAGCCCGTGACGCTGGTGACGACGACGCTGCGCGCCTCAGCGAGCGCTTCCTCCGGCAGCAGCTCGGCGAGGGGCACGCCGGTCCAGATGGCCTCGGCGTACCAGCCCGACGTGCAGTCGAGGGTCGCCCGGACCGGTCCGCCCCGGGCGTCGAGCTCTGCTGCCGTGACGGCGACGCCGCCCACCCGGACCTCGGTCGCCCGGTCGGCCGGCCGGGGAACCCGGTCGAGCAGCCAGATGGTGGCCGGGACGTCCGCCGCCGGGATGCGGTGCGACCCGGTCGCCCTCCGCCGGACGGCGGCCCCGCTCGCCACGGTCACGCCCTCGAGCGCGAGGAACGTCCCGGCGGCCGCGGCGCCGAACGCGGCGGTCCGCAGCAGCTGGCGGCGCCCGGCGTCCGTACGCCGGACGAGGCGCGGGCGCCAGTGACGGACCACGTGGACCGCCAGCAGCACGACGATCCCGACGGCCGACCCGACGTGCACCTGGATCGGCGTCAGCCCGCCGCGGAGCACGTCGGGACCCACGAGGACCTCGACCACGCCCGCGACGACGCAGACGGCGACCAGCAGGGCGAGCGTCAGGCTCAGGACGGTGAGGCGCGGTGCCCGGCGGACCACGACCGCCTTCCAGGGCACCAGGGCGACGAGCGCGAGCCCGAGGACGCCGTGGGCGACGGCGGCGGCACGGGCGGTGACCGGTCCGGCCGCGGCGAAGGCGAGTCCGCCCGTCGCGAGGCTGCCGGCCAGGAGGACGAGCAGCCCGAGGTTGGTCCGGCGGCCGGCGCGTCGCAGCACCCGCGCAGGGGCGAGGCGGTGCAGCCGGGCCGGCGTGGGCGGCGCCGGTCCCGGCTCAGGACCAGCCGGCACCGTTCGGACGCGTCCCGGCGCCCGGTCCGTACCACTCGGGCAGCCCGGGCGGGATCCAGCCGGGCGCCGTCGCCGTGCCGAGAGGGCGGCCGGGTGGGCCGCCGGGCGGCCGCTGCTGCGGCAGCTCGGGCGGCAGGACCACGAACGGGCGCAGCGCGGCCGCGCGGTCGAGGAGGCCGAGCATCCGCAGGTTCACGTCGCGTGGCGCCGTCCCGTTGACGAAGCGGTTGTGCAGGAACGCGATCTCGATCATGGTCTGCTGGAAGGCCCGTACGGCCTGCGCCGCCGGCTTGCCGCCCTGGTTGCGGGCGTAGTGGCGCGCCGCGACCCGGTCGGAGAGCCGGGCGACCCAGCGGACCTCCTGGTGGCGGGTCCAGCCCATCTGCACGGTCTGCTGCAGCGCCGCGACGAGCATCCGGCCCTCGCGCGACCGCGCCCAGATCGCGATGGCGATGATCACGATGAGCAGCGGGAGCATCACGACGCCGTACGCGGTGAGGAAGTTGCGGGTCCCGTAGACGGCGCTGCCGTTCCAGATGCCGTGCAGCGCGACGGCGGTGAGGAAGCCGAGCACCGGCGCCACGACCTGCTTGGCCCGCGAGCGCGACGTCAGCCCGATCCCGAACCCCAGCCCGGTCGCCGCGGTGAAGAGCGGGTGGGCGAAGGGGGACATGACCCCGCGCAGGACGACGGTGGCCGTGAGGGCCTGGGCGCCGCCCTCGTTGAGCGCGGAGAGGTAGTAGAGGATGTCCTCGACGAAGGCGAAGCCGACGCCGACCAGCGCGCCGTAGACGACGCCGTCGAGCAGCCCGTGGATCTGGGAGCGGCGCAGCACGACGACGGCGACCAGGAACAGCCCCTTGCCCGTCTCCTCCACGACCGGCGCCACGACCGCGTACGAGGCGAACGACTCGCTGCCCGCCGCCAGCGCCACTGCGGACTCCAGCACGAAGCTGAGGATGACCGCGACCACGCCGCCCCACCCGATCGCGGCGAGCCGGTAGCGCCCCGGCTCCGGCTCGTAGCGGTCGAGCCAGAAGATCACCAGCAGGATGACGGGGAAGGCGAGCGCCGCGAGGAAGGTCACCAGCGCGACCGGGCCGAGCCCGCCGAAGGCGACGAACAGTCCCGCGATCACCAGGGCACCGACTCCGAGCACCGCCGTGGTCACCCAGGTCAGGGCCGAGCGCGGGTGGCGCAGCAGGGCGGGCGGGACGACGGCGCCGCCGACCGGCGCGGGCACCGGTGACCGACCACTCATGCTTCGACTCCTCCTCGACGCCCCGGGTACCGGGGTGCGCCGGGGACCACCCTAGGAAACCGTGGCGCGCGGGCAGACGCCCGCCCACCAGGGGCCGCCGGGCGACGCGCAAGCGCGGGTGCGGGTCGGTCCGGGCGGGCTGGGTGTGCGCTAGGTTCGGGCTCGTGAGGAGGTGGGCCGTGTGAGCGGGGTCGACGGGATCGACGACTTCGACATCGACCGCGCCATCGAGCAGGCCTGGGGCGAGTTCGGCACCCGGCTCGCCGAGGTGCTCTCGATGGTCGACGAGTCCGGCGACCTCACGATCGGCACGCCCCAGGGCGACGGCGCCCCGGACAGCTGGGTGCGCTTCTCCAGCCCGGGCCGCGACCGGGTCCGCGCCGTCGCCGGTGTCGCCGCCAGCCGTACGCAGACCGAGCAGGTCGAGGCCCTCGTGGCCGACGGGTGGGATCGCTGCACGCCGCCCGGCGAGCCGGTCCCGGGCCTCGAGCTCGTCGGTGCCGAGTGCCTCCAGGAGGAGTCCGAGACGCTGGCCGAGCAGGCCGTCCGTGCGCTGCGCGACATCTTCGGGGTCCAGCACCCCGTGTTCCTGGCCCCCGACCAGCTGGCCGAGGTGCTGCAGCCCGAGGCCGGCGGCGAGCGCGAGGCGCCGCGCGACCAGCCCGACGGCTCGACCGGCGCCGTCCTGGAGCCCGCCCGGCTGCCGCGCCGCGGCACGCCGGTGGAGGTCGACCCCGACGACCTGAACGCGACGCTGCCCGACGGCCCGGGGCACCTGAGCCGGCTCGTCGACGACGAGCTGACCAGCATGTACGGCCACCCGCCCTACCGCGACAACGAGGGCGACGTCGCGATCCGCGTCGGCTCCACGATGCTCTTCCTGCGTACCAGCGGCGACGGCAAGGAGGTCACCGTCTTCGCGGCCGTCGTGCACGACGTCTCCGGCCGCTCGCGCGCCGCCGAGGTCGTCAACGACCTGAACGTCGAGTCGCGCTGGGTGAAGTTCCAGCTCGTCCGCGACCGCGTCTTCGCCAGCATCTCCGTCCTCGCGCAGCCCTTCGTGCCGGCCCACCTGCACCAGGCCGTCCGCGTCCTGTCCGACGTCGCCGACGGGATCGACGAGGACCTGGCGGTCAAGCTCGACGGCCGTACGACCTTCTAGTCGTCCCGGTCGTCCCGCTCGTCGCGGAAGTCGAGGTCGTCCCGGTCGTCCGCCCTCACCGCCCGGAGCCCCGCCCTCACCGCCCGGGGTCCCGCGCGGAACGGTCGGTTTACCACGTTGACGTGGTAAACCGACCGTCAGCCAGGCAAATTTGCTACGGTCACGGTCGGTCTACCACGTTAACGTGGTAAACCGACGGCCCCCCGGAGCGCGGCAGGGATGCGGCGCAGGCCCGGCTAGGCTCGGCCCAGTGAGTGACGTGGCGGTGCAGGAGAGCCCTGCCCTGCACCTCACGTACGACGAGGCGCTGCCGATCACGGCGTGGCACGACGAGATCGCCGGGCTCGTGCGCGACCACCCGGTCGTCGTGGTGGCGGGGGAGACCGGGTCGGGCAAGACGACCCAGCTGCCGAAGATCTGCCTGGAGCTCGGGCGGCGCTCGATCGCCCACACGCAGCCGCGCCGGCTGGCCGCACGGACGGTGGCGCAACGGGTCGCCGACGAGATGCAGGTGAGCCTCGGCGACGTCGTCGGCTACCAGGTCCGCTTCACCCGGCAGACGTCGCGCCAGACGCGGCTCAAGATCATGACCGACGGCGTGCTGCTCGCCGAGATCGGCCGGGACCGCGACCTGCGGCGCTACGACACGATCATCGTCGACGAGGCGCACGAGCGCTCCCTGAACATCGACTTCCTGCTCGGCTACCTCAAGCAGCTGCTGGCCCGTCGCCCCGACCTGCGGGTGGTCATCACCTCGGCCACGATCGACACCGCGCGCTTCGCCGAGCACTTCGCGGGCCCGGACGGCACACCGGCGCCGGTGGTCGAGGTGTCGGGGCGCACCTACCCGGTCGAGATGCGCTACCGGCCGATGCTCGACGAGGGCTCGGGCACGGCCGACCAGAACGCGGCGATCGTCGACGCGGTGCGCGAGCTCAGCGCGCTGGGCGGCGGCGACGTGCTCGTCTTCCTCTCCGGGGAGCGCGAGATCCGCGACGCGGCCGACGCGCTGAACGGCGCGGGCCTGCGCTCCACCGAGGTGCTGCCGCTCTACGCCCGGCTCTCGAGCGCCGAGCAGCACCGCGTCTTCGCCGACCACCCGGGACGTCGCGTCGTGCTCGCCACGAACGTCGCCGAGACCTCGCTCACCGTCCCGGGCATCCGCTACGTCGTCGACGTCGGCACCGCCCGGATCTCGCGCTACTCGGCCCGCACCAAGGTGCAGCGGCTGCCGATCGAGCCCGTCTCGCAGGCGTCGGCCAACCAGCGGGCGGGCCGGTGCGGGCGCGTGGCCCCGGGCGTCTGCATCCGCCTCTACAGCGAGGAGGACTTCGCCTCCCGCCCGCTCTTCACCGAGCCCGAGATCCTGCGCACCAACCTCGCCTCGGTCATCCTGCAGATGGCCGCCGCCGAGCTCGGCGACATCGCCTCGTTCCCCTTCGTCGAGGCCCCGGACCGTACGCAGGTCAGCGACGGCCTGCGGCTGCTGACCGAGCTCGGCGCCCTGCACGGCAGCGAGCGCGAGGGCGCGCGCCGCAACCGGGTCGAGGGCGAGGTGCGTCTGACCAAGGTCGGGCAGCGGCTCGCCGCGATCCCCGTCGACCCGCGGATGGGCCGGATGCTGCTCGCGGCCGAGCGGCAGGGCTGCCTCAAGGAGATGCTCGTGGTCGTCGCCGGGCTCTCGATCCCCGACCCGCGCGAGCGCCCGGCCGAGCAGCGCGAGCGCGCCGACGCGCTGCACCGCCGCTTCTGGGCCCCGCTCGCCGTCGCCGGTACCGCCGAGGACGCGCCGGAGGGAGGCGCCGCGACGCGGGGGACGGCCGAGCCGAAGGCCGCCGGCCCACAGGGCCCGGCCCCGAACGAGGGCAGCGACTTCCTCGCGCTGCTGCGGCTCTGGGACTATCTCAAGGCCTCGCGCAAGGAGCTGTCGGGCAACGCGTTCCGCCGGCGGGTGCGCGAGGAGTTCCTGCACTACCTGCGGATCCGCGAGTGGCAGGACCTGCACACCCAGCTCAAGCAGGTCTGCCGCGACCTGGGCATGAGCACCAACGAGACGCCCGCCGGTCCCGACCGCCTCCACACCGCCGCCCTGACCGGTCTGCTCTCGCACGTCGGCCTGCTCGACGAGCGCGAGGAGCCGGCGCCCAAGGGCGGCCGCCCCGCCCCCAAGCGCCGCCGGCCCGCCCGCGAGTACCTCGGGGCCCGCGGCACGCGCTTCGTCATCAGCCCGGGCTCGGCCGCCGGGGCCCGCCCGCCGTCGCTGGTGGTCGCCGCCGAGATCGTCGAGACCAGCCGTCTGTACGCGCGCACCGTCGCCGGCGTCACCGCCGCCCAGGTCGAGGAGGTCGCGCAGCACCTGCTGAACCGCTCGTACTCCGAGCCGCACTGGTCCTCGCGCTCGGGCTCGGTGATGGCCTACGAGCAGGTGACGCTCTACGGCGTCCCGATCGTGTCGCACCGCCGTGTCGGCTACGCGCAGGTCAACCCGGCCGAGGCCCGCGAGATCTTCCTGCGCGCGGCGCTCGTCGAGGGCCGCTGGCACACCCGCCACCACTTCGTCCGGCGCAACGCCACGGTCCGCGCCGAGGTCGAGGAGCTGGAGGAGCGCACCCGGCGCCGCGACCTGGCCGTGGACGACGACACCGTCTTCGCCTTCTACGACGCCCGGGTGCCGGCCGAGGTCACCTCCGGCGCCGCCTTCGACGCCTGGTGGAAGACGGCCCGGCACGAGACGCCGGAGCTGCTGGACCTCGGGCTCGCCGACCTGACGACCGGGCCCACCGGGCTGGCCGTGGGGGACGCCTACCCCGACCACTGGGACGTCGCAGGACACGCGCTCGCCGTCTCCTACCGCTTCTCGCCCGGCGACCCGCGCGACGGCGTCACCGTCACCGTCCCCCTCGACGTGCTCAACCAGATCGGCCCCGTGCCCTTCGGCTGGCAGGTGCCGGGTCTGCGCGGCGAGCTCGCCACCGAGCTCGTCCGCTCGCTGCCCCGTGCCCTGCGGCGGCTGCTGGTCCCCGCGCCCGAGCACGCCGAGCGGGCGCTCGCCTGGGTGCGCGAGCACCCCGGACCGGCGACGGAGAGCTTCCCCGCGGCGCTGGGCCGGGCCGTCCGCGTGCTCACCGGCGAGACGGTGGCCCCGGACGCCTGGGACCTCGACGCGGTGCCGCCGCACCTGCGGGTGGGCTTCGTCGTCACCGACGCCGCGGGAGCCGAGGTCGCCGAGGGCAAGGACCTCACCGAGCTCAAGACGCGCCTGAGCGCTGAGGTCAACGCCGCGCTGGCCGCGACCGCGGACACCTTCACCCGCACCGGGCTCACCGGCTGGGACTTCGGTCGCCTCGAGCCCGAGCTCACCGTGACCCGGGACGGGCGCAGCGTCGTCGGCTACCCCTCGCTGGTCGACGAGCAGACCAGCGTCACCCTGCGCCTGCTGGACACCCCCGCCCGCCAGGGCGCCGCGACCGCCGCCGGGCTCCGGCGCCTGGTCCTGCTCGGCACGCCCGACCCCACCCGCTGGGTGGTCGGCCACCTGCCGAACCAGGACAAGCTCGCCCTCGGCTCCAGCCCGTACGCCGGCGTCCCGGCCCTGCTCGCCGACGCCCGGCTGGCCTCGGTGGGCGAGCTGGTCCGGCGCCACGGCGGGGCGGCGGCCTCGAGGGGGGACGACCCCCGCCACTCCCCGGAGCACGCCGGACCGGTCCGCGACGCGGCCGCCTTCACCCGCCTCTGCGACGCCGTGCGGCAGGACAACCCGGACCTGATGCGCAGCGTGGTCGCCCTGGCCGCCGAGGTGCTGCGCGCCTGGGGCCCGGTGCAGGGCGCGCTGCCGCAGGTCGCCGCGCGCAGCACCGAGGCGGCCGACGACCTGCGCGAGCAGCTGGCGAACCTCGTCTTCGCCGGCTTCCTGTCCGCGACGCCGTACGAGCACCTCGTCGACCTCCCCCGCTACCTCCAGGCCGCCCAGCAGCGCGTCACGACCCTGACGGCGCAGCCCGCCCGGGACCAGGCCGGGCGCGAGACCGTGCTGCGCTGCGAGGACGCGTACGCCGCGCTCGTGGCCGAGGTGCCGCCCGGACCGTTGCCGGGCCCGGTCGCCGAGGTCGGCTGGCTGATCGAGGAGCTGCGGGTGAGCCTGTTCGCGCAGGGGCTGCGCACGAAGGTCCCCGTGTCGGAGAAGCGGGTCCGCTCCGCGGTCGACGCCGCCCGCCGTGCACTGTGAGCCGTTCGCTGTGAGCGTGCCCCGACGGCCGTCCGCGACCGGGCCGACCGTCGGCGGGCCCGGGTAGATTGACATCCATGCTCGATCCACGACTGCTCTACTCGCTGGACGAGGAGGTCGTGGCCACGCTGGCCGAGGCTCACCCGGTGCTGATCCACCAGCTGGACGGGTTCGTCGACGCCGGCGGCGCCGGACGGCTGCTGACCAGCCACGTGCTCGAGCACCTCGACCACCAGGTCGTCGCGACCTTCGACCACGACCAGCTGCACGACTACCGCAGCCGTCGGCCGATCATGGTCTTCGACACCAACCAGTGGAAGTCCTACGCCGACCTCCACCTGCGCCTCTACCGCGTCGTCGACGAGCAGGGCGAGGTCTTCCTGCTCCTCAGCGGCCCCGAGCCCGACGTGCAGTGGGAGCGCTTCGCCGCGGCCGTGATGGGGCTGATCGAGCGACTCGGCGTCCGGCTCACCGTCACCGCGCACGGCATCCCGATGGCCGTGCCGCACACCCGACCGATCACCATGACGGCGCACGCCACCGACCCGTCGCTGGTCACCGGCTACCGCAGCTGGATCGACCGGGTCGAGGTGCCGGCCAGCTTCACCGGGCTGCTGGAGCTGCGGCTCGGCCAGGCCGACCGGCGCGCGATGGGCTTCGCCGCCCACGTGCCGCACTACCTGGCCCAGGCGACCTTCCCCGAGGCGGCGCTCTCGCTGACCCGCTCGATCAACGCCGCCACCGGGCTCGCCGTGCCGCTGGAGCCGCTGGAGAAGGCGTCGGCGAGCAACCTCGAGGACATCGCGGGGGAGATGCAGGGCTCGGCGGAGGTCCAGGAGCTCGTCGCCAGCCTCGAGCAGCAGTACGACGCGCTCCAGGCCGAGCACCAGGGCGTGCCCAGCGCCGACGACATCGCCGCCGAGTTCGAGCGCTTCCTCGCCGAGCGCGAGACCAAGGACGAGGACTAGCGCCGGCCGCCTCCTCGCGCGGACGCCGGAGTGGTCGCGTCGCCGGCCGGACGGCGGGTGCGTAGGGTCGGCGCGTGCCTGAGTCCGTCGACGAGCTGACCTCGCTGCTCGACCTCGAGGAGATCGAGGTCGGGCTGTTCCGGGCCACGCAGCCCCGTACGTCGCTGCAGCGCGTCTTCGGCGGGCAGGTGCTCGCCCAGGCGCTCACGGCGGCCTCGCGGACCGTGCCGGCCGAGCGCCGCGTCCACTCGCTGCACGGCTACTTCCTCGTCGCGGGACGCACGGACCTGCCGATCGTCTACGACGTCGAGCTGGTGCGCGACGGCGGCTCGTTCTCGTCGCGGCGTGTGGTGGCCCGCCAGGGCGGGCAGGTGATGTTCTACCTGTCGGCGTCGTTCCACACCCAGGAGGACGGGTTCGAGCACGCCGACACGATGCCCGACGCGCCCGCCCCGGAGGACTGCCCGCCGCTGACCACGGTGCTCGCCGACCTCACCGGCCGGCCGGCGTCGGGGTGGCAGCGCGAGTGGGGCGCGATCGACGTCCGCTACGTCGGCGACTCCCGCGACGGCGGGACCATCCACGACCCCGCGCACCCCGCCCGCGCGCGGGCCTGGGTGCGCGTGGCCGGCGAGCTGCCCGACGACCCGCTGCTTCACCGAGCGGCCCTGGCCTACACCAGCGACCTGACCCTGCTCGGCGTCAGCACCGTGCCGCACGGCGTCGTCGTCGGCCTCACCGTGCAGGCCGCGTCCCTGGACCACGCGATGTGGTTCCACCGGCCGTTCCGCGCCGACCGCTGGCTGCTCTACGACCAGGTCTCGCCCTCCGCGTCGGGCGCGCTGGGGCTGGCGACGGGCCGGCTGTTCCAGGACGGGCGGCTCGTGGCCACGGTGGCCCAGGAGGGCCTCATCCGCCCCGCGCGACCGCGCACGCCCCGGACGCCGTAGCCCCGGCTGGGTCGCGGCGGCGCCGCGTCCTCGACGGCCAGCGGCGGCTACCCGGTCACCCGTGTCCGGAGACGCCACGAGGCGTACCTTCTCCCGCCGCGCGCACCTTGCGAGGTGCGCACGACGGCGGAAGGTACGCCTCGTGAGAACGAGCAGCGTGCCGGGCGGTGACATGAGCGAGGCGACCCGGAGGGGGGTCCGGGCCGCCTCGAGGAGAGCTACGGGATGGTCGTGAACGTGCCGGGCGTTGGGGCTACGCCGCGAGCACCGACTTTCCGCGCAGCTTGGTAATGGCGTGCCGCTCGATCTGGCGGACGCGCTCGGCCGTGATGCCCCAGAGGGCGCCGATGTCGGCGAGTTTAGCCTGGCGGCCGTCGACGAGGCCATAGCGACGACGCACCACGTCGGCGGAACGCTCGTCGAGGGTGGAGAGCATCTCCTCGAGCCGGGCGTGCTCCTCGGCGTCCAGGAAGACCTCGTCCGGGCCGGGCATCGGCTCGCGGGCGATGAGGTCGCCGAGCGCGGTGTCCCCACCCTCCTCGACGGGGGCGTCGAGGCTGACGTGGTCGCGGCCGTAGCGGATCAGGTCGAGGACGCGCTCGGGCTCCAGGTCCATCTCCGCGGCGATCTCCTCGATCTCCGGGTCGCGTCCGAGGCGGCGCTCCAGGGTGCGGCGCACCGCACCGACCTGGTTGACCTGCTCGGCGACGTGCACCGGGAGCCGGACGATGCGCCCCTGCTGGGCGATCCCGCGGCTGATCGACTGCCGGACCCACCAGGTGCCGTAGGTCGAGAACTTGAAGCCCTTGGTGTAGTCGAACTTCTCGACCGCACGGATCAGGCCGGTGTTGCCCTCCTGGACGAGGTCCAGCAGCGGCATCTGCGAGCGCCCGTACTTGCGGGCGACCGAGACGACGAGGCGGAGGTTGGCGGTGACGAAGCGCTGCATCGCCGCCTGGCCCTCGGCGATGATGAACTCGAGCTCGGCCTTCGTGGGGCGCTTGGCGTGCTTGCCGCGCTCGGCGGAGGTGACGTCACCCGACATGATGTGCTCGGCGTAGAGGCCGAGCTCGATCTGGCGGGCGAGCATGACCTCCTCCTCGGCCGTGAGGAGCGGGGTCTTGGCAATGCCTTCGAGATATAGCCCGACCGCATCCTTGCCATCGATGCCGTCCGACACTCTGCTTCGAGCAGAAATGGCCACGTGGGCCTCCTTTTTCGTTGCCTTCGCTCCACACAACGTGTGAGAGGGGGCGAAGGATTCCTGGCGGGCCCTGAAGAAACCCTGAAGTGGGCTGCTGTCAAGGTGCCTAGGTAAACAAATTCTCCTGCACGACGCCGGTGGATGCAGGAACGTCCGAAGTGGCGGGCTGCGACGTCCTCAGCGCGACCGGCCGACGATCTGGTCGAGCACCCAGGCGTTGGCGAACGCGATCTCTCGCCAGCCTGCGTACCGCCCGCTGACGCCGCCGTGGCCGGCGACCATCTCCGTCTTCAGCAGGACCGGGCGCGTCGACGACGGACCCGCCGTGGACCGCAGCGCGGCGACCCACTTGGCGGGCTCCACGTAGTAGACGCGGGTGTCGTTCAGGCTCGTGGTGGCCAGGATCGCCGGGTAGTCCTGGGCGGTGACGTTCTCGTACGGCGTGTACGACTTCATGTAGCGGTAGACCTCCGCGTCGTGCAGCGGGTCGCCCCACTCCTCCCACTCCGTCACGGTCAGCGGCAGGTCGGGGTCGAGGATCGTGGTCAGGGCGTCGACGAAGGGCACCTGGGCGTGGATCGCCGCGAAGTGGTCCGGCCAGCGGTTGGCCACGACCCCCATCAGCAGGCCACCGGCGCTCCCGCCACGCGCGGCCAGGCGGTCGGGGGCGGTGTAGCCGGCCTCGACCAGGTGCTCGGCGCACGCGGCGAAGTCGGTGAAGGTGTTCCACTTCTCGAGCACCTTGCCCTGGTCGTACCAGTGGCGCCCGAGCTCGCCGCCCCCGCGCACGTGCGCGATGGCGTAGACGACGCCGCGGTCGAGCAGCGAGAGCCTCGAGACCGAGAAGGCGGGGTCCATCGGGATCTCGTACGAGCCGTAGCCGTAGAGCAGCGCCGGCGCCGACCCGTCGAGCGGCACGTCGGCCCGACGGACGACCGAGATCGGTACGCGGGCCCCGTCGGGCGCACTCGCCCAGGTGCGTTCCTGCACGTACGCGGCCGGGTCGTAGGGGCCCTGGGTCGCCGAGGCCAGCACGGCGGTCTGCTTGAGCAGCGTCAGCCGGCCCGAGCGCAGGTCGTAGTCGTAGACCGAGGGCGGCGTCAGCATCGAGGTGTAGTCGATGCGGATGCTCGGCGTGTCGTACTCCGGGGAGCCGGGCGAGCCGACGGTGAACAGCGGCTCCTCGAAGCCGACGTCGGCGCCGGGCAGCAGGTCGCCGGACTCGTCGCGGGGGAGCACGTGCAGCCCGCTCAGGCCGTTGCGTCGCAGGCCGACCACGACGTGCGTGGCGTACGCGTCGACCTCGAGCAGCCGGACGCCGGGCTGGCCCGGCAGGACCGTCTCCCACTGGGTGTGGCTGCTGGCGTCGAGCGGTGCCTGCGCGAGCGCGAAGTCCTCGGCGCCGTCGTTGTGGACCACGAGCAGCCGGTCGCCGGCGGGCTCGACGGTGTACTCCACGCCCTGGCGCCGGGGCGCGACCACGCGCGGGGTGCCCTCGGGGTCGTCGGTGCGCAGCAGCCGGTACTCCGAGGTGAGCTTGCTGCCCGAGCCGAAGACCAGCCACTGCTCGTCGCGGCTGGTGTCGACGCCCAGCCAGAAGCGCTCGTCGGGCTCGGTGAGCACGACCGGGTCGTCGTCGGCGGGGGTGTCGAGGCGGTGGCGCAGCACCACGTAGGGGCGCCAGGCCTCGTCGCAGCGGCTGTAGAAGACGTGGGTGTCCCCGGCCCAGGCCGCGCCGTGGGCGACGTCGGTGATCGTGTCGGGGAGGTCCTCGTCGGTGCGCAGGTCGCGGAACCGCAGCGTGTAGCGCTCCGCGCCCGTCACGTCGGTGGAGTAGGCGAGCAGGTGCCCGCCGGGGGAGACCGACAGCGCTCCGAGGTCGAAGAACTCGTGGCCCGCGGCCTCCACGTTGGCGTCGAGGTAGACCGTCTCGCCCTCGATCGTGCCCTCCAGCGAGGGTGGTGCCGAGCGGTCCGCCGCCGGTGCGCGGCAGTAGCGGGCGTACTCGGCGCCCTCCTCGGTGCGGGTGTAGTACCACCAGGCCGACTCGCCGTCAGGACCGTGGTGGCGCGCGTAGACGGGCACCGACAGGTCCGTCTCCTGCGTGCGGTCCTTCAGTTCGCCGAACAGCGTCTCGACGAGCGGCTCGAGGTGCTCGGTGAGGGTCCCGGTCCAGGCGTTCTCGGCCTCCAGGTGGGCGATGACCTCGGGGTCGTCCTTGTCCCGCAACCACTCGTACGGGTCCTCGACCACGTCGCCGTGGTGCTCGCGGAGGAAGGGGCGCTGATCGGCCACCGGCGGGCGCCGGGCCCCCTCCAGGTCGTCTCGGGAGTGCGCAGTCACAACCGACCACCCTAGTCGGAGACCCCTTGTGCCGGCAGGGACGGGGCGGATCCCCGAGCATTCCGCGGGCTCCCGGGGCGCGTGCGGGACGCGTGTGGGACCCGTACGGCGCGGTGGCGACGCCACGCGCGCCCATCCTGGGCACGGGGGTGCAGCCGGGTGGCGCGATGGGCCAGGATGTCGCCATGGGAGCCGAGGTCGAGGCCGCGCACTTCACGCGCGAGGACCGCAAGCATCACCGCCAGAAGGTCCGCAAGGGTCTCGACGTCCTGGCCCGGATGCTGACCGAGTCCCGCTTCGACTTCGAGCGACCCATGGCGGGCCTGGAGATCGAGCTGAACCTCGTCGACCCCGCCTTCGAGCCGGCGCTGCGCAACGCGGAGGTGCTCGAGGCGATCGCGGACCCCGAGTTCCAGACCGAGCTGGGCCGGTTCAACATCGAGATCAACGTCGCCCCCCGGCGCCTGGCCGACTTCGGCTTCTCCTCCTTCGAGCAGTCGGTGCGCGCGTCGCTGAACGCCGCCGACCCGAAGGCCGAGCAGGTCGGGGCGAGCACGGTGATGATCGGCATCCTGCCCACCCTGCGGCCCGAGCACGTGACTGCGGAGGCCACCAGCGAGAACCCCCGCTACTCGCTGCTCGACCGCCAGATCCTCGACACCCGCGGCGAGGACATCGAGATCGTCATCGACGGCGTCGAGCGGCTGCACGTGGTGACCGACACGATCATGCCCGAGGCGGCGTGCACGTCGACCCAGGTGCACCTGCAGGTCAGCCCGGACGACTTCGCCGGCTACTGGAACGCCGCGCAGGTGATCGCCGGCGTGCAGGTCGCCGTCGGGGCGAACTCGCCCTTCCTGTTCGGCAAGCACCTCGTGGCCGAGTCGCGGATCCCGCTGTTCGAGCAGGCCACCGACACCCGCGCCGAGGAGCTCAAGAACCAGGGCGTACGTCCCCGGGTGTGGTTCGGGGAGCGCTGGATCACCTCGATCTTCGACCTCTTCGAGGAGAACGCCCGCTACTTCGGCGTGCTGCTGCCCGTCAGCTCCGACGAGGACGCGGTCGCGGTGCTGGAGTCGGGCGGGGTGCCCGAGCTGGCCGAGCTGAAGCTGCACAACGGCACGGTCTACCGGTGGAACCGCCCCGTCTACGACACCCACGACGGGGCCCCGCACCTGCGCGTCGAGAACCGGGTGCTGCCCGCCGGCCCGACCGTCGTCGACACCATGGCCAACGCAGCCTTCTTCGCCGGGCTGGTGCGCGCGCTCGCCGGCCAGGACCGCCCGGTCTGGTCGCAGATGAGCTTCGCCGCGGCGGCCGACAACTTCGCCGCCGGCGTGCGCAACGGGCTCGAGGCCGAGGTGTACTGGCCCGGCGTGGGGCAGTGCCCGGTGGCCGAGCTGGTGGTGCGTCGGCTGCTGCCGCTGGCCGCGGCCGGCCTGCGCCAGTGGGAGGTCGAGGAGTCCGAGATCACCCGGCTGCTCGGCATCATCGAGCAGCGCTGCCTGACCGGCCGCAACGGGGCGACCTGGCAGGTCGCCCAGGTCACGGAGGCCGAACGGGGCGGGGCCACGCGCGACGAGGCGCTGCACGCCATGCTCGCCCGCTACGTCGTGCTCATGCACAGCAACGAGCCGGCGCACACCTGGGAGGTCGTGTGAGCGACGTGGACGGCACGACGGCGGGCACGGCGGCGGGCACGGGAGGCCCGGCGCCCGGGGAGGCCCAGGACGGCCCGCGGATCGTCGTGGGCTACAGCGACCGGCCCGAGGGGCGCGCGGCGCTACGACGGGCGCTCGCCGAGGCCACGCTGCGGGGCGCGAGCCTGGTCGTGCTGCACGGACCTGACGACGACCTGGACGAGCTCGAGACCGAGCTGCGCGGCGCGGGGGTCGCGCACCGGCTCGAGAGCTCCGCAGACGGCGTCGACCTCGCCGAGGACCTGCTGGAGCTGGCCGAGGGGGTCGGGGCGGCCTTCATCGTGATCGGTCTGCGCCGGCGCTCCCCGGTCGGCAAGCTGCTGCTGGGCAGCAACGCCCAGCGCGTGCTCCTCGACGCCGCGTGCCCGGTCCTGGCCGTCAAGGCCGAGCAGCACTGACGGCCCTCCCGGGGCGGCGCGCGGGACGCCGCGCCACGCGGCACCGGGGGCCGTGCCCGGTCGGCGCGTACGGTTTCCGCAGACCACGTCCCACGAGGGCGACCCGACCGGCCCCACCGAGGTCCGAGCCTGCTCGGCACGACCCGGCCGGGTCCTCCTTCTGTCGTACTTGGTTCTTTGGATGCCCGTGACAGAATGCTTTCCGGAGCGGCTGTTGACATCCTCCCTGCCGCTGCACGCCCTCGAACGACCTGGACATCCGAGAGGTTCTTCTTCGTGACGCCGCCTTCCAAAGCCAACGCACCGGCCGCCGTGCCGGACCTGACCGACGACGGAGCCGTGGTTCCCGACGCCACGGGCGTCGGCGGCAGCCGTCCGGCCACAGCCAAGAAGGCCCCGGCTCGACGACCGGCGGCCAAGAAGACCGCGCTCAAGGCCGTGGTCGGCACGGGCGCCGGGGCGAAGGCCAAGGCGGGCGCCGCCAAGGACGACGACGCCGTCGACGCTGACGTTGACGTTGACGCTGACGCCGACGCCGAGCCCGACCTGTCCGGCGAGCCGGACGACACCGAGGACGTCGCGGGCGTCGACGAGATCGCCGTGGCCGACGTCGTGACCGGCGACCTGCCGACCGACGTCCAGGTGGACCTGGAGGGTGACGAGGTCGTCGTCACGGTCGGCAAGAAGCGCACGCTCGACGACGTCGACGAGGCCAAGTTCGAGCCGGCCAAGGAGGCCGAGCTCGAGACCAAGCTCGTCGAGGACCAGGGCTTCACCCTCTCCGCGGCCGACGACGCCGACGAGCCCGAGCAGCAGGTGATGGTCGCCGGCGCGACCGCCGACCCAGTCAAGGACTACCTCAAGCAGATCGGCAAGGTCGCGCTGCTCAACGCCGAGCAGGAGGTCGAGCTCGCCAAGCGCATCGAGGCCGGCCTCTTCGCCGACGAGAAGATCGCCGACGCCTCGGTCAAGATCAAGCCGAAGGAGGCCGACGACTACGACTGGATCGCCGAGGACGGCCGCCGCGCCAAGAACCACCTGCTCGAGGCCAACCTGCGCCTCGTGGTGAGCCTGGCCAAGCGCTACACGGGTCGCGGGATGCTCTTCCTCGACCTGATCCAGGAGGGCAACCTCGGCCTGATCCGTGCGGTCGAGAAGTTCGACTACACCAAGGGCTACAAGTTCTCGACCTACGCGACGTGGTGGATCCGCCAGGCCATCACCCGCGCCATGGCCGACCAGGCCCGCACCATCCGCATCCCGGTGCACATGGTCGAGGTCATCAACAAGCTCGCCCGCGTCCAGCGCCAGATGCTGCAGGACCTGGGTCGCGAGCCCACGCCGGAGGAGCTCGCCAAGGAGCTCGACATGACCCCGGAGAAGGTCGTCGAGGTCCAGAAGTACGGCCGCGAGCCGATCTCGCTGCACACGCCCCTGGGCGAGGACGGCGACTCCGAGTTCGGTGACCTGATCGAGGACTCCGAGGCCGTCGTCCCCGCCGACGCGGTCAGCTTCACGCTCCTGCAGGAGCAGCTGCACGACGTCCTCGACACGCTCAGCGAGCGCGAGGCCGGGCGTGGTGTCGATGCGCTTCGGCCTGACCGACGGCCAGCCGAAGACGCTCGACGAGATCGGCAAGGTCTACGGCGTGACCCGCGAGCGGATCCGGCAGATCGAGTCCAAGACGATGAGCAAGCTGCGTCACCCGTCGCGCTCGCAGGTCCTGCGCGACTACCTGGACTGAGGCTCTGAGCGCTGTGCGGCTCTGACCAGGGGATCACGCGGGAAGACCCTTGGCTCAGGGCCGCTCGGGCCGCCGGCCCGGGATTGTCCGCGCTGTCGTAGGACGGTGCCAGGACGCGTCCAGAGCCCTGCCGACCGACGTGGGCACCTGCTCGGGTTGAGCGAGCTGCACCGGCGTCCAAGCACGAGTCCACGACCATCGACGCACGCGACGTCGACGTATCGCGCCCACGTGCGGCCGCCGTTAGTCCGGCAGGGTGAAGCCGGTGAAGCCCATCTGGAACCCGCTGAACGCGGGCCGGTTGCCGTTGACGGCGATCCAGTCGCCATGCGGGCGCATCCGGGGCAAGCTGTGGCCCGACGTTCTCCAGGGTGATGCCGCCATGCAGCAGGGTGCGGGTGGTCGCCTGCAGTGCGCTGTCCACGTCGCGTCCGGTCCGAGCGTGTCCGAACCGGTCGCGATGATCGAGCGCGCGGCGAACAGCCAGTCGACGGTGTCCCGGCGAAACCCGGTGCGGCGGTCGTGACGTACGGCGAATCTCGCCGCGGCCCTCGAAGAACAGGTGCGCGTAGCCGGTCAACAGCAGCACGCACCCGCTGCCGGTATCGCGCCCGTGCCGCCGTTCCCACGGTCGCAGGTCCGCGGTGGTGACGGGAAGTCCGGACCGTCGGCAGCGGATGCGATGACGCACGTCGATCACCGCGAGCGGCATGAGGGTGAAGTCCTCGTCGAGCTGGTTGAGCCGGCGGCCGCCGATAATGAAGTGCACCGGCGCGGAGATGTGGCTGGCCGTGTGCGTGCCGAGACTCGTGATCTGCTCGAGCAGGTACCCACCGTCGTCGTGGGCGGCGTGCGGGTGTCCGTGACGACGTCCCAGGTGAACGGCCGGGTCGCCGGGGTAGAGCGGCACGCCGTCCCGCAGGGACATGGTCAACGGCACCCGGGTGGCGGTACGGGGGTCGACGTGCTCGTACCCGGCGGGGGATCGCCCGGCTGCTCCGGTGCTCGCGGGTGTCCGCACGGGCGGCGGGCACCGGTAGCAGGGCCGTGGCGCCGGAAGCGAGGCCGGCGGCGATGACCGTCCGGCGGCGCACGGCGGACGGGCTCAAGCCCTTCTGCGGTCATCGCGAGCTCCCCTCAGTGGTCGGACCAGCCATTCTGGTGCCGATGCGACTCGGCGGCTAGCCGCCGTGCTCGGTGCGTCGGACGGGGACGGCGACCAGGGTGAGGCTGACGGGGACGGCGTCCGCGGGCCGGCGGTCGGCGTGTCCGACCGGTCGTTCGGCGGCCAGCGGCGCGAGGATCTCGTTCCAGGCGGCCCGGACGCGGGCGAGCTCGTCCGGGGTCAGGTAGAGCATGCTGTCGTCGACGCCGGCGAGGGTGGCCCAGGCGTCGTCCTCGGTGTCGCGCCGGTCCTGCCACTCGGCCAGCTGCCGGACGGCCTTCTCGGCGGCGTAGCGGTCGAGGGCGTCGGAGGAGGCCCGGGCCTCGGGGTCGTGGGGCTGGACGCTGAGGTTGGTGGCGGTGACCCGCCAGGGGTGCTGCTTCTTGTCGGTGGCCTCGGCCGGCTCGATGTAGCCGTACTTGGCGAGCTGGCGCAGGTGGTGGCTGGCCAGGGCGTGGCTGATGTCGAGCTGGCGGGCGGCGTCGGCTGCGGTCAGCGAACCTTCGCGGGCGACCAGGGCCTGCAGCTGCAGCCGCAGCGGGTGCGCCAGGGCGCGCATCGCCAGGGGGTCTTGGACGGTGTCGGGTACGGACGTTCGACGCCAAGGCCATGCTTGGAAGGATGGTGGAGCTTGACCGGGTTGTCAAGCATGAGCAGCGTCCGTCGATCGTCGTCGTCGTCGTGGTGGTCGTCGAGGCCGGAGCGGTCGCGGCCGCCGCGGTTGCCGTCGGGACGGCGGCGGAGCGCGACCAGCGCGACGACCCGACGACGAGGTAGACGCCGCCCTGGACGCTGATGACGGGCACGATGCCGAGCGGTCGCGCCGCGCGCCGGCGACGAAGGTGGTCACGAGCATGACGAGGTTCTGCACCGTGGTCAGCGCGCCGAACACGCGCCCGCGGGCGGCGTCGGGGGTCTCGGTCTGGAAGACGGTCAGCATGCCGGCGAACAGGGCGGCGCCCGGCAGGCCGACCACCGCGATGATGACGACCGCGGGCCACACCTGCCGGCTGGCGAGGGGGTAGAGGAACAGGGCCAGGTCGCCGATCCCGAAAGCGACCGATCCCCACGCGAACAGGTCCTGGGGACGGAATCGGTGCCCGACCGCGGTGACCAGCAGCGCCGCCGGCGATCCCGCCGACCGCCTGCGCGGCCATGATCGTGCCGAACGCGCTCCCGGTGCCGCCGACGACGTCGGCGACGAACGGGGCGAACAGCGTGCCCATCGTGGCCTCGCCGAGACCCGTGACGGCGAAGAACACCACGATCACGATCAGGGCCCGGCTGCTGCGGATGACGGCGAGGCCCTCCCGCCAGTCACGGCGAAGCGCAGCCGGTCCTGGGGCCTGCCTGGTCACGCCGGTGACGGACCAGCCCGACCAGGACCGCGGCCAGCACGAAGGTCGTGATGTCGGCGGCGGCGAGCCAGCCGAGCCCGCCGGTGGCGATCACGACCCCGCCGACGCCCGCGCCGACCAACCGCGCGACGTTCTGCACCTGCGCGTTCGCCGCGTTGGCCGTGACCAGCTGGTCGCGCTCGACGAGGGACGGCAGCAGCGTCATCTCGGCGGCGGTCGAGAACGGGGTCAGACAGCTCGAGGCCGCCACCACGACGACGACCAGCCAGATCTGCGAGGCGTCGCTGACCAGGAACAGCGGGACCAGGATCACGCTGAGCAGCAGGTTGACCACCGATGACCACCCGCCGGCCGTCCCACCGGTCGACGAGGACACCGGCCACCGACCCGAGCACGACCTGCGGCAGCTGGGTCGCGAACAGCGCCGCCGCCGACGCCAGCGTCGAGCCGGTCAGCGCATAGACCTGGAACCCCAGGCCGGTGGCGAGCAGCCAGTCGCCGGTCTGCGAGACCAGACCGGCGCCGAGCAGCAGCCGCAGGTCGCGGTTCCGCACCAACGACCCGACGCGACCCGTCGATCCCCAAGACATGCTTGGATCCTGGTCCTGGCGTCAGGTTCATGTCAAGCTAATGCTTGGAAACTTGTCCGGCCTTCATGTACGGCGACGTGCGGCGGCGTCACCGTCTTCCCGGTGCCGCGCGCTCGTCCTCCTCGGGTGGTCCGACGTGGCGGGCGCACCAGTCGTTCAGCGGTGCCATGGCGGTCCAGGCGGCGGCGACGGTGTGACGCAGCTTCGCGGTCGACCACCAGGCAGCGGGCTCCCAGGTCCGACCCAGCGTCAGGCTGCGCCGGCGCAGCAGGTCGATGCGGGGGTGGTCACGCGGGTAGCCGCGCGGCGCGGTCTGCAGCGGCGAGCCGTCCGCCAGGTGGTGGCCACCGTGCCGCTCGGCGACGGCGACGAGACGGTCGAGCTCGACGGCCGGGATCTCGGCGTCGACGGCGCGACGGTAACGGGCCAGCTGGCCTGGGCTGGGGGAGTAGAGACCGGCGGCGGCGAGGAGCTCCTCGCTGCTGACCTGCAGGTAGAGCGCGGTGCCCGAGCCCGGCGCGACGGCGAGGGAGGCGTGCTCGTTGTAGGGCCGCTTGTCGCTGCTGAAGCGCACGTCGCGGTGCGGCCGGAAGATCTTCGCCTCGCCGAACACGGGGGCCAGGTCGTCGGCGAGCGCCTCCAGGGGGCCACGGACCTGGGTGTCGTAGACGTGCTTGTGGGCCTGCCACCGCCCGCGGTTGTTGTCCGTGGCCAGGCCTTCGTAGAACGCGACGAGGTCGGCGCCGAAGCCCGTGAAGCTCGTGCCGAGCCGGATCGCACGGGGGAGCGCGTCACCAGGACGCCGGGCCGGCGGGCTCGACCAGGGACCGGTCAGGTCGCTGACGTCACCGACGCGCTGGCCCCACGGCTTCTTCGCGACCGCGACGGCCGGGTCGGCACCGGCCGCGACGTCCTCCACCCAGACCATGAAGCCGTCCAGCGTTGCCATCGTCTCTCCTCCGACTCGCACCAGGGCCGGCCCGCCCGTCCGGTCAGATGATGTACGCGGCCGAACGTACGCGTGGGACGCGTTGTCGTGGGGAATCGTCGGCGGGACGGGACCTGACGCCGAGCCAGCGCGTGACCTGAGTCGTGCGACCGACGGGAGCTGACGCTCGGCCGGCTGCGGCACGGACGCGCGCTCCTGCTGGTCTCCATATGGAGCGCCCGCCATGGACGGAACAGGCGCCGCCAGCGAGGTCGAATCTCAGTCGGTCTCGGCGACGTAGTCCCAGGCGGCGACGGCTCCGTCACGGCTGGGGTAGTAGCGCAGCAGCCCCTCCCCGGCGGGCAGGGTGCCGACCAGGGCGAGGGTGTAGGCGTGCCCGGGCTCGAGCCGGTCGGGCACGGCGTGGCGGAGGCTGACCTGAGCGCGTGCACGGCGCCCCGCTGGTCGAGGACGTCGAAGCTGGCCGTCTTCATGGTGATCGGGGCGGTCACCGCGCTGACGGTGACCGTGAACGTGCAGCGCACCTCCTCGGCCCCGACCTTCGTGTCGTCGGGATAGCTCGGCCCCTCGACGTCCCAGAGCGCCTGCGCCGTGCCGACGTGCAGGACGACCGGGCTCCCGGGGTACGCCATCGCCGGCGAGTCCAGGCTCCCCTCCGGCGTGCTCGGCGGCGTGGGGGAGGGCAGGAAGGTCGGCCAGGACCCGATGCCGGGCTCCGGGGCCGTCGACCCGCCGGCCGGTGCCGTCGGGCTCGAGCAGGCGGCCAGCAGACCGGCGCAGACCGCGAGGCCGCCGGCCGCGGCCACGGCCCGTGCGGGCGCGACCGACCCGTCTCGAGCCGATCGCCCTCCCGCGGGCGGCGGGTCAGCACCGGGACGGGTGCTTGGCGCAGGTGCGGGCGTTGGTGAAGACGTCCGACCCGAAGGGCGTGAGGCCCGCCTGAGCGGCGAACCCCAGGTGCCCGTCGCCGTCGATACCGCCGCTGACCGTGCCGACGGGCAGCGGGGCCTTGTCGGCGCCCTTCGACACCTGGAACACGTCCTCCATGGTGCGCAGCCACGAGTAGTGGTTGTAGCTCACCGTGCTCACCGTGCCCGGCTTGATCAGCGGAGAGATCAGCACCGAACCGGTGATCCCGCCGCCGGGGGTGGCGTCCTGGGCGTCGAAGGTCGACTCGGGGGTCTGGCCGGCCTGGAGGTGGCCGGGGACGCCGCTGGGCGACAGCGCGATGCTGCTGACGGTGCCGGTGGTGCGCACCTTCTTGCCGCGGGCGTTCACCAGGCTCACGGTGCCGACGACGGGGGCGTCGGTGGCGGCGGCGACGAACACCGGTCCCTGTCCGTGACGCGTCCGACGTAGGTGCCGCGACGGGATGCCGTCACCGCTCACCGAGCGGCCGACGTCGGACGACCGAGAGGGTCGCCTGCACCGTGCTGCTGCCGGAGGCTGCCGCAGCGGTGACCGTCTTGGCTGCCTTGTACGCCCCGGCGGCCCCGGTGTTCTTGGCCCCGGCGACGCAGTTGCTCTTGTCCGCGTCGACGAGCGCCGTGTCCTGCTCGCAGGACGGCGGGCGGGCGATGAAGCCGTTGTACCCGGGGCCGGGGTAGAGCTGGTTGCCGTACCGAGTCGGTGCCGAGGGTCGAGTTGGGGCCGGTCGGCTCCCAGCTCACGTTCTTGCCGTCGATGTTCTGCCCGGCCCGGTCGGCCTTGAGGTTGTCCGTGGCGAGCGCGCCCGGCGCCGGGAACTGCCCGGCCGGGTAGGTCAGGTAGTCCGGGGCGGTGCCTCGACGGACGGGTTGTGGTAGCGGTAGATCATCTGCTTCGCGGCCTTCTGCGGCGACCGTGGTGTCGTCGGTCGCGTTGTTGAAGCTGTTGCGTGTATGAAGGGCGGGTTGGCCTCGTCGAAGGTGATGTCGATCAGCCCGCCGTCCTTGAACGCCGCGCGACTTCTCGATCATCGGGACGTAGTACTTGCAGGAACAGGTCGGACGGCGTAGAGGCCGCCGGTGTGGTTCTTCGGCGTCGTCGACTCCGGGTCGGGCGGCCGCTGGTAGATCGGCTGCCCGTTCGCGGTCGAACAGACCCGGAGAGGTTGTTGCCCTTGCAGATCGCGTCGTGCGCGTCGCTGCAGTTGTTCGGGGTGATCCAGCTGAACGCCGGACGTGGTCGGCGGGCTTGCTGCAGGTCGTGGACAGGCCCGACTGCTGGGTCGTCCAGGTTGGCGATGTGGTGCGGCGTCGCAGTCGGTGCCGCCCTGCGCCGGGGTGGTCAGGCGCGGTCGTTCGCCGGTGTTGTCGTCGCCGGTGATCAGTGGAACCACGGGAACGGGAAGTGCTTGGCGACGTACTGGTCGTTGGCCTGCGCCCCGGTGAAGCTGGTGAGCCCGGTGGCCGGGTCGGCGCGGTGGCGCTCATGGCGCGCGGGTTGGTGGTCGGGTTGTTCGGCCGCGGTCCCCGGTCCGCCGCAGGTGGCGTCCTCACGGCCGGCCTGGTTGCTGCAGGTCCTGGGCGTAGCCCTTCCAGCTACCTTGCGCCGCGTCGAGCTGGTTGAACAGGGTCGGGGTCTGCTGCGGGTAGGTGCAGCCGTTCGAGCCGTCGGGGGCGTTGGAGCCCGCCTTGCGACGCGACCTGGCCGAAGTTGTCGGTCCGGCCGAAGGGACGCGCGCCGTGCTGCGTGACGATGCTGTCGTTGCTGCCGAAGTTGAGTGTCGGCGACGTCGCAGTCCGACTGGGTGTCCTGCTCGGGCGCCTGGCCGGAGACCAGCGACAGGTAGTTGTCCATGCTGTAGTGCCCGGTGCCGTAGTAGTCCTTCAGCAGCACGCCCTGGCGACGGCAGCGTCTTCCACAGGTAGCTGTTCTGGTTCAGCCCGGTGAACGTCGCGTCGTACGACTTGTTCTCCAGGATGATCAGCCAGACGTGCTTGACCTGGCCCGCCTTCAGCCCGGTCGAGGTGATCGTCGACGACGCGCGGGCCGAGCCGGCGGACGTGGCGAGCGCGGGCGCCACGGCCCCGGACAGCAGGAGGGCCATGACGCCCATCATCGCGACGGCGACCCGTCGAGCAGTTCTCATGAGAATGTCTTAACCCATCTGAGGAACTCTTGGGAAGACCTGTCCACGAACGTCCGACGACGGTCGCCCGAACACCCGGAGAAACATGGCCTGGCTCTGCAAGCCGGCGGCGCCCGGGGCCGGTCCGCCGGGGCGCGCCGCAGCCCCCGGACGGTCGGTCCGGGGGCTGCGACGTGGTGTCCTGACCCGAGTCCCGGCCCGGGCGGAAGCCCCTAACCCCGCGTGGGGAAGGGTCCCTCCAGCCGACCCTCGAACGCCTGCTGCCGGCGCGCGTCGGCCTTCAGGTCGCTGCTGTCGGAGGCGAAGGGCTGGACGTCGCCGGTGCAGACCTTGCCCTTCGTGGGCAGCGTGACCTTCAGCAGGTAGTCGTCGACCGCCTTCGTGGCGCAGCTCGAGGTGCCGTACGCGGTGTGGCCGAAGGAGTCGCTGCTGAGCAGGCGGCTGTTCGGCATCCGCGTCGGAGGCGCTGACGGCCCCGGCGTAGTTGGTGGCCGGGTCGTAGTAGTCGCCGACGTAGAGGACCGGCGCCGTCGTCACGGTGTCGAAGGGCCCGTCCCAGACGTCGTCGTCCTCGCCGGTGAAGGCGTCCGCGGCGCAGACGGAGCTGGACCACAGCCAGAGGCGGCCGAAGTAGGGCGCCTTCTGCGTCCGCCTGGACGGCGAGGCCGGGGAGCTGCGGCGCTCGTGGTGGTCTCCGTCGAGTCGGTGCAGGTGACCGAGGCGAAGGCGTCGATGCTGTTGTCGTACCCGGAACCCGGCCTGCCGGTCGGTGCTGCTGCTCGGCGGGGTCGGGTCCCAGCGGGGCCGACCGTCGCGCGCCGACGCCTCGTGGTGGAGCCGGGCGACCACGCGGAGCGCGTGCCGACGGGCGTCGGCCTGCCGCGCGCCGGGGTTCGGCGGTTCGGTGAGGACGTACAGCGACGACAGCAGGTCGGCGATGTCGGAGTAGCCGGCCGGGTCGTAGAGGTCGCCGAGCAGCTCGCCGACCATGTCCTGGTAGGTGATCGTGTACGAGTCGCCGAAGTCGTCGTCGTCGATGACCACCGGGTGGGCCCGCAGGCGGTCCGCGATGGTCCGGAGGTTCGCCATCGGGTCACCGGGCGCGAAGGAGCACCTGGTCCCGCCGACCCGGTCGCAGCGCACCAGGATCTCGTGGAGCGCCTTGTAGGCGCCCGGCGCGGAGTCCAGCCGCGCCTCGAGCGGCTGGGCGGCGTTCGTCGGCGTCGCCGGCCCAGGCGACGGGGTCGAGCACGCCGTCGACCGTGATGACGCGGAAGCGGTCCGGGAACATGTTGGCGTAGACCTGGCCGAGGTAGGTGCCGTAGGAGAAGCCGAGGTAGCTGAGCTTCTTGTCCCCGACCGCGCGGCGCATCAGCTCCATGTCGCGGGCGACCTCGGCGGTCGACATCGAGGTGGCGAGCGCGTCGTGGCTGCACGCCCTGGCCGAGGGCCTTGTCGGACGCGATCCACGCCTGCTCCTGCTTGGCCCCGAGCGGGAACGCCTCCGCGTAGCCCGTCGAGTGCCGCCTCCTGGGTGCGCTGGGTCAGGCAGGTGACGTTGTCGCTGGAGGCGATGCCGCGGGGGTCCATCCCCACGATGTCGAACCGGTCGAGCACCTTCTTCGACAGGAGGCCGTCGGAGAAGGTCGGCGAGCTCGGTCGCCGAGCCGCCGGGGCCGCCCGGGTTGACGAACAGGCTGCCGATCCGGTGCTTCGGGTCGCGCGCCTTCAGCCGCAGCAGCGCCAGCTCGACCTTCCGCCCGCCGGGGTGGTCGTAGTCGAGGGGGACCTTCACCGTCGTGCACTGCGCCGCGTCGTAGCAGCGGTACCAGTCCAGCTTGGGCGTCGCGACCGCGTCCAGCTTCGAGGCCTCGCTCCGCCCCGCGGTCGTCGACGCCGGGCCGGACGCCGTCGGGGTCGCGCCGGCTGTCCCCGGTCGCCGGCGCCGCGAGAGCGAGCGTCGCGCCCGTAGCGCGGGGCCAGCCCGACCGTCAGCGCGACCAGGGCCACCAGGGCCCCGGCCCTTCGTCCCAGATGTTCCTCATCACGATCCCCCCGCAGAAGTGACGCTCTTCTTCGAGCGTCGACAGAATGCCCAACCTAGGGGTCGGCGGGGCCGGCCGCGGACCCCGCCCACGGACGGTCCCGCTCCGGACCTCGGCGCCTGTCGGTGGGCCGCACTACGGTCGCGGGGTGGACGTCGCCGTCGCTGTCGTGGGGGACGACGTGGACGTGGCGGTGCTCGGGCCCGACGGGCCCGTGGAGGTGCGTCGGCTCGCCCGGGCCGAGCTCGGCGCGCACGTCGTCCGCCTCGAGGAGCAGCACCCGCGCTGGGTCTGGGCGGACACCGCCGCCGTCCACCCTGCGCTGCTCCGGCAGGGCGTGGGTGTCGCGCGCTGCCAGGACCTCCGGCTCTGCCACGCGGTCCTCGCCCGCTCGACCTTCGTGCCCGGGGGGCTCGCCTCGTCCGACGACCGTCGGTGGGCGCCGCGCGAGCCGCCCCCGGACGAGGTCGCCCCCACCCTGCTCGACGCCGTCGGCGCGGACGACGAGATCGACCTGGCCGGGGTCGTGGCCGAGCACCGCGCCCAGCAGGACGCGCTGGCCGCCTCGCCGCACACCGCCCGCCTGCGGCTGCTCCTCGCGGCCGAGTCGGCCGGGGCGCTGGCCGCGACCGAGATGACCCACGCGGGCGTGCCCTTCGACGCCGCCGAGCACGACCGGCTCCTGACCGGCCTCCTCGGGCCCCGGCCGGCACCCGGGCTGCGGCCGCCGGCGATGGAGGACCTCGTCGTCCGGGTCCGCGCCGAGCTCGGCGCGCCGACGCTGAACCCGGACTCGGCCCCCGACCTGCTGCGGGCCCTGCGCAGCGCGGGCGTCGACGTCGAGACCACCCGCCAGTGGGACCTGGCGCGGGTCGACCACCCCGCCGTCGGGCCGCTGCTCGAGTACAAGAAGCTGGCCCGGCTGCACGGCGCGAACGGCTGGTCCTGGCTCACCACCTGGGTCGCGGGCGGCCGGTTCCGGCCGGGGTACGTGCCCAGCGGGGTCGTCACCGGGCGCTGGGCGGCCCGGGGCGGCGGTGCGCTGCAGCTGCCCAAGCAGGTCCGCGGGGCGGTCGTCGCCGACCCGGGCTGCGTGCTCGTCGTCGCCGACGCGGCGCAGCTGGAGCCCCGGGTGCTGGCGGCCATGGCCCGCGACGAGGCGATGGCGGGCGCGTCCGCCGGGGCGACCTCTACCAGGCGCTCGTCGACGACGGCGTGGTCGACACCCGGGCCCACGCGAAGGTGGCGATGCTGGGCGCCCTCTACGGGGCGACGTCGGGGGAGTCGGGCCGGCTCATGCCGCGGCTGCAGCGCAGCTTTCCGGCGGCGACCGCGTACGTGGAGGCGGCCGCCCGCGCCGGCGAGGCCGGAGAGGTCGTCACGACGTGGCTCGGGCGCAGCTCGCCGACGCCGTCGCCGGCGTGGCAGGAGGCCCAGCGCTGGTCGGCGCTGCCCGAGGCCGACCCCGAGGAACGGCGCGTCGCCCGCACCCAGGCCCGGGAGTGGGGCCGCTTCACCCGCAACTTCGTGGTGCAGGGGACCGCGGCGGAGTGGGCGCTGTGCTGGCTGGCCGACGTGCGGCGTGAGCTCGCCGCGCTCGGCGAGGTCGACGGCCGCGCGGCCCGCCTCGTCTACTTCCTGCACGACGAGGTGATGGTGGAGGCCCCGGACGCACTGGCCGGCGCCGTCGCCGACGTCGTCCGGTCCTCGGCGCGCCGGGCCGGGCGGCTGCTGTTCGGGACGTTCCCGGTCGAGTTCGCCCTCGACGTCCGCAGCGTGCGGCGCTACTCCGAGGCGGGCTGACGACGCCGTCCACCACACTGGTCCGCGACGACCGGCCGACGGGCTCCTGAGCCGGGGCGCCGCCGAGGGAGGACACCCGCATGGACCCGCTCGACCACCTGGACCGCGTGCTGCCCGTCGACCGGGAGGGCGCGGTGCTCGTCGGCCGCCTGCTCGACCCGGCGCTGGGCCCCTGCGTCGTGGCCGTCCGTGGGGACGAGGTCGTCGACCTCACCCCGCACGTGCCGACGGCCTCGGACCTGCTCGACGCCGCCGACCGGCTCGAGCTCGCGCGGGACGCCCGGGCCGTACGGCGCTGGTCCCTGCCCGACGTGCTCGTCGCGACGCTCGGCCGTGACCGGTCGCAGCCGCACCTGCTCGCCCCGTTCGACCTCCAGGTCCTCAAGGCCGCGGGCGTCACCTTCGCCCGCAGCATGCTCGAGCGGGTCATCGAGGAGCACGCCGAGGGCGACCCCGCGCGGGCCGAGAGGTGCGGGCGCACGTCGCGGAGGTGGTCGGCGGGGCGGTCGCGTCGGTCCGGCCCGGGTCGCCCGAGGCCGAGCAGGTGAAGCGTCTGCTCGTCGCCGAGGGACTGTGGTCGCCCTACCTCGAGGTGGGCATCGGGCCCGACCCCGAGATCTTCACCAAGGCCCCCGTCCTGTCGTCCGTCGGCACCGGGGCCGAGATCGGCGTGCTGGCCCGGTCCACCTGGAACAACCCCGAGCCCGAGGTGGTGCTGGCCGTCACCAGCGACGGGCAGCCGGTCGGGGCCACGCTGGGCAACGACGTCAACCTGCGCGACTTCGAGGGCCGCAGCGCGCTGCTGCTGACCGAGGCCAAGGACAACAACGCGTCGTGCGCGGTCGGCCCGTTCGTCCGCCTCTTCGACGACCGCTTCTCCCTCGACGACGTCCGCCGCCTCGACGTGACGCTGCGGGTGGAGGGGCTCGACGCCTACGTGCTCGAGGCGGTCAGCTCGACGAGCGAGATGAGCCGCGACCTGATGGAGCTGGTGCGCCACGCGCACGGGCGGCACCACCAGTACCCGGACGGCTTCGCGCTCTTCACCGGGACGATGTTCGCCCCGACGGACGACCGCGACGCCCCGGGTCTCGGCTTCACGCACCACGAGGGCGACCTCGTCGCGATCTCGACGCCGGCGCTGGGGACGCTCGTCAACACGGTCACCTCGTCGGAGCGCGCGCCGGAGTGGACGACCGGGGTCCGCGACCTGATGCGCAGCCTGGCCGTCCGCGGTCTGCTGCCGACCCCACCTCCCGAGGTGGCCGCCGGCTAGGAGATCTTTTGCGCAACTGTTGCTAAGGTCCGGACGTGGCCAGGCGGGCGCGTCAGTCGGCGACGATGGCCGACATCGCGCAGGCGAGCGGCGTCTCGATCACGACCGTCTCGCACGTGGTCAACCGGACCCGGCCCGTCCGCCCGGAGACCGAGGCGGCCGTGCTCGCGGCCATGGGTCGGGTCGGCTACCAGTCGGCGGCCACGAAGGGGAGCGCGGAGAGCCGGATCCTCGGCGTCGCGTCGAGCGCCTTCTCCAACCCCTCGTTCACCGAGCTGCTGCACGGGATCGAGCAGACCGCGACCCGCGTCGGCTACTCCCTGCTGGTCTCCGACACCCGCGACGAGGAGGGCACGGAGCTCCGCGCGGTGACGGAGCTGATCCGCAACGGGGTCGGGGCGATCCTGCTCGCGCCGTCGCCGAGTCCGGTCGCCGCCCTGGAGCACGCCCGCGCCCAGGGGGTGCCCGTCGTGCTCCTCGACCGGATGATCGAGGCCGACGTCGACCAGGTGGGCGCCGACAACGTCGACTCGGTCGACCGGCTCGTCGACCACCTCGTCGAGATCGGTCACGACCGGATCGCCATGATCAGCGGGATGCCGGGGCTGAGCACGACGGAGGAGCGGATCGCGGGCTTCCGCCGCGCCGCCGCACGGCACGGGATCGAGCTCCGCCCGGCAGCGTCGTCTCCGGGCAGGGCGCGGACCTGCCCTCGCAGGAGGCGATGGTGCGGCTGATGACGGCACCGCTGCCGCCGACCGCCGTGGTGACGGGCAACAACCGCGCCACCATCGGCGCGATGCGGGCCCTGCGGCAGCTCGGTCTCGACGTCCCCCGCGACGTGGCGCTGGTGGCCTACGACGACTTCGAGTGGGCCGACCTCTTCCACCCGCGGCTGACCGTGATCGCGCAGCCGACGAAGCAGGTCGGGGAGAACGCGGTCGACCTGGCCATGTCGCGGATCCAGGACCCGGGCCGGGCCGCGCGGCGTCTGACGCTCACGTCCACCTTCGTGCACCGCGAGTCGTGCGGGTGCCGGGTCACCTGACGCTCGTGACCCGGCACCCGACGACGCACGCCGGGTGCCGGCGGTGGGACCGCTGCGGACCGCCGGTCAGTAGACCGTGTAGCCGCCGTCGATCACCAGCACGGACCCCGTGACGAACGAGGCGGCGTCGCTGGCCAGGAAGACCACGCTGCCGGCGACCTCCTCGGGCAGGGCGTAGCGCTGCTGCGGGGCGTCCTCGATCCACTGCCGGCGGAACTGCGGCTCGTCGACCGGGGCCATCTCGGTCTTGATGTAGCCCGGCGCGACGGCGTTCACCCGGATGCCGTCCGGCGCCCACTCGGCGGCGAGCGACTTGGTCAGCTGGTGCACCGCGGCCTTGGACGCGTTGTACGCGGCCTGGTTCTGCGGGCGGTTGACGATCAGGCCGGAGATCGACCCGATGTTGACGATCGAGCCGCCCCGGCCCCGCATGGTCTCGCCGACCGCACGGCTGCACTTGAACAACGCCTTGACGTTCAGGTCGAACACGTGGTCCCACTCGTCGTCGGGGACGTCCCACGCGTCGCGGTGGTAGCAGATGCCGGCGTTGTTGATCAGGATGTCGATGCCACCGAGCCGCTCGACCGTCTCCGCCGTCATCCGCGCGATGTCGGCGTCGGAGGTGATGTCGGCGACGAGCGACTCGACCTGCAGGCCGTCGGCGCGCATCGCCTCGACGACCGTCGCGTTGAGGCGCCGCGTCGCGGGCGGCGATCATGACGACCGCCCCCGCCTCGGCGAGCCCGCGGGCGAAGGCCTCGCCCAGCCCGCGGTTGCCCCCGGTCACCAGCGCGCGGCGACCCTGCAGCGAGAACTTGTCCAGGACGCTCATCGGATCGTCACGATCGACTTGAGGCTGCCCGGGGTCAGGTCGGCGTTCAGGGCGTTCTCCACGTCGTCGAGCCCGAAGCGACCGGTCACGAGGGGGTCGAGCTCGACCTGCCCCGTCGCGACCAGGTGCGCACCGAGCGGCCAGGTGTCGGTGTAGCGGAAGATGCCGGTCACGTTCAGCTCGCGGTTCATGATCGTCGGGATGGGCAGGGACACGGTGTCCGAGCCGGTGCCCACGAGCACCACGGTGCCCGCGCCGCGGACCGACTCCAGGCCGGACACGATGGCGGCCGGGATGCCGCAGGCGTCGATGAAGCAGTCGACCTCGAGCGAGCGCGAGTCGTCCGTGCGCGGGTCGAGCGTCGACGTCGCGCCGAAGCGGCGGGCCATGGCGCGCCGGTCCTCGACCGGGTCGGAGACGATGATCTCGGCCGCCCCGAAGGCGCGGGCCGCCTGGGCGGTGATCACACCGATCGGGCCGCCACCGGCGATCAGCACCCGCGAGCCCGGGACGATCCGGCCCTTGCGCGCGGCGGCGATGCCGACCGACAGCGGCTCGAGCAGCGCGGCGGCCTCGTCGCTGATCGAGTCGGGGACCGGGTGGGCGAAGTCCTCCTCGATCGTCACGTACTCGCAGAAGGCGCCGTCGATCGGCGGCGTCGCGTAGAACTCCATGAACGGGCAGAGGTTGTAGCGGCCGGCCTTGCACTGGCTGCACCGGCGGCACGGCTTCTGCGGCTCGACGGCGACGCGCTGGCCGATGCGGCTGCTGTCGACGTTCGGGCCGACGGCGACGATCCGGCCGGAGAGCTCGTGGCCCAGCACCAGTGGTGCGTCGACGACGAACGGGCCGATGCGGCCGTCGCGGTAGTAGTGGACGTCGGAGCCGCAGACTCCGACCTTGGAGACCTCGATCAGCACCTGGTCGTGCTCGGGGGTCGGGACGGCCCGCTCCTCCATGGCCAGGGCCTTCTGCCCGGTCAGGACGCTGACCCTCATGCTGGTGCCGACGCTGCTGGTTGCTGTCATAGGAACCCATCTTCGTGTGTGGTGCGGCCCGGCTCGGACACGGGGCCGCGGTGCGGGACCTGCGACGCCGTGCGGTGACCCACGACGGGGCTCCGGCCGACGAGCAGAGGTTCACCGTGACACGGCGCAAAAGTTTGCGCAAGCGATGCGCCCGGTGCGTCCCGTCGAGTCCCCGCCGGGGTCCTCGTCCTCGTCGTCCCGGGTCAGCGGGTGGTGGGGCTGCCCTGCTCCAGCCACTGCTCGGGAGTCGTGCCCGGGTGGTCCAGCCAGTAGTCGGCGTAGTAGTCGACGAAGGGCGCGAAGGCGTCGAAGAGGCGCCGCAGCTCGGTGACCGCGTCGGTCCCCGGCGGGGCGACGTCGACGCGGAGGTCGAGCAGCGGGCGGGGCGACCGGGCGCCGGCGACCACGACGGTCGAGGACAGGTGCTGCACGCCCTCGCCGCCGGCGGCCAGCCCGGACTCGACCGCGACGAGCAGCCGCTCCGCGAACGGACGGTCCGCGCTCGTCTCGTAGCCGTCGGCCATCGCGTCGAGCACCTGCGGCCCGACGAGCAGGTTGCCCAGCACGGCGAAGCCGTCGCCCGCCCGGTCCGCGGCGTACGGTCCGCAGCTCGGGCCGGTGTGGGTGGCGACCCGGCCGTCAGCCGTGACGATGCCGAGCTGGCGGTGGCCGAAGTGCGCGTCGGTCGTCCGGAGCGCCTCGACGACCGTCGCGGGATCGAGCCCGCTCTCGGTCAGGTCGAGCGCGCGGCGTCCCAGCCGCCAGTCGCTGTGGCTCTGCGAGGCGATGGCCGCGACCCCGGACCGGACGTGGGTGCACCGCGAGGCGACGCCCATCGCGCTCGTGCCCTGGCACAGCCCCACGGTCCCGGTCTCGGGGTCGTGGGCGACGATCGTGAAGGTCACGGTGTGGTTCCTCTGCTCGCTCGGGCGAGCAGATCCTCACACGCGGACCGGCACCGCCGGGGGGAGGAGGTCCGCGGCCACGTCCCACCACTGCCGCTCGAGCTCGACGTAGCGGCTGGTGGGGTCGAGCTCGGACTCCCAGGGCTTGTCGATGATGAAGTGGATGTTCTTCACCGCCGCCGGGTCCCAGAGCTCGGGGTGCTGGAACGGCAGCGTCTTGAGCGCGTTGTAGACGTACGGCAGCGCGACCCAGCGGCCGTGGAAGTGCTCGTTCAGGAAGTCCTGCTCGGCGAAGACGTAGCGCGACAGGTCCGCCACGGAGCCGAGCTCACGGACCAGCGCGTCGAACACGGCCAGGTCGGGCCGCAGGACGAGGGTGCCGCCGTTGAAGTACGGGTCCACGACGTCCGTCGCCGCTCCCGGCGCCGCCCCGGCGAGGTAGGTGTAGGCGCAGCCGGCCGGGGTCCAGCTCTCCGGATAGCTGGCGATCCGGTTGGGGTTGCACCGGCAGGCGTGGCAGGCGGCGATCTCGTCGTCGGCCAGGGGCAGGTCGAAGAGCTCGTCCATGTCCTGGACGACGAGCATGTCGGCGTCGAGGACGACCAGCCGCTCGAACTCCGTGAGGCGCCACACGCCGAGCTTGGTCCAGACCTCGGCGAACCGCGCGTTGGCGTAGTGGTCGGTCAGCCCGCTCGGCGGCCGCAGCGGCTCGACCTCGCGCAGGAGGCACCCGTCCGCCTCGAGCACCGCACGGTCCTCGGCCCCGATGCCGTCGGTCAGCGCGACGACGAGCGGGTACGCGCTGCCGACGCGGGCGAGCGAGGCGCGCAGCGCGCGCACCCCGGGGACGTAGCCCGGCTGGGTCAGCAGCGTGGCCCAGGCCTTCACGCGACCGCCCCGACCAGGTCGCGCGC
Source organism: uncultured Actinomycetota bacterium (assembly GCA_963713165.1). Taxonomy (GTDB): domain Bacteria; phylum Actinomycetota; class Actinomycetes; order Propionibacteriales; family Propionibacteriaceae; genus Microlunatus. Next base: position 174,215 of record CAVQKU010000003.1, read on the forward strand.
CTGCCGCGTGGAGGAGGCGAAGAGCTCGGCGGTGAAGGCGTTGTCGAAGCGGTGGCGCGGGTCGAGCGCGGCCCGCACCCCGCGGAACGCGGACCAGCGCGGGTAGAGGGCGGACCAGTCGTACAGCGACTCGTCGAAGTACTTGCCCCAGTGCGGGCGCCCGCCGACCTCGGCCAGGACCCGCTCGACCGCGCGCAGGAAGTCGACCCCCTCGGGGGAGAGCGACCCGTCCTCGGCGTAGTAGACGACGAAGCCGAAGAAGCAGGTGTCCTGCCCGTACGAGGGGCTGAGCCACGAGTCCGAGGCGCCGGTGGCGCGCAGGATGACCGGGTAGTGCATGTGCGGCCGGGTCGCCGCGTGCCACTCCTTGATCGCGGCCACGACGCGTCCGGCGCTCGCGAGCGGCACGCCGATCTCGACGTTGATCTGCGGGGTCGCGATGCCGCGGCAGAAGACCTGGTAGACGTCGCCGACCACGTCGGAGAAGTCCTTGAACCGGTTGACCGTCTGGAACGGCTTGCCGTCCGCGTCGAGGATCTTGGTGTCGCCCCGCATGTGCTCCAGCGTCTTGTCGACGGTGGAGTTGAGGACGGCGCTCGTGGCCTGCTCCTCGATCAGGACGCTCCCGCCGGCGCGGTAGCGCGCGACCTCGGCCGGGCTCGCCTCCTGCGCGGTCCAGACGTGCACCTGGTCCTGGTCCGGGAACCACCACGCCTTGCTCATCGCGTTCTCGCGGTTCCACGTCAGCACGTCGGTCTCCAGCGTCGCGGCGCTCGTCACGGCCTTCTGGCACGTGTAGACCGGCGAGGGGACGGTCCGCAGGGTCACCCGCGTGACGACGCCCAGCAGGCCGAGCCCGAGCTTGACCGCACCGAACCACGGGTGGTCGGCGCCGAACTCGGCGACCGTCCCGTCCGCCAGGACCATCCGCACCGACAGCGCGGCGTCGGGGATGCAGCTCTGGCCGAGGCCCTGGCCGTGCGTGCCGGTCGAGAGGGCCCCGGCGAGGGTCTGGTGCGCGATGACGCCCGGGGAGGACGGCAGCATCCGGCCGCGGCTGCTGAGCTCGGCGTAGATCTCGCCGAGCGTGGTCGCGGCGGCGAAGGTCGCGTGGTCCTCGCCGATCTCGACGAGCCCGGTGAGGTGGCTCAGGTCGAGCAGCACGTCGCCCTGCGCGGCGAGGGACAGCATGCGGCCCGGGGACATCCGGCTGCCGATGACCCGGACGCCGCCCGAGGTGGTGGCGAGCAGGGTCTGCAGCTCTTCCTCGGTGCGAGGGGTGCGGACGGAGCCGGTCGAGCCGAGCGTCGCGTTGCGGGCCCAGTTCCGGACGCCGGTGGTGTCACCCTCGTGGTCGAGCTCACGTCGGGGGTAGGCAAGGTCGTCTCGGGCCATCTCGTCAGCTCCTGCGGTTGTCCGGTGTACTCCCGGTGGTCCGGCTTGGCGTCAGGGCGCCACGGTCCCTACCAGGGTGCATCCTGCGGGGCGGTTCCGCACGCCTTTGGGGGTGTGGTGATGCCGACGTCCGGAGGTGCATCCAGCCAACGCCAGGCGAACGCCGATGCTTCCCGAGACGCTCGTGGAGCGCCGGCTCCGTACGCTCCCTGAGCCTGATCACGCTCCCGGGCCGGAGCTCGCTCCCTGAGCCTGCCGAAGGGCCCGGAACGGGTCGGCGCCGGCGGCCCTGGACCGGTTCGTGGAAGCCTGAGCGCATGGTGACGCGCCGCCGGACCGGCCTGACGGCTCTGCTCGGGGCCCTCGTCGTGGTCGTCGGGGTGCTCGTGCTGCGTGCGCCCGCGTCGCAGGCCGGGGTCGGGTGGTTCTCGTACGACGGACCGCCCGCTCCGGAGGTCCTCGACCGGCTGGTCGCCTGGAACCTGCCCCGCACGGTCGGGGCCCTGCTCGTGCTCTCCGGCCTGCTGCTCCTCGCCCACCTGCTCGGTGCGCTCGCGGCCGAGCGTGGGACGGGCGCCGTCCGTCGGCTGGTCCGGCCGGTCGCCGTGCTCGGGGCCGTGCTGACCGTGGGCGGGCTGGTCGCGTTCGTCGTGGTGACCCTGGCGGTGACGAGCGACCGCGGCGAGGCGACCGTCGCGATCTCGAAGCTCACCGGCCCGCACCACGAGCTGTACGTGTCGTGGACGACCTGGGGTCCGGAGCAGCTGACCGCCGCGCTCGTCGGTGCCACCGGGCTGGTCGTCGTCGCCGTCGCGGCCGGGCTGAGGCGCCCGCGCGGCTGAGTCAGGGCGGACCCCCGGCTCGGCCCAGCCGCTGGGGGCCGCCGAAGACGGTGCGGACGCCCGTGGAGAAGAGCGCCGAGTCCGGCGGCCGGTGCGTGACGCCGGGAAGCCCCGCGGCCGCGACCAGCTGGTCGTCGACCTCGAGCACGCGGAGCCGCTGCAGCGGCCAGGGGGCGTGCTCGTTGGGCAGGAAGAAGGTCCGGCCGAGGTGGTGGGTGTAGAGGCCCCACCGCGCCGTGAGGAAGTCGGCCAGCGGGTCGTCGTCGACCGTCCCGGGGAGCACCTCGACGTCCACCCGGGAGCGCATCCCGGCCGGGCCCGGCCAGCGTCGGCGGCTCTCGTACGTGTAGCGGTCGCCCGTGCGCCGGGTCCGCATCTTCGCCCAGGTGTACGGGATGTTGAGCGCGACGCGGGAGCCGAGCACGAACGCCAGGCGCTGCGCCTCCAACGAGGCGAAGACCACGCCGCGCCGGCCCGCGCCGTCGACCGCGTACAGGCGGACGTTGGTCTCGGCGAACGACCCGACGTAGGGCAGCACCGGACCGCTGCCGAAGCGCGCGTCGGTCAGCCGGAAGGGGATCAGCCCGACCCAGGACGAGCCGTCGTGGACGTCGGGCACGACCCCGGCCGGCAGCAGCGGGGCCACGAGGTCGGCGTCGACCCGCCAGTGCAGGAACGCGAGGTCGCGCCACACCTGGTCGAGCAGGGCGGGTCCGCGCAGGCCCGGGGCGTCCCGGGACACGGGCTCCGGGAGGGCGCTGCCGGTCGCGGGTCGGGCGGTCACGACACCGTCAGCACCGGCGCGGTCGGCGCTGTTCCCGGCGTGGCGACCTGGACGCCGACCCGTACGGTCTGGCCCGGCGTGAGATCGGCGGCCCAGCCCGCACCGGTGCAGGTGACGATCCCGGCCGAGGTCGAGCAGGTCATGCCCCAGGCGCTGACGACCGAGGTGGCTCTCCGCGTCCGGCCAGCTGACCGTCCAGCCCTGCCGCGCCTGCGCGCTGGTCACCGCGAGCTCGGCGACGTAGCCGCCGGGCCAGGAGCTCTGGACGGACCAGCCCACGCGTCGTGCCGTCCGCCGAGCCGGACGCGGTGGCGGGGGTGGGGCCCGGCGTCGGGGCTCGGACGACGGGGCCGACGGAGGCTCGGGGACGGGGGACGCCGTCGGACTCGCGGACGGTGAGGTGTCAGCGCTCGGCGTCGGGCTGGGCGAGACGCTGGGCGTCGGGCTGGGGTGGGCTCGGAACGGTGCTCGGGGTCGCGCTCGGCGTCGGCTCGGGTCCGCTGGTGCGTCGCTCGGTGGTGCTGCGCGGGGTCGGCTGCGTGGTCTCGTGCTCGGCCGGAACGGGCGTCGGCCGACCCAGGATCGGGCGCAGCGCGTCGAGCTTGGCCTGCTGCGGCGTCGTCCAGTCGTCCTCCACCAGACCGCCGGTGTCGCCGCTGTCGGGGTTGAACGACCAGTAGGCGAAGCTCATCCGGTGCTGGCGCACGTACGCGACCAGCGCGGCCAGCCACTGCCGGTCCGAGGTGGTCTCGAGCTTGGTGCCGAACTCGCCGAGGAGGACGGGCGTCGTCCCGCTCTCCTGCAGGTAGCCCCAGCTCGCCCTCCAGACGGCGGGCAGGTTCGCGGGGTAGGTCGGGGCCGAGAACCAGGGCTGCGCGAACACCGACGCGGGGTAGTCGTGCGTGGAGTAGACGAGCCGGTGCGGCACCGCGAGCTGACCGGGTGCGTGCGGGCGTCGGCGAGCCCGCCGCCCCACCAGGTCTTGGACGTCGACTGCTGCTCGACGCCCTCGACGACGATCGAGCAGCCGGGGGTTGACCGCGAGCACCGCGTTCCCGGCCCGGGTCGCGGCGGCGGCCCAGTCGCGCTAGGGGTCGCCGCAGCCCCAGCAGGCGGTGCCGTGCGGCTCGTTGTGCAGGTCGACGCCGACGACGGTCGGGTTCGTTGGCGTAGCGCCGGGCGAGCATCGTCCAGTCGGAGATCCAGCGGGCCTCGGACCAGGTGCGCGGTGTACCAGAGCTCGGACTGCGCGCCCGAGTCCGGCCGGTGCCGGTCGAGGATCACGCTCAGGCCGTGCGCCTTGGCGCTGGCGACGACCGCGTCCATCACCTGCAGCGGCGTGCGGCCTTCAGCGCCGGGTTCAGCGTGAGGTCGATGCCCGAGGTCTCCTGCGCCGCGAGGCACTCGTTGGAGTACGGCAGCCGGATCGGCGTTGAAGCCGAACGAGGCGATCTGCGCCATGCCGTCGTCGAGCCTGATCTGCCAGAGCCCGTGCGGGGCGCAGTTCGACGTCTCCATCCCGAACCAGCTGGTGGCCCGGATGACGTGGTCGGCGTTCGTGGAGTCGAGGATGCGCGAGCCCTTGGTGTGCAGCCAGCCCGTGGGTGCGGCGGCCGCCGCGGGAGCGCGGTGGCGCGTCACCGCCGCGACCGCCAGAGGAGGGCGCCCCCGAGGGCGACGGCGAACGAAGGACGGACCGCAGCACGCGAGCAGGTTAGGCAGAGGGTCGGACGGCCCGGGCGGGGTTGAAGGAGAAACTATCGGCCTCGCGCCAATCCTGAGGTCCCGAGCCGCGGGGGCCCGAAGAGGTCGGGCCCGGGCGACGGGCCGGAGAACGAACAGCCCCCCGCTCCGGTGGGGAGCGAGGGGCTGAGACGACGTCGTGCGGCGGGTCTAGCTGATCCGCTCGGACTCGTCGTGGATCTCGAGCGCGACCTGCTTGAGCCGGTCCGCGTGCTCCTTGCTGTGGTGCGCGCAGAAGAGGAGGTCGAACCCGCTGTTCAGAGTGACGCGGACGTACGCCTGGGCTCCGCAGCGATCGCAGCGATCGGCAGCGTTGAGCGCGGCGCCTTCGATGACGGTTGTGCTCACGGTCGGCCTCGCTTCCTTGATCTGGTGCTGGGGGTGGAGCTCAGCGGTGCTCGCCGACGATGCCGACCATGTTCCCGCGTCCTACGTTCTAGTCAACATCCAACCAGGCCCTAATTCTTCCGCTTCGCGGTCTCGGAGCCGTGTCTTCTGTGTAACGGTTTTCCAGGTGTTCGCCGGGGTAGCGCCACCGACGGTTGCGACAACTGTTCGTTCGCCACCCGACACCCTACGGATTGCCCAAGGTACGTGCCGGGCTCAAGGGCGGAGGGCAGGTAGCGTCGGCCCGTGTCAACCCCCGCACGCGCGAGCACCAGCACGGCGCCGAGCCCCGGCGCAGCACGCCCGCGGGCGGTCGGGCCGGAGCTGGAGAGCCGCGACTACGAGGCGCGCCACCTCCTCGTGCTCGAGGGGCTCGAGGCGGTGCGCAAGCGCCCGGCCATGTACATCGGCTCGACCGACACCCGCGGCCTGATGCACTGCCTCTGGGAGATCATCGACAACTCCGTCGACGAGGCGCTCGGCGGCTTCGGCCGGAAGATCGACGTCACGCTGCGCGCGGACGGCGCCATCTCCGTCGCCGACTCAGGCCCGGGGCATCCCCGTCGACAAGGAGCCGCGCACGGGACTGTCCGGGGTCGAGGTCGTCTTCACCAAGCTGCACGCGGGCGGCAAGTTCGGCGGCGGCTCCTACAACGCGACGGGCGGCCTGCACGGCGTCGGCTCGTCGGTGGTGAACGCGCTGTCCGCCCGGCTCGACGTCGAGGTCGACCGGGACGGCGCCACCTGGGCCATGTCGTTCCGCCGGGGCGTGCCGGGGACGTTCGACGGCCCGGGTCCGACGGCGGCGTTCACGCCCGGCGCACCGCTGGCCAAGGTGGGCCGGGTGGCCAAGGGCCGCTCCGGCACCCGCGTCACCTACTGGCCCGACCGGCAGATCTTCCTGGTCGACGCCGCGCTGTCGCTGACCGACCTGCAGAACCGCGCCCGGCAGACGAGCTTCCTCGTGCCCGGGCTCGCATCGAGGTCACCGACGCGCGCGGGCCCGAGCCGACGACGGAGCTGTTCCGCCACGAGGGCGGCATCGGCGAGTTCTGCGAGTACCTCGCTCCCGACGCCGCCGTCACCGAGGTCGTCCGGCTGCAGGGCACCGGCTCGTTCACCGAGACCGTGCCGATGCTCGACGACGCGGGCCACATGGAGCCGACCGACGTCGACCGCGAGCTCGAGGTCGACGTCGCGGTGCGCTGGGGGACCGGGTACGACACGACCGTGCGCTCGTACGTCAACATCATCGCCACGCCGAAGGGCGGCACGCACGTCGTCGGCTTCGAGCGCGGCGCTGACCCGGTCGGTCACCAACGCGCTGACCGCCGACCCGGCTGCTCAAGACCGGCGAGGAGGTCGTCAAGGACGACGTGCTCGAGGGCCTCACCGCGGTCGTGACCGTCCGGCTGGCCGAGCCGCAGTTCGAGGGGCAGACCAAGGAGGTGCTCGGCACGCCGGCGGTCGCCAAGATCGTCGACCAAGGTCGTCGAGACCGAGCTGGGCGCGTTCCTGGAGTCGAAGGGCGGCGTGGCCAAGCAGCAGGCCCGCGCGGTGCTGGAGAAGGTCGTCAGCGCGTCGCGCGCCCGGGTCGCCGCGCGCCAGCAGCGGGAGAACCAGCGCCGCAAGACCGCGCTCGAGTCGTCCTCGCTGCCGTCCAAGCTCGTCGACTGCCGCAGCAACGACGACCGGTCGGAGCTGTTCATCGTCGAGGGCGACTCCGCGCTGGGCACGGCCAAGGTCGCGCGGAGCTCGGAGTTCCAGGCGCTGCTGCCGATCCGCGGCAAGATCCTGAACACGCAGAAGGCGTCGACGGGCGACATGCTCAAGAACGTCGAGTGCGCCTCGATCATCCAGGTCGTCGGCGCCGGCTCGGGGCGCACGTTCGACCTCGACCAGGCGCGCTACGGCCGGGTGATCTTCATGGCCGACGCCGACTCCGACGGCGCGCACATCCGCTGCCTGCTGGCCGACGCTGTTCTTCCGCTACATGCGGCCGATGGTCGACGCCGGACGCGTCTTCACCGCGGTCCCGCCGCTGCACCGCTTCGAGCTGACCAACCCCAAGAAGGGCCAGGAGCGCTTCATCTACACCTACTCCGACGCGGAGTACCAGCGCACGGCCGCCGAGCTGACCAAGCGCAACCAGCGCTTCAAGGAGCCGCAGCGCTACAAGGGCCTGGGCGAGATGGACGCCGACCAGCTGGCCGAGACGACGATGAGCCCGCGGCACCGCACCCTGCGCCGGATGACCGTCGACGACGGGCTGATCGCCGAGACGACGTTCGAGATGCTGATGGGCAACGACGTCGCCCCGCGCAAGAGCTTCATCATCGACGGCGCGTACGCGCTGGACGCCGCGGCGATCGACGTCTGAGCCTCGCTCCCGGACGCGTCGGAGCCGCGTGCGACGCTGAACCGGTGAACGTCGCGGAGCACATCGTCGAACGGCTGCACGCCTGGGGCGTGGGGCGGGTGTACGGCTATCCCGGGGACGGGATCGGCGGCGTGATCGCCGCCCTGGCGCCCCGTCACGAGGACACGGGCGAGGGCCACATCGACTTCGTGCAGGTCCGGCACGAGGAGACCGCGGGCTTCGCCGCGACCGCCGACGTCAAGTACG
>CAVQKU010000004.1:0-52834 GCA_963713165.1 uncultured Actinomycetota bacterium
CGTGGCCGTGGTCGAAGAGCGCGTCGGCGTCGACGGAGCTGAACACGTCGCCCACGGAGTCCTTCACGGCGTGCGCCGCGTGACGCACGGTGTCGAGCACCCGCTCGCCGAGGCTCTCGTGCTGGTGGTCGGTCATCGGGTCACCCGGGTCCTTTCGAGGTCCGGACGGACGGTCAACGGACCAGCCCGACCAGGATGGAGAAGGGAGGAAGCAGGAAGCCCACCGTGACGACGCCGGCGACGGCGTACGCGATGAGGTTGAGGCGGTGGCGGGCCACCGTCGAGGTGTTGGCGCCGAGCGTGGTCAGCGCGCTCCAGGTGCCGTGGCGCAGGTGGAAGCCCACCGCGAGCATGGCGACCGTGTAGACCGCCACGAGCCACCAGACGCTGAAGCCGTTGACGACCCGCTCGTACGGGCTGGCCGAGGCCCCGCCCGGGGTGACGACCTGCCAGGTGAAGTTCAGCAGGTGGAAGATCACGAAGAGGGCGATGATGATGCCGCCCCAGCGCAGGGTGAACGAGCTGTACGAGCGCTGGACGCCACGGGCCGCACGCGGCGCGTGGTAGCGCTTGGCGCCCCCGCGGCCGGCGTGGTTGCGCTTCCAGAGCTTGAACGCCGCGTACGCGTGGGCGACGACGGCCACCAGCAGCACCACGCGGATCACCCAGAGCAGCCCCGCGTGGGGCAGCACCGGCTCGCCGATGGTGCGCAGGTGGTGGGCGTACTCGTCGAAGGCCGCCTGCCCGGCGAACACCTTGAGGTTGCCGTACATGTGCGCGAGCAGATATCCGATGAGGACGATCCCGCTGACGGCCATCAGGGCCTTGAGCGCGACCGTCGACCGCGCCGCACGCTGCGACGTGGTCAGCGTCGTTGTTGCCACCCCGCCACGATACGGGGACGCACCGCGGAGGCGCGAGTAAGGCCAGTGCGACCACTGGTGTCATTCGTCACGTCGTCACGCGCATCCACGCCCACCCGGCGCGCTGCGGGTGCCGCGGGGTCACAGGTTCGCTGCCTACGCTCCCACCTCGTGCACCGTGCGCTCCGCCCGACCCGGCTCCTGGTCCCGGTCGTGACGCTCCTGCTCGTGGCCGCCTGCGGCACGGCGTCGGCCGGCTCCCCCGCCGGGGCCGCGCCCCCGAGCGCCTCCCCCACGGCCTCCGCGGACGCGGTGCCCTCGCCGGGCGCGCCGCTGCAGGTCGTCGGGCCTCGGCGACTCGGTGACGTCGGGCTACCACTGCGACTGCGACGACTACGTCACCGGCTTCGCCCACCTGCTGGCGCAGCGCGACGGCACCCGGGTCGAGGCGACGGACGACGGCGAGGACGGCTCCACCAGCGACGGCCTCGCCGACGAGCTCGAGGGCAGCGACGGCGACGACCGCGACCTGCAGGCCGACGTGGCCGGCGCGGACGTCGTGGTGATCACCATGGGTGCCAACGACCTCACCCCGGCGCTGGACTCCTTCCGTGCAGGCTCGTGCGACGCCTCCTGCTACGACCCCCAGGTCAGCAGCATGCAGAGCGACCTCGGCCGGGTGCTCGACCGGGTCGAGGCGCTCGACCACGGACGGGCGCGGGTCCTGGTGACCACCTACTGGAACGTCTTCACCGACGGCGACGTCGCCCGCGACGCCGAGCCCCCCGGCTACCTCGCCTGGAGCGACACCGTCACGCGCCGCGCCAACGACGCCATCGCCGCCGTGACGTCGGCGCACGCGGCGACGCTGGTCGACCTCTACGCCCCCTTCAAGGGCGACGGCAGCGACGACCCGACCGACCTGCTCGCTGCCGACGGCGACCACCCCGACGCCGCCGGGACCGAGATCATCAGCAGGGCGGTGCTGGCCGCGTACGTGCCCCGCTGAGGATCAGGCCCTCGGCTCGCGGCGCAACGTCACCACGGGGACCCCGGCGTCGTCGACGCCCTCGGAGACGACGCGGAAGCCGAAGCGGCGGTAGAGGGCCAGGTTCCGTCGGCTCGCGGCCCCGGTCAGCAGCTCCGCGGCCGCCTCCGCCGGGACCAGCTCGAGCAGCCGGCGCAGCAGCGCGGAGCCCAGCCCCCGGCCCTGCTGGTCGGGGGCCACCATCAACCGGCTCACCCACCACGTGCCGTCGGCGCGCGGGGCGACGCGGGCCGTGCCGATGATGCGCGTCCCCTCCCGCACGACCAGCACGGTGTCGGAGGTGCGGAGCGACGCGGCCAGCTCCTCCAGGGTCTGGGTCAGCGGCGGGATCTCCATCGAGGCGTTGACGCGGCCCTCGGCCACGAACGCCGCCCGCTGCAACGTGAGCAGCTCGCCGGCGTCGGCGGGGGTCGCCGTGGTGACCGTCAGGCCCTCCAGCCCGTCGCCCGCGGGCGGCGCGGGGGCCAGGTCCGGGCGTACGCGCCGGGTGCGGGCGAGCGCCTGCTCGCGGCGCCACCGGGCGATGGCGCCGTGGTCGCCCGACAGCAGCACGGGCGGCACGTCGAGACCGCGCCAGGAGGGCGGCTTGGTGTAGACGGGACCCTCGAGCAGGCCCTCGTGCTCGGCGGCGTGGGACTCCTCGGTCAGCGAGGCCGGGTTGCCGACCACGCCGGGGAGCAGCCGGACGACCGCCTCGAGCACGACCAGCACGGCGACCTCCCCGCCGTTGAGGACGTAGTCGCCGATGCTCACCTCGTCGACCCGCATCCGCGTCGCGGCGTCGGCCACGACGCGGGAGTCGATGCCCTCGTAGCGGCCGCACGCGAAGACGAGGTGCGGCTCCGTGGCGAGCTCGACGGCCAGGGCCTGGGTGAAGGGGCGCCCGGCCGGGGTGGGCACGACCAGTCGCGGTGCGGGCCCGGCGCCGGCCGGCGCGAGCGCGTCGAGCGCCGCGCCCCACGGCTCGGGCTTCATCACCATGCCGGCGCCGCCGCCGTACGGGGTGTCGTCGACGGTGCGGTGGCGGTCGTGGGTCCAGGAGCGGAGGTCGTGGACGGCGAGGTCGACGATGCCGGTCTCGACCGCACGGCCGATCAGCGAGAGCCGCAGCGGCGCCAGGTACTCGGGGAAGATCGAGACGACGTCCGCACGCAGGGCCGGGGCACCGGTCCGCGTCACGCGGTGGCGCCGGCCGGGTCCGGCTCGTCGGGCAGGTCGACGAGCAGCCCGGGGACGTCGACGACCCGCACCCGCCCGGCGGCGAGGTCGACCTCGGGCACGAGCGCCTCGACGAACGGCACCAGCCGGGGGCCCGCGTCGGTCTGGACCTCGAGGAGGTCCTGGGGACCGGGGTGGAGCACGTCGCGGACGCGGCCGACCGGTCGCCCGTCGGTGGTCTCCACGGCCAGCCCGACGAGCTGGCGGTCGTAGTACTCGCCCTCGTCGGCGGGCACCTCGTCGGTCGGCACGTCGGTCACCAGCACCAGCCCGCGCGCGCCCTCCACCGCCGTGCGGTCGAGGAGCTCCTCGAACCGCGCGAGCAGCCGTCCGGAGTGCCAGCGGGTCGACTCGACGGTCAGCACGCGGGCCGAGCCCTCGACGCGGAGCACGGCCCCGTCGACGAAGCGGCGCTCGGGCTCGTCGGTGCGCAGGTCGATCGCGACGTCTCCGCGGATGCCGTGCGGACGCCCGAGGGCCCCGACGACCACCTCGATCGTGTCGGGGCGGGCGTCGGGGCCCTCGGGGTGCTGCGTGGTCATGCGGTGCTCCGTGGTGGCGTCAGCCGCGCGGGCGGCGCGGCGGCCGGTCGACGTCGACGAAGTCGACGCGGACCTGGTCACGCCCGGCGAGCGCGCCCACGACGGTGCGCAGCGCGGTGGCCGTGCGGCCCTGGCGGCCGATGACCTTGCCGATGTCCTCGGGGTTCACGCGGACCTCGAGCATCCGGCCACGCCGCTGGTCCTTGTCACGGACCGAGACGTCGTCGGGGTGGGTGACGATCCCCCGCACGAGGTGCTCGAGCGCCTCCGACAGCATCAGGAGGCGCTGGTCGAGGCCGCGGCCGCACCGGCGTCGGCGGCCTGCTGCGCCTCGGCCGGGGTGCCCTCGACCTTGGCGTCGGGCGTGGAGCGACCCGACCTGGTGACCGCCGCGCCGCGGGGCTCGGAACCGGCCTCGGCGAGGGCGGCGTTGAAGAGGTCGAGCTTGTTCGGCTTCTCCTTCTGCGGCTCCACGCCCGAGGGCGTGGTGTCGCCGGAGAACTTCTGCCAGTCACCCGTGCGCTTGAAGATGGCGACGACGGCCTCTGACGGCTGGGCACCGACGGAGAGCCAGTACTGCGCGCGCTCCGAGTCGACCTCGATGACCGACGGGTCGTTCTTCGGGTGGTACTTGCCGATCTCCTCGATCGCCCGACCGTCGCGCTTGGTGCGCGAGTCGGCGACGACGATGCGGTAGTGCGGCGACCGGATCTTGCCGAGGCGCTTCAGACGGATCTTGACAGCCACGTGTGTGGAAACTCCTGTATGTGTACGCGACCGGCCGCGGGTGCGGCGGCCACGAGGTGGGTGAGCCCGGACGACGCGGTGGGTTCGCGTCCATCAGGGCCCGAGGGACCCGGGCCGCACGGCGATGAGAGGGCGCCGCCCGGCACAAGTGCAGCGACCATCATGCCAGACCGCGCGAGGGCAGCGCGAACTCCGCGTCGGACGGGTCGCGGGCCGGGCCGGGCGGTTCAGCTGGTGATGTCCTTGCGCAGGAAGTGCCAGACCGCGGCGGCGCCGAGCGCGAGGGCGTAGCCGACCGACCACAGCGAACCCTGCGCCATCGCCGACCAGTCGACGCTCGGGGCGAGCGCGTCGGCCCAGGCGAACGCGAAGTGCCCGGGCAGCGCCTGGCGCAGGCCGCCGAGGGCGGTGATCTGGTCGAGGATCGCGCAGACGATCCAGAGCACGACCGCCCCGCCGACCGCGGCGAGCGGAGCGTCGGTCAGCGTGCCGAGCAGGAAGGCGAACGCCCCGACGACGCTCAGCGACAGGGCGAGGTAGCCGACGACGACCACCAGGCGCCCGAGCACCTGCGGGTAGCCGAGCTGGTCGCCGGTCGGCCCGACGTAGGGGCCCCAGCCGTACGCGAGCCCGCCGACGAGCAGCGTCCAGGCCGGCAGGAACACCAGCGCGGCCAGGCTGAACAGCCCGGCGGCGACCAGCTTCTGGCGCAGCAGCCGCTCGCGGCGCACCGGCGCGGTCAGCAGGTAGCGCAGGCTCGACCAGCTCGCCTCGCTCGGCACCGGGTCCCCGGCGAACAGGGCGACGACGACCACGAGCAGGAAGCCGGTCGCGGCGAAGAGGGCGAAGACGACGAGGTTGGCCCCGCTGTCCTGGGCCAGGTCGACGAACCCGCGCTGGCTCGGCGCGGTGTCGGAGGAGCCGAGCCAGAAGGCGGCGACGAGCACCAGCGGGAGCGCGACCAGCACGGCGAAGACGACGACCGTACGGCGCCGGGACAGCTGCCGGCGGACCTCCGCGGCGAGCGGCAGCGCCCGGCTGGCACGGGCCGGCGGGCGCCGGAGGGCGGGCGCGCTCATGCGCCACCGCCGGCGGGTCCCGTGCCGACCAGGTCGAGGAACGCCTCCTCGAGGCGCCGCCGGCCGTCGCCGGTGAACGTCGCGGTGGGCCCCGTCATCAGCACCCGGCCCCGGGCCATGACGACGACGTGGTCGCAGCTCTGCTCGACCTCGGCCAGCAGGTGCGAGGACACCAGGACGGTGCGCCCGGCGGCCGCGTAGTCGGCGAGCACGCGGCGCATCGCGGTGATCTGCGGCGGGTCGAGGCCGTTGGTCGGCTCGTCGAGCAGCAGCAGCGCGGGCAGGCCCATCATCGCCTGGGCGATCCCGAGCCGCTGGCGCATGCCCTGGCTGTAGCCGCGGACCCGGCGCTCGACCGAGGTGCCCAGGTCGGCGATGGCCAGCACCTCCTCGAGGTGCGCCTCCTCGAGCGGCCGTCCGGTCGCCTGCCAGTAGGCCTCGAGGTTGGCCCGCCCCGACAGGTGCGGCAGGAAGCCGGGACCCTCGATGAGGGCGCCCACCGAGGCGAGCACGTCGGCGCCGCCCCGCACCGGGCGGCCCTCGACCCACACCGCACCCCGGTCGGGCCGGATGAGGCCGACGACCATGCGCAGCGTCGTCGTCTTGCCCGCGCCGTTCGGCCCGAGCAGGCCCACGACCTGGCCCCGCTCGGCGCGGAAGCTCGCCTGGTCGACCGCCTTGAGCCCGTCGGCGTAGGTCTTCTCCAGGCCCTCGACCACCAGCGGCACGTCGGCGAGGTCCGGGCGCTCGGGCCCACCGGCCTCCGCCCGACGGGCACGGCGGAGCAGCAGCAGCCCGACGAGGGCGGCGAGCAGCAGCAGGGCCACCGCGACCACGAGCGGCAGCGGGACGTCCAGCCGGCTCCCGCCGCTCGCCGCCAGGCCGCCGAGCGCGGGCAGGGTCAGCACCGGGTCGGCGAGGGCGACGGAGTAGGTCGCGGGGTCGGTCGGGCCGGCGTACGCGCTGTCGGTCGTGGCCACGACCAGGCGCAGCCGGTGGCCGACCGGGACCTGGTGGGAGACGGCGGGCAGGGCCACCTCGACGCTGGTCGCCGTGCCCGGGGTGAGCCCGGTCAGCCGCACCGGCGCGACCGCGCGGCCCGGCAGCACGGTCGAGGTCGGCCGCCCCGTCTGCGGGTCGTCCGGGCCGAGGTCCCAGACGCTCGCGTACAGCACGGCCTCCTCGCCCGACGCGTCCACGACCAGGCGCACCCGGCCGCTGCCCACGAGGTCGTACGGGCGCTCGACCGGTGCGCTGGTGAAGGTGGCGGCCTGCCCGGGCAGCACCGCGAGCGGGTAGCCCGCGACGGCGGCGGCCGCGCCGGCGGCACCGCTGCCGGGCAGGTTGGTCAGCGCGCCCGGTCGCGCGCCGGCCGGGTTGACGACCGTCTGCGCGCCGCCGTCGAGCACGAGGGTGCGGGTCTCCAGGGCGGCGCTCCCCCGGCCCGGGTAGGACGCGGCGGTGAGGACGCGGGGCGGGGTCCGGTCGTCGCCCCCGCCGGTGCCGACCAGGGACGTCTCGGGCACCGTCACCGACACCGCGGGCTGCACCGGAGCGGACGTGTCGCGCTCGAGGTAGCGGTCGAACCACGCCGTCACGCGGTCGAGCTGGTCGTCGACGGAGATGCTCGCGTCGTGGCCGCCGGGCACCCAGGCGGTGGCGGCCGGGGTCGTGGCCGGCAGGCCCCGCATCACGCGGTCGGCCTGGTCGAGGCCGAAGAGGGTGTCGTCCTCGCCCTGGATCATCAGCGTCGGCGCGGTGATCCGGCCGAGGTCGGGCGACGAGCGCCGGGCGAGGGCCAGGAGGGCGGCGCCCGGGGTGCCCGTCCGGGCGGCCTGGACGTACGCCCGGCAGACCTCCGCGGCGAACCGGCCGCACACGCTCGGCGTGGGCGGCGGGCCGCCGGCCTGGCCGTCGGGGGCCTGGCCGTCGGGGGCCTGGCCGTCGGAGGGCGCCGGTCCCGCCGACGCCGTGCCGGTGAAGAGCAGCGCGGCCCAGGCGGCCTTGAGCACGCCGGTGGACCCGGCCGGCGTCACGTCGGCCAGCGAACCCGGACCGCCCGCGACGCGGTGCTGCGGCACGAGCGCGCTCGTCAGGTCGGCCCAGGTGAAGGCGGGCACGATGGCGTCGACCCGCGGGTCGAGCGCGGCGACCTCGAGCGCGACGGCGCCCCCGTAGCTGGCGCCGGCGAACCCGAGCACCGGGTCGGCGGCTCCCCCGCTGCCCGTCTTCTCGACCTCGGGGCGCGCGGCGGCGGCGTCGACCACGGCGACCGCGTCGCGGCCCTCGTACGCGGGGTCGTCGAGGTGCACGAGCCCGCCGGACGCGCCGAAGCCGCGGGCGGTGTAGACGAGCACCGCGTAGCCGTCGCGGGCCAGGGTGCGGGCGGTGGGCAGGCTGTCGGCCTTCGTGCCGCCCAGCCCGTGCGCGAGCACGACGACCGGGCGCGGGGTGCCGGGGTCGGTGGTGAGCAGGGTCGCGTCGAGCGTGACCGACGAGCCGTCGGCCTCGGGCGTCCCGGGCACCGCGAGCACGGTCTCGACGACCCGGTCGCCGGCGGCCTGCGCGGGCACGGCGACCAGGAGCGGTGCGGCACCGACCACGAGGGCGGCCAGCAGGGCGGGCAGGCGACGGGTTCCGGTCCTGCTGGGTCCTGCCTGCGCCCGGGCGACGGGGCGCGGCCTAGGCAACGCGGCGCCCCCGCAGCACGACGGCGGCCGGGGCGGCCAGCACGCCGAGGTCCGCCCGCGGGTCGGCGTCGAGGACGACGAGGTCGGCCGGCGCCCCCTCGGCGAGGGTGTCGGGGTGCCCGAGCCAGGCCCGGGCCCGCCACGAGCCGGCGCCGAGCGCCTGCTCGGCGCCCATGAAGGAGCCCATCGCGGCGATCTCGCGCCCGACGATCCCGTGCGGCAGGTAGCCGCCGGCGTCGGTGCCCGCGTAGATCGGCACGCCGGCGTCGAGGGCGGCCCCGAACGTCGCCTGCCGGCGCTCGTACAGCCTGCGCATCCGCCGCGCGTACGCGGGGAACCTGTCCTGCGCGGCGTCGGCGAAGGCGGGGAAGTTCTCGAGCTGGATCATCGTCGGCACGAGGGCGACCTGCCGCGCGGCCATCAGCGCGATGGTCGCGTCGTCGGTGGTGGGGTCGAGGCCGGTGCCGTGCTCGATCCCGTCGATGCCCGCCTCGACCAGCTCGGCCACTGCCTGCTCGCCGAAGACGTGGGCGGTGACCCGGCACCCGAGCGCGTGCGCCCGCTCGATCGCGGCGCGGGCGGCCTCGACCGGCCACAACGGGGTGAGGTCCCCGACCTCGCGGTCGATCCAGTCCCCCACGAGCTTGACCCAGCCGTCGCCGCGCGCGGCCTGACGCTCGACCGCCTCGAGAAGGGAGCCCGGCTCGACCTCGTCGGCGTAGTTGCGCAGGTAGCGCTTCGGCCGCGCGATGTGCCGCCCGGCCCGCACGATGCGCGGCAGGTCCTCGCGCTCGTCCATCCAGCGGGTGTCGGCCGGGCTGCCGGCGTCGCGCAGCAGCAGGGCCCCCGCGGACCGCTCGGCCAGCGCGTGCTGCTCGGCGACGTCGTCCGGGACCGCTCCGGTGCTCTCCAGCCCGACGTGGCAGTGCGCGTCCACCAGACCGGGCATGACGTAGCCACCCTCGACGCGCTCGGCGTCGCGGACGGGCTCGTACGTGATGCGGCCGTCGACCACGTACAGGTCGCGATGCTCGCCCTCGGGCAGCACGACGGCGGAGAGGTGGAGCCGGTTAACGACGCCTCCCCCGGCGGGGTTGGCGCGACGACCTCCGCGAGAGGTGAGCCACTGGGTGAGCCACTGGGTGAGCCACTGGGTGAGCCGCTACTTGAGCCGGTCGCGCAGGTTCGACGGCAGCTGGAAGCTGGCCATCGCCTCCTGCAGCGCCTTCTCGTCCATCTGCTCCGGCTCGAAGGCCGACCCGGGCGCCGGGGCGGCCGCCGCGGGGTTGGCCCGCTTGGCCGGGTTGCCCGAGACCTTGTGGCCCTTCTTCTTCGCCGCCTTGGCCGGCTGCCGCTTGGCGCCGCCGCCCGTGCCCGGCATCCCGGGCAGGCCCGGCATCGTGCCGCCGGCCAGCGAGCTCATCATCTTGCGCGCTTCGAAGAAGCGGTTGACCAGCCCGTTGACGTCGGAGACCTGGACGCCCGCGCCCTTGGCGATGCGGGCCCGGCGCGACCCGTCGATGATCTTGGGGTCGTCACGCTCGGACGGCGTCATCGAGTGGATGATCGCCTCGAGCCGGTCGACCTCGCGCTCGTCGATGTTGGCGATCTGGTCCTTGAAGTCGCCCATCCCGGGCAGCATCCCGAAGATCTTGGACAGCGGGCCCATCTTGCGGACCATCTGCATCTGCTGCAGGAAGTCGGCGAGGCCGAACTCCTTGCCCTCCTTGGAGGCGAGCTTGGCCGCGGCCTTGGCCGACTGCTCGGCGTCGAACGTGCGCTCGGCCTGCTCGATGAGCGTCAGGACGTCGCCCATGCCGAGGATGCGGCTGGCCATCCGGTCGGGGTGGAAGACGTCGAACTCGGTCAACGCCTCGCCGTTGGAGGCGAACATGATCGGCTTGCCGGTGACCCGGGCGATGGACAGGGCCGCGCCGCCCCGGGCGTCGCCGTCGAGCTTGGTGAGCACGACACCGTCGAAGCCGACGCCCTCGGCGAACGCGTTGGCCGTGTTGACGGCGTCCTGGCCGATCATCGCGTCGACGACGAAGAGGACCTCGTCGGGGTTCACGGCGTCGCGGATGTCCGCCGCCTGCTGCATCAGGTCGGCGTCGATGCCCAGGCGGCCGGCGGTGTCGACGACGACGACGTCGAACAGCCGGCGGTTGGCCTCCTCGATCGAGGCCCTGGCGACCGCGACCGGGTCGCCGACGCCGTTGCCGGGCTCGGGGGCGAAGACCTGCACGCCGGCGCGCTGGCCGACCACCTGCAGCTGGTTGACCGCGTTCGGGCGCTGGAGGTCGGCGGCGACGAGCAGCGGCGAGTGGCCCTGGCCCTTGAGCCAGCGGGCCAGCTTGCCGGCCAGCGTCGTCTTGCCCGCGCCCTGGAGGCCGGCGAGCATGATCACCGTCGGCGGGTTCTTGGCGAACCGGATGGTGCGGGTGTCGCCGCCGAGGATGGAGACGAGCTCCTCGTCGACGATCTTGATGATCTGCTGCGACGGGTTCAGGGCCCCGGTCAGCTCCGCGCCCTTGGCGCGCTCGCGCACCCGGGCGACGAAGTCGCGGACGACGGCGAGGTTGACGTCGGCCTCGAGGAGCGCGACACGGATCTCCCGGGCCGTCGCGTCGATGTCGGCCTCGCTGAGCCGCGTCTTGCCGCGCAGCGTCTTGAAGGTCGCGGCCAGCCGGTCGGAGAGGGTGTCGAACACGGGCGTCAGCCTACCCAGCCGGGCGTGCCGCACTAGGCTCCCGGCGTGCGGCTGGTGACGTTCAACGTCCTCCACGGCGCGAGCCCGGAGGACGGTGCGGTCGACCTCGACCGCTTCGCCGCCGCCGTCGCGTCGCTCGACCCCGACGTCCTGGCGCTGCAGGAGGTCGACCGCGGCCAGGAGCGCTCCCACGCCGCCGACCTGGCCGACGTCGCCGCGCAGGCCATGGGTGCCGCGAGCAGCCGCTTCTGCGCCGCGATGACGATCGGCCGCGACGGGCGCTGGCGCCCGGCCTCGCGCACCCCCGCACCGGACGTGGCAGCGTACGGCGTCGCCCTCGTCTCCCGGCACCCGGTCACCGGCTGGCGCGACCTCCGGCTGCCGCGCATCGTCCCGCCCTTCCCGCTGCTGCGCCGCGACCCGCGCCGGCTCGAGCTGCGGCGCGAGGAGCGCCGCGCGGCCGTCCTGGCCCAGGTCGAGACCCCGGAGGGTCCGCTGCTGGTGGCGAGCGCGCACCTCTCGTTCGTGCCCGGCTGGGCCCAGCTGCAGCTCTACGCGCTGCGCCGCGCGCTGGCGACCGCGCCCGGACCGGCGCTCGTCATGGGCGACCTGAACATGACGCCGACGCCCGCGCGGCGCGTCAGCGGCTTCCGCCCGCTGGCCACGGAGCCCACCTTCCCCGTCGACGAGCCCGTCCGCCAGATCGACCACGTCCTGGCCCGCGGCGACGTGGGCGACGTGGTCGCCGTCTCCTCGGTGCGGCTGCCGGTCTCCGACCACCGTGCCCTGGTCGTCGACCTGGACCGTTCCCGGCTCGCCGCCGCGACCCGGTAGGCAGGACCCGTGCCCGACCTGACCCTGGCGAGGGTGACCTACGCCGACCCGGAGGCCGTGACGCTGACCGAAGAGGTGCAGGCCTACTACCGCGCGATCTACGGCGGCCCGGACGACTCCCCGCTGAGCGAGGCCGAGCTGACCCCGCCGTCGGGGCTGTTCCTCCTGGCCCGCCTCGACGAGGAGCCGGTCGGGATGGCCGGCTGGCGCCGCATCGAGAGGGTCGACGCCCTCGGCGGCGAGCGGCCGGCCGAGATCCGCCGGATGTACACCCGACCCGCAGCCCGGCACCGCGGCGTCGCCCGCGCCCTGCTCGGCGAGCTCGAGCGCACGGCCGCCTCGTACGGTGCCGACGTGATGGTGCTCTCGACCGGCGGCGTCCAGGCCGACGCCGTCGCCTTCTACCGGTCCTGCGGCTACACCGACGTCCCGCCGTTCGGCCACTGGGCCGACGCGCCGGGCATCGTCTGCCTCGCCCGCCGCCTCACGCCCTGACCCACCGGCCCGCTCCGTCGCGGCGCAGCGACCGCGGGGCGCACGCCGGGTCAGGCGACCCGGCGCACCCCCACCTCGAAGGCGTGGGCCCGCAGCCGCTCGGCGAGCTGCGGGCCCACGCCCGTCATCGGGGTCAGCACCCCGGCCGCGTCGGGCAGGTCGTCGAGCGCGAGCGCCAGCGCCGACTCCCCGAGCATGACCGCGGTGCCGTCGTAGCCCGGGTCGTACGGCGCGGCGACCGTCGCGACGTAGCGCGCCCCGCTCGTCGTGGTCGTGTCGACCTCGACCCGGAACCGTCCACCGGCCCGGACCCGGTCGCTCGGGCCCTCGCCGGGCGAGGGCAGCACGCGGTCGAGCAGGACGCGGGTCGGGGCGAACGCCAGCCCGCCCATCAGCGCGGCGGTGCCGCCGGCGACCGCCGCCGCCGAGGCCAGCCCCACCGGCCCGCGGCCGGTGTCGACGACCTCGCGGTAGTCGAACGAGCGCCCGTACGCCCACCCGCCCAGCGCGTCGGTGCGGAGCACGACCTGGCGGTTGTAGCCGCCCATGACGAACGGACCCGTCCAGGTGTCGCGCGCCGGGTCCCGCCGCAGCGTCGGACGGCCGCGCCGTGGCCGCCCGGACCGGGTCCCGCCGGCCAGCGCCTCGGGGTCCGCGACCACGCGGCGCAGGTCGGGGCGCCCGGCCGTGGCGATCTGCTGCTGGCGCCCGGAGTCGATCGTCCCCCCGCTGAACCCGCCCCGCATCGACACCACGTGCAGGGCCGTCTCCCCCGGGGTGCCCTCACCCTCGGCCGCCGCGGCGTCGGCTACGAGCCGGACCCCGAGGTCGGAGGGCACCGAGTCGAAGCCGCAGGAGTGCACGACCCGGGCACCCGAGACCCGCGCCACGTCGTGGGCCTCGTCGATGCTGTCGCGCACGAAGAGCGTCTCGCCGGTGAGGTCGGCGTAGTGCGTACGGTGCGTCGCGCACGCGCGCACCACGGGCAGGCCCCAGCGCGCGTACGGGCCGACGGTCGTGGCCAGCACGGTGGTCTGCCCGGCGAGCCGGTCGAGCGCGCGCTCGTCGGTGACGTCGGTGGTGCGCAGCTCCCACGCCGACGCGGCCTCGCCGAGGTCGTCGCGCAGCGCCCCGAGCCGCTCGGCCGAGCGTCCTGCGAGCGCCACCCGGGTGCCGGGCGGGGCCGAGCGCGCCAGGTGGGCGGCGGTGAGGCGTCCGACGAAGCCGGTGGCGCCGAGCAGCACGAGGTCGAGGTCGCGGCTCATCGGCGACGCTCCTGGTCCCGGCCCCACAGCGCCACGGCGGGCGGCTGCAGCGCCGGCTCGGGGAGCGTCTCGTACCAGCGGCTGCCCTCCTCACGGGTGCCGATCGAGCCGAGCACCGCGCAGGCCACGACGGGCCCGGTCCTGGGCAGGGCGTGGGCGTGGGCGAGGGTCATGCCCGCCATGACAGCACGGCGGGTGCGCCCCGGCTCAGCCGGCGGGCTCGAGCAGGGCGTCGACGAAGACCTCGGCGTCGAAGGGAGCCAGGTCGTCGACGCCCTCGCCGAGGCCGACGAGCTTGACGGGCACGCCCAGCTCGCGCTGCACCTGCACGACGATGCCGCCCTTGGCGCTGCCGTCGAGCTTGGTCAGCACCAGCCCCGTCACCTGCACGACCTCGCGGAAGATCCGCGCCTGCGTGAGGCCGTTCTGCCCGGTGGTCGCGTCGAGCACGAGCAGCACCTCGCTGACCGGCGCCTGGCGCTCCACGACCCGCTTGACCTTGCCCAGCTCGTCCATCAGGCCGGTCTTGGTGTGCAGCCGCCCGGCGGTGTCGATGATGACGACGTCGACCTCCTGCTCGACGCCCGCCCGCGCAGCCTCGAAGGCCACGCTCGCCGGGTCGGCGCCCTCGGCGCCGCGGATCGTCGGCACGCCCACGCGGTCGCCCCAGGTCTCCAGCTGGTCGGCGGCCGCGGCGCGGAAGGTGTCGGCCGCGCCGAGGAGCACGTCCTTGTCCTCGGCGACGAGCACGCGGGCGAGCTTGCCGACCGTCGTCGTCTTGCCCGTCCCGTTGACGCCCACGACCATCACGACGGCCGGGTGCTCGCCGCGGGTGGTGGCCAGCGAACGGTCCATCCCCGGGTCCACGAGGGCCAGCAGCTCCTCGCGCAGCACGGCGCGCGCCTGGTCGGGCGAGGAGACGTCCTCCACCCGGAACCGGGTGCGCAGCCGCTCGACCAGCTCCGTCGTGGGGCCGACGCCGAGGTCGGAGGTGATGAGGGTGTCCTCGAAGTCCTCCCACGTCTGCTCGTCGAGGCGGTCGCGGCTGACGATCATCAGCAGCCCGCGGCTGAGCGCGCTGTCGCTGCCCGCGAGCCGGCGCCGCAGCCGGGCGAGCCGGCTCTCCGCGGTCTCGGGGCGCTCGTGGACGAGCGGCGGGACCATCGGCTCGACCTCGACGGCCTGCGGCGCGTCGGTCCCGGGGCGCTCGAGCAGGTCCACCGCCCCGCTGCGCGCGGCGCCGACGTCGTCGGTCCCGCCGTGGCCGGGCGCACCGGTGATCGAGCGGGTGTCGCTCCCCCGCCGCAGCGCGCGTCGCCGCGTCCCGGCCACGAGGCCGACGACGAGGAACGCGGCGACCAGGATGGCGCCCGCGACGTACCAGAGCTCTGAGCCGGTCACCGGGTCATCCTAGGGGCGCCCGGACGGTCGTCCCGCGCCCGCGCGGGGCCGTGGAGCCCCGCGCGCGGCGGCGCTCAGCCGGTGATGACGTGCAGGCGGCGCAGCAGGCGCAGGAACGCCGGCGGCGGCGTGGCCTCGCCGTTCAGGTGGCGGGCGGCGCGGCGCAGCCGCGGGGCCAGCCGGGGCAGGCGGGCGACGCCGCGGCCCTCGAGGCCGACGACGACGACACCCACGATGGCGACGACCAGGGTCAGGAGCAGCAGGCTCGCGACGACGATGGCGGTCATGCGACGGTTCGGGGGGAGACGGGCATGGGTCAGCGACCTCTCTCGACAGTCTGGTGTTCCGGGGAAGGAACTGCCGTGCTCCGGCACCAGTGGTGCCGACGCCGAGATCGTCCGTCGGGCCGCTCGTCCGACACGCCCGGACACGCCGCCGCGCCGTCTCTCGAATCGGTAACGACGCACCCGCGACGAGCGCTGCCGACGCGTCACCGCCCGATGCTCGGCCCCTACGCGACCGCCTCGGCCTCCCGGAGGCGCTGCGAGATCACCGCAGAGACGCCGTCGCCGCGCATGGTCACGCCGTAGAGCGCGTCGGCGACCTCCATCGTCCGCTTCTGGTGGGTGATGACCAGGAGCTGGCTGCTGGCCCGCAGCTCGGTGTAGATGTCGAGCAGCCGGCCGAGGTTCGTGTCGTCGAGGGCCGCCTCGACCTCGTCGAGGATGTAGAACGGGCTCGGCCGGGCGATGAACAGCGACACCAGGAACGCGACGGCCACCAGCGAGCGCTCGCCACCGGAGAGCAGCGAGAGCCGCTTGACCTTCTTGCCCGCCGGACGGGCCTCGACGTCGATGCCGGTGGTCAGCCAGTCGCCCGGCTCGGTGAGCACCAGCCGGCCCTCGCCGCCGGGGAAGAGCCGCGAGAACACCCGCGCGAAGGCCACCTCGACGTCGGCGTACGCCTCGGCGAAGACCTGCTGCACCCGGGCGTCGACGTCGGCGATGATGTCGACGAGGTCCTTGCGCGTGCGCCGCAGGTCGTCGAGCTGCTCGGCGAGGAAGCGGTGCCGCTCCTCCATCGCGTCGAACTCCTCCAGCGCCAGCGGGTTGACCCGGCCCAGCACCGACAGCGCGCGCTCGGCCTTGCGCAGCCGGGTCGCCTGCTCCTCGCGGACGTACGGGCGCGGTGGCGGCAGCTCCTCGCCCTCCTCCAGGTCCCCGTCCGTCCGCTCCGCCGCGGCGGGCAGCGGGCTGCCGTCCGGGCGGGTGAGCACGGGGACGGGCTGGTCGGGGCCGAACTCCGCGACCAGGACCTCGGGGTCGAGCGCCAGCTCGACGGCGGCCTTCTCCACCAGGTTCTCGACGCGGAGCCGCTGCTCGGTGCGGGCCATCTCGTCGCGGTGGGCCTCGTCGACCAGGGTCTCCAGCTCGGCGGCGAGGCTGCGGACCCGGCCGCGCCCCTGGCGCAGCTCGGCGTCGGCGTCGGCCCGTAGGGCCTCGACCTCGGTGCGCCGCGCGGCCGCCCGGACCATCGAGCGGTCGACGAGGACGAGCAGGTGCTCGGCCCCGAGCCGTACGGCCGCCGCCACCCGGGCCTCGCGCTGCATCCGCTCGCGCCGGGCGTGGGCCTTCGCCCGCGAGTCGCGCTCGGCCCGCGCGGCGCGCCGGAGCGTCTCGGCGCGCCCGGACAGGGCGCGGGCGCGCTCCTCGTGGGTGCGCAGGGCGAGGCGTGCGTCCATCTCGGCGGCCCGGGCCGACCGGGCCCGCTCCCCCAGCGCGTCGCGCTCGGCCGGGTCGGGCTCCTCGTCCCCGGTGGGCTCCTGCGCCGCGGCGAGGCGCTCCTGCAGGGCGACGAGGCGGGCCGCGTCCTCCACGTGCGTGGCGCGGGCCTGGTCGATGGCCTGGCCCAGGCGACCGGCCTCGGCGCTCGACCCGCGGGCCTGCGCGCTGCGCTGGCCCAGCTCCTCGGCGAGCGCCGACATGACCGCGTCGGACTCGTGCAGCTGCGCCAGCGCGACCTCGACGGCCTGGGCCGCGTCGCGGTGCTCGTCCTCGACGGCGGCCCGGGCGAACCGCAGCCGCTCGAGCGTGTGCTCCGCGCCGGCCAGCTGCTCGCGGGCCTCGTCGAGCGCGGCCTGCGCCTCCAGCAACGACGGCTGCGCGCTCGACCCGCCGGCCACCAGGTGCACGGCGACGACGTCGCCGGCGCGGGTGACCGCGGTGACCTCCGGGCGCTGGGCGACCAGCGAGCGCGCGGCGTCGGCGTCGTCGACCACCGCGACGCCGTCGAGCGCCCGGTCGAGCGCCGGCCGCAGCGCGTCGGGCGCCTCGACGAGGTCCAGTGCCCAGCGCGCCCCGGCGGGCAGCGCGGGCCGGGCTCCCCCGGCCTCCGGGGCCCCGCCCAGCAGCAGGCCCGCCCGCCCCAGGTCCTCGGCCCGGAGGTGCGCGACGGCCGCGAAGGCCGCGTCGGGGCCCTCGACCGCGACCGCGTCCGCGAGCGCGCCCAGCGCGGCGGCGACGGCCGTCTCCAGCCCGGGCTCGACGCGCAGCAGGGTCGACAGCGGGCCGAGCAGCCCCGGCACGGTCGAGCCCTCGGCGAGCAGCGCCGCGGCGGCGTCCTTGCGCACCAGCCCGACCCCCAGCGCGTCGACCCGGGCGGCCAGCGCGGCCCGCTCCTGGCCGGCGGCGGTCTCGGCCTCGCGCAGCGCACGACGCCGTCCCTCGATCGCCTCCAGCGCGGCGGCGGCCTCCTCGTAGCGGCTGTCCAGGCCCAGCTCCCCGTCGTCGAGCCCGGCGATCCGCGACTCCAGCGCGGTGAAGGCGAGCGTGGCCTCCTCGGCGCGACGCTCGGCCTCGTTCCGCGCGGCCGCCAGGCGCTCGAGCTCCGCGTCGGCAGCCTCGCCGCGGCTCCGCAACGCCTCGACCTGGCCGTGCAGGCGGACCAGCCCCTCGCGCCGGTCGGCGGCGGCCCGGACCAGCGACGCGAAGCGCTGCTCCGCGACGCGGTGGTCCTCCTCGGCGGCGGTACGGGCGGCCGATGCCTCCGCGAGCGCGGCGGAGCGGCGGGCGACCTCGGCGAGCAGGTCCGCCTCCTGGGCGGCGACCGCCTCGGCCTCGCGCTCGAGCGCCTCGGGGTCACGCCCGGTCCGCACCTCGTCGGGCTGGTCGCCGGCGTGCCGGACCCGCTCGGTGGCGATGGAGATGGTGCTCGAGACCCGCTCGCGCAGGCCGGCGAGGGCGTACCAGGTCTCCTGGGCGCGGGTGAGCTCGGGCGACGCCTCGCGAAGGCGCTCCTCGGCGGCGGCCTCGGACTCCCGGGCCTGGGCGAGCGCGGTCTCGAGCGACGCCCGCCGGGCCGCCAGCGCCTCCGCGCCGGCCACCTCCGACTCCAGCGCGAGCGTGGCCTGCACGAGGTCGTCGGCGAGCAGCCGCGCGCGGGCGTCGCGGGCCTCGGCCTGGACGACCGCGGCCTTGCGCGCCACCTCCGCCTGGCGGCCCAGCGGCTTGAGCTGGCGGCGGATCTCGGTCAGCAGGTCCGACAGGCGCTCGAGGTTGCCCTCGCAGGCGTCGAGCTTGCGCAGCGCCTTCTCCTTGCGCTTGCGGTGCTTGAGGACGCCGGCGGCCTCCTCGACGAAGCCGCGGCGGACCTCGGGGGTCGCCTGCAGGATGGTGTCGAGCTGGCCCTGGCCGACGATCACGTGCATCTCGCGCCCGATGCCGGAGTCGCTGAGGAGCTCCTGGACGTCGAGCAGGCGCGCCGGACGGCCGTTGATGGCGTACTCCGAGCCGCCGTTGCGGAACATCGTCCGCGAGATCGTCACCTCGGTGTACTCGACCGGCAGCGCGCCGTCGCTGTTGTCGATGGTGAGCGCGACCTCCGCGCGACCGAGCGGTGCCCGGCCGGCGGTGCCGGCGAAGATGACGTCCTCCATCTTGCCGCCGCGCAGCGACTTCGCGCCCTGCTCGCCCATGACCCAGGCGAGGGCGTCGACGACGTTCGACTTGCCGGAGCCGTTGGGCCCGACGACGCAGGTGATGCCCGGCTCGAAGGTCAGCGACGTCGCCGAGGCGAACGACTTGAACCCCCGCAGGGTCAGGTTCTTCAGGTACACGCGGCGGCCTCTCCGACCCACGCGGGGTGGGTGAACGGGCCGTGCGGACGGACCGCACGACCGGTGGGGCGGTGACCCGCGGAGGGCGGTCCACCGAGGAAGGCCCCGGTCAGGAACCGCCAGGCTAAGGCGCGCGGCACGTCCGTGGGCGCAGCCCGTCCGGCGTGCCGCTGCCGTCGCGGCGCAGCGAGCGCCCCGGGGCCCGCCTCAGAGCGCGCCGGGACCCCCGCCGTGCGAGGTGGTGTCACTCGCCGCCGCCAGGGTCGGTGCCGGCACCGAACCGTCACGCTCCTCGGCCACGCCCTCCTCGGTCAGCGTCGGGTGCCGCCCGCCGCGCACCGAGGAGAAGGTCCACAGCTTGTTGAGCACGAACGACAGCGGCACCGTCACGGCGATGACGATCAGGTTCGCCCAGTAGAGCTTCGTCCGCAGGCCGGTCGAGTTGTCGAAGACCGACGACGGCAGCGCGATCGGCGAGCCGGGGTGCATCAGCAGCGTCGCCAGCCCGACGTTGCCGATGAGGGCGGCGCCGAGGCCCACCGCGAGGAACGGCCCGTACTCGCGCCACCAGCCCGAGTGCTTGGCGCTGCGGAAGGTGAAGTGCCGGTTCAGCTGGAAGTTCCAGAGGTTCGCGACGAGGAAGCTGATGGTCAGGTACACGTGGTACCAGCGGATGTTGAAGCTCGTCATCGGGAGGTCGAGGAAGACGTCCTCGAAGTGCGGGCCCGTCTTGCGCAGCAGGATGACCACGAGGGTGTTCACGAGCACGCCGGAGCCGCCGACCAGCCCGAAGCGGAACAGCAGGTTCCAGTTCTGGCGGTGGCGCACGAAGACGTAGTGTCCGAGGCGTTTCACAGTGGGATGACGATAGCGCCGCGACGGAGGTTCCCGAGGCGCCGACCGATCCCGCCGCGCGGCCCCCTCACGCGGCCCGCGCCGAGGCGACGGGGGTCCGCTGGCAGCGCGGGCAGCGGTAGGACGAGCGGTTCATGAACGGTTCGCGCCGTACGGGGGTGCCGCAGCGGGGGCACGGACGACCCTCCTGGCCGTAGACCGCGAGCGCCCGGTCGAAGTAGCCGCTGGAGCCGTTGACGTCGACGTAGAGCGCGTCGAAGGAGGTGCCGCCCGCCTGGAGCGCGCGGCCCATGACCGTCGTCGCGGCGGCCAGCAGCTCCGCCGCCTTGGCTGCGGAGAGCGACCAGGTGCCCCGGGCGTAGTGGGTGCGGGCCAGCCACAGGGCCTCGTCGGCGTAGATGTTCCCGATGCCGGAGACGACCTGCTGGTCGAGCAGCGCGCGCTTGATGCCGGTGCGCCGCGCGCGGAGGCGCCGGCCGGCGGCGACGGGGTCGAAGTCGGGGTCGAACGGGTCGCGCCCGATGTGGGCGACCTCGGACGGCAGGACCGCGCCCCCCACCGAGAGCGACAGCCCACCGAACATGCGCTGGTCGACGAAGCGCAGCTGCGTCGCGTCGTCGAGGTCGAAGAGCACGCGGGTGTTGGGGACCAGCGGGGCCCCGGGTGCGTCGAGGCGGAACTGCCCGCTCATGCCCAGGTGGGCGAGCAGGGCGTCGCCGTCGGCGAACGGCAGCCAGAGGTACTTGCCGCGCCGCGCCGGTTCGGTGAACGTGCGCCCGGTCAGCGTGGCCGCGAAGTCGTCGGGCCCGGCGAGGTGGCGGCGTACCGGCCGCGGGTGGAGCACGGTGACCCGCTCGAGGCGACGCCCCGTGACCAGACCGGCGAGGCCGCGCCGGACCGTCTCGACCTCGGGGAGCTCGGGCACGGGAACGGGGTCGGCGGAGGTGTCGGCGGAGGGGTCGGGGGTCAGGCCGACGTGCCATGGGCGGCACCGTCGAGGGCGTCGACCTGCCGGGCCTTGAGGTCGGCGAAGGCGAGGGCGGCCGCGTTCTGCTCGGCCTCCTTCTTGTTGCGCCCGGCCCCGGGGCCGTACCGCAGCTCGTCGACCGAGACCGTCGCAGCGAAGCTCTTCGCGTGGTCCGGCCCCGACTCGACGACCTGGTACGCGGGCACGCCCAATCCGGACAGCGACGCGATCTCCTGCAGGCTCGTCTTCCAGTCCAGCCCGGCGCCGCGCGTGGCGACCTCGGCCATGAGCGGGTCGAAGAGGTGGTGCACGAAGCGCCGCGCCTGGTCGATGCCGTGGCCGAGGAAGACCGCGCCGATCAGGGCCTCCATCGTGTCGGCCAGGATCGAGGACTTGTCACGACCGCCGGTGCTCTCCTCGCCGCGGCCCAGGTGGACCTGCGAGCCGAGGTCGAGACCGCGCGCCACGTCGGCCAGGGCGCGCGAGTTGACCACCGCGGCCCGCAGCTTGGCGAGCTGGCCCTCCGAGAGGTCGGGGTAGGTGGTGTAGAGGTGCTCGGTCACCACCAGCCCCAGCACCGAGTCCCCGAGGAACTCGAGGCGCTCGTTGGTGGGCAGTCCACCCTGCTCGTAGGCGAACGAGCGGTGCGTCAGGGTGCGCTCGAGGAGCCCGTCCTCGAGCTCGAGCCCGAGCTCGACGAGCAGCTCCCGGGCCGGGAGCCGCCCCGCGGGCGACCCTGACACGCTCGTCAGGACTCGAGGACCTGGCGACGGTTCGCGCGGGGCCCGTACGAGCCGCAGCTCGGGCACGCCGTGTGGGGCAGGTGCTTCTGCCGGCAGGCCGGGTTGACGCAGGTCACGAGGGTCGGCGCGACGGCCTTCCACTGCGACCGGCGGCTACGCGTGTTGCTGCGCGACATCCGCCGCTTCGGGACAGCCATGGTGCTTCTCTCTTCTCGTCTTGCCGGATCGCCCGCGTCAGCGGGAGAGTTCCTCGCCCTGCGATGGGCCGGGTCGATTGTACGGATGCGGAGCGGCTCGCTCCACCCCGTCGGGCGCCGCGTCGGCAACGTTGTCGAGACCGAGCGCCCCGAGGGCCGCCCACCGGGGGTCGACGGCCTCGTCGTGGTGGTGGCCGGGGTCGTCGTCGAGCCGCGTCCCGCACACCGGGCACAGGCCCGCGCAGTCGGGGCGGCACAGCGGCTGGAAGGGCAGGTCGAGCACCACGTCGTCACGCAGCACCGGGCCGAGGTCGACGTGGTCGCCCGAGAGGACGCTGACCTCGTCGTCGTCCTCGTAGCCCGTGCCGGGCGTGGCGTCGTGGACGAAGAGCTCCTGGACGTCGGCCTCGAGCTCGACCGAGACCTCGGTGAGGCAGCGCACGCACTCCCCCACCGCCTCCATGTCGGCCGTGCCGGTCACCAGCACGCCCTCGACGACGGCCTCGAAGCGCAGGTCCAGCTCGATCGGCGAGCCCTCCGGCACCCCGATGACCTCGGTGCCCAGGCCCGCCGGAGCGGGCACGCTGGTCTGCACGGTGGTCATCGCCCCGGCCCGACGACCGAGGGCGCGGATGTCGAAGACCAGCGGGGAGCGCGGGTCGACCGGGCGCTGGGACGCGCTCATGGGCACAGCTCCTTCGCGGTCGACCGGGCCCGGGGGCCACGGCGGGGACGTGGGTGGGGCGCCAGGGGCGCCCGGGTGGCTCGGTGCCGCGGGTCCGCGGCGGGTGGGCCGACCTTCAACCTTAGCGGCGGCTGCAGCGCTGGCCAACTCCACCGCCGGCGGCTCGGCGAGTGGCCAGGCCAGCCGGTCCACGGCCTCCGCGGGGCGGGCGGGACGGGCGGGACGGCTCAGCCGGCGTTCGTGCGGGGGCGGGCGGCGTCGAGCCCGCTGCGCTCGGCGAGGCGGGCGCGGGCGGTGTGCACCTGGCTGGTCGTCTTGTGCAGCACGGACTCGAAGCTCGCCATCCGCGCGTCGATGAAGACGTCCGTCTCACGGCGCAGCGCCTCGGCCTCGGCCTCGGCGTCGGCCTTGACCTTGGCCGCGATCTCCTCGGCCACGCGCACGACCTCGCTCTGCCGGGCCAGCTCGACGGCCTGCTCGCGGGCCTCCTCGACGATGCGGCCCGCCTCGGCCTCGCCCTCCGCGATCGCCGACTGCTTCTCGTCGATGACCTCCTGGGCGCCGGCGATCTCGTCGGGCAGGTGCGCGACGACGTCGTCGATGGCGTCCAGGACCTCGCCCCGGTTGACCACGCACGAGGCCGACATGGGCATCGAGCGGGCGTTCAGGACCAGCTGGCGCAGCTGCGCCAGCTTCTCCTCGGCGGTGGTGGGCATTCCTACCTCGATCTCCTCGTGCTGGGCGGTGCGTCCCGGTCCGCACGTCTCCTGCGGGTCTCCTGCACGGCTCCGCGGGCGACCAGCATAGGCACCGCGGACCCCGGGCGCAGGACGCGCCGAGGCGTCAGCCGCGGTCGCGGACCTTGGCCCGGGCGCGCTCCGCGACCCCCGCCGGGACGAGCGCGGAGAGGTCGGCGCCGTACGCCGCGAGCTCGCGCACCCGCGTCGAGGAGACGAAGGACAGCTCGGGCGAGGTCGGGAGGAAGAGCGTGTCCACCCCGCTCAGGCGGCGGTTCAGCTGGGCCATCTGGACCTCGTAGTCGGTGTCCGCGGCGCCGCGCAGGCCCTTGCTCACCACGGTGATCCCCCGGCTCGCGCAGAAGTCGACGAGCATCCCGTCGAGCACCTCGACGGTGACGTTGCCCCACGGGGCGCACGCCTCGCGCAGCATCTCCACCCGCTCGTCGGCGCTGAACAGCGACCGCTTGCTGGTGTTGCGCCCGACGGCCACCACCACGGCGTCCACCAGGGCCGCGGTGCGCCCGATCACGTCCAGGTGGCCGAGGGTGACGGGGTCGAAGGAGCCGGGGCAGGCCGCGGTCGTCATGGTCCGACGCTAGCGAAGTGCAGGACGGTCTCCCCGTACGCGCGCCACCAGCTCTCCCCCATCGCGTCGGGCCAGCGCGGCGCGGGCGTGCGGGCGGAGCGCTCGAGGACGAGCAGGCCGTCGGCGCCGACCCACCCGTGCCCGACGAGGTCGGCCACGACGGCGTCGAGGTCGTCGGCGGGGAGCGCGTACGGCGGGTCGGCGAAGACCACGTCGTACGCGCGCTCGGCGGTGCCCCGGGCCAGCGTCTCCACCGCGGCGGCACGCACCGTGGCCGGCAGCCCGAGGGCCGCCACGTTGCGGCGGGCGACGCCGGCCGTCCGGGCGGCGGACTCGACGAGCAGCACCGGGTCCGCGCCCCGGCTCGCGGCCTCCAGGCCCACGGCGCCGGAGCCGGCGTACAGGTCGAGGAAGGCGAGGCCGGCCAGGGACTCCTCGACGCGCTCGGCCGCGGCGCCGGCCCAGGACGCCAGCGCCGAGAACAGGGCCTCGCGCACCCGGTCGGTGGTCGGGCGCGTGGCGTCGCCGGGCGGCGTCTGCAGTCGGCGGCCGCCCCGGCTGCCGGCGATGATGCGGCTCACGTGCGCTCCAGCCAGTCGCCGGCGGCCTTGCGCTCGACGTCGGTGACGATGTCGAGCAGCCCGGGGTGCTGGGCCAGGTCGGGGTCGGCGACGCAGCGCGCGGCCAGCTCGCGCGCGGAGTCGATGAGGTCGGCGTCGTCGAGGACCCGCAGCAGCCGCAGGCTCGAGCGGCGCCCGGACTGGCTCGAGCCGAGCACGTCGCCCTCGCGGCGCTGCTCGAGGTCGACCTCGGCCAGGGCGAAGCCGTCCCGGGTCGAGGCCACCGCGTCCAGGCGGTCGCGCGCGGGCGTCCCGGGCACGGCCGTGGTGAGCAGCAGGCACACGCCGGTGTGCCCGCCGCGCCCGATCCGCCCGCGCAGCTGGTGGAGCTGGGAGATGCCGAAGCGGTCGGCGTCGCAGATGACCATGACGGTGGCGTTGGGCACGTCGACGCCGACCTCGATGACGGTGGTCGCGACGAGCACGTCGGTCTCCCCCGCCGCGAAGCGGGCCATGACCGCGTCCTTCTCCTCGCCCGGCAGCTGACCGTGCAGCATCTCCACCGAGACCCCGGACAGGGCCCCGGCGGACAGCTCGGCGTACAGGTCCTCCACCGCGACCGCCGGCGGCGCGTCCTCGGGCTCGAACCCGGATGCGTCGCCGTCGGCGTCCGCCGGCTGCGCCTTCGCCCTGGACGACGGGGGCGTCGAGGAGATGCGGGCGCACACGACGTAGGCCTGGTGGCCGGCGGCCACCTCCTCGCGCACCCGGTGCCAGGCCCGCTCGACCCAGGTCGGCTGGCGCCGGACGTCGACCACGACGGTGCTCACGTCGGCGCGCCCCGCCGGGAGCTCGCGCAGCGTGGAGGTCTCCAGGTCACCGAACACCGTCATGGCGACCGAGCGCGGGATCGGCGTCGCCGTCATGACCAGCACGTGCGGCCGCCCGGTGGCCTTGGCCCCCAGCGCCGCGCGCTGCTCGACGCCGAAGCGGTGCTGCTCGTCGACCACCACGAGGCCGAGGTCGGCGAAGGCCACGTCCTCGCTCAGCAGCGCGTGCGTGCCGACCACCAGGCCGGCCTCCCCGGACGCCACCCGGGCGAGCGCCTCGCGGCGCCGCGCGGCCCCCAGCGACCCCGTCAGCAGCACGACGTCGGTGGAGTGCTCCGCCGCGGAGAGGGTGCCCGCCTCCGCGAGGTCGCCGAGCATCCGCGCGATGGTCTGGCGGTGCTGCGTGGCCAGCACCTCGGTGGGGGCGAGCAGCGCGGCCTGGCCGCCCGCGTCGACCACGGCGAGCATCGCCCGCAGCGCCACGAGCGTCTTGCCCGAACCCACCTCGCCCTGCAGCAGGCGCTGCATGGGGCTCGACCCCGCGAGCTCCTCGAAGAGCAGGTCACCGATCTCCACCTGGCCGGCGGTCAGGCGGAAGGGCAGGCGTGCGTCGAAGGCCTCCAGCAGCCCGCCCGGGCGTCGGGGGCGCGGCGTCGCCCCGTGCGCGGCGGCGTCGGCGCGGCGCCGGGCCATGGTCAGCTGCAGCGCGAAGGCCTCGTCGAAGCGCAGCCGGTCGAGCCCGCGGTGCTGCTCGTCGCGGTCGACGGGCTGGTGGACCCCCCGCAGGGCCGGGAGCAGCCCCACGACGCCGGCCGCCTCGCGCACGCTGTCGGGCAGCGGGTCGGGGACCCGCTCGACCACCCCGAGCGCGAGCCCGACGCAGGAGCCGATGGTCCAGGTCCGCAGCTTGCCCGTCTGGGGGTAGATCGGGACGAGGGAGCTGCCGGCGATGGCGGCCATGTCCTCGTTGCGCGCCGCGCCGCCGATCACCGAGCCGTCGTCGCCGAGGATCACGAAGTCCGGGTGCGAGAGCTGGAGCGCGTTGTTGAAGACGCGCACCTTGCCGGCGAACAGCCCGCGGGCGCCGGGCCGGAGGTCCTTCTCCCAGTAGCGGATGAGGTGCGGCGCGCCGAAGAAGGTGAGCGTCAGGGAGCCCCGGCGGTCGGTCACCACGACCTCGAGGCGCGCCTTGCGGCCGGTCCGCTGCGCTCCGGTCGGCATGTTGTGCGCCCGCACGGTGCGCACCTCGGCCAGGACGGCGACCTCCTCGTCCGGCTCGAGCGTGGACAGGTCCGACAGCTCCGTCCCGGCGAAGTAGCGGCGCGGGACGAGGTGCAGCAGGTCGTCGACCGTCCGTACGCGCAGCCCCTCGAGCTGGGTGGCCGTGCGCCCGCCCACCACGGCGTCCAGCCGGGTGTCGAGCTCGCGGAAGGTCGTGGTGCGCCAGGCCGCGTCCGCGGGCCGCACCTCGGGGGCGGGCGTGCCTGCCCCGTTGCGCCCGACCACGCGACTACCGTAGGGCGCAGCACCGACAGCGCGGCCCCTCGGCCCCGTGGCGTCGCTGATTCGACCGGCCTCGGCCGTGTCGGGTACGCTGACGAAGTTGCCCGGACCGCCACAGGCGCGCCCCGGTGCTCGACCTAGACCAGATTCTTTCTTTGTGCGGGAGTGACTTCAAGTGGCTGCGGTGTGCGACGTGTGCGGCAAGACCCCCGGCTTCGGCCACAACAAGCCGTGGTCGAAGAAGAAGACCAACCGGCGGTGGGACCCGAACATCCAGACCGTCCGCGCCGCAGTGTCCGGCCGCGCCAAGCGCGTGAACGCCTGCACCTCGTGCATCAAGGCCGGCAAGGTCGCCGCGGGCTGACGCCCGCACCCTGACGCAGGTCGACGACCCGCCCACCTCTCGAGGTGGGCGGGTCTTCGCGTTGTGTGCGGAGCCGTGCCGTGGCAGGGCGACCGGCGCCGCTCGGACGGGCCGGAACGACGGACCGGGTCGCGACGGGCCGGTTGTGGCGACCGGCCCGCGCGCCCCGCGCGCCCGGGGGTGTCAGGTCTGGATGACGACCGGCACGATCATCGGCCGGCGCCGGTGCGTGTCGTTGACCCAGCGCCCCATCCGGCGCCGGATGACCTGCTGCAGCTGGTAGGTGTCGTCCACCCCGTCAGCCAGCGCGGTCTCCAGCGCGGTGATGAGCAGGGGGCGTACCGGGTCGAACACCGAGTCGCCCTCGACGAAGCCGCGCGCGTGGATGTCCGGCCCGCTGACGACCTTGCTCGTGCGGGTGTCCACGACCGCGACGATGGAGACGAAGCCCTCCTCGCCGAGGATCTTGCGGTCGGTCAGGGCGGCCTCGGAGATGTCGCCCACCGTGGCGCCGTCGACGAAGATGTACGCGGCGTCGACCTTGCCGACCACGCTCGCCCGGCCCTTCTGCAGGTCGACCACGGTGCCGTCCTCGGCGATGATCGTCCGCTTGCGCGGCACGCCGGTGGCCACGGCCAGGTCGGCGTTGGCCACCAGGTGGCGCGCCTCGCCGTGGACGGGCATGACGTTGCGCGGCTTGACGATGTTGTAGCAGTAGAGCAGCTCCCCGGCGCTCGCGTGGCCCGAGACGTGGACCAGCGCGTTGCCCTTGTGCACCACGTGGGCGCCGAGCCGGGTGAGCCCGTTGATGACGCGGTAGACCGAGTTCTCGTTGCCCGGGATGAGCGAGCTGGCCAGCACGACGGTGTCCCCGCGGCGGAGCTCGATGACCGGGTGCTCGTTGGCGGCCATGCGTGACAGCGCCGAGAGCGGCTCGCCCTGGGACCCGGTGCAGATGATCACCACGTCCTCGGGCTTGTGGTTCTCGATGTCGCGCATCTCGATCAGCGTGTTCTGGGGCACGTGGAGGTAGCCCAGGTCGCGCGCGACGCCCATGTTGCGGACCATCGAGCGGCCCACGTAGACGACCTTGCGCCCGTGGGCGACGGCGGCGTCCATGACCTGCTGCACGCGGTGCACGTGGGAGGCGAAGCACGCGACGATGACGCGCTGCCGGCTGCGGTCGAGGACCGAGCCGAGCGCCTTCGCGATGTCGCGCTCCGGCGTCGTGAAGCCCGCGACCTCCGCGTTCGTCGAGTCGACCAGGAACAGGTCGACCCCGGCCTCCCCCAGCCGCGCGAAGGCGCGCAGGTCGGTCAGGCGGCCGTCGAGGGGCAGCTGGTCCATCTTGAAGTCGCCGGTGTGCAGCAGCCGCCCCGCCGGGGTACTGATGGCCACGGCCAGCGCGTCGGGGATGGAGTGGTTCACCGCCACGAACTCGAGGTCGAAGGCCCCGACCTGCGTCTGCTCGCCGTCGTGGACGACCAGCTCGACGCTGTGGCGGAGGCGGTGCTCCTTGAACTTCTCGCGCAGCAGGGCGAGGGTCAGCCGCGAGCCGATGAGGGGGATGTCGGGCCGCTGCTTGAGCAGGTAGGGCACCGCGCCGATGTGGTCCTCGTGGCCGTGGGTGAGCACCAGGCCGACGACGTCGTCCAGACGGTCGGCGATCGCCCCGAAGCCGGGGAGGATCAGGTCGACGCCGGGATGGTCGTCCTCGGGGAAGAGGACGCCGCAGTCGACGATCAGGAGCTGCCCGTGGTACTCGACCACGGTCATGTTCCGACCGATGTCGCCGAGGCCGCCGAGCGGTGTCACCCGCATCGCGTCACGGGACAGGGGCGGAGGGGTCTGCAGTCGGGTACCAGCCACGACGCTCGACCCTACCGGTCCCCGGTGAACCTGAGATTTCCGCGGAACGGCCGTGGTCCCGCGAGCCGTGCGGGAGAATGAGGCGTCCGCAGGACTGGCTGCTCGGGGGTTCAGGCAGTCCTGCGGATCTCTCGTCGCGTCGAGCCCGGGTCCGGCCCGGGCTCGTCGACCCGCTCGACCCGCTCGACCCGCACCGCCCGCACGAGCGGGCGCGGCTCCGGGCCCACGCCGCACCACGACGAGCCACGACGAGCCACGACGAGCCTGTCCGGCACGACGAGCGGGGCCGGGACGACGACCGGGCCGGGACGGCCACGGCACGGGGCGGCGGACGGGTGCAGGCGAGGCTCGGTGGCCGCGAGGCACGTGGGCCCGGACGCAGAGAAGTCGGCGCCATGCCTGCTCGGGGGTTCAGGTAGGGCGCCGACTTCACCCTGGACATCGTCGCCGCACGAGCCCGCGTTACCGCCTCTTCGTGTGACCTGGAGCACACGACGTCCTCGGTAGCATCGCCGCGTGCCCGAACCCCAGCCCGTCGCGGACTCCGTACGCCTCGCCTGGCCCGGGGAGGCGGGCGCCGTGGCCGCGGTGCAGCGCCGCGCCTGGCTCGACCTGCCGCCCGCCCTGGGCGGCGCGCTGCTCACCGAGGTCGACGAGCAGGCGCAGGTGCAGGCCTGGGAGCACGTGCTCGCCCGCCCCGCCGACGCCCGCCAGCGCGTCCTGGTCGCGGTCGGGGCGCAGGGCCGCGTGGTCGGCTTCGCCACGACCGGTCCCTCCACGGACCCTGACGCCCGCGCCGGCGTCGACGGCGAGGTCGACCAGCTCTGGATCGACCCGCCGGCCCGGCGCCAGGGCCACGGCTCCCGGCTGCTCAACGCGTGCGCCGACACGTTGCGGGCCGACGGCTTCCGCCGCGCACGCTGGTGGGCCCTGGTGCCCGACGTCGAGCTGCGGCGCTTCCTCGCGGTGGCGGGCTGGGAGCCCGACGGCGCGACCCGGACGATCGGCGCGGAGGACGGTTCGGTGACCCTGGAGCAGCTGCGGCTGCACACGAGCCTCGAGGACCCGGGCTAGGGCCCTCCGACCCGCGCGAGCCGTCCGGACCGGCCGTCGCTCCTAGCGGCGGACCGGGATGTCCGCGCCGGTCAGCCCGACGTGCAGGCCGTCGTCCTCGGCGTCGACGGAGCTGACCCGCAGCTCGAAGGGGATGCCCTCCAGCGGGACCGGCTTCACGACAGCCTTGATCAGCTGCTCGGCGACGACGTCGGGCAGCGTGTAGCCCGCGACCTGGATGGTGGGGTCGGCCAGCGACACCGTCTGGGCACCGGCGTCGAGCGCCAGCCGCCCGCTCACGGTCGCCTTGACCGTCAGCCCGTAGAGGGTCTGGTCGGCCTGCACGCGGTAGCGTCCGCCCCCCACGTAGCTCAGGGGGACGCCCGCGACGTGCGCGAGCGCGCCGTGGTCGACCAGCGCGGTGCCGTCGGCCCCGGCGACGTTCATCGTCGCCCACCAGTCGGTGGTCGTGAGGTCGGTCAGGGTCAGGTCGACGTGCGCGATCTCCAGCGCGGCCCCGGTGGTCTGCCCGACGTCGTCGGCGACCACGTGCACCGCGCGCAGCCGGCGGGCCACGACCTGGGTGAGGAACGGCCGGCCCTCGATCTCGACGGCCGGCGGCTGCGGGGTGCCCAGCTCGCCCTGCAGCGACGCGGCGACCTCGCGCTCGACGCGGCGGTGGGCGTACGCGTCGCCGCCGTAGAACAGCCCGGCCAGGACGGCCGCCACGACGACGAAGACGATCGCGAACCGCGCTCCCGCCTCGCCGCGCTCGCCACGGGTCACGTCAGGCCGAGCACGGACTCGATGCCGACGGTGAGCCCCGGGCGCTGCGGCAGCGCGCGGACGGCGGCCAGCACCCCGGGCATGAAGGAGACCCGGTCGAGGGAGTCGTGGCGGATGGTCAGCGTCTCGCCCTCCGAGCCCAGCAGGACCTCCTGGTGCGCGACCAGGCCGCGGAGCCGGACGCTGTGCACCGCGATCCCGTCGGCCCGGGCGCCGCGCGCGCCCTCGAGGCCGGAGGAGGTGGCGTCCGGGGGCGCACCGAGCCCCGCGGCCGCCCGCGCGGCCGCGACCCGGGCGGCGGTCGCCGACGCGGTGCCCGACGGCGCGTCGGCCTTGTCCGGGTGGTGGAGCTCGATGATCTCGACGCTCTCGTAGAAGGCGGCCGCCTGCTCGGCGAAGTGCATCATCAGCACCGCGCCGACGGAGAAGTTCGCGGCGACGAGCACCCCGACGTGCGGGTGGTCGCCCAGCAGCTCGCCCACCCGGTCGAGCCGCTCGGGGGTGAAGCCGGTGGTCCCGACCACGACCCCGATCCCGTGGCCCACGCACCACGCGAGGTTGTCCAGGACGGCGTCGGGGTGGGTGAAGTCGACGGCCACGTCGGCGCCCTCGGCCGGCGCACGGTCCTCCCCGGCGTCGAGCGCGGCGACGAGCTCGAGGTCGTCGGCGGCGTCGACGGCCCGGCAGACCTCCGCCCCCATCCGCCCGCGGGCGCCGAGCACGGCGACCTTGATCGTCACGGGGCTCCTCGGGTTCGACGGCGTGGGGACGTCCAACCTAGCCGTTCGCGCCGGGAGTCGGCCGCCGCGGCGGACCGGCGGAGCGGCGCTGCCCGGAGGCGTCGTGCGGGACGTCGTCGCGGGGCTCAGCCCCAGCGGCGTGCGACTCCTGCGGGGACCCGCGGCCCGACCAGCCCGAGGGTCGGGCGCTGGCCGAAGAGCCGGGCGGCCTCGAGGCGGATCTCGTCGGGCGTCACGGCGTCGTAGCGGGCGAGCACCTCGTCCAGCGAACGCCCGTCGCCCAGCAGGGCGGCCGTGCCGAGGCGGCCCATCCGGCTGGACGGGCTCTCGTACGACAGCACGGTCTGGCCGCGCATCTGGCTCTTGGCGTCGGCGAGCTCGGTCGCGGTGACGCCGTCGGCGGCGACCTGCTCGAGCTGGCCGGCGACGACGTCGAGGATCGTGCCGAGCCGGTCGGGGGCGCAGGCGAACTCCACGCTCCACAGGCCGGCGTCGGAGTAGGTGGTCTCCCCCGCGTCGATGCCGTAGGTGAGGCCGCGGCGCTCGCGGACCTCGACGAACAGCCGCGAGGCCATCCCGCCGCCGAGGACGGAGGCGAGCAGGCCGGAGGCGTAGCGCCGGTCGTCGAACAGCCCGGCGCCGGGGTAGGCCAGCACGGCCTGGACCTGTTCGATGCGGCGGCGCGTGACGACGAGGCCGGCGGTCGCGGCGGGCGCGGCCGGCCTGGCCGGGCGCGGCCCGGGTCCGCCGACCGGCATCGCGTCGAGCGCGGCCACCTGCGCGACGAGGCGGTCGTGGTCGACCTCGCCGGCCGCGGCGACGACGAGGGAGGTCGGGCGGTAGTGCTGGCGCCAGTGGCGCACGACGACGTCGCGCGACATCGCCTCGATGGAGCCGGGCGAGCCGATGACCATCTTGCCGAGGCCCGAGCCGGCGAACACCGCGTCGGCGACCTGCTCGGCCACGACCTCCGACGGGTCGTCGGCGTGCATGGCGATCTCGTCGAGGATGACGGCCCGCTCGGCGTCGACGTCGGCGCTGCGCACCCGCGACGCGGTGACCATGTCGGTCAGCACGTCGACCGCGACGTCACCGTCGTCGGCGAGCACCCGGGCGTAGAAGCACGTGTACTCCTTCGTGGTGTACGCGTTCAGCTCGCCGCCGCGCGACTCCACGGCCGCGGAGATCTGCTCGGCGCTGCGCCGCCGCGTGCCCTTGAAGAGCACGTGCTCGAGGAAGTGCGACGCCCCGTGGCGCGCCGCGCTCTCGTGCCGGGACCCGACGCCGGCGAAGACGCCGACGCTGAAGGTCCGGCTGGAGGCCATCGCCTCCGTGACCACGGTGAGCCCGTTGGGGAGCACCGTGCGCCGCACGGCGCCGTCCATCGCTGGACGACGCCGTGCGTCGGTGTGGGAACGGTGCGTGCTCAGACGGCGACCGGCTCCTCGACCACCGGGACGAGCGAGAGCTTGCCGCGGTCGTCGACCTCGCTGATCTCGACCTGGAGCTTCTGGCCGACGCTCAGCACGTCCTCCACGCTCTCGACGCGCTGGCCGCCCGCGAGCGGGCGCAGCTTCGAGATGTGCAGCAGGCCGTCCTTGCCGGGCAGCAGCGAGACGAACGCGCCGAACGCGGTCAGCTTGACGACCGTGCCGAGGTAGCGCTCGCCCTTCTCCGGCATCGTCGGGTTGGCGATCGCGTTGATCATCGCCCGGGCGGCCTCGGCCTTGTCGCCGGAGTCCGCACCGACGTAGATCGTGCCGTCGTCCTCGATGCTGATCTGGGCACCGGTGTCGTCCTGGATCTGGTTGATCACCTTGCCCTTCGGGCCGATGACCTCGCCGATCTTGTCCACGGGGATCGTGATCGTGATGATCCGCGGGGCGTAGAGGCTCATCTCGTCCGGGGTGTCGATGGCCTCGGCCATGACCTCCAGGATCGCGGTGCGCGCCTCCTTGGCCTGCGTCAGCGCGCCGGCCAGGACGTCGGACGGGACGCCGTCGAGCTTGGTGTCCAGCTGCAGGGCGGTGATGAATTGGCTCGTGCCGGCGACCTTGAAGTCCATGTCGCCGAACGCGTCCTCCGCGCCCAGGATGTCGGTCAGCGCGACGTAGCGGGTCTGCCCGTCGACGGTGTCGCTGACCAGGCCCATCGCGATGCCGGCGACCGGGGCGCGCAGCGGCACGCCCGCGTTGAGCAGGGCCAGCGTCGAGGCGCAGACCGAGCCCATCGAGGTCGAGCCGTTGGAGCCGAGCGCCTCCGAGACCTGCCGGATGGCGTACGGGAACTCCTCGCGCGTCGGCAGCACCGGCACCAGGGCACGCTCGGCGAGCGCGCCGTGGCCGATCTCGCGGCGCTTGGGCGAACCCACGCGGCCGGTCTCGCCCGTGCTGTACGGCGGGAAGTTGTAGTTGTGCATGTAGCGCTTCGTCGTCTGCGGCGCGAGCGTGTCGAGCTTCTGCTCCATGCCCAGCATGTTCAGCGTGGAGATGCCCAGGATCTGGGTCTCGCCGCGCTGGAACAGCGCCGAGCCGTGCACGCGCGGCACGACGGCGACCTCGGCCGACAGCGTGCGGATGTCGCGGACGCCGCGGCCGTCGATGCGGAAGCCGTCGGTGAGGATCTTCTGGCGGACGAGCTTCTTGGTCAGCGCGCGGTAGGCGCCGCTGATCTCCTTCTCGCGCCCCTCGAAGCCGGAGCCGACCAGCTGGCCGCGCACCTGCTCCTTGAGGGTCTCGGTCGCCTCCTCGCGGTCCTGCTTGTCGGCGATCGACATGACCTCCGAGAGCCGGCCCGAGGCGTGCTCCTCGACGGCGGCGTACACGTCGTCGTTGTAGTCGAGGAAGATCGGGAACTCCGCGGTGTCCTTGGGGAACTGCGCGGCGAGCTCGGCCTGCGCGTCGCACAGGGCCTTGATGAACGGCTTGGACGCCTCGAGGCCGGCGGCCACGACCTCTTCGGTCGGAGCGGTCTTGCCGGCGCGGACGAGGTCCCACGTCTGCTCGGTCGACTCGGCCTCGACCATCGCGATGGCGACGTCGCCGTTGGCGGTGACGCGGCCCGCGACGACCATGTCGAAGGTCGACTCGGCGAGCTGGCTGACGTCGGGGAAGCCGACCCAGTCGTCGCCGATCAGGGCGACGCGCACGCCGCCGACGGGGCCGGTGAACGGCAGGCCGGCGAGCTGGGTGGACAGCGAGGCGGCGTTGATCGCCACGACGTCGTAGGACTTGTTCGGGTTGAGCGCCATGACCGTCACGACGACCTGGACCTCGTTGCGCAGGCCCTTGACGAAGCAGGGGCGCAGCGGGCGGTCGATCAGGCGGCAGGTGAGGATCGCGCCCTCGCTCGGGCGGCCCTCCCGGCGGAAGAACGAGCCGGGGATCTTGCCGGCGGCGTACATGCGCTCCTCGACGTCCACCGTGAGGGGGAAGAAGTCGATGGAGTCGCGCGGCTTGCTCTGGGCCGTGGTGGCCGAGAGCAGCATCGTGTCGTCGTCGAGGTAGACGGTCGCGGAGCCCGCGGCCTGACGGGCCAGCAGGCCCGTCTCGAAGCGCACGACGTGGCGCCCGTGGGCGCCGTTGTCGATGACGGCCTCGGTGAACTTGAGGTCGGGTCCCTCCATGGGGGTCCTTTCTCGCAGGCACGCCCGAGCGGGTCGTGCCGGATGGGGACCACATCCACGCACCGGAGATCGGGCGGCGCAGGTCCCTCGCTGCTGTCGTGCAGCGGTGGGCCATCGTGCGCCGCACCCTCCGGCTCGCATCGGGAGCCGGTCTTCGATCGAGGTCCGCGGGGGGCCGCGTGCGGGTGTCGCGCGCGCTCCCGAGGGCCACTACCGGAGACCGGGCGTCTCGGGGCCGAGCCGGGGGGCTGGGCGGT
Organism: uncultured Actinomycetota bacterium; assembly: GCA_963713165.1. Taxonomy (GTDB): domain Bacteria; phylum Actinomycetota; class Actinomycetes; order Propionibacteriales; family Propionibacteriaceae; genus Microlunatus. Next base: position 35,367 of record CAVQKU010000004.1, read on the forward strand.
GCGGGATGCGGTCTGGGTGGGGTTCGGCTGGTGGGCCGGTGTTCAGTTGTGGGTCGTGCCGGCGTGGAGCCGTGGTCAAGCAGAAGAGCGGTCCCGCCGGGTCTCCCCCGCAGGACCGCTCGTCACGTCACCGACGCAGGCCGAGGCGCTCGATGATCGAGCGGTACCGGTTGATGTCGGTCTTGGCGGCGTAGTTCAGGAGCCGGCGCCGCTGGCCGACGAGCAGCATCAGACCACGACGGGTGTGGTGGTCGTGCTTGTGCTCCTTGAGGTGCTCCGTCAGCATCGCGATGCGGCGGCTGAGGAGCGCCACCTGCACCTCGGGAGAACCGGTGTCGCCCGGGTGGGTCGCGTACTTCTCCATGATCTGCTTCTTCTCGGCAGCGTCGAGTGCCATGCTTCCCCTCCGGGGGTCTCGTTGCGCGGCGCTCCCTGGGTCCGCCTCCGAAGAGGGGGTCTGCACCCGGTGTGCGAGGGAGCTCTTGGGCGTCCGCGGCCGATCGAACGGCAAGGGCGAGCATACCGGCGCCGCTCGTACAACCGAAATCCGCCCTGACCAGGGCTGATCTCCCCCGCCCGGGCGCCGGGCCGGTCGCCCGGGTCCGCAGGCCACCGCGCGGAGCGCCGTCAGTGCGCGAGCGAGGAGACGTGCAGCGCCTGGCGGGTGTGCTCCACGTCGTCGTGCATCTGCAGGACCAGGGCCTCGACGCCGGCGTACTTCACCTGGCCGCGCAGCCGGGCGTAGAAGTCGACGGCGATCGGCACGCCGTAGAGCTCGAGGTCGGTGCGGTCGAGCACGTAGCTCTCCACGCGCCGCTCGAGGCCGTCGAAGGTGGGGTTGGTCCCGACCGAGATCGCCGCGGGCCAGCGCGGGGCGTCGGGCTCGTCGAGCCGGGTGACCCAGCCGGCGTAGACCCCGTCGGCCGGGACGGCGAGCCCCGGCGGCACCGCGACGTTCGCCGTCGGGTAGCCGAGCTCGCGGCCTCGCTGATCACCTCGGACCACCACGCCGCTGAACCGGAACCCGTGGTCGCTCAGCTCGCGCACCCGCCCGAGGTCGCCGTCGGCGACGGCCTGGCGGATCAGGGTCGAGGAGCTCGGCTGGCTGCCGTCGGTGAGCAGCGGCACGGCGGTGACCGCGAAGCGCCGGTCCTCCGGCGTCGAGGCGTCGCCTCGGCCGAGGGCCGTCAGCGTGTCCACGGTGCCCACGGCGCGGAAGCCGAAGCGGAAGTTCTCCCCCACCACGACCCGCACCGGGTGCAGCGGCGCCAGCACCTCGTCGACGAAGCGGGCCGGGCTCCAGGAGGCGACCTCGGGGGTGAACTCGAGGACCACCACGTCGCTGGCCCCGTGCGCCCGCAGCAGCTCGACCCGGCGCTCGAGGGTGCACAGCAGCGCGGGGGCCTGGTCGGGGCGGATCACCGACATCGGGTGGGGCCAGAACGTGACGACGACGAGGGGCGCCCCCGGCTCCGCGGCCTGGGCGTCGCGCAGCAGCTCGGCGTGCCCGCGGTGCACGCCGTCGAAGTTGCCGATGACGACGACGGGGCGTCGAGTCGTCCCTCCGGCTGGCGCGTCGACCACCCCGGGAGCCTACCCGGGCCGGGCACGCCGACCGACGCCCGTGGCGGAGGACGACGAGACCGTGCGGACGCGTGGGCGCGGAGCACCGCGGAGGTGGCCTTCGCGGCGCCACCCCGAAGGTGCCCGGGCGAGCTCAGCCGACGAACACGGCCTCCGGGCGTGCCCCGTCCGGCGCGGGCCGGTACAGCGCGAGGAAGGTCCCGTCCGGGGCGAGCAGCGCGCTGAGGGCGTCGAGGCGCAGCTCGGCCAGCCGCCGACCGACCCGGACGTCGGCCTCCTGGTGCGCGTCGAGCCGCACGACCGGGAAGCAGCGGGCGGCTGCCGCGGCGATCGGCTGCACGACCGGCCGCTCGGCGCCGGGCGCGGGTTCGGGAAGGACCACCGCCTCGTCCAGCCCGAAGGGCCCCACCCGCGTGCGTCGCAGCGCGGTCAGGTGCCCGGCGCTGCCGAGCGCGGCGCCGAGGTCGCGGGCGAGCGCGCGGACGTAGGTGCCCGAGGTGCACTCCACGACCACGTCGAGGTCGACGACCGGCACGCCGCCGGCCGTGGTGTCCCGCCGGGCGAGGACCTCGAGGCGGTGCACGGTGACCAGGCGCGCCGCGAGGGCGACCTCGTCGCCGGCGCGCACGCGGGCGTACGAGCGCACCCCGTCGACCTTGATCGCCGAGACCGCCGTCGGGACCTGGAGGATCGCGCCGCGCAGCGGTCCCAGCGCCGCTTCCAGCACCGCCGCGTCGAGCGCGGCCAGCCCCGGTGCCGTGGTCACGTCGCCCTCGGCGTCGTCGGTGACCGTCCCGACGCCGAGCCGGACGGTCGCGTCGTACGCCTTGTCGGTCAGGGTCAGGTGCCCGAGCAGTCGCGTCGCCCGGCCGACGCCGACCACGAGGACGCCCGTGGCCATCGGGTCGAGGGTGCCGGCGTGGCCGACCTTGCGGGTGCCCAGGAGCCGGCGGACCCGGCCGACGACGCCGTGGGAGGTGAGGCCCGCCGCCTTGTCGACGACGAGGACGCCCGAGGGGGCGTCGGCCGCCTCAGCGGGCAGGGCCGTCGACCGTGACGTCGGCGCGCGGGTCCGTGACCGCGTCGGCGTCGCCCGCCCGGTCCCCGACGAGCTCGTCCTCGTCGAGCCGGTCGTCGAGCCGGTCGTCGAGCTGGTCGTCGAGCTGGTCGTCGAGCTGGTCGTCGTCGTCGTGCTTGTACGGGTCGGCGTCGCCCGCGTAGGTCGCCCCCACCGAGGCCTGGGCGACCCGGGCGTCCTCGACGCGGGCGGCGGCCAGGGCCTCGTCGAGCTGGCGGGCGCTCTCGGGCACGACGTCGGGGAAGAAGGCGAGCGTCGGGGCGAAGCGCAGCCCGAGCTGCTTGCCGATCTGCGAGCGGATCAGCCCGGTGGCCGACTGCAGCGCCGCGGCCGTGGCCGCGTAGTCGGCGTCGTTGCCCAGGACCGTGTAGAACACGCTCGCCTCACGGCTGTCGCCGGTCAGGCGCACGTCGGTGACGGTCACGAAACCGAGCCGCGGGTCCTTGACGCGCCGCTCGAGCATCGTGGCGACGATCCCCTTGATCTGGTCGGCCAGCTTGAGCACTCTCGGCGACGGCATGGCGTCCTCCTTCAGGCAGGGGGTGGGTGCGGCAGAACCCCCGATTCTGCCTCAGCGCGAAAACCCGTTGCGCCAGGCGGGACGCGGCGCCGAGGATGCCGGGAGACGGGTGCGCACAGCGCGCCGCACCACGAGGAGGGAGGTCGTCATGACCGTCACGGCCCTGGCCTGTGCCCTCGCCCCTTCGCACCTCGTGGAGCCCTCTCGTGTCGTCCTTCCCGGACCCTGCTGACCCGTTCGACGCTGACCCGTTCGACGCTGACCCGTTCGACCCGCGCCACCTCTCCTTCGTCGCCCTGGACGAGCCCGGCCCCGGCCGGCGCTGGTCGACCTGGCTGGAGGTCACCCCCCTCTCGAGGGGCCCCGAGCCCCGGCCCGGCTGGGTCGTGACGACCCGCGCCGCCTGGGACACCGACCTCGGCGCCCTGAAGAGCGGCAAGGAGGCCGACTGCCGCCTCCTCGAACGCGCCGTCCCCGGGTCGTCGCCCGGCGACCTCGGCCGGCACAGCCTGCTCGTGGCCAAGACCTACCGCGGTGCGGAGCACCGTCTCTTCCACCGCAACGCGACCTACGTCGAAGGACGCCGTACGCGCAACACCCGCGACGCCCGCGCCGCGGCCAAGGGCTCCCGGCACGGGCGGGCCGTCGCCGCCGGCCAGTGGGCGGAGGCCGAGTGGGAGGCCCTGTGCCGCCTGTGGCGCCTCGGGGTCCCGGTCCCCTACCCCGTGCAGGTCGACGGGCTGGAGATCCTCATGGAGTACGTGCACGTGGACGGCGACGTCGCCCCGCGTCTGGCGAGCACCCGTCCCGGCCACGACCTGCTGCGCGCGGTCTGGGACCAGCTCGTCGACGCGATGCGCCTGATGACCGGCGCCGGACTCGTCCACGGGGACCTGTCGCCCTACAACCTGCTGCTGGCCGGCGACCGCCTGGTCGTCATCGACCTGCCCCAGCTGGTCGACCTGGTCGCCAACCCGCAGGGCCTCGACCTGCTGCACCGCGACTGCCTGAACGTCACCTCGTGGTTCGTCAGGCGCGGCCTCCTCGTCGACGCCGAGCAGCTGTTCGCGGACCTGGTCGGCACCGCGTACTGACCCGGGACGCACGAACCGCTGACGTCCGACCCCGGATCGCGATCATCCGGTGCCGCACGTCAGCGGTTCGTGGACGCCGACCCGGTGCACATGCCCGCGGACCCACCCCGCGGAACGAGGCGGGGGTCGGCTGGCCCGGCCTCGGGTGTGGTCGGGCGTTGCGGAAAGGGGTCCCGTCGAGCTTGCGAGACGGGACCCTCTTCTGCTGGGCGGAGGTCGGGAGGCCCGACCTCCGCCCGGGACCACGGACCTACGAGCGCGCCTTCTCGCGCATCTCGTAGGTCTCGATGACGTCGCCGGTCCGGATGTCGGAGTAGTTGTTCAGCGTGATGCCGCACTCGAACCCCTCCCGGACCTCGGTGACGTCGTCCTTCTCGCGCCGCAGCGAGGCCACGGTCGTGTCGGTGATGACGACACCCTCGCGCAGCAGCCGCGCCTTGGCGTTGCGGCGGATGGACCCGTCCTGCACCATGCAGCCCGCGATGATGCCGGCCCGCGAGCTGCGGAAGATCTCGCGGATCTCCGCGTGCCCGAGGGTGGCCTCCTCGTAGATCGGCTTGAGCAGACCCTTGAGCGCCGCCTCGATCTCGTCGATCGCGGCGTAGATCACCGAGTAGTAGCGGATGTCGACGCCCTCGCGGTCCGCCATCTCCGTCGCCTTGCCCTGCGGGCGGACGTTGAAGCCGACGATGACCGCGTCCGAGGCCGCCGCCAGGCTGACGTTGGTCTCGGTGATGGCACCGACGCCGCGGTCGATGACCCGCAGGGTGACCTCGTCGCCGACGTCGATCTTGGACAGGGCGTCCTCGAGGGCCTCGACCGAACCGGCGCCGTCGCCCTTGAGGATGAGGCGCAGCTCCTGCTCCTCGCCCTTCTCGAGCTGGTCGAACAGCTGGTCGAGGGTCTTGCGCCGGGTGCCGGCCGCCTGCGCCGCCATCCGGAGCCGCGACGCGCGCCGCTCGGCGATCTGACGGGCCATGCGGTCGTCGTCGACGACGATGAAGCTGTCGCCGGCGCCGGGCACGGCCGTGAGACCGAGCACCTGCACGGGGAACGACGGCGGGGCCTCGTCCACGTTCTGGCCGTGGTCGTCGAGCAGCGCCCGGACGCGGCCGTAACCGGTGCCGGCCACGATCGAGTCGCCGACGTGCAGCGTGCCGCGCTGGACGAGGACGGTCGCGACCGGGCCACGGCCCTTGTCGAGGTGGGCCTCGATGGCGACACCCTGGCCGTCCATGTCCGGGTTGGCGCGCAGGTCGAGCGCCGCGTCGGCGGTCAGCACGACCGCCTCGAGCAGCTCGTCCAGGCCCTGACCGGTGACCGCGGAGACGTCGACGAACAGCGTGTCGCCGCCGTACTCCTCGGGCACGAGGCCGTACTCGGCCAGCTGGCCGCGGACCTTGGTCGGGTCGGCGCCCTCGCGGTCGACCTTGTTGACCGCGACGACGATCGGCACGTCGGCGGCGAGCGCGTGGTTCAGCGCCTCGATCGTCTGCGGCATCACACCGTCGTCGGCGGCCACGACGAGCACCGCGATGTCGGTCGACTTCGCCCCACGGGCACGCATGGCGGTGAACGCCTCGTGACCCGGGGTGTCGATGAAGGTGAGCTTGCGCTCGGTCTCGTCGACCTCGGTGGAGACCTGGTAGGCGCCGATGGCCTGCGTGATGCCGCCGGCCTCGCCCGCGACCACGTTGGTCTTGCGGATCGCGTCGAGCAGCTTGGTCTTTCCGTGGTCGACGTGACCCATGACCGTGACGACCGGCGGGCGGGCCGCGAGGTCGTCCTCGCCACCCTCGTTCTCGCCGAACTCGATGTCGAAGCTCTCGAGGAGCTCGCGGTCCTCGTCCTCGGGAGAGACGATCTCGATCTTGTAGTTGAGCTCGCCGGCCAGGACCTGCAGCGTGTCCTCGGCGACGGTCTGCGTCGCCGTGACCATCTCGCCCAGGTTGAACAGCACCTGGACCAGGTTCGACACGTCGACGTTGATCTTCTCCGACAGGTCCGTCAGCGAGGCGCCGCGGGCGAGCCGGATCGTCGAGCCGTCACCCTGGCGGACGCGGACGCCACCGATCTCCGGCGCCTGCATCTGGTCGAACTCTTGACGACGCTGACGCTTCGACTTGCGACCGCGACGGACGGGACCGCCCGCGCGACCGAAGGCACCCTGGGTGCCACCGCGACCGCCACGGCCGCCGCGACCCGCGGGAGGTCCACCGGGACCGCCGCCGGGACGACCGGGAGCGCCGCCGCCACCGGGACGACCGCGACCGGCGGGGGCGCCGCGACCACGGGCACCGGGACCGGCGGGGGCACCGAGCTGGCCGGAGGCCTGGCGCGGCATCATCGCCGGGTTGGGGCGGGGCATGCCCGGGACGCCGGGACGGGCGCCCGGGGCACCGGGGGCACGGCCGGCCGGCGGCCGGGGACCACCCGGGCGCGCGGCGTCGGCCGAGCCCGGGGCCGCGGGGGCGCCGGGACGGGTCGGACGGGCCGTGCCCATGCCCTGCGACGGCGCGAAGGGGTTGTTGCCGGGACGCGGGGTGCCTGTCCGGCGGTCGCGCGGAGCGGCACCACCGGGAGCACCCGGGGCGCCCGGACGGGCGCCAGGAGCACCGGGACGGGCCGGCGGACGAGCGGGGGTCGCACCGGTCGACGTGCCGCCGGGGCGGGGCGCGGAGGTCGAGGGACGCTCGTCCTGACGCCCGGCCGGGGCCGGGGTCGCGGGACGCGGGGCACCGGGTCGCGCCGAGCCCGGGGTGGCACCCCGGGGCGAGGGCGCGGCGGGCGACGACGGCGTGGGCGCGTTGCGGGTGGAGGGCGCGGTGCTGGCCGCCGCCGTGGGCGGGGCGGCCGGCGTCGCCGGGGCCTCGGTCGCCGGGGTGGCCTGCGCCGCCGGGGCCGCCTCGGCCTCGCGGGCCGGGGTCGCCTGGACGGTCGGCTCGGCCGGCGTCCGGGCGGCCGGGGCCGACGGAGCGGGCGGGGCGGGCGTACGCGTCGACGGCGCGGACGGCGCCGGCGCGTTCCGCGTCGACGGGGCGGAGCTCGACCGGTTCTGGTCGGGACGTCCCGGCACGCCGGGACGCGGCGCGCCCGGGGCGAGGGCGGTGCTGCTGGGCTGGGGGGTGCTGCTGGGCTGGGGGGTGCTGCGCGCGGCGGGGGCGGCCTTGGCCGGCGCCTCGGACGGGGCGAGCTTCTCGCGGAGGCGGCGGATCACCGGCGCTTCCAGGGTGGACGAGGGGGACTTGACGAACTCCCCCATGTCCTTGGCCATCGAGAGGACGGCCTTGCTGTCGACTCCGAGCTCCTTGGCGAGCTCGTAGACACGGGTCTTGGGCACGGATCTCCTACGTAGACGGCCCGCCACCGGTGTCGGCGCGGACCAGTTAGCCGAAAATGCTCATCGAGCAATCTTCATCGCGAGTTCATGAGCGAACGCTCACTTCCTGGTGTCTGCGGATCTCGATCGAGATCCGGGCGCGGAACGGGGACAGGGCCCCGTTCACGCTGCACAACTCTAGCCGCTGCTCGAGCCCGCGACCAACGCGGGACCGGTCAGCCCTCGCGCTCGAGGTACGCCGTGAGGGTCGTCCCCGCCGCTGCGGAGTCCACCGGGGCCCGCAGCGTCCGCCCGAAGGCGCGCTTGCGGACCGCCAGCGCCACGCACGCGGGGTCGGGGTGCACGTACGCCCCGCGCCCCGGCGCCCGGCGGCGCAGGTCGAGCGCCACGCCCGTCCCCTCGGCGACCACCCGCAGCAGGCGGTCCTGCGCCTCGCGCCGACGGCAGCCGACGCAGGTGCGGACCGGCCCGCCCGGGACGGGTGCCTGCGCCACGCCCGGCCCGGTCAGCCCGCCTCGGACCGGGGCTCGGTGTCCGGCCGGATGTCGATGCGCCAGCCGGTGAGGCGGGCGGCCAGGCGGGCGTTCTGCCCCTCGCGCCCGATCGCCAGCGACAGCTGGTAGTCCGGCACGACCACCCGCGCCGACCGCGCGGCCTCGTCGACGACGGTCACCGAGGTGACCTTGGCCGGCGACAGGGCCTGGCCGACGAACTCCGCCGGGTCCTCGGCCCAGTCGATGATGTCGATCTTCTCGTCGCCGAGCTCGTGCATCACGGCGCGCACGCGCGAGCCCATCGGGCCGATGCACGCGCCCTTGGCGCTGACGTCGCGGTTGTGGCTGGTGACGGCGATCTTGCTGCGGTGGCCCGCCTCGCGCGCGGTGGCCTTGATCTCCACGGTGCCGTCGGCGATCTCGGGCACCTCGAGGGCGAAGAGCCGCTCGACCAGCGCCGGGTGGGTGCGGCTCACGACGACCTGCAGGCCGCGCAGCTCCCGGCGCACCGCGACGACGTAGACGCGCAGGCGGGTGCCGTGGGTGTAGCGCTCACCGGGCACCTGCTCGGCCAGCGGCATGATCGCCTCGGTCTTGCCGAGGTCGACCAGCACCGTGCGCGAGTCGCGGCCCTGCTGCACGACACCGGTGAGGATGTCCCCCTCGCTGGCCGAGAAGTGGCCGTACTTCTGCTCGTCCTCGGCGTCGCGGAGGCGCTGGAAGATCACCTGGCGCGCCGTGGCGGCGGCGACCCGGCCGAACCCCTCCGGCGTGCCGTCGTACTCGCCGACGGTCGCGCCCTCCTCGTCGCGCTCGGGGACCATCACGGCCACGTGACCGTTGCGCCGGTTCACGTCGACCCGCGCGCCGGGCACCGCGTCGTCGGTCTTCTCGTAGGCCGCGATCAGGGCCTCCTCGATCGCGTTCACGAGCGTCTCGAACGGGATGTCCTTCTCGCGCTCCATCACCCTCAGCACGGAGATGTCGATGTCCATCAGCGCTGCCCCTCCTCGTCCTCGTCCTGCTCGTCGTCGTCTGCTCGTCGTCTGCTGTCGTGCTGCTCGTCGTGCTGCTCGTCGTGGTCGAGGTCGTCGCCCTCGGCGGCCTCGACGGCCTCGACCTCGGCGGTGTCGTCGTCCTCGCCGTCGTCCAGGCGGCGGTTCAGCTCGACCTGCACGAGGGCCTTCGCGACCTCGGCGCGGGCGAGCCCACGCTCGGCACCGTCGACCTCGAGGTGGACGGTCCCCCCGTCGACCGAGACGATCCGGCCGGTGAGCTCGGAGCCGTCGGCGAGGGACACCCTGACCAGACGGCCCCGGTTGCGCCGCCAGTGCTTCTCCTCGGTCAGCGGTCGGCTGACGCCGCGCGAGGACACCTCGAGGGTGTACGCCGCCGCACCCATGGCGTCGGATCCGTCCAGGGCGTCCGAGACGGCCCGGCTGGCCGAGGCGATGTCGTCGAGCAGCGGCCCGCGGCCCTTGGGCCCGTCGCCGTCCACCACCAGCCGGACGACGCGGCGCTTGCCCGCCGGCACGACCTCCAGCGCGTCGAGCTCGAGGCCGAAGCCTTCCAGGACGGGGCCGACGACGGCCTCGATCGCTTGGTCCCTCATGGCGTGCGGCCCCTTGATCCGGTTGTGTGCAGCAGTTGTGGCGGCCTCCGCCCGGCGGAGGTCCGAGGGTCGAGCATACCGACGCGACCGAGGACCTCGGGTACGTTCGTGCGGTGCCCGAAGCACCCCACGTCGCCCCCGGGGGCGTGCCGGCCCGCTGGGCCCGACGTGACCTGCTGCGCGCGGGCCTCGGTCTCGGGCTGGCCGCTCCCCTCCTCGGCGCCTGCTCGGCCTCGCCGACGGTGCGGCCGGGCCCGCAGGCGTCGGGCCGGGCTACCTCGGGCCCCACCCCCCGGGCCGCGAGCCCGGGACCGGCGCCCGGCGTCCCCGCGGCCGCCGCCGCCGAGCAGGCGCTGTCCGCGTACGCGGCCGCCGTCCTCGCCGGCCCGCACCGCAAGGACCTGGGCGGGGCCCGCACGGCGCTGCTCAGGTTCCTGCGCGACGCGCACGCCGAGCACGCGGTCGCGCTGGCCGGGGAGGACCCCAGCACCCGCCCGACCACGGCGGCCCCGTCGCCCACGGCGACGCCCCCGCACCTCGCGGGGCAGAGCCTGACCGCGTCGCTGAAGGGTCTCGCCCGGGCGGAGTCGGCCCAGGCCGTCGCGCAGCGCAGGGCCACCACCGCCACAGCGGGCCTCGGTGCGCTGCTCGCCGGGTCGCTGGCCGTCGCCGCCGAGAGCTACGCCGCCGCGCTCCGGACGTCGAGCACGCCTGCGGTCGGCCGGCTCCGCGAGCACCGCCCGGCGCCGCTGCTCAGCGACGTCGAGGCCGCCGCCCGGCTCGTGGCCCAGCTGCACGCGCTCGTGTACGGCTACCAGCTCGCGATCGGCATCCTCGAGCGCACCGGCCCGGCCCGCCGCCGGGCGATCGGCGAGCTCGCCCGGGCGCGCGCGTTGCAGGACACCCAGGTCGCCTTCCTGCTGAGCCGCAGGGCCGACGTGCCGGCCGCCGAGCCCGCGTACGCCCCCCCGGCCGCGGTGCGCACGAGCGGCGACGCGACCCGGCTGGTCCGCGGCATGCAGTACCGCCTCGCCCCCTACGTGGGGCTCACCCTCGCCGCCGCCGGCTCGGAGGCCGCCCGCACGGTCGCGCTCACCCAGCTGCGGAGCACGGTCCGCGCGGCCGGCGCCTGGGGTGCCGGGCTGCAGGCGTGGCCCGGCTGGCCGGACTGAGCGCCTGCCCCCTGGGGACCGCAGGGTCAGAGGAGGTAGAGGCGCGCCGTGTCGGAGGCCAGCTTGAGCGCCAGGGCGCCGACGACGACGAGGAAGACCCGGCGCACGAAGGCGCTGCCGCGGGCGATCGCGGTGCGGGCGCCGAGGTAGCCGCCGAGCAGGTTCGCCGCGCCCATCAACAGCCCGAGGCCCCAGAGCACGGTGCCGTGCGCGGCGAAGACGGCGATCGCGGCGAGATTGGTGACCAGGTTGGCGATCTTGGCCTTGGCGCTGGCCTCGAGGAAGCCGTAGCCGAGCACGCCCACCAGCGCGATGACGAAGAACGAGCCGGTCCCCGGCCCGAGGAAGCCGTCGTACGCGCCGATCACCAGCCCGATGACCGCCGTCCGGCCGTAGTGCGCGCCACCGCTGTGACGCACGGCGTTGGTCAGCCCGAGCTGCGGGCGCCGCCAGGTGTAGATCCCGACCGCCACCAGCGCGACCAGGACGATCGGGGTGAAGGCGTCCCTGGGCAGCAGCTTGGCGAGCTGCGCGCCGAGGGCGGAGCCGGCGGCGGCGCTGGCCACGAGCGGCAGCACGGTGCGCCAGTCGGGCCGCACGCGCCGGGCGTAGGTGATCGAGCTCGTGGCCGTGCCCCACATCGAGGACACCTTGTTCGTGCCGAGGATCGCGGCCGGCGGCGTGCCGGACGGCAGCCCGATGAGCAGCGCCGGCAGCTGCACGAGCCCGCCCCCGCCGACGACGGCGTCGACCCAGCCCGCGACGAACGCCGCGAGCACGAGCAGGGCCAGGGTCCAGGGCGGCAGGTCGACGCCGAGCAGGCCCGTGAAGGCGGTCAGGGCCCTGCTCCTCCCGGTCGGCGTGAGAGCGCCGTGAAGATTACGGGGTCGGCGCGCTTGCTCGCCGACGAGCCCGCGCGGCTCTGCCGATGGCGGAGCGCGAGCGGCGCGCCGCTGCCGGTCGGGCGGGACGGTCGCGTGGTGACGGGCACGTACCAGCCGAGGTCCACCCCGACGAGCACGGCCTGGCGCAAGGGCCCGGCGCGGGCCGAGCGTCAGGCGCGCACGGACTCGTCGATGCTCGCGCGCCCGTGCGCGTGCGCGACGACGTCGCCGAGGGCGTCGTCCAGGGCCACGTCGCGGCGGTCGCCACTGCGCCGGTCGCGCAGCTCGGCCACCCCGTCGGCGAAGCCGCGGCCGACCACGAGGATCGTCGGCATGCCGAGCACCTCGGCGTCGGCGAACTTGACCCCGGGGCTCGCCTTGCGGTCGTCGAGCAGGACGCTGACCCCCGCCTCGTCGAGCCGCGTCGCCAGGTCCGTCGCCCAGGCCAGCGCCGCGGGGTCCTTGCCGGCGACGACCACGTGCACCAGGTAGGGCGCGAGCTCGCGCGGCCAGGCCAGGCCCTTCTCGTCGCAGGTGTTGTCCGCAACGGCGGCCACGGCGCGCGAGACGCCCAGCCCGTACGAGCCCATGGTCACGGTGACGAGCTTGCCGTTGGCGTCGAGCACGCGCAGGCCGAGCGCCTCCGCGTAGCGGGTGCCGAGCTGGAAGATGTGGCCCATCTCGATGCCCCGGGCCAGCTCCAGCGGGCCGGAGCCGTCGGGCGCCGGGTCGCCGGCGCGCACCTCGGCCGCCTCGATCGAGCCGTCCGCGTCGAAGTCGCGCCCACGGACCAGGTCGAAGACGTGCTGGCCGTTCACGTTGGCCCCGGTGATCCAGCGGGTGCCCTCACCGACGCGGGGGTCGGTGAGGTAGCGGATGCCGCTGCCCGACTCCTCGCCCAGCACCTGCGGGCCGATGTAGCCCTTGACCAGCATCGGGTACTCGGCGAAGGCGTCGAACACCTCCACCTCGGCCGGCTCCAGCTGCGCACCGACCCGCTTGAGGTCGACCTCGCGGTCGCCGGGCAGTCCGATGACCAACGGCGCGCGCGTGCCGTCGGGCTCGGTGACCATGAGCACGACGTTCTTCAGGGTGTCGGCGGCGGTCCAGGGCCGGTCCTCGCGCGGGAAGCGTGCGTTGGCCAGGTCGACCAGGGTCGCGATGGTCGGGGTGTCAGGGGTGTCCTCGACGTGCGCGGCCGGGACGTCGTCGTACGCGACGGGGTCGGGCAGCGGGGTGCGGACGGCCTCGACGTTGGCCGCGTACCCGCCCGGCGAGCGCACGAAGGTGTCCTCACCGGTCTCCGACAGCGCCAGGAACTCCTCGCTCGCCGAGCCCCCCATCGCCCCGGACATGGCCGACACGACCGCGTACTCGAAGCCGAGGCGGTCGAAGATCTTGATGTACGCCGCACGGTGCTTGGCGTACTGCTCCCGGAACGAGTCGACGTCGATGTCGAAGGTGTAGGAGTCCTTCATGACGAACTCGCGCCCGCGCAGGATCCCCGCGCGGGGCCGCGGCTCGTCGCGGTACTTGGTCTGGATCTGGTAGAGCGTCAGCGGCAGGTCCTTGTACGAGGAGTACAGGTCCTTCACGACGAGGGCGAACATCTCCTCGTGCGTCGGCCCGAGGAGGTAGTCGGCGCCCTTGCGGTCCTTGAGGCGGAAGATGTTCGGTCCGTAGTCGGTCCAGCGTCCCGTCGCGTCGTACGGCTCGCGCGGCAGCAGCGCGGGGAAGCGCACCTCCTGCCCGCCGATGGCGTCCATCTCCTCGCGGACGATCCGCTCGACGTTCTGCAGGACCTTCAGCCCCAGCGGCAGCCAGGAGTAGATGCCGGGCGCCGCGCGGCGGATGTAGCCACCGCGGACGAGCCAGGTGTGGCTCGGCACCTCCGCGTCGGCCGGGTCCTCCCGCAGGGTGCGTACGAACAGCTCCGACATCCTGGCGATCACCGGGTCACCCTACCGACGCGGCAGCGGTGGTCCGTACGACGTTTCGAGGCGCTCGGCCGGCGCGCGCCGGCCGGAACGGAGGGAGGACCGGGCAGGCCGACCAGCACCGCGCAGGCCGGCCGGCACCGGCGGACGGCTAGCGTCGGCACGCACATCGGCAGCAGGCACCGGCGAGGACGCCGGGGAGAGGCGGTCCACGTGGCCCTGCAGGAGATCTCGTTCACCTCGGCCAACGGCCGGGACACGATCCAGGCGTGGGTCTACGAACCGGTGCGCCCGGCGACCGCGGTCGTCCAGGTCGTGCACGGGCTCGGCGAGCACTCGCGGCGCTACCTCCACCTGGTCTCGACGCTGCTCGACGCGGGCTACGTCGTGGTGGCGGGCGACCACGCCGGCCACGGGCGGACGGCGATGGAGTCCGGCGTCTGGGCCGACGCCGGCGCCGACGCGGCCCGGGTCGTGGTCGCCGACGAGCTCGCGCTGCAGGCCGAGGCCCGCGCCCTGCTGGGTGACGGGCGGGGTGACGGGCTGGGCGAGGGTTCCTCGGCGCTGCCCTGGGTGCTCTACGGGCACAGCTGGGGCTCGATGATCGCGCGCGTGGTGGCCGCCGACGCGCGGGCGCGGCTCGCCGGCCTGGTGCTCGGGGGGATCGCCGCGCAGATGCGGGGCATGGAGGAGGTCCTCGACCGCCCGGCGCTGGCCGCCCTCGCGGGAGGCGACCACGCAGCGGACCCGGCGCCCCAGGAGCTCGTCGGCCAGCTCTTCGCCGGCTTCCTCGACCGGTACGGACCCGGCGCCGGCCCCACCGCCTGGGTGGCGCTGGACGCCGACGTCGTCTCCGACCATGCCCGCGACCCGTTCAACAACTTCGGCGCACCGCTGAGCGCGCGCTTCCTGCAGGGCTTCGTCGACCTCTACGACGAGGCCAACGGCGACGCCTGGTACGCGGCCCTGCCCGCCGACCTGCCGGTGCTGGTCCTCGCCGGCGACCAGGACCCCGTCACCAACTTCGGCGAGGGCGCCTACCACGTGGCGAACCGGCTGGTCCGCTCCGGGCACGCCGACGTGCGGACGCGGGTCTTCACCGGGGTCCGCCACGAGGTGCACAACGAACCCACCACGCGGGCGGAGGCCGAGCGCGAGATCAGCGACTTCGTCGCCCGGGTCTCGGCCGGCTGATCCCGGCCGCGCCGCTCAGTCGGTCCCGGACTCCAGGGCCGCGCGGTCGAGGGTCTCCGGGTCGCCCGGGTTGCCGCTCTCCAGCTCGGCGCTGCTCGCGTACGCCGTGAGGTTGTCGCTGACGTCGCCCAGGTCGAGGTGCAGGGTGATGTCGGAGCGCAGGTGGTCCTTGGCGACCAGCTGGCCGCGCTCGGCGTAGCCCTGCAGCCGCGTCCGGGTGTCGGCGATGTCGAGGTTGCGCATGGTCAGCTGGCCGATGCGGTCGGTCGGGCCGAAGGCGGCGTTCGCGTTGCGCTCCATCGACAGCCGGTCGGGCTGGTAGGACAGCGCCGGACCGGTCGTGTCGACGATCGTGTAGTCGTTGCCGCGCCGCAGCCGAAGGGTGACGGTTCCGGTGACCGGCGAGGCGATCCAGCGCTGCAGCCCCTCGCGGAGCATCAGGGCCTGCGGGTCGAACCAGCGGCCCTCGTAGAGGAACCGGCCGAGCCGGCGGCCCTGCGTGAAGTAGGCGTCGAGCGTGTCCTCGTTGTGGATCGCCGACAGCAGCCGCTCGTAGCCGAGCACGAGCAGGGCCATGCCCGGCGCCTCGTACACGCCGCGGCTCTTGGCCTCGATGATGCGGTTCTCGATCTGGTCGGACATGCCGAGGCCGTGCCGGCCGCCGATCTCGTTCGCCGCGAGGACCAGGTCGACGTCGCTGGCGAACTCGGTGCCGTTGATCGCCACCGGCTGCCCGCCCTCGAAGGTGAGCGTGACGTCCTCGGGCTCCACGACGACCTCGGGGTCCCAGAACCGGACGCCCATGATCGGCTCGACGATCTCCATCGTCGTGCTCAGGTGCTCCAGCGACTTGGCCTCGTGGGTGGCGCCCCAGATGTTGGCGTCGGTGGAGTAGGCCTTCTCCGTGGGGTCGCGGTAGGGCAGGTCGTGGGCGACCAGCCACTCCGACATCTCCTTGCGGCCGCCGAGCTCGGTGACGAAGCGCTCGTCGAGCCAGGGCTTGTAGATCCGCAGCCCCGGGTTGGCCAGCAGGCCGTAGCGGTAGAACCGCTCGATGTCGTTGCCCTTGAACGTCGACCCGTCGCCCCAGATCGAGACACCGTCCTCGTGCATCGCCCGGACCAGCAGCGTGCCGGTCACGGCGCGGCCGAGCGGGGTGGTGTTGAAGTACGTCTGCGCGCCCGAGCGGATGTGGAAGGCGCCGCAGGTCATCGCGGCGATGCCCTCGTTGACCAGCGCAGCCCGGCAGTCGACGAGCCGCGCCTCCTCCGCGCCGTAGACCTTGGCCCGGCCGGGCACGCCGACCAGGTCGTCCTCGTCGTACTGGCCGAGGTCGGCGGTGTAGGTGTAGGGCACCGCGCCCGCGTCGCGCATCCACGCCACCGCGCACGAGGTGTCGAGACCGCCGGAGAACGCGATGCCGACCCGCTGACCGACGGGCAGGCTGGTGAGGACCTTGGACATGGGTTCACGCTAACGGCCGCCGCCGTCACGAGCACCCGGCGTCCGCGGTGGCCCGCTGCCGCGCCGCCTCAGCGGCTGGGCTCAGCGGCTGGGCTCAGCGGCTGGGCTCAGGGGCCGGCCCAGGGGGCGGCGGACCTCAGTAGTGGATGGTGGCGAACTCCCCCACCTGCTCGAACCCCACCCGGTCGTACGTGGCCCGGGCCGCGTGGTTGTAGTCGTTGACGTAGAGCGACACCGTCGGCACCACCGTGCGCGCCAACGCGACGACGGCCGCCATCGCCGCGGGGGCCAGCCCCTGGCCGCGCAGCTCGGGGGCCAGCCAGACGCCCTGCACCTGGCAGACCGTGCCCGACACCGAGCCGAGGTCGGCCTTGAACAGCACCCGGTCGCCGTCGAAGAGCCCGAAGGCGCGGCCGCTGGTGATGAGCTGGCGGACGTAGAAGCGGTAGCCGGCGGAGTTGCCCGACACCGGGGAGACACCGATCTCCTCGGTGTACATGCGGATCGCCGCGTCGGTGTAGGCGTCCCAGTGCTCGAGGGTGACGCGCCGCACGCGCGGGTCGGGCGCCACCTTCGGCTCACCGGTGATGGTCATGACGGGCTGGTGCGGGCGCACGTCGCGGACGTCGGCCCACGACGGCCCCCAGCGGTCGCCGAGCATGTGCCAGAAGCGGGTCGCGACCTCAGCCGGTCCGATGATCGAGGCACACATGCGCTGCCGGCCGGCGTGCTCGGTCCAGGCCTCGAGGGCCTCGTCGTCGGCGTTGACCGGCACCAGGTTGGACCCGGCGTGGCACAGCGCGCTCAGCGTGCTCCCGCGCTCGTAGCCCCAGACCTGGCAGCCCAGCGTGGACGCGTCGAGGCCGGCCGCGCGGACGCGGGCGGCGACGAACACGTTCTCCACGGGGCGCTCCGACAGCACCCGGATCGCGGCCGGGACGTCGTCGCGACCGAGCACGCGGACCCGGCCCCGGGGCCGCACGGCGGCCTGGTCGCCGGTCCGGGTTGCGGTCACGTCGTCCCCTGTCCGGGCTCGGTCCGCTCAGACCCTGGCCGGGGCGCTGCCCGCGACCGACACCTCGGGGCCACCGCTCT
>CAVQKU010000005.1:0-481978 GCA_963713165.1 uncultured Actinomycetota bacterium
CGCGGCGGACACCGAGAAGGAGCCCCAGCAGTGGCCAAGGCCAAGTTCGAGCGGACCAAGCCGCACGTCAACATCGGCACCATCGGGCACATCGACCACGGCAAGACCACGCTGACCGCGGCGATCACGAAGGTGCTCCACGACAAGTACCCGAACCTGAACCAGGCGTCGGCGTTCGACCAGATCGACAAGGCGCCCGAAGAGCGTCAGCGCGGCATCACCATCTCGATCGCGCACGTCGAGTACCAGACCGAGGCGCGTCACTACGCCCACGTCGACTGCCCCGGTCACGCCGACTACATCAAGAACATGATCACCGGTGCGGCCCAGATGGACGGCGCGATCCTCGTGGTCGCCGCCACCGACGGCCCGATGCCGCAGACCCGTGAGCACGTGCTGCTCGCCCGTCAGGTCGGCGTGCCGGCCATCGTCGTGGCGCTCAACAAGTGCGACATGGTCGACGACGAGGAGATCCTGGAGCTCGTCGAGCTCGAGGTCCGCGAGCTCCTCTCGGAGTACGAGTACGACGGCGACGACATCCCCGTGGTGAAGGTCGCCGCCTTCCCGGCCCTGAACGGCGACGCCAAGTGGGGCGAGTCGATCATGGAGCTGATGAGCGCGGTCGACACGCACATCCCGCAGCCGGAGCGCGAGATCGACAAGCCCTTCCTCATGCCCGTCGAGGACGTCTTCACGATCACCGGTCGTGGCACCGTCATCACCGGCCGCATCGAGCGCGGGATCGTCAAGGTCAACGAGACCGTCGACATCATCGGCATCCGCACGACCAAGCAGACCACCACGGTCACCGGCGTCGAGATGTTCCGCAAGCTCCTCGACGAGGGCCAGGCGGGCGAGAACGTCGGCCTCCTGCTCCGTGGCACCAAGCGCGAGGACGTCGAGCGCGGCATGGTCGTCATCAAGCCGGGCACCACGACCCCGCACACGGACTTCGAGGCGCGCGTCTACATCCTGTCGAAGGAGGAGGGTGGTCGTCACACCCCGTTCTTCAACAACTACCGCCCGCAGTTCTACTTCCGCACCACCGACGTGACCGGTGTGGTGAACCTCCCCGAGGGCACCGACATGGTCATGCCGGGCGACAACACCGACATGAGCGTCCAGCTGATCCAGCCGATCGCCATGGAGGAGGAGCTCAAGTTCGCCATCCGTGAGGGTGGTCGTACGGTCGGCGCCGGTCGCGTCACCAAGATCCTCAAGTGATCTGACCCCGCTCCACAGCACGATCCAGCGAGGCCCCGGGCACTGCCCGGGGCCTTGCTGCGTCTCCGGCCCCGCGTGCCGGGCGACGGCCGCAGAGCCGGCGGGCGCGGCCTAGGCTCGACGGGTGGAGAGCGGGACGCAGGCGATCGTCGAGCTGGCCTGGGCGCGGGTGCTGGGGCTGAGCGACGACGCGTTCGCCGAGGGGGCGGGTGAGCGGCTCACCCGGGTCGACGACCGCGTGGTCACCTTCCTCGCCCTGGGCGTGCACCGCGTGCTGGTGGGACCCGGCTGGCTGCTCGAGCAGGCCGCGGACGTCGGCGACCCGGTGCTCGCCTCCGGACCCGGGCTGCTCGGCCTGACCGCGGCGCCCGGCATGACCCAGGGCCCGGGACGGCTGCTGGAGGAGTCGGTGCTGGCCTTCGCCGACGGCTACGTCGACCACCCCGCCCTGGAGTCGGCCGTGGTCGCCGACGACCCGCAGGCCGTGCACGACCTCGAGCGGGAGTGCCCGCCGGACGACGTGGTGCAGGTCGGCCTGGCCGGGCTCGCCCAGCGCTTCGTGGTCCTCGACGACCGGGAGGCACCGGTGGCGGGCTCGGGCTACGCCGAGCAGCAGGGCATCCTCGCCGACCTGGCCGTGCTCACCCCGCCCCCGCTGCGGCGCGAGGGCCACGGACTGCTCGCCGGGGCCCTCGCCCTCAACGACGCGCTCGACTCCGGTCTCGTCGCCCAGTGGCGCTCGCGCGCGGACGACGTCGCCGCCGCAGCGCTCGGGCGCCGGCTCGGGTTCTCCCCGCTGGGGACGCGGACGACCGTCCTGCTGCCGCCGTCGTGACGACCCCGACGTCCGGCTCGCCGGGCCGTGACGGCGAGAGGTGCGCGGCCCAGACGCCGTCACCCGCCCGGGTGCGGCTCCGGTCGTCCGGCTCGGGCAGGACCCGGTGCTGGGCTGCCCGAGCACGGGCGAGGACGGCCCGGTGCGTGTCCGCGACGTCGGCAGCGCGCGGGGACCGCCCGCGCGCCCGCCCCGGACCTCCGTCCGAGGTCCAGCCACCCGGCGCCGGCGTGTGGGCCGCGCCCCGCGCTCAGACTCCCAGCAGCAGGGCGACCGGGTAGCGGTCGAGCACCTCGGCGACGTCGATCGTCCCCTCGTGCTCGCGGCCCGTCAGCACGTCCACGCTGCGTGCGGGCAGGGTGATCGAGGTGCCGCGCCAGCCGCCCTCGGCCTCGAGGGTGACGGGCAGGCGGGTCGCGAGCGTGACGGCCCCGCCCCGGTCGAAGCCCACGAGGTGCGCCGCCGCGGGACCGTCGGCGGCGACCGGGTCGTAGCCGACGAACAGCTCCGGGTGCTGCGCCCGGGCGCGCAGCGCCTGGCGGACGAGCCACAGCTTGGCGGCCCCGGACGGGTCGACCAGCGGAGGTTCCGCGCCCTCGGCGTCGAAGGAGGCCAGCAGCGAGCGCCGCTCGGCGTAGTCCACCGGGCGACGGTTGTCGGGGTCGACGAGCGAGTCCTCCCAGAGCTCGGTGCCCTGGTAGACGTCGGGGACGCCGGGCATGGTCAGCTGCACGAGCTTCTGGCCCAGCGCGTTCGACCAGCCCGGCGCGGCCAGGACCGCGGTGAGCGCGTCCCAGTCCTCGGCGAGCGGCCCGTCGTACGAGGCGTCGACCAGCGCGTGCACGGTCGACTCGAAGGCCTCGTCGGGCTCGGTCCAGGTGGTCCCCTCGGAGGCCTCGCGCATGGCCTTCTCGACGTAGGCGTGCATGCGCCCCACCTCGACGCGCCCGGCGCCGGCCAGCGTCTGCGCCACGAAGTAGGCAAAGGCGCGGTTGGGCACGGTGCTGACCTCGAGCACCCGCTCGGCGAACCGGGACCAGGTGTCGCCGACCTCGGACAGCACCGCCAGCCGTGCACGGACGTCCTCGCCGCGCTTGGTGTCGTGGGTCGACAGCGCGGTCATCGAGCGCGGCTGGTCCTGCTGGCGCTCGGCCTGCAGCTGGTGGAAGCGGGCCAGCGGGATGCCGACCTCGTCGGGGTTGCTCCCGACCTCGTTGAGCGCGACGAAGCGGGCGTAGCGGTAGTACGCGGTGTCCTCGACGCCCTTGGCCATGGTCGCTCCGGAGAGCTGCTGCATGCGCCGGGCGAGCTCGTCGTCGGCGTCGTGCAGCCGCGGGCTCAGCGCCTCGAGGCGCTCGGCGAGCTCGGGCCGCCGCTCCGCGGCGAGGGCGAGCGCCTCGTCGAGGTGCTCGGCGCCGTCGGGCAGGTAGGAGCGGTAGACGGAGAAGGCGACGGCGACCTCCGCGAGCGCGGGCTCGGCGTCGGCGACCTCGGGGACGAGACGGGCCATGCGGTGCAGCTCGGCGGGCAGCAGCGTCTCGTCGACCATCCGCTTGCCGGCCTCGACGTGCTCGACCAGCGTGCGCTCGTCGCCGGTGAGGCGGCGGTAGAGGTCGGTGAGGGCCGCCCCGGCGCCGTGGTCGACGAACACGCCGTTGACCTCGCGCATGGCGTCGTAGCCGGTGGTGCCCTCGACCGGCCACGGCGGCAGCTGCTCGCCGGGCTCGAGGATCTTCTCGACGGTGATCCACGCGTCGGGGGCCAGCGCGCGCAACCGCGTGAGGTAGCCGGCCGGGTCGACGAGACCGTCCGGGTGGTCGACCCGCAGCCCGGTGACGCCCTTGGCCGGCCAGGTCGCGACGAGCGCGTGGGTGGCGTCGAAGACCTCCGGGTCCTCCTGGCGCACGCCGGCGAGCGTCGTGACGGCGAAGAAGCGGCGGTAGTTCAGCTCCTCGTTCGCGCGCGTCCAGTGGGCGAGCTCGTAGTGCTGGCGGGCGTGCACCGCGTCGGGGTCGTCGCCCTCGCTCCAGGTGCCCGGGGCGAGCGGGAAGCGGTGGTCGTAGTAGCGCAGCTCGCCGTCCTCGACCTCGAGCACCGCGTCGTCGCCGAGCACGGGCAGCAGCAGCCGACCGCCGTTGGCGGACCAGTCGATGTCGAACCAGCGCGCGTACGCCGACTCCTGGCCGAGACGCAGCACGTCGAAGAAGGCCGGGTTCTCCGACGGCTCCTCGATGCCGAGGTGGTTGGGCACGATGTCGACGACGACGCCGAGGCCCGCGTCCTGCGCGCGGCGCAGCAGCGTGTCCAGCTGCTCCGCGCCGCCGCGGTCGGTGTCGACGCGGGTCGGGTCGACGGTGTCGTAGCCGTGGTCGGAACCGCTCGCGGCCTGCAGGAGCGGGGAGCAGTAGACGGCCCCGACGCCGAGGTCGCGCAGGTACGCGGTCACCTCGGCGGCGTGGTCGAGGGTGAAGGACCCGGTGATCTGGAGCCGGTAGGTCGAGCTGGGTACGGTCGGTGTCACGCAGAGAACCCTAGGGGTCCGGTCGGGAGCTCTCCTGCGCCCGGCGTCATTCGAGCACCGCTCCGGGCGCGCCGTGGCGAGGTGGAAGCGGGCTCACCGCAGCCAGGAGTGCCCGCTGCGACGCGGGTCCGACCCGGCACCCCGCGCGCTGAGCGCCGACACACCGCCGAAGTACGGGTCGAGCCCGTCGGCGACGGCGGTCCGGACGCCGGCCAGGCCGAGGCCGTGCAGGACCTCCTCGTCGAAGCCCGGCTCGAGGCGGACGAGGTCGGGCAGCGCGTTGAGCCGTGCGGCGTCGATGGCCTCCTGCGGCGGGGTGCCGCGCAGCACCCGCAGCAGCGTCTGCACGAGTGCGGGACGGATGCGGCTGCCGCCCGCCGCGCCGGCGGCCGCGACCAGCCGCCCCTCGCCGTCCAGGGCGACCAGCGGCGACATCATCGAGCCCATCCGCACGCCCGGCTCGAGCGTGGCGCGGATCAGCTCGCCCTCGCCCAGCATCGAGTTGAGGTGCACGCCGTAGCCGGGCACCCACACCCCCGAGCCGAGCCCGAGGCTGGTGGTGACGACGCAGGCGTCGCCGCGCTCGTCGACGGCGACGAGGTTGGTGGTCTCGGCCCGGCGGTCCGGCGCCCGCAGGGCCTCGACGAGGCCGAGCGCGGACGCCAGGTCGTGGTGCGGGTCGGCGCCGACCGCCCGTCCGGCCGCCTGGAGGGTCCCCAGGACGTCGTCCAGGTCGTCGCCGCGCGCGTACACGCCGAGGTCGTCGAACCGCGCCAGGGCGGGCGGGCCCTCGACGACCGCGTACGTGTCGAGGTCGGCCCGCGCGAGCGCCGAGCCGTCGGCGAGGGCCTCGAGCATCGCGTCGGCGAAGGGCCCGCGGTAGAAGGCGCCGGGGTCCTCGGCGAGCAGCTCGTACGCCCGGTGGTGGTCGGGGTGGCGCAGCGGGTCCCCGGCCTCCAGCAGGGACCCGTCACCGCGGCGGTAGACGAGGTCGCCCTCGCCGACGCACATCGCGGGCGCGACGCGGGGGAGGAGCTCGGCGTGGGTGCGGGGGAAGGGGGTCCCGTACGAGGCGGCGAGACCGGGGGCGACGACGTCGGCCCAGGGCAGGCGTCCCCAGCGCGACCAGAGGTGGCGCGCGCCCGCCGGCACGCCCGGCACCGCCACCGTGGCCGGGCCGATCTCGTAGGGCACGCGCTGGCCGACGAAGGTGATCTCGATGGCCGTGCCCGGCCCCGCCCGGCGCTCGCCCAGGCCCGGCACCGTCACGAAGAAGTCGACGCAGGTGACCGTGCGGGTGGCCGCCTCGTACACCGTGGCGAAACCGCCCCCGGCCAGGCCGGTGAAGATCGTCTCGGCGGCGCAGCTGACGAGCATCATCGCGACGGCCGCGTCCACGGCCCCGCCGCCCGACCCCAGGACGACGCGCCCGGCGTCCACGGTCGCCTCGTGCCCCGCGGCGACGCCGACGGGTACGCTCACCGATGGAGCCGGTGGACGGCGGGGGGCTGGCGCACCGGCCCAGACTAGAGGTCCGTGGAGGACCCCGGCCGACGTGCCGGACCCTGAGCCGCGTCCAAGGATGTGCGGCCGGATTTGATCCCTCCGAGCCCGTCTGACAAGATTGTCCGGTTGCTCCGACGAGGTCGCCGGGGTGAGTGCTGGTCCGCGGGTCCGTCAGGTCCCGCGCGGTCGGCGCCACCGCACCAGGAGATCCCGCTCGCTCGGACACCTGGATCTCGTCCAGGCAGCCGGGCCACACCCCACGGCAGGGCAGGACGCAGTCGTGGTGTGCCGGAGGACGGGCGACACGCCCGACCGCGGGGGTCGGAGGAGAGACCGAGAGCACGACTGCGGCACGAGCAGCACGCCGCACACAGACAGCACGAGTTAAGCGAGAAGAGGACACGGTGGCGGGACAGAAGATCCGCATCAGGCTCAAGGCCTACGACCACGAGGTCATCGACTCCTCGGCGCGCAAGATCGTCGACACGGTGACCCGCACGGGTGCCCGCGTCGCCGGCCCGGTGCCGCTGCCGACGGAGAAGAACGTCTACGTCGTCATCCGCTCCCCGCACAAGTACAAGGACAGCCGGGAGCAGTTCGAGATGCGCACGCACAAGCGCCTCATCGACATCATCGACCCGACCCCGAAGACCGTCGACTCTCTGATGCGCCTCGACCTGCCGGCCGGGGTCGACATCGAGATCAAGCTCTGAGGACCCCGAACACCATGAGCACCACTGCCACCACCACGAGCGGCCGCACCGTCAAGGGCCTGCTGGGCAAGAAGCTCGGCATGACCCAGCTCTGGGACGCCAACAACCGGGTCGTCCCGGTCACGGTCGTCCAGGCCGGCCCCTGCGTCGTGACCCAGGTCCGCACGCCCGCCTCCGACGGCTACTCCGCCGTCCAGCTGGGCTACGGCGCCGTCAAGGCCAAGCAGGTCACCAAGCCCGACGCCGGTCACTTCGAGCGCGCCGGGGTCACCCCGCGCAAGCACCTCGTCGAGATCCGCACCGCCGACGCCAGCGAGTACACGCTCGGCCAGGAGGTCACCGCCGAGCTCTTCGCCGCCGACGAGGTCATCGACGTGACCGGCGTCAGCAAGGGCAAGGGCACCGCGGGCGTCATGAAGCGCCACGGCTTCCACGGTCTGCGCGCCAGCCACGGTGTGCACCGCAAGCACCGTTCGCCCGGTTCCATCGGCGGCTGCGCGACCCCCGGTCGTGTCTTCAAGGGCCTCAAGATGGCCGGCCGCATGGGTGTCGAGCGCGTCACCGTGCAGAACCTGCAGGTCCACGCCATCGACGCCGAGCGCGGACTCGTCCTGATCAAGGGCGCCATCCCCGGCAACAAGGGCGGCCTCGTCGTCCTGCGCAGCGCGAGCAAGAAGGGAGACGCCAAGTGAGCACCGTTGACGTCCTCGCCGCCGACGGCAGCACCGCCGGCACCGCCGAGCTCCCCGCGGAGCTCTTCGACGTGGCCGCGAACGTGCCGCTGATCCACCAGGTCGTGGTGGCGCAGCTGGCCGCGGCCCGCCAGGGCACCCACGCCACCAAGACCCGCGGCGACGTCCGCGGCGGTGGCAAGAAGCCCTACCGCCAGAAGGGCACCGGCCGCGCCCGCCAGGGCTCGACCCGCTCGCCGCAGTTCGCCGGCGGCGGCGTGGCCCACGGCCCCGTGCCGCACGGCTACGCCCAGCGCACGCCCAAGAAGATGATCGCCGCCGCCCTGCGCGGTGCGCTCTCCGACCGGGCCCGCGACGGCCGCGTGCACGTGGTCAGCGACCTCGTCACCGGCGACACGCCGTCGACGAAGGCCGCGCTCGTCACGCTGGACCGGGTCGCGAGCACCGACAAGGTGCTCGTCGTCCTGCACCGTGACGACGACCTGGCCTGGATCAGCCTGCGCAACGTCGCGACGGTCCACGTGATCAGCGTCGACCAGCTCAACGCCTACGACGTGCTGGTCTGCGACGAGGTCGTCTTCACCTCCGCAGCGCTCGACACCTTCGTGGCGGGCCCGGTCTCGGGCCGCTCGGCCAAGGCCTCGGCCCGCGCCAGCGAGGCCGTCGGCGCCGACGAGCTCGAGCCGACCACCGACGTCACCGAGGAGGACGCCCAGTGAGCACCATCAAGATCCGCGACCACCGCGACATCCTGCTGGCGCCGGTCGTCAGCGAGAAGTCGTACGGGCTGCTGGACGAGAACAAGTACACGTTCCTCGTCGCACCGGACGCCAACAAGACCGAGATCAAGATCGCGGTCGAGTCGGTGTTCGACGTGAAGGTGACCGGCGTCAACACGTTGAACCGCACCGGCAAGAAGCGGCGCACGCGCTCGGGCACGGGCAAGCGCGCCGACACCAAGCGCGCCATCGTCTCGGTGGCCGACGGCCAGCGCATCGACATCTTCTCGGCTCCGGCGAGCTGAGCGAAGGACTGATCTGCCATGGGTATCCGTAAGTACAAGCCGACCACCCCGGGCCGTCGCGGCTCGTCCGTGGCCGACTTCGTCGAGCTGACCCGGTCCACGCCGGAGAAGTCGCTCCTCGTCCCCAGCCCGAAGACCGGCGGTCGCAACAACACCGGCCGGATCACGACCCGGCACATCGGTGGCGGTCACAAGCAGGCCTACCGGCTCGTGGACTTCAAGCGCTACGACAAGGACGGCGTGCCGGCGAAGGTCGCGCACATCGAGTACGACCCGAACCGCACGGCGCGCATCGCGCTGCTGCACTTCGCGGACGGCGAGAAGCGCTACATCATCGCGCCGACCGGGTTGAACCAGGGCGCCGAGGTCGAGGCCGGCGAGGCCGCCGACATCAAGGCGGGCAACAACCTGCCGCTGGCCCGCATCCCGGTCGGGACGACGATCCACGCCGTCGAGCTGCGTCCGGGCGGCGGGGCCAAGCTCGGCCGCTCCGCCGGTGCGAGCATCCAGCTGGTGGCCCGTGAGGGCAAGAACGCCACCCTGCGCATGCCCTCCGGCGAGATGCGCATGGTCGACGTCCGCTGCCGCGCCACGGTCGGTGCGGTCGGCAACGCCGAGCAGTCGAACATCAACTGGGGCAAGGCCGGGCGCAACCGCTGGAAGGGCAAGCGCCCGACCGTCCGCGGCGTCGCGATGAACCCCATCGACCACCCGCACGGTGGTGGTGAGGGCAAGACCTCCGGTGGTCGCCACCCGGTCACCCCGTGGGGCAAGCCCGAGGGCCGCACCCGCAACCCGAACAAGGCGAGCAACCGCCAGATCGTCCGCCGCCGCAAGTCCGGCAAGAAGCGCTGAGCAGGAGCGAGTAGAAGATGCCACGCAGCTTGAAGAAGGGCCCGTTCGTCGACGACCACCTGGCCAAGAAGGTCGAGGTGCAGAACACGCGCGGGACGAAGAACGTCATCCGCACGTGGTCGCGTCGGTCGATGATCGTGCCGGACATGCTCGGTCACACGATCGCGGTGCACGACGGTCGCAAGCACGTCCCGGTGTTCGTCACCGAGTCGATGGTCGGTCACAAGCTGGGCGAGTTCGCCCCGACCCGCACCTTCCGCGGCCACGTCAAGGACGACCGGAAGGCGCGCCGCCGCTGACCGCGGTGTGCGCCGATCCGCAGCAGAGCCAGGAAGAGGAATCATGAGCAAGGACAAGGACTCCCGTCCGAGCCGGCGCAAGACGCTGCTCGGCGACCGTCCGGGGTCGTTCGCGATCGCCCGTCAGGTGCGCATCTCGGCGACGAAGAGCCGTCGGGTCGTCGACCTGGTGCGCGGCATGGACGTCGGCGAGGCGCTGGACACGCTGAAGTTCGCCCCGCAGGCGGCCAGCGAGCCCGTCTACAAGGTGGTCGCCAGCGCGGCGGCCAACGCCGAGCAGACGCACAACCTGCGCCGCGACGACCTGTTCATCTCGGCCGCGTTCGTGGACGAGGGCGTGACGATGCGTCGTATCCGTCCGCGGGCCAAGGGGAGCGCGAGCCGCATCCTCAAGCGCTCGAGCCACATCACCGTCGTCGTCGAGCCCAAGAGCACGTCCGAGAAGGGAGCCTGAGCATGGGCCAGAAGATCCAGCCGTACGGCTTCCGTCTGGGCATCAGCACCGACCACAAGAGCCGCTGGTACACCGACAAGTCGTACAAGGAGTACATCGGCGAGGACATCAAGGTCCGCGCGATGCTCACCAAGACCCTCGAGCGCGCCGGCATCTCGTCGGTGGAGATCGAGCGCACCCGTGACCGGGTCCGCGTGGACATCTACACCGCGCGCCCGGGCATCGTCATCGGGCGCAACGGCGCCGAGGCGGAGCGCGTGCGCGGCGAGCTCGAGAAGCTCACGGGCAAGCAGGTCCAGCTGAACATCCTCGAGGTCAAGAACCCCGAGACCGACGCGCAGCTCGTCGCGCAGGGCGTGGCCGAGCAGCTCGCCTCGCGCGTGCAGTTCCGTCGCGCGATGCGCAAGGCGCAGCAGTCGGCCATGCGCTCGGGTGCCGCGAAGGGCATCCGGATCCAGTGCTCCGGCCGTCTGGGCGGCGCCGAGATGAGCCGCTCGGAGTTCTACCGCGAGGGCCAGGTGCCGCTGCACACGCTGCGCGCCGACATCGACTACGGCTTCTTCGAGGCCAAGACCACCTTCGGCCGCATCGGCGTGAAGGTCTGGATCTACAAGGGCGACGTCTCGGGCACCCGCTCCGAGCGCGCCGCACAGAAGGCGGCCCGCAACGCCGCCGGTGGTCGCAGCCGTCCCGGTCGTGGAGACCGTCCGGCCCGTGGTGACCGTCCGGCCCGTGGCGACCGTCCCGAGCGCGGTGGCGCCCGTCGCCGCGAGGACGCCCCGGCCGAGGCCGTGGCGGCCGGCGCAGCGGTCGACACGAGCGCCGCTCCGAGCACGCAGGAGGCCTGAGCATGCTGATCCCCCGCAAGGTCAAGTTCCGCAAGCAGCACCACCCCAAGCGGACCGGTGCGGCCAAGGGCGGCACGTCGCTGGCGTTCGGCGAGTTCGGCATCCAGGCCGTCGAGGCCTCGTACCTGACCAACCGTCAGATCGAGTCCGCCCGTATCGCCATGACCCGCCACATCAAGCGCGGCGGGAAGGTGTGGATCAACGTCTACCCCGACCGCCCGCTGACCAAGAAGCCCGCCGAGACCCGCATGGGCTCGGGCAAGGGCTCGCCGGAGTGGTGGATCGCGAACATCAAGCCGGGCCGGGTGCTCTTCGAGCTCGCCGGCGTCGACGAGGAAGTGGCTCGTGAGGCGATGCGCCTGGCGATCCACAAGCTGCCGATGAAGGCGCGCTTCATCAAGCGCGAAGCAGGTGACATCTGATGGCCAAGGGACTGACCGCCGCCGAGCTGCGCGGCCTGTCGCGCAGCGAGCTGGACCGCAAGGTCGGCGAGCTGAAGGAGGAGCTGTTCGGGCTCCGCTTCTCCAACGCCACCGGGCAGCTGGAGAGCCACGGACGGCTCCGCGCCGTCCGCAAGGACATCGCCCGGATCTACACCGTGCTGACCGAGCGCGAGCTCGGGATCACGACCGATCCCGACGCCGAGGAAGTGAACGCATGAGCGAGACGAACACCGAGGCCGGCGCTGCCGACCGCGTCACCGCGACCGAGCGCGGCGCCCGCAAGGTCCGCGAGGGCTACGTGGTGAGCGACAAGATGGACAAGACCGTCGTGGTCAGCGTCGAGGACCGGGTCAAGCACCGCCTCTACGGCAAGGTGCTGCGCCAGAGCGTGCGCCTCAAGGCGCACGACGAGGGCAACACCGCCGGTGTCGGCGACCGCGTCCGGATCATGGAGACCCGGCCGCTGAGCGCGACCAAGCGCTGGCGCCTCGTGGAGATCCTCGAGAAGGCCAAGTAGCCCAGAGCAGGTCCGTCCCCGGCTGGTCCGGGGGCGGCGAAGCAAGACCCGGAGCCCCACGGCGGGCTCTGGGAACGTCAGTTCCACCAGGCCCGCGAGGGAACCGGTGAGACAACCAGGAGACATCAGATGATCCAGCAGGAGTCGCGGCTCAAGGTCGCCGACAACACGGGTGCCAAGGAGATCTTGTGCATCCGCGTGCTCGGCGGGTCCGGTCGTCGCTACGCCGGCATCGGCGACGTCATCGTCGCCACCGTCAAGGACGCCATCCCCGGCGGCAACGTCAAGAAGGGCGACGTCGTCAAGGCGGTCATCGTGCGCACCGTCAAGGAGAACCGTCGCGGCGACGGGTCCTACATCAAGTTCGACGAGAACGCCGCCGTGATCCTCCGCGCCGACAGCGCGGAGCCGCGCGGCACCCGCATCTTCGGCCCGGTCGGCCGTGAGCTCCGCGAGAAGCGCTTCATGCGCATCATCTCGCTCGCCCCGGAGGTGATCTGACATGGCCCGCACGACCACCAAGAGCACGAAGAGCGTCAAGCTCCACGTCCGCAAGGGTGACCGCGTCAAGGTCATCGCCGGCAAGGACAAGGGCCTGGTCGGCGAGGTCCTCGCGACCCAGCCCGAGCGCGGCACCGTGACCGTCGCCGGCGTGAACATCGTCAAGCGGCACCTCAAGGACAGCTCGGCGCAGCCGCAGTCGCGCCAGACCACCAAGGGCGGCATCGTCTCGTCCGAGGCCCCGGTCAACGCGTCCAACGTGCAGCTCGTCGTCAAGAACGCCGACGGCGACGAGGTCGTGACCCGCGTGGGCCACGAGCGCGTCGAGGTGACCAAGCGCCGTCCCGACGGCAGCGAGTACAAGTCGACCCGCAGCATGCGCATCGCCCGGGTGACCGGGGAGGAGATCTGATGACGGCCACCGAGACCGAGCCCACGACCCGCGAGCCGCGGGCCGTCCCGCGGCTCAAGCAGCGCTACCGCGACGAGATCGCGCCGGCGCTGAACACCGAGTTCGGCTTCGCCAACGTCATGCAGATCCCGC
The DNA here is from genome assembly GCA_963713165.1 of uncultured Actinomycetota bacterium. GTDB lineage: Bacteria > Actinomycetota > Actinomycetes > Propionibacteriales > Propionibacteriaceae > Microlunatus. The sequence goes on from CAVQKU010000005.1 coordinate 12,977, forward strand.
GCCTGGTCAAGGTCGTGGTGAACATGGGTGTCGGCGACGCCGCCCGTGACTCCAAGCTGATCGACGGCGCGACGAAGGACCTCGCCGCGATCACCGGCCAGAAGCCGCAGGTCACCCGGGCCCGCAAGTCGATCGCGCAGTTCAAGCTGCGCGAGGGCATGCCGATCGGTGCGCACGTCACGCTGCGCGGCGACCGGATGTGGGAGTTCGCGGACCGTCTGGTCAGCCTCGCGCTGCCCCGCATCCGTGACTTCCGCGGGCTGTCGCCCAAGCAGTTCGACGGCAACGGCAACTACACCTTCGGGCTGAACGAGCAGGTCATGTTCCACGAGATCGACCCGGACCGGATCGACCGCACGCGGGGCATGGACATCACCTTCGTGACGACCGCCACGACCGACGAGCAGGGCCGGGCCCTGCTGCGCGGCCTCGGCTTCCCGTTCCGGACCAACTGAGGAATCGACAGATGGCGAAGACAGCACTCAAGGTCAAGCAGGCCCGCAAGCCCAAGTTCGCGGTCCGCGCGTACACCCGTTGCCAGAAGTGCGGGCGCCCGCAGGCGGTCTACCGCAAGTTCGGCCTGTGCCGGATCTGCTTCCGCGACATGGCGCACAAGGGCGAGCTGCCCGGCATCACCAAGTCCTCCTGGTGACCAGAGCCCCTGAGCGGGCCCAGGCCACCGATCCCACGCTGCAGGTCCCGGGAGACGGGAAACCGCGCGAGAAAGAAGCAGCACCCATGACCATGACAGACCCGATCGCGGACATGCTGACCCGCGTCCGGAACGCCAGCCAGGCCTTCCACGACACGGCGACCATGCCCAGCAGCACCATCAAGGTCGGCATCGCCGAGATCCTCACCACCGAGGGCTACATCGCCGGCTACGAGGTGAACGAGCCGGGCGAGGGCGAGGTCGGCAGGACCCTGTCGATCACCCTCAAGTACGGCACGAACCGGGAGCGCGCGATCGCCGGCGTCCGGCGCGTCTCCAAGCCCGGCCTGCGCGTCTACGCGAAGTCGACCGGCCTGCCCAAGGTCCTCGGCGGCCTCGGCATCGCCATCATCTCGACCTCCCAGGGTCTGCTGACCGACCGTGAGGCGCACCGCAACGGCGTGGGCGGCGAAGTCGTCGCGTACGTCTGGTGACCGAGACGCGAGAAGAGGAACTGAAGAGATGTCACGCATCGGCAGGCTGCCGGTCCCCGTCCCCTCCGGCGTCAGGTGACGCTGGACGGCCAGAACGTCGAGGTCAAGGGGCCCAAGGGCACCCTGAACCACGTCGTCGCGCGCCCCATCACCGTCGCGCGCGCCGAGAGCGGCGAGCTCGAGGTGAGCCGGCCCGACGACGAGCGCGTCAGCCGCTCGCTGCACGGCCTCACCCGCACCCTGGTCGCCAACATGGTCGCCGGCGTCACGACCGGCTACGAGAAGAAGCTCGAGATCCGCGGCGTCGGCTACCGCGTCGTGGCCAAGGGCCCGACGCAGCTCGAGTTCGCGCTCGGCTACAGCCACCCCGTGCACGTGACCGCCCCCGAGGGCATCACGTTCAACGTCGAGGCGCCGACCCGTTTCTCGGTCATCGGCATCGACAAGCAGCAGGTGGGCGAGGTCGCCGCGAACATCCGCAAGCTGCGCAAGCCCGAGCCCTACAAGGGCAAGGGTGTGCGCTACGTGGGCGAGCACGTCCGCATGAAGGCCGGAAAGGCTGGTAAGTGATGGCTGTCTCGCTGTCGCAGCACAAGGGCACCGCGGCCAAGACCCGTTCGCGCCTGCGCCGTCAGGTCCGGGGCCGCAAGAAGATCTTCGGCGCGCCCGACCGTCCGCGGCTGGTCGTCACCCGGTCGGCGCGTCACATCACCGCCCAGGTGATCGACGACGTCGCCGGCCACACGCTGGCGTACGCCTCGACCATGGAGGGCGACCTCCGGGGCACCGAGGGTGACAAGTCGGCCAAGGCGCGTCAGGTCGGCGAGCTCGTCGCCACGCCGCGCCAAGGCCGCTGGTGTCGAGCAGGTCGTCTTCGACCGGGCCGGCAACAAGTACCACGGACGGATCGCGGCCCTGGCCGACGCGGCCCGCGAAGCCGGCCTCGGCTTCTGACCGCGACGCGCAGGAATAGGAAGAGGTAAGTCAGATGAGTGGAACCCAGCGCCGCGGAGGCGGCACAGGCGGAGACCGTCGCGGCGGTGGCCGTGACGGTGGCCGCGGCGGGCCCGCCGAGAAGAGCAACTACATCGAGCGCGTCGTCGCCATCAACCGGGTGGCGAAGGTCGTGAAGGGTGGTCGTCGCTTCAGCTTCACCGCGCTGGTCGTGGTGGGCGACGGTGACGGCAACGTCGGCGTCGGCTACGGCAAGGCCAAGGAGGTGCCCGCGGCGATCGCCAAGGGTGTCGAGGAGGCCAAGAAGCACTTCTTCGCCGTCCCGCGCATCCAGGGCACCATCCCGCACCCCGTCCAGGGTGAGAAGGCGGCCGGCGTCGTCATGCTGCGTCCGGCCTCGCCCGGTACGGGCGTGATCGCGGGCGGTTCGGCCCGTGCGGTGCTCGAGTGCGCCGGCGTGCACGACGTGCTCGCCAAGTCGCTCGGCTCGGCCAACGCCATCAACGTCGTCCACGCCACGGTCGCGGCGCTGCAGGGGCTCGAGCAGCCCGAGCAGGTCGCCCGTCGTCGGGGGCTGTCGGTCGAGCAGGTCACCCCGGCCGCGATCCTGCGGGCCCGCGAGGCGGTGAGCGCGTCGTGACGCAGCTCCTCGTCCGGCAGATCCGCAGCAGCGTCGGTGGCAAGCAGAACCAGCGCGACACGCTGCGGACCCTCGGTCTGCGCAAGATCGGGGACTCCTCGGTCCGCGAGGACCGTCCCGAGGTCCGCGGCATGATCAACACGGTCTCCCACCTGGTGACCGTGGAGGAGGTGAGCTGACATGGCTCTGAAGGTCCATCACCTGAGGCCGGCCCCCGGCGCCAAGACCGCGAAGACCCGTGTGGGTCGCGGTGAGGGCGGCAAGGGCGGCAAGACCGCCGGTCGCGGCACCAAGGGCACGGGCGCCCGCAAGGGCACCCCGGCCAACTTCGAGGGCGGCCAGATGCCGCTGCAGATGCGCCTGCCGAAGCTGCGCGGGTTCAAGAACCCGTTCCGCGTCGAGTTCCAGGTCGTCAACCTGGACAAGCTCGGCAGCCTGTTCCCGCAGGGTGGCTCCGTGGGCGTCGACGACCTCGTCGCCGCCGGTGCCGTCCGTCGCGAACCAGCCGGTCAAGGTCCTCGGCAACGGCGAGATCGCCGTCGCGGTGCAGGTGAGCGCGCACGCGTTCTCCGGCAGCGCCAAGGACAAGATCGCTGCCGCCGGCGGGAGCACCACCGAGCTCTGAGTGGTCCCGACGGACCCTCGTGGGCCCGTCGGAGCCAGCACGTCACCGGAAGGCCGCCCGCACCGCGCGGGCGGCCTTCCGTCGTCCCCGGGGTCTCAGCGACTTCCCAGGCGCCAGGTCTTCCCCCGGGCGGACCGCCTGATGTTGACTGCGTCAACCAACACGTCCGCCGATCACCGGAGACCGCCATGGACCCGACGTCCCGCACCACCGCCCGAGCCCGGACCCGCCTCTCGACGGGTCTGCGACGTGCCGTCGTCGCCGTCGCGACCCTCGGTCTGGGTGCGGGGCTCGACGCTCGTCGGCGCGGGAGCCGCGTCCGCCGGGCCGCGGCACGACCACGGCCGGCCCGGGCCCTCGAGCATCGCCCTGCCGACCGGGTTCCAGCCCGAGGGCATCGCCGTCGGCGGCCGGTCGCGTCTACTCCGGCTCGCGCGCCACGGGCGACATCTACGTCGCCGACCTGCGCACGGGCCAGGGCCGGATCCTGTCGAAGGGTCCGGGCACGCCGTCGCTCGGGCTCAAGGTCGACGGGCGCCGGCTCTGGGTCGCCGGCGGCTCGGGCGGCGACGCCCGGGTCGTCGACACGCGAACGGGTCGGGTCCGGGCCAGCGTCGAGCTCACCGACGCCCCGACCGGCTCGACCTTCGTCAACGACGAGGTGCTCGCGGGCCGCTACGTGTGGTTCACCGACTCGCTGCAGGCCCAGCTCTACCGCGTGGACCGTGCGCACCCCACGCGCGGGGTGAAGACCCTTCCGCTGGGCGGGGACTGGAGCCAGACCCCGGGGGCGTTAACAACGCCAACGGCATCGTCCGCACGCCTGACGGTCGAGCGCTCCTGGTCGTCAAGTCCGACACCGGCCAGCTGTTCCGCGTCGACCCGCTGACCGGGCGGGCCACGGCTGGTCGACCTCGGCGGCGCCGTCCTGACCGCGGCGACGGCCTGCTGCTGCAGGGCCGCACGCTCTACGCCGTGCAGAACCGGCTGAACCAGGTCGCGGTCGTCACCCTCGACCAGGCCGGGACGCGCGGCCGCCTCGTGCGGACCATCACCAGCCCGGACTTCGACGTGCCGAGCACCGTGGCCGCCTCGGGCCGCGACCTCTACCTCCCGAACGCCCGCTTCACCGCCACCGGCGACCCGGACACGCTCGCGTACAGCATCAACCGCGTCACCCGCTAGCCCGTCCGGGCGAAGCTCCGCGACGCGCACCCCCGGCCGCCCCGCCCGGCGCAACCCGGGCGGGGGACGGGGGGCGGGACCCGACGGGGGTCGGAGCGGGTGCGCGTCGCCGCTGCGACGACGGTCGGGCGCCGGCCGATCCCGGCGGGGTGGCGGCCCGGGTCGCGCGGATGGCGGGAGCACCCGATTCGCTTGATAGAGTCGGGCGGTCCTCAGGCGGCGCGTACCCTCGCCAGGACGCCTCGCGACTTGAAAGGGAGGGCCGGAGTGCTTTCCGCGTTCGCCAACGCCTTCCGTACGCCGGACCTGCGCAAGAAGATCCTCTTCACGCTCGGGATCCTGGCCATCTTCCGGCTGGGCTCGATCATCCCCACGCCGAACGTCAACGCGGCCCAGGTCAACCTGTGCCTGCGGCAGGCGACCTCGGGCGACCAGCAGGGCCTCTACTCCCTGATCAACCTGTTCTCCGGCGGCGCGCTGCTGCAGCTGGCGATCTTCGCGCTCGGGATCATGCCGTACATCACGGCCAGCATCATCCTGCAGCTGCTGACCGTCGTGATCCCGCGGCTGGAGGCCCTCAAGAAGGAGGGCCAGTCCGGCCAGACGAAGATCACGCAGTACACGCGCTACCTGACCCTGGTCCTGGCCCTGCTGAACTCGACGGCCTTCGTCACCGTGGCGGTCAACGACCGGCTCTTCACCGGCTGCACCGGGATCGTCTACGACAAGGGCTACTTCCCGGTCATCGTCATGATCCTCACGATGACGGCCGGCACGAGCGTCATCATGTGGCTCGGCGAGCTCGTCACCGAGCGCGGTGTCGGCAACGGCATGTCCGTGCTGATCTTCACGCAGATCGCGGCGACCTTCCCCTCCGCGCTGTGGGGCCTCAAGGTCGCCCGTCCGGGCCAGCAGGGCTGGGTCGTCTTCCTGCTCGTCATCGCCCTCGGCCTGCTCGTCATGGTCGGCGTCATCTTCGTCGAGCAGTCGCAGCGCCGGATCCCGGTGCAGTACGCCAAGCGCATGGTCGGGCGGCGGATGTTCGGTGGCACCACCACCTACATCCCCATCAAGGTCAACCAGGCCGGCGTGATCCCCGTGATCTTCGCCAGCTCGCTGCTCTACCTGCCGGCGCTCTACGCGCAGTTCCGGCCCGGGGACCGGTTCTCCAGCTGGATCTCGGGGAACTTCGTCAAGGGCGACCACCCGATCTACATGGCGACGTTCTTCCTGCTCATCGTGTTCTTCGCCTACTTCTACGTCGCGATCACCTTCAACCCCGAAGAGGTCGCCGACAACATGAAGAAGTACGGCGGCTTCATCCCCGGCATCCGCGCCGGCAAGCCGACCGAGAACTACCTCGCGTTCGTGCTGTCGCGGCTCACCCTGCCGGGCGCCCTCTACCTCGGACTGATCGCACTGCTGCCGTCGGTCGCGTTCATCTTCTTGAACGCCAACCAGAACTTCCCCTTCGGCGGGACGTCGATCCTCATCATCGTCGGTGTCGGCCTCGACACCGTGAAGCAGATCGAGTCGCAGCTGCAGCAACGCAACTACGAAGGGTTCCTCCGCTGATGCACCTGTTGATCATGGGCCCCCCGGGCGCCGGCAAGGGCACGCAGGCCGGTCGCCTCGGGAGTCACTACGCGATCCCGGCGATCTCCACGGGCGACATGTTCCGGGCGATGCGCGACTCCGACACCGACCTGGCGCGCCAGGTGCAGGAGATCATGGCGTCCGGCGCGTACGTGCCGGACGAGGTGACCAACCAGGTCGTGGCCGACCGGCTCCTCGCCGACGACTGCGCCCAGGGCTTCCTGCTCGACGGCTACCCGCGCACGCTGGACCAGGTCTCCTTCCTGGACCGGGTGCTGCAGGACGCGGGCTGTGCGCTCGACGCGGTCGTCTCGCTCTCGGTCGACCCCGACGAGCTGGTGAGCCGGCTGACGCGGCGCGGGGCGACCGACGGCCGCACCGACGACACCCCGGAGGCCATCCGGACGCGCCAGCAGGTCTACGCCGACCAGACGGCCCCGCTGCTCGACGTCTACCGCGAGCGCGGGCTCCTGGTCGAGGTCGACGGGCTCGGCGACATCGACGAGGTCACGCGCCGGCTCTTCGCCGCGCTCGACCAGCGGGCCGGCGACGGCGCGCTGGTCACCAGCTCCTGACGTCGCCATGACGCCGTGAGCCGACGCGGGGTCGAGGTCAAGACCCTCGAGCAGGTGCGGCTGATGCGGCGCGCCGGGCTCGTCGTGGCCGACGCCCTCGACGCCGTGGTGGCCCGCGTACGCCCCGGGGTCACGACCCGCGAGCTCGACACGGTGGCCGCCGAGGTCATGGCCCAGGCCGGCGCCCGGCCGTCCTTCCTCGGCTACGGGGTCGACGAGGACCGTCCCGGCTTCCCAGGGGTGGTCTGCCTCTCCGTGAACGACGAGGTCGTGCACGGCATCCCGGGCGATCGCGTCCTGGAGGCGGGCGACCTCCTCTCCGTCGACTGCGGCGCGATCGTCGACGGCTGGCACGGCGACGCCGCCGTCAGCGTCGTCGTCGGTGCCGAGCCGCCGCCGCCCGAGGTGGCCGGGTTGCTCGACGCCACCCGTTCGGCCCTGTGGCACGGCATCGCGGCCCTGCGCGTCGACGGCCGGGTGGGCGACGTCGGCCGGGCCGTGGAGGCGGCGGTGCGGGCGGCGGGGGCGTACGGGATCGTCGACGACTACGTCGGGCACGGCATCGGCACCGCGATGCACCAGGAGCCGGACGTCCCGAACCGCGCCCCGCGCGGCCCGTTCGCCCGGGTCCGCGACCGCGGACCCCGCCTGGTCCCCGGCACCGTCCTCGCCGTCGAGCCGATGCTCACCCTCGGCTCGCCCGACACCCACGAGCTCGACGACGGCTGGACCGCCGTCACCGACGACGGCGCGCTGGCCTGCCACGCCGAGCACACGGTCGCCGTCACGCCGGGCGGCTTGTGGGTGCTGACCGCCCACGACGGGGGAGAGGCGGAGCTGACCGCGCTCGGGGCGCCGTACGCCCCGCTCTGAGCGGACCCGGTCGGCCTCGGGGGCTGCGCGCTGTCAGTGGGTCCGAGTAGTTTGCCTGCCATGACGCTGGCGACGGACGACGACGTCTTCACGGCCCTGCTCGAGCCGCTGCGCGGCGAGCTGACCGCCCACTGCTACCGGATGCTGGGCTCGATCCACGACGCCGAGGACCTGGTCCAGGAGACCTTCATCCGCGCCTGGCGCTCGTACGGCACGTTCGAGGGCCGGTCGTCGGTGCGGACCTGGATGTACAAGATCGCCACCAACGTGTGCCTGACCGCGCTGGACGGCCGGGCGCGGCGGCCGATGCCCACGGGCCTCGGCCAGCCGGCCTCGGACCCGCGGGGCACGCTCGAGTCGCGACCCGAGGTGAGCTGGCTCGAGCCGCTCCCCGACACGGTGGTGTGGGGCGGGCGACCGGACGACCCGGAGGCGACGGCCCTGGACCACGAGAGCGTCCGGCTGGCCTTCGTCGCGGCGCTGCAGCACCTGACGCCCCCGCAGCGCGCCGCCGTCGTGCTCTTCGACGTGCTGGCCATGCCGGCCAGCGAGGTGGCCGAGCTGCTCGACACCTCCGTGGCCGCGGTCAACAGCAGCCTGCAGCGGGCGCGGGCCCACCTGGCCAAGCTCGACCCGGAGGCCGAGCGCGACAGCGCCCGGCGGCTCGACGACGAGCACAAGCGCGCGCTGCTGGCCCAGTACGTCGACGCCTTCGAGCGCTACGACGTCGCGAGGATCGTGCAGCTGCTGAGTGCGGACGCGGTCTGGGAGATGCCGCCCTTCACCGGCTGGTACTGCGGTGCCGGGCAGATCGGCGACCTCATCACGACCAACTGCCCCGCCGAGCAGGCCGGTGACCAGATCCTGGTGGAGACCAGGGCCAACGGCGGGCCGGCCTTCGCGCTGTACATGCGCGACAAGGCCGACGGGGTCCACCGTGCCTTCCACCTGCAGGTGCCGACCGTCGGCGAGGACGGCGTCACCCACGTCTCGGTCTTCTTCGACGCGACGCTCTTCGCCCGCTTCGGGCTGCCCGAGGAGCTGCCCGAGGAGCACCGGGCCCGGGCCCAGGCGCTGCTCTCCGGAGCCGCGGGAGCCCGCCGCGAGTAGCCTGGGGGCGTGTCCGAGCTGCCGATCTCCTCGCCCTACCGCAGCCGGCCCGACGCGCCCGTGACCGACGCCGAGCGCGAGCAGCTGAACGCGCGGCTCAACGCGGCGTACACCGACGGCCGGCTCGACGCCGACGACTACCAGGCCCGGCTCGACACGCTGTTCGGGGCGAGCACGCTCGGCCAGCTCGTGCCGGTCGTCGACGGGCTGCTGCCCGCGGCGACCTACGACAGCCCCGCCATGGTGACGCCGGGGACCGGCGCGCCGGGCGAGCTCTCCGCGGCGCGCGACGTGCGAGGGGTCTCCCTCGGCGTGGTCGTGGCGGTCGCGGGCGTCCTGGTCGTCATCGCCATCCTCTTCCTGGTGCTCGTCGGCCTCGGCTGAGCGTCCTGGGCGTGGCGGTGGTCACGGTTTGTCCGATCATGGACGCGGGAACGGTCGCGAGCACTAGGATTCCGCCGTGGCCAGGCAGGACTCCCACGCGAAGATCGCGGAGCACGTGCAGCGGCTCGGCGAGAAGCACCCGCCGATCCCGCTGGACTCCGTCGACCGCACCATCCACGACGCCGAGGCGGTCAAGGCCCGGTTCGGGCACACGATCGACTACCTGGCGCGGGTCGAGCTCGAGGTCGACCGCAACGTGCTGGAGCTGCTGGTGCTCCTGCCCGACGTGGACGACACCAACAAGACCTTCTACTCCGACGTGTGGCAGCCGCAGGAGATCCAGCACGGCCTGATCCTCGACCGGCTCCAGCAGGACCTCGGTCGCGAGCCGGCCTCGCCGCACCTGGACGTGTCCTTCAAGATCAAGATCCTGGGGGCCCTGGCGAACCTCAAGCCGATCCAGGACGTCGCCAAGCTGCTGTACTTCCTGACCGGCGCCAGCACCGAGCGGCAGGCGGTGCTGGCGTACAACCAGATCAGCGCCGGGCTGAAGGAGATGGGCGAGACCGCCATCGCCGAGACGATCGTCAACCCGATCAAGCAGCAGGAGCCCGGGCACTTCGCGTTCTACACCATGTCGGCGTCGGCCATGGTGAGCGACGGCGTGCTCAAGCCCTGGCAGCTCTTCCTCGCCCGGGTGCTGCGCGAGCGCAGCTACGGCCTCGTCGGCACCAACGGCCGCCCCGACCACAAGGCCGCGATGGGCCGCGTCGCCGCCGACCTCGGCATCGACGCCGACCTCGAGGGCTACGCCCGCGAGATCGGTCGCGTGGAGCAGCGGCTGCTGTGGGCGCACCGCCAGGGCATGCCCTTCCCGCCGTACATCCTGCGGGCGCTGCGCGAGAGCGTCGACCTCTACCGCGAGCGCGGCTTCGGCGGGGCCTCCGCGCTGGCCTGACCCACCCGGTCCTCCCGCCGTCCGCTCCCGGGTTTCGACATCTGTCGAACCCCCGCCGGGGACCTGCGACCCCTGTCGCGTGACATCGGCGCAGGAGGACGATGGGATGGACAGGGCCGGGTGCGAGAGGCGCGACCGGCGTCGTCGAGCGATCGAGGAGCGACGTGGACGCGATCACCCAGGTTCCGGCCCCCATCAACGAGCCGGTGCACGACTACGCCCCCGGCAGCCCGGAGCGGGCCCGCCTGGCCACCGCGCTGGAGCGGCTCGGCGGCGAGGTCACCGAGATCAGCCAGGTGGTGGGCGGCGAGCACAAGCCGGCCTCCGGCGACGCGTACGAGGTCGTGCAGCCGCACCGCCACAGCGCGGTCGTCGGGCGCTACGCCAGCAGCACGCACGCCGACGTGGCCGCGGCCGTCGAGGCGTCGCAGGCCGCCGCGCCGGGCTGGCGGGCCCTCTCCTTCGACGACCGCGCCGCGGTGTTCCTGCGCGCGGCCGACCTCCTCGCAGGCCCCTGGCGGGAGACCCTCGCGGCCGCGACCATGCTCGGGCAGTCCAAGACCGCCTACCAGGCCGAGATCGACACCCCCTGCGAGCTGATCGACTTCTGGCGGTTCAACGTCGGCTTCGCCCGCCAGATCCTGGCCGACCAGCCGGTCTCGGGCCCCGGGGTCTGGAACCGCGTCGACCACCGCCCGCTGGAGGGCTTCGTCTACGCGATCACGCCCTTCAACTTCACCGCGATCGCCGGCAACCTGCCGACCGCGCCCGCCCTCATGGGCAACGTCGTGGTGTGGAAGCCGTCGCCGACCCAGGCGCTGGCGGCCTACCTGACCATGCAGCTGCTGGAGGCGGCGGGCCTGCCCGCCGGCGTCATCAACCTCGTGCTCGGCGACGGCCCCGTCGTCTCCGAGGTCGCCCTCGCCGATCCGCGCCTGGCCGGGATCCACTTCACCGGCAGCACCAGGACCTTCCAGCACCTGTGGCGCGAGGTCGGCACGAACATCGAGCGCTACGACGCCTACCCGCGGCTCGTGGGGGAGACGGGCGGCAAGGACTTCGTCCTCGCGCACGCCTCCGCCGACCCCGAGGTGCTCACCACCGCCCTCATCAGGGGCGCGTTCGACTACCAGGGCCAGAAGTGCTCGGCCGCCTCGCGGGCCTTCGTGCCGCGCTCGGTGTGGTCGCGGATGGGCGAGGACTTCCTCGAGCAGGTCCGCGGGCTGCGCTACGGCGACGTGACCGACCTGTCGAACTTCGGCGGCGCGGTCATCGACCAGCGCTCCTACGACAAGAACAAGGCCGCGATCGACCGGGCCCGGGCCACCGCGGGCATCAGCGTCGCCGCGGGCGGCGGCACCGACGACTCCGAGGGCTTCTTCGTGGAGCCGACCGTGCTGCTGGGCGAGGACCCCACCGACGCGGCCTTCTGCGACGAGTACTTCGGCCCGATCCTGTCGGTCCACGTCTACGAGGACGGCCCCACCGCCTTCGCCGACGTCATGCGCGTGATCGACACGGGCACGCCGTACGCCCTCACCGGCGCGGTCGTCGCCGACGACCGGACCGCGGTCGCCCAGGCGAGCCAGGGCCTGCGCTTCGCCGCCGGCAACTTCTACGTCAACGACAAGCCGACCGGTGCCGTCGTCGGCCAGCAGCCCTTCGGTGGCGGCCGGGCGTCCGGCACGAACGACAAGGCCGGCTCCCCGCAGAACCTGCTGCGCTGGACGTCAGCGCGGTCGATGAAGGAGACGTTCGTCCCGCCGCGCACCCCCCGCTACCCGCACCAGGGACAGGACGCCTGACGTGACGACCTCCTCCGCATCCTCCCCGACGTCCCCGACGTCCCCGACGTCCCCGGCCTCCTCGCCGCGGACCGGGCTGAACCCGTCCGCCGGTGCGCTCGCGCGTCTGCGCGAGCGGCTGCCCGCGGTCTCCAACCCGCTGCGCCCGCTGCTGCTCGCCGCGGGCCGCTCGACCGCCCTCCAGCGGGTCGTCACCGGGCTCCCGGTGACGCGCTCGGTGGTGCGTCGCTACGTGCCGGGCGAGGGCCAGGACGCGGTCGTGGCCGCGACCAGGGACATCCTCGCCTCCGGCCGGGCGATCAGCATCGACCACCTCGGTGAGGACACCTCCGACCCGGCCCAGGCCGAGGCCACTGTCCAGGCCTACCTGGCGCTGCTCGAGGACTTCGGCCGCCTCGAGGTGCCGGCCGGGCTGCCGGTGCCGGCGCTCGAGGTCTCGCTCAAGCTGTCGGCCCTCGGGCAGTTCCTGCCCGAGGGCGGCCACGACATCGCCCTGGCCAACGCCCGCCGGATCTGCACCGCGGCCGACGCCGTCGGGGCGTGGGTGAACGTCGACGCCGAGGACCACACGACGACCGACTCCACCCTGGCCATCGTCCGCGAGCTCCGCGTCGACCACCCCGACCTGGCCACCGTGCTGCAGGCCTACCTGCGCCGCACCGAGGACGACTGCCGCGCGCTGGCCGGTCCCGGTTCGCGGATCCGGCTCTGCAAGGGCGCCTACGCCGAGCCCGCCGACGTCGCCTTCCAGCGCAGCGACGAGGTCGACGCCTCCTACCGGCGCTGCCTGGAGGTCCTCTTCACCGGCGAGGGCTACCCGATGATCGCCTCGCACGACCCGGCGATGATCGACACCGCGCACGCGCTCGCGGCGCGGACCGGGCGGAGCAAGGACGGCTACGAGTTCCAGATGCTCTACGGCATCCGCGACGACGAGCAGCGCCGCCTGGCCGCGGACGGCCACACCGTCCGCGTCTACACGCCCTACGGCGACGAGTGGTACGGCTACTTCATGCGCCGTCTCGCCGAGCGTCCGGCGAACCTGCTGTTCTTCGCGCGCTCGCTGGTCGGCCGCTAGCCGCGGGAGCCTGTCGAGGGGCCCCCGGACGCCCTTCGACAGGATCGGCGCGCCCTCAGGCGTCCTCGACGGGGAGCCGGCGCGGCACCAGCGTGACGGGCACGGGGGCGTGCCTCAGGATCTTCGAGGCGTGCGAGCCGAGGAAGAAGCGGCTCACCGGCGAGCTGCTGGCCCCGACCGCGAGCACGTCGCCCTCGGCCCAGGCCACGTCGGCCAGGGCCTCGCCCCAGCGCTCGCCCCGGCCCACCACCGTCTCCAGCCCGGGCCCGGCGACCTGCGCCACCTCGGCCTCGACCGCGCGGTGCCACCGTTGCACCACGAGCTCCTCCGCGCCCGGGTCGACCGACTCGAGCCGGGCGTTGGGCGGCCGCACGGCGAAGCAGGCCACCCGCAGCGACGCGCCGATCCGGTCGGCGACGCGCCGTGCCGTCGCAAGCAGGTCGCTGTCGCGGTCCGCCCGCCCGTACGCCACCGTGACCCGGCGGACCCGGGCCCCCGCGGCGGCGCCGAAGCCGGCCGGCGCCAGGGTCACCGGCACCTCCGAGCTGTGCAGGACGCGCTCGGCGATGCCGCCCAGCGAGACCCGCCCGAGCAGCCCCGAGCTCGCCGAGCCGAGCACGACCGAGCTCGCCGACTCCTGCGCCACGACCTCGAGCAGGCCCGAGGCCACCGAGCGGGCCCGGTGCAGCCGCCCCCGCACGGTGAGGCCGGTCCCGACCACGTCGGTCACCCGGGCCAGCGCCTGGCGCGCCTCCTGCTCCTGCACCGCGAGGTACTCCGCGTCGGCGCGGTAGGGGTTGGGCGGCCACGGCGTCGGGACGACGACGACCACGGCCAGGTCGTCGCCGTTCGAGCGGGCGACCATCGCGCCGAGGTGCAGGGCGGCGGTGCCCCGCTCCCCGGGCGTGAGGCCCGCGACCGTCGTCACCGTGAGCTCGCCGGCACCCCGGCGTGCTCGACCACGACGTGGGTGAGCGGCAGGTCGTACGTCTCGCGGGCGCGCTCCACGACGTCGTAGCGCAGCCAGGCCGACCGGTCCGGCGGCAGCGTGCAGACCACGAGGCGGTCGGGCCCGAAGTCCTGCACGGCGCTGGCGAGGGCCCGCAGCGGGCGGTACTCCCCGAGCGCGCCGTCGGCCTCGAGGCCCTCGGCGCGCAGGATCTCCAGCGTGGCGTCGAGCCGGGCCTGCGCGGCCTCGGTCGTCTTGTCCCAGACGAAGGCCGCGCCCTCGTGCATCGCCTGGCCGGTGTCGATCGGGTTCGCGGGGACGCAGACGAAGTAGCGCGCGGTCCGCTCCCGGTCGATCCGGCGCAGCTCGTCGAGCAGCTCGTCGCCGTTGACCGTCTCGTTGGCCAGCACGAGCACCCGCGTCGCCGGTGCGTCGGGCGCGGCAGCCGGCACCCGGCCCTGCCGCTCCCCGGGGGCGCGGCCCTGGACCTTCTTCGAGACGAAGTAGAGGACGAGCACGGCCGCCCAGGCCAGGAGGCTCAGCACCAGCTGGGGGCGGACCTCGGCGTTGGTGCCCATCTGGACGAGGACCGCGAGGATCGCCAGCACGACGACCACGGACAGGCCGGGGAACAACCACATCCTCACGGTCAGCGCCTCCGAGCCCGTGCGCCGGCGCAGGATGATCTGCGAGACGGCGATGAGCAGGTAGACGAAGAGGATCACCGCGCCGGAGGAGTTCAGCAGGAAGAGGAAGACGGTGTCCGGCGACGCCGCGGCCGCGATGACGCAGAGGAAGCCGACGACGGTCGAGGCGAGGATCGCGTTGCGCGGGACGCCCCGCTTGGTGACCTCCATCAGGGCGGACGGGGCCTCGCGGCGGGCGGCGAGCACGAAGAGCATGCGCGAGGAGGTGTAGAGCCCGGAGTTGAGGCAGGACAGCACGGCGGTGAGGACGACCGCGTTCATGATGTGGTCGGCGTAGGGGATGCCCATCACCTTGAAGGCGGCGACGTAGGGCGACGCCGCCAGGTCGGCGCTGTTCCAGGGCAGGATCACCGCGAGCAGGAAGATCGAGCCGACGAAGAAGATCGCGATCCGCAGGATGACCGAGTTGGTCGCCCGGGCGATCGACCTGCCCGGGTCGGGCGACTCGGCCGCGGCGATGGTCGCGACCTCGGCCCCGACCATCGAGAAGATGACCACGACGATCGCCGAGAAGATCGCCCCGATCCCGAGCGGGAAGAACCCGCCCTGGCTGGTGAGGTTGCTGAAGTCGAGGTCCTTGGCCGGCCAGGCGCCGAGCACGAAGACGGTGCCCAGGACGAGGAAGACGACGATGGCCGCGACCTTGATGCCCGCGAACCAGAACTCGAACTCCCCGAACGAGCTGACCGAGAACAGGTTCGTGGCCGTCATCAGCGTCATGAGGATGAGCGACATCAGCCAGAGCGGGACGTCGGGCAGCCAGTACTGCAGCACCTTGGCGCCGGCCACGGCCTCGAAGCCGATCACGATCACCCAGAAGTACCAGTAGAGCCAGCCGACGCTGAAGCCCGCCCAGCCGCCGATCGCCTGGCGGGCGTAGTCGGAGAACGAGCCGGTGGAGGGGTTGGCCGTGGCCATCTCGCCCAGCATCCGCATCACCAGGATGATCAGCACGCCGGTGATGGCGTAGCTGAGGAACGCCGACGGCCCCGCCTCGGAGATGACCGTGCCCGAGCCGACGAACAGCCCCGCCCCGATCACCCCACCCATCGCGATCATGGTGAGGTGGCGCTGCTTGAGGCCCTTCTTGAGCTCGGCCGGGGGTGCTTGCATGCGGACCTCTTCACGGGCGGGCGGCTCGCCGGGCCGCAGGACGTGGCGTCGCTCCGGTCGTCGCCGCACGGCGAGGACCGAGTCCTGTATCCCATGCCGACCGTGCCCAGAGCAACAGGTCGGGCCTGACCGAGCCCCGGTCGGAATGGGTCCGTGACCGCCGGCGTTGCGTCGACAGCGGCGCAGCCGCCCGTCGCTTGTACGGCACCGCCCGGCGATTTGGGGCGTACGACGCGCTGACGTAACATTGTCCGTCGGTCACCCGCCGGTGACGCGATGCACCATGCAATCAGGCTGATTGGGAGTTATGGCGAAGAAAGAAGGCGCGCTCGAGCTGGAGGGCACCGTGGTCGAGGCCCTGCCGAACGCGATGTTCCGCGTGGAGCTGGCCAACGGTCACAAGGTCCTCGCCACGATCAGTGGCAAGATGCGGCAGCACTACATCCGCATCCTCCCGGCTGACCGCGTCGTCGTCGAGCTCTCCGCGTACGACCTGACACGCGGGCGCATCGTCTACCGGCACAAGTGACCCCGGGCCCGTCTCGCGGCGGGCCGGCAGCTGAGCACACCACCAGCCGCCGGGCGGGCTCTCCCGTCCGGCAACGAAGCACGAAGAAGGAAGCTCGATGAAGGTCCAGCCGAGCGTCAAGCCGATCTGCGACAAGTGCAAGGTGATCCGTCGTCACGGCAACGTGATGGTGATCTGCGAGAACCCGCGCCACAAGCAGCGCCAGGGCTGATCGCAGGCCTCGCCCCGTTCGAGCCGGGCCCGTCCCGGCCGCACGAGGCGCAGGACAGCACGACAAGCAGCACCCGCACCACAGCAGCACCCAGAAAAGTGTGATCGCAACCCCTTCGACCGAGAGGTCCGGGGGACACCCCCGGTCGGAGGCCGGGGCCCAGGCGGTGGGACCGAGCAGGGACCACCACAAGGCAGCCGGGGACGCGTCACGCCAGACACCTCCGCGACGCGACGCCTCGACAGGCGTGCGCCGACACACGAAAGGTCGTAAGCCTGATGGCTCGCCTGATCGGGGTTGACCTCCCGCGCGACAAGCGCCTCGAGGTCGCCCTCACCTACATCTTCGGCGTGGGGCACACCCGCGCTCTGGAGACCCTGGAGAACACGGGGATCAGCGGGGACACGCGTGTCCACCAGCTGAACGACGAGCAGCTCGTCGCCCTGCGTGACTGGATCGAGGCCCACTACCAGACCGAGGGTGACCTCCGTCGCGAGGTGGCCGCCGACATCCGTCGCAAGGTCGAGATCGGCTCCTACCAGGGCCGTCGCCACCGCGCCGGCCTGCCCGTCCGCGGTCAGCGCACCCGGACGAACGCCCGTGGCCGCAAGGGCGCGCGCAAGCCCGTCGCCGGCAAGAAGAAGGCGCGCTGAGCCCCCGCGGGCTCCGCGCCTAGATCCAGGAGAACAGAGCACAGATGGCAACCGCAGGCCGTAACACCCGCGCCACCAAGGTGCGCAAGAAGGAAAAGAAGAACGTCGTCTCGGGCCAGGCCCACATCAAGAGCACGTTCAACAACACCGTCATCTCGATCACCGACCCCACGGGTGCGGTCATCGCCTGGGCCTCTGCCGGCACCGTCGGCTTCAAGGGCTCGCGCAAGTCGACGCCGTACGCCGCGCAGATGGCCGCGGAGGCCGCCGGCCGCCGCGCCATGGAGCACGGCATGAAGCGCATCGACGTCTTCGTGAAGGGCCCGGGCTCGGGCCGCGAGACCGCGATCCGTTCGCTCGGGGCCGTCGGCCTCGAGGTCGGCGCGATCTCCGACGTCACCCCCATCCCGCACAACGGCTGCCGCCCTCCCAAGCGGCGCCGGGTCTGACCCTCACACCCAGAAAGGAAAGCTGAACAGACATGGCTCGTTACACCGGTCCCATGACCAAGAAGTCGCGTCGCCTGGGTGTTGACCTGGTCGGTGGCGACAGCTCGTTCGAGAAGCGCCCGTACCCTCCCGGCGCCCACGGCAAGGGCCGCATCAAGGAGTCCGAGTACCTCCTCCAGATGCGCGAGAAGCAGAAGGCGCGCTTCTCCTACGGGGTCCTCGAGAAGCAGTTCCGCCTCTACTACGAAGAGGCGAACCGCGTGCAGGGCAAGACGGGTGACAACCTGCTCCAGATCCTGGAGTCCCGTCTGGACAACGTGGTCTACCGCGCCGGGCTCGCCCGGACGCGTCGTCAGGCCCGTCAGTTCGTCGTGCACGGCCACTTCCTCGTGAACGGCCACAAGGTCGACATCCCGTCGTACCGCGTGAGCCAGCACGACATCGTCGACCTGGCGCCGAAGGCGCAGGAGCAGACGCCGCACGTCATCAACCGCGAGACGCACGGCGAGCGCGAGGTCCCGGCCTGGCTCCAGGTGCTTCCCGAGCGTGGTCGCATCTTCGTGCACCAGCTCCCCAGCCGGGCGCAGATCACGATCGACGTGGCCGAGCAGCTGATCGTCGAGCTCTACTCCAAGTAGCCCTCACCCGCCCGGGTCCGTCACGCCGACGGGCCCGGGCCGCGTGGCCCTCGCGGCCACGCAGCACCACCCGGACCGCCGGATGCGGGTCCGGTTCCGCACCGTCAAATAACGGGGGGTGCGGGGAAGGAAGAGCACCATGCTGATCGCCCAGCGCCCCACGCTGTCCGAGGAGACCGTCTCGGAGAACCGCTCGCGGTTCGCCATCGAGCCGCTCGAGCCCGGCTTCGGCTACACCCTCGGCAACTCCCTGCGCCGCACGCTGCTGTCGTCCATCCCGGGCGCGGCCGTGACGAGCATCAAGGTCGAGGGCAACCTCCACGAGTTCTCCACCATCGAGGGCGTCGTCGAGGACATCACCGAGATCATCCTCAACCTGAAGGCGCTCGTCGTCTCCTCCGAGGAGGACGAGCCCGTCACCATGTACCTGCGCAAGTCGGGTGCGGGCGAGGTCACGGCCGCCGACATCGCGCCGCCGGCCGGCGTCGAGGTGCACAACCCCGAGCTGCACATCGCGACGCTGAACGACTCCGGTCGGCTGGACATGGAGCTCGTCGTCGAGCGTGGCCGCGGCTACGTGTCGGCCGTGCAGAACAAGTCGGTCGACGCCGAGATCGGCCGCATCCCGGTCGACTCGATCTACTCGCCGGTCCTCAAGGTCACCTACAAGGTCGAGGCCACCCGCGTCGAGCAGCGCACCGACTTCGACCGGCTGATCCTGGACGTCGAGACCAAGCCGGCCATCCGCCCGCGCGACGCGGTCGCGTCGGCCGGCCGCACGCTGACCGAGCTCTTCGGCCTGGCGCGCGAGCTGAACGTCGAGGCGGAGGGCATCGAGATCGGCCCGTCGCCGATCGACGAGCAGCTGGCCGCCGACCTGGCCCTGCCGGTCGAGGACCTGAACCTCACGGTCCGGTCCTACAACTGCCTCAAGCGCGAGGGCATCCACACGGTGTCCGAGCTCGTCTCGCGCAGCGAGCAGGACCTGCTCGACATCCGCAACTTCGGCTCCAAGTCCATCGACGAGGTCAAGCTGAAGCTGCACGAGATGGGTCTCTCGCTCAAGGACAGCGCCCCCGGGTTCGACCCGCTGAGCGCCATCCGCTACGAGGACGACGCCGAAGAGGCCGACTACAGCGAGACCGAGCAGTACTGATCCCGCGCCCCGCGTCCGCCCGCTCCCGGGCGGACGGGCGCGGGTAGGCAGAGCAAGCACCTGACACTGGAGAACGGACACCATGCCCACACCGACCAAGGGCGCCCGCCTCGGCGGCAGCCCGTCGCACGAGCGGATCATCCTCGCCAACCTCGCGACGCAGCTGTTCGAGCACGGCAAGATCGTGACGACCGAGGCCAAGGCCAAGCGGCTGCGCCCGCTCGCGGAGAAGCTGATCACCAAGGCGAAGCGTGGTGACATCCACTCCCGCCGCCAGGTGCTGACCACCGTCCGCGACAAGGGCGTGGTGCACGTGCTCTTCACCGAGATCGCGCCGACCCTGACCGACCGTGACGGCGGCTACCTCCGCATCACCAAGGTCGGCCCCCGCAAGGGCGACAACGCCCCCATGGCGCAGATCGAGATCCTGACCGAGACGGTCGAGGACAGCCGCAAGAACCGCGCGAAGGTCGCCGCCCCGGCGCCGGCCCCGCGCAAGTCCGCCGAGCGCGGCGGTGCGGCCACGAAGGCGGCCCCGGCGGCCGCGGCCCCGGCCGGCGGCGAGGAGCAGGTCACGCCCGAGGCCCCGACGCAGGAGGCCCCGGCCGAGGACCTGGTCGAGGACACCACCGGGCGCGACGAGGCGACGTCGGCGCAGGAGCAGCCGAGCGACGACGTCAACGCCGAGGAAGCCGCCGCGACCGAGGGCGAGCAGAAGGCCTGACCGAGGCCCGTACGACCCAGCACGTCCCGCACGGCGTCCACCCCCTCCGGGGTGGGCGCCGTTCGTGCATCCTCGAGGGGTGGAGGACGAGCCCGCGGTGGACGCGCTGCTGCAGCGGGCCCGCGCCGGCTGGACCCGGCTGACGGCGCCCGAGGCGTACGTCGCGGTGCAGGACGGCGCGCTGCTCGTCGACGTGCGGACCGCGGCCCAGCGGGCGCGGACCGGTGAGCTGCCCGGGGCGCTGGTGATCGACCGCACGGTGCTGGAGTGGCGGCTCGACCCGACCAGCCCCGTACGCGTCCCCGAGGCCGACGCCCGGCCCCGGGTCGTGCTCGTGTGCCGGCAGGGCTACAGCTCGTCGCTGGCCGCGCGCTCCCTGCGCGACCTCGGGCTCGACGCCACCGACGTGGTCGACGGCGTCGAGGGCTGGGTCGCGGCCGGCCTCCCGCTGGTGGGCGGTCCCGCGGACCTCCGCGAGTAGCCGGGCCCAGGAGGCCGCCCGCGGGTGGTCGCCTCAGACCAGGCGGGACAGCAGGGAGTCCTCCCAGCGGTCGACGAGGTCGGCCGGGCCGCCGAAGATCTCGTCCGCACCGGCCTCGGCGAGCTCGCAGCGCACGATGCCGCCGCAGGTGAAGGCGACGATGCGGACGCCGGCGTCGTGGGCGGCCTGCACGTCCCACACGGTGTCGCCGATGGCGACGGTCCGGGCGGGGTCGAGGTCGTGCTGCTGCATCGCGGTGGTCATGAGGTCCGGGGCCGGCTTGGCCTGCGCCACGTCACCCGAGGTGGTCGCGCCGGCCAGCACGCCCTCGCCGATGCCGATCGCGGGGAGCATCCAGTCCAGGTCGCTCTTCTGACCGCTCGTGGCGAGCACGACCGAGAAGCCGGCGTCGTCCAGGCGGCGGACGAGGTGGTCGGCCCCGGCGAAGGCGACGACCTCGCCCTGGAGCCTGGCGTAGCGCTTGTCGTGGCGCTTGACGACCTTGCGCTTGGTCCGCTCGTCGGCCTCGTGCGCGAGGCGGTCGACGAGGCCGTCGCCGGCGATCCCGACGGCCTGGTGGGTGTCGGCCATGGTCACGCCCGCCACCCCCGCGTCGCGGAACGCCTGCCACCACGCCAGGGCGTGCAGGTAGTTGGTGTCGAGGAGGGTCCCGTCGACGTCCAGCAGGACCCCGGGCTTGCCGTGCGAGCTCATCGTCCGATGCTCCCAGCCCGCCCCGGAGACGGACGGGGACCCTCGCGGAGGTCCGGGCCCCGGAGCACGGGCGGGCCGCCGGGGCGGACGTGCCCGGCCGCCCCGTCGTCGGACGACGGCACCCCCTCCCTCGCGCTCGCGGGGCTCACCCACCTCGAGCGCCAGGACCGTCGGACGGTGGCGGCATGATCTCCCCATGTTGCTGGCACGCCTCGCGGAGACCTGGTCGGCGCTCGCCGCCACCCGGAGCCGGATCGCCAAGCGCGAGCTGATCGCGGGCGTGCTCACCGAGCTCGTCGAGACCGGCCAGGAGGACGACCTCGAGACGGTCGTGTCCTACCTGATCGGCGCGCTGCGGCAGCGGCGCACGGGGGTGGGGGCCCGGTCGCTGAGCACGCTGCCCCCTGCGGCCGCCGCGGCGGCGCTCACCGTGCGCGAGGTGGACGCCGCCTTCGCCGCCATCGCCGAGCTGGCCGGTCCCGGGTCGGCCGGGGCGCGGACCGCCGCGGTGGCCGACGTCTTCGGCCGGGCGACCGCGGCGGAGCAGCCCTTCCTGCGCGGCCTCGTCTTCGGCGAGCTGCGGCAGGGCGCGTCGGAGGCGGCGGTCCAGGACGCGCTCGCGACGACGTACGGGGTCCCGCTCGCCGCCGTCCGGCGCGCGGCGATGCTGAGGTCCTCGACGGTGGCCGCCGCGGCGCTGCTGCACGCCGGTGGGCTGGCGGCGCTGGAGGCCGTCGGGCTCGAGGTCGGGACGGCCGTGCAGCCGATGCTGGCCGCCAGCGAGCCCGGACCCGCCGCGGCGGTCGCCCGCACCGGGTTGCCGGCGCTGGTCGACGCCAAGCTGGACGGGATCCGCGTGCAGGTCCACCGCGACGGCGACGAGGTCCGCGTCTACACCCGCAGCCTCGACGACATCACCGGGCGGCTGCCCGAGGTCGTCGCGGCCGTGCGCGCGCTGCCGCACGAGCGGGTGGTGCTCGACGGCGAGGTGCTGGCCCTGCGCGAGGACGGGCGCCCCGAGGTGTTCCAGGCGGTGGCGTCGCGGACGATGAGCAGCGCCGACGTGGACGCGGCGCGGCGCCGGTTGCCGCTGCGGCCGTTCTTCTTCGACGTGCTGCGCGTGGACGACCACGACTACCTCGACGCGCCGCTGCACGAGCGGATCGCGGCGATGGAGGCCCTGCTGCCCGCCCACCAGGTGGTGCCGCGTGTCGTGGCCGAGGACGAGGCGAGCGTCGAGCGGGTGTTCGCGGAGTGGGTCGGGCAGGGCTACGAGGGGGTCGTGGTCAAGCGGCTCGACGCCCCGTACGCGGCCGGCCGGCGCGACTCGGCCTGGGTCAAGCTCAAGCCGCGCCACACCTTCGACCTGGTCGTGGTCGCGGTCGAGTGGGGGAGCGGACGCCGGCAGGGCTGGCTGTCGAACCTGCACCTGGCGGCCCGCGACCCCGAGCGCGGCTTCGTGATGCTCGGCAAGACGTTCAAGGGACTGACCGACGAGACGCTGCGCTGGCAGACCGAGCACTTCCAGCGGATCGCGACGAACCGGACGGGCCACGTCGTCGAGGTCGAGCCGACCACCGTGGTCGAGATCGCGATCGACGGCCTGCAGGTCTCGACGCGCTACCCCGGCGGCGTCGCGCTGCGCTTCGCGCGGGTCCTGCGCTACCGCCCGGACAAGACCCCCGAGGAGGCCGACCTGCTGGACACCGTCCGTGCCCTGGCCCCGGTGCTGCCCGGCGAGCGCGAGGAGAGCGAGCGGGGCGACGGCTGAGCGGAGCAGCGAACCGGAGGCGGGCGAGGAGCCGAGCCCGCGCCCGAGCACAGCCCGGCCCGCGCCCGAGCGGAGCGAGGACAGCGACAGGACGAGGACGGCCGACAGGCAGAGGGCCAGGGCAGGCAGCGGGGCAGGGCAGGCAGCGGGGCAGGGCAGGCAGCGGTGCAGGTCAGGCAGAGGGCCAGGGCAGGCAGCGGGCCAGGGCAGGACAAACCCGCGAGCTTGGCGACGGGGCTCCGGTGGAGCCCGGACGTCGGCCGGATGGACGGTCCGGCACTCGCGGGTTCGGGTGTTGGCTGTGGATTAGCCGGCCTCTCGACCGGGCGGATCACGCCGCGTCCTGGTCGAACGGCTAGGCCGCCGCCACCTCACTTGTCCGAAGAGAATTCATTGATCGGACCACCTCCTTCCCGTGTACCCACAACGGTAGGTGGACCTTTCAAGGCGGTCAACGACTTTCTCGCGGACGGCCCGCCGGGCCTCAGCGCACCGCCTCGTACCGCGCCAGCGCCTCGAGGCGCTCGGCCTTGTGGTCGACGACGGGCGCCGGGTAGCCCGGGGGCGGGCCGCCGGGCGCGGTCCAGGGCTCGTGGACGTGCGGGCCGGGGACGTCGGCCAGCTCGGGCACCCAGCGGCGGACGTACTCGCCGTCGGGGTCGAACTTCGCCGACTGCAGCGTGGGGTTGAAGACCCGGTAGAAGGGCGAGGGGTCGTTGCCGCAGCCGGCCACCCACTGCCAGTTGAGCTGGTTGCTCGCCACGTCGCCGTCGTGGAGGTGCTCCATGAACCACGCCGCCCCGTCCTCCCAGGGCAGGTGCAGGTCCTTGACCAGGAACGACCCGACGACCAGGCGGACGCGGTTGTGCATCCACCCCTGCGCGAGCAGCTGGCGCATCCCTGCGTCGACGAGGGGGTAGCCGGTGCGGCCCTGCTGCCACGCGTCGAGCCGGGCCGCCGCCTCGCCCGACGTGGTCGGGTCGTCGCGCTCGAGGTCGCGGAAGCGCGGCTGCACCGGCGAGCGGGTCGCGTCCGGGCGGTGCCACAGCACGTCGGCGTAGAAGTCGCGCCACGCGAGCTGCCGGGCGAGGGCCGCGGGTCCCTCGCCGTCGAGCCCGGCCAGGTCGGCGAGGACGGTGCGGGGGTGCAGGTGGCCCCAGCGCAGCGCCTTGGAGATGTGCGCGGTGGCGTCGGCGGCGGGCACGTCGTGGAGCCGCTGGTAGTCGCCCGGGCCCCCCGACTCGCGGCCGAGCCAGGCGGTCCACGACGCCCGGGCGGCCCGCTCACCGACCAGCGGCAGCAGGTCGTCGTCCGGCTCCTCCAGCGAGACGCGCTGCTCGCTGGCCGCCCAGTGGACGGCGGTGGGGTCGAGCGGCTCGGCCGGCGCGTGCACGCCCCGGGCCAGCCACGCCCGGTGGAACGGCGAGAAGACCTGGAACGGGGTGCCCTGCCGCCCGAGCAGGGTGCCCGGCGCGACCGCGTACGGCGACCCGGTCGCGGTCAGCGTGCGCCCGTCCGCGGCGAGCGCCGCGGCGACCCGGGCGTCGCGACGGCGTCCGTACGGGCCGAAGTCGGCGGCGACGTGGACGGCCGGGGCGCCCACCTCGGCCGCCACGCGCGCGACCACGTCCTCGGGCCGGCCCTCGACGACGCTGAGGCCCGGGCCGCCCGCCTCCCGCAGCTCGCGGTCGAGCTCGACGAGGGCCGCTGCGAGCCAGGCCGACCGGGCCCGGCCGGCGCCGCCGCGCAGCACCGGGTCCCTGACGAACAGCGGCAGGACGGTGCCGTCCTCGCTCGCCGCCAGCAGGGCCGGGTTGTCGGCGAGGCGCAGGTCGCGCCGCAACCACCAGATCAGGGGCGGGTGGGGGACGGGCACGTCCACTAGTCTTGCCCGCGGGTCGCGTGCGCGAGGGGCAGTCCTGTCCCGGAGGACCCGCGGGCGACCACGGAGGGCTGGACGTGAGTGACCTGATCGACACCACGGAGATGTACCTCCGGACGATCTACGAGCTGGAGGAGGAGGGCATCGTCCCCCTCCGGGCGCGGATCGCCGAGCGACTGCACCAGAGCGGCCCCACGGTGTCCCAGACGGTCGCCCGGATGGAGCGCGACGACCTCGTGCGGGTGCAGGGCGACCGGCACCTCGAGCTGAGCGACGAGGGCCGCTCCCGCGCGATCCGGGTCATGCGCAAGCACCGGCTCGCCGAGCGCCTCCTGATCGACGTGATCGGCCTGGACTGGGAGCTCGTCCACGACGAGGCCTGCCGCTGGGAGCACGTCATCTCCGAGGACGTGGAGCGCAAGCTCGTCGACCTGCTCGGCCAGCCGACCGAGTCCCCGTACGGCAACCCGATCCCCGGGCTCGACGAGCTGGGCGTGGTCGAGCCCTCCGGGAGGTTCCGTGACGGCAACGAGCAGCTGGCCGACGCCGTCCGCAGCGCGCCCGTGCGCGTGGTGATCGAGCGCATGAGCGAGGAGATCCAGAAGGACGTCGAGATGATGGGCACGCTCCGCGTGGCCGGCATCCGCCCGGGTGCGGAGGTCGCGGCCGAGGTCGGCGGGCTCGGCGTGCGCCTGAACGCCGAGGGCCACCCGGGCTGCGAGATCGACCGGGAGGCCTCGACCCACCTCTTCGTCACCCGGGTCTGACGCAGGCCGTGCCCGACCGCGAGGTCGACTGGGAGTCCTACCTCGCCCGCTTCCACGCCGAGCGGACGGGCGTCGTCGAGGACGTCCTGTCGCGGGCGCTGCGCAGCGACCACTCGCCCTACCGCTGGCTGGCCCGCGCCGTCTCCGAGGACGCCACCACCGTGCTCGACCTGGCCTCGGGCTCCGGGCCCGTCGCCCGCGAGCTCGCCCGCCCCGGCCGCACGGTCGTCGGGCTCGACCTCTCCGACGCCGAGCTGCGGCTGGCCGTCCGGCGCGGTGCCGGTCCGCTGGTGCGCGCCGACGCCCGCGCGCTGCCGTTTCGTGACGGTTCGGTGGACGTGGTGACCAGCGCCCTCGGCCTCGTCGTCGTGCAACCGCTGGACGCCGTGCTCGCCGAGGTGGCGCGGGTGCTGCGCCCCGGCGGCGTCCTCGCCGCGATCGCACCCGCCGTACGCCCGCTCGCGCCGAGCGACGTGCGCCGGCTGAGCCGCCTGAACGCGCGGCTGCGCGGTGGCCCGAGGTTCCCCGGCCCGGTGGAGCTGACCGGCTTCCGCCGGACGCTGTCCGAGCACGGGCTCACGACGGTGGAGGACAAGCGCGAGCGCTACCGCTTCAGGGTGAGCACCTCCGACGACGCCTGGCTGCTCGTGTCGTCGCTCTACCTGCCGAGCACGCCGGCGGCGCGCGTCGCGGCGGCCGTCGACCACCTCTGCGAGCAGGCCGAGCGCCACGGCGGCGTCGACATCGCCATCCCGGTGCGCCGCCTGGTGGCGATCAAGTAGCCCGGCCTCGCCCGGGTCCCGGAATAGCGCCGGGTGCCGTGTCGTTGGCGTGTGCAGGTCCGCGACGTACGTCGTACGGGCCACGCGACACGAAGGAGCAGAGAAGCATGGCGACGGTCGAGATCAACGCCGACAACTTCGAGAAGACGATCAGCGACAACGACATCGTGCTGGTGGACTTCTGGGCCGACTGGTGCGGCCCGTGCAAGCGCTTCGGCCCGATCTTCGAGAAGGAGTCGGACGAGAACAGCGACATCGTCTTCGCCAAGCTCGACACCGACGCGAACCAGCAGCTCTCCGGCTCGCTCGGCATCGAGGGCATCCCGACGCTGATGGCCTTCCGCGAGGGCGTCCTCGTCTTCAACCAGGCCGGCGCGCTGCCGGGCCCGGCCCTGAAGCAGGTCGTGGACGCGGTCAAGGGCCTCGACATGGCCGAGGTCCACAAGCAGGTCGCCGAGCTCAAGGACAAGCACGGACCACACGGCCGACTGAGCCGAACCGTACGCAGGACCCGCACCCGGGCGTCACCCAGGTGACGGGTCCTCGTGCTCCGCGCCGAGCGGGCCCCTAGTCGCTCGAAGGCGTCGACGACGTCGACGAAGGCCCGGGCCGCCGCTTCCAGGTCGGCGTCGAGGGCGACCTCGAGCACGCGCCACGGGTCGCGGTCGAGCGCCTGCTGGTCCTGGGCGTGCGGGCCGCCGGTCGACGACCGTCTGCCCGCGGCCGAGCCCGTCGAGGTTCACCCGGACGGGCAGGGACTCGGTGGAGAACAGCTCGGGGTGCGTCAGCACCAGCAGCGCGCCCGCGTCGCCGAGGACGCCGACGTAGTCCTGCTCGAAGCCGGCCGCCCGCGTCCCGCGGCGGTGCAGCAGCTCGCCCGCCGCCCGCACCGCCGGGTGCGCCGAGCGCGTCCACCGGTCGGCCACGTCCTGCTCGATCACCAGGCGGTCGAAGACGTCGAGCCCGTACATCGTCACCGGCAGCCCGGACTCCACGACGCAGGTCGCGGCCTCGGGGTCCTGCCAGACGTTGAACTCGGCCAGGGCGGTCACGTTGCCGACCGAGGCCGAGCCGCCCATGAACACCAGCCGCTCCAGGTGGTCGGCGACGTCGGGGTGCAGCGTGAGCAGCAGGGCGACGTTCGTCATCGGCGCCAGGCTGACCAGCGTCACCGGCTCCTCGGAACCCACGATCTGCGCGTGCAGCAGCTCGATCGCCGACGAAGCGGCGACGGTCCGGCTCGTCGGCGCCAGCACCACCCCCGCCAGCCCGTCCTCCCCGTGGAACCGGCCCTCGGGCCGCATCCGCTCGATCAGCGGCCTGGTCGCGCCGGCGGCGACGGGGACGTCACCCGCGCCCGCGACCTCGAGCACCCGCAGCGTGTTCTCGACCACCTGCTCCAGCCCGGCGTTGCCGGCCACGCAGGTCACCGCGCGGAGGTCGAGATCGGCGCAGCCCACCGCGTAGAGGAGGGCGAGCGCGTCGTCGGTACCGGTGTCGACGTCCACCACGATCGGTCGGGCCATGGCCCCATGCTCGCAGCGCGCTGCGCCGGGGACCACGCGGACCGGGAGGCGGGGCCGGGCGCTTGCCACTAGCCTGGTGCGCCGGCCCCCATAGCTCAGGGGATAGAGCAGAGGTTTCCTAAACCTCGTGTCGCAGGTTCGAATCCTGCTGGGGGCGCCCGACGCGCTCCGGCCGCTGCCCCCTCCGCGGGTCGGCCGCTCCGGCGGGTGATCAGGTGACCGGACCGCTTCTGACGTGGACAACACGACGATCGAGCGATTGTCAAACCCCTGAAGCCAAGAATTTCCTGGGAACAGGACGAATCGGCAGCGGCCGGGTCCGGCGGGGCAGACGGTGGTGTCCTGCGTGAAGCACTCGGGGAAAAGAGCTTGATCGCACTGGCTGTCCGCAGCCCGCACCCAGGGAGTTCCGTGTCGCCCCGAAGCGCAGCCCTCGTTTCCACCACGTCCGCCGTCGACGGCGGGTCGTTGCTGACCCGCCAGCGCGGCACGGCCGACGGCCCTGCCGCCGGCGTCCTCGAGCAGGCCCTGACCGTCGGCGCGGCGGGCTGGACGCAGGACCACCGCGACGCCGCCCAGCAGCGCCAGGTCGAGGCCCTCGCCGCGACCCGGCCCGGCTCGCTCGGCGTCCTGGACGCGCCGGTCGTCTCCTCGTCGACCGCCGGCGCCGTCCTCGCCGCGCCGCTCGCGCTCGGGCAGCCGTCGGGCAGCCCGACCGCCGCCGAGAACGCCGCCATCGACGCGCTCTTCGACCAGGCCGCGCAGATCAACGTCGCGCTGCTGGCCCTCGTGCTCGTCGCGGTCGCCGGTGTGCTCGCCGTGGTGCTCACGCACCTCTGACCAGGCCGGGACTCCCACCGGTCGAGGGAGTGGACCGCCCCGGGCTCCGAGGCGTCCGACCGACCGGTCGTCAAGCACCCGAGATGTTGACCATCCACGGCACGCCGAACCTGTCCTGGCACTGCCCGTACTCGTCGCCCCACATCTGCTTCTGCAGCGGGAAGGTGACCGTCCCGCCGTCCGAGAGCCGCGTCCAGTAGCCGCGCAGCGCATCGGCGTCGTCGCCGCTGAGGCTCACCGTGATGTTGTTGCCGACGGTGAGGTCCATCGAGCCCGGCACGTCGGAGACCATCAGCGTGAAGCCCATCGGCGTCTCGAGCTGGCCGTGCATCACGTGCGTGCCCTCGACGCCGGGCGGGGTCTCCCCGAACTCGCCGAAGGTCGTCACCGTGGAGTCGCCGCCGAAGACCGAGCGGTAGAAGTCGAGGGCCTCGCGGGCCTGCCCGCGGAAGCTGAGGTAAGGGTTGAGGCGCGAGGGCATGTCGAGCTCCTTCGGTCGCGGTGCCGCTGCGGGATGGCCAGCACCCTAGTCCTGGCCCGCGCGTCGCGGAACCCGCACCGGACCCGCCGCCGTAGCCTCGTCGCCATGCGGCAACCCGGGGCTCTGAGCCGCACCGTGCTCGCCCTGGTGTGGCTCGGCGTGGGCGCGGCGATGGTCGTCGTGACGGCCTGGATCGGCTGGACGCGCGGCGGCGTGCTGCTCGACGGCCACCCGGCCGCCGTCGTCCTCGGGCTCGCCACCGCCCTGCTGGGGTTCGTCGCCCTGGCCTGGGCGGTCGCCACCCTGGCCATCGGTGACCGCCAGGACCGCGAGGGCGACCCCGACCATCCCGCCCGCCGCACGCCGGCCCAGCTGCGGCGCCGCTCCCGCGTGCGCGTCCTGCTGGCCGTCCCGCTGCTCGTGCTCGCCCTGCTGTCGGTCGTGCTGCTCGGCTACTCGCGGCCCTTCGGCGCGCAGCCGTCGGCGCTGGCCGCGATGCGCAGCGAGAACGGCGTCCGCGTCGTCGACCGCGTGACCTGGTACGAGCTCGTGCCGAGCACGGAGGACGCCCGCGGCACCGCCGTACGCCCGACGACCGGGCTGGTGTTCCTGCCCGGCGCCCGGGTCGACCCGCGGGCGTACGCCCCGGAGCTGCGCCGCGTCGCCGAGGCCGGCTACCTCGTCGTCGTGCTCAAGGAGCCGTTCGGCTTCTCGATCTTCGACAGCGGTCACGCCGGGACCATCCTCGAGAACCACCCCGAGGTCACGCACTGGGCGGTCGGCGGGCACTCGCTCGGGGGGACGGTCGCCGCGTCCTTCGCCGACGGCGACCGGCGGGTGGAGGGGCTCCTCCTCCTGGCCTCCTACCCCGCGGGACGCCTCGAGCGCGCCGACCTCGAGGTCACGTCCGTCTCGGGGGAGCAGGACGGGCTCGCCACGCCGGCCGACATCGAGCGCTCGAAGGCGGACCTGCCGGCCGGCACCAGCTACGTCGTCATCCCCGGCGCCGCGCACGCGAGCTTCGCCGACTACGGCCTCCAGCCCCACGACGGCACCGCCACCGCCGACCCGGCCGCGGTCCAGGACCAGGTGGTGGCCGCGGCGGTCGCGTTGCTCGCCGCGATCACGCCCGAGCCGCGGTAGCGGTTCGGCGGAGGGGGCGCCTCGTCCCTACGATCGACCCATGAGCGCAGCAGGTCTGGAAGCCGCCCGCACGAAGATGGCCGTCGCGGGGGTGCAGCCCCAGGCGATCGAGGTGTTCGCGCACTACTACCACCAGCTGGAGGAGGGCGTCACCGGGCTCATCGCCGAGGACAGCATCGAGCCGCTGACCGACCCGCCGATGCTCGACGACGTCGAGGTCGACGACGAGCAGGCCGCGCAGGCGCTCGGCAGGACGGCGATCATCAAGCTCAACGGCGGCCTCGGCACGTCGATGGGCATGGAGAGGGCCAAGTCGCTGCTGCCGGTGCGTGGTGACCAGACGTTCCTCGACCTCATCGTCGAGCAGGTGCGGGCCGCACGCGCGACGTACCACGCCCGCCTGCCGCTGCTGTTCATGGACAGCTTCCGCACCCGCGAGGACACGCTCGCGGCGCTCGCGCGGCACACCGACCTCCCGGTGGACGGGCTCGAGCTCGACTTCCAGCAGAACCAGGAGCCCAAGCTCCTCACCTCCGACCTGACGCCGGTCGAGTGGCCGGCGGACCCGACGCTGGAGTGGTGCCCGCCCGGCCACGGCGACCTCTACACGACCCTCGAGGGCTCCGGCGTCCTGGACCGGCTGCTGGAGCAGGGCTACCGCTACGCCTCGGTGTCCAACTCGGACAACCTCGGGGCGGCGCCCGACGCGCGGATCGCGGGGTGGTTCGCGGCGACGGGGGCCCCGTACGCGGCCGAGGTCTGCCGCCGCACGCCGGCCGACCGCAAGGGCGGGCACCTCGCCGTCCGCAGGTCCGACGGCCAGCTCATCCTGCGCGACACGGCCCAGACCGCTCCCGAGGAGATGCACTTCTTCACCGACGAGCACCGCCACCCGTTCTTCCACTGCAACAACCTGTGGTTCGACCTGGCCGCGGTCTCGGCGGTGCTCAAGGAGCGCAAGGCCGTCCTCGGGCTGCCGCTGATCAAGAACGTGAAGAACGTCGACCCGTCCGACCCGTCGTCGCCGGAGGTCGTGCAGGTCGAGAGCGCGATGGGCGCGGCGATCGAGGTGTTCCCGGGCGCGACGGCGATCGGGGTCGGTCGAGAGCGCTTCCTGCCGGTGAAGACGACGAACGACCTCGCGCTGCTGCGTTCCGACGTCTACGACGTCACCGACGCGGGTCGCCTCGAGCGGGTGGTCGACCCGGCGCCGCTGGTCGACCTCGACCCGGACCACTACAAGACGATCTCCGCGTTCGACGCGCGCTTCGCCGAGGGCGTGCCGTCGCTGCGGGACGCCCGGAGCCTCACCGTCCGGGGCGACTGGACCTTCGAGGGCGACGTGCGGGTCACCGGCGCGGCGACGCTCGAGGACGAGGGCTCGCCGAACACGGTCCGCCGCGGGACGGTCCTCGGCGCGGACGCGGGCTGAGCGTGGGCGGGGGCACCGCCGGCGCCGCGGCGCGCTCCTGGCACCAAGCGCTCGCCTTCGCGGTGACCGGCGAGCGCCGGCCCGACCTGGGGACGCAGCCGGTGCCGGACCTCGACGTGGTCGCCGTCGCGCTCGCCGGACGTCAGCTCGGTGCGTACGCGGTGCCGGCCGACCTGCGCGAGGGGATCGGGGCGGCGCAGCTCGCGGCGCTCGTCACCGCGCTGCGGGCACGGCTGGCTCCGGGCGGGCGCCCGGTGCTGGCCGACCGCCCCCCCGACGCCGACGAGCGTCGCCTCCTGGCCGACGTGCCGCCGCACCACGGGGCCTGAGCCCGGACGGGGCCGGCGGTCCGGGCTCAGCGGTCGGTGACCGGGCCGGGGTGGGTGCCGGGCACCTGGCCGGGGACGGGACGCCCCGCGGCCTGGTCGCGCAGGAGGTCGCGGATCTCGGTGAGCAGGTCCTCCGCCTTGACCGCGGGGGCCGCCTCCGGCTGCTCCTGCGCCGCCTTCATGCGCGCGCTCAGCCGGTTGTACGGCGTGACCACCAGGAAGTAGAGGACGGCGGCGGTCAGCACGAAGGAGAAGACCGCCGTGATGAAGGCGCCGACGTTGATGCCGCCGATCTGCTCCTTGCTGAAGTCGGGGACGCCGCCGAGGAGGCCGATCACGTCGGTCAGGATGTCGGTGAAGGCCTTCACGACCGCTGAGAACGCGGTGCCGATGATGACGGCGACCGCCAGCTCGACCAGGTTCCCGCGGAGCAGGAAGTCGCGGAATCCGGTCAGGGTCTTGTTCACGGTGGTCCCTCGGGTCGTCGGTGCGTCAGGTCCGCAGAGGTCGGGTGTCCTCGCGAGCCAGCGCCGGCCTCTCACGTCCAGACGACGGTCAGGGTGCCACCGCCGGCAGCCCGGGTCAACGACTCCACGCCGGGCTCGGCCACGTCGAGCACGACGAGCGCGCCCGTCGACGCTCCCTGCTGGTCGGGGTCGACGGCGGGCACCGTGACGACGCGGACGGACCGGGCGACGGTCGTCGTCGCGCCTGTCTCACCCGCGACGGCGACCACGTCCACCCGGTCCCCGGGTCGCAGCAGGGCGACGACCTCCGCGTCGGACAGCCGCACGGGGGCCAGGACGTGGCCGGGCCCGACGGCCGACACCGTCGCGAGCGCGACCGGGGTCAGGACCTGGTGGCGGGGGACGGGGCCGGCGAGCCGGCGCCCGACGAGGGCGTCGAGGTCGCCGCTGGCCTGCTCGGGCAGCCCGTCGCGCGGCAGGGCGACGGCCTCGAGGTCGTCGGCGCCCAGGACGGCGCCGCCGACGAGGTCGCTCCGCGCCCGGACGACCGTGGTCGTCGGAGGGGCCGGGGGAGCGGTGGCGGCCAACCCGGTCAGGACCGCGGCAGCCGCCGCGAGGACGGCGAGCTTGCGCCGGTGCCACAAGGCCGCGCGGGCCAGGAGGCGCAGCGGGTGGTGCCGGTGGTGGGGGATGCCTGGACGGGTGGTCGGACGAGGGCGCACACCTCAGTCCTAATGCGGTGCGCCCCGGTCGTGCCGGTCGTCCACAGCCCTCAGGCCGCGGAGCCGGACCCTGTGGACGAGGGGCCGGCCCCGGCCGGCGCCTTCGGCGCCGACGAGCCCGTCTCGGTCTTCGGGCTCGACGAGGCCGAGCCGGAGTCGCCGGAGGTGTCGGACGAGCCGTTCGACGAACCGTTGACCTTGCCCTCCGAGCCGGACGACGACCCGCTCGACGAACCCTCCTTGGGTCGCGAGTCCGTGCGGTAGAAGCCGGAGCCCTTGAAGACCACGCCGACCGCGTTGTAGATCTTCCTCAGCTGCCCGTGGCAGCTCGGGCACTGCGTCAGCGCGGCGTCGCTGAACTTCTGCACGGCCTCGAGGTCGTGCCCGCACTCGGTGCAGCGGTACTGGTAGGTAGGCATGGGCTCTCTCCGTCGTGACCGGCCCGACGGGGCCGACCGTGTCTCGCTAGCACTCAAGAATATCGACTGCCAACGCATTCCCGGGCCGCCGGACCCGACCCGGGCGCTTTCCGCACCCGACCACCGCCGGATCGCGCGCCGGTGCCTGGACGACTGAGCGGGCAGGACACGCCTCTCGTCCAGCGAGGGAGGAAGGCACCGGGTCTGAGCGCGATCCGCGCCGGAGCGAAGCGAAGGCAGAATGCACCCGTGCGTCACGTACCCCGCTGGCTCGTCTTCGCGCTCGTGGTGGTCGTGCTGGTCGCGGCCGGGCTGGTCAGCCTCGGCGCGGCCACGGTCCGCCGGCCGCTGCCGATGCTCGAGGGCGAG
Organism: uncultured Actinomycetota bacterium; assembly: GCA_963713165.1. GTDB lineage: Bacteria > Actinomycetota > Actinomycetes > Propionibacteriales > Propionibacteriaceae > Microlunatus. Next base: position 47,160 of record CAVQKU010000005.1, read on the forward strand.
GTGACGCTCCCGGGCCTCAACGGCCGCGCGACGGTCCTGCGCGAGGACCACGGCGTGCCCCAGGTCTACGCCGACCAGCCGGAGGACCTCTTCGAGGCGCAGGGCTACGTCGCCGCGTCCGACCGCTTCTTCGAGATGGACGTCCGGCGCCACGCCGCCGCCGGCCGGCTGGCCGAGCTGTTCGGTGCCTCGCAGGTCTCGACCGACACCTTCGTGCGCACGCTCGGCTGGTACCGGACCGCCGAGGCCGAGCTGCCGCTGCTGTCGCCCTCGACGCGGCGCTACCTGGACGCGTACTCCTCGGGGGTCAACGCCTACCTGCGCGGCCGCTCGCCGGGGCAGGTGTCGCTCGAGTACAGCGTCCTCGAGCTGCGTGGTCGCGTACCGGCGCCGGAGCCGTGGACGGCCGTCGACTCCCTCGCGATCCTCAAGGTGTTCGGCTGGCAGCTCGGGTCGAACGCGGACGCGGAGACCTACCGCGCCCGCGCGACCGCCGCGGTGGGCCCAGACCGGGCCGCCGACCTCTTCCCCGGCCCGCTGCCCGGCTACGACCCGATCGTCACCGCCGGGACCGTCCGCGGAGGGTCCTTCGACCCCGCCGCGTCCGCCGCGCCGGGGTCCGGCGGGGCGTCCGGCGCCGTGCCCGCGGTCGGGGGCACCGGTGCCGTCGCGGCCTCGGCCCGGGCGCGCGCGACCCTCACGGGCCTGTTCGGCTCCGGTGACGGCATCGGCTCCAACTCCTGGGTCGTCAGCGGCGCCCACACCGCCAGCGGCAAGCCGATGCTGTCCAACGACCCGCACCTGGCCACCTCGATCCCCTCCGTGCTGGCCCAGGTCGGCCTGCACTGCGGCACCGTCGGCCGCAGCTGCCCGTTCGACGTCACCGGCTACTCGATCACGGGCCTGCCCGGCGTGGTGATCGGGCGCAACGGCTCCCTCGCCTGGGGCATGACCACCAGCTACGCCGACGTGCAGGACCTCTACCTCGAGCAGGTCGTCGGCGACACCGTGCGCGTCGGGGACGCCTACGAGCCCCTGACGCTGCGCACCGAGGAGCTGCGCGTCGCCGGGGAGCGCGACCCGCGCACGATCACGGTCCGCTCGAGCCGGCACGGGCCGCTGCTGTCCGACGCCGACCCCGCCACCGCCGCCGCGGGACGGCGCACCGACGCGCCGGGCGGGGCGTACGCGGTCGCGATCGCCTGGACCGGCTCGACGCCGGGGCGCAGCATGGACGCCCTGCTCGGGCTGGACGCGGCGCGGGACTGGGACTCCTTCCGCAGCGCCGCGTCGCTGCTCACGGTGCCCTCGCAGAACCTCGTCTACGCCGACGTGGCCGGGAACATCGGCTACCAGCTCCCCGGCCTGGTGCCCGTGCGCGGCCGGGGCGACGGCACGGTGCCGGTGCCGGGCTGGGACCGCCGCTACGACTGGACCGGGACGATCCCCTTCGCCGAGCTGCCCTTCGTGGAGAACCCCTCCAGCGGCGTCGTGGTCGCCGCCAACAACCAGGTGATCGGCTCGCAGTACCCCTACGTCGTGGGCTCGGCGCACTCCTACGGGTGGCGCAGCCAGGAGCTGCTCGACCGGCTCTCAGACGTCCGCGGGCTCACCGCCCAGACCGCGGAGGCCCTGTTCTACGACGAGCGGCAGCGCTTCGCCGCCGACCTGGTGCCGGCGCTGCTGCGCGTCCGCGTCGACGACGCCTGGGTCCGCGAGGGCCAGCAGACCCTGCTCGGCTGGGACTACCGGATGGAGCCGGGGTCGGCGGCGGCCGCGTACTTCGCCGTCGTCGAGCACGACCTGGAGAAGCTCACGTTCCGCGACCAGCTGCCGCCGGAGCTGTGGCCGAGCGGCGGCGACCGGTGGTACGCCGTGCTCGACACGCTCCTGGACCAGCCGGACAACCCGTGGTGGGACGACGCCTCGACCCCGGACGTGGTGGAGGAGCGCGACGACGTCCTGCTGGCCGCGCTCACCCTCGCCCGCAAGGAGGCGACCTCGCTCATGTCGCGCGATCCCTCGCGCTGGTCGTGGGACCGGATCCACACGGTGGCGCTGCGCAGCCCGACGCTGGGCTCCAGCGGCCCGGCCGTCGAGGCCCTGTTCGACCGCGACGCGGTGGGCGTCGGCGGCGGTCCGGCGACGGTCAACGCCCTCGCCTACGGGACCGACGGCTACACCGTGGTCGCCGGGCCGACGATGCGGATGCTCGTCGACCTCGCCGACCCCGACGGCGGCCGCTGGGTCAACCAGAGCGGCGCCTCGGGCCACCCCTTCGGCCCCTACTACGCCGACCAGGCGGCGCTGTGGGCCACCGACCGCACCTGGCCGATGCTCACGACCCGCAACGCCGTCGCGGCCCGGACGCGTCACACGCTCGTCCTCACCCCCGACGGCTGACAGATCTCGAGCCGGCAGCACGGGTGCCCCGCGGCCGTCGCCTCGCTAGGATGGGACCACCAAGGCGTCGACCCGGCCATCACCGGCGAGCCTCCGGAAGAACGGGTCCCGCGCCGGCGGGGCCTCAGTAGAACCGGACGGGTGGGCCCGACACAGCCCGGACGAGCGGGCGGCCGGGCACGGGGGTCGTCAAGCGGGGTGGTACCGCGGTGCGTCCTCCAGGTGGGGGCGCGTCGTCCTCGTGGGCAGGCACGACACGAGACACGACCACGAGGGACGCCGCGATGTACCCGAAGCAGACCACCGGAACCTCCACCGAGGCGGGCCACGTCCCCTCGAGCCCGGACTTCCCGCGCATCGAGGAGGGCGTCCTCGCGTTCTGGAAGGGCGACGACACCTTCAGGGCCTCGGTCGCGAAGAACCCGACGGGCACCGACGGCGCCAACGAGTTCGTCTTCTACGACGGCCCGCCCTTCGCCAACGGGCTGCCGCACTACGGCCACCTGCTCACCGGCTACGTCAAGGACGTCGTCCCGCGCTACCAGACCATGCGCGGCCGGCACGTCGAGCGTCGCTTCGGCTGGGACACCCACGGTCTGCCCGCCGAGCTCGAGGCCATGCGCGCAGCTCGGGCTCACGACGGTCGCCGACATCGAGGCGCTCGGCGTGGAGAAGTTCAACGCGGCCTGCCGGGAGTCGGTGCTGCGCTACACCGACGAGTGGCAGTCCTACGTGACCCGGCAGGCGCGCTGGGTCGACTTCGACAACGACTACAAGACGCTCGACCCCGACTACATGGAGTCGGTGCTGTGGGCGTTCAAGTCGCTCTACGACAAGGGCCTGGTCTACGAGGGCTGGCGGGTGCTGCCGTACTGCTGGAACGACGAGACGCCGCTGTCCAGCCACGAGCTGCGCATGGACGACGACGTCTACCAGGTGCGCCTCGACCCGGCCGTCACCGTGGGCCTCCGCCTCGAGACCGGTGAGCTCGCGCTGATCTGGACGACGACGCCGTGGACCCTGCCGAGCAACCTGGCGATCATGGTCTCCCCGGAGATCGACTACGTCGTCGTGGAGAGCGACGTCACGGGGACCACCGAGCGCTACGTGATCGGCGAGGCACGCGTCGACTCGTACGCGCGCGACCTCTTCGGCGACGCGGCGAAGGAGAAGGGCTTCGACTGGCGCGGCCACGTCGTCGAACGGCTCACCGGCGCCGACCTGGTCGGGCGCTCCTACACCCCGCCGTTCACCTACTACGCCGGCCAGCCGCGGGCCCACCGCGTCGTCGTCGCCGACTTCGTCACCACCGACGAGGGCACCGGGCTCGTGCACAGCGCGGGCGCCTTCGGCGAGGAGGACAAGGAGGTCACCGACCGCGAGGGCATCGAGGCGGTGATGCCCGTGGGGCCGGACGGGAAGTTCACCTGGCCGGTGGCGGAGTACGCCGGGATGCTCGTCTTCGACGCGAACCCGCACATCATCGACGACCTCAAGACGGTCACCCGCGGCGGCACGGCGGGCGCGGTGAGCACCGGGACCGTGCTGCTGCGCCAGGAGTCGTACGCGCACTCCTACCCGCACTGCTGGCGCTGCCGCAACCCGTTGATCTACAAGGCCGTGTCGAGCTGGTTCGTCGAGGTCACCAAGATCAAGCAGCGCATGGGCGAGCTCAACGAGCAGATCACCTGGGTGCCCGAGCACGTCAAGGACGGCCAGTTCGGCCACTGGCTGGCCGGCGCGCGCGACTGGTCGATCAGCCGCAACCGCTACTGGGGCACGCCCATCCCGATCTGGGTCTCCGACGACCCGGCGTACCCGCGCACCGACGTCTACGGCTCGATCGCGCAGCTCGAGGCCGACTTCGGGGTCGAGGTGACCGACCTGCACCGCCCGTTCATCGACGAGCTGACGCGTCCGAACCCCGACGACCCGACGGGGACGTCGCGGATGCGCCGCATCGGCGACGTCTTCGACGTGTGGTTCGACTCGGGCTCGATGCCCTACGCCCAGGTCCACTACCCGTTCGAGAACGCGGAGTGGTTCGAGCACCACTACCCGGGCGACTTCATCGTCGAGTACATCGGCCAGACGCGCGGCTGGTTCTACACGATGCACGTGCTGGCCACCGCGCTGTTCGACCGGCCGGCCTTCTCGAGCTGCATCAGCCACGGGATCGTGCTGGGCAGCGACGGCGCCAAGATGAGCAAGTCGCTGCGCAACTACCCCGACGTGAGCGAGGTCTTCGACCGCGACGGGGCCGACGCGATGCGCTGGTTCCTCATGGCGAGCCCGATCCTGCGCGGCGGCAACCTGGTCGTCACCGAGCAGGGCATCCGCGAGGGCGTGCGCCAGACGCTGATCCCGCTGTGGAACGCGTACTACTTCTTCACCCTGTACGCGAACGCGGCGAACGGCGGCGCGGGCTACGAGGCGAAGCCCAGCCGGGACTCCGAGCACGTCCTGGACCGCTACGTCCTGGGCAAGCTCGACGAGCTCGTCGCGACGCTGGGCCGGCGCCTCGACGCGCTCGACGTGGCCGCCGCGTGCGACGCGGTGCGCGGCTTCCTCGAGGTGCTGAGCAACTGGTACATCCGGCGATCCCGGGACCGCTTCTGGGACGGCGACTCCGACGCCTCGCACGCGGCCTTCGACACGCTCTGGACGGTCCTGGAGACCGTCACGCGCGCCGCGGCGCCGCTGCTGCCGCTGGTGACCGAGGAGGTGTGGCGCGGGCTGACGGGTGGACGTTCGGTGCACCTGGCCGACTGGCCCGTGGTGGCGGACGCGTCGCCGGACGCGGCCGCGCTCACGGCGGCGATGGACCGGGTCCGCGAGGTCTGCTCGTCGGGGCTGGCGCTGCGCAAGGCCGAGGGGCTGCGCGTCCGGCTGCCGCTCGCGCGGCTCACGGTCGTCACCGACGACCCCGGCGCGCTCGAGCCCTACACCGACCTGGTCCGCGACGAGCTCAACGTGCGCTCCGTGCACCTGAGGGCCACCGACGACGAGGCGGCCGGGTCCTTCGGGGTGCGCCAGGTGCTGCAGGTGCTGGCGCGCGCCGCCGGTCCGAGGCTCGGGCGTGACGTGCAGACCGCGATCAGGGCCAGCAAGAGCGGGGACTGGTCGGTCGACGCCGACGGTGCGGTGACCGCGGGCGGCATCGCCCTGCAGCCGGGGGAGTACACCCTCGTGACGCAGGTCGGGGGCGGCCAGGGTGGTGACGACCACGAGGCGGTGTCGATGCTGCCGGGCGGCGGCTTCGTCGTCCTCGACACCGCGGTCACGCCGGCGCTGGCCGCCGAGGGCCTCGCCCGCGACGTCGTGCGCGCCGTCCAGCAGGCCCGCCGCGACGCGGGCCTCGCCGTGAGCGACCGGATCGTGCTGACCCTCGACGGCGACGAGGCGGTGCGCGAGGCGCTCGAGCAGCACCGCGACCTCCTCGCGCGCGAGGTGCTCGCCGCCTCGCTCGAGATCGGGGCGGCCGGCGGCGACGGCGCCACGCGCGCTGCGGTCGGCGAGGGCCAGCAGGTCGGGATCGTGGTGCGACGGGCCTGATTGCCGCTCCTGCGAGCCGGGTAGGGGAAGGGTATGGCCGACATCAACCCGATCCACCTGCAGAAGGCGCTCAAGGGCGCGAGCTACCCCGCCAGCAAGGACGACCTGATCGCCACCGCCAAGGGCAACGGCGCGGACGACGAGGTGATGACGTTCCTCGGCGAGCTGCCCGACCGTGAGTTCGGCGGCCCCAACGGCGTCACCAAGGAGATCAGCTCCTAGCTCGTCAGCCGCCCGCGGCACCATCCCGAGGCCACCCGCCGTCGCACCGCCCACGGGGCGGTGCGACGGTGCCGGTGCCCCACCCGACATCGACGGAAGGAGCGGCCATGCGTGCCGTCACCTGGCAGGGCAAGCGGAACGTCTCGGTCGAGCAGGTGCCCGACCCCACGATCGAGCAGCCGACCGACGCCATCATCAAGGTCACCAGCACCAACATCTGCGGGTCCGACCTGCACCTCTACGAGACGCTCGGCCCGCTGATGGACCGCGGCGACGTCCTCGGCCACGAGCCCATGGGCATCGTCGAGGCCGTCGGCAGCGAGGTCGGCGACCTCAAGGTCGGCGACCGCGTCGTCATCCCGTTCCAGATCTCCTGCGGGCACTGCTGGATGTGCACCCGCGGCCTCTACACCCAGTGCGAGACCACCCAGGTCCGCGGCCAGGGCAGCGGCGCGGCCCTGTTCGGCTACTCCAAGCTCTACGGCCAGGTCCCGGGCGGGCAGGCGGAGTACCTGCGCGTCCCGCAGGCGCAGTTCACCCACATCAAGGTGCCCGAGGGCCCCTCGGACGACCGCTTCGTCTACCTCTCCGACGTGCTGCCGACCGCCTGGCAGGCCGTGGCGTACGCCGCGGCGCCGCCGGAGGGTTCGCTGCTGGTCCTCGGCCTCGGCCCGATCGGTGACATGGCGTGCCGCATCGCGCTGCACGACAACCCGGGCCGCACGGTCATCGGCGTCGACCTGGTGCCCGAGCGGCTGGAGCGGGCGCGCTCGCGCGGCGTCATCACCATCGACCTGAACGAGGCCGGTGACCACCTGCTCGAGGCCGTGCAGGGCCTGACCGACGGCAGGGGCGCGGACGCCGTGATCGACGCCGTCGGCCTCGACGCCCACGGCTCGCCCAAGGCCAAGGCGGTGCAGACGGTGGCCGGCCTGCTGCCCGACGCCGTCGCCGAGCCGCTGCTCAAGACCTCCGGGGTCGACAAGCTGGCCGCCTTCTACTCCGCCATCGAGCTCGTCCGCCGCGGCGGCACGATCTCGCTGAGCGGCGTGTACGGCGGCGCCGCCGACCCGCTGCCGATGATGACGATGTTCGACAAGCAGATCCAGCTGCGGATGGGCCAGGCGAACGTCAAGCGCTGGGTGCCCGACATCCTGCCGCTGCTGACCGACGACGACCCGCTCGGCGTCGACACCTTCGCGACGCACCACCTGTCGCTCGAGGAGGCGCCGCACGCGTACGAGATCTTCCAGAACAAGGAAGACGGCGCCGTGAAGATCGTGCTCAACCCGTGAGCCGCACCCGCACGCTGACGGCGGCCGCGCCGTTCACGCGGCTGCTCGACCGGCTGGTCGGCGCGATCGAGCGGGCCGAGGTGCTCGACCCGGTCGCGGCCCCGGTGGCGGCGCTGGAGCAGAAGATCGGCGAGACGCTGCCGTGGTGGAAGAACCTCATGAGCGGCACCTTCCTCGGCCACCCGCTGCACCCGCTGCTGGTGACCGTGCCGATCGGCTCGTGGACCGCGGCCGCGGCCTTCGACGTCGTGGGTGACCGCAAGGGCGCCAAGCGGCTGATCGGGCTGGGCATCCTCGGCGCGCTGCCGACGATGGCGAGCGGCGGGTCCGACTGGGCCTACACCAACGGCGCCGAGCAGCGGGTCGGCCTGGTCCACGCGAGCGCCAACTCGGCCACGCTCGGGGCGTACGCGCTGAGCTGGTGGGAGCGCCACCGCGGGAACGACGCCCGCGGCATCGCCTGGTCCGTGGTGGGGGCGACGACGATGGCGGTCGGCGGCTGGCTCGGTGGGCACATGTCGTACGCGCTCGGGGTCGGGATCGACACGACGGCCTTCCAGCACACCGAGGAGGACTGGACGCCGGCCGCCCGGGCCGACGAGGTGCGCGAGGGCGAGCTGACCGCCGGCGACGCCAACGGCGTGCCGGTCGTGCTGACGCGCGCGGGCGGCAAGGTCGTCGCCCTGGCCGACCGGTGCACCCACCGCGGTGCGCCGCTGCACGAGGGCACGCTCGAGGACGGCTGCGTCGTCTGCCCGTGGCACGACAGCGCCTTCGAGCTCGACGGCGCCGTGGTCCGCGGCCCGGCCACCCGGCCGCAGCTGGCGTACGAGACGCTCGAGCGGGACGGGCAGGTGCTCGTCCGCCACAGCCACGAGGAGCGCACGCTCCGGACCAACCCGGTCGGCGTCTGAGCGTGGGTGTCCCGGACGTCGCGGTGGTCCGCCGCCACGTCCGGGTCACCGGCCGGGTCCAGAACGTGACCTACCGCGACTCGACCCGTCGGGAGGCGGAGCGCCTCGGCGTGGCCGGCTGGGTCCGCAACCTGCCCGACGGCTCGGTCGAGGCCGCGCTGGAGGGCCCGGAGGAGCTGGTCGAGGCGCTGCTCCGCTGGATGCACCGCGGCCCGGCGCTGGCCGGCGTCGGCCGGGTCGACGCGACGGTCGTGCCGCCCGAGGGCGACACGGCGTTCCTGGTCCGCTGACGACCCGGGCCCTCAGGCGTACGGCGGGTCGCAGTCGAGCACCGCGTCCGGCGTGACGAGCCGGTCCACCCGACGGTCCCACGGCTGGGCCGGGATGGCCTCGAGGACCTCGTCGCGGTTCAGGAGCACGAGCACCGGCGACGCCTGCCCCGCGTGGACGAGCGCCCGGTCGTACCAGCCGCCCCCGCGCCCGAGCCGGTCGCCGTGCAGGTTCGCGGCCAGGCCCGGGCAGACGACGAGCTCGGCCTCGGGCAGCTGGCGCGCGGGCAGCCGCGGGCCGGTGGGCTCGAGCAGGCCGAGGGGGCCGACCCGGAGGGCTTCGGGGCCCTCGTACGCGGCCCAGGCCGGCCCGTCCAGCCGACCGCGCGCGCCGTCGGTGAGCACCGGCAGCAGCACCCGGACGCGCTGCGCCCCGAGCCAGGCCACCAGCCGGAGGGTGTCCGGCTCGTCACCCACCGACAGGTACGCCGCGACGGTGTCGGGCAGGCGGTCGCCGAGCACGGCCGCGAGCACCGCGAACCGTGCCTCGTCGTCGGCGCTGCGCTCGGCGTCGGAGCGCGAGGCCCGACGGCGCAGCACCGCCTGCCGGAGCGCCCGCTTGGCCCCGGTCAGCGCGACCTGGTCGGCCCGCTCGCTCCCACCGTCCGCGTCGTCCCGCTCGTCGGGGGTCATCGGGGGTCCGCCGCGGGCACCGGCCCGGTCGTGAGGCGGTGGACCACCCGGGTCGGCACGAGCACGTCGCCGCGCGACGGCACCACGCCGGCGGCCAGCGAGAGCGCCAGGTCCGCCGCCTGCGCGCCCAGGACGTCCACGGGCTGGGCGATCGTGCTGAGCCCCATCCGCGCGGCGAAGGCGTGGTCGTCGAAGCCGATCACCGAGAGGTCCCGGGTCGGGCGCAGCCCGGCCCGGTCGAGGGACACGAGCACGCTGAGGGCCAGGTCGTCGGAGTCCACGGCGAGCGCCGTCGCCCGGTCGGCCATCGCCAGGACCGCGGCCACGACCGCGTCCCCGGCGTCGGGGTCGGGTGCCGCGACGACCACCTGGTCCGCCTCGTCGACGCCCGCGGCGGTCATGGCCCGGCGGAAGCCCTCGACGCGGCGCTCCGAGCTGAACCGGAAGCCGGGCCGCTGCAGGTCGGTCCGGACGAAGGCGATCCGCCGGTGGCCGAGGTCGAGCAGGCTCTGCACGCCCTGCTGCATCCCGCCCGCGTCGTCGATCGCGACGCTCGGGACGCCCCGGACGCGCTGGTTGAGGTAGACCAGCGGCACCCCGAGCGACGCCAGGCGGGCGCGCTCGGCGCTCGTGAGCGCGAAGGACGCGACGATGAGGGCGTCGACGTTGCGCCGCGCGGGGAGGCGGGTGAAGAACGCCTCGCGCTCGGCGGCGTCCTGGGTGCGGAAGATCGCCAGCTCGACGTCGGCCAGCGCGAGCCGGGCGTACACCGCGTCCAGCACGGTCCCGGTGAACCAGCCGCGCAGCGGCGTCCCGACGAGGACCCCGACCCGCCCGAGCCGGCCGCTGGCCAGGCTCGAGGCCACCCGGGAGACCGCGAAGGAGAGCTGGTCGGCGGCGGCGGTCACGCGGGCGGTGGTCCCGGCGGAGACGAGCGGCGACCCGCGCAGCGCCCGGGACACGGTGGCCACGGAGACCCCGGCCAGCCGGGCCACGTCGGCCATGCTCGCGTGGCTGTCGGTCGGCACTCGGATCCCCCTGCCCGGGCGTGGACCCGGCCTCGCCGAGAGGGTAACAAGGCGTCGGGGGACGCGTTGCGCACCGAGGCCCGACGTCTCTACGCTGGTCGCGCCGGCGCTGGCACCGAACGTCCGCCGTGCTCGTCGAACCGATCCTCCCGAACCGATCCTGCCGAGGACCCACCGTGCCCTCTCCTGCCTCCACGCCGACCACCGACCGCCCGGACGCGACCTGGTGGCGCCAGGCCGTCGTCTACCAGGTCTACCCGCGCAGCTTCGCCGACAGCGACGGCGACGGCCTGGGGGACATCCCGGGCGTCACCTCCCGCGTCGGCTACCTCGCCGAGCTCGGCGTGGACGCGATCTGGCTGAGCCCCTTCTACCCGTCCGCGCTGGCCGACGGCGGCTACGACGTCGACGACTACCGCGACGTCGCGCCCGAGCTGGGCACGCTGACCGACTTCGACGCCCTCGTCGGTGCGGCGCACGCGGTCGGGATCAAGATCGTGGTCGACATCGTGCCCAACCACACCTCGAACCGGCACGCCTGGTTCCGCGCCGCGCTGGCGGCCGGCCCCGGCTCGCCCGAGCGGGCCCGCTACGTCTTCCGGGACGGCACCGGCCCGGACGGTTCGCTGCCGCCGTCGGACTGGCAGAGCCACTTCGGCGGGCCGGCCTGGACCCGGCTGGTCGACGCCGACGGCCGGCCCGAGCAGTGGTACCTGCACCTGTTCGCCCCCGAGCAGCCCGACCTGAACTGGGACAACCGGGAGGTCCACGAGGAGTTCCTCACCACGCTGCGCTTCTGGGCCGACCGCGGGGTCGACGGCTACCGCGTCGACGTCGCGCACGCCCTGGCCAAGGACCTGTCCGACCCGCTGCGCAGCAAGCCGGAGACGCCGGGGGAGCTGCCCCTCGACGGCAGCGACCCGCTCTTCGACCGCAACGAGGTGCACGAGATCTACGCCGAGTGGCGCCAGGTCTTCGAGGAGTACGACCCGCCGCGCACCGCGGTCGCGGAGGCCTTCTCCGCGCCCGAGCGCCGCGCGCTCTACGCCCGCCCGACCGGGCTCGGCCAGGCCTTCAACTTCGACCTGCTCAAGGCCGACTTCGACGCCGGGCAGTTCCGGGAGGTCGTGGACTTCTGCCTCGGGCAGGCCGCCGAGGCCGGCTCGTCGTCGACCTGGGTGCTGTCGAACCACGACGTGGTGCGCCACGCCTCGCGCTACGGCCTGCCCGCCGGGACCGACCTCGACGACTGGCTGATGACCGACGGCCTGGGCACCGTGCTCGACGCCGAGCAGGGCCTGCGCCGGGCGCGGGCCGCGGTGCTGTTCATGCTCGCGCTGCCCGGTTCGGCGTACCTCTACCAGGGCGAGGAGATCGGCCTCCACGAGGTCGCCGACCTGCCGGCCGGTGCGCTGCAGGACCCGATCTGGCTGCGGACGCACAACACCAAGAAGGGCCGCGACGGCGCCCGCGTGCCGCTGCCGTGGACGCAGGACGGGGCGACGCTCGGCTTCGGCTCCGCGCACGCGTGGCTCCCGCAGCCCGCCGCCTGGTCGCGGATCGCCGTCAGCGAGCAGGTGGGCGACCCGGGCTCGACGCTCGAGCTCTACCGCGCCGCGCTGCACGCCCGGCGCACGCTCCAGACCGAGGAGTCGCTGGCCTGGGTGGAGACCGGTCGCGACGACGTCGTGCACTTCACCCGCCCGGGCGGGTGGCACTGCGTGACCAACTTCGGCACCGAGCCGTACGCGCTCGGCGCCGTCGAGGTCGTCGTCGCGAGCGCGCCGGTGGAGGAGGGCTCGCTGCCGGGGGAGTCCTCGGCCTGGTTCACCGCCTGACGGCCCCGGGCGCGACGGGGACGACCCGGCACCGGGTCGTCCCCGTCGTCGTCCCCGTCGTCGTCCCCGTCGTCGTCCCCGTCGTCTTCTCAGGAGGCGTGCCCGGTGGTCGTCGGCCTCAGAGCGCGGGCTGGCAGTGCGGGCACCAGAAGAGGTTGCGCGCGACCATGACGGCGTGGGCGATCGGGGTGTCGCAGCGGCGGCAGGGCTCGTCGGTGCGGCGGTAGACGTAGAACGAGTCGGCCCGGGTGGCCCGTCCGGTCCGGCGCTCCCGGTCCTCGCGCTCGGTCGTCACGATGCGGCCCGCCCGGACGCCGGCCTGCATGAGCGTGACCAGGTCCGACCACATGTCGTCGAACACCGCCGGCTCGAGGTCGCGGCCGAGGATGTAGGGGTTGACGCCGTGGCGGTAGAGGATCTCGGCGCGGTAGACGTTGCCGATCCCGGCGAGGACGCTCTGGTCCATCAGCAGCGCCCCGATCGCCACCCGGCTGCGCCCGATGCGCTCGCGGGCGGGCGCCGGGTCGGTGCGAGGACGCAGCGGGTCGGGCCCGAGGCCCGCGACGATCGCCTTCTTCTCCGCCGGGGTGACGATCTCGCACCGCGTCGCGCCGCGCAGGTCGAGGTACTGCCCGGCCCCCTCGAGACGCAGCCGCAGGGCGCCGCGCGGCTCCGGCGCCGGCAGCGGACCCTCCGCGAACTTGCCGTAGAGCCCGAGGTGCACGTGCAGCCACACGTCGTCGGTGTAGCGGTGGAAGAGGTGCTTGCCCCAGGCGTCGGTCGTCTCCAGCACGCGGCCGTCGATCAGGGCCGCGCCGTCGGCGAAGCGCCCCTGCGGGCTGCTCGCGCGCACCTCGTGCCCGCCGAACGCCGCCTTCTGGCGGCGGGCGAAGCGGTGGATGGTGTGGCCCTCGGGCACCAGGTCTCCTTCGCGAGCGGCAGCGGACGAGCGCCGAGCCTAGGTGCGCCGCGTGCCGGGGCGCCGGGTGAGGGTTCCGACGCCCGGCCGCTCCCGGACGCGGTGGGCCGGGTCCCGGCCCGGCGCGGGTCCCGAGCCCCGCGCGCCCGCCGCCATAGGGTGCCGACCATGCCCCTCTTCGGCCGCAAGAAGAACGACGAGGCGCTGCGGCACACCCCCGAGGTCGCGGTGCTCCCGGAGCCGCCCGCGCCCGGGCCCGACGGCCTGCGCACGCTCGAGCAGCACCGCGACTACCTGCTGTCGTGCGTCGAGGAGCTGATGCCCTTCGGCCAGCACGTCCTCGACGCGCTCGGCCTCAGCATCTGCGAGGACGTCATCGCGGGGATCGACCTGCCGCGCTTCGACAACACGGCCATGGACGGGTACGCCGTCCGCGCCGCCGACGTCCGCCACGCCACCGACGCCCGGCCGGTCCGCCTCCCGGTCGTGGGCGAGGTCGCCGCCGGCGCCGCCGCGCCGCACCGGCTCTCGCCCGGCACGGCGATGAAGATCATGACCGGCGCGCCGATCCCGGCCGACGCCGACGCGATCGTGCCGTACGAGGCGACCGACCGCGGCAGCACCGACGTGGCCGTCTCCCGGGCCAGCACGGTCGGGCAGCACATCCGGCGCCGGGGCGAGGACATCGGCGTCGGCGACCTGCTGCTCCCCGCGGGCTCGCGCATCGGCGTCCGCGACGTCGGGCTGCTCGCCGCCGTCGGCGTCGACACGGTGATGGTGCGCCCGCGCCCCCGGGTCGTCGTCATCTCCACCGGCTCCGAGCTCGTCGACCCGGGACTGCCGCTCGACCCCGAGCAGATCTACGACTCGAACTCCTACCTGCTCGCTGCCGCGGCCAAGGACGCCGGCGCCCAGGTCTTCCGCGTCGGCCACGTCGGCGACGACCCGGTCGCGCTCAAGCAGCTCGTCTACGACCAGCTCGTGCGGGCCGACCTCATCCTCACCACGGGCGGGGTGAGCCAGGGCGACTACGACATCGTCAAGGCCGTGCTCCCCGAGCTCGGCGCGACCGACTTCGCCTCCGTGGCCATGCAGCCGGGCAAGCCGCAGGGCTTCGGCCTGATCGGGGAGGACCGCACCCCGATCGTCATGCTCCCCGGCAACCCGGTGAGCGCCTTCGTCTCCTTCGAGGCCTTCGTCCGCCCGGTCATCCGCAAGCTGATGGGCGTCACGCCGTACGCGCGCCCGGGGGTCCGCGCGACCGCGGTCCACGCGATGAGCTCGATCCCGGGCCGTACGCAGCTGGCCCGCGGCGTGGTGCGGGCCGACGAGACCGGCGCGCGCAGCGTCGAGCTCGTCGGCGGGCACGGCTCGCACCTGCTCGGGGACCTGTCGAGGGCGGACGCGCTGGTCGTGCTGCCCCACGACACCGAGCTCGTCCCCGCCGGGGCCGAGCTCGAGGTGTGGCTGCTGGACCAGCCGCGATGAGCGAGGAGGACGCGCCGGGCGCGGGCGGGCTCACGCACCTCAACGCCGCGGGCGAGGCGCGGATGGTCGACGTGTCGGCCAAGGAGGTGACGGTGCGTACGGCGACCGCCGCGGGCCGCGTACGCCTCAGCCCCGCGTGCGTCGCCGCGCTCCGCTCCGGCGCGGTGCCCAAGGGCGACGCCCTGGCCGTGGCCCGGATCGCCGGGATCATGGCGGCCAAGAAGACCCCCGACCTCGTGCCGCTCTGCCACCCCCTCATGATCAGCGGCGTGGACGTGACCGCCGAGGTGACCGACGACGGCGTCGAGCTGCGCGCGACCGTGCGGACCGCGGAGCGCACCGGGGTCGAGATGGAGGCCCTGACCGCGGTCAGCGTCGCCGGCCTGGCCGTCGTCGACATGGTCAAGGCCCTCGACCGCGACGCGGTGATCACCGACGTCCGCGTCGTCGCCAAGTCGGGCGGGCGCAGCGGGGACTACCGGAGGGTCGGCGCGTGAGCGCCGGCGAGGCGGCCTCGGCGGGGGAAGGGGAGGGGCGTGCTCGCTCGGGCCGCACCGCCCTGGTGGTCACCGTCTCGACGCGCGCCTCCGCCGGCGTGTACGAGGACCGCTCGGGACCGGTCCTGGTCGCCGGGCTCCGCGAGGCCGGCTTCGAGGTCGGCGACCCGCTCGTCGTGCCCGACGGCGACGCGGTCGGCGACGCCCTGCGGGCGGCCGTCGCCGCGGGCCACGCGGTCGTGCTCACCACCGGGGGGACCGGGCTGAGCCCCGACGACCACACCCCCGAGCAGACGCTCGCCGTCCTCGAGCGCGAGGTGCCCCAGCTCAGCGCGGCGGTGGCGGCGTACGGGGTCGCCCACGGCGTGCCCACCGCGGTGCTGAGCCGCGGGGTCGCCGGGACCGCCGGGCGGACGCTCGTCGTGAACGTGCCCGGCTCCAGCGGTGGCGCGCGCGACGCGATGACGGTGCTGGCGCCGGTGCTGCGGCACGCGGTCGCCCAGCTCCGCGGCGGGGACCACTGAGGCGCGTCCGGTGAGCTCCGGGTACAGCTACGGCACGCACCACTGGCCGGTCAGCCTGCGGCACGAACGCGTGGTGCTCTCGCCCATGCGGCGGCGCGACCAGCTGCCCTGGGAGCGCGTGCGGCGGCGCAACGCCGGCTGGCTGAAGCCGTGGGAGGCGACGCTGCCGCCCGGCTCCTCGGCCGGCCCCACCTCGTACGCCGCGCTCGTCCGCTCGCTGACCCGCCAGGCCCGCGACGACCGGATGCTGCCGTGGCTCGTCTTCTACGACGAGGAACCCGGCGGCCCGCCCACGCTCGCGGGCCAGCTCACGGTCAGCGGCATCGTCGGCGGGTCGGCGTCCTGGGGCCAGATCGGCTACTGGGTCGACCAGCGGCTCGCCGGGCGCGGGATCACCCCGACCGCGGTGGCGCTCGCCGTCGACTACTGCTTCGCGGTGATGCGCCTGCACCGCATCGAGATCGCCATCCGCCCCGAGAACGCCGCCAGCCTGCGCGTCGTGGAGAAGCTGGGCTTCCGGCCCGAGGGGCTGCGGCCGCGCTACCTCCACATCGACGGCGACTGGCGCGACCACCTCGTCTTCGCGCTCAACACCGAGGAGGTGCCGGAGGGCATGGTGCGCCGCTACGAGGCCCTCCGGGGCCCCGCGGCACCGGCCTGAGTCCTCCGCCGGGGGCGTGCGAGAGCGGTCACCGACCGTTCCGTGACCCGGCTCCGACGCGAGGTCACACGATGATCACGCGACACACCCCCGCGGGTCGACGGCCCGGCCTCGCGCAGCAAATACCGTTCGCTCGTGGGGACGACAGGACTGATCTTCGCGGCCATCGCGATCGCCTGGCTGGCGTACCTGGTGCCGCACTTCGTGCGCCGCCGGGACGGCGAGCCCGACGTCGAGAGCGAGCAGGTCGACCCCTTCTCGGACTCGGTGCGCATCCTGCGCCACGGCACGGCGCCGCTGCTCGACCAGGACCTCGCCGAGCTGCGGGAGTTCGAGGTGTCGACGCCGGTGACCCGCCGAGCGGCCGTCGCCGACCTGCGCCGCCTCGAGCGCGTCGCCGCCTCGCGACGCCGCCGGGTGCTGTCCGCGCTGCTGGCCGTCCTCTGCGGCGTCATCAGCGTCGCCTCGGTCGGCTGGGTGCCGTGGTGGACCGTCGCGATCCCCGCCGGCCTGGTGGCGCTGTTCGTCGTCGTGTCCCGCGTCAGCGTCCGCGCGATGCGCCGCGACCTGGACGCGCGCTACGTCGCCATCAGCCGCGGCAGCGACGAGAAGACCGTCCTCATCAGCCGCAAGGACGTCGAGACCCGGGGTGCGACGCGCAAGGCCGCGAAGAAGGACGCCGAGACCGGCGGCAGGCCGGGCCTGTGGGACCCGCTGCCCATCACCGTGCCGACCTACGTGTCCAAGCCGCTCGCCCCGCGCACCGTCCGCACCATCGACCTGTCCGCCCCCGACGTCACCTCCTCGGGCCGCCAGAGCGTCCCGGTGACGGCCGACGCCCCGGAGTCCCCGGCCGCCGTGGAGGGTTCCGTGGTCGAGGGCACCGACGAGCAGGACGGCGGGATCAAGGCCGCCTCGGCCTGAGAGCGGTCTCGCCGGGAGGACGCCGCCCCGGCACGGTGGTAGGGTCGTGACCCGGTCGGGAACGACCACGAGGGGCCTTGGCGCAGTTGGTAGCGCGTCTCGTTCGCAATGAGAAGGTCAGGGGTTCGAATCCCCTAGGCTCCACCACACCTCGACGAAGCGACGCCGTCATCGGCGTCCCGGACGTCGTCCGGTCGACGGCGACGCCTCGAGCACGCCACGCGCGTTCCTCGGGATCTCGCCGCCGGTCGCGAGCCGCGCTGGTGCGGCTGACCGCTCCCGACAGCAGCGTCCACTCAGGTCGGGCACGGGCGAGCCTCAGAACCCCTAGCATGAGAGCCCGGTAAACATCGGGGGGCGATGGTGGGGATCCGACGCTGGACTCGTACGGCCGGGAGCTGCGTGACCGGGGTGGTGCTGACCCTGGTCGGTGCCCTGGCTGCCGTCGCCGCTCCCGTCGCACCGGCGGCGGAGGTCGGCGCACAGGTCACCACCGTGCCGCGACCCGACCACGTCGTGGTCCTGGTGCTCGAGAACCACTCCTCGTCCACCATCCTCGGCAACCCGGCGGCGCCCTACATCAACTCGCTCGCCTCGTCGGGGGCGAACATGACGCAGTCGTTCGCGCTCACCCACCCCAGCCAGCCGAACTACATCGCGCTGTTCTCGGGCTCGACCAACGGGGTCACCGACGACAGCTGCCCCCACACGTTCGCGACGGACAACCTCGGCGCGCAGCTGGGCGCGGCGAACCTCGACTTCGTGGGCTACTCCGAGGACCAGCCCAGCGCCGGCTACACGGGCTGCTTCAGCGGCAAGTACGCGCGCAAGCACAACCCGTGGGTCAACTTCACCACCGTGCCGACCGCCGCCAACCAGCCGCTCACCAGCTTCCCGACCGACTACTCGACCCTGCCGGCCGTGTCCTTCGTGATCCCCAGCCTGGTCAACGACATGCACGACGGGTCGATCGCCCAGGGGGACTCGTGGGTCCGCGACCACCTCGACGGCTACGTGCAGTGGGCGAAGGAGCACAACAGCGTCTTCGTCCTCACCTTCGACGAGGACGACAACGCCTCCGGCAACCAGATCGCGACGGTGATCGTCGGGCAGCGGGTCCAGCCCGGCCAGTACCCGGAGCGGATCACGCACTACACCGTCCTGCGGACGATCGAGGACGCCTTCGGGCTGCCTCCGCTGGGCGGCAGCGCCGGCGCGCAGCCGCTCCTCAGCATCTGGTCCCCGGACCCCGGCGCGCCGCAGCCCGCTCTCACGCTCCGTTGCGCCGACCTCGGCTGCACCGCTGACGGCTCCGGCTCGACCGCCCCCGGCGGCACGGTCCGCGACTGGCGGTGGGACTGGGGAGACGGGACGGTGACCACCGACGCGACCTCGAGCCAGCACACGTACGGCGTCGCCGGGGACTACCCGGTCACGCTCCGGATCACCGACAGCCAAGGGGCGTCCGCGCAGACCACCCGGACGGCGTCCGTCCGCGCCCCGGGCGACGGCGACGTGTTCGCGGCCGATGGGTTCTCGCGTGCGGTGTCGGGTGGTTGGGGTGCTGCGGAGGTGGGTGGTGGGTGGTCGGTGTCGGGTTCGGCGTCGGGTTACTCGGTGTCGTCGGGGTCGGGGTCGTTGCTGATGCAGAAGGCGGGGGAGACGCGTTCGGTGGTGTTGCCGGGGGTGTCGAGCAGTGACACGGATCTGCGGTTGGGGGTGGCGGCGAGCGCGTTGCCGAGTGGGAACGGTCTGTACGTGACGGTGGTGGGTCGTCGGGTGGCGGCGAATGCGGAGTACCAGGGCAGGGCGCGGGTCCGGGGGGACGGGTCGGTGGCGGTGTCGGTGCTGGTGCTTCCGGGGTCGGCTGCGGCGACGACGTTGCGCTCGGAGGTGGTGGCGAGCGGGGTGCGGGTGTCGCCGGGGTCGGTGTTGAACACGCGGTTGCAGGTGACGGGGACGAGTCCGACCACGGTGCGGTGGAAGGTGTGGACGGGTGCCTCGGAGCCGGCGGGGTGGCAGCAGACGGTGTCGGACAGCACGGCGGTGGTGCAGGGCAAGGGCTCGGTGGGGGTCGGTGCGTACCTGTCGGGCAGCAGCACGGTGGCTCCGGTGACCGCCAGGGTCAGCAACCTCACCGCCCGCCCCACGGTCCCCGCGCCGGTGGTGAACCAGCCGCCGAGCGCGGCGTTCACGAGCAGCAGCGCGGACCTGGCGGCGTCGTTCGACGCCAGCGGGTCGGCGGACGCGGACGGGACGGTCGCGGCGTACGCGTGGGACTTCGGTGACGCGAGCGCGGCCGGTTCGGGCGCCAAGCCGGTCCACAGCTACGCGTCGGCGGGGACGTACCCGGTCCGGCTCACGGTCACCGACGACCGAGGCGCCACCGCGACGGTCGGCCACGACGTCACCGTGACCGCGCCGGTGGTGAACCAGCCGCCGAGCGCGGCGTTCACGAGCAGCAGCGCGGACCTGGCGGCGTCGTTCGACGCCAGCGGGTCGGCGGACGCGGACGGGACGGTCGCGGCGTACGCGTGGGACTTCGGCGACGCGAGCGCGGCCGGGTCGGGCGCCAAGCCGGTCCACAGCTACGCGGTGGCGGGGACCTACCCGGTCCGGCTCACGGTCACCGACGACCGAGGCGCCACGGCGACGGTCGGCCACGACGTCACCGTGACCGCGCCGGCGGTGAACCAGCCGCCGAGCGCGGCGTTCACGAGCAGCAGCGCGGACCTGGCGGCGTCGTTCGACGCCAGCGCGTCGGCGGACGCGGACGGGACGGTCGCGGCGTACGCGTGGGACTTCGGTGACGCGAGCGCGGCCGGTTCGGGCGCCAAGCCGGTCCACAGCTATGCGGCGGCGGGGACGTACCCGGTCCGGCTCACGGTCACCGACGACCGAGGCGCCACCGCGACGGTGGGCCACGACGTCACCGTGACCGCGCCCGCGGCGCCCACGGTGTTCGCGGCCGATGGGTTCTCGCGTGCGGTGTCGGGTGGTTGGGGTGCTGCGGAGGTGGGTGGTGGGTGGTCGGTGTCGGGTTCGGCGTCGGGTTACTCGGTGTCGTCGGGGTCGGGGTCGTTGCTGATGCAGAAGGCGGGGGAGACGCGTTCGGTGGTGTTGCCGGGGGTGTCGAGCAGTGACACGGATCTGCGGTTGGGGGTGGCGGCGAGCGCGTTGCCGAGTGGGAACGGTCTGTACGTGACGGTGGTGGGTCGTCGGGTGGCGGCGAATGCGGAGTACCAGGGCAGGGCGCGGGTCCGGGGGGACGGGTCGGTGGCGGTGTCGGTGCTGGTGCTTCCGGGGTCGGCTGCGGCGACGACGTTGCGCTCGGAGGTGGTGGCGAGCGGGGTGCGGGTGTCGCCGGGGTCGGTGTTGAACACGCGGTTGCAGGTGACGGGGACGAGTCCGACCACGGTGCGGTGGAAGGTGTGGACGGGTGCCTCGGAGCCGGCGGGGTGGCAGCAGACGGTGTCGGACAGCACGGCGGTGGTGCAGGGCAAGGGCTCGGTGGGGGTCGGTGCGTACCTGTCGGGCAGCAGCACGGTGGCTCCGGTGACCGCCAGGGTCAGCAACCTCACCGCCCGCCCCACGGCCGGCTGACCCGCACCCGGGGCCGAGCCGGGCCTCGCGGTGCGTCGCCGGCCACACCCCCTCACGGGCTGGACCGGCCTCACGGGCTGGACCGGCCAGCGTGCCGGTCCGGGCCCTGACAGGCTGGGCGGGTGACGAGCCAGGACGACGTGCCGCCCCCGCCGACCATCGCCGACCACGGGATGATCGGCGACCTCCGGACGGCGGCGCTCGTGGCGACGGACGGGAGCATCGACTGGTTCTGCCCGGGGCGCTTCGACGCGCCGAGCGTCTTCGCGCGCATCCTCGACACCGACCGGGGTGGGTCGTGGGACCTGCGACCCGTCGACGGGGACGTGCGGGCGCACCAGTTCTACTTCCCGGACTCCAACATCCTCAACACCCGCTTCCTCACCGACGAGGGCATGGTCGAGGTGCACGACTTCATGCCGCTGCTGAAGGCCGGCGACGAGGCGCACCGCCAGCGTCTCGTCCGCCGCGTGCAGTGCGTGCGCGGCGACATCCGGCTGCGGATGCGCCTGGCCGCGCGACCCGACTACGCCCGCGAGACGCCCCGGCTGGCCGAGGTCGAGGGCGGCGTGCTCATCGAGAGCAGCAGGCTGCGGCTGGGGTTCAGCGCGACGACGGAGGTGCGCGTGGAGGGCGACGACGTCGTCGCCGACCTGCACCTGTCCGAGGGCGACCGGGTGCTCCTCGTGCTCGAGGTGCTCGAGCAGGACGACGACTTCGTCCCGGCCGGAGACGGTGACGCGGACACGCTGTTCCGGGCGACGAACGACTACTGGCAGGGCTGGATCGCGCAGTCGTCGTACAAGGGCCGCTGGCGCGAGACCGTGAACCGGTCCGCCCTCACGCTCAAGATGCTGTGCCACGAGCCGAGCGGGGGCATCGTCGCCTCGGTCACGACGAGCCTGCCCGAGGAGATCGGCGGCGGACGGAACTGGGACTACCGCTACGTCTGGGTGCGCGACGCCGGGTTCAGCCTGTACGCCCTGCTGCGCCTCGGGTTCTTGTCGGAGGCGGCCGCGTTCATCCGCTGGCTCGCCGAGCGGCTGGGCCAGCAGGACGAGGACAGCTCCGAGGAGCTCGGCCCGCTGCGCGTGCTCTACGACCTCGACGGCAACGTCCCGAGCCACGAGGAGGAGCTCGACCACCTGTCCGGCTACGCGGGCTCCAAGCCGGTCCGCGTCGGCAACGCGGCCGCGGGGCAGCTGCAGCTCGACATCTACGGCGACCTCATCGACTCGATCTACCTCTACAACAAGTACGGCCCCGGGATCAGCTACGACGCCTGGCAGGACCTGCGCCGCCTCGTGGACTGGCTGCTGGAGCACTGGGACGCCCCCGACGCGGGCATGTGGGAGTCACGCGACGAGCCGCGCCAGCACACGACCTCCCGCCTGATGGAGTGGGTGGCCATCGAGCGCGCGGTGCGGGTCGCGCGCCAGCGGGGGCTGCCGGGCGACATCACCGAGTGGTCCCGCGTCCGCGACGAGATCTACGCCAACGTCATGGAGGAGTGCTGGAGCGACGACCTGCAGAGCTTCGTCCAGGCGACCGGCTCCGACACCGTCGACGCGGGCCTGCTGCTGATGCCGCAGGTGAAGTTCGTGGCGCCGCTCGACCCGCGCTTCCTCTCCACCCTGAAGGTGATCGAGGAGCGCCTGGTCACCGACACCCTGGTGTTCCGCTACGACGTCGAGGCCGCCCCCGACGGCGTCTCCGGGGGCGAGGGCACCTTCTCGCTCTGCTCGTTCTGGTACGTGGAGGCGCTCACCCGGGTCGGCCGCCTGCCCGAGGCGCGCCTGGCGCTGGAGAAGATGATGACCTACGCCAACCACCTCGGCCTCTTCGCCGAGCAGATCGGCCTCAACGGCGAGCAGCTCGGCAACTTCCCGCAGGCCTTCACCCACCTGGCCCTCATCAGCGCGGCCCACAACCTGGACCGCGAGCTCGGCTGACGCCGTCGCCGGGGCCGAGAGCGAGGTGCTCAGCGGGTGGAGCGCGCCCGGTCAGCCGCTCAGCGTGACGGCGGCCAGGCGACGAAGCGCTTGGGTCGGGGGCGGGCGTACGTGCGGACCCGCGAGGTCGACAGGCGCAGGCGGACGAGGCCCTCGGCGATGGTGACGGCGGACGCGACCCCGTCCACGACCGGGGCGCCGGTGCGCTCGGCGACCGCCTCGGTCAGCCCGGCCATCCCGCCGCAGCCGAGGCAGATGACCTCGGCGTGGTCCTCGCGGACGGCGAGCTCGGCCTGCGCCGCGATGGCCTCGACCGCACCCTCCGGGTCGGACTCGAGCTCGAGCACGGCCATCCCGCTCGCCCGCACCGAGGCGCAGCGCTGGGAGAGCCCGGCGAGCAGCAGCCGGTCCTCGATCAGCGGGACCGCCCGGTCCAGCGTGGTGACGACCGAGTAGCGGTGGCCCAGGAACTGCGCGGTGACCGCCGCCGCCTCGGTGATGTCGACGACGGGGCCGTCGGCGACCTCCTGCAGGCCCTCGCGGCCGTGCTCGCCGTAGCCGGCCTGGATGACGGCGTCGTACGGCTCGGGGTAGGCCCGCACCGCCTCCATGACGGCGACGGCGGCCAGGTAGCTCTCGTAGCTGCCCTCGGCCGAGACCGGGCCGAAGCGCGGGGTCAGGCCGACGATCTCGGTGCCGGGCGAGGCCACCGACCGCGCCGTGGCGGCGATGGTCTCGGTCATCGACTCCGTGGTGTTGACGTTGACGACGAGGATCCGCACGAGCCGGACCCTATTTCCCGGTCCCGTCGGAGGCGAGCTCGAGCTTCTCCTCGAGCCGGCCGATGACCGGCCGGGCGCGCTCCAGGCCGAGGAAGGCGAGGAAGCCGAGGCCGCACCCGACGAACCAGCTGAAGTCGCCCGCGTGGGACAGGATCGCGCTGCTCGAGGAGCCCCACACCACGCCGCCCGACGAGGACGAGGGCGATCGCGGGCAGGCCGCCGATGACGACCGACGCGACCGCGTTGGGGTTGTAGCCGTTGCGGAACCAGTAGCGCCCGGTCGGGGCCATCGTGTACATGTCGTCGACCCAGACGCGCTGCTTGGACACCAGGTAGTAGCCGGCGATGAGGATGCCGAACAGCGGGCCGATCAGCGCGCCGAGGATGCCCAGGGTGAACAGGATGCCCTCGCTGGAGTTGTACCAGTTCCAGGGCGTCAGCAGCACGCTGCCGACGGCGGCGATCATGCCGCCCATCCGCCAGCTGATCTTCCTCGGGTTGACGTTGGAGAAGTCGAACGCCGGGGAGATGAAGTTGGCGACGATGTTGATGCCGACGGTGGCGATGACGAAGGTCAGGCCGCCGAGCAGGATCGCGAAGCCGGAGTCGATGCGCTGCACGGTCTCGATCGGGTCGGTGACCAGCTCGCCGAAGACCGGCACCGTCGCCGACGCGGTGACGACGGTGAGGATCGAGAAGAAGAGGAAGTTCAGCGGGAGGCCGAGCCAGTTGCCCTTGCGCACCGAGCGGAAGGTGCGGGCGTAGCGGGAGAAGTCGCCGAAGTTGAGCATCGGGCCGGAGAAGTACGACACCACCGCGGCGATGGCCGCGATCATGACCGGGATCGAGGCGGCGAAGGACAGCGGGGCCCCGGCGGAGAGGCTGAGGCTGATGTTGCCGATCCCGGCCTTGGCGACGAGGTAGACGCAGAGCACGATCATCACGACGTACACCGCGGGCCCGGCCCAGTCGATGAAGCGCTTGATCGCCTCCATGCCGCGCCAGAAGACGGCGGCCTGGGCGATCCAGAGGACCGCGTAGCAGACGTAGCCCAGCGGTGAGAGGCCGAGGAACGTGGTCTCGTTCAGCGCCGCGGAGCCCGGCAGGAACTTGAGGAAGATGATCATCAGCGAGGTCGAGGCGAGGTAGGTCTGCACGCCGTACCAGGCGATCGCGATGCAGCCGCGGATGATCGCCGGCAGGTTGGCCCCGCGGACCCCGAACACGGCCCGGTTGATCACGGGGTAGGGGACGCCGGTGACCTGGCTGGGCTTGGCGACGAGGTTGCAGAAGACCATGACGATCGCGATGCCGATCACCAGCGAGACCAGCACCTGCCACGAGGCGATGCCCAGGCTGAAGAGCGCGCCCGCGGTGACGTAGCCGCCGACGCTGTGCACGTCGGACATCCAGAACGCGAAGATGTTGTACGACGTCCAGGTCTGCTTCTTCAGCGGCGCGAGGTCGGTGTTGGCGAGGCGGTCGTCGTACCCGGGCTTGACCAGCCCGTCACCGGCGCCGTGCTCCGCCGCGTGCTCGTGGTGGCGGTCGGGGCCGATGTCCTCGGCCAACTCGGTCAGGCCCGGGTCGCGGGACGGCTGGCTCATGGAGGCTCCTCTGCTTCCGCTGGGTGGAACTCAAGTTCCGCTGAACAAAAGATTGTCCTCGACGGCGAGGTCTGTCAAGACCATCCTGAGGTTCTTTCATGTCGGCCGCGTGACGGTCCTGCTCCGGTTCTGCACGGCCGCCCGGCCGGACCGCCCGGGCGACGGACCCCGCCCGGCCCGGCTCGGGCAGGGCGGCCTCCGCGCTGCGCGGGGCGGACTTGCCCTTCCACTCAGCAGAACCTAGAGTCCACCCAACGGAAGTCGACGACGAGGAGTCCCCGTGCCCCAGCCCAGCCCCGGCCACGCCATCACCATGCGGGTGGCCGCGCCGGCCGGCTTCGGAGCCACTTCCGACCTGGCCGCGGCCGTCGGCTCGGCCGGCGCGGAGATCACCGCGCTCGACATCATCGAGTCCACCCACGGCCACGTCGTCGTCGACATCACCTGCAACACCTCCGACGAGGCGCACGCCGCCCGCGTGTCCGAGGCGGTGGACGCCCTCGCGGGTGTCGAGGTCCGCAAGGTGAGCGACCGGACCTTCCTCATGCACCTGGGCGGCAAGCTCTCCGTCGAGCCCAAGGTCGAGCTGCGCACCCGCGACGACCTGTCCCGCGCCTACACGCCGGGCGTCGCCCGTGTCTGTCTCGCGATCGCGAGGAACCCCGAGGACGCCCGCCGCCTGACGATCAAGCGCAACACCGTCGCGGTCGTCACCGACGGCACCGCGGTGCTCGGCCTCGGGGACATCGGCCCGGCCGCGGCGCTGCCGGTGATGGAGGGCAAGGCGGCGCTGTTCAAGCGCTTCGCCGACGTCGACGCCTGGCCCGTGTGCCTCGACACGACCGACACCGAGGAGATCATCTCCATCGTCAAGGCGCTCGCGCCCGTGTACGGCGGGGTCAACCTCGAGGACATCGCGGCGCCGCGCTGCTTCGAGATCGAGCGCCGGCTGCGCGCCGAGCTCGACATCCCCGTCTTCCACGACGACCAGCACGGCACGGCGATCGTCGTGCTCGCCGCGCTGATCAACGCGCTGCGGGTGGTGGACAAGACGATGGCCGACGTCCGGATCGTCGTCAGCGGCGCGGGTGCGGCCGGGCACGCGATCATCCAGCTGCTGATGGCGCAGGGCGCCGGCTCCATCGTCGCCTGCGACAGCCGCGGCGTGGTCGACCGGCAGCGGACCTACACCGACCCGCACCGCCAGTGGATCGCCGACCACACCAACCCCGACGGCGTCTCCGGCACGCTCGGTGGGGCGCTGGCCGGCGCCGACGTGTTCATCGGCGTGTCCGCGCCGGACATCGTCACCGCCGACGACGTCGCGACGATGGCGTCCGACGCGATCGTGCTGGCCCTGGCCAACCCGGACCCCGAGATCCACCCGATCGAGGCCGCCAAGCACGCGAGCGTCGTCGCGACCGGGCGCAGCGACTTCCCCAACCAGATCAACAACGTCCTCGCCTTCCCCGGGCTGTTCCGCGGGCTGCTCGACGCCGGCGCCAAGGACATCACCACGCCGATGCTGGTCGCGGCCGCGGAGGCGATCGCCGCCTGCGTGGGCGACGCGGAGCTGAACGCCAGCTACATCGTCCCGAGCGTGTTCGACGCCCGGGTCGCCCCTGCCGTGGCCGAGGCCGTCGGTAGCGTCGCCACGTCCGCCTGATCCGGCCCGACCCGTACGAGAAGGACCCCCATGACGCTCGAGCTCAGCGACCCGACCCCCGTCGACCGCGCGGGGGAGATCCTCACCCCCGAGGCCCTGGCCTTCGTCGAGGCGCTGCACGTGCGCTTCGCCGACCGCCGCGACGAGCTGCTGGAGGCGCGTCGCGCGCGGCGCGAGGAGGCGGCCCGCACCGGCCGGCTCGACTTCCTGCCCGACACCCGCGAGGTGCGGGAGTCGGCGTGGCAGGTCGCCCCGGCCCCGCCGGCGCTGCAGGACCGTCGCGTGGAGATGACGGGTCCGGCGACCCCGGCCAAGATGGCGATCAACGCCCTCAACTCCGGCGCCAAGGTCTGGCTGGCCGACATGGAGGACGCCAGCAGCCCGACCTGGCACAACGTCGTCGACTCCGTGCTCAACCTGCGCGACGCGGCCCGCGGCACCCTCTCCTTCACCGCCGAGAACGGCCGGGAGTACGCGCTGCGGACCGACGCCCCGCTGGCCGTCGTGGTCATGCGCCCGCGCGGCTGGCACCTCGACGAGGCACACGTCCTGCTCGACGGGCGCCGCGGCGTCGGTGCCCTGGTCGACTTCGGGCTGCACTTCTTCCACCTGGCCCAGCAGCTCCTGGACAACGGGCACGGGCCGTACTACTACCTGCCCAAGATGGAGTCGCACCTGGAGGCGCGGCTGTGGAACGACGTCTTCACCTTCGCCTCGGCCGAGCTCGGCATCCCGCACGGGACGATCCGCGCGACGATGCTCATCGAGACGATCCCCGCCGCGTTCGAGATGGAGGAGCTGCTCTACGAGCTCCGCGACCACGCCTCCGGCCTGAACGCCGGCCGCTGGGACTACCTCTTCAGCATCATCAAGTACTTCCGCGACGCCGGCCCGGACTTCGTGCTCGTCGACCGCTCCGACATCACCATGACGGCACCCTTCATGCGGGCCTACACCGAGCTGCTGGTCAAGACCTGCCACGCCCGCGGCGCCTTCGCCATGGGCGGGATGGCCGCGGTCATCCCCAGCCGCAAGGACCCCGAGGTGAACGCCGCGGCCTTCGCCAAGGTGCGGGCCGACAAGGAGCGCGAGGCGAACGACGGGTTCGACGGCTCCTGGGTGGCCCACCCCGACCTGGTGCCGGTCTGCCGGGAGGTCTTCGACGCCAAGCTCGGCGACAGGCCCAACCAGGTCGACCGCCGCCGCGACGACGTCGAGGTGAGCGCCGAGCAGCTGCTGGACGTGCGCTCGGCCTCGGGGTCGAACACGCTCACGGGCCTCCGCACCAACCTCTACGTCGCGCTCGCCTACACCGCGGTCTGGCTGTCGGGCAACGGCGCGGTGGCCATCCACAACCTCATGGAGGACGCCGCGACCGCGGAGATCAGCCGCGCGCAGGTGTGGCAGCTGATCCGCAACGCGACGGTGCTCAGCGACACCGGCGAGCCGGTGACCCGCGAGCTCGTGTCCCGCGTGCTCGACGAGGAGTCCGAGCGGCTGCGCGGCCAGGTCGGGGAGGAGGCCTTCGAGGCCCACTACCGCCCCGCGCACGAGCTGGTCTCCCGGCTCTGCCTGTCGGAGGACTTCGTCGACTTCCTGACGCTGCCGGCGTACGAGCGGGTGGCGTGACGCACGCGGGTCGGGGCGCGGCGCTGCTGGACGCCGCCTTCCTCGACGAGGCCGACGCGCGGCTGGCCGCGACCGACGCCCACCTGGCCCGGGCCTACCCGGGCGGGCGCGGCCTGCGCCAGCCGGTGCACACCGTGTACGTCCCCGGCCACCGCTACACGCCCGACCTGACGCAGCGCTGGGGGAGCGAGGCCTCGGCGCTGCTGGAGCGGCACGGCGGGGTGGACGCCCTGTGCGCGCTCGTCGGGCTGGACGACGCGGTCGCCGCCGCGGTGGCGCCGCGCGTCGTGGCCAAGCTGGGCAGCGAACCCGTCGAGGACCTCCGGATCGACTTCGAGGACGGCTACGGCCGGCCCTCGGACGCGCAGGAGGACGCCGACGTCGTCCGGGCCGCGACCGCGCTCGCGACCGCGGTGCGCGAGGGGCGCGCGCCCGCGTTCGTGGGCCTCCGGTTCAAGTGCTTCGAGGCGCCGACCCGGCGCCGCGGGCTGCGGACGCTCGACCTGTTCCTCGGCACCCTGCTGGAGCACGGCGGGCTGCCCGACGGCCTCCGCCTGACCCTGCCCAAGGTCAGCACCGCGAGCCAGGTCGAGGTCATGGTCGCCGCGTGCGCGGCCCTCGAGCACGCGGCCGGCCTGCCCGAGGGCCGGCTCGGCTTCGAGGTGCAGGTCGAGACGCCGCCGCTGATCCTCGGCGCCGACGGCCGGAACGAGGTCGCCGCCGCCCTCCACGCCGGCGCCGGCCGGGTGAGCGGGCTGCACTACGGCACGTACGACTACAGCGCCTCGCTCGAGGTGGCGGCCGAGCAGCAGTCCATGGCCCACCCGGCCGCGGACCACGCCAAGCTGGTCATGCAGACCGCCGCGGCGGAGACCGGCGTGCAGCTCTCCGACGGCTCGACGAACGTCCTGCCCGTCGGCGACGCCGACCGGGTCCGCCACGCCTGGCGCCTCCACCACGACCTCGTGCGGCGCAGCCTGGAGCGCGCCTACTACCAGGGCTGGGACCTGCACCCCGGTCAGCTGCCGACGCGCTACCTGGCGACGTTCGCCTTCTTCGCCGGCGGCTTCGAGCGCGCCGCGGGACGGCTGCGCGCCTACCTGCGTCGCGACGAGGGGGGCGTCCTCGACGAGCCGGCGACGGCCCGCGCGCTCGCGCGCTTCGTCGACCGCGGCGTCTCCTGCGGTGCGGTGGGGGAGGAGACCCTGCGCGACGCGACGGGCCTCGACCGCGCCACGCTCGCCCGGCTCGCGCAGCCCAAGTCCGACACCGAGGGCCTCCGCGCCCCGGTCACCCCATCAGCCGAGGAGCCGCACCCGTGACCACGCCCCCCACCACCGACGCGACGACCAGCGCCGACCCGGCCGAGCTCCGGCCCGCCGGCGGCCCGCTGCCCTTCACCGGCTACCACGTCCCGCCGGCCGGGCACCCGCCGCAGACCGCGCTGATCACCGACCGCTCCACGTTCACCGAGGCGTACGCGGTGATCCCGCGCGGCGTGCAGCGCGACATCGTCACGAGCTACCTGCCCTTCTGGGACGACACCCGGCTCTGGGTGCTGGCCCGGCCGCTCTCCGGCTTCGCCGAGACCTTCTCGCAGTACCTCGTCGAGGTCGCACCCGGCGGCGGCAGCGACACCCCGGAGCAGGACGCGGGCGCCGAGGCCGTGCTCTTCGTCGTGGGCGGCGCGGGTCGCCTCACGATCGGCTCCGCGGAGGACCGGGCCGAGCACCACCTCGAGGCGGGCGGCTACGCGTACCTCCCGGCGGGCGAGCGCTGGACGCTGCGCAACGACGGTTCCGAGAACCTGGTCTTCCACTGGATCCGCAAGGCGTACGAGGCGGTCGAGGGCCTGGCCGCGCCCGAGGCCTTCGTCACCAGCGACCGCGAGGCGGTGCCGACGCCGATGCCCGGCACCGACGGGCGCTGGGTCACCACGCGCTTCGTCGACCCGGCCGACGTGCGCCACGACATGCACGTCAACGTCGTCACCTTCGAGCCCGGCGCGGTGATCCCCTTCGCCGAGACCCACGTGATGGAGCACGGCCTCTACGTCCTCGAGGGCAAGGCCGTCTACCGGCTCAACACCGACTGGGTCGAGGTGGAGGCCGGCGACTTCATGTGGCTGCGCGCCTTCTGCCCGCAGGCCTGCTACGCCGGCGGGCCCGGGCGGTTCCGCTACCTGCTCTACAAGGACGTCAACCGGCACGCGCGCCTCACGCGCCCCGTCGCCTGAGTCGACGCCCCCAGCGAGGTCGCGACCCCGACCGCGACCCGACCGACACGTCCCCGTCACGAGAGGTCAGCACGATGACGAGCATGACCGAGTCCGCCCGGACCACCCACCCCGTCGACGAGGTCCTGCCCGTCCCGCAGATGGTCCTCTACGGCCTGCAGCACGTGCTGAGCATGTACGCCGGCGTCGTCGCGGTGCCGCTGATCGTCGGCACCGCGCTCGGGCTCACGCCGGCCCAGACGACGTTCCTGGTGTCGGCCGGGCTGTTCATGTCCGGCGTCGCGACGCTGCTGCAGACCCTCGGGCTGTGGAAGATCGGGGCCCGGCAGCCGATCGTGCAGGGCACGTCGTTCGCCGCCGTCTCGACGATGCTCGCGGTCGGCATGGCCCAGGGCGGCGGCACGGAGGGCCTCCGGGCGATCTTCGGCGCGCTGCTGCTCGCCGGCGTGATCGCGTTCCTCATCGCGCCCGTGTTCACCCAGCTGCTGCACCTCTTCCCCGAGGTCGTCACCGGGGTGGTGATCACGGTGATCGGCATCTCGCTGCTGCCGGTCGCGATCCGCTGGGCCGGCGGCGGGACCCCGGGCGTCACACCGACCTTCGGCGCCCCGGTGAACGTGCTCGTGGCCGCCCTGACGGTGGTGATCATCGTGCTGATCTACCGCGTGGCGCCGCCGTTCTTCGGCCGCGTCGCCATCCTGCTCGGCCTCGTGCTGGGCACCGTCGTGGCCATCCCCTTCGGGCTGACGAACCTCTCCCGCATCGGCGACGCCGGGATCTTCCAGCTGCCGACGCCCTTCCACTTCGGGACCCCGGTCTTCGCCGTGGGGGCGACCATCTCCATGCTCGTGGTGATGCTGGTGATCATGACCGAGACGACCGCCGACATCCTGGCCATCGGCCAGGTCGTGGGCCGGCCCGCCGACCGGCGGACGGTGACCAACGGCCTGCGCGCCGACATGGGCGCCACCGCCCTGGCCAGCGTGTTCAACGGCTTCTCGCTCAGCGCCTTCGCCCAGAACGTCGGCCTCGTCGCCATCACCGGCATCAAGAGCCGCTTCGTCGTCGCCGTCAGCGGTGCCATCCTCGTCGTCCTCGGCCTCTTCCCGGTGCTCGGGGCGCTGGTCGCGCTCGTCCCGCTGCCGGTGCTCGGGGGCGCCGGGCTGGCCCTGTTCGGCACGGTGGCCGCGAGCGGCATCCGGACGTTGTCCCGGGTCGACTTCTCCGGCAACGCGAACATCGTGATCGTCGCCTTCTCGCTCGGCATGGGCCTCATCCCGATCGCGGTGCCGACCTTCTACGACGAGTTCCCCTCGTGGTTCACGGTGATCTTCGACTCGGGCATCACCTCCGCGGCGCTCACCGCCGTCGTGCTGAACGTCGTCTTCAACGTCCTCGGGCGCACGGGCGACGTCGAGGCGCCGATCTTCGCCGAGGGACCGGCGCCCGCCGCGATCTCGCAGGCCGACGAGGCCATGCTGGACCCGGACGGCCCGACCGCCCGCGGGCGGCGCCAGGCGGGCAACCCGTGAGCCGCGCGGTCGCCACCACCCCGAGGAGGGACCGATGAGCCACGTCACCGCCCACGTGCTCGACGCGAGCGCCGGACGCCCGGCCGCCGGTGTCGCCGTGACCCTGTCCGACGCGGCGGGCACCGTGCTCGCGGAGTCGGTGACCGACGACGACGGCCGCGTGAAGGAGCTGGGGCCCGCCGTGCTCGACCCCGGCACGTACGAGGTGCGCTTCGCCTCCGGCGACCACTTCGCCGCGCAGGGGGTCGCGTGCTTCCACCCGTACGTGCCCGTCGTCTTCACCGTCGAGGCAGGCCAGGGGCACTACCACGTGCCGCTGCTGCTCAGCCCGTTCGCCTACACCACCTACCGCGGCAGCTGAGCGCGGCGCCACCGCCGCCGCGGCCCGCACAGCTCCGCACGACAAGCCCCGCACGACCCAACGGAGGGAACCGTCATGACCGAGATCAGGCTGACCGCCAACCAGTACGGCAAGGCCGAGAACCGCGTCGTCCGCGTCACGCGTGACACCGACCGCCACGACCTCGTCGACCTGAACGTCACCTCGCAGCTGCGCGGCGACTTCGACGCGGCCTTCCTCGAGGGCGACAACGCGCACGTCGTCGCGACGGACACGCAGAAGAACACGATCTTCGCCTTCGCGCGCGAGCCGATCGGCTCGCCGGAGGAGTTCCTGGTCAGGCTCGCCGACCACTTCACGACCGAGTTCGACTGGGTGAGCGGGGGGCGCTGGGCCGCGGAGGAGTTCGGCTGGTCGCGCATCGCCGACCATGACCACTCCTTCTACCGCAGCTCGCCCGAGACGCGGACCGCCGTGCTGGTCCGTGACGGCGGATCCACGGCGTTGATCTCCGGCTTCTACGGCCTGACGGTGATGAAGACGACGCAGTCGGGGTTCGTCGGCTACCCGCGCGACCGCTACACGACGCTGCCCGAGACCGAGGACCGCATCCTGGCGACCGACATCTCGACGCGCTGGCGCTACCGCGCCGACGCGCTCGACGGGCTGGACTTCGACGCGACCTACGACAGCATCAAGACCACGATCATGGAGACGTTCACCCAGGGCTACTCCCGTGCCCTGCAGCAGAACCTCCACGACATGGCCGCCGCCGTCCTCGAGGCGCACGACGTGGTCGAGGAGATCAAGTTCTCCTGCCCGAACAAGCACCACTTCCTGTCGGACCTCTCCCCCTTCGGGCTCGACAACCCCGGCGTCGTCTTCTACGCCGCCGACCGCCCGTACGGCCTCATCGAGGCGACGTTCCAGCGGGAGGGCTCCACGACGGCCGATGCGGCCTGGGTGGGGATCGCCGGCTTCTGCTGAGGTCCTGTCCCCACGCCCTGGGCACCGCTCGTGAAGACCGGGGCTGGTTCAGCGGTGCGCGGGGACGATGTGCAGCGGCAGGCGCGAGCGGCCGTGCAGCGCCAGCTCGAGCGTCAGGTGCGCGCGGCGGGCGATGAGCAGGCCCACCCCGGCGGAGACGAGCGCGACGAGCGCGCCGCAGCCGAGCATGCTCGGACGCGCACCCACGTGGTCGATCAGCCAGCCCACGACGGGGCCGCCGAGCGCCTGACCACCCAGCAGGACGAGCAGGTAGACGCCCATGACCCGGCCGCGGAGCGCGGGGGGCGCGGTCGTCTGCACGAGCGAGTTGGCTCCGGTGAGGAACTGCAGCGTGCAGAAGCCGACCGCGACCAGCACGACCCCGAACGCCCAGACCGACGGGGCGAGCGCGGCGACCACGAGCGCCGTGCCGAGCAGGACCAGGGTCGCGGTGAGCGTCCGGACCCGCGGGGCGGACCGGCGGCGGGCGGAGACGACCGCGCCGGCGAGCGCTCCGGCGGCGGTCAGGGAGTTGAAGACGCTGTAGCCGCCGACGCCGGCGGTGAAGACGTGGTCGGCGAAGGCGGCCAGGATCACGGGCATGTTCAGCCCGAAGAGGCCGATGGTGGCGGCGAGGGCGATCGACCAGGCGATCTCGGAGGTGCGCCGGATGTAGCGCAGCGCGGCCCGGAGCTCGCCCGAGCCGCGGGCGGGCCGCTGCGGCACGAACGCGGCCTGCGGCCGGATCACCAGAACCATGGCCACGACGACCAGGCAGGACAGGGCGTTGAGCAGGAACGACCAGCCCTGCCCGACGGCGTGGATGAGGAGCCCGGACAGGGCCGGGCCGACCAGGGCGCCGAGCTGGAAGACCGAGGAGTTGAGGCTCACGGCGTTGCGGATGTGGGCGGTGCCGACCAGCTCGGAGACGAAAACCTGGCGCGTGGGGTTGTCGACCACGGTCACCATCCCGAGGACGGTGGCGAGGACGTAGACGTGCCAGGCCTGCACGGTCCCGGTCAGGGCGAGCGTGCCGAGGGTCGCGGCGACGAGCGCAGCGCTCGACTGGGTCACCAGGAGGATCCGGCGCTTGGGGAAGCGGTCGGCGACCACACCGCCGACGAGGCCGAAGAGCAGCATCGGCAGGAACTGCAGGGCCACGGCGACGCCGACGGCGGTCACGCTGCCCGTCAGCTCCAGCACAAGCCAGTCCTGCGCGATGCGCTGCATCCACAGCCCGGTGGTGGCGACCACCTGCGAGGTCAGGAACAGCCGGTAGTCGCGCACCTCCAGGGCGGCGAGCGCCAGCGGCCAGCGGCGTACGCGCTCGGGGCCGTGGAGGTCGTGGGGTGCGTCGGCCGGTGCGGTGGCCGGTGCAGACGGCCGTGGTGGTCGTCGTCGTGGTGGACGTCAGGACGTGCTCGGCGGGAGCCGCGGACACAGGGTTCACCCAGATTCGAGAAGGAACGGCGTGGAGCGGGGGCTCACGGGGTCACGGCTCAGCGGTGAACCGACGCGTCCAAACTAAAACGCTTCAGAGGATTGTGCCGGAGAATGGACGCGATATCTCCTATTGTGTTTGGTAATGAGTGAGCCGAGGGAGGCGCGAGGGTGACCCAGCAGACGTTCGACCCGGTGCAGCTGCGCACCTTCCTGGCGGTGGCGACGGGGCTGAGCTTCACCCGCGCGGCCGAGCAGCTCGGGCTCAGCCAGCCCACCGTGTCCCAGCACGTCCGCCGCCTCGAGGAGGCGGCCAGGCGCCAGCTCGTCCGCCGCGACACCCGCTCGGTGTCGCTCACCGACAACGGCCAGGCCATGGCCGGCTTCGCCCGCACGATCCTGGCCGCCAACGACGAGGCGGTCGCGTACTTCACCGGCTCGGCCATGAGCGGGCGGTTGCGGTTCGGTGCGGCCGACGAGCTGGCGCTGAGCGAGCTGCCGACGATCCTGCGCCAGTTCCGCGAGCTCTACCCCCGGATCAACCTGGAGCTGACCGTCACCCAGAGCGGCACGCTCTACCGGCGGCTCGCGGCCAACCACCTCGACCTGATCTTCATCAACCAGGAGGCCGACCTCGGCCGCGGCACGCTGGTGCGCCGCGACCGCCTCGTGTGGGTGGGCACCGAGCGGACCGAGCTGAACCCCGACCAGCCGGTGCCCGTGATCACCTACCACGCCCCGAGCCTCAGCCGCTCGGCCGCGATCAACGCGCTCGACGCCGTACGCCGCACCTGGCGGATCACCTGCAACACCCGCGAGATCAACGGCGTCCTCGCCGCCGCCCGCGCCGGCATCGGCATCTGCGTCCTGGCCCAGAGCCGGGTGCCCGGCGACCTGCGGATCCTGTCCGGCCGCTTCGACCTGCCCGCCCTGCCCGACGTCGAGATGGCCCTGGTCGACAACCCGCTCGCCGCGCGCGAGCCCATCGACGCCTTGAGCCGGGCGATCGTCAACCTGCCGCTCGGGCCCCACCTGGCGTCGGAGCGGGCTGCGCGCTGAGCCGGCGCCCGGCCGACCAGACGCCGGCCACGTCGGCCGGGGTGGCGAGGGCGAAGACCCGGGCGAGCAGGTCGCTCGCGTCCTTCGCGTGGGCGACGTTGACGGCGAGCGTGCTGCCCGCCGTGGGCCGGAGCCAGACGGCGTCGAAGTCCTTCCCGACCCCGAGGTCGCCGACCCGGTCGGCGAGACCGAGGGCCTCGGCGCCGGCCCGGGTGGCGAGGTGCAGCAGGTGCACGGGGGAGAGGGGTACGCCGTCGGCCCCGAGGAGCTGCTGGACGAAGTAGGCCTGCAGGGCCTCCTTGACCAGCGAGAAGCCGGTGCCCGCGCCCACGTCGCTGCCGAGCGCGACGCCGACGCCGCGCTCGAGGTGCCGGCGCAGCGGGAAGAGCCCGCTGCCGAGCGCCGCGTTGCTCGTCGGGCAGTGCGCGACCCAGGCGCGGCCGTCGGCGAGCACGTCGAGCTCGTGGTCGGTCGCGTGCACGTTGTGGGCGAGGACCGTGCGGGGACCGACCAGCCCGTGGTGGGCGTAGGTGTCGAGGTAGTCGCGCCGCGCGGGGAAGAGCGAGCGGACCTGTTCGACCTCGGCCCCGTTCTCGTTGACGTGCGAGGTGCACCAGACCCCGTCGGCCGAGCCGAGCAGCTCCGCGCAGACGTCGAGGAGCGGCTCGGAGGCCGACAGCGAGAAGCGCGGGGTGACCGCGTAGCGGAGCCGTCCGTCGTGGTCACCCGCCCCGTGCCAGCGCTCGATGAGCTTGCGGCCCTCGGACAACGCCGTCTCGGGGGTGGTCAGCAGCTCGTCGCGCAGGATGCGGTCGCTCACCACCTGCCCGGTGGTGATGCGCAGCCCGCGCCGCTCGGCCGCGGTGAAGAGGCTGTCCACCGCCTCGGCGAAGTGCGACCCGAACACCAGCGCGGTCGTCGTCCCGGCCGCGACCAGCCCGTCGAGGAACTCCTCGGCGACCACGGCCGCGTACGCGGTGTCGGCGAGCCGGGCCTCCTCGGGCAGCGCGCAGTCGCGCAGCCAGTCGAGCAGCGGCATCCCCAGCCCACCGATCGCCCGGACCTGCGGGTAGTGCACGTGGGTGTCGACGAACCCGGGCAGCAGCACCCCGTCGCGCAGGTCGACGGTGTCCTCCTCCGGGTGCCGGCGGCGCAGGTCGGCGTACGGGGCGCGCTCGACGACGCGGCCGTCACGGACCAGCAGGCCGCCGTCGTCGTCGGCCCGCAGGGCGGCCGCGGGGTCGGTGCGGAAGGGGTCGGCGGCGACGTCGACGACCAGGGCGCGGAAGAGGGTCATGCGTCGACCTCCTGGTCCGGCGTGCGTCCTGCGCCCTCCGGCAGGCTCAGGGGTCGCGACAGCGTCTGCAGGAGCGCCGCGGCCACGCTCACCGCGATCACCGCGGGGTCCTTGCCGGTGACGTCGGGCAGGCCGACGGGTGAGGTGATGCGGTCGATGACCGCGTCGTCGTGGCCCTCGGCGCGGAGGTTGAGCCGGAACCGCGACCACTTGGCGCTCGACCCGATGAGGCCGACGCTGCCCAGCCGGTCGCCGCGCTCCTCCAGCAGGCGCAGCGCCGCGTCGCACAGGGCGAAGTCCTCGGCGTGGTCGTGGGTCATGACGAGGACGTGCGCGCCGCGCGGGAGGCGTTCGAGGACGGTCTCGCCGACCAGCCTGCGGTGCACGGCCACGTCGGCGACGCCCTCGGTGACGTCGGCGAGCCGCAGCGGGTCGAGCTCGGCGGCGCGCGAGTCGACCAGGTGCAGCGACACCTCGAGCCGCGAGAGGATCCGGGCCAGCTCGTAGCCGACGTGCCCGACGCCGAAGACCGCGACGGTGGGGCGTACGGGCAGGGGTTCGAGGAGCAGGCTCACCTCGCCGCCGCAGCACTGGCGCCCGTGCGCGGTGCGGGCGCGGTCGTTGAGCCGCATCTGGAGCGTCTCGGGCGTCGTCGCGCCCGACGAGATCAGCTCGCGCGCCCGTTCGACCGCGGTCTGCTCGAGGTTGCCGCCACCGACGCTGCCCCAGGCGCGGGCCGCGCTGACGACCATCTTG
The DNA here is from genome assembly GCA_963713165.1 of uncultured Actinomycetota bacterium. Lineage (GTDB taxonomy): Bacteria > Actinomycetota > Actinomycetes > Propionibacteriales > Propionibacteriaceae > Microlunatus. The sequence continues at coordinate 85,276 of CAVQKU010000005.1, forward strand.
GCGCCGGCGTCGCGCGGGGCGTGCCCGCGGACGGCCGTGACGGTGACCAGCACGCCCGCCGCGCCGTCGCGCCGCAGCGTCTGGACCGCTCCCAGCCAGTCGGTCATCGCGCTCACGCCTGCGCGAGCGCGGGCGACCCGGTGGTCGCGGCCGACTCGGTGATGGCGTGCTCGGTCGCGACCGCCCCGGAGTGCTCGCCCGCCGCGTACGCCTCGGAGGCGGCGGACGCGGCGAGGGCCGGTTCGGCGTGGCCGGAGCGCGCGGCCTCGACCGCCCAGAAGACGGCCTCCGGCGTCGCCGGGCTGCCCAGGTCGACCTCGACCCCGCCCGGGCCGAACGCCGCCGCCGCCTGCCGGAGCGCCTCGCGGACGGAGAAGGCGAGCATCAGCGGCGGCTCGCCCACGGCCTTGGAGCCGTAGACGACGCCCGACTCGGTCGCCCGCTCGAAGAGGTGCACGCGGAAGTCCTCGGGCATCTCGGAGAAGCTCGGCAGCTTGTACGTGCTCGCCGACTGGGTGGAGAGCCGGCCGCGGTGCGGCCCGTCGGTCGTGTCCCAGCGCAGCTCCTCCAGCGTCAGCCAGCCGGCGCCCTGCACGAACCCGCCCTCGATCTGCCCGAGGTCGATGAGCGGCGAGAGGCTGTCGCCGACGTCGTGGACGATGTCGACGCGCCGGGTGCGGTAGGCCCCCGTGAACCCGTCGACCTCGACCTCGCTGACCGAGGCGCCGTACGCGAAGTACTTGAAGGGCTCGCCCTGCATGCGCTCGGCGTCCCAGTGCAGGCCCTCGGTGCGGTAGAAGCCGGCCGCCCACAGCGACACCCGCTGGTGGTAGGCGGCGTGGGTGAGCTCGGACCAGGCGATCTCGCGGTCGTGGAAGCCGATGCCGGTGACGACGCCGTCGACGAAGCGCACGTCGTGGGGGTGCACGTTCAGCTGCCGCGCCGCGACGTCGGCGAGCCGCTCGCGGATCTGCTCGCAGGCGTTGCGGATCGCGCCGCCGTTGAGGTCCGCGCCCGAGCTGGCGGCCGTGGCGGAGGTGTTCGGGACCTTGTCCGTCCGCGTCGGGGCGAGCCGGACGTAGGACAGCGGGACGCCCAGCGCGGTCGCCGCGACCTGGATCATCTTCGTGTGCAGGCCCTGGCCCATCTCGGTGCCGCCGTGGTTGATCAGCACCGAGCCGTCCTTGTAGACGTGCACCAGCGCGCCGGCCTGGTTGAAGGCGGTCAGGTTGAAGGAGATGCCGAACTTCACCGGCGTCACCGCCAGCCCGCGCTTGCGGTGCTCGTGGGCCGCGTTGAACGCCTCGACCTCGGCCGTCCGCGCGGCGAAGTCGGAGCGCTCCAGCAGGATCTGCCAGATGTCGCGCAGCCGCTCGGCGTGCCGGACCGGCTGGCCGTACGGGGTGGCCTGGCCGGGCAGGTAGAGGTTCGTGCGGCGGAGCTCCTCGGCGCTGACGCCGAGCAGGGGCGCGCAGCGGCCGAGGATGTCCTCGATCACGATCATGCCCTGCGGGCCGCCGAACCCGCGGAACGCGGTCTGCGAGGTCTTGTTCGTCCTCGCGATGCGGCCGAGCACCTCGATGTCGGGGACCCAGTAGGCGTTGTCGATGTGGCACAGCGCCCGTGCGAGGACCGGTTCGGAGAGGTCGAGGCTCCAGCCGCCGTCGCTGGTGAGCGTCGCCCGCAGCCCGCAGAGCCGGTGGTCGGCGTCGAAGCCGACCTCCCACGTCGCGTGGAAGGGGTGCCGCTTGCCCGTCATGGTCAGGTCCTGGGTGCGGTTCAGGCGCAGGCGGACCGGGCGACCGGTGAGGACCGCGCCCAGCGCGGCGACGGCGGCGAAGCCGTGCGGCTGCATCTCCTTGCCGCCGAACCCGCCGCCCATGCGCAGGCACTGCACGGTCACGGCGTGGCTCGACAGGCCGAGCACGTGCGCCACGATCTCCTGCGTCTCGCTCGGGTGCTGCGTGCTCGACTGCACGAAGACCTGGCCGCCCTCGTCGACGTGGGCCAGCGCGGCGTGGGTCTCGAGGTAGAAGTGCTCCTGGCCGCCGAGCTCGAACTCGCCGGAGAAGCGGTGCACCGCTCCCGCCAGGCCGGCCTCGGCGTCGCCGCGCGACAGCGTGCGCTGGTGGCCCTGGAAGCTCCCGGCCTCGATCGCCTCGTGCAGCGTGAGGATCGAGGGGAGCGGTTCGTACTCCACCGCGACGGCCTCGGCGCCGAGCCGGGCCGCCTCCTCGTCCTCGCCGAGCACGTAGGCGACGGCGTGGCCGTGGAACATGACCTCGTCGGGGAAGAGCGGCTCGTCGTGCTTGACCCCGGCGTCGTTCACCCCGGGGACGTCGGCAGCCGTCAGGACGTGCACGACGCCCGCGACCGCGTACGCCGGCGTGACGTCGAGCCGGGTGATCTTCGCGTGCGCGTGCGGCGCCTGGACCGGCCAGGCGGTGAGGACGCCGCTCATCCGCACGGCGAGGTCGTCGGTGTAGAGGGCGGCGCCGGTGACGTGCAGCGGTGCGCTCTCGTGGGAGACCTCGAGGCCGACCTTGGGGTTGACGGGACGTTCGGCGAGGGTGCTCATCGGTCCACTCCGTCCTTCTCGGGGCTTGCTGTGACGTCTGGCGAGCCGGCCGGAGCCTGCTCGGACACGAGCTTGAGGAGGCTCTGCCGCAGCATCGCCCTGCGGTAGCGGGCCGAGGCCCGGTGGTCGTCGAGGGGGGTGCCCTCGCTGCCGAGCGCCGCGGCCGCCTCGGCCACGCCCTCGACGGTGAAGGGGCGGCCGACGAGCGCGTCCTCGGTGGCGCGGGCGCGGACCGGGGTCGCCGCGACGCCGCCGAGGCCGATGCGGGCCTCGCCCACCTGCCCCGGGCCCGTCGAGAGGTCGCCGTCGAGGGTGAGGGCGAAGGCCACCGAGACGCTCGAGATGTCGTCGAAGCGGCGCTTGGCGATCTTGTGGAACGCGACCACCGGGGCGAGCGGCTTCGGCACGACCACCGTCTCGATCAGCTCGTCGGGCTCACGGACCGAGCGGCGGTAGCCGGTGAAGTAGTCGGCCAGGGCGACGGTGCGCCTGCCGCGCGCCGAGCTCAGCACCACGCGCGTGCCGAGCGCGAGCAGCACCGGCATGCTGTCGCCGATCGGGCTCGCGGTGCCGAGGTTGCCGCCGAACGTCGCCGCGTTGCGGATCAGCCGCGACGCGAACTGCGGGAACAGCTCGGCCAGCAGCGGGATCCTGCCGTCCAGGCCGCGCTCGACCTCGGTGAGGCTGAGCGAGGCGCCGATCTCGAACGCCTCGTCGGTCTCGGCCAGCGTGCGCAGCTCCGGCAGCCGGTCGAGCGCGACGGTGAGGCCCGTACGGCTGTGGCGCAGGTTCAGCTCGACGCCCCAGTCGGTGGAGCCGGCCAGCAGCTTGGCGTCCGGCTCCCGGGCCAGCAGGTCCAGCGCCTCGGCCAGCGAACCCGGGCGGACGAACGTCCCCTGCCGGCTCGCCGTCCGCGTCGTGCGGGCGGCCGGTGCGGAGCTCCGGGTCCGGGCCAGCAGCGCGTCGCCGGCGTCCGGCGTGCCCAGCGCGTACGCGGCGTCGCGGATCGGGCGGTAGCCGGTGCAGCGACACAGGTTGCCGCTGAGGGCGTGGAGGTCGAAGCCGTTCGGGCCGTGCTCGTGGTCCGGCGCCTGGCCGGGGGCGTTCGGGTCGTGCGCCGCGGAGCCGTAGCTCCGGCCGGCCACGTCGGTCGCGTCGGCCACAGGGCGGTCGCGCTCCGCCTCCCCGGTGGCGGTGGGCCGCCGGTCGGCGCGGTAGAACTCGGCGGCCATCGCGCACACGAAGCCGGGGGTGCAGTAGCCGCACTGCGAGCCGCCGCGGTCGGCCATCTCACGCTGGACGGGGTGGAGGGCGTCCGGTCGTCCGAGACCCTCGGCCGTGAGGACCTCCTGGCCGTCGAGGGCGGCGGCGGGGGCGAGGCAGGCGTTGATCGACACCCAGGCGCTCGCGGGGGCCTCGTCCGGAGCGCCGGCGGCGCGCTCCTCGGGCCGCAGCACCATCACCGCGCAGGCCCCGCACTCACCCTCGGCGCAGCCCTCCTTGGAGCCGGTCAGCCCCTCTGCCCGCAGCCAGTCGAGCAGGGTCACGTGCCCGCCGACCTCGCCGAGCAGGCGCTCGCGGCCGTTCACCACCACCGAGGGGCCGGCCGAGGGCTCGTCGGAGGTCGCGCCCGAGAGCGCGTCGTACGTGGGCACCGCCATGGTCAGCCAGCTCCGTCCCGTGCTGCGACGACGCTGCTGCCCGCTCGGGACGGCGGCGTCGTCGCATGGTTGGGGTCGATTCTGGCTGGTCCGACGCCGGTTATCCATGCGCAACGACGTCGGGCCGTCCCTCGTAGCGTAACCGGAACCTGCGCCCGCGGCTACCGCTGGGCGGAAGGTAGTTTCCACCCAGCGAGAATGCTGGGGAGCGGAGATCGTGCCCGTCCGGTCCTTGACGGGGGTCGGACGGGGTCCTAGCCTCATCCGGCAGTCGGTCCGGCGCTTCCGTGCAGCGGAAGGCGAGATCCCGGCGAAAGGGGCACCATGGCCACGACAGCTGCTCGTCCCGAGCGACCCGCCGGCCGGGCCCGGCACCCCGTCGACGAGGTGCTGCCTCCGGCCAAGCTGGCCGTCTACGGCTTCCAGCACGTCCTCGCGTTCTACGCCGGGGCGGTCGTCGTGCCGATCCTGCTCGCGAGCGCGATCGGGCTCTCCCAGCGCGAGCTGATCCACCTGATCAACGCCGACCTCTTCACCTGCGGCATCGCCTCGATCATCCAGTCGGTCGGCTTCTGGAAGGTCGGCGTCCGGCTGCCGCTGCTGCAGGGCGTGACGTTCACGGCGGTCTCGCCGATGATCGCCATCGCGCTCGCGGCGGGCGGCGGCACCCAGGGGCTGCTGGTGATCTACGGCGCGGTGATCGTCGCCGGCATCGTCACCTTCCTGCTGGCGCCGTACTTCAGCCGGCTGATCAGGTTCTTCCCGCCCGTCGTCACGGGCTCGGTGATCACGATCATCGGCATCGCGCTGCTGCCCGTCGCCGCCGGTGACGCCACCGGGGGCGCGGGCCCGACGTCGGACCCGACCAGCGCCAAGAACCTCGCGTACGCGCTCGGCACGCTCGCCCTGATCGTGGCGATCCAGCGCTTCTTCCGCGGCTTCCTCGCCACCGTCGCCGTGCTGGTCGGCCTGGTCGTGGGCACGCTCGTGGCCTGGGTCCTCGGTGACGCGCAGTTCGACAACGTGGCCTCGTCGAGCTGGGTCGGGCTCACCACGCCGTTCTTCTTCGGCTGGCCCAGGTTCTCGGTCGCCGCGATCATCTCGATGGTCGTCGTCATGCTGATCACCGCCGTCGAGACCACCGGCGACGTCTTCGCCACCGGCGAGATCGTCGACAAGCGGATCAAGCGCGAGGACATCGCTCGTGCGCTGCGGGCCGACGGCCTGGCCACCACTCTCGGCGGCGTCTTCAACTCGTTCCCGTACACCTGCTTCGCCGAGAACGTCGGCCTCGTGCGCCTGACCCGGGTCAAGAGCCGCTACGTCGTCGCCACCGCCGGCGTGATCATGATCCTCCTCGGGCTGATCCCCAAGGCCGGCGCGCTGGTCGCGGGCATCCCGCACCCGGTGCTCGGCGGGGCCGCGCTGGCGATGTTCGCGACGGTCGCCGTCGTGGGCATCCAGACGCTGTCCCGCGTGGACTTCCACGACCACCGCAACGTCGTCATCGTCTCGACCGCCATCGGCCTCGCCGTCTACGTGACCGTGCAGCCGGACGTGGCCAAGGCCGTGCCGTCCTGGGCGCAGATCATCTTCGGCTCCGGCATCACGCTGGGCAGCATCGTCGCGATCGGGCTCAACCTGCTGTTCCACCACGTCGGCCGCAGCCGCGGCGCGGCGGTGGCCGGGGCGCCGGGCCGCAACCTGATCGGGCTCAACGACGTCAACCAGATGAGCCGCGAGCAGTTCGTCGACACGTTCGGCCTGCTGTTCCAGGGACCGCGCTGGGTGGTCGAGCGCGCGTACGACGAGCGGCCGTTCGCCGACACCCGCGACCTGCGCCGCGCCTTCCAGGACGCGCTGCTCGTGGCGAGCAAGGACGAGCAGCGCGAGCTGTTCGCGGCCTACCCCGAGCTCGGCTCGGACGTCGTCGCCTCCGGCGAGGCCGGCGAGGGGTCGTTCGGTGACCAGTCGGCCCTCGGCCTCACCCGGCTCGACGACGAGGCGCACGGCGAGCTGGCTGCGCTGGCCGACGCGTACAAGGACCGCTTCGGCTTCCCGCTGATCATCTCCGTGCGCGACCGGGCGTCGTTCAGCCAGATCCTCGAGCACGGCCGGCACCGCCTGGACAACTCCCCGACCCAGGAGCACGCCCTCGCCCTGATCGAGATCGCGAACATCGCCGGGCACCGCTTCGACGACCTCGTCGCCGACGCCAACCCGATCTACTCCGCCCGCACCCGCGGCCTCGCCGAGGCCTGACCCGTACGCCCCGCGCCCCCGGCCCGCCCCTCGTGGGGCCGGCCGGGGGCGCGTCGCGCCCGCAGCCGGGGGCCGCGTCGCGCCACGACCAGGTCCCTGCCGTCGGCGGGCCCTGTCGGAATACCACGTCGAGTGGGTTTCCTGACCGTGACCGCGGCAGATCTGCCTCCGTCACGGTCGGTTCACCACGTTGACGTGGTAAACCGACCGGCCACGTCGACGACGCGGAGGGCCGGTGGGTGGAGCGGCGTCAGGCCTCGCCGCGGCGGAGGAGCTGGCCGCGGGCGGCCCCCGCGAGGTCGACGACCTCGCCGCGGAGGTACGTACGGCGCACGCGGCCGGAGAGGGCGCGGCCCTGGTAGGGCGTGATCGGGTTCTTGTGGTGCAGGCGGCCGGCGTCGACGACGAAGGCGTCGTCGGGGGCGAAGACGGCCAGGTCGGCGTCGAACCCCAGGGCGAGGGTGCCCTTGGAACGCAGGCCGACGCGCCGGGCCGGGCGCGTGGCCATCCAGTCGACGACGCGCTCGAGGCCGATGCCCCGGCGTCGGGCCTCGGTCCAGATCAGCGAGAGGCCGAGCTGGAGCGAGGAGATCCCGCCCCAGGCGACGCCGAAGTCCCCGTTCTCGAGGTCCTTGAGGTCGAGGGTCGAGGGGGAGTGGTCGGACACGATGAAGTCGATCGTGCCGTCGACCAGGCCCGCCCACAGCGCCTCGCGGTTGCTCGCCTCGCGCACCGGCGGGCAGCACTTGAAGGCCGTCGCACCGTCAGGCACCTCCTCGGCGAGCAGCGTGAGGTAGTGCGGGCAGGTCTCCACGGTGAGGTCGACCCCGTCGCGCTTGGCCGTGGCGATCATGGGCAGCGCGTCGGAGGACGAGAGGTGCAGCAGGTGCGCCCGGGCCCCGGTCCAGCGGGTGCGCTCGATGACCTCGGCGATGGCGAGGTTCTCCGCGCCCCGGGGACGCGAGGCGAGGAACGACGCGTAGACGTCGCCTTTCGCGTGCGGCGCCCGGTCGATCGCCCGCGAGTCCTCCGCGTGCACGATCATCAGCGAGTCGAAGGTCGTGAGCACCGCGAGGTCGGCCTCGAGCTCGTCGGCCTCCAGGTGCGGGAACTCGTCCACCCCGGAGTGCAGCAGGAAGCACTTGAAGCCGAAGACGCCGTCGTCGTGCAGCTCGCGCAGGTGCGGGGTGTTGCCGGGCACGGCGCCGCCCCAGAAGCCGACGTCGACGAAGACCTGCGCCGGCCGCGAAGAGCCGCTTGTACTCGAGCGCCGCCGCGTTGACCGTCGCCGGGATCGAGTTCAGCGGCATGTCCAGCAGCGTCGTGACGCCCCCCGCCGCAGCCGCGCGGGTCGCCGAGGCGAACCCCTCCCAGCTCGTCCGGCCGGGCTCGTTGACGTGCACGTGGGTGTCGACCAGCCCGGGCAGCAGCACCTCGTCGTCGGCGAGCTCGACGACCTCGCGCCCGACCAGGCCCGCACCGAGGGGCTCGATGGCGACGATCGTCCCGTCGCGCACCCCGACCTCGCGGGCCACGACGCCGGCCGTGGTGAGGATGCGCCGGCCGCGGAACACCACGTCGAGGTCCTGCGCACCCTGCGCCCGCGCGGCCCGCGTGCCCTCCGCGCGCCCGTCGAGCACGTCGTGCTCGCGCCGGTAGGCGGCGATGAGCCCGCGGATGCGCTCGGGGTCGTTGACGCGCTCGGCGACCGTGCGCGGGTCCGCCGCCTCCGCGGCCGCCTCCTGCGGCTCCGGCTTGGTCACCGAACGCGCCGAGGCCTCCTGCGCGACCTCGGTGGGTCCCTTGCCTGGGTCCTGCTCCGTCACCGTTCCTCCGTCAGTCGTCGGTCGCTCGTCAGTCGTGGATCGTCGGTCGTGGTCGTGGTCGTGGTCCTGGTCGTGGTCGTGGTGAGCCAGTCGTGGGCGATCCGCGTGCCCACCCGCGCGAGCAGCGGGGCCGCCGCGGCGATGCTGCGCGCGGGGTCGGGCTCGAGCTCGGACAGGGGGTAGACCGCGGCGAGGCCGGCGGCCGCGGCGGCCCCGGGGCTGAGCAGGCTCCGGCCGGCGACGGCGACCGTACGGGCCCCGGCGCGCGAGGCCGCGGCGGCGACGCCCACGGGCGCCTTGCCGGCCAGCGACTGCTCGTCCAGCGAACCCTCGCCCGTCACGACCAGGGACGCCCCGCGGGCGGCGTCGGCGAACCCCACCAGGTCGAGGACCAGGTCGATCCCGGGGCGGAGCGTCGCCCCGAGCAGGGCGAGCGCGGCGAAGCCGGTCCCGCCGGCGGCGCCGGCCCCGTGGACGTCGCGCAGGTCGCGCCCGGTCGTGGCGGCGACGACGTCGGCCCAGCGGGCGAGGCCGGCGTCGAGCAGCGCGACCTGCGCGGGGTCGGCGCCCTTCTGGGGCCCGAACACCGCCGCCGCGCCGCGCCGCCCGAGCAGGGGGTGGTCGACGTCGCTGGCCACCACGACCTCGACGCCGTCCAGCGCGACGAGGCCGCCGAGGTCGAGCGCCGCCAGCCGGCCCAGCGAACCCCCACCGCGGCCGAGCTCGGTGCCCCTGTCGTCGAGGAGGCGCGCGCCGAGGGCCTGGACGAGCCCGGCGCCGCCGTCGGTCGACGCGCTGCCGCCCAGCCCGAGCACCACGTGCCGGGCCCCGTGGGCGACGGCGTGACGCAGGACCTGACCCAGCCCGTACGTGGACGCGCCCAGCGGGTCCGGCCGTCCGCCCGGCAGCAGGTCGAGCCCGCACGCCGCCGCCAGCTCGACGACCGCGTGGTCGTCGCGGACCGCGTACGGCGCCCGCACCGGTTGCCCGGTCGGTCCCTCGACGGTCACGACCACCTCGCGGTGCCCGGCGGCGAGCGCGGCGGCGACGGTGCCGTCCCCGCCGTCGGCGACGGGGAGCAGGACGACGTCGGCGTCGGGGCGCCCGGCGAGCAGCCCGGCCGCGACGGCCCGCGCGACCTCGAGCGCGGACAGGCAGCCCTTGAACTTGTCGGGGGCCACGACCACCCGCACCGGCTCCACGCGGTCAGTCCAGCAGATTGATCGCGGTGGGCGCGTCGGCACCCGTCAGCGCCAGCTCGCCGAACTCGTTGATCGCGTCGATGTCGACGCCCATGGCGATGTTCGTGACGCGCTCGAGGATGACCTCGACCACCACCGGCACCCGGTGCTCGGCCATCAGCGCCCGGGCCCGGTCGAAGGCGTCGGGCAGGTCGGCGGCGTCGACGACGCGGATCGCCTTGCAGCCCAGGCCCTCGGCGACCTTGACGTGGTCGACCCCGTAGCCCCCCACATCGACGGGGGGACGACCCCCCTGTGCCCCCCGGAGCTGCGAGGGCTCGGGGGAGTTGACGTTCTCGAAGCCGAGCTGCACCTCGTAGTCCATCGAGAAGGCGCGCTGGCTCTGCCGGATCAGGCCGAGGTAGGCGTTGTTCACGAGGACGTGGATGTAGGGCAGCCGGAACTGCGCCCCGACGGCCAGCTCCTCGATCATGAACTGGAAGTCGTAGTCGCCGGACAGGGCGACGACCTCGGCGTCGGGCCGGGCGGTGACGACCCCGAGCGCGGCGGGCAGCGTCCAGCCGAGCGGGCCGGCCTGGCCCGCGTTCACCCAGCCGCGGGGTGCGTAGACGTGCAGGAACTGCCCGCCGGCGATCTGGGAGAGCCCGATCGTCGAGACGTAGACGGTGTCGCGGCCGAACGCGCGGTTCATCTCCTCGTAGACGCGCTGCGGCTTGACCGGCACGTCGTCGAAGTGGGTGCGCCGCTGCATCGTCTGCTTGCGCTGCTGGCAGTCCTTGACCCAGACGCCGTAGTCGGCGACCTGGAGGCGCTCGACCCGCTCGTGCGCGGCGGCGACGAAGAGCTCCAGCGCCGCGCGCGCGTCGGAGGCGATGCCGTAGTCCGGCGCGAACACCCGCCCGATCTGCGTCGGCTCCACGTCGACGTGGACGAAGGTGCGCCCGCGGCGGTAGACGTCGAGCCCGCCGGTGTGCCGGTTGGCCCAGCGGTTGCCGATCCCCAGCACGGTGTCCGACTCCAGGAACGTCGCGTTGCCGTAGCGGTGCGACGTCTGCAGCCCGACCATCCCGGCCATCAGCGGGTGGTCGTCGGGGATGGCGCCCCAGCCCATCAGCGTGGGCACGACCGGCACGTTCAGCGTCTCGGCCAGCTCGACCAGCAGCGCGGACGCGTCGGCGTTGATCACGCCTCCGCCCGCGATGATCACCGGGCGCTCGCCGGCCAGCAGCAGGTCGAGCGCGCGGTCGACCTGGGCGCGGGTGGCGGCGGGCTTGTAGACCGGCAGCGGCGCGTAGGTCTCGGCGTCGAAGTCGATCTCGGTCATCTGCACGTCGAAGGGCAGGTCGATCAGCACCGGCCCCGGCCGGCCGGAGCGCATCAGGTGGAAGGCCTGCTGGAAGGTCCCGGGGACCTGCGCCGCCTCCAGGACCGTCACGGCCATCTTGGTGACCGGCTTGGCGATGCTGGCGATGTCGACGGCCTGGAAGTCCTCCTTGTGCAGCTTGGCGACGGGCGCCTGGCCGGTGATGCAGAGGATCGGGACCGAGTCGGCGCTCGCCGAGTAGAGGCCGGTGACCATGTCGGTGCCGGCCGGCCCGGAGGTGCCGACGCAGACGCCGATGTTGCCGGCGCGGGCCCGGGTGTACCCCTCGGCCATGTGCGAGGCGCCCTCGACGTGTCGGGCGAGCACATGGTGGATCGGCGTGGCCGTCGGGTCCTCGTTGTGGCGCCGGACGGCGTCGTAGAAGGGGTTGATCGCGGCGCCCGGGAGCCCGAACGCCTGCGTGGCCCCCTCCAGCTCCAGGATCTTCACCGCGGCGTCGATCGCGCGCATCGTGGTCACTGCCGGCTCCTGTCCCGGCCCGAGGCCGTGCTCTCACCGGACACGGGTGCGCCCGACAACCGCTCGACGCCGCGCAGCAGCGCGGAGTGGTCGAGCCCGCCGTCCCCCTGGGCCCGCAGCGACCCGACGAGCTGGGCGAGCTGCGCCCCGACGGGCAGGGCCACGCCGCGCTCGCGGGCGGCGGCGGTGACGATGCCCAGGTCCTTGTGGTGCAGGTCGACCCGGAAGCCGGGCGCGAACCGGCCGGCGAGCATGCTCGCCCCCTTGCGCTGCAGGACCGTGCTCCCGGCGAGCCCGCCGCCCAGCACCCGCAGCGCGGCCTCGGTGTCGACGCCGTACGCGCGGAGGAAGACGATCGCCTCGGCGAGCAGCTGGTAGTGCCCGGCCACGATCAGCTGGTTGGCCGCCTTGACCGTCTGGCCCGAGCCCGACGGGCCCACGAGGACGACGGTGGTGCCCAGGGCGTCCAGCAGCGGCCTGACCTCGGCGAAGGTGTCCTCGTCGCCGCCGACCATGATCGACAGCTTGGCTTCCTGCGCGCCGGCCTCGCCGCCGCTGACGGGGGCGTCGAGGACGCGGACGCCGTGCTCGGCGCCGGCCCGGGCCAGGGCGACGGCCACGTCCGGGCGGATGCTCGACATGTCGAGGTGGACGGTGCCGGGCCGGGCGTGGGCGTAGATCCCGTCGTCGCCGAGCGCGACGGCCTCGACGTCGGGGGAGTCGGGGACCATCGTGACCACGACGTCGGCCCGCGCGGCGGCCTCGGCGACGCTGCCGCCGTCCGCACCGCCCGCCTCGACGAGGCGCTGCACGGGCTCGGGGCTGCGGTTCACGCCGAGCACCGTGTGGCCGGCGCGGACCAGGTGGGCCGCCATCGGGCCGCCCATGATGCCGAGGCCGACGAAGGCGATCGTGCGGGAGGACGGGCGGGGTGTCTGCGAGGGGTCGGGCACGGGTGCTCCTGGTGGTCGGGGCGGGCTCAGCCGCGGCGGTCGACGGGCAGCCAGGCGAGGCTGTCGAGCGTCGTGGTGGACGGCACGTACTCGAGGGCGACGTGGCCGGTGTAGCCGGCGGCTTCGAGCCGGGACAGGTGGCGGTCGAGGTCGAGCGAGCCGGTGCCCGGCTCGTGGCGGCCCGGGTGGTCGGCGACCTGCACGTGGCCGACGACGTCGGCGTGGCGCTCGACGGCGGCGTCGAGGTCGTCGCCGTTGTTGGCCAGGTGGAAGAGGTCGCACAGGAGGGCGACGTTGTCGACGCCCTCGGCCCGGACGCGGTCCAGCACGGCGACCACGTCGTCGGCGGTCCGCAGCGGGTAGGGCTTGGGCCCGCTGACCGGCTCGACGAGGACCGTGCCGCCGACCGTCTTGACCCGTCCTGCGGCGTAGGCGAGGTTCTGGGTCGCGAGCTCGTCCTGCTCGCGGGGGTCCACGCCCTCGACGCGGACGCCGTACAGGGCGTTGAAGGCCGGGACGCCGAGCTCCCCGGCGATGCCGACGACGACGTCGACGTTGGCGCGGAAGTCGTCGGCCCGGCCCGGCACCGACACCATCCCCGCGTCGGACCCGGCCAGGTCGCCGGCGAAGAAGTTCAGACCGACGAGGCGGACGCCGGCGTCGCGGACCGCGGCGACGAAGCGGTCGACGTCGGCGTCGGCGGGCACCGGCCGGTCCGGCCAGGGCCACCAGAACTCGATCGCCGAGAAGCCGGCGGCCGCCGCCGCAGCGGGACGTTCGAGCAGGGGCGTCTCGCCGAAGAGCAGCGAGCAGTTCACGGCGTACGGGAGCGAGTGCGTCATAGTTCCGCCTTGTGGAAGTCAGGTTCTGCTGAGCGAAAACTACCAACGGAGCCCGCCGACGTCAACGCCGCAACGCTGACGCCTGGGGGGGTACCGTTTCCGCATGGCGGAATCAGCGGGTGCGCGGAACCCGGAGCGCGTGCAGTCCTTGGATCGCACCTTCAGCCTGCTGGAGCAGCTCGCCGACGGGCCGCTGACGCTCTCGGAGCTGGCCGAGGCCACCTCGCTGCCGATGCCGACGGTGCACCGGCTGCTGCGCTTCCTGACCAGTCAGGGCTACGCCCGCCAGGACCGCTCCAAGCGCTACGCCCTCGGGCTGCGGATGATCCGGCTCGGGCAGAGCGCCAGCCGCGGGCTGGGGCCGTGGATCACGCCCTACCTCGCCCGGCTCGTCGACCTGTTCGGGGAGACCGCCAACATGGCGCTGCTGGAGGGCGACGCCTGCGTCTACGTCGCCCAGGTGCCGTCGCCGCAGTCGATGCGGATGTTCACCGAGGTCGGGCGGGTGGTGATGCTGCACTGCACCGGCGTCGGCAAGGCGATCCTCTCCGAGCTCGACGACGACGAGGTCGCGGCGATGCTCGGCCGCGCCGGGATGCCGGCGCGCACCGAGCACACGATCACCACGGTCCCCGCGATGCTCGAGCGCCTCGAGCGTGGCCGCCGCGACGGCTACGTCCTCGACGACGGCGAGCAGGAGCTCGGCGTCCGCTGCGTCTCCGTGCCGCTGAAGGGCCTGCCCTTCCGCGCCGCGATCTCGATCTCCGGTCCCTCCAGCCGGGTCCGGAGCGAGGACGTCCCCCACATCGCCCCGCAGCTGGTCGAGATCGCCCGCGAGGTCAGCGAGCAGTTCGCCGCCGCCCGCTCCCAGGGCATCGAGCTCGCCGGCTGACGCTCCGGGGGTGCGGCGCCGGTCGGGTCGTCAGATCCAGCTGCGGAACCACATCCGGGTGAGCCAGCTCGGGTAGGGCAGCAGGGTGTCGGTGAGGATCGGGTAGAGGTAGGCGAAGTTCGCGATCACCACGGCGACGAAGACGCCGACGACGATCCCGGCGAGCAGGCGGCGATCGCCTGACGCGGCGTCGCCCAGGAGGCGGCCCGCGACGAGCGCGACGGCCATCACCGAGAACGGGATGATCATGATCGCGTAGAAGAAGAACAGCGGGCGCGAGTCGTACTGGAACCAGGGCAGCCAGCCGGCGGCCAGGCCGACGACCGGGATCCCGAACCGCCAGTCCCGGCCCCCGAGCCAGAGCAGCAGGGCCACGACGAGGCAGGGGATCGCGACCCACCACAGGACCGGCGTGCCGATGCCGCTGATGACGCGGATGCAGTTGTCCGGGCCGGTGCAGCCGTCGGTGCCGGGGGCGATGTTGTTGACCGCGTCGATGCCGATCGGGCGGGCGACGAGGAGCCAGCCCCAGGGGTCGGCCCGGTACGCGTGCTGGGCGTGGTTGATGAAGTCGCCGGTGTGGAAGTTCCAGATGTCGCGCTGGTAGTGCGACCACGACGCGAGGTTCTCGCCGAGGAGCTTCGTCGTCGCGGCCTCGGGGTGCTTGGCGCCCCAGTCGCGGCCGTAGCCGCCGGAGGTCGCGAACCACCCGGCCCACGTCGCGACGTAGACGCCGGTCGCGACGACGACGAGGGAGACGAAGGCCGGGAGGCCGTCGCGCAGCAGGGACAGGTGCGCGCGGCGTCCGGCCCCGGCCAGCCGGCGCGCGCCCACGTCCCAGGCGACGCTGAGCAGCGCGAAGGCGGCGAGCACGTAGAGCGCGTTCCACTTGGTCCCGAGCGCCAGGCCCCAGCAGACGCCCGAGGTGATGCGCCACGGCCGGAGCGCCAGCGCGGGGCCGAACGCCCGGTCGAGGTCGGGCTGCTCCAGGCGTACGAGGTGGGCGGCGAGCCGGGCGCGGAACCAGTCCCGGTCCGCCGCCAGGCAGGCCACCGCGGCGACGGTGAAGAAGGCCACGAAGACGTCGAGCAGCGCGGTCCGCGACATCACGAAGGCCAGCCCGTCGACGGCCAGCAGCAGGCCCGCCAGCCCGCCGACCAGCGTCGAGCGGGAGACCCGGCGGACGAGCCGGGTCGTCACGAGCACCAGCAGCACGCCGAAGACCAGCGGCGCGAAGCGCCAGCCGAACGAGTTCATGCCGAACAGGTGCTCCCCGAACGCGATCAGCCACTTGCCGACCGGCGGGTGCACGACGAACTCCGCCGTGCGCTGCATCACGTCGACGTTGCCGCTGGTGACGAGGGTGTTCGCGTTCTCGGGCCAGTTGCGCTCGTAGCCGGACGTCAGCAGCGAGTACGCGTCCTTGGCGTAGTACGTCTCGTCGAAGACGAGCTTGTTCGGGTACGCCAGCCCCGGCAGCCGCAGCGCGAACGCGGTCGCGGCGATGACGAGCGTGACCACCCAGCCGCGCAGGCGGTCGGTCGGCATCGGGTCGCGGAGCCGGGCGACGGGCGTGAGCGGCGTCGGGGGCGGCGCGGACGGGGCCGGGGCCGCCCGGTCCTCGTCGAGGTGCACGGCAGGCGGCGGCCCGAGCTCGAGCACCGGCCGCGTCACGCGGAGAAGAGTAACCAGGCGAACCTGTGACGAGGTGCCATCCTGACCGGGTGCACGAGCCGTCGGAGGGAGCCGCAGGACCGGGGGCCGGCGTGCTCGTCCTCGCGGGGACGCCGATCGGCCACGCCGAGGACGCCTCGCCCCGGCTGCGCAGCGAGCTCGCCGGCGCCGACGTGATCGCCGCCGAGGACACCCGGCGGCTGCGCGCCCTGCTGCAGCGGATGGGCGTCACGACCTCGGCCCGGGTGGTGTCGTACTTCGAGGGCAACGAGGCCGCCCGCACCGAGGAGCTCGTCGCGGCGCTGCTCGAGGGGGCGCGCGTGGTCGTGGCGACCGACGCCGGGATGCCGTCGGTGTCCGACCCCGGCTACCGCCTCGTCGCCGCGGCCGTGGCGGCCGGCGTCCGGGTGACCAGCGCGCCCGGCCCCTCGGCGGTGCTCACCGCGCTCGCGCTGTCGGCGCTGCCGGTCGACCGGTTCTGCTTCGAGGGCTTCCTGTCGCGCAAGGCGGGGGAGCGCTCGCGCCAGCTCGCCCGGCTCGCCGGCGAGCCGCGGACGATGGTCTTCTTCGAGGCGCCGCACCGCACGGCGGAGACGCTGGCCGCGATGGTCGAGGCCTTCGGGCCGGCGCGCGCGGGTGCGGTCTGCCGGGAGCTGACGAAGACCTACGAGCAGGTGGTGCGCGGGCCGCTGTCGGAGCTCGCCGCCTGGGCGGCCGAGGAGGTCCGCGGCGAGGTCACCCTCGTCGTCTCCGGTGCCGCCGAGACGGTCGCCGACCTCCAGGGCGCGGCCGCCGAGGTGGCGACGCTCGTCGCCGGGGGCTCGCGGCTCAAGCCGGCCGTCGCCGAGGTCGCCGAACGCTCCGGCGTCCCCCGCAACGCCCTGTACGCCGCCGCCCTCGAGCTGACGCGGCAGCGCACGCCGGCGTCCTGACGACGGGGGACGTCCGCCGCCCCAGCGCTGAGGAAGGATCGTCACCGTGAGCTCACGGACCGACTGGACCGACCTGCCGCCGGCGCCCGAGGGGCTGCCCGGGCCGGTGGTCGACACGCACTGCCACCTCGACATCACCGCAGAGCTCTCGGGGCTCGACGCGGACGAGGCGCTGGCCCGCGCGGCCGCGGTGGGCATCACCCGCGTCGCGCAGATCGGCTGCGACGTCGAGCAGTCGCGCTGGGCCGTCGACTTCGCCCGGGCCCACCCCTCGGTCGTCGCCGGGGTCGCGCTGCACCCGAACGACGCTGCCCGGCTCGGCGCCGGGTCCCCGCACGCGCTGGCCGACGGGCTCGCGGTGGTCGAGTCGCTGGCGGGCGCGGAGCAGGTGCGGGTCGTGGGCGAGACGGGCCTCGACTTCTTCCGCACGCCGGGCGCGGAGGGCCAGGCGCTCCAGCGCGAGTCGTTCGCGGCGCACGTCGCCATCGCCAAGGCGTACGACCGGACGCTGATGATCCACGACCGCGACGCCCACGACGCCGTGCTCGACGTGCTCGACGCGGAGGGCGTGCCCGACCGGGTGGTCATGCACTGCTTCAGCGGCGACGAGGAGTTCGCGCGGGCCTGCCTCGACCGCGGCGCGCACCTGTCCTTCGCCGGGACGGTCACGTTCAAGGCCAACGCCCACCTGCGTCGCGCCCTCGCCGTCGCCCCGCTCGACCGGGTGCTGGTGGAGACCGACGCGCCGTTCCTCACCCCGATGCCGCTGCGCGGGCGCCCGAACGCGTCCTACCTCGTCCCGCACACCGTCCGCGCCATGGCCGAGGTCCGCCGGCTGCCGCTCACCGAGCTGTGCCGCGCGCTCGACGCGAACGCCGAGGTGGCGCTCGGCGGGACCTGGCCGGCGTACGCCCCTCCCGGACCGGGCGCCTGACGTGGAGCTCGCCGAGACGCTGGCCCGGCGCCGGATGGTGCGCCGCTACGACGCCGACGCCCCGGTGACCACCGCGTCGGTCGACGCCGTCGTGGCCGCCGCGCTGCGGGCTCCGTCGGCCGGCTTCACGCAGGGGGTGTCGCTGCTGGTCCTCGACGACGCCGCGGACGTCGGGCGCTTCTGGTCGGCCACGTCACCCGGGGGCGGGTCGAACCGCTGGCTCGACGGCCTGCGCACCGCGCCGGTGCTCGTCCTCGTGCTGACCGCCCGGGAGGCGTACCTCGACCGGTACGCCGAGCCGGACAAGGGCTGGACCGATCGGGACGAGGGGCGCTGGTCGGCGCCGTACTGGTTCGTCGACGCCGGCATGGCGGCGATGGCGATGCTGCTGCGCGCCGTCGACCTCGGCCTCGGGGCGTGCTTCTTCGGCGTGCCGCCCGACCGGGTCGACGCGGTGCGCGCCGCGTTCGGGGTGCCGCACGACCAGCTCGCGGTGGGCGTGGTGAGCCTCGGCCACCCGGTCGCGGCGGGGGACCGCGGCCGTCGCGGGTCGCCTGCGCGGAGGCCCCGGAAGCCGGTCTCGGAGGTCGTGCACCGCGGTCGTTGGTGAGCGTCGCGCGCTCCTCGCGGCGAGGTGGCGGCCCCCGCCTCGGTGCGGTGACGATTTGGACGACCCTCCGGGTGCTCGTTATGGTTCCGTGACCTTTGCGGCCGGAGCGGCCGCTTGACCTCGACCGGCCCTTCCCCGGGCCTGCCAGGAGCACAGTGCGCGCCATCGTCCCCGTGATCGCCGGAGCGGCCGTCCTCGCCGTCGGCGGCGGATCCCTCGCCTACGCCGGTCTGCAGTCCGACGTGAACCTCGCCGTCGACGGGCAGACCAGCCAGGTCTCGACCAGCGCCCAGACCGTGGGCGACCTGCTGAGCGCGCAGCGGATCACCGTCGGCCCGCACGACGTCGTCGCCCCGTCCCCGGCCACCGAGCTGCACGACGGCACCCAGGTCTCGGTGCGCTTCGGCCGCGAGGTGACCGTGAACGTCGACGGCGTGCCGCAGACGCTGTGGACCACGGCCACCGACGTGGGCAGCGCGATCAGCGCCCTCGGCCTCGACGCCACCGGCGCCGACCTGTCGACGAGCCGCAGCACCCCGATCGGGCGCGAGGGCCTCACCGTCGCGCTCGCCACGCCCAAGCGGGTGACGGTCACGGTCGGCGGCAAGAAGAAGACGCTGACCACGACCGGCGCCACCGTGGGCGACGCGCTCAAGGCCGCCGGGGTCACCCCCGACTCCGACGACGAGGTCAGCAAGGCCGTCGGGACCACGCTCGAGGACGGCACCAAGATCACGTTCGTCCGGGTCGACGTCAGCTCGAAGACCACGCACGGCGACGTCGCGTACCGCACGGTCACCGAGCGGTCGAGCAAGCTCGAGCGCGGCAAGACCCGGACGAAGACCGCCGGCCGGGCCGGCACCAAGACCACGACCTACCGCGTCGTCTCCCACGACGGCAAGGAGGTCAGCCGCAAGGCGACCAAGACCGTCGTGAACCGCAAGCCGGTCACCCGCGTCGTCGTCGTCGGCACGAAGGCGCCGAAGCCCAAGGCGGTCTCGACGTCGAGCGCGGGCGCGGCGAACGTCGGGCTGTGGGACAAGATCGCTGCGTGCGAGTCCGGCGGCAACTGGTCGATCAACACCGGCAACGGCTACTACGGCGGGCTGCAGTTCAACCTGCAGACCTGGCGCGCGTACGGGGGCACCGGTCGTCCGGACCAGCAGAGCAAGGCGGCCCAGATCGCCGTCGCCGAGCGCGTCCGCAAGGCCTCGGGCCTCAGCGCCTGGTCCTGCGCCTGATCCGCACCTCGGCGCCGGGCAGCGTCCCGGCCGGACCGGCCGCGCGGTGAGCCTGCTCGACCCGCGGTCGGTCCGCGAGATCGCCGCGCGGCTGGACCTGCGCCCCACCAAGCAGCGCGGGCAGAACTTCGTCGTCGACGCCAACACCGTCCGGCGCATCGTCACCGCCTCCGGCGTGGGTGCCGGCGACGTCGTGCTCGAGGTCGGGCCGGGGCTGGGTTCGCTGACCCTGGGCCTGCTCGAGGTCGCCGACCGCGTGGTCGCGGTCGAGATCGACGAGCTGCTGGCCGGGGAGCTCCCGCGCACCGTCGCCGAGCGTGCGCCGGAGCGGGCCGACCGCCTCGACGTGGTCACCGCGGACGCCCTGCGGGTCACCGAGCTGCCGGCGACGCCGACCGCCGTGGTGGCCAACCTGCCGTACAACGTCGCCGTCCCGGTGCTGCTGCACCTGCTCGCGACCTTCCCGGAGTGGCAGCGCGGGCTGGTGATGGTGCAGGCCGAGGTGGCCGACCGCATCGCGGCACCGCCCGGCTCCAAGGTCTACGGCGTCCCCTCGGTGAAGACGGCCTGGTACGCCGAGTCGTGGCGTGCCGGTTCGGTGTCGCCCACGGTCTTCTGGCCGGTGCCCAACGTCGACTCCGGCCTCGTGGCGCTGCGCCGCCGGGAACCGCCGCCGACGGAGGCGACGCGCGAGCAGGTCTTCGCCGTGGTGGACGCGGCCTTCGGGCAGCGGCGCAAGATGCTGCGCTCCGCGCTGGCCGGCATCGCGGGCTCGTCCGCGGCGGCGTCGGAGGCCCTCGTGGCCGCCGGGGTCGACCCGCAGGCGCGCGGCGAGGTGCTCGACGTGGCGGCCTTCGCCCGGGTCGCCCAACGGCTGTCCGCGGCGGCTGCGTAGGCTCCCGGGAATGGCTTCGCCCCTGCCGCCCGCGCCGGTCGGCGTGCACGTCCGGGCGCCCGCCAAGATCAACCTGGCCCTCAAGGTCGGCGCCCCGCGTCCGGACGGCTACCACCCGCTCGCGACGGTCTACCACGCGGTCTCGCTCTACGACGACGTCCACGCCGAGTGGGCCGAGCCCGACGAGTTCGAGCTCGAGGCGAGCGGTGAGGGCGTCGACCAGGTGCCCCTCGACGACAGCAACCTCGCGCTCCGCGCCGCCCGGCTGCTCGCGCGGGTGCACGGCGGCCGCGACCGCCTCGGCGTACGCCTCTCCATCCGCAAGAGCATCCCGGTCGCCGGCGGGCTGGCGGGTGGTTCGGCGGACGGCGCGGCCGCGCTCCTGGCCTGCGCGACGCTCTGGGACATCGACCTGGCGCCCGAGGTGCTGCGCCACCTCGGTGCCGAGCTCGGCAGCGACGTGCCCTTCTCGCTGCTCGGCGGCACGGCCGTCGGCGGCGGCCGCGGCGAGGACGTCGCGCCGGCGCTGGCCCGCGGCAGCTACCACTGGGTGCTCGCCTTCGGGCAGCAGGGGCTGTCGACCCCGGCGGTCTACCGGCGCTTCGACGAGCTGAACCCGTCGCCGGAGGCGCCCGAGGTCCCGGCCGACCTCATGAACGCCCTGCGCGGCGGCGACCCGTACGAGCTCGGCGCCGCCCTGGTCAACGACCTGCAGCCGGCCGCGCTCACCCTGCGCCCGCAGCTGCGCCGCGTCCTCGACACCGGCGTGGAGCTGGGGGCCGTGGGCGCCGTCGTGTCGGGCTCCGGGCCGACCTGCGCCTTCCTCGTCGAGGACGAGGAGGACGCCGTCGACCTCAGCGTGGCGCTCAGCGCCGAGGGCGTCGCCCGCAAGGTGCTGCGGGCGAGCGGTCCGGTGGTCGGCGCGCGCGTCGTCGGCTGACTCCGGCGCCCGTCGCGCCGGGTGCGCCGCCTGGTCGCGTCAGGCGACGTCGCCGGCCGAACCCTCGACGGCGTACGCCCCGAGCAGCCTTCGCAGGGCGTCGGCGAGGGCGCGCCGGCTCGTGTCGTCGAGGGGCCCGAGGAGCTCGCGCTCGGCGGCGAGGAGGTCGACCAACGCCCCGTCCACGGTCGAGCGGCCCGTCTCGGTGAGCTCCACGCGCACCGAGCGCCGGTCGTCGGGGTCGGTCTCGCGCCGGACCAGGCCGCGCGCGGTGAGCCGGTCGACGCGGTTCGTCATGGTGCCCGAGGTGACGCCGGTCGCCCGCACCAGGACGCCGGGGGAGGCCCGGTAGGGCTCGCCCGAGCGGCGCAGGACCGCGAGCACGTCGAACTCCCAGCCCTCGA
Organism: uncultured Actinomycetota bacterium; assembly: GCA_963713165.1. Taxonomy (GTDB): domain Bacteria; phylum Actinomycetota; class Actinomycetes; order Propionibacteriales; family Propionibacteriaceae; genus Microlunatus. The sequence continues at coordinate 106,965 of CAVQKU010000005.1, forward strand.
GGTCGTGCCGGCTGAACGCGCTCGCCCGGGCCCGGTCCACGTGCCGCGCCAGCCGGTCCACCCGGGAGAGCACCTGCATGGGGGAGGTGTCGAGGTCCGGCCGCTCCCGGCCCCAGGCCGCGACGAGGTCGTCGACCTCGTCCGGCACGTCGCTCACGCGGCAAGGCTAGGGACTCGGGCGCCTGGGCGGGAGGCGCCCGCCCGGTGCGGGGCGGGCGGCGCTGGGTTCTCCGCGGTTCGTGGCGAGTCCCGCCCGCCGCTGAGCGTGGCAGATACGCCTCGGCCGCGGTCGGTTTACCACGTTGACGTGGTAAACCGGCCGTGAGCAGGGCAGATTTGCCTCGGTCACGGTCGGTTCACCACGTTAACGTGGTAAACCGACCCGTCGTCCGGGAGCGCAGCTGCGGCCGAGGGCGCGGGTCAGGCACGGGTACGGCGCCGGGCGGGCCCTCGACGAACCCTCGACGAACCCTCGACGAACCCCGCCATGGAGCACTCCTTCGGAGGCGTGGGACACGGCGCGTACGGTCCGACGGTCGGGCGGGGCGACCGGCGGCGCCGAGTCCGCGGCCGGGTGCTCGGAATGACGTGGGGCGCGCTCCTGCGTACGCTGGGCCCGGCCGGTCCCGGTCGGTCTCCAGACGACCGGGGCGCTCCAGCAGTAGGCGATCCCCGGTTGGTCTGCCGGCAGGGCCCGCCTGACTTTGAATCAGGACTAGCGACGTAGGTTCGACTCCTACCCGGGGAGCAGTGCGGTGCCTCGCGGCCCCGCCCTGCGCTGACGCAGACGACCGACGGTCGGACGGATCGACAGACAGGACGAGCGTGTGAGCATCGCGGCGCCGACGGGCCCGTCGACCCCGGCCTCCCGGAGCGGTCGGGTGTCCGCGGTGGTCATCCTGGCGGCGGGCGAGGGCAAGCGCATGCGGTCCTCCCGCTCCAAGCTGCTGCACGAGATCGGCGGGCGCTCGATGCTCAGCCACGCCGTCGACGCGGCGACCGCGCTGGAGCCCGAGCACGTCGTCGTGGTCGTCGGCCACCTGCGCGAGCAGGTGGAGGCGCACCTGCAGGAGATCGCCCCCCACGTGACCACGGTCGTGCAGACCGAGCAGCGCGGCACCGGCCACGCCGTGCAGGTCGCGCTCGCGGCGCTGCCCGAGCTCGGCGGCGACGTCCTGGTGACCTACGGCGACGTGCCGATGCTGACCGCCGAGACCCTCGCCGCCCTCGTCGCTGACCATCGCGGCGCCGGCACCGCGGTCTCGGTCCTGACCGCGCGGGTCGCCGACCCCACCGGCTACGGCCGGGTCGTGCGCGGGGCCGACGGCGCGGTCGTCGGGATCGTCGAGCACCGCGACGCGACCGACGCGCAGCGCCGCATCGACGAGATCAACTCCGGCATCTACGTCTTCGAGGCCGAGACGTTGCGCGAGGGCCTGGCCCGGCTGCGCCCGACCAACGCCCAGGGCGAGCTCTACCTCACCGACGTCGTCGGCTCCGCCCGCGAGGCGGGCCGCCCGGTCGGCGCCCACGTCACCGACGACGCGTGGCAGACCGAGGGCGTCAACGACCGCGTGCAGCTCGCCCGCATGAACGCCGAGGTCAACCGCCGCTCGCTGGAGCGCTGGATGCGCGCCGGCGTCACGGTCGTCGATCCCGCCTCGACGTGGGTGCACGACTCGGTCGACCTCGCCGAGGACGTCACCCTGCTGCCCGGCACCTCGCTCGAGGGCGCCACCTCCGTCGCCACCGGCGCCACGATCGGGCCCGACACGACGCTGGTCGACGTCGAGGTCGGCGCGGGCGCGAGCGTCGTGCGCACCCACGGCTCGCTCTCGGTCATCGGCGCGGGCGCGAGCGTCGGCCCGTACGCGTACCTGCGGCCCGGCACCGTGCTCGGCGAGCGCGGCAAGATCGGGACGTTCGTCGAGACCAAGAACGCGCGGATCGGCGACCGCGCCAAGGTCCCGCACCTCACCTACGCCGGCGACGTCGTGGTCGGCGAGGACGCGAACATCGGCGCGGGCGTGATCTTCGCCAACTACGACGGCGTCACCAAGTCCGAGACCCGGGTCGGGCGCGCCAGCTTCGTCGGCAGCGACTCCACGCTGGTCGCGCCGGTGACCGTGGCCGACGGCGCGTACGTGGGGGCCGGGTCAACCGTGACCGGCGACGTCGGCGTCGGCGAGCTCGCCGTCAGCCGCGCGCGGCAGCGCAACGTCGCCGGCTGGGTCGCCCGCAAGCGGGCGGGCACCAAGACCGCCGCGGCGGCGGAGGCCGCGACGGCCACCGCCGGCAGCCCGGGGACCGACGAGCCCGTCGGGCTGCCCGAGCCCGAGCAGCACGTCGTCCCCGCACCCCTGAGCGACCAAGAGGTCGTCGGGCGCCCGCCCGGCGCCGCACCTGACACCGAGAGGGAGTCGTGACCGGCATCAAGCGGCCGAACGTCAAGCACCTGATGCTGTTCTCGGGGCGTGCCTACCCCGAGCTGGCCGACGCGGTGGCCGAGATCCTCGACGTGGACATCGTCCCGACGCGGGCCATCAGCTACGCGAACTCCGAGATCTACGTGCGCTTCGAGGAGTCGGTGCGCGGCAGCGACGCCTTCGTCCTGCAGAGCCACGCCGCTCCGGTCAACGAGTGGCTGATGGAGCAGCTGATCATGGTCGACGCGCTCAAGCGGGCCTCCGCCAAGCGGATCACCGTGGTCGCGCCCTTCTACCCGTACGCCCGCCAGGACAAGAAGCACCGCGGCCGCGAGCCGATCTCGGCCCGCCTCGTCGCCGACCTCTTCCGCGTCGCCGGGGCCAACCGGCTGATGTCGGTCGACCTGCACGCCGCGCAGATCCAGGGCTTCTTCGACGGGCCCGTCGACCACCTCTGGTCGCTCCCGGTGCTCGCCGACTACGTCTCGAGCCGCTACGACACCTCCGAGATGACCGTCGTCTCCCCCGACGCCGGCCGCGTACGCCTCGCCGACATGTGGAGCGACCGGCTGAACGTGCCGCTGGCCATCATCCACAAGCGCCGCGACCCCGACGTCGCCAACACCGTGGCCGTGCACGAGGTCGTGGGCGAGGTCCAGGGCCGGGTCTGCCTGCTCGTCGACGACATGATCGACACCGCGGGCACGATCTGCCAGGCCGCCGAGGCGCTCGTCGCGCGGGGGGCCAAGAAGGTCATCGCCGCCGCCACGCACCCCGTGCTCTCCGGCCCGGCGACGGAGCGGCTCTCCGCCTCCGCGTTCGAGGAGGTCATCGTCACCAACACCCTCCCGATCCCGGCCGACCGCCGCTCGGAGAAGCTGACCGTCCTCTCCATCGCCCCGCTGGTCGCCCGGGCGATCCGCGAGGTCTTCGAGGACGGTTCGGTGACCAGCCTCTTCGACGGCCAGAGCTGAGCGCTGGCCCGCGCCCTCCGACCGGTCGTCGCGTCGAGCGCGGCCCCAGGCGCACGCCGGTCCGCCGCGTCCGCGCAGCCGCCGCCGTCGCGGGGCGGACGACGAGGTCGTCAGCCACCTCACTACCCGCGGGACTACCCGCGGGCGGGCGAGGGTCGGTGGACCCGGCGGACGGATTCGGGCGTACGCGCGTCGTCGGCTAGGCTTCCCCGGTTGCCTCGGCGAGGGTCGCTGACCGTGATCGACAGGGCACCGGTCCTCCCGAGGGCCGGCTGCGGTCGCACGCTGCTCCACGTCGGTGGCGACACCCGAGCTCCATCCCACCGTTCGTCGCATACCGCAAGGAGTAGGTCCTAGTGCCCGAGGTCACGATCGTCGCCGAGGCGCGCACCGAGTTCGGCAAGGGTGCTGCCCGCCGGATCCGTCGTGCCGACAAGATCCCCGCCGTCCTGTACGGGCACGGCACCGATCCCGTCCACGTCACGCTGCCGGGTCACGAGACCCTGCTGGCGCTGCGCACCGCCAACGCGCTCCTCTCCATCTCCCTCGACGGCTCGTCGCAGCTCGCCCTGCCCAAGCAGGTGCAGCGCGACCCGATCAAGCGGACCATCGAGCACGTCGACCTGGTCCTCGTCCGCCGTGGCGAGAAGGTCACGGTCGACGTCGCGGTCGTCCTGCAGGGTGACGCCGCTCCCGCGGCGCTCGTCGACCTGATCGCGTCGACGGTGTCGATCGAGGCCGAGGCGACGCACATCCCCACCGAGGTCTTCGTCTCCATCGAGGGTCTGGGAGTCGGCACCCAGATCACCGCCGGCGACCTCCAGCTCCCCGAGGGCTCGACGTTGTCCGGGCTCGACCCCGAGGCGCTGATCGTGAACCTGACGGCGGCCCCGACGACCGCGCAGATCGACGCCGAGCTGGCCGAGGCCTCCGACGACCTCGGCATCGCGCCCACGCTGGCGGAGGGCGACGCCCCGGAGCAGCCGGGGTCCGCCGAGGGCGACCCCGAGGGCTCCGCGAACGCCTGACGCACCCCGAGGCAGCACCATGCTCTGGCTGGTGGTCGGGCTCGGCAACCCGGGCCCGACCTACGCCGGTCACCGCCACAACGTCGGCTTCATGGTCGCCGACGAGCTGGCGCGCCGTGGCGGTGCCCGCTTCGCCGCGGCGAAGGGGATGCGCGCCGAGACCGCCGACGTGCGCGTCGGCCCGCCCGGGGTCGACCAGCAGCGGCTGGTGCTCGCGAAGTCGCGCACGTACATGAACGAGACCGGCGGCCCGGTCGCGGGGCTGCTCGCGTACTACAAGATCGAGCCCTCGGCCCTGGTGGTCGTGCACGACGAGCTCGACATCGACCTCACGCAGCTGCGGGTCAAGCTCGGCGGCGGCGACAACGGCCACAACGGCCTCAAGTCGATCCGCCGCTCGATCAGCACGGGCGACTACTACCGCGTCCGCGTCGGCGTGGGTCGACCGCCCGGTCGCCAGGACCCGGCCGACTTCCTGCTCAGCAACTTCCCCGCCTCCGCGCGCACCGACGTCGAGATCGAGGTGCAGCGCGCGGCCGACGCGGTCGAGTCCCTCGTGCAGCAGGGCCTCGAACGCACCCAGAGCGCGTTCAACTCCTGACCGGGCCGACGTGCGGGTCCGGGCACCGCGCCGCTTGGTCCCGCTCAGTACAGTCTGACCAGTGAGTCTGGCTGGCCTGGTGCGCCTGTTCTGCACCGATCCCACCGTCGCCGAGACCGTCGGTGACGCGCGTTCACGCACGCGCCCGGCCCTCGACCTGACGGCGCCGCCGGCCATGCGGCCGCTGATCGCCTCGGCGCTGTCGGCCGCCCGCGACGAGGGCGGCGCCGACCGGCCCGTGCTGCTGGTCACCTCGACCTACCGCGAGGCCGAGGACCTGACCGCGGCGTGCCAGTCGCTGCTCGGGACCGACGCCGTCGCCTACTACCCGGCCTGGGAGACGCTCCCGCACGAGCGGCTCAGCCCCCGCTCCGACACCGTCGGGCGCCGGCTGTCGGTGCTGCGCCGCCTCGCGGGGCGCGACGAGCTGCCGCCGCCGCGCGTCGTGGTCGCGCCGGTCCGCAGCATCCTGCAGCCGCAGGTCAAGGGCCTGGCCGACCTGACGCCCGTCCGGCTGGTCACGGGCCAGGACTTCGACACCACCGAGCTGGCCGAGGCGCTGGTCGGGGCGGCGTACACCCGCGTGGACCTCGTGGAGCGGCGCGGCGAGTTCGCCGTCCGCGGGGGCATCGTCGACGTCTTCCCCCCGACCGAGGAGCACCCGCTCCGCGTCGACTTCTTCGGTGACACGGTCGAGGAGATCCGCTACTTCACCGTCGCCGACCAGCGCTCGAGCGACGTCACCATCGGCGAGGTCGTGGCCTCCCCGTGCCGCGAGCTGCTGCTCACCGACGACGTCCGCACCCGGGCGTTCGCGCTGTCGCAGGAGCACCCCGAGCTGATCGAGATGCTCGACAAGATCGCGCAGGGCCACGCGGTCGACGGCATGGAGGCGCTGTCGCCCGTGCTCGTCGACGGCATGGAGCTGCTCGTCGAGCTCATGCCCGACGGCACCCAGGTGCTGGTCTGCGACCCCGAGCTCGTGCGCGGCCGCGCGATCGACCTCGTCCGGACCAGCGAGGAGTTCCTGCACGCGTCCTGGGCCGCCGCCGCGGGCGGCGGCCAGGCCCCGATCGACCTGGGGGAGTCGTCCTACCGGCCGCTCTCCGAGGTCCGCTCGACCGCCCTCGCCCGCGGGCTGTCGTGGTGGACGCTCTCGCCGTTCAGCGCCGGGCCCGGCGAGTCGGCCGCCCCGCTGCGCACCGAGGACGGCGAGGTCGTCGACCTCAGCTCGGTGGCCCGCGAGGCCGGCGTCGTCAGCCGGACCGTCGCCGGCCATCCCGTCGAGGCCTACCGCGGCGACACCGACGCGGCGCTGCAGGAGGTCACCGCGCGGCTGCGCGACGGCTGGCGGGTGCTGCTCATGGCCGAGGGCAAGGGCATCTCCGACCGCCTCGCCGAGGTGCTGACCGGCGCGGACCTGCCCGTACGCCGGGTCGAGACGCTCGACGACGAACCCGCACGCGGCATCGCCACGGTCGTCTGCGGCGAGCTGTCCCACGGCTTCGTGGCCACCTCCCTCGACCTGCTCGTGCTCACCGCCCGCGACCTCTCGGGGCAGCGCCAGGCGGCGGACAAGTCGAGCCGCAGGATGCCCGCCCGGCGCAAGCAGACGATCGACCCGCTGGAGCTCAGCACCGGCGACGCCGTCGTGCACGCCCAGCACGGCGTCGGGCGCTACGTCGAGATGGTCCAGCGAACCGTCGGCAAGGACTCGGTGCGCGAGTACCTCGTCATCGAGTACGCGCCGAGCAAGCGGGGCCAGCCGGGCGACCGGCTCTACGTGCCCATGGACGCCCTCGACCAGGTCACCCGCTACGTCGGCGGCGAGAACCCGACCCTGGACAAGATGGGCGGCGGGGACTGGGCCAAGCGCAAGAGCCGCGCGCGCAAGGCGGTCCGCGAGATCGCCGGCGAGCTGATCAAGCTGTACGCGGCCCGCCAGGCGACGCAGGGCCACGCCTTCGGCGCCGACACCGCCTGGCAGCGCGAGCTCGAGGACGCCTTCGGCTTCGTCGAGACGCCCGACCAGCTCGCCGCGGTCGAGGAGACCAAACGCGACATGGAGCAGGTCGTCCCGATGGACCGCCTCATCTGCGGCGACGTCGGCTACGGCAAGACCGAGATCGCGGTGCGCGCCGCGTTCAAGGCGGTCCAGGACGGCAAGCAGGTCGCTGTGCTCGTGCCGACCACGCTGCTCGTCCAGCAGCACCACGGGACCTTCGCCGACCGCTACTCCGGCTTTCCCGTCAACGTCGCCCCGATCAGCCGCTTCCAGTCCAACGCCGAGGTCAAGGCGACGATCGAGGGCGTCGCCGAGGGCAAGGTCGACGTCGTCATCGGCACCCACCGCCTGCTCGGCGGCGAGATCAAGTTCAAGGACCTCGGGCTGGTGATCATCGACGAGGAGCAGCGCTTCGGCGTCGAGCACAAGGAGCAGCTCAAGCGCCTGCGGACCAGCGTCGACGTGCTCGCCATGTCGGCCACGCCGATCCCGCGGACGCTCGAGATGGCGATCACCGGCATCCGCGAGATGAGCACCATCGCGACCCCGCCGGAGGAGCGCCACCCGGTGCTCACCTTCGCCGGGCCGTACGACGAGGCACAGGTGACCGCGGCGATCCGGCGCGAGCTGAGCCGCGAGGGCCAGGTCTTCTTCGTCCACAACCGCGTGCAGAGCATCGACAAGACCGCCGCGCGGATCAACGAGCTCGTGCCCGAGGCGCGCGTCGTCACCGCGCACGGCCAGATGGGCGAGCAGCGCCTCGAGCAGGTGATGGTCGACTTCTGGGAGCGCCGGGCCGACGTCCTGGTCTGCACGACGATCGTCGAGGCCGGCCTGGACATCAACACGGCGAACACCCTGATCGTCGACCGCTCCGACCAGCTCGGGCTGTCGCAGCTCCACCAGATCCGCGGCCGCGTCGGCCGTGGCCGCGAGCGCGGCTACGCCTACTTCTTCTACCCCCCGGAGAAGCCGCTGACCCAGACGGCGTACGACCGCCTGGCGACGATCGCCGCGCACACCGACCTCGGCGCGGGCATGGCCGTGGCCATGAAGGACCTCGAGATCCGCGGCGCGGGCAACATGCTGGGCGGCGAGCAGTCCGGCCACATCGCCGACGTCGGCTTCGACCTCTACATCCGGCTGGTCGGGGAGGCCGTCGCGGAGTACCGCGGCGACGACTCCGAGCCCGAGCCGGAGATGCGGATCGAGCTGCCCATCGACGCCCACCTGCCGACCGACTACGTGGAGTCGGAGCGGCTGCGCCTGGAGATGTACAAGCGGCTGGCGGAGGTGCGCAGCGAGGCCGACGTCAAGGCGATCGAGGCCGAGCTCCACGACCGCTACGGCACGCCGCCGCAGCCGGCGCTGAACCTGCTCGAGGTCGCACGGTTCAGGCTGCTCGCCCGCGAGGGCGGCATCGCCGAGGTCGTGTCGCAGGGGAGCTACGTCCGCTTCGGCCCGGCCGACCTGCTGGAGTCGAAGCAGCTGCGGCTCAAGCGGCTGTACCCGCGCAGCGTGGTGAAGACCGCGGCCCAGCACATCCTGGTGCCGCGTCCCCTGGCCGCCACGATCGGCGGCCCGACGATCACCGACCTCGAGCTGCTGCGCTGGTGCGCGGGTGTCGTCCGGGACATCTTCCTCAGCTGACCCCCTGAGCCGGTTCCGAGCCGGACCCGCGCTTCCGCGTGGCGGGGCGCGGGGAGGCGTGCGGGCTAGGATCGCGGGGGCCCGGCGTCGAGCCGGGTCGCGAACCCCCGGACGACAGACCCGTACGACCCGGAAGGCTCCATGCGCTCCTCGGCTGCACCGCACCGCCGCCACCGCCGCCCGCTGGCCGCGGCGGCGCTCTCGCTCGTCGCCCTCGCCACGACGGCCGGCTGCGCGAACGCCAACCCGTCCGTCGCCGCGTACGTCGACGGCACCCGCATCACGCAGGCGCAGCTCGACGAGGCGGTCGCCGGGGTGGAGCAGACCGTGGAGCAGGGCCAGCAGGTCTCGCCCCAGGCGGTGCTCAACGCCATGGTCCACGGCGCGATCGCGGAGAGCATCGCCGAGAAGAACGGCATCACCGTGACCGACGCCGACCGCGACGCGGTGCTCAAGGGGTCCAACCTCGAGCCGCTGCTCCCCATCCCCGCGGCCAAGCAGGTCGCCTACGACATCGCCGACCAGCAGATCGTCGCGCAGAAGGTCGGCTCGGAGCCCTACCTGGAGCAGGTCGGGCAGCAGCAGGTGACGCTCAACCCGCGCTACGGCGTGCTCGACGAGCAGCAGAAGCTCGTCGACAGCGGCCGGTCCGGCTCCCTGGCGCGCCCGGCCAGCCCGAGCCCGACGCCCACCCCCTGAACCGGGCGCCCCGCGTGAGCGAGGTCGACCGGCTGGTCGCGGTCATGCACCGGCTGCGGGCCGACTGCCCGTGGGACGCCGGGCAGACGCACGCGTCGCTGGTGCCCTACCTCGTCGAGGAGGCCTGCGAGGTCGTCGAGGCGGTGGAGGACGGCACGACCGCCGATCTCCGCGAGGAGCTGGGCGACCTGCTGCTGCAGGTCGTCTTCCACAGCGAGCTCGCGACCGAGACGGCCGCCTTCGACCTCGACGACGTGGCCGCCGGCGTCGCCGACAAGCTGGTCCGCCGGCACCCGCACGTCTTCGAGACCGAGGACGTGCCCACCGACCTGCACGCCACCTGGGAGCAGCGCAAGGCGGTGGAGAAGAACCGCGCCTCCGCCCTCGACGGGATCCCCGAGCGGCTCTCGGCCCTGGCCCGGGCGGCCAAGATCCTCTCGCGGGCCCGTTCGCGTCGGGTGCCGCTGGCGGCACCCGCCGAGCCCGAGCCGATCGGGGAGGAGGAGCTGGGGGAGGCCCTGGTCCAGCTCGTCCGCCGCGCGCAGGCGTCCGGGCTCGACGCCGAGCAGTCCGCCCGCGCGGCCGTGCGCCGCCTGGAGCAGCAGGTGCGCGACGCGGAGGCGCCCGCTCGCTAGTGCCGGTCGAGGGCCGACCCCGGGGGGCCGGCGTCGTCGGGGTGGCCGGCGCCGCTGCCTGGGGCACCCGCGGCCGGCGCTGAGCCGCCCGCACCCCTTGGACGCACGAGACGCCGACGTCCGACGGCCGGCTCGTGCCGGGGGCCGTCGTGCGTCGGCGTCTCGCGCGGCGGGCTCGGTCGAGCCCCGGAGGTCAGGCGTCCAGGTCGCGGTTGCGCTGGTTGATCCCGAGCTCGCCGTACGGGTAGTCCGCGGCGCCCAGGTCGCTCGCCTCGTCCAGCGCGGCGGTCTCGGCCTCGGTGAGGTGGAGGCCGGCGGCCTTGAGGTTCGTCTCGAGCTGCGCGGTCGTCCGGGCGCCGAGGATCGTCGAGGTGACGCTCGGGCGGTCGGTGACCCAGGACAGGGCGACCTCGGCCATCGAGATGCCGCGGTCCTCGGCGACCTTCTGCACGGCGTCGATCGTGTTCCAGGTGCGCTCGGTGCCGCGGCGGTCGTACGCCTCCATGCCGCGGTTCGGGTCGTCGCCGAGCCGGGTGTCGCCGGTCGGACGCTCGTCGCGCTTGTACTTGCCCGACAGCCAGCCGCCGCCCAGCGGGCTCCACGGCAGCAGGCCCATCCCGGCGTCGAGCGCGGCGGGCACGATCTCCCACTCGATCTCGCGCACGACCAGGCTGTACTGCGGCTGCAGGGTGACCGGCTCGTTCAGGCCGAGCGCCCGGGCGACGTGCACGGCCTTGGTCAGCTGCCAGCCGGTGAAGTTCGACAGGCCGTAGTAACCGATCTTGCCGTCGCGCACGAAGCCGTCGAGCGTGCGGAGGGTCTCCTCCAGCGGGGTCCACGCGTCGAAGGCGTGCACCTGGTAGAGGTCGACGTGGTCGAGCCCGAGCCGGGAGAGCGAGGCGTCGAGCGCCCGGGTGAGCTGGCGGCGCGAGAGCCCGGAGGCGTTCGGGCCGTCACCCATCGGGAAGCGGCCCTTGGTGGCGAGCACGACGCGGTCGGTCACGTCGGCCGGGCGGTCGGCGAACCAGCGCCCGATGATCTCCTCGGAGACCCCTCGGGTGTAGACGTTCGCGGTGTCGACCAGGGTGCCCCCGGCCTCGAGGAACGTGTCCAGCTGCTCGTGCGAGCCGGCCTCGTCGGTCTCGTTGCCGAAGGTCATCGTGCCGAGGCACAGGGAGGAGACGGCGCATCCGCTGCGCCCGAGAGTGCGGTATTCCATGCCCCGATCCTTACCCGGACGCGATCCCGGTCACGCGCCGGGCCTCATTCCTCGTCGCGGGGCCGGACAGCGGCACGGTGCAGCAGGGCCTTGACCTTGTCCGGGATGACGGCCGCGGCCAGCGCGGTCGCCTTGGTCATCGGCGAGGACGCCGCGACCTTGTCCTTGCCCGCCATCAGCGCCTCGAACCCCTGGCGGGCGACCTCGGCCGGGTCGTCCATCGGGCCCTGCCCGAGCGCCGTGTCCTCGAGGCCGGCCCGCTCCCAGAAGGACGTGTCCGTGGGACCGGGCATGAGGGCGGTCAGGGTGACCTCGGTCTCGGCCAGCTCGGCCTGCAGCGCCTGGGTGAACGACTGCAGGAACGACTTGGACGCGTTGTACGTCGACTGGAACGGCCCGGGCATCTCCGAGGCGATCGAGGAGGTGACCAGGATGCGCCCCGCGTTGGCCAGGACCATGTCGTCGAGGACGAGCTTGGCCAGGTGCACGGTGCCGAGCACGTTGAGCCGGATGACGTCCAGCTCGTCGTCGAGGCTGTTGTCGACGAAGGCGCCCCCGCGCCCGACGCCGGCGTTGAGCGCGGCGACGGCGAGCGGGCGGCCGCGCGCCACGGTGGCGGCGTAGAGCGCCTCGACGCCGTCGCCCGTACGCAGGTCGGCCACGAAGGTCGTCACCTCCGCGCCGAGCGCCTCGAGCTCGCCGACCACGCCCTCGACGGCGGAGTCCTCCGCGGTGACCAGCAGGTCGTGCCCGTGCCCGGCCAGCTGGCGGGCCAGCTCCAGGCCGATGCCCCGGGAGGCCCCGGTGACGAGGGCGAAGGGGCGGGCCCCGGACGGGTCGGTCTGCTGGACGCTCATGCGACACCGTTACCCGGACGCCCGCACGCGAACCGCCGGCCCTGCCGCGCGGCCCGCGACCAGGACGGGTGGGACGATCGGGACGAGCGTCCTCAGGCCGTCGCGCCGTCGCGCCGGTCGTGGTCCGGTCGCGGTTCGGTCGTGGTCCGGTCGCGGCCCGGTCGTGGTGCGAGGAGGTCACCGTGGAGGTCCCGCTGCTGCCCTTCGCCCTCGGGGCGATCCTGCTGACGTTCGCGTTGGCCGTGCTGGGGTGGTGGGTCGCCTCGCGGGTCGAGGCCCGGCGCCGTACGGCCCGGCGCACCTCCGCGTCCGAGGGGGACCGGCCGCGTGACGCCGGCAGCCCTGACCGGGAGCCCTGACCGGCAGCCCTGACCAGCAGCCCTGACCGGCCCCTGCCGGGCGGGGGGAACCTCCTCGCACCAGGACCGGGCCACGGCCGCACGCCGCGCGCCCGCGCTCCCCACGCCCGGCCCCACGCCTGGCCTAACCGGCGAGGACGACCACGGCGCCCTGAGCCGGGTCGCGGTGGCCCAGGACTGCTGGCGCACGCGCCGTGGTGGCGTCAGGCCCGCGCCACCCCACGCCGTTAGGGTGGTGGCGACACCAGGTCGGGCCCGTCGCGGACGCGTGGGCAGAAGCGAAAGGCAGGGCTCGTGGCGAGTATCGAGTTCATCGGGGCGCGCGAGATCCTCGACTCCCGGGGCAACCCGACGGTCGAGGTCGAGGTCATCCTCGACGACGCGTCCGAGGGCCGGGCGGCTGTGCCGTCGGGCGCCTCCACCGGTGCGTTCGAGGCGGTGGAGCTGCGCGACGGCGGCTCCCGCTACGGCGGCAAGGGTGTGACCAAGGCCGTCCTCGGCGTCGTCGACCAGCTCGGTCCCGAGCTCATCGGCTTCGAGGCGAGCGAGCAGCGCCTGATCGACCAGGCGATGCTCGACCTCGACGGGACCGAGAACAAGAGCTCGCTGGGCGCCAACGCGATCCTGGGCGTCTCGCTCGCCGTCGCGCACGCCGCGGCCAACTCGGCCGACCTGCCGCTCTACCGCTACGTCGGCGGCCCGAACGCGCACGTCCTGCCCGTGCCGATGATGAACATCGTCAACGGCGGCTCGCACGCCGACTCCGACGTGGACATCCAGGAGTTCATGATCGCGCCGATCGGTGCGGCCACCTTCAAGGAGGCGCTCGAGATGGGCGCCGGCGTCTACCACTCGCTCAAGTCGGTGCTCAAGAAGCAGGGGCTGTCGACGGGCCTGGGCGACGAGGGCGGCTTCGCGCCCAACCTGCCGGCGAACGTCGCGGCGCTCGAGCTGATCTCCACCGCCGTCGAGGCCACCGGGCTCACGCTCGGCCGCGACATCGCGCTGGCCCTGGACGCCGCGAGCAGCGAGTTCTTCTCCGACGGCGTCTACCGCTGGGAGGGCGGCACCAGGTCGGCCGACGAGATGACCGAGATCTACGCCCAGTGGGTCCGCGACTTCCCGATCGTCTCCCTCGAGGACCCGCTGGCCGAGGACGACTGGGCCGGCTGGAGCGCGCTCGTGGCCAGCATCGGCGACCAGGTCCAGGTCGTCGGCGACGACCTCTTCGTCACCAACGTGACCCGCCTGCAGCGCGGCATCAGCGAGAAGGCGGCGTCCGCGCTGCTGGTCAAGGTCAACCAGATCGGTTCGCTGACCGAGACCCTCGACGCGGTCGACCTGGCCCACCGCAACGGCTTCCGCTGCATGATGAGCCACCGCTCCGGCGAGACCGAGGACACGACGATCGCCGACCTCGCCGTGGCGACCAACTGCGGCCAGATCAAGTCGGGCGCCCCCGCGCGCACCGACCGCGTGGCCAAGTACAACCAGCTGCTGCGCATCGAGGAGGACCTCGACGACGCCGCGCGCTACGCCGGCGCCTCCGCCTTCCCGCGCTTCACGGCCAAGTAGGCGAGACCGCAGGTGCCGTCCGGACCCCGTCCGACCGCCCGGCCGGGCGCAGGCCCCGGCCGGGGCAGGTCGCGCCCGCGGCCGTCGTCGCGCGACCGCGTCGTCCCCGCGGACGGGGCCGACGAGCCCACGGTGGCCCTCGACACGGGCGCCGAGGCTCCCGCGCCGGCCCCGAAGGCCTCCGCGACGGGCTCGTCGTCGACGCGCGCCCCGGCGTCGCGGACCGCCGCAGCCTCCGGGTCGACCCCGCGCCGTACGGGCAGGGCCACGGGCTCCACCACGAGGGCCGGCTCCGCCGGGTCCACCCGGCGCTCCGCGGACGCCCGCGTCCGGGGTGCCACGGCCACGGGGGCCGCGGTCCTGCAGCGCGCGGTCCGGGCCAACCTGACCGCCCGCGCCCTGGCGCTCGTCGTGGTGGTGCTGGTGCTGACCATCTCGTACGCGACCTCGTTGCGGATCTACTTCTCCCAGGCCCACGAGATCGCCTCGACCAAGGCGGAGATCGCCACCAGCCAGGCCACGATCTCCGACCTGCAGGGCCAGATCGCCCGCTGGGACGACCCCGCGTACGTCTCCGCCCAGGCCCGTGAGCGGCTGGGCTGGCTGGTGCCCGGCGAGACCGGCTACACGGTGGTCGGGGCCGACGGCAAGCCGCTGGGCGGCGGGCTGACGCTCGACTCCGCTGCGGCCGACGAGCCCGGCCGGAAGCAGGCGATGTGGTTCGACCGCCTGTGGGGCTCGGTCAAGGCGGCCGACCGCCCGGCGGCCAAGAAGGCCGACCCGGGCAAGCGCGCTCCGGTGTCGCAGGACTCCAAGCCCCGCTGACACGCGCTGTCGTGCTCCGGGCCACCCCGGCCCGCGGCTGCTCGCCGGGTCAGCGCCCGCGCAGGTAGGCGTCCACCTCGGCCGCGGTGGGGATGCTGGGGCTCGCTCCGGGCTTCGTCGTGGCCAGCGCTCCGGCCGCCGCGGCGCGCCGCAGGGCCACCGGCCAGGGCAGGCCGGCCGCGACCGCCGCGCCGAGCGCGCCGGCGAACGAGTCCCCGGCGGCGGTGGTGTCCACCGGGGTGACCCCGAAGGCCGGGATGTCGCTCGTCCCGCCCGGGCCGACCACGACCGTGCCCCGGCCGCCGCGCGTGACCACGACCTGACGGACGCCGCGCTCGGAGAACCAGCCCGCGGCCCGCTCGGCGGAACGGACGTCGGTGACCTTGATGCCGGTGATGAGCTCGGCCTCGGTCTCGTTCGGGCAGGCCAGCCAGACCCCGGCCCAGATCTCGTCGGGCAGCGGGGCCGCCGGCGCCGGGTCGAGGACGAGCCGGAGGCCCAGCTCGGCACAGGTGCGCGCGGTGGACAGGGCGACCTCGAGCGGGGTCTCGAGCTGGAGCAGCACGACGGGGGAGGTGGCGGCCAGCGCCCGCAACGCCTCCTCGACCCGTGACCCGGTCAGCGAACCGTTCGCCTCGGGCACGATGACGATGGTGTTCTCGCCCGTCGCGGAGTCGACCCGGATGTGCGCGACGCCCGTCGCGCCCTCGACCTCCTGCACCCAGCCGACGTCGACCCCGTCGCCCAGCAGGGCGTCGAGCGCCAGCGTGCCGAAGGTGTCGCGCCCGACGGCGCCCACCATCGTGGTCCTGGCCCCGGCCCGGGCCGCGGCGACGGCCTGGTTCGCCCCCTTGCCGCCGAGCCCGGTGGAGAACGAGCTGCCCGTGAGGGTCTCGCCCGGACGCGGCAGCGGCGACGCCGCCGCCGTGAGGTCGATGTTGATGCTCCCGACCACCACGACCGCGCCCGACCCGGAACCCGTACGCGTACCCGCTGCCGTCGCCACCATGGCCGCACTGTAGCGACGGCACCGCTAACGTTGTCGCACGTCGCCCGACGGGCGGCCGCAGGGGAGCGCCGGTCCGTCACGGGCGGGCGGTCGCCGGGGACCGAGCAGTGCCGCGCGTGGTCGTGGCAGGACGGAGACGACCCGGAGCGTGAGCGGCCCGACCAGGTCCGTACGGCAGGAGCGTCGTCCGGCGGCCCCCCGCCGCGCGCTCCCGCGTCCCCGGGACTCCGGGTGGTGGCTGTTCGGCTACGCGCACTCCCTCGTCGGCGACCAGATCTTCTACGTCGCGCTCACCTGGGTCGCGGTCTCGATCATGTCGCCGGCCGAGGTCGGTCTGGTGCTGGTCCTCGGTTCGCTGCCGCGGGCCGCCGTCCTGCTGGCCGGCGGCGTCTTCGTCGACCGCATCGGGCCCAAGCGGGTCATCATCGTCTCCGACGTCCTGCGCACGCTCGTGATGGTGGCCGCGGCCGTGCTCGTCGGGGTCGGGGCCGACGGCACGCTGCTGATCGGCGCCCTCGCGGCGGTGTTCGGCGTGGTGGACGGGTTCTTCCTGCCCGCCGTCGGGGCCGCCCCGGCCTTCGTCGCCACGCTCGACGGCCAGACCCGCCTCCAGGCCCTGCGCACCGTCGTCTACCGCGGGGCGCCGATGATCGGCGCCCCGGTGGCGAGCGCGCTGCTCGTCGCGTTCGGCGCCGCCTCCGCCTTCGGGGTGGCCGCGTTCATGTTCGCCGCGTCGGTGGTCGCGCTCGGCCTCACCCGGATGACGCGCCCGGATCCCCGGGGCGGCGCGCTGAAGGGTTCCGTCGACACGGCGCCGAGCGTCTTCACCGAGATCCGGGACGGGCTCCGCCTCGTCGGGGCCGACCGCCGGCTGCTGGTCACCGTGGTCGTGCTCGCGATCCTGGACTTCGGCTTCGCCGGACCCATGACCGCGGGGGTGCCCCTGCTCGCCGCGGAGCGCGGCTGGGGTGCCGGGGGCATCGGGTGGGTCCTCGGCGGCTTCGGTGCCGGGGCCGTGGTCACGGCCGCGTTCCTCACCTGGCGCCGCCCGAGCGTCCGCGCCGGGCTGCTCGCCGCCGTCGGGCTCACCCTGATGAGCATCGGCCTGGTCGCGCTGGGCCTGGTCGACCTCGGCGGCCTGGCGGCCGGGGACGAGGTCGTCCTGGCCGGCCTCTGCGGCGCCCTGGCCGGGGTCGGCACCGGGCTCTTCGGCACCCTCATCAACGCCTCGCTGGTCGTCTCGACCCCGGTCGCGCAGCTCGGCCGGGTCATGGCGGTCGCCGCCCTGGCCGGCTACCTCGGGGACCCGGTCAGCTTCTCGCTGACCGGGATCACCTCCCAGGGGCTGGGGGCCTCCAGCGCCTTCCTCTTCGGCGGTGGCCTCATCATGGTCGCCGTGGTCATCACCTGGGTCTCGCCCGCGATCCGCACGCTCGCCCTCCCCGGGCCCGCCCAGCGGGCCTGAACCGTGACGCCCGACCAGGTGCCCTCGCTCGGCGCCGACGACGCGGCGACCGTGGAGGCCCAGCTGGGACGGCCCTCCCGGGGCGCGGTCCGCGTGGCCCACCGCTGTCCCTGCGGGCGGCCCGACGTCGTCGCGACGCGGCCCCGCCTCCCGAACGGCTCACCCTTCCCCACGACCTACTACCTGACCTGCCCGCGGGCGGCGTCGGCGTGCTCGACGCTCGAGTCGAACGGCGTGATGGCGCGGATGAGCGAGCGGCTCCGCGAGGACGGCGCGCTGGCGCAGGCGTACGCGGCCGCGCACGAGGCCTACCTCGCCGACCGCCGGGCGCTGGGCGAGGAGACCGGCGACGGCGCCGTGGGAGAGATCGACGGGGTCAGCGCGGGCGGCATGCCCGACCGGGTGAAGTGCCTGCACGCGCTCCTCGGCCACGCCCTCGCGGCCGGGCCCGGGGTGAACCCGCTGGGGGATGAGACGCTGGCGCTCGTCGGGGACTGGTGGCGGCGCCCGTGCCTGAGCGATGACGGGCCGGGCCGGGACGAGGGGGACGCGTGAGCGCAACCGTGGCGGCGATCGACTGCGGCACGAACTCGATCCGGCTCCTGCTGGCCGACCCGGGCACCGGTGGCCCCGACGGCACGGCCCTGACCGACCTCGACCGCCAGACCGAGATCGTGCGCCTCGGGCAGGGGGTCGACGCCACGGGCGAGTTCGCGCCGGAGGCACTGGAGCGGACGTTCGCGGTCACGCGCCGCTACGCCGAGCGCGTACGGGCCGCCGGCGTGCCGCCCGAGCGGACCCGGTTCGTGGCCACGTCCGCCTCCCGAGACGCCCGCAACCGGGAGGCCTTCTTCGCCGGCGTCGAGGACCTCCTCGGTGTGCGGCCCGACGTGATCAGCGGCGACGAGGAGGCCCACCTGTCCTTCGCCGGCGCCCTGAGCCGCATCCGCCCCGACGCCGCGCCCGTGCTCGTCATGGACATCGGCGGCGGGTCGACCGAGCTCATCGTGGGCGGCGCCGACGGAACCGTCACGTCGGCGATCTCGCTCGACATCGGGTCGGTGCGCCTCACCGAGCGCTTCCTCGGGGCCGGACCGCCCGCCCCGGCGGCCCTCGACGCCGCCCGTGCGCACGTCGACGGGCTGCTCGACTCCTCGGGCGTCGACTTCGCCGCGGTCGGCACCTGGGTCGGCGTCGCCGGCACCGCGACGACCCTCGCCGGCGTCCACCTGCAGCTCGAGGCGTACGACCGCGAGGCCGTGCACGGCTCGACGATCCCGGTCACCAAGCTCGCCGAGCTGGCCTTCCTGCTGAGCCGGATGGACGTCGAGCAGATCAGGGCCCTGCCCTCGATGCACCCCGGCCGCGCCGACGTCGTCACCGCCGGGGCGCTGATCGCCACCCGCGTCGCCGACCGCCTGCCCGTGGCGCAGCTCGTGGTGAGCGAGTCCGACATCCTCGACGGCATCGCCTTGGCGCTGCTGCAGGGCAGCACGCCCGCCTAGGCGTTCAGGACGGCGCGGGGACCACGCCGGCGTAGTGCTCGGCGATCTCGCCGGGCGTGGTGAACCACACCCCGTCGGCGTGGGCGCGCAGGTGCTCCAGGGCCTCCCGCACGCGGCGCAGCCGGTAGGGCTGCCCGGCCAGGAACGTGTGCAGCGAGATCGACAGCACCAGCGGCTGGCGCCGGGCGTCCTCGCGCAGCTCGTCGAACGAGTCGACGATCATCGAGGCGAAGGTCTCCGCGGTGTGGTGGTGGTGCACGAAGACCGGCAGGTCGTTGAGCTCGTGGGGGTAGGGGACCGACAGCAGCGGCCCGCCCCGGGTCGTCATCCAGACCGGCTGGTCGTCGATGGGCCAGTCCAGCGTGTAGGCGAACCCGGCCTCGGCCAGCAGGTCCTCGGTGACCCGGCTCGGGTCGGCGCCCGGGCTCATCCAGCCGCGCGGCGCGGCGCCCTCGTGCTCGGCGATCGTGTCGCGCACCAGCGCGATGCTCGCTCGCTCCTCGTCCTCGTCCTGCTCGTTCGGCTGCACCGAGTTCGTCCGGCCGTGCGCGACGAACTCGGCCCCCAGCGCCCGGAACGCCGCCGGCACCGACGGCGCGTGGGCGTACACCTCGCTGTTGAGCAGCACGGTCGGCCGGATCCCGACCCGCTCCAGCGTCGAGGCCACCCGGAAGGCGCCGACCCGGAGGCCGTACTCGCGCCAGCCGAAGTTGTACGAGTCCGGCTGCGCCATGCCGGGGGTGAGGCCGAGGTCGGTCTCCCCGTCGTCGTAGGCGAAGTGCTCGCAGTTGACCGCGACGTAGACGGCGAGGCGTGCGCCGCCCGGCCAGTCGAAGTCGGGGCGCTCGGTGACGGCGGAGTGGGCGAACCGGCCGTGGGTGGGCAGCACACGCTCATCATGCCGCGAGGTGCCGCACGCGCCGCGGCGCCGCAGCAGGGCCGGCGGTCGGGTGGTCGGAGCGGCCCGGACGGGTGCCCGGGCTGGCAGGATGACGCCGTGAGCTCCCTGGCCGTGACCGTCGTCGGGCACGACCGCCCCGGCATCATCGCCGCGGCGGCCGACGCCCTCGCCACCTGCGGGATGAACCTCGAGGACTCCTCGATGACCCTGCTGCGCGGGCACTTCGCCATGACGCTGGTGTGCGCGGGCGACGCCTCGGCGGAGGCCGTCCGCGCGGCGCTCGGGCCGATCGCCGCGTCCGGGCTCGACGTCGCCGTCCGCGAGGTGGTCCCCGACCCCGACGTGCCCGCCGCGACGGCCACGCACCTGGTGACGGTGTACGGCGCCGACCGGCTCGGCATCGTCGCGCGGCTCGTGGGCGTGGTCTCCGAGGCGGGCGGGAACGTCACCGACCTCACCACGCGGCTCTCGGGCGAGCTCTACGTGCTGCTCGCCGAGGTCGCCTTCCCCTCCGGCGCGGACGCCGACGCGCTGCGGGCACGCCTCGAGGCGGTCGCCGCCGAGCTCGGCGTCGAGGTCACCCTGCGAGCCGTGGAGAACGACGAGCTGTGAGCTTCGACGAGTCCACCCTGCCCCCGGGCCGGGTGCGGTCGGTGGTGCGCGCCCCGGCGCACGTCCTGGCCACGCCTGGTCCCGACGTCGACCCGACCGACCCCGAGGTCGTCCAGCTGTGCGCCGACCTGGTGGCCACCATGCGGGTCTCGCCCGGCTGCGTCGGGCTCGCCGCCCCCCAGGTCGGCGTCTCGGCCCAGGCCTTCTGCGTCGACGTGACCGACCACCCGAAGACGCGCACGGCGCACGGGCTGGTCGTGCTGGTCAACGCGCGCGTCGTCGGCTCGAGCCGCAACGAGCGCGCGCGCGAGGGCTGCATGTCGGTCCCCGACCTCACCGGCGACGTCAAGCGGGCGACGCGCGTGACGGTCCACGGCCTGCTCCCGGGCAGCGGCGAGGAGGTCGAGGTCGTCACCGACGCCTTCGAGGCGCGCGCCCTCCAGCACGAGATCGACCACTGCGCGGGGCTGCTCTTCCTCGACCGCGTCGCGGGCGCGCACGCCCTGCACGCCCGCCAGGTCTACCTCGACGCGCCGGTCGACCCCGACGCGCCGGCCGACCCGACGCACCGGCCGGCCCCGACGCCTGACGGACCGATCGCCTGACGGACCGATGCCTGACGGACCCGACGCCTGACGGACCCTTCGCGTCGGAGGGGCCCGGGTGCGCGGCCGTCTCACGGACGACCCTCCGGCGGCCCGCGGCTTCCGCACACTGGTGCGGTGCGTACCCGTCGGCTCGGCAGCGTGCTCGCGCGGCACGCCGCGCGGGTGCGTTCGCGACGCACGCTCCTCGCCAGCACCGGCCGCGCCCTGGCGGTGACCCTGGTCGCCGCCGTCCTCGCCCTGCCGCTGGCCGCCGTCTGGGGCGTCGGGCACGCCCGCGTCGAGGACTACCTCGGGCCCAACCGGGTCGCCGTCGCCGCCGACTACGGCGGCGAGATCGTGGTCGACCTCGGTCCGCTCGGGCGCGCCTACCTCCCCAGCCCGTACGCGCCCGTGGGGCTCCGCGCGACCGTGGGCGGGGTGGGGGGGTCGGGCTCGACGCTCGGCTCGCTGTTCTCGGACGAGACCCTCGCGGCGTACACCGCCCTCTACACCGATCCCGAGGAGGCGGTCCGCGGCGTCCTCGAGCGGCTGCAGCGCGACGCGCTGGAGCGGACGGCGGCGGCGGAGACCGTGCTGCTCGTCGGGTTCGCGCTCTGGAGCCTGCGCTCGCGGCTCCTCGCCCCGTGGGTCGTGCGGCGGGTGACGCGCCGGCGCACGCTCACCGCCTACGTGGTGGTCCTCTGCGTCGTCGTGGGCGGGGTCCTCGTGCCCACCCGGCCCGACGGCCCGCGCATCCCGGTGGCCGTGCCGCTGCCCGGCGCCCGCCCGACGATCAGCGTCGACAGCCCGCTGCTCGCCGACCTGCTCGGGCGCGGCATCTCGGGCATCCGGCTCCTGAGCGGGCGGCAGCAGGACGCGGTGCGCGCCTGGGAGGCCGACGCGACCGCGAGCCTCGCCGCGCAGCTCGCGTCCCTGCCGCGGCCGCGGGTGGGGGAGTCGATGGCGTACGGGTTCAGCGACCTGCACTGCAACCAGGCGACGACGGAGCTGATGTCGCGGCTGGTCGCGGTCACCGAGCCCGCGCTCGTCCTCGACTCCGGCGACGACACGGTCAACGGCACGGCGGCCGAGCGCGGCTGCGTCCGCCGCGAGCTCGGCATCCCCGGCGGGCGGCCCCTCGTGGTCGCCACGGGCAACCACGACTCCGACGTGACGGAGGCCCAGCTGCGGGCGGCGGGGGCGACCGTGCTCGACGGCACCGCGGTCGAGGCCGCCGGGTGGGACGTGCTCGGCGACGACGACCCCGAGCGCCAGGTGCCCTTCAGCGTCGAGCGCACGCTCGACCGGCCCGAGGACGAGGCCCAGCTCGGGCAGCGGATGCTCGCCCTCGCCCGCCAGCGGCCGGTGGACGCCCTCCTCGTGCACCAGCCGAGGGCCGCCCAGCAGGTCATGGAGGCCGACGACCCGCCGGCGCGCCTCGTGCTGTGGGGCCACCTGCACGCCCCGGTCGGACCGACCGTCGTCACGCACGCCGACGGCTCCTGGACGGTCGGCATGCAGCAGGGCACGTCCGGCGGCGTCAAGCAGCCGACCCTGGCGTCGTTCAGCACACCGTTCAGCCCGCCGCTGGTCCGCGCCGACTCCTGCTTCTACTTCCGTGACGACGCGACCGGGCTCGTCACCGGCGTCCAGGCCGTGCACCTGGAGCCCGACGGCCGGGTCGTCATCGACCCGCGCACACAGACGGGGAACCTCGCCGCCCTGCCCGAGGCGACCCGTCGCCGGCTGACCGGCGCGAGCCCCTCGCCGACGCCGGTGGAGGGCCAGCGGTGAACCTCCCCCCGGGTGTGGGGGTCGTCCCGCTCGTGACACCACCGCTAGGCTCGCAGCCCCGACGCGCGCGTCGAGCCCCCGTAGCCCAACGGCAGAGGCAGGCGGCTTAAACCCGCCCGAGTGCGGGTTCGAGTCCCGCCGGGGGCACGGCGTCCTGGAAGCCGGGTGCATAGCGCGAACATGCGTCTGACCAGGGGTTTCCCAGGGACGCCCGGCCGGGGGAACACGCGGGTGGCACCCGGTCGTTGTCTACACTGGAAGCACGGCGCGCGGGTTCTCCTCCCCGGAGGGCACCAGAGCGCCTCACCCAGGAGGAACCCCACCCATGTTGCGCAGCTCGAACCCGATCCTCTCCAAGAAGGACGCGTTCACCCCCGCAGCACCCCAGCAGTACGGCCAGCAGTACGGCCAGGGCTACGGCCAGCAGCCGTACGGGCAGCAGGGCTACCAGGGCTACCCCGCCCAGGGCGGTGGCCCCCAGGACCCGTGGCGCCAGGACCCGACCGCGCAGGCGCAGGCCGGCCAGGGCCGGATGACCCTGGACGACGTCATCACCAAGACCGCCGTGACCATCGGCATCCTCGTCGTCACCGCCGCGCTGGCCTGGAACCTCGTCCCCGCCGGCCTCTACTTCCCGGCCATGATCCTGTCGGCGCTCGTCGGCTTCGTCGTCGTGCTGATCGTCTCGTTCCGCCGGGTCGTCTCGCCGCCGCTCGTCATCGCGTACGCCGCGATCGAGGGCGTGTTCATCGGGATGATCAGCAAGGTCTTCGAGTCCGCCTACGAGGGCATCGTCGCCCAGGCCGTGGTCGCGACGTTCGTCGCGGCGGGCGTCACCCTGGCGGCGTACAAGTTCTTCAACGTCCGCGTGACCGCGAAGTTCGCCAAGGTCGTCTGGATCTCGACCGTCGCCTTCGCCGGCCTGATGCTGGTCAACTTCATCTTCGCGCTGGCCACCGGCGGCGGCGGCCTGCGCAGCGGCATCACCGGTCCGGTGAGCGGCTTCTCCATCCTCATCTCGGCGGTCGCGATCGTGCTCGCGGTGCTCAACCTCGTGCTCGACTTCGACTACGTCGAGCGCGGCATCGAGATGGGCGCCCCGGCCAAGGAGTCCTGGCGGGCCGCCTTCGGCCTGACCGTCACGATGGTCTGGCTCTACATCGAGCTGCTCCGGCTGATCTCCTACATCCGCCGCTGAGCGCTCACCAGCACGACACGACGGGCCGCGTCTCCTCCGGGAGGCGCGGCCCGTCGCCCTTCTAGCCCTGCCCCCAGCCCCCCGCCCCCCCATCCCTCCGTCCCGAAAGTGGTCGCTGCGGCCTGCCTCGGACGCCGGTTCAGAGCCAGGAGCGACCACTTTCCGGGTGAGGGGGGACCGGGGGAGGGGGGAGGGGGGAGGATGGGGCGGTGAGCAGCGACGCACCCGTCATCGTCGTCGGCGCGGGTCTCGCCGGTCTGGCCTGCGCGCAGCGCCTCGCCCATGCCGGGGTCGAGGTCGTCGTGCTCGAGGCGTCCGACGGGGTCGGCGGCCGGGTGCGGACCGACGTCGTCGACGGGTTCCGCTGCGACCGCGGCTTCCAGCTCCTGAACCCCGCCTACCCGGCCCTCGGACCCGTCCTCGGCGACGACGGGCTGGCCGCGCTCGACCTGCGGGCGTTCCAGGCCGGCGTGGTCGTCGGTCACGGTCGCCGCCGCTCGGTCCTCGCCGACCCGCGCCGCGTCCCGCGCTACGTCGCGGCGTCGCTGCGGGCCCCCGTGGGGACCTTCGCCGAGAAGGTCCGCTTCGCCGCGTGGGCCGCCTCGACGCTGACCCCCGTACGCCGCCAGCTCGCGACGCCCGACCGGAGCCGCGCCGAGGAGCTCGACGCCTGGGGCATCACCGGGCGGCTGCGCGCGGGCGTGGTCGACCCGTTCCTGACCGGGGTGCTGGCCGAGGGCGACGGCTCGAGCTCGGCGCACCTGGTCCGCCTGCTCGTCCGGTCGTTCGTGCTCGGGTCGCCCTCGGTCCCCGCGCTCGGGATGGGCCGCCTGCCCGAGCAGGTCGCCGCCACGCTCCCCGCGGGCACCGTGCGTCTCGGCGTCCGCGTCCACGGCGTGACGCGGTCGTCGGTGCGCACGGACGACGGCGAGCTGGCCGCCCGCGCGGTCGTGGTCGCGACCGATCCGACGACGGCGGGTTCGCTGACCCGAACGACCGCGCCGCGGATGAAGGCCCTCACCACCTTCTGGCACACGAGCGACCGGGCGCCGTCCGACCGGCCGCTGCTGCACCTCGACGCCGACCACCGCGGCCCGGTGGTCAACACCGCGGTCATGACGGCCGTCGCCCCGACGTACGCCCCGGCCGGCCGGCCACTCGTCGCCACCACGGTGCTGGGGGCGGACGGTTCCGTGGAGACCGAGCGGGCCGCCCGCGCGCAGGCCGGGCTGGTCTACGGAACGTCCACCGCCGGGTGGGAGCTCGTCACCACCCACGTCGTCGCCGAGGCCCTGCCCGCGCAGCCGCCGCCCCTCGACCACCGGCAGCCGGCGACGGTCGGCGACGGGGTCCTCGTGGCCGGCGACCACCGCGACACCGCCTCGATCCAGGGCGCGCTGGTCTCCGGACGCCGTGCCGCGGACGCGGTCCTCGCCGCCCGCTGAGCCGCGAGCAGGCGGCGACCAGGTCCCCGCCTCCGTAGAGTCGGTCCGTGCAGTACGTCACCAACGTCATCGACCTCGTCGGCAACACCCCGCTCGTGCAGCTCTCCAGGGTCACCGACGGCGCGCCCGGCCTGGTGCTGGCCAAGGTCGAGTACCTGAACCCCGGCGGCTCGGTCAAGGACCGGATCGCCGTGCGCATGGTCGAGGCCGCCGAGCGTGACGGTTCGCTGAGGCCGGGCGGGACGATCGTCGAGCCGACCAGCGGCAACACCGGTGTCGGGCTGGCCATCGTCGCGCAGGCCAAGGGCTACTCGTGCGTCTTCGTCTGCCCCGACAAGGTCAGCGAGGACAAGCGCAACGTCCTGGCCGCGTACGGCGCGCAGGTCGTCGTCTGCCCGACCGCGGTGGACCCGGCGGACCCGACGTCCTACTACTCCGTCTCCGACCGGCTCGTCCGCGAGATCCCGGGCGCCTGGAAGCCGGACCAGTACAGCAACCCCGAGAACCCGCGGTCGCACTACGCGACCACCGGCCCCGAGATCTGGGCGCAGACCGACGGGCGCATCACCCACTTCGTCACGGGGATGGGCACCGGCGGCACGATCAGCGGCGCCGGGCGCTACCTCAAGGAGGTGTCCGGCGGGCGCGTGCAGGTGATCGGCGCCGACCCGGCCGGCTCGGTCTACTCCGGCGGCGACGGGCGGCCGTACCTCGTCGAGGGGGTGGGGGAGGACTTCTGGCCCTCGACCTACGACCCGACGATCTGCGACCGGGTCATCGAGGTGTCCGACGGCGACTCGTTCGCGATGACGCGCCGCCTGGCCCGCACCGAGGCGCTGCTGGTCGGCGGCTCGTGCGGCATGGCCACGGTCGCCGCGGTCCGGCTGGCCGCCGAGCTGCAGGACCCGGACGCCGTGATCGTCGTGCTGCTGCCCGACTCCGGGCGCGGCTACCTCACCAAGATCTTCGACGACGCCTGGCTGGCCCGCTACGGCTTCGCGCCCCGGCCCGACGCCGCCGTCCGGGTCGTCGGGGACGTGCTGCGGGAGAAGACCGGCGGCCTGCCCGACCTCGTGCACACCCACCCCAACGAGACCGTCGCCCAGGCCGTCGAGATCCTGCGCGAGTACGGCGTCTCGCAGATGCCGGTCGTCCGCGCCGAGCCGCCGGTGATGGCCGCGGAGGTCGTGGGCTCGGTCAGCGAGCGCGGGCTGCTCGGGGCGCTGTTCGGTCAGCACGTGCACCCCGCCGACCCGGTCGAGCGCGCCATGGAGCCCCCGCTGCCGACGCTCGGCGCCACCGAGCCCGTCGCCCGCGCCGTCGAGCTGCTGGTCGACGCCGACGCCCTCCTCGTGCTCGACGACGGCCGCCCCGCCGGCGTCCTCACCCGCCAGGACCTCCTGGGTGATGTCGGCTAGGGAGCACGCCGGTCGGTGACCCGGGCCGTCGCGGAGCGGAGGCAGCTCAGCGGAGGCAGTTCAGCGGAGGCAGTTCAGCGGAGGCAGTTCAGCGCAGCAGGCGCTTGAGGGCCTGGCGCCAGTTGGCGGTCCAGGGGAGGTCCGACCAGGTCTCGAGCGGGACCCACCGGGCCGAGGCGGTGGTGCCGCCCTGGTCGTGGACGACGGGGTCGCCGGGCTCGGGGCAGGTGGCGCGGTAGATGAGCCGCACGGCGTGGAAGTCCTCCATCCCGCCGTGCGGGCTGCGTCCGACCCAGTGCGAGCTCTGCACCAGCACGAGGTCGCCCACCTCGACGGCCTGACCGGTCTCCTCGTCGCACTCGCGCACGACCGCGTCCACCGGCTCCTCGCCCTCGTCGAGCCCCCCGCCGGGCATGCCCCAGCGGCCGTTGACCGCGGTCAGGTCGGAGTACTCGGTGGCCAGCAGGCCGCGGACCGACTTCACCACCGCGTACGCGGCGAGGCGCTGCCGCACCACCGGAGCCTCGTCCGTGGTCGTCGCCCCGCGGTCGCGGCCGGGCCTGCGGGTGCGCGGGTGCCCGTCGCCGTCGCGGCGGCGGCGCACCTTCAGGACGAGCCGCAGCTCACCGTGCTCGTCCAGGTCGGCCTCGACCGGGCGCAGGACCACCCAGCCGGCCTCGTACGCGAGCACCCGCGGGTCGACCCCGTGCTCCAGGTGCCGGTCGAAGACCTGGCGGTGCCGTGCGGCGACCCCGACCACCCGCATCTAGGCCGTGTCTCCCCGGGTCCCGCCGGTGCGGGCGGGGCATCCGCGCCGCGCCCGGCGAGGCGGACGAGTGGGAGTGGGAGTGGGAGTGGGAGTGGGAGGGGGAGCGCAGCGGGCTGCGCCGGACGGGCCCGACGCTGCCGGTCGGGATGCGGGGCCGCGGCTGCGTCCGCCGGGACGGGAACCCACGGCCTAGCGCACTCGGTGATCACGTGCGGTGATCATCGGTGCCCATCGCCCCAATCTAGTGGCGGACGCGTCGAGCCCCTCCGGCCACGCCGTAGCCTGGGGCCTCGTGCCCGTGAGACCCGCGCCGTGGTCTGAGTCCGGAGGAGCAGCCGCGTGATCGCCGGACTGGCCTACACCGTCTGCGTCCTCGCGCTGGTCGGCATGGGCTGGGGTCTGACGACCGCGGTCCTCGACAAGCCGCCGGGCAAGGCGCAGCTGCTGTACGCGGCCGGGCTCGAGGTCGTCGTGGTCGCCCAGTCCGTCGTCGCCCTCGTCCGCCTCGGGGCCGGGTTCCGGCCGGTCGAGCTCGCGACGACCATCGGCTACCTGGTCGGGATCGTCGTGCTGCTGCCCGTCGCCTGGCTCTGGGCCAACAGCGAGCGCACCCGGTTCTCCGGGGTCGTGCTCGCGGTGGCGGCGGCCTCGGTGGCCGCGATGACCTTCCGGCTGATCGTGCTCTGGGTCCCGCGATGAGCACCGCCCACGCACCGCAGCCGGGCACGCCGCGCACCAGCTCGGGCCCGGGCCGCGCGCTGGTGGCCGTGTACGGCCTCTTCGCCCTCGCCGCGACCGCCCGCGGGGTGACGCAGCTCGTCACGCGGTACGCCGAGGCGCCGCTCGCCTACGTCCTCAGCCTCGTCGCGGGGATCGTCTACGTCGTCGCGACCCTCACGCTGGCCCGCGGCACCGCGACCTCGCGGCGGGTCGCCCTCGTCGCGGTCAGCGTCGAGCTGGTCGGCGTCCTCACGGTGGGCACGCTGAGCCTGGTCGACCCGCAGGCCTTCCCGCGCGCGACGGTCTGGTCGGCGTACGGCAGCGGCTACGGCTTCGTGCCGCTCGTGCTGCCGGTGCTCGGCCTGCTCTGGCTGCGGCGCACGCGCCCTCAGCGCTCGACGTCCGCGCCGTCCGCGACGCCGCCCTCCACCAGCGAGTAGCGCCCGCCGAGCGCCAGCCCCAGCACGAAGGCCGCCGGCGGGACGAGCGCGAGGACCGTGCTCACCACGACGCCGCCGCCGGTGACGAGGGTGAAGTTGGAGACCACCAGCCAGGCGCAGGCCAGCAGCCCGAGGATGGCCACGACCGGGACGACGCGCGTGGGGAGCACCCGTCCCCGGGCCGCGCCGGGGTGGCGGCCGAAGTAGGCGAGCACCGCGACCGACGTGACCGTCATGAGCAGCACCATGCCGACCGTGCTGACCCCGGCCATCGATCCGAAGACGCCGACCAGCGGGTCGAGGCCGAGCAGGGCCAGGACGGCGAGCACGACCGCCGCCGTCGCGGTCTGGACCACGGAGGCGTAGGACGGCGCGTGGTGGCGCGGGTTCGTGCGCCCGAGCCGGGCGGGCAGCACGCCCTTCTGGGCGAGCGTGAACTGGTAGCGCGCCAGCACGTTGTGAAAGCTCAGCACGCAGGCGAAGAGGCTCGTGATCAGCAGGACGTTCATGACGTCGCGCAGCCCGGAGCCGACGTAGTCCCGCGCGGTGTCGAGCATCATGTTGCCCTCGCCGTCGAGCGTCCGCTGGGCGACGGCGACCGCGTCCGTCGCCCCCGCCGCGGTGACGAGCGCCCAGCACGACAGGGCGTAGAAGACGCCGATGATCGTCACGGCGAGGTAGGTGGCCCGCGGGATCGTGCGCTCGGGGGTACGGGCCTCGTCGCGGAACACCGCGGTGGCCTCGAAGCCGATGAAGCCGGTCAGCGCGAAGAGCACGGCCACGCCGAGCCCGGGGCTGAGGACGTTCGACGGCGAGAAGGTCGACCACACCGGTCCCGAGGCGCCGCCGCGGGCGAAGACCGCGACGTCGAGCGCCACCATCACCGCGATCTCGAGGACCAGCGCGACGCCGAGCACCTTGGCGCTGAGCTCGATGTGGCGGTAGCCGAGCACGGCGACGACGGCCATGGTGAGGAACGAGTACACCGGCCACGGGACCGCCGGGCCGCCGAAGAAGGTGACCAGGTCGTTGGCCGCCCAGCCCATGTAGCCGTACACCCCGACCTGCACCGCCGTGTACGCGACGAGGGCGACGAAGGCGGCGCCCAGCCCGGCGCGGGAGCCGAGGCCGGTCGTCACGTAGGAGAAGAACGCGCCCGCCTCGCGCACGTGCGGCGTCATCGTCACGAAGCCCACGGCGAAGAGGAGCAGCACCGTGGCCGCCAGCAGGAAGCCGACCGGGGCCCCGACGCCGTTCCCGACGGCGACGGCCAGCGGCACGTTGCCGCCGATGACGGTGAGCGGCGCGGCCGCCGCGATGACCATGAAGACGATGGCGCCCACGCCGAGCTGACCGGTGAGCCGGCCCGGGCTCGTCGGGGCCTCGTCGACCGGGGCGGAGGTCGGAGCGGTCATCGGTGGTCCTCGCTGGATCGGGTCAGGACGGGTAGAGGTCGAGGCGGAGGTCGTCGAGGTAGGGGTTCTCGCGCCGGGCGGCCTCGACCACGTCGGGATCGACGGTGGCGAGGACCAGGCCCGTGCCCTGCGCCGGGTCGAGGGCGTCGAGCACCTCGCCCGACGGGGCGGCGACCGAGCTGCGCCCGACGTAGGTCAGGTCGCCCTCGGCGCCGCTGCGGTTCACGTACGCGACGTAGACCTGGTTCTCCCACGCGCGGACCGCGATGAGCCGCTCGGCGACGAAGGCGAAGGGCTCCATCTGCGCGGTCGGGACCACGATCAGGTGGGCGCCCTCGCGGGCGGCGGCGCGGGCGGGTTCGGGGAACTCGACGTCGTAGCAGATCAGCAGGGCCAGCCGGACGCCGTGGAGCTCGACCACCCGGCTGCGCTCGGTGCCCGGCACGAAGAGGGCGCGGTCGAGGTCGGAGAAGAGGTGCGTCTTGCGGTAGCGCGTCACCTCCGTGCCGGTCGCGTCGACGAGCACCGCGGTGTTGGCGACGCTGCCGTCGGGCAGCAGCTCCGGCAACCCGGCGACGACCGCGACGCCGGCGTCGGCGGCGATCCGCGCGACCTCCTCGACCAGCGGCTGCGCCGCGAGCTCGGCGACCCGGTCGCCGATGTTGTAGCCGGTCACGAACATCTCCGGCGTCACGAGCAGGTCCGCGCCCCGCGCCCGCGCGTCGTGGGCGGCCTGCGCGACGACGGCCAGGTTGGCCGCCACGTCACCGGGGTGGCCGGGGTGCTGCAGCCCGGCGATCGTCAGCGCCATCCGTCCTCCGACCTCCGCCCGAGCAGTCCGGCCCCGCCGGCCGTCGTCGTCGGCACGACCCTAGACCAGACGGGCCGTCGGTCCGGGTTCCGTCACACTGGGGCCCGTGAAGTACAACGAGGGCGCGAACCTCGACCCCTCCCAGGTCGGCGGCGGCGGCGGCAACGGCGGCAAGCTCGCGCTCGGCGGCGGTGCGGGCGTGGTGGTGCTGATCATCGCCCTGCTGCTGGGCATCAACCCCGGCGACGTGCTGGGGTCGGGCACCCAGGCCGGCCCGGGGACGAGCCAGGCGCCGGCCTCGCCCTTCGCGCAGTGCACGCGCGGCAGCGACATCGGCCGCGACCGGGACTGCCGCTTCGTGGCGTACACGAACTCGATCCAGGACTACTGGGGCGGCGAGGTCGAGGGCTACCAGGTCATCAAGGTCACCACCTTCACCGGGCAGGTCTCGACCGCGTGCGGGACGGCGACGGCGCAGGTCGGGCCCTTCTACTGCTCCGGCGACACGTCGGTCTACCTCGACCTCGGCTTCTTCGACGAGCTGACCACCAAGCTCGGTGCGCAGGGCGGCGACGCCGCGGAGGCGTACGTGCTCGCCCACGAGTTCGGTCACCACGTCCAGGACCTCGAGGGCACGCTGCAGCGGGTCCAGGGTGGTTCGGGCGGGACGGGCCCGACGTCGCCGGGCGTCCGCCTCGAGCTGCAGGCCGACTGCTACGCCGGGGTCTGGTTCAACCACGCCACGAACGACCCGCAGTCACCGATCAGCGAGGTCACCCAGGCCGACCTCGACGACGCCCTCGACGCGGCCGCCGCCGTCGGCGACGACCGGATCCAGAAGAAGATGCAGGGCCAGGTCGACCCGGAGTCCTGGACGCACGGTTCGGCGGCCAACCGCCAGAAGTGGCTCACCACCGGCTTCCGGTCCGGTGACCCGAACGCCTGCGACACCTTCGCCCGCGGCGCCGTCACCTGACCCGCCCGCGCTGCCCGCCCCCGCCTGCCCGCCGGGGTCGTCGGCTGGTCGGCCGGTCGGTTTACCACGTTAACGTGGTAAACCGACCGTGACCGCGGCAGATTTGCCACGGTGTCGGTCCGTTCACCACGTTAACGTGGTAAACCGACGCCCCCTCAGCCGACCGCAGCGGAGCAGAGGCGACGGGGAGTGCAGCCGGCCGGGGAACTGTGTCAGCGAACCGCAGGCGGGTCGGCCTCGCGGCGCTGGAGCGCGAGGCCCACGCCGAAGGTGACCAGGCCGAGGACGGGCAGGACGACCGAGACGCGGCTCGGCCAGGCGTACGAGTAGCCGGCGGCGAGCACCGCGCCGCCGAGCCAGGCGCCGATGGCGTTGGCGACGTTCAGCGTCGCGTGGTTGAGGGCCGCGGCGAGGGACTGGCCGCCGGCGGCGACGTCCATCAGGCGGGTCTGGAGCGCCGGGAGCATGAGGCTGCCCGAGGCGCCGAGCAGGAAGACGGCCACGAACGCCCCGACCGGGGTCGTGGCGAGCACCCCGAACGCCGCGAGCACGACGGCGATCGCGACCAGCCCGCCGAACAGCGTCGGGACGAGCGCGCGGTCGGCGAGGCGCCCGCCGAGCAGGGTCCCGACGGTCGAGCCGATGCCGAACATCGCGAGGATCCACACGACGCCGCCCTCGCTCAGCCCGGCCAGGGTCGTCACGGTGGGGGAGATGTAGGAGTAGGTCGCGAACATGCCGCCGAAGCTGACCATGCCCGTGACCAGCGCGAACCAGACCTGCGGGCGGGCCAGGGCGCCCAGCTCGCTGCGCACGCTCGCGACGGCGTCGGCGGGACCCACCCGCACCGGCGGCACGAACGAGGCCACGGCGACCAGGCAGAGCACCGCGAGGACGGCGACGGCGACGTAGAGCGCGGGCCAACCGAGGTGCTGGCCGGCCCAGGTGGCGACGGGGACCCCGACGACGTTGGCGACGGTGAGACCGAGCATCACCCGCGCGACGGCCGAGGCGCGCCGGTTCGCGGGCACGAGGGCGGCGGCGACGAGCGAGGCGACGCCGAAGTACGCGCCGTGCGGCAGCCCGGCGACGAAGCGCGCGACCAGCAGGAACCCGAACGACGACGCGGCCGCCGAGGCGGCGTTGCCGACCGCGAAGACGAGCATCAGCGCGACCAGCAGGCGGCGGCGCGGGATCCGCGCGGCCAGGACGGCGATCAGCGGGGCGCCGACGACGACCCCGAGCGCGTACGCGGAGATCAGGCTCCCCGCCGTCGGGATGCTGACGCCGACCCCGGCGGCGATCTGCGGCAGCAGGCCCATCGACGCGAACTCGGTGGTGCCGATCGCGAACCCGCCCACAGCCAGGGCGAAGAGCGCCCAGCCGGCGCGGACGGGGCGGTCACCGCCGAGCGAGCCGAAGCGGAGCGGCGCGCCCGTCGAGGGCGGTGCGGCGGGGGCGGCGACGGGCGCCGGTGCCGCAACGGAGTCGTAGACCTCGGCCGGGACGGAGGCAGGCGTGGGAGCGGTGGTGGTCATCAGGGGAGTCCTCGAGAGCGCGTGGGCACGAGGTCTCCGCTGACCGTGGGCTCAACCTTCGCACGTCCCGGTCTGTTCCGGGCGTGGGCGGACGGGGCCGCCAGGCGAACATCGGGTGACGTCCGGTACCGCGGCGGCGCCGGACGTCACCCACGCCCGTCGGACCCGAGGCGGGTCCGACGGCGCTCGGACGTGGGCCGGACCGGAAGGGGGTCCAGACGGGGTCGGACCTGGCTCAGGCGTGCCCGGTGGCGGGACCGTCGACCTCCATCGCGTCCTGGCCGGGCTCGACGGCCTCGTCGCGGTCGGCGGGGTCGATCTCGAGGCCGGCGACGGGGTTGCCCGCGGCCGTGCCCTGCTCGCCGTGCTCGGGGCGCTCCCCGGCCCGCGGCGCCTCGCGCGGAGGAGCACCGCCGTCACTGGCCCGGGCGACCCGCTGCATCGCGCTGGCGGCGTACGCCTTCGACTCCCGGTTGTCCCGGACGTCGATCTGCTGCCGGTCGGGGGTCTTCGTGCTCTCGGTGCTCTCCGTGCTCTCCGTGCTCTCCGTGCTCTCGTTGCTCATGGCCCGACCGTAGTGGGCGGTCCCGCAGGCGACCCCGGCGCCGGTCAGACCGGGCGCTCCTCGACGCGGCCGTGGTCGACGTGCAGGCGTCGGGTCACGTGCACCGCCTCGAGCAGTCGGCGGTCGTGGCTCACCAGGACGAGCGTGCCCGCGTACGAGGCGAGGGCGCTCTCGAGCTGCTCGATCGCCGGCAGGTCGAGGTGGTTGGTCGGCTCGTCGAGGACGAGCAGGTTCGTCGCGCGGGCCTGGAGCAGGGCCAGGGCCGCGCGGGTGCGTTCGCCGGGGGAGAGCGAGGCGGCGGCGCGGCGGACGTGGTCGGCCCGGAGCCCGAACTTCGCCAGCAGCGTCCGCACGTCCGCCGGCGTCTGGTCGGGGAGCTCGCGCTCCATGACGTCGACGAGCAGGTCGGGCCCGTCGACGAGGTCGCGCGCCTGGTCGACCTCCCCGACGCGCACCGACGCGCCGAGCGACGCCCCGCCCTCGTCGGGGGTGGTCCGCCCGAGCACCAGGTGGATGAGCGTGGTCTTGCCGGCGCCGTTCGGGCCGACGACCGCGACCCGGTCGCCGTAGGAGAGCGTGAGGTCGACCGGGCCGAGGGCGAAGGTCCCGCGCCGGACGACGGCGCGGTTCAGGGTGGCGACGACGCTGCCCGAGCGCGGGGCCGCGGCGATCTCCATCTGCAGCTGCCACTCCTTGCGCGGCTCCTCGACCTCGTCGAGGCGCTCGATCAGCCGCTCCGTCGCCCGGACCTTCGACGCCTGCTTCTCGGTCCGGTTGATCCGGAAGTCGCGCTGCGCCTTGTCGTTGTCCCTGGGGCTCTTCTTCTCCTTGGCCACCCCGGTGACCGCCCACGCGCGCTGCGCCCGCATCCGCGAGGTCAGGTCGGCCTTGGTCTCGGAGAACTCCTCGTACGCCTCGCGCGCGTGCTGGCGGCGCACCTCGCGCTCGTGGAGGTAGGCGTCGTACCCGCCGCCGAAGACCTCGACGCGCTGCTGGGCCAGGTCGAGCTCGACGACCGTGGTGACGCAGCGCCGCAGGAACTCGCGGTCGTGGCTCACGACGACCGCCCCGACGCGGAGGGTCTGCACGAAGCGCTCGAGCCGGTCGAGCCCGTCGAGGTCCAGGTCGTTGGTGGGCTCGTCGAGCAGCAGCAGGTCGAAGCGCGACAGCAGCAGCGCGAGCAGGCCGACCCGGGCCGCCTCGCCGCCGGAGAGGCTGGTCATGGCGGCGTCGAGCGGGACGTCCAGACCGAGGTCGGCGGCCTGCTCGGCCGTCCGCTCCTCGAGATCGGCCCCGCCGAGCGACAGCCAGCGGTCGAACGCGCCGGCGTACCAGTCGTCGGAGCCCGGTTCCTCGTGCGACAGCGCCTCGGTCGCCGCGTCGAGGTCGTCCTGGGCGGCGGCGACCCCGGTCCGACGCGCGACGTAGGCGGTGACGTCCTCGTCGCGTCGACGTTCGGGCTCCTGGGGCAGCAGCCCGACGGTCGCGCTCGGTGGGCTGAGCGCGATGCTGCCCGCCTCGGGCCGGCCGAGGCCGGCGAGCAGGCCGAGCAGGGTGGACTTGCCGGCACCGTTGGCGCCGACGAGGCCGATGACGTCGCCCGGGGCGACCGTCAGGTCGAGGCCGGAGAACAGGACGCGCGCCCCGTGCCCGGCGCTGAGGTCACGGGCGACGAGGGTGGCTGACACGGGAGACCAACTTACGGACGGGTCGCGCGGTGCGCGACCGGATTTGGCGGGCGCGCGGGCGCGCGGGCGCGGGGGCGCGGGGTGCAGTGGCGCGGGGCAGTGGCGCGTCGCTGTCCCTGCGGCTGGGTCGGTTTACCACGTTAACGTGGTAAACCGACCGTGACCGCGGCAGATCTGCCACGGTCACGGTCAGTTTCCTACGGTCAGCGTCAGCGGTCAGCGGTCAGCGGCTGACGTACGGCGCTCGGGGACCGAGCGCCCGGGGGCTGCCCGGTGCTGCCCAGGGGGCTGTCTAGGGCTGCCCGGGCCTGCTTAGTTGCAGGTCACGCCGGTGGCGTGGACGGGGCAGTAGCCGAACGGGTTCTTGTCGAGGTACTGCTGGTGGTAGTCCTCGGCGTAGTAGAAGTCCGGCGCCGCCTTGATCTCGGTGGTGATCCGGCCGTAGCCCGAGCGCGTGAACTGCACCTGGTACTCGTCGCGCACGCGCTCGGCGGTCTCCAGCTGTTCCGGCGTCGTGGTGTAGATCGCCGAGCGGTACTGCGTGCCGACGTCGTTGCCCTGGCGCATGCCCTGGGTCGGGTCGTGGTTCTCGAAGAAGATCTTGAGCAGCTGCTCGAAGCTCGTCTGCTGCGGGTCGTAGCTCACCTTGACGATCTCGGTGTGCCCGGTGCGCGCGCTGCAGACCTCCTCGTACGAGGGGTTGGGGGTGTAGCCGCCCTGGTAGCCGGCCGCGGTGTTCGTGACCCCGGGGGCCTGCCAGTAGAGCTTCTCCGCGCCCCAGAAGCAGCCGAGGGCGAGGTAGACGACCTCGGAGCCCGTGGGGACCTGCTGCACCGGGATGCCGAAGATCTCGTGGAACGTGGGGTCGACCAGCACCGAGCGGCTGCGGCCACGGAGGGCCTGCTCCGGCTCGACGAGCGTCGACTTCATCTTCGAGAAGAACATGGGTCCGAGTCTGCCTCTCTGCGCGGACCTGGACGGCCCGGCAGGAGTACAAGCGTCGTGCGCGACCGGATTGTTCCGTGCTCGTTGTTCCGTGCTCGCGGGAGCGGGGACCTGCCCGGGGTCCCGCGTAGCCTCGGGCGGGTGAGCGAACAGCACGGCTTCAGCACGCGCGCCATCCACGCGGGACCGGACCCCGACCCGGCGTACGGGGCCGTCACGCCGCCGATCTACGCGACGTCGACCTACTCCCAGGACGGCGTCGGGGGCCTCAAGGGCGGCTACGAGTACTCCCGCTCGGGCAACCCGACGCGCACCGTGCTCGAGCAGACGCTGGCCTCGCTCGAGGGCGGTCGCCACGGCCTCGCCTTCGCCAGCGGCCTGGCCGCCGAGGACGCGGTGCTGCGCGCGTTCACCGGCCCGGACGGCCACGCGGTCGTCCCGCACGACGCGTACGGGGGCACCTACCGGCTCTTCGCCCGCGTCTACGACGGCTGGGGCCTGCAGGTCTCGCCGGTCGACCTCACCGACCTCGACGCGGTGAAGGCCGCGATCGTGCCGGAGCGAACGACCGTCGTCTGGGTCGAGACCCCGACGAACCCGCTGCTGAGCGTCGCCGACATCGCGGGCATCGCCGAGCTGGCGCACGCGGCCGGGGCGTTGCTCGTCGTCGACAACACCTTCGCCAGCCCGTACCTGCAGCAGCCGCTCGCCCTGGGGGCCGACATCGTCGTGCACTCGACGACCAAGTACGTCGGCGGGCACTCCGACGTCGTCGGTGGGGCGCTCGTCGTCTCCGACGACGCGCTGGCCGAGAAGCTGCGGTTCCACCAGAACGCGATGGGCGCCGTCGCCGGGCCCTTCGACGCCTGGCTCACGCTGCGGGGCATCCGGACGCTCGCCGTCCGCATGGAGCGGCACTGCGACAACGCCGAGCGGGTGGCGCAGTTCCTCGAGGGCCACCCCCGGGTCGCCGAGGTGATCTACCCGGGGCTGGAGTCGCACGCCGGGCACGACCTGGCGGCGCGGCAGATGAAGCGCTTCGGCGGCATGGTCAGCTTCCGCGTCCACGGCGGCGAGGAGGCGGCCGTGGCCGTGTGCGGACGCACCCGGGTGATCATCCTCGGGGAGTCGCTCGGCGGCGTCGAGTCGCTCGTCGAGCACCCGGGGCGCATGACCCACGCCTCGGTGGCGGGCACGCGGCTCGAGGTGCCGGCCGACCTGGTGCGCCTCAGCGTCGGGATCGAGGACGCCGACGACCTGATCGCCGACCTGGAGCAGGCGCTCGCCGGCTGAGGGACGTCTCCTGGGCAGCGACGCCGTCCGTACGAGTCCACCGGCTTGACGAGGTGCGCCCGGCCCCCTGCCCTCGCTCCCGCGTCAGCGAGCCGCGGGCGGTAACCGCCAGTCGACCGGCTCGGCCCCCTGGGCCACGAGCAGCGCGTTCACGCGGCTGAAGGGCCGCGAGCCGAAGAAGCCGTGGCGCGCGGACAGCGGCGAGGGGTGGGCGCTCTCGATCACGGGCACGTCGCGCAGCAGGGGGGCGAGCCTGCGGGCGTCGCCGCCCCACAGCACCGCGACCAGCGGCCCTCCGCGCTCGACGAGGGCCTCGATCGCCCGCTGCGTGACCTGCTCCCAGCCCCGACGCCGGTGCGAGCCGGACTGCCCGGGCGCGACGGTGAGGACGCGGTTCAGGAGCAGCACCCCCTGCTCGAACCACGCCGTGAGGTCCCCGTGCGCGGCCGCCGGGACGCCGAGATCGGCCTCCAGCTCGCGGTAGACGTTCGTCAGCGAGCGGGGGAGCGGGCGCACGTCGGGGGCGACGGAGAAGGCGAGCCCGACCGGGTGCCCCGCGGTGGGGTAGGGGTCCTGACCGACGACGAGGACGCGGACGTCGGCGAGCGGGTGGCCGAAGGCGCGCAGCACGCGGTCGCGCGAGGGCAGGTACGCCCGACCGGCGGCCTCCTCCGCGTCGCAGAAGCCCGCGGCCCGGTCCAGCGCCGCCTCGGCCGGGCGCAGCGCCTCGGCCCAGTCCGGCGCGAGCTGGTCAGTCCACCCGGGTCGGCGCACCGCTGCCCTCCGGGTCGGCCGGCACCTCGACCGGCGCGGTGCGCGGCACCTCACGCGGCATCCGGGCCGAGGCGAAGGTCCCGACCAGCAGCAGGGCCGCACCGACCGCGAAGGCCACGGGGTAGCCGACCTGGTCGGCCAGGAAGCCGGCGACCAGCGGCCCCAGGATCGCGCCGACGTCGGACGACATCGAGAAGATCGCCACCGGGGTGCCGCCGCGGGCGCCGGCCGCGTCGCCCACCGAGGCGGCCGGGGCCGTGCCGAGGAAGGCCGCCGACACCCCGTACACGCACAGCACGGCGATGAGGACCGCGATGTTCGGCGCGAAGGCCACGGCGAGGATCGAGACGGCGGCGAGCGCGGTGCCGAGGACCATCGCCGGGCGGCGCCCGACCGTGTCGACGAACCGCCCGGCGGGACCCACGGCCACGGTCTGGACGACGGCCGCGCAGGTGAAGGCGATCCCGGTCCAGGAGGTGTCCCGCCCGAGGACCTCGACGACGAGCACCGGCACCAGGGCGGAGCGGACGCCGAAGGACGACCAGCCCTGCCCGAGGTTCACCAGGCAGGCGGCCTGGAACCGCCGGTCGCGCAGCACCTCGCCCAGCGGGCGGACGGGGAGGACGGGGGCGCCGTCGTCGCGGGCGGACCGGGTCCGCAGCAGCAGCAGGCCGACGGTGCCGGCGACGGCGAGCGTGGCGGCGTAGAAGAAGAAGGGGGCGGTGATGCTGATGGCGGAGAGCAGCCCGCCGATGGCCGGTCCGGCCATGCCGCCGATCAGGAAGCCCGCCTGGAAGAAGCCCGCGGCCCGCCCGCGGAGCTCGTGGCGCACGCTGGTGAGCAGCAGGGTCGTCGCCGACACCGTGAACATCGCCGAGCCGATGCCGCCGAGGCCGCGCAGCACGAGCAGCTGGCCGTAGCTGGTCGAGATGCCGGCCAGCCCGCTGGAGACGGCCACGACGTAGAT
Source organism: uncultured Actinomycetota bacterium (assembly GCA_963713165.1). Classification (GTDB taxonomy): domain Bacteria; phylum Actinomycetota; class Actinomycetes; order Propionibacteriales; family Propionibacteriaceae; genus Microlunatus. Next base: position 146,653 of record CAVQKU010000005.1, read on the forward strand.
GCCGACGGCCAGCACGAGGCGCTCGCCGAAGAGCGCGATGAGGCGCCCGCAGAACGGGCTGCACGCCAGGCGCATCAGCGCGAAGGCCGACACCACCGCACCGACCTGGAAGTTGTCGACGCCGAAGCTCCGCGCGAACACCGGCAGCACCGGCACCAGCACCCCGAAGCCGACGGCGACGCAGAAGGCGATCAGCCCGAGGACGTAGACCTCGCGGGGGAGGGACCGTTCCCGCCCGGCCCGGGGCAGGAAAGCGGGTCGAGCGAGCGGCACCGGCACAGTGTGCTCCTCGGAGCCGCTCCGCCGAGGTCGTGACCACTAACGTGGAGGGGTCCGGCACCGGCGTCGGGCAGGAGAGAGCAGACCGCATGACCATCGCAGACCAGCTCCGCCGCGGCGCGGACCGCTTCCGCGCCCGGACCGGAGCCGGCGTGAGCGCGTCGCCGGACCCGACCGACGACACCTCCGGCGCCGGTGAGGGCACGGTCGCCCGGGTCGAGGCTCCGGTCCCCGAGATCAACGTGCACCTCGAGGAGAAGAGCTCGGTCTACGACCAGGCCGTGCCCGACGGTCTCCACGTCGCCGCGGCCTGGGGCTGGCGCGTGATCGTCGTCGCGGTCATGGTCGCCGGCATCGCGTACGCGCTGGCGTACCTCTCCGAGGTGACGGTCCCGCTGCTCGTCGCCATCCTGCTGACCGCGCTGCTGCTGCCGCTGACCAAGCGGCTGCACGCGTGGGGGGTCAACCTCGGGCTGGCGACCGCGATCACCGTGCTCGGCGGGCTCGCCGTCATCGTCGGCGTGCTCTACCTGATCGTGAGCTCGATCGTCTCCCAGGCCGCGACCCTGGGCACGAACGTCACCACCGGCTTCAACCGGCTCGCGGGCTGGCTGCAGAACGGTCCGCTGCACGTCAGCGCCACCTACTTCAACCCCGACGAGTGGGTCACCCGGATCACCGACTGGGTCAGGACCAGCCAGGACACGGTGACCACGTACGCGACGGAGATCGGCTCCTCGGTCGGGCACTTCTTCGCCGGCTTCGCTCTCGTGCTCTTCACGCTCTTCTACTTCCTGCACACCGGGCGCGAGATCTTCGGCTTCCTCCTGCGGTTCATCCCGCGCCGCTCGCGACGCCGCGTCGACAGCGCCGCCCTCAACGGGTGGCAGTCGCTCTCCTCCTACGTCCGCGCGACCATCATCGTCGCGCTCGCGGACGGGGTGGGCGTCCTCATCGCCGCCCTGATCATCGGGGTGCCGGCCGCGCCCGCGCTGGCCGCGCTGGTCTTCATCGGCGCCTTCGTGCCGATCGTGGGCGCCTTCGTCTCGGGGTTCGTCGCGGTGCTCGTCGCCCTGGTCGCGCTGGGCTGGGTGCAGGCGCTGTTCATGCTCGGCGCGACGATCGTGGTGATGGAGCTGGAGAGCCACTTCCTGCAGCCGTTCCTGATGGGCCGTGCCGTCAAGCTCCACCCGCTGGCCGTCCTCTTCGCCATCGCGATCGGGATCATCCTGGGCGGCATCGTCGGTGCGCTCTTCGCGGTCCCGTTGCTGGCCTTCGCCAAGACCTTCATCCAGCACCTGTCCGACGAGCTGCCCGACCCGCGGACCTCGGTGGTGTCGCGCTAGCGGGGTCCTGGCCGCCGGCCCGCACCACCAGCGCGGGCGTGGTCCAGGAGGGCGCACGGTGCCGACGCGACGTCCGGGGGCGCAGTGTGGCAGCCGTCCGGGAGGAACGCACGAGGGCGGGCCCGGCACGGAGCCGGACCCGCCCTCGTCATGCTCGGCGGCGCGACCTCAGAGGGCCGAACCCTTCTTGTACTCGCTGAACGACGCGTTCCAGTCGGTGTAGCCGTTGCCCGGCTCGATGCCCCGGCTGGACCCCGTCGTCACGACCGGGTCGCCGATCAGGGTCTGCTCGCTCAGCCAGCGCGAGTTGGCGAGGTTCATGCCGACGCAGCCGTGGCTGACGTTGGCCCGGCCCTGGCTGCCGACGCTCCAGGGCGCGGTGTGCAGGAACTCCCCGGAGTTGGTGATCCGCATGGCGTACGCGGCGGTGACGCGGTAGTCCTCCTGGGCGCCGATCTGCTCGTTGGTCATGACCTTGTCGTACTCCTTGGCCATGATCAGCTTGGTGCCGCTGCGCGTCACCCAGCCCGGCTTGCCGCCCGTGACCGGGATGCTGCGGACCAGCTTGTCGTTCTTGTAGACGGTCGCGCGGTCGGACTTGAGGTTGACCTTGATCACCAGCTTGCGCGCGACCGTGAAGTTCGTCGTCGACGACTTCTGCCCGTAGCGGCCGTTGCCCGCGCTGACGCCGTTCACGTCGGCCTCGACGGTCACCTTGGTGCCCGGCTTCCAGTAGGACTTGGGGCGCCAGTGCACCTCCTGGCTGCCGTACCAGTGCCAGCTGCCGGTCTGCTTCGGGACCGTCGTGATGTGGAGGTTCTTCTCGAAGGACTTCTTGTCCGACACCGGCGTGTCGAAGCGCACGATCGCCGGCATCCCGACGCCGACCTTGCTGTCGGGCAGCGGGTAGAGCTCGGGGAAGACCTGGTTGCTGAGCGCGAGCTGCTGGGTCGTGAACGTCGACTTCTGCGTCGTCTTGTCGCCGGCGCCGTTCTTGCCGGTGACGGTCATCGCGTAGGTCCCCGACGGCTCGAGGCGGTCGCCCGCGGTCCAGCTCGTCCTCGCCTTGTTCATCGACCCCTTGAGGGTGCCCTTCTGCGCCTTGCCCTTGGTGTCGGTGTAGGTGAAGGCGACGTCGACCTTGGTCAGCTGCCCCCGGCTCGCCTTGGCGGTCACCAGCGTGGAGACCTTGACGCCCTTGGCGCCGTCGTCCACGTTCGACGTCAGCGTGACCGCCGGGGTGGTCGGGGTCGCCGAGGGGCTGGGCGAGGTCGACGGCTGCGAGCTGCCGGCAGCTGCGGGGGACCGGTCACCGGTCGAGCCCTGCGCGTCGGGCACGGTGCCGCAGCCGGCGCTCACGGCCAGCAGCAGGACGGCGGAAGCCAGGCCGCCAGCGGCCAGGTGTCGTCGGGTCGGCATTCGGTGCTCGTCTCCTCGGAAGCTGCGTACGGGCTGGGCTCGGTGTCGCCGTGTCGGCCCTGCGGTCGGGCGTCGGTGATCCCTGTGGGCACGTCACCTCAGGCTCCGCTAAGGTGCCCGCCCCTCCGCGTCAACAAATGTGCCATCCGTGTGGGCCAATTCCTAATCGTTCCCGACCTCGAGACGGGACCGTTGCGGACTCGTACGGGGACCGCCGCAAAGGTGACGGCCGGGTGTCGAGGCGGCCGCCGGCGCACGGGCGAGCCGTGCCCCCGACGGCCCCTGCGCGTCAGTGACCTGCGGCGACGAGCTGGTCCTCGCGCTCGCCCGGACCGGTCGGGGCGGCCGGCTCACGGCCGCCCAGCGCCTTCTCGCGCATGAAGACCGCGATCACCAGGGCCACGAGCAGGAAGGGCACGGCGACCAGGAAGACGTCGTCCATCGCCTGGGTGAAGGCGGTGAGCACCCAGGTGCGGACCGGCTCGGGGAGGCCGCGGATGGCGGTCACGTCGTTGACCGCGCCCGTCGCCGCGCCGGCCTGGCTGCCCGCCCCGGCCGGGATGACCGCGGCCAGGTGGTGGGCGAGGCGGGTGTTGAGGATCGCCCCGAACAGCGCCGTGCCGACCGCACCGCCCATCGAGCGGAAGAAGGTCACCGCGGCGGTGGCCACGCCCATGTGCCTGCGGTCCACGTTGTTCTGCACGGCGGTGACCACGACCTGCATGGTGAGGCCGAGACCGGCGCCGAAGACGAACATCAGCAGCGCGATGACGCCGTAGCCCGTGCCCACCGCGATCCGGGACAGCCCGACGAAGGCGACGCCGACGACGACCGCGCCGGTGATGGGCATCCACTTGTAGCGACCCGTGCGGCTCATGATCTGCCCGCCCGAGATCGAGGTCGAGAAGATGCCGACCACGAGCGGCAGCATGGCCAGGCCCGACTCGGTGGCGCTCATGCCCTTGACGGCCTGCAGGTAGATCGGCAGGTAGATCAGGCCACCGAACATCGCGACACCCATGATCATGGCGAAGCTGATGTTGGACACGAAGGTCCAGGAGCCGAAGAGCTCGAGGGGGATGATCGGCTCCTCCGCGCGGCGCTCGACGACCACGAAGAGCGCGCCGAGGACGACGACCGCGGCGAGCAGGCCGAGGCCCACCGGCGAGGTCCAGCCGCGGTCCGGGCCGGCCCAGCTGAGGTAGAGGACCAGGCTGGTCACCGAGCCGACGATGGTCGCCGCGCCCAGGTAGTCGACCGAGGCGTTGCGCGGCACGTGCGGCAGCTTGAGCGCGATCGAGGTGACGACGAGCGCGGCGGCGCCGATCGGCAGGTTGATGAAGAAGATCCACTCCCAGCCGAGGTGGTCGGTGAACAGGCCGCCGAGCAGCGGGCCGGCGACCGAGGAGACGCCGAAGACGGCGCCGAAGAGCCCCTGGTACTTGCCGCGCTCGCGCGGGGGGATGACGTCACCGATGACGGCGAGCGCCAGCGACATGAGGCCGCCGCCGCCGAGGCCCTGGACCGCGCGACCGATGATCATGACGTCGATGCCGGACAGGCCGAGCGCGGTGGACACCGGCAGCGCGAAGCCGCAGATCACCGAGCCGACGAGGAAGACCGCGATCGCGGCCTGGAAGACCGGGCGGCGCCCGCGCAGGTCGGAGATCTTGCCCCACAGCGGCGTGGCCGCGGTCGAGGTCAGCAGGTACGCGGTGACGACCCAGGACAGCTTGTCGAGGCCGCCCAGCTCGGAGGTGATCCTGGGCAGCGCGACGCCGACGATGCTCTGGTCGAGCGCGGCCAGGAACATGCCGGCCATCAGGCCGCCGATGACGACGAGGATCTGGCGGTGGCTGAGGTACCCGCCGTCCCCGCCGCCCGTGGGTGTGGTGGGCGCGCCGGGGACGCCGCCGGCCTCGGCGGCGGTGCGCTCGAGGCTGGTCTTCGGAGCCGGTGCCTCGACGAGGGCCCGGCGGGGCTGGTAGGTGCTCATGGGCGTTCTTCCGTGGCTGCGGTGGCGGTGGCGGTGGGGGTGGGGGGCGGTGCGGTGGTGCGGTGCGCGGGAGCCCGTTCTCCCTGCGCACGGGTCTCGATGTCGGTGACGAGCCGCGAGAGCAGGCGGTCGAGGTCGGCCATGTCGGCCTGGTCCCAGTCGGCGAAGCTGTCGGCCAGGGCCTCGCGGCGACGGGCCAGGGACGCGTACAGCTGGTCACGCCCCTGCGCGGTCAGGCCGACGCGCTGGGCCCGGCCGTCGTCGGGGTCCTGGCTCCGCTCGACCAGGCCGCCGCGCTCGAGCTGGGTGACGTGCCGCGAGGCGGTGGAGGTGTCGAGCTGGGTGCTGCCGGCGAGCTCGGTGATGCGCATCGAACCCTGGTCGAGGTGCTTGAGCACCCAGTACGCCGCGGGCTCCAGCTGGTCGCCCGCGAGGCGCTGGCGCATCAGGCGGCCGATGCTCATCGTGGTGTGCAGGACCGAGTCGACGACGTGCGGCGTCGGACTGGTCCCGAGGCCGTCGAGGGTCTTCCCTTGCATGACGCAAGCATATGCTCGTGTGGTTGGTGCATGCAACTAACCGTCGATTTAGTACGCGTCAGCCTCCCGCACGACCGCCACGAGCAGAGGCCGGGCACCCCTGCGGGGGCCCCGACCTCGACGCGCTCGGTCGCGGAGATGCTGACGCGGGATCGGGTGCCCGTCAGGGTTGCCCCCGGTCTTGACGCCTACACCTTCCGAAATGGAAAGCCGCGTTTTACATTTTGGTCATGAGTGTTGACCCGCTGATGTCCTCGATCCTCAACGAGCTGGCGGCGGGGCGCATCGACGCCTCCGAGGCCGCCCGGCGGATCGACGCCCTGAAGGGCGCTCCGGCTCCCGCGGCACCGGCCGCCGCGCCGTCGGCGGAGGAACCCTCCGAGCCCGACACCGTCTCCGCGTCGCCGACCGGGTCCGGCGCTCGTGACGACGCCGAGACCGACCCGTGGGCCGCGGCGACCGACCGGCCGCAGCACGCCACCTTCGCCCGCGAGACCGTCGGGCCGGCGTCCGGTGCCGCGCCGGACGCGTCCGATCCGGCCGCCGCGCCGACCCCGGACCCCGCCTCGACGGCGGCCGAGGGCAGGGCGGCCGGGCGGGCCCGGAGCACGAACGGCGTCGACCGCATCACCGTCCGGGTCGTCGGCCGGCGCGTCCGGATCGTCGGGGAGACCTCGGTCGCCACGCTCTCGGCCGACGGTCCGCACGTGCTGCGCCGCAACGGCTCCACCCTGGAGGTCTCGAGCGACGGCGAGATCGGCCCGAGCCTCGACGGCTTCAGCATCCTGCGTGGCGTGCCGCGCAGCCTGGAGGACTTCCGGGCGCTGGGCCTCGGCAAGGAGCTGTTGCTCCGGGTCAACCCGGCGCTCGCCGTGGACGTCGAGGTCACGGCCGGCCAGCTCAGCACCGAGCGCGTGCCGCACCTCGGCAAGATCCGGGTGACGGCCGGCGGGGCCAAGCTGCTCGACGTCACCGACGTGCACGACGTCCTCGTGCAGGCGGGCTCGGCCACGATCAAGGGCACCATCACGCAGGGCCGGCACCGGGTGCGCGCGGAGTCGGGTTCGCTGTCCATCACGCTCGGGGACGACTCGAACGTGACGGTCAAGAGCGACGCCCAGCTCGGCCGGGTCAGCTGGGCGGGCGGGCACAGCGGCGCGGGGGACGAGGTCGTCATGGGCCACGGCAACGCCCGGCTCGACGTCGAGGTCGTCATGGGCCACGCGCAGGTGCGGGTGGGTTCCGACGCCACCGCGAGCCAGGAGTCCGAGTGAGCGAGCGCGTCCGGGCCTCCGCACCCCAGCACGAGCACCGGGCACCGAGCGCCTGCCCGGTCTGCGGCGACCGCCTCGCCGTCACCAGGCTCGGGTGCGGGACGTGCGGGACCGAGCTGGCGGGGCTCTTCGCCCCGTGCGACTACTGCTCCCTCGACGACCGCGAGAGCGAGATGCTGCGGGTCTTCCTCGCCTCGCGGGGCAACCTCCGCGAGGTCGAGAAGCACCTGGGCGTCTCCTACCCCACGGCACGGGCGCGGTTCAACGACCTGCTGCGCAAGCTGGGGCTGGCGGAGACGGACGAGGCACCCCGCGCCCCGGACCGCGACCAGATCCTGTCCGAGGTCGCCTCCGGGGCCCTCAGCCCCGACGAGGCCGCCGCGCTGCTCGCGCGCGGCTGATCGGCTCGCTCCGACCCTCCGCCCGCCTCGCTCCCGGTGACGTCGACGACGTCGACGACGACATCGCCGACGACGACATCGCCGACGACATCGACGAAGCCCGTGCCGACGTCGGTCCCTCGGCGGTCCGGGCGGCGGAGGCAGGTGACCCGGTGCGGGTGTGGCGCGGGGCGGGCCGTGCTGCGGTCCTCAGCCGGCGTACGGCTCGACCTTCACCACGGTGACGTCGATCTTCTTGCCGTTCGGGGCCTCGTACGACGCCTCGTCGCCCTGGGAGAGACCGAGGATCGCGCTGCCCAGCGGCGACTGGGGGCTGTAGACGTTGGTGTCGACGTCGTCGAGGCCGAGGACCTCCCGCGAGCCGAGCAGGAAGGTGTCGGTGTCGCTCTCGTCGCCGTCGAAGGCGATGGTCACGAGCATCCCGGGGGCGACCTCGCCGCTGTCCGAGGGCGCCTCGCCGACCTCGGCGCGGCGCAGCATGTCGGTCAGCTGGCGGATCCGGGCCTCCTGCTGGCCCTGCTGCTCGCGTGCGGCGTGGTAGCCGCCGTTCTCACGGAGGTCGCCCTCCTCACGGGCGGCGGCGATGCGCGCGCTCACGTCGGCACGCCCAGGGCCCGACAGCTGCTCGAGCTCCGCCTGCAGCTTGTCGTACGCATCCTGGGTCAACCAGATGGTCTGTGTGGCCTCGGACATCGAACGAGGATAGCAACGAGGGCCGCGTGGCCCCACGCCCGCGGACGCCGGGCCTCAGGACGAGGTGCAGCTCTTGACCGAGGGGGCCGTCGCCCGCCTCAGCGTGGTCAGCGTCACGGGGATGTCGACGACCTTGTACGCGCTGGGCCCGACCTCGACCGCCTGCTCGGCGACCGGCTGGAAGTCCGTCGACTGGACGAGCAGCCGGCAGCTCGCCGACCGCGACGGGTCGCGGCGCTGCACGGTGATCTCCACCTGGATGGAGGTGTCGGACAGCACCTTGTAGGAGGCGACCTGTCCCGTGACCGCCGGCTCGGCGTGCAGCAGCGCCGCCCAGACGAGCCAGCCGAGCGCGACCAGCGTCGCGACGGCCACCATCAGGGCCTTGGTGCGCCGGTCGACCCGCGGCGGCGGGTAGCGGCGGGCCAGGCGCTCGGCGGCCGCCGGGTCGAGCGTCCTCGGCACGGTCACGCGCCCATCATCCCTCGCGCCGGGGAAGGCCCTTCGGCGTGAGACGGCCCCGGTGGTCGTGGGACGATGACCGACGTGATCCAGCCCGCCCTGCGCGTGGACGACCGCGGCGAACGGCTGCGGCTCCTGCACGTGCACGCCCACCCCGACGACGAGTCCAGCAAGGGTGCGGCCACGACCGCGCGCTACGTGGCCGAGGGCGTCGAGGTCATGGTGGCGACCTGCACGGGCGGCGAGCGCGGCTCGATCCTCAACCCGAACATGGACCGGCCCGACGTGCTGGCCAACATCGCCGAGATCCGCCGCGAGGAGATGGACGCCGCCCGCCGCATCCTCGGCATCGAGCAGGTCTGGCTCGGCTTCGTCGACTCGGGGCTGCCCGAGGGCGACCCGCTGCCGCCGCTGCCCGAGGGGAGCTTCGGGACGATGGACCCCGAGGAGGCCTGCCGGCCGCTCGTCGAGGTCGTGCGCCGCCTCCGCCCGCACGTGATGACGACGTACGACGAGCGCGGCGGCTACCCGCACCCCGACCACGTCATGTGCAACCGGATCAGCGTGGCCGCGTACGAGCACGCGGCGGACCCGGCCTGGCACCCCGAGCTGGGCCCGGCCTGGCAGACGCCGAAGCTCTACTACTCCTTCGGCTTCCACCTCGACAAGACGACGGCGATCCACGAGGCGATGACCACGCGCGGTCTGAGGTCGCCCTACGAGGAGCGGCTGCGCGACTGGAAGCCCGACCCGCAGATGGAGAACCGCATCACCACGCGGGTGCCGTGCGGGGAGTACTTCGAGGTGCGCGACCGCGCGCTCCTCGCCCACGCCACGCAGATCGACCCCGAGGGCTTCTTCTTCCAGGTCCCGCTGGAGCTGCAGCGGCAGGCCTGGCCGACCGAGGACTGGGAGCTGGTCCGGACGGCCGTCGCGACCCACCTGCCCGAGGACGACCTGTTCGCGGGGATCGCCGTCCCCGCAGCGCGCTGACGGCGCCGGCGGCGGGGTGCTCGTGCGCTCGGCGTCCGCGCGTACGCTGGCGGGGTACTGCTGCCGAAGGAGGTGCCCGACGTGCTGACCCTGCTCGACCTGGACCCGAACATCGTGAAGCCCGGGTGGACCCCGCTGCTCATCACGGTCCTGCTCGGCGTGGCGATCGTGCTGCTCTACATCAGCCTGCGCAAGCAGTTCCGCAAGATCGAGAAGACCTTCCCGATGCCCGAGGCGCCCTCGACCGACGCGGCGACGCCGAGCGAGACGGCGACCCCGAAGGCGTGAGCCCCGCCCCGCCCCGGCCTGGTCGGCCGCGGCCGTCGGTGGGCCTGCCCGTACCCCGGAGACCGTGATGCCTGACGACCTGACCGAGATCGACGCGACGACCCCCGGCGCGCACGACGACGAGCCCCACGCCACCGCCGGCCTCTCCCGCCAGCTGAACTGGCTGCGGGCCGGGGTGCTCGGCGCGAACGACGGCATCGTCTCCGTCGCCGCGGTCGTCATCGGCGTCGCCGGTGCGGGGGCGTCGACGCACACGCTGGTCGCCTCGGGCACCGCCGCCCTGGTCGGCGGAGCGCTGTCGATGGCGCTGGGGGAGTACGTGTCGGTGAGCAGCCAGCGCGACGCGCAGGCCACCCTCATCGCCAAGGAGCGCGCCGAGCTGGCCGAGGACCCCGAGGCCGAGCTCGAGGAGCTCACCGGCCTGTACGTGGCGCGCGGGCTGTCGCACGACACGGCCCGTCAGGTCGCGGTCGAGCTCACCGAGCACGACGCGCTCGCCGCGCACCTGTCGGCCGAGCTCAACCTCAGCGAGGAGGACCTGGTGAGTGCCGGCCAGGCCGCCGCGGCCTCGGCTGCGGCCTTCCTCGTCGGGGGCCTGCTGCCCTTCCTCGCCATCGTGCTGCTCCCCGAGACGGTGCGGGTGCCGCTCACCTTCGTGGCGGTGCTCCTCGCGCTCGGCGGCACCGGCTTCGCCAGCGCGCGGTTCAACAGCGCGCCCGCCCTCCGCGCGACCCTGCGCCTCGTCCTCGGCGGCGCCGTCGCGCTGGCCGCGACCTTCGGCATCGGGTCCCTGCTGGGGACCACCGTCGGCGGCTGACCGGTGACGCGTGCCCGGCAGGGCACCGGGTAGAACCGGGGGGACCGGCGTCGCGACCCGCGAGCCCGGAGACCCTTGGGAGGACGCCGTGCCGAACCGGCTGGCCCACGCCACGAGCCCGTACCTGCTCCAGCACGCCGACAACCCGGTCGACTGGCGCGAGTGGGGTGACGAGGCCTTCGCCGAGGCGGAGCGCAGCGGACGACCCGTCCTGCTGAGCATCGGCTACGCCGCCTGCCACTGGTGCCACGTGATGGCCCACGAGTCGTTCGAGGACGACACGACGGCCGCGCTGATGAACCGCGACTTCGTGAGCATCAAGGTCGACCGCGAGGAGCGCCCCGACGTCGACACCGTCTACATGGCGGCGACCCAGGCGCTGACCGGTCAGGGGGGCTGGCCGATGACGGTCTTCCTCACCCCGGACCGGCGCCCCTTCTACGCCGGGACCTACTTCCCGCCGACGCCGCGGCAGGGCATGCCGGCCTTCACCCAGGTCCTCGACGCCGTGTCCTCGGCGTGGCGCGACCGGCGCGACGAGGTCGTGGCCAGCGCGGGCGGGATCGCCGCGCAGCTCGGCGAGCAGGCGCTGGTCGCCGCGCCCGGCGCGGTGGGCACGGTCGAGCTGGCGGCCGCCCGCACGACGCTCGCGCGGGACTTCGACGCGACGTACGGCGGGTTCGGCCGGGCGCCGAAGTTCCCGCCGTCGATGGTGCTCGAGGCGCTGCTGCGTGACGGTTCCGAGGACGCGCCGGCCATGGCCGCCCGGACCTGCACCGCGATGGCCCGCGGCGGCATCTACGACCAGCTGGCCGGCGGGTTCGCGCGCTACAGCGTCGACGCGCAGTGGGTGGTGCCGCACTTCGAGAAGATGCTCTACGACAACGCGCTGCTCCTCGGCGTCTACACCCACCTCGCGCGACGCACCGGCGACCCGCTCGCCGCCCGCGTGGTGGAGGAGACCGTCGACTGGCTGCTGCGCGAGCTGCGGACGCCGGAGGGGGCGTTCGCGGCCAGCCTGGACGCCGACTCGCTCGACGCCGCCGGGCACCTGCACGAGGGCGCCTTCTACGCCTGGACCCCCGAGCAGCTGGTCGAGGTGCTCGGGGACGAGGACGGCAGCTGGGCGGCGGAGGTGTTCGCGGTGACGGCCGCGGGGACGTTCGAGCACGGGGCGTCCACGCTGCAGCGTCCGGGCACGGGGGAGGACGAGCCCGAGCGGCTCGCCGACGTCCGCTCCCGCCTGGCGCGGGCCCGGGAGCGCCGGGCGCGGCCGGGCCGCGACGACAAGGTCGTCGCCGCCTGGAACGGGTGGCTGGTCGACGCGCTGGCCGAGGCGGCCGTGGTGCTCGACCGACCGGCCTGGCTGGACGCCGCGCGGGACGCCGCGGAGATGCTCTGGGCGGTGCACGTCGTCGACGGGCGACTGCGGCGGACGTCGCGCGACGGCCGGCCGGGCACGGCGGCCGGCATCCTCGAGGACCACGGGGCCCTCGCGGCGGCGTTCGTCCGGCTCGCCTGCGCGACCGGCGACGCGGTGTGGACCGACCGCGCCCGGTCGCTGCTGGCGCTCGTGGAGGAGCAGTTCGGCGACGGGCAGGGCGGCTACTTCGACACCGCCGCGGACGCGGAGCCGCTCTACACCCGCCCGCACGAGGTGACCGACAACGCGACGCCGTCGGGCCTCAGCTCCACCCTCCGGGCGTTGCGCCTGGCGGCCCGGCTCACGGGCGAGGACGCGTACGCCCGCCGGGCCGACGAGGCTGCGGCGACCGTCGGGGGCCTGGTCGCCAGGGCGCCGCGGTTCGCGGGCTGGCTGTGGGCGGACGCGGTGAGCGCGGTGCTGCCGTCCGCCTCACCGGTGGAGGTCGCGGTCGTCGGTCCGGAGGGTCCCGAGCGGGACGCGCTGGTCCGGCTCGCCTGGCGGGAGGCGCCCGCCGGGTCGGTGGTCGTGGCGGGGACGGAGGGTTCGGGAGGCTTCGCGCTGCTGCAGGACCGCACCGCACGCGACGGGCGCCCGACCGCGTACGTCTGCCGGGGGTTCGTCTGCCGGCTCCCGGTGACCGACGCCGAAGCTCTCAGCGCCGAGCTCCGGCGCCCCTGACGCCCCCGCCCCCCGCCCCCGGTCCCCCACCCCCGTCGCGAAAGTGGTCACTCCCAGGCTCTGGGAGCGGTCCCGAGGCGACGGGAGCGACCACTTTCCGGGGATAGGGGGAGGGTCGGGGAGGGGGGGAGGGGCGGGGTCAGGTGGCGGCGTAGGTGACGAGGCTGATCGCCACGTAGTGGCAGACGAAGCCCGCGACCGTGCAGGCGTGGAAGATCTCGTGGAAGCCGAACCAGCGCGGCGAGGGGTCGGGGCGCTTGCGGCCGTACACGATCGCGCCGACCGTGTAGAAGAGGCCGCCGCCGAGGACCAGCGCGACCGTCGTCGCGCCGCCGGTGCGGTAGAAGGCGCCCATCCAGCCGACCGCGGCCCAGGCCATCACGAGGTAGAGGGTGGTGTAGAGCCAGCGGGGGGCCGACAGCCAGAGGGTGCGGAACAGCAGGCCGCCGAGCGCGGAGGTCCAGATCATCACCAGCAGCGCGACCCGTGAGGTGCCGTCGAGCAGCAGCAGCGCGAGCGGGGTGTAGGTCGCGGCGATGAAGACGTAGATGTTCGCGTGGTCGAGCCGCCGCAGCACGGCCTCGCCGGTCGCGCCCCAGGAGAAGCGGTGGTAGAGCCCGCTGGTGCCGAACAGCAGCACGGAGGCGGCCAGGAAGACGGCACCGCCGACGACGCCGGCGCTGGTGGGGGCCAGGGCGACGAGGACGATCCCGGCCGCGAGCGCCAGCGGCGCCATGCCGGCGTGCAGCCAGCCGCGCAGCCGCGGCTTGACCTCGCGGGCGACGTCGACGACGCCGGAGGTCTCCGGACCGGGACCGGCGGAGGGGTGGCGCGGGGGCGTGGGCATCGCTCGGTCTCCCCGGGTGCTCGGTCGGTGCTGGCTCGTCGGGCCGGCTCCGCCGACGGCCCCGCGCGGCCTTCCCGCGACCTCGCCAGGGTAGCCAGGGTCCGGCTATACGCTGCCAGGCGTGCGTGCAGACCGGTGGCGGGAGTACCTCGACCGCCTCCACCCCAGCGGTCTGCTCTACGCGACCTACGAGCACCGCCTGGTCGCGGAGCTGGACACCGAGCGGCTGCCGAAGCACGTCGCGGTGCTCGCCGACGGCAACCGGCGCTGGGCCCGGACCAACGCGCCGGGCCTCCCGCTGAGCGAGGGCTACAAGGCCGGGGCGCGCAGGCTGCGCGACTTCGTCGAGTGGTGCGACGAGATCGGCATCCCGGTCGTCACCCTCTGGGTGCTCTCGACCGACAACTTCAGCCGCGCCGACGACGCCGAGCTCGGCCCGCTGCTGGACGTCATCGAGGGCCTCGTCGACGAGCTGGCCGAGACCGGCCGCTGGCACGTCAACCCCGTCGGGGCGCTCGACCTCCTGCCCCCCGAGACCGCCGACCACCTGCGCCGCGTGGACGTCGAGACCGCCGACGTCGACGGGATGACGGTCAACATCGCCGTCTCCTACGGCGGGCGGCACGAGCTGCGCGACGCCGTACGGTCGCTGCTCGCCGAGGAGGCGCGGCTCGGCACCCCGATCGAGACGCTGGCCAGGACCCTCGACATCGAGCACATCGCCGAGCACCTCTACACCCGCGGCCAGCCCGACCCGGACCTGATCATCCGGACGTCGGGGGAGCAGCGGCTCTCCGGCTTCCTCATGTGGCAGTCGGCCCACAGCGAGTTCTACTTCTGCGAGGCCCTGTGGCCCGACTTCCGCAAGGTCGACTTCATCCGGGCGCTGCGGGCGTACGGGCAGCGGGAGCGACGGTTCGGTCGCTGAGCGTCCCGAGCGGGTGGTGTCGGACCGGGCCGTCGCGTGACGGGCGCGTGACCCCCGGGTGACGGTTCGCGTCGGTGCCCCGACACATCCGGCGTGGCGGGTGCTGAAGGCCTCCTGAGCGTCGTAGCGTCGCTGGTGCGGGCCGTGGGGAAGCGGACCGCCTGGGAGGCGATGCATGTTCCGTCACCTGACGGGCAGGACCCTCGGACCGCGCACGGTCCGTCATCTCACCCGGCCGACCACGTGATCCGTGGGGCCGGACGCGATGGCGTGCGGCCCCCGTGAAGGGCAGACCAGTGTCCCAAGCCGCACCGTCTCTCGCTTCTCGCACCACCCCCGCGCCCGACCGGATCACCTACGTGATCGACACCTCCGTCCTGCTCTCCGACCCCAGCGCCCTCCGGCGCTTCGCCGAGCACGACGTCGTCCTCCCGCTGGTCGTCGTGACCGAGCTCGAGGGCAAGCGCCACGACGCCGAGCTCGGCTACTTCGCCCGTACGGCGCTGCGCCACCTCGACGACCTGCGCGTCGAGCACGGCCGTCTCGACGGCCCGATGCAGGTCAACGACGAGGGCGGCACGCTCCACGTCGAGCTGAACCACACCGACCCCGGCGCGCTGCCGGCGGGCTTCCGGCTGGGCGACAACGACTCGCGCATCCTCGCCGTCGCCCTGAACTTCGCCGGCGAGGGCCACGACGTGACCCTGGTCTCCAAGGACCTGCCGATGCGGGTCAAGGCGGCCTCGGTGGGGCTGCGCGCCGAGGAGTACCGCGCCGAGCTCACCGTCAGCAGCGGCTGGACCGGCATGGTCGAGCTCGACGCGACGAGGGCCGAGCTCGACGCCCTGTACGACGCGGGCACGCTCGACCTCGAGTCCGCCCGCGCCCTGCCGTGCCACACCGGGGTCGTGCTGCTGGGCTCGAGCTCGACCGCGCTGGCCCGGGTGACCCCGGACAAGGAGCTGCGGCTCATCAAGGACCGCGACGCGTTCGGCGTCCACGGCCGCTCCGCCGAGCAGCGGGTCGCGCTCGACCTGCTGCTCGACCCGAGCGTCGGGATCGTCTCGCTCGGCGGCCGGGCCGGCACCGGCAAGTCGGCCCTCGCGCTGTGCGCCGGCCTCGAGGCCGTCCTCGAGCGTCGCCAGCACTCCAAGGTCGTCGTCTTCCGGCCCCTGTACGCGGTGGGCGGCCAGGACCTCGGGTACCTGCCGGGCTCGGAGGGCGAGAAGATGGCGCCCTGGGCGCAGGCGGTGTTCGACACCCTCGGCGCGGTCACCTCCAAGGCGGTCATCGAGGAGGTCATGGACCGCGGCCTGCTCGAGGTCCTGCCGCTGACCCACATCCGCGGCCGCTCGCTGCACGACGCGTTCGTCATCGTCGACGAGGCGCAGTCGCTGGAGCGCAACGTCCTGCTCACCGTGCTCAGCCGCATCGGCCAGGACTCCCGGGTCGTGCTCACCCACGACGTCGCGCAGCGCGACAACCTGAGGGTGGGGCGCCACGACGGCGTCGCGGCCGTGGTCGAGAAGCTCAAGGGGCACCCGCTCTTCGCCCACGTCACGCTGCACCGCTCCGAGCGCTCGCCGGTCGCGGCGCTGGTGACCGACATGCTGGAGGACCTCGGGGTCTGAGCCCGGGCTCACCCGTCGGCGGCCTCCCGTGCGCGTCGCGGGAGGCCGCGCGACGTCACCGTGATCGTCCGGCCCCAGACGATCAGCGTTTATTTCGCTTTGGTAACGGTGCTGTGGCATGGTTCCGGGGTGCGTCGACTCGTCCGTCATGGCCTCGCCGGGGCCGGAGCCGCGACCTTCGCCGTGGTCGCCGGCGTGACCGCCCTGGGGGCACCCGCCACGACCACCCTCGCGGAGCCGGTCACCACCCTCGCGCCGCCGTCGGTCCTCGCGCCCGTCGCCCCGGCCGACCCGGCCCTCGAGGCGCAGCGCGGTGCGGCCGCCCAGCGCGAGAACCGCGACGCCGAGCGCACCCGCATCGCGCAGGCCGTGACCGCGGCCGCCGACCAGCGCGCGTCGAACCTCGGCAGCCAGGGCGACGTGATCGACAAGACCTCCGACGGCATCAAGACCGCGCGCGCCAAGGCGAAGGCCGAGGCCGCCGCCAAGGCCAAGGCCGCCGCCAAGGCCGCCGAGGCCAAGCGCAGGGCGGCGATCAAGGCGCAGGGCTACGAGGCCGGCACGACGGACCCGCGCGAGATGGCCCGCCAGATCCTCGCCAACAAGTTCGGCTACGGCGCCGACCAGTTCTCCTGCTTCGACTGGGTCATCAAGCACGAGAGCAACTGGAACGTCCACGCCACCAACCCGAGCTCGGGCGCGTACGGCCTGCCGCAGTCGCTGCCCGGCTCCAAGATGGCCAGCGTCGCCCCCGACTGGCGCGACAACCCGGCCACCCAGATCATCTGGGGCGCGACGTACATGAAGGACCGCTACGGCAGCCCCTGCGGCGCCAGGTCGCACTGGCAGAGCGCCGGCAACTACTAGACCGACCCCGCCGGAGCCGCCCGGCCCCGGTGACCTCGCGCCGACGGGCCCCGCGTGCTCCGCTCGTGTGGCAACCTCGAAGGATGCGTCGACTCCTGCGGCACGGCCTGGTCGGGGCCGCGGCCGCGACCCTCGTGGTCGTGGCCGGGGTCGACGCGCTCGGGCCGGCGGCGACGACGACGACGACGGTCGCCTCGCCGCCCGCGGCCAGCGTGGCGCCGGGGGAGTTCGTCCCGGTGGCCTTCCTGCCGGCCGACCCGGTCGCGGACGCGGAGCGTGCCGCGACCGCCGCGCGCGACGCGGACGAGGCCGACCGCGCCCGGGTCAAGGCCGTGGCCGCCGAGTCGGCCTACCAGCGGGCGCTGAGCCTGGGCGCCCAGGGCGACGCGATCGACAAGACCTCCGACGGCATCAAGACCGCGCGCGCCAAGGCCGCGGCCGAGGCCAAGGCCGCGGCGGCGGCCCGCATCCAGGCGGCGAAGGAACGGGCCGACGCGGCGGAGGCCGCCGCGGCCGCCGCCGAGGAGAAGGCCCGTCAGGCCGCGATCGCCAACCAGGGCTACACGCCGGGCACGACGGACGTCCGCGAGATCGCGCGCCAGATCCTCACGAACAAGTTCAGCTACGGCGCGGACCAGTTCTCCTGCTTCGACTGGATCATCAAGCGCGAGAGCGGCTGGAACGTGCACGCCACCAACCCGAGCTCGGGGGCGTACGGGCTGCCGCAGTCGCTGCCCGGCGACAAGATGGCCAGCGTGGCCGACGACTGGCGCGACAACCCGGCGACCCAGATCATCTGGGGCGTCAGCTACATGAAGAGCCGCTACGGCAGCCCGTGCGACGCCAAGGCGCACTGGGAGCGGGCCGGCAACTACTGAGTCTTCTGTGCTCGCTCCGCTCGCACGCGCCGAGCGCTCTGGTCCTCCGCTTTCCCTCCTCGCTCGGACGCGGCGGTCACGCCCGCGGTCGAGTGGTGCGGCGCGTCCTCCCTCGTCAGTCCAGGCGGAGGCGCGCTCGTCGGCGTGGGTTGGGCCACGCCGATGTCCGGCCAGCCTTCGTCACCCTCAGGCGGGGGCTCTGGTCATGCTCAGGACGTCGAGGGCCGCGTCGAGCTGGGCCTCGGTGAGCTTGCCCTCGGTGACGAAGCCGCGCTCGACGACGACCTCGCGGATGGTCTTGCTCTCCTTGAGGGCCTGCTTGGCCACCGACGCGGCGGCCTCGTAGCCGATGTAGCGGTTGAGCGGCGTGACGATCGACGGGCTCGACTCGGCGAGGAAGCGGCAGTGCTCGACGTCGGCGGTGATGCCGTCGACGCAGCGGTCGGCGAAGACGGTGCTGATATTGGCCAGCAGCCGGATCGACTCCAGGACGTTGCGCGCCATGACGGGGAGCATGACGTTCAGCTCGAACGCTCCGGCCGCGCCCGAGAAGGTCACGGCGGCGTCGTTGCCGATCACCTGGGCGCAGACCTGGGTCATGGCCTCGCACAGGACCGGGTTGACCTTGCCCGGCATGATCGAGCTGCCCGGCTGCAGGTCGGGCAGGGCGATCTCGCCGAGGCCGGCGCGCGGGCCGGACCCCATCCAGCGGACGTCGTTGGCGATCTTGTTGAGCCCGACGGCGACGGTCTTCAGCGCCCCGGACGCCTCGACGAGGCCGTCGCGCGCGCCCTGCGCCTCGAAGTGGTTGCGCGCCTCGGTCAGCGGCAGGCCGGTCTGCTCGGCGATGATGCCGATGACGGCGGCCGCGAAGCCGGCCGGCATGTTGATCCCGGTGCCGACGGCCGTGCCACCCAACGGCAGCTCGGCGACGCGGGGGAGCACCGCGCGGACGCGCTCGACCCCGTAGCGCACCTGCGCGGCGTACCCGCCGAACTCCTGTCCGAGGGTCACCGGCGTCGCGTCCATCAGGTGCGTGCGCCCGCTCTTGACGACCTCGGCGAACTCGCCCGCCTTGGCCTCCAGCGACGCGGCGAGGTGCTCCAGCGCCGGGACCAGCGTCTGCACCAGGCCCTGGGTGGTGGCGATGTGGATCGCGCTGGGGAAGACGTCGTTGCTCGACTGCGAGGCGTTGACGTGGTCGTTCGGGTGCACCTCGGCGCCCAGGCTCGCGCTGGCGAGGGAGGCGATGACCTCGTTGGCGTTCATGTTGCTCGAGGTGCCCGACCCGGTCTGGAAGACGTCGATCGGGAACTCCGCGTCGTGCCGCCCCGCCGCGACCTCCGCGGCCGCCGCGGTGATGGCCTCGGCCTGGGCCGGCTCGAGCCGACCGAGGCGGGCGTTCGTCTGCGCGGCGGCGCCCTTGATCATCCCGAGGGCGGCGATGAGGGCCGGCTCGATCGGGGTGCCGGAGATCGGGAAGTTCTCCACGGCCCGCTGCGTCTGCGCCTTCCACAGCGCGTCGCGGGGGACCAGGACCTCGCCCATCGTGTCGTGCTCGGTCCGGAACTCGGGGGCGTCAGCGCTGGCCATGGCCACATCCTGCCGCACCGGTCGGGCCCGCTCAGGCGGGTGGACGACGCACCGTCTCGATCGCGTACGTGAAGGTCCGGCCCTCGCGGCGGACCTCGAGCAGCGTCTCCGCGGCCGACGGGTCGATGGCACCCATCCCCGCCAGCAGCGAGGGCGAGGGCGCCTGGCACCAGATGGCCAGCAGCCCCCCGGGAGCGAGCCGGGCGTACGCGGCGCGCAGCCCGGGCTCGGCGTAGAGGGCGTCGTTCCCGGCGTGGATGAGGAAGTCGGGTCCGTTGTCGACGTCGAGCAGGACCGCGTCCCAGGGCCCCTCGGGCCCGCCTCCCCGCCCACGCCGCTGCAGCACGTCGGCGACGTCGGCGACGTGGAGCCGGACGCGGTCGTCCCCGGCGACCCGCGCCAGGGTCTCGGTGCGGCCCTCCCGGGCCCAGCGCACGAGGGCCTCCTCGAGCTCGACCACGTCGACCACGACCGTGGACCCGCTCGCGTCGGCCCCGTCGAGGACGGCGGCGACGGTCTGACCGAGGCCGAGCCCGCCGACCAGGACCCGGGCCGCGCCGGCCGCCAGACGCCCGAGCTCGCGCTCGCTGGCCGTCTCGACGCTGTCCATGGCGAAGGCGCCGTTCACCACGAGCTCGTCGACATGACCCCGACGCGCGAGGACCACCTCACCCCGCTCGCTCGCGCTGCGGGCCACCACGGTGCGCTCGGACACCGCCCCATCGTCGGTCACCGCGCGCTCGGGGGCGCGGCCCGGCCCCGGGCCCGGTCCGGCGAGGTCCCGGCTGCTCGGAGGAACATCGCCGCCTTGGAGCCGTACGCGACACTGGGGTCGTGGCTCGGGCGAAGAAACCAGCGACGATGAGCGACCTGATCAGGTCGCTCGTCGTCATCATCATCCCGCTCGTGCTGATCACGCTGTTCTTCACCCGTACCCCCGAGCCCGCCCCGGTGACCGTGGTCGACTGGCAGCCGGTGGCTGCCCGCGCGAGGTCGGAGGCGCCCTTCCCGGTGCTGACCCCGGTCAACGTCCCGCCGGGCTGGCGCGCGACCCAGGCGACCTGGGTGACGGCGGGTGCGCCCTACCTGAACGGCGCCCCCTCGGTCCGCAACCTCTGGAAGCTCGGCTTCCTGACCACCGACGACGTCTTCGTCTCCCTGGCGCAGGGCGACCTCAAGCCCGACGAGCTGGTCCGGGACGAGACCCGCGGCGGCGTGGCCGACGGCCGGAGCGCGGTGGGCGACCAGACCTGGGAGCGCCTGGTCACCGACGACGGGCGTACGCGGTCGCTGGTGCAGCGCTCGCCCACGGTGACGACGGTCCTCAGCGGCGACCTGCCGTACGAGGGCCTCGAGACCTACGCCGGGATCCTGTCGACCTCCGGCTCCTGACGTCCCCCCGGTCTGGTCAGGCCTCGTCGTCGGCCTCGGCGGTCCGCGCGCGGCGTGCGGCCTCGACGCGGGCCCGGGCCCCGTCCAGCCAGCGCTGGCAGACCGCGGCCAGCTCCTCGCCGCGCTCCCACAGCCGCAGCGACTCGTCCAGCGGCACGCCGCCGGACTCGAGGCGCTGCACCACCGAGACGAGCTCGTCGCGGGCCTGCTCGTAGGTGAGCTCCGGCTCGGTGCCGGACTGCTCGGCTGGGCTCATGCTGCGCTCCGTCCCGGTCGTACGTCTCGGACCTCGACCGCCAGCTGGCCGTCGGCGAGGTAGGCGAGCAGGTCGTCGCCCGGGTCGGCGTCGGCCACCGAGGTGAGGGCGTGGCCCTCCGGCCCGACGACGATGGCGTAGCCCCGCTCGAGGGTGGCCTTGGGCGACATCGCGCGCACCCGGGCCAGGTGGTGGCCGACCGCCACGGTCTCGCGGTCGACCATCGCGGTGACCGCACGGAGGGCCCGCGCCCGCGCCTCGGCGACCTGGGCGTCCTGGACGGTGAACGAGCCCGTGGGGTCGACCAGCACGGGGCGCGAGCGGAGGGCCCGCAGGGCCTCGACCTGGCGCGCGAGCAGCGTGTCGACCAGGTGGTCGAGCCGGGCGCCGACGGCCGCGATGCGCTGCCGCTCCTCGGTGACGTCGGGCACGACGCGCTTGGCCGCGTCGGTGGGCGTCGAGGCGCGGACGTCGGCGACGAGGTCGAGGATCGGGTTGTCGCTCTCGTGCCCGATGGCGCTCACCACCGGGGTGCGCGCGGCGAACACGGCCCGGACCAGCCCCTCGTCGGAGAAGGCGAGCAGGTCCTCCAGCGAACCGCCGCCGCGCGCGATGACGATCACCTCGACCTCGGGGAGCGCGTCCAGCCGGTCGAGCGCCGCCATCACCTGCTCCGCCGCCTGCGCGCCCTGCACCAGCGCGTGCCGGACCTCGATGCGCACCCCCGGCCAGCGGCGGCGTGCGTTCTCCACGACGTCGCGCTCGGCGGCGCTGCCGGCGCCGGTGATCAGCCCGACGGCGCGGGGCAGGAAGGGGAGCCGTTTCTTGCGCGCCGCGTCGAAGAGGCCCTCCGCCTGCAGCAGCCGCTTGGTCTGCTCCAGCCGGGCGAGCAGGCGCCCCTCCCCGACGGGGGTGAGCGCGTCGCAGGCGAAGGTGAGGCGGCCGGACTGCTCGTAGTACGACGGCTTGAGCCGGGCGACGACGGTCGAGCCCTCCGTCAGCGGACCGGCGGCGTCGAACGTCGTGGGCGACACGGTCGCCGACACCGACACCTCGGCGAGCCGGTCGCGCAGCGTGAGGAAGATCGTGCGGCCGCGGCCCCGGCTCACCTCGATCAGCTGGGCCTCCACCCACACGGGCCCGAGCCGCTCGACCCAGCCGCGGACGAGGTGCGCCACCCGCCGCAGCGGCTGCGGGTTCTCCGGCGAGGACTCGAGGGCCACGCCGGGAACTGTAGTGATCACCCCCGACAGGTCCGCCCGAGCCACGCCCGCCGCGCCTGCGGCCCCGCCCACCGGCCCGTCCGGGCGGGGCGCGGGCGGACGGCCGTACGCGGGGGAGGCGCTGCGGTGCTCTCAGTAGACTCCTGCCATGGCCGAGACCCCCGCAGCGAGCCCGAGCGCGACCCTCGACCTGCCTCCCGCCGTGGGCGCACCGGCGGGGGAGAGGCAGGTCGTCGTCGCGGCACCCCGCGGCTACTGCGCGGGCGTCGACCGCGCGGTCGTCACCGTCGAGAAGGCGCTCGAGGCGTACGGCGCCCCGATCTACGTCCGCAAGCAGATCGTGCACAACCGGCACGTGGTCGAGGACCTCGCGGCCCGGGGGGCGGTGTTCGTCGAGGAGCTGGACGAGGTGCCGCCCGGCTCGACGGTGGTCTTCAGCGCCCACGGCGTCTCCCCGGCGGTCAAGGCCGAGGCGGTCGAGCGCGGGCTGCAGGCGATCGACGCGACCTGCCCGCTCGTGACCAAGGTCCACCACGAGGCACGGCGCTTCGCCCGCGAGGACCGCGAGATCCTGCTCATCGGCCACGCCGGTCACGAGGAGGTCGAGGGCACGATGGGCGAGGCGCCCGAGCGCACCACCCTCGTGCAGTCCCCGGCCGACGTCGACCGCCTCGAGGTGAAGGACCCCAGCCGGCTCGCCTGGCTCAGCCAGACCACGCTCAGCGTCGACGAGACGCTTCAGACCGTCGGCCGGCTCCGGGAGCGCTTCCCCCAGCTGCTCGACCCGCCCAGCGACGACATCTGCTACGCCACGACCAATCGGCAGGCCGCGGTCAAGCAGATCGCCGCGCACTCCGACCTCGTGATCGTCGTCGGCTCGGCCAACTCCTCCAACTCCGTGCGCCTCGTCGAGGTCGCGCTCGAAGCCGGCGCGAAGGCCGCTCACCGCGTCGACAACGCCGGGGAGGTCGACCCCGCCTGGTTCGAGGGCGTCGACTCCGTGGGCGTCACGAGCGGTGCCTCGGTGCCCGACAACCTCGTCCAGGGCGTCCTCGACCTGCTCGTCGAGCGCGGCTACCCCGCCGCCCGCGAGGAGAAGCTGACCGAGGAGTCCCTGGTCTTCGCCCTGCCGCCGGAGCTGCGTCGCGGGCTCAAGCGGAGCGTCAGGGGCGACTGAGCCCGCCGCGGGCACTCGCTGCCCGCGCCCGGCCGGCGACCGGCTCAGGACGAGCGCGCCTCGCGCTCGTCCGGGGGACCGGCCTCGTCGGCCACCATCTCCCAGAGGTCGGGCTCGGGGCGGACCAGCTCGTCGGCCTCGGGGATGCTCGCGGAGATCGCCGTCGAGCCGCGACCGCGACGCTTGCTCGTCCGTCCGATGATCGGCTCGACCTGCACGGCGTCCTCGACCAGCTCGGGCGCCTGGATCTGGCGCGTGGTCGCCTCGAGCTGGGTCAGCCCCGCGAGCTCGGACTCCGTGACCTTGAGGTCGGAGAAGCGGCGGGCCTGCACCAGCACGCGGCTCTCGACCGTCGCGACCGTCTCGTTGTAGGCCTTGACCGAGCCCTGCAGCGCCCGCCCGAGCTTGTCGAGGCGGCTGCCCATCACGCCGAGCCGCTCGTGCAGCTCGCGCCCGAGCCGGAACACCTCCGCGGCGCTCTCGGCCAGCGCGGCCTGGCGCCAGCCGTACGCGACCGCGCGCAGCAGGCCGATCAGCGTGGTCGGCGTCGCGAGCACGACGTTGCGCTTGGCGGCGTAGTCGTAGAGGTCGGGGACCTGGTCGAGCGCGGCAGCGAAGAACGCCTCGCTCGGCAGGAACAGCACGACGAACTCGGGCGTCTCCCCGCCCTTCCAGTACTGCTTGGTCGACAGCTGGTCGACGTGGGTGCGCACGTGGCGGCCGTAGCGGACCAGCGCCTCGCCCCGTGCCGCGTCGTCCTCCGCCTCGGCGGCCTCGAGGAAGGCCGACAGCGGCACCTTGGAGTCGACGAAGACGTGCTTGCCCTCGGCCAGGTTGACGCGCATGTCCGGGCGCAGCGTCTTGTCGTCGGCCGACATCGTGTGCTGCAGCTCGAAGTCGCAGCGGTCGAGCATCCCGGCGATCTCGGCCACCCGCTTGAGCTGGGTCTCCCCCCACGAGCCGCGGATCTGCGGCTTGCGCAGCGCGGTCACCAGCGCGGACGTCTCGCGGCGCAGCGTCTCCCCGGTCTGGCGCACGCTCTGCACCTGCGCCCGCAGGTCGACCGACATCGCGACCCGCTCCTTCTCGACCTCGGTCAGCCGGGTGCTGAGCAGACCGAGCTGCTCGCGCACCGGGGCCATCAGCTCGGCCGTCGCCCTCATCCGGGTCTCGTGCACGGCGTCGGCGCTCCTGCCCTGGCGCTCCAGGGTCTCGGCGGAGACGACCTTGAAGTGGTTGAGCAGCGACTCGCGGTCGGCCGCCACCTCCGCGGCCCGGGCCACGGCCGCGTCCCGCTGGGCCACCGCACCGGCCATCTCGGCCGCCACGGTCGCCGCCTCGGCCTGCGCCGACGCGGCCTCGCTGCGCGCGTCGGACACGCCGGCCTTGGCCTCCGCGACGTCGGCGCGCGCCTGCCCGAGCTCGGCCCGGGCGGTCGCGGCCTCGGCCCGGGCGGTGGCCGCCTCGGTCCGGGCCTGGGCCGCGCCGGCCTGGGCGTCGGCGACCTCGGCCCGCGCGGCGGCCAGCGCCGCCGACGTGTGCGCGTCGGTCGTGTCGAGCTCGGCGCGCGCCAGCCGGCGGCCGACGGTCATGCCGCCCACCACGCCGGCGACGAGACCGGCCAGCAGCGCCAGCAGCAGCAGGAGCACCGACAACCCGTTCATGGCTCCGAGCATGCCGGGACCGGCTGACACAACCGGCCACGCGGCCCGGCGTGGCGGGTGTGACACCGGTCGGGGCCGCGCCACGAGCGGCCGGACCGGCGCCGCACGGGCCCGTACGGTGGGCTCGTGCCCGCGCCCGCAGCCCCCGCCGCCGCCCACGCCGCCGACCTCGCCGCCTTCGTCCGGGCGTCGCCGACCTCCTTCCACGCGGCCGCCGAGGGCGCCCGCCGCCTCGCCGCGGCCGGCTTCGCCGAGCAGGACGAGGCCGAGGCCTGGGACGCCGCCCCCGGCGGCCACTACCTCGTGCGCGACGGCGCCCTGGTCGCCTGGCGCGTGCCGGCCGGTGCCGGGGCGCTGACGCCCTTCCGCATCGTCGGGTCGCACACCGACTCGCCGACGTTCAAGCTCAAGCCCCGGCCGGACCTGTCGGCGTACGGGTGGCACCAGCTCGGCTGGGAGGTCTACGGCGGCCCGCTGCTCAACTCCTGGCTGGACCGCGAGCTCGGCCTGGCCGGGCGGCTCGTGCTGCGCGACGGCCGCACCGAGCTCGTCCGCACCCCCCCGGTGCTGCGCATCCCGCAGCTCGCCATCCACCTCGACCGCGCGATCGGCGAGACGGGGCTCAAGCTCGACCGCCAGCACCACACGGCGCCGGTCTTCGGCGTCGGTCTGCCCGGGGCCGGGGTGCTCGACCACGTCGCGGGCCTGGTGGGGGCCAGCGCCGCCGACGTCGAGGGGCACGACCTGCTGGCCTTCGACACCGCCGCGCCCGCCGTCTTCGGCGTCGAGGGCGAGTTCTTCGCCTCGGCCCGCCTGGACAACCTGGTGTCGGTGCACGCCAGCGTCACCGCGCTGCTCGAGGCGGGGCAGAGCGACGAGATCGCCGTGCTCGCCGCCTTCGACCACGAGGAGCTGGGCAGCGAGACCCGCTCCGGCGCGTCCGGCCCGCTGCTGGCCGACGTGCTCACCCGCACCGGCGCCGCGCTGGGCGCGGGCACCGACGAGCAGCACCGGGCCTGGGCGCGCTCGTTCTGCGTGTCGGCCGACGCCGGCCACGCCGTCCACCCGAACTACCCCGAGCGCCACGACCCGGCCCACCGCCCGCTGCTGAACGCCGGCCCGCTGCTCAAGGTCAACGCCAACCAGCGCTACGCGACCGAGGCCCGCGGAACGGCCCGCTGGCGCGGCGTCTGCCGCCGGGCCGGGGTGCCGGTGCAGAGCTTCGTGTCCAACAACGCCATGCCGTGCGGCTCGACCATCGGTCCGCTCACCGCCACCCGGCTGGGCATCGACGTCGTCGACGTGGGCATCCCGACCCTGTCGATGCACTCCGCGCGGGAGCTCACCGGCACCGGCGACCCGCACGACCTGACCCGCGCGCTCACGGCGTACTGGTCCGACTGAACGCCACCGGGCCCTGGCGGGCGTCCCTCGGACCGCCCGCCGGCCCCTCCCCACCGAGCGCCCGGTGCACGAGGGGGCGGGGGCGGTCGCCGAGCGTCGGCGCCGCGCCCGCGAGGACCGTCAGCGGAGCGGCAGCTCGACCCCGCGCTCGCTCTCGGGGCGTGGGCCGAAGATCCGCCGGTCGGCCTCGGTGATGGCGACGTCGTTGATGCTCGCCTCCCGGCGGCGCATCAGCCCGTGCGCGTCGAACTCCCAGTTCTCGTTGCCGTAGCTGCGCCACCACTGCCCGGCCGCGTCGCGGCACTCGTACGCGAACCGCACGGCGATGCGGTCGTCGGTGAACGCCCACAGCGACTTGCGCAGGGCGTAGTCGCGCTCGCGCTCCCACTTCGCGGTGAGGAAGGCGACGATCTCCGCGCGTCCGGTGAGGAACCGGTCGCGGTTGCGCCAGTGCGAGTCCTCCGTGTACGCCAGCGCCACCCGCTCGGGGTCGCGGCTGTTCCACGCGTCCTCGGCCGCCTGGACCTTCGCGGCCGCGCTGCGGGCGTCGAACGGGGGCAGCGGCGGTCGGTCGGCCATGCCCGAGACCCTAGTCCGGGCCGCGGCGGCCCCCGCCCCCGGGCGACGCGCCCGGCCCGCGCCCGGGCGAACCGTAGACTGGGCCGACGTGGCGCTCACCATCGGCATCGTCGGCCTCCCGAACGCGGGCAAGTCGACCCTCTTCAACGCCCTGACCCGCAACGACGTGCTCGCCGCGAACTACCCGTTCGCGACCATCGAGCCCAACGTCGGCGTGGTCGGGGTCCCCGACCCCCGCCTCGGGGTGCTGGGTGGGCTGTTCTCCTCCGAGCGCACCGTGCCGGCGACCGTGAGCTTCGTCGACATCGCCGGCATCGTCCGTGGGGCGAGCCAGGGGGAGGGCATGGGCAACGCCTTCCTCTCCCACATCCGCGAGGCCGACGCGATCTGCCAGGTCACGCGCGTCTTCGCCGACCCCGACGTCACCCACGTCGAGGGCGAGGTCGAGCCGGGCAACGACATCGAGACGATCAACACCGAGCTGATCCTGGCCGACCTCCAGACCCTCGAGCGCGCGCTGCCGCGCCTGGAGAAGGAGGCCCGGACCAACAAGGACAAGCTCGCCGTCATCGCCGCGGTCAAGGAGGCGCAGCAGGTCCTCGACTCCGGGCGCACGGTCTTCGCCGCCGGCCTCGACCGCGAGCCGCTGCGCGAGCTCTTCCTGCTGACCGCCAAGCCGTTCCTCTACGTCTTCAACTGCGACTCCGACGAGCTCGCCGACGCCGCCCTGCTCGACCGGCTGCGGGGGATCGTCGCCCCGGCCGAGGCGATCTTCCTCGACGCCAAGATCGAGTCCGAGCTCGTGGAGATGGAGCCGGAGGAGGCGCGCGAGCTCCTCGCCGAGATGGGCATGCAGGAGCCGGGTCTCGACCACCTCGCGCGCGTCGCGTTCGCCACCCTCGGGCTGCAGACCTACCTGACCGCCGGGCCCAAGGAGTCGCGGGCCTGGACGATCCCGCAGGGCGCCACGGCGCCCGAGGCGGCCGGCGTGATCCACACGGACTTCCAGAAGGGCTTCATCAAGGCCGAGATCGTGTCGTACGACGACCTGGTCGCCGCCGGCTCGGTGAACAGCGCCCGGGCCAAGGGCCAGGTCCGCCTGGAGGGCAAGGACTACGTCATGGCCGACGGCGACGTGGTCGAGTTCCGCTTCAACGTCTGAGCACCACCACCGAGCACCACCACCGAGCACCACCCGCTGACCAGCACCACCCGCAGTCCTGAGCACGACGAAATCAAGGAGCGACCACGGATGACCACTGATGTCGAGGCCCTGTTCCGCGGCCGCGTCTACCGCGTGACCGGCGAGCCGGTCGTCGCGAACCTGGAGCCCAAGAGCGGGGCGGACCGGGAGCTCCACCTGGCGACGTGCCGCACGCTGAAGAAGTACGGCACGGACAGCGCGGTCCTGGTCCCCCTGACCGAGGCCGAGGTCGACGAGGCCTGGTTGCGGGCCGTCGAGGAGGACACCGTCACGACGACGCTGGCGAAGGAGTGGCCCTTCAGCCAGGAGACCGGGTGGTGCCCGATCTGCATCGTCAAGGAGCTCAAGATCGCCAGCGACGGCAGCTACCGCCACCCCGGCGCCCGCTCCGACAAGTGGCGTCCCGGCGTCCCGCTCTCCTGCCGCTTCCCGACCGCGCACGGACAGGGGCACTGCGGCTGCGAGGTGTGAGCGCGCACGTCGTGGGCGCCTGACCGCGCGCGGGCGGGGGTGCGGGTCAGCCCCAGGCCCGCTGCGAGCGCTGCCGCCAGTAGCGCTCCGGGTCCTCGCCGCGCCTCGCCACCTGCTCCAGCCAGCCCTCCGGCAGGTCGAGGGCGGCGGCGCCGAGGTTGCTCCGCAGCTGCGCCGGCGTGACCGCGCCGGACAGGACGACCGAGGCCCAGGGCTGGGCGAGCGCCGCGGCGACCGCGACCTGGTCGGGTCCGGCGCCGACCCGGGCGGCGAGCCGCACCACCTCGCCGACGACCGGGGCCTGGTCGGCCACGGTGCCGACGAGCCGGCCGTTGGCCACGGCCTCCTTGACCACCACGCGCAGCCCGGCCGCCCGCGCCTCGGCGAGCGCGGGACCGGCCGAGGGCTCCAGCAGGTTCCAGGTCGACTGCACCACCCCGAACACCGCGACGCCGTCGACCTCGACCCCGAGCGCCTCCCGGACCACGTCGGCCTGCCGGGGCCCCGAGGTCGAGAAGCCGACCACGGTCCCGGCCTCGCGCAGCGCGGACAACCGCCGGTGCAGGGCGCGGTCGTGCAGCGCCGGGCTGTCCGGCGTGAGCGAGTGGACCTGGTAGACGTCCGGGCGCCGGCCCAGCTCCGCCTGCGTCTCCAGGACCTGCCGCTCGTACGCCGCGAGGCCGTGGTCCTTGACCTCGTGCACGTCCGCGTCCAGGCGCCACCCGCCCACGTAGGCGTAGCCCCACTTGGAAGCGACGGTGAGGTCCGCGACCTCCGGGTGGTCGCGCAGCCAGCCGCCGAGGAACCGTTCGGCGAGGCCGTAGGAGCGGGCGGCGTCGACGTAGCGCACCCCGGCCGCGTACGCGGCGTCGAGCAGGGCGCGCGCATCGGCCTCCAGCTCCGCCACCGACCGTGAGGTGCCGAGGTCGGCGTCGCGCCCCGGGGTGATGTAGGCCGGCCGCCCGACCGCCGCCAGGCCGAGCCCGAGCACGGCCGCGCCTCCCGCCGACCCGGTCGGGTCCTCGCCCGGTGCGCCCACGTCGCTGCCTCCTGCTGCCGGTCGCGGACTAGAAGTGGTCCAGGACGCCGCGGACCCGGCCGGCGACCAGGGCGTCCCAGGTCGCGTCCTCGGCGGGGTCGCCGCCGACGAGCAGACCGAGGACCCGCAGGTCGCGGCAGGGGCGCGCCCCGGTCAGCAGGAGCGCGAGGCCCCGGGGCGACAGGGTGCGGTCGTCGCGGGCCCTGCCGCGCACGCAGCGCAGCGAACCCGCCGAGGCCGACACCACGTACGCCCCGTCGAGGCCGGGCAGGACGTCGCCGGCGAGGGTGAAGCCCAGCTCGGCGTCGAGGCCCGGCGCGCAGCGCGCCCCGGTGAACGCCGCCTCCACGTCGAGCACCTTGAGCATGTAGAGCCCGTCCTCCACCACCGACCAGTCGAGCGGGCCGAGCAGCAGCCGCGCCAGGTCGTCCGCGGTCGTGCGCAGCCGCACGCTCCGGGCCACGCTGGCGAAGCTGCCGAGCATCCCCAGCAGCGCGGCGTACGCGTCGACGTCCGTCGCCAGCAGGTCCTGCACCACCAGCTCGGGGCCGCTGCCGTCGCCGCGACCGCGGTCCCAGGAGGCGTAGCCGAGCAGCCGGCCGTCGGCGGCCTCGGCGAGGGTGAGGCCGGTGCTCCGCCCGACCAGCTCGGCGTCGGCCGCGGTGAAGGAGACGCCCCGCCGGGTCAGGGCCCCCTCGACGCCGGCGGCCCAGCTGTCGTAGAGCCGCCGGACGCGCTCGGCGTCGGACGGCTCGGCCCTGCGCAGGCCCACCCCGCCGCGCACCCGCAGGGCGGCGAGGGCGGCGCTGGGCACGTCGACGACGCGGACGGTGGCGATCGACTCGAAGCCGGTGCGGCGGTAGATGCCGGGCGCGCTGGGGAAGAGCGTCGACACCACGGCGCCGCGCTCGCGGGCGCCCTCGAGGAGCGCGAGGAGCACCGGGGCCAGCACGCCCCGGCCGCGGGCCTCGGCGGCGACGGTCACCCCGGCGATGCCGGCCACGGGCAGCACCCGGGCGCCGAACCACCCGTCGAACTCGCGGTCGGCCGCCTGGGCCAGCAGCCGGCCACCCTCCTCGGCGCCCCACCAGTGCCAGCCCGGCAGGTCGAGCGGGTCGGGTCCCGACGCCGCGGCCGGCACGCCGAACGCCTCCTGGCCGAGCCGGTGCGACGCCGCCGCGGCGTCGGCCCCGAGCCGGCGTGTCGTGATCACGGCCCCATCCTGCCCGCGGGCTGCCTACGCTGGCGGGGTGAGCGAGGTGCGCACCGGGATCGGCTGGGACGTGCACCGCCTCACCGCCGGCCGCCGGCTGGTGCTCGGCGGGGTCGAGGTGCCCGCGCCGGCCGGCTTCGACACCCACTCCGACGGCGACGTGCTCAGCCACGCCGTCGTCGACGCCCTCGCCGGCGCGCTGGCCGACGGCGACCTCGGCACGCACTTCCCCGAGGACGACCCGGAGGCCGACGAGGCGCGCAGCCTCGACTTCGTCGTCGCCTTCGCGGCGCGGGTGCGCGAACGGGGCTACGCGGTCTCCTCGCTCGACAGCTTCGTGGTGCTCGGCACCGTACGGCTGCGCCCCCACCTCGACGCCATGCGGGCCAACCTCGCCGACGCGCTCGGCGTGAGCCTGGACCGCGTCTCGGTCAAGGCGCGCTCGGCCGACGGGCTCGGGCCGGAGGGGCGGGGCGAGGCGGCCAGCGCCTCGGTCAGCCTGCTGCTGGCCCCCCTCGAGGCGCCCCGGCCCGCCTGAGCGCCCGGGCCCGGGGCGCCCGCGCGGGGCAGACTGCCCGGCATGACGAACCACCGGACCACCGGCGAGACCAGCAGCGTGCAGGCGTGAGCGCGGGGGCGGACGGGCGCACCAGCCTCACCCGTGCCGAGGCGGAGGTCCGGGCCGCGGCGCTGCGGGTCGAGAGCGTGGAGGTCTCCCTCGACCTCACCGACGACGCCGGGCCGACCTTCGGCTCGCGCAGCGTCATCCGCTTCTCGAGCAGCGCGGAGACCTCCTTCGTCGACTTCGCCGGCGACGAGCTCGTCTCGGCCGTGCTCAACGGTCGCCCGCTCGACCTGGCGGGCTGGCGCCGGGCCCGCATCCCGCTGACCGGCCTGCTGGCCGACAACGTCCTCGAGGTCGAGGGCCGGATGGGCTACTCCGGCGACGGCGAGGGCCTGCACCGCCACGTCGACCCCGCCGACGGCCGCACCTACCTCTACGCGATGTCCTTCCTCGACGCCGCACCGCGGTGGTACGCCTGCTTCGACCAGCCCGACCTCAAGGCGCGCTGCACCTTCGACGTGGTCGCGCCCGTCGGCTGGACCGTGCTGGGCAACGGACCCGCGGAGGTGCTGGAGCCGGGCCGCTGGCGCATCGCCTCGGCGCACCCGCTGTCCACCTACTTCACGACGCTCGTCGCCGGCCCGTACGCGTCGGTGCACGGCGAGCACGACGGCATCCCGCTCGGGCTGCACGTCCGGGCGTCGCTGCGGGCCGAGCTCGAGGCGCAGGCGCCGGACATGCTGGCCGTGACGGCGGCGTCGTTCGACTACTACCACCGCCTCTTCGGGATCCGGTACCCCTTCGGGGAGTACCACCAGGCCTTCGTCCCCGACTTCAACGCCGGTGCGATGGAGAACCCGGGCTGCGTCACCTTCCGCGACAGCTACGTGCCGCGCGGGCGCATCACCCACGCCGAGCAGGGCACCCGGGCCGGCACGATCGCCCACGAGATGGCCCACCAGTGGTTCGGCGACCTCGTGACCATGCGCTGGTGGGACGACCTGTGGCTCAACGAGTCGTTCGCGGAGTACCTCGCGCACCGCTGCTGCACCGAGGCGACGCCGTACGCGCTGTGGACCGAGTTCGGCATCGCCCGCAAGGACTGGGGCTTCGTCGCCGACCAGTCGCCCTCGACGCACCCGGTCGCCGGGAACGCGGCGCCCGACGCCGCGGCCGCGCTGCAGAACTTCGACGGCATCTCCTACGCCAAGGGCGCGGCCGTGCTGCGCCAGCTCGCGACCCACCTGGGCGACGAGGTCTTCCTCGACGGGTTGCGCGACCACATCGTCGGCCACGCGTACGGCAACGCCACCTTCGCCGACCTCGTCGGCTCCTGGACGCGGGCCGGCGCCCAGGACCTGCCGGCCTGGGCACAGGCCTGGCTGCGCACCTCCGGCATGGACACCCTCGACGTCGAGCACACCGACGCGGGGGTGCGGCTGCGGGCCACGCCGGGACCGGGCCAGCCGGTCCGCCCGCACACCGTGCAGGTCGGCGTCGTCGACGAGGCCGGCACGCTCGCCGTC
The DNA here is from genome assembly GCA_963713165.1 of uncultured Actinomycetota bacterium. Classification (GTDB taxonomy): domain Bacteria; phylum Actinomycetota; class Actinomycetes; order Propionibacteriales; family Propionibacteriaceae; genus Microlunatus. Next base: position 179,721 of record CAVQKU010000005.1, read on the forward strand.
CTCGACCCCGTGACCGTGGGCGACGCGTCGCCGGAGGTCGCGGTGGCGGGCCCCGCCCTGCTGGTGACGCCCGACGCCACCGACGTGTCCTGGGCCAAGCTCCGCTTCGGCCCCGACGGGTGGGACCGGGTGGCCGCGGCGCTGCCCGTGCTGCAGGACGAGACCGCCTCGGTCGGGGTCTGGAACGCCGTGCGCGACGCGGTCCGCGACGCCGGGCTCGACCCGCGCCGGGCGCTCGCGCTGGTGGAGTCGTCGCTGCCGCGCCAGCGCTCGGAGGTCGTCTGGGACTCGGTGCTGGCCTTCGCCCGCACCCAGCTGGCCGGCGTCTACGCGCCGGTGGGGGAGCGGGCCGGACGAGCCGCCCGGGTGCGGGCCGTCGCCTGGGCGCTCGTCGAGGGGGCGGAGGCGGGCTCGGACCGCCAGCTGGTGTCCTTCCGGCAGGCGGTCCGGCTCGAGACCGACCCCGACCGCCTGGCGTCGTGGTTCGACGGCTCGGGCCTGCCCCGGGGCCTGGAGCTCGACCCCGAGCTCGTCTGGTCGGTGGTGGAGCGCTGGTGCGCCCTGCAGACCCAGACCGGGCTGCTGGACCAGGCGCTGGCCCGCGACCGGTCCGCGTCGGGCCAGGTGCACGCGGCCCGGGCGCGGGCCGCCCGCCCCGACGCCGAGGCCAAGGCGGCGGCCTGGCGCCTGCTCGTCGAGCCGTCGAGCACCGGGGCGTACGAGCTGTACGCGACCGGCGACGGCTTCTGGGCCGCCGGGCAGGAGGCGCTGACCGCGCCGTACGTGGAGCGCTACTTCGCCGAGATCGGCGCCACGGCCCGGTTCCGGGAGGGCTGGGCCCTCGGCCAGGTGGCGACGCAGGCCTTCCCGCGCACCGCGGCGACCGCGGAGGCGCTGCGCGCGGCGGACGCGGTCCTGCGGACCGACCTCGCCGCGCAGCTGCGGCGCGCGGTGGTCGACGGGACCGACAAGCTCCGCCGGGCGGTCGCCTCCCTGAGCCGTTGGTCGTGAGACGCCGGCCGCAGGAACGGCGGAGGTGCTCCTCAGGAGCACCTCCACCGGGTCGCGGAGGGCGGCGTGGACGGCCGGTCGCAGCGTTCTCGGCAGGTCACAATCCTGTTGCTGATCCGCGCCGCCCGGGGCCCCGGCTTGTGTGCGACTTGTCCGCTGACCTAGAAATGACCCCGTTCGTGCGCGACGTGCACCCCACTCGCCTTCGCGCTGACCGCGTCGATCGACGCAGGATTTCCTGAGGAGGAAGTAGATGCGAGCAAGAACTCGCCTGCTGGCGGGCGCCGCGGTGACCTCGCTGGCGCTCTTGGCCGGTGCGTGCGGAGGCGGCGGCGGCAGCACGCCGGGGACCTCGGCGAACGCCGGCACGCCCGTCAAGGGCGGCGTGCTGAACATGCTCGGCGTCGGCGACGTGGACTACATGGACCCGCAGTCGGCCTACTACTCGGGCTCGTACATGGTCCACCGCCTGTGGAGCCGGCAGCTGTACACCTACCCGGCCGACCCGGCGAAGAACACGACCTCGGTGCCCGACCTGGCCGACGGCCCCGTGCAGACGAGCCCGGACGGCCTGACCGTGACGGTCAAGCTGCGTGACGGCGCCCAGTGGAACACCACGCCGGCCCGCGCCGTCGTCGCCAGCGACGAGATCATCGGCGTCAAGCGCACCTGCAACCCGGTCCAGCCCTTCGGTGGCATCCCGGACTTCCAGGAGCTGATCGTCGGCTACGCGGACTTCTGCTCCGCGTTCGCCAAGGTCAAGCCGACGGCCTCGGCGATCAAGGACTACGTCCAGAAGACCGACCTGCCCGGCGTCACCGCGCCCGACGACAAGACGATCGTCTTCAAGCTGACGCACCCGGCCTCGTACTTCCAGGACATGCTGACGCTGACGGCCCTCGGCCCGGCCCCCGTCGAGTTCCTCGACGCGGTCCCCGGCGCGGAGTTCGGCAACGACGTCAAGAACCTGATCTCCAACGGCCCGTACTACATCGACGAGTACACGCCGACGAAGACGATCGACTTCAAGCGCAACCCCGCCTGGACCGAGGCGAGCGACCCGATCCGCAAGGCCTACGTCGACCAGATCAAGGTCAACGAGACCGGGACGCAGGAGAGCATCCAGCAGCAGCTGGAGACGGCGACCGAGTCGGCCGACATGGCGTTCGACACCTTCCCGCCGGCCACCCAGGTGCCCGGGCTGCAGGCGCGCAAGGACCCGAACCTGAGCATCGGCCAGGAGTCCTCGTCGAACCCGTTCCTGATCTACAACACGGTCTCGCCGAACAACAACAAGGCGATGGCCAACGTGGCCTTCCGCCAGGCGCTGTCGACGAGCATCAACCGCGCGAACCTGATCCAGGTCCTGGGTGGTCCGGCGCTGAACACGACGCTCACCAACGTCCTCCCGGCGAACATCGTCGGTGGCGAGCAGGGCTTCGACCCGTACCCGTACGACGCCGCCAAGGGCAAGCAGATGCTGTCCGCGGCCGGCGGTGACGGCGCGACGATCAAGATCCTGTACCGCAACGCGTCGCAGGGCTCGACGAAGGTCTTCCAGACGGTCCAGCAGCAGCTGACCGAGCAGGGCATGAAGGTCGAGGGCGTCCCGGCGCCGAACGCCGACTTCTACACGAAGTACCTGCAGCAGGGCAGCGTGGCGAAGCGCGGCGTCTGGGACATCGCGATCGCCGGCTGGGGCTCGGACTGGTACGGCAACGCCGCCCTGTCCTTCTTCGGCCCGCTCTACAGCGGTGCGGCGGCCTACCCGCCGATCGGCAGCAACTACGGGTTCTACAACAACCCGAAGACGAACGAGCTGATCAAGCAGGCGACCGTCGCCAAGACGCAGGACGAGGCGGCGGCGCTGTGGCGCCAGGCCGACCAGTCCGTCATGGCCGACGCGGCGTTCTTCCCGATCACCAACCCGAACACGGCGAACTACAAGGCCACCCAGGTCAACAACGCCGTGTTCATGCCCTCCTACCAGAACTTCGACCCGGCGAACGTCTGGCTGGCGGCTGGCAAGCAGGGCGGCTAGGACACAGTCACCCCGTCGCCCCGTCGCCGCCAGGCGGCGGCGGGGCGTCCGCGCCCGACCCGGCCCGGCGGAGGGGCTCGGCGCAGCCGGCTGCGCCGAGCAGCTCCGACGCAGCCGGTCGGGACGCGGGGGCCCGCCGTGGCCCGGCGGAACGGGGAGGGGGTCCTGACCCTCGCCGCAGGCTCTGCAGGACTCACCGTGACGCTCCCGCCCGGGTCCGGGCGGGAGCGTCGTGGTGAGTAGGTTCGAACGGTGGTCGACCGGGCTCGGGGTCCGGCCCTGACCGAGACGAGAGGGAGCTAGATGGCGCTGCTCGAGGTGGAGGACCTCCACGTCTCGTTCAACACCGCGGACGGGGTGGTCAAGGCCGTGCGCGGGCTGACGTTCTCCGTGGGCCGGGGCCAGACCGTCGGGATCGTGGGCGAGTCGGGCTCGGGCAAGAGCGTCTCGACCCAGACGATCATGGGTCTCACGGCCGGCGCCCGCGTCAGCGGCCAGGCCCGGTTCGAGGGCGCGGACCTGCTGACCATGGACGACCGCGACCTGCGGGCGATCCGCGGGGCCAAGGTCGGGATGATCTTCCAGGACCCGCTGTCGAGCCTGCACCCGTACTACAAGGTCGGCTGGCAGATCGTGGAGATGATCCGGGCCCACGCCGACGTCTCCAAGGCGCAGGCCAAGAACCGCGCGATCGACCTCCTGCGGCTGGTGGGCATCCCCAAGCCCGAGGCGCGGGTCGACGAGTACCCGCACCAGTTCTCCGGGGGCATGCGCCAGCGCGCGATGATCGCCATGGCGATGGCCCTGAACCCGATCCTGCTGATCGCCGACGAGCCCACCACGGCGCTCGACGTGACCGTGCAGGCCCAGGTGCTCGACGTGATGGAGCGGCTGCAGACCGAGTTCGGCACGGCGATCGTCATGATCACGCACGACATGGGCGTGATCGCCGACATCGCCGACGACGTGGTCGTCATGTACGCCGGCACGGCCATGGAGAAGGCCGAGCGGCGCGAGCTCTTCTACCACCACCACCACCCGTACACCGAGGGCCTGCTGGCCTCGATCCCGCAGCCGGGCGCCGACCGCACCAAGCGCCTGCTGCCGATCCACGGCACCCCGCCGAGCCTCATCCAGCTCCCGACCGGCTGCCCCTTCCACCCCCGCTGCCCGTACGCCTTCGACCAGTGCGTCGCCGAGACCCCGCCGCTGGCCCCCGTGCACGGACGTGAGGACCACCGCTCCGCGTGCTGGCTGCCCTCCGACGAGGCCGAGCGCCAGGCCGAGCGCGATCGCGTCCAGGCCGTGCTCGCGCGGCAGAGCGAGATCAGCGCCGACGTCGCCAAGAACCTCGCTGGAGCCGCCTCGTGAGCACCGGCACGACCGCCGCCCCGAGCCGCACGGGCGGTTCGTCCGACGTGCTGCTGCGCGTCGAGAACGTGGTCAAGGAGTTCCCGGTCGCGTCGAACAAGCTCTTCAGGCGCAGCAACGACGCCGTGCACGCGGTGGACGGCGTCAGCTTCGAGCTGCGCCGCGGCGAGACGCTCGGCCTGGTGGGGGAGACGGGCTGCGGCAAGTCGACCCTGGCGCGCTGCATCACCCGGCTCTACCCGATCACCGGCGGGACGATCGACTTCGACGGCCGCGACATCAGCCGGCTCGAGGGCAGCGAGCTGCGCGACGTGCGTCGCGAGGTCCAGATGATCTTCCAGGACCCGTACGGCTCCCTGAACCCCCGACGCCGCGTCGGCTCGATCATCTCCGACCCCTTCGTCATCCACGGCACGCTCGACGGGCAGGCCCGCAAGCGCCGGGTGCAGGAGCTGATGGAGCTCGTCGGGCTCAACCCCGAGCACTACAACCGCTTCCCGAACGAGTTCTCGGGCGGCCAGCGCCAGCGCATCGGCGTCGCCCGGGCGCTCGCGCTGCAGCCCAAGCTGATCGTCTGCGACGAGCCGGTCTCGGCCCTCGACGTGTCGATCCAGGCCCAGATCATCAACCTGCTCGCCGACCTGCAGGCCGAGCTCGGGCTGACCTACCTCTTCATCGCCCACGACCTGTCCGTCGTGCAGCACGTCAGCGACCGCGTCGCCGTCATGTACCTGGGCAAGGTCGCCGAGCTCGCCGACGTCGACGACCTCTACGGCCACCCGCGCCACCCGTACACGAACGCGCTGCTCTCGGCCGTGCCCGTCGCCGACCCGAACGCCGCCGCGCAGCGCGAGCGGATCGTCCTGATCGGTGACGTGCCCTCGCCGATCCACCCGCCCTCGGGCTGCCACTTCCACACCCGGTGCCCGAAGGCGCAGGAGCTCTGCGTCGCGGAGGACCCGCCGCTGGTGCCCCGCTTCGCCGACGCGCCGGGCCACGTGGCGGCCTGCCACTTCCCGGTCGCCGACGGCGAGGACCTCAGCAAGGCCGAGGCCGCCATCGAGCAGGAGGACGCCTCCGACGTGCAGGTCGACTCCGTGCTCGCCGGTCTGGCCGGGACCCCGGGTTTCGCGACCCCCGGCCGTGAGGAGGAGGCACGATGAGCGAGGAGACCCTCCGCACCACCGAGGCGGACGAGGGCCACAGGGCCGTGACCGCCGACCGGGGCCTCGGAGCACCGGACGGCCCCGCCGTCGACGCCGCGGACGGGCCCAGCCGGATCCAGGGCCGCAGCCCGTGGCAGCTGGCGTGGGAACGGCTGCGACGCGACCGCGTGGCGATGGTCTCGCTCGGGTTCATCGTGCTGATCGTCCTGTTCGCGCTGCTGGCGCCGCTGGTGGCCACGCTGACCGGGCACGGCGTCAACCAGCAGTTCAACGACGTGGGGCTCACCCCCGAGGGCCTGCCGAAGGCCCCGAACGGCACCTTCTGGTTCGGCACCGACGACCTGGGGCGCGACATCTTCGTGCGCTGCGCGTACGGGGCGCGGATCTCGATCCTCGTGGGCGTGGTCGCCACCGGCTTCACCATCGCCGTGGGCGTGGTCGTCGGCCTGATCGCCGGCTACTACGGCAGGGTCGCCGACACGATCCTGTCGCGCGTCATCGACGTGGTCCTGTCGTTCCCGTTCCTGCTCTTCGCCATCTCGCTGGTCTCGATCGTCGGCGCCAGCCTCTCGGTCACGATCTTCGTGATCGCGATGTTCAGCTGGGCGTCCGTGGCCCGCATCGTGCGCGGCCAGGTGCTGTCGATCCGCGAGCGCGAGTACATCGAGGCCGCCCGGTCGCTGGGCGCCAGCAGCACGCGGATCATGTTCGTCGACGTCCTGCCCAACGTGCTGGCGCCGATCATCGTCTACGCCACCCTGCTCATCCCGTCCGTCATCGTCACCGAGGCGACGCTGTCGTTCCTCGGGCTGGGCGTGCCGGCCCCGACCGCCACCTGGGGCAACATGATCTCCGAGGCCCAGGCCGGCGGGCTCTACCAGCTCGCGCCCTGGTTCCTGGCCTTCCCCAGCCTGCTGCTCCTGGTGCTGACCCTCGCGTTCAACCTGCTCGGCGACAGCGTCCGCGACGCGTTCGACCCGCGGGGCGACCGGATGCTCCAGAAGTAGGGAGGACAGACAATGCTGCGATTTCTCGTCCGCCGGGTGCTGCTCGGCGTCCTGGTCCTGTTCCTCACCGTGTCGCTCGTCTTCGCGCTGTTCTACATCTACCCCTCCGACGTGGCCCGCAACCTCGCCGGCCGGCAGGCGACGCCGGAGACCATCGCGCTGATCAAGGCGCGGCTCGGTCTCGACCAGCCGACCTACGTGCAGTACGGCCGCTACCTGGTGAACCTGCTGCACGGCAACCTGGGCTACGACTACTACCACAACGTCGCCGTCACCCAGATCATCGCGACGGCGCTGCCGAAGACCCTCTCCATCGCGCTGGGCGCCTCGGTCATCTGGCTGCTGCTGGGCGTGCTGAACGGCGTCCTGTCCGCCGTCCGGCCGCGTTCCGTGGCCGACCGGACCCTGACGGTCTTCTCGCTGTTCTTCTACTCGCTGCCGACCTTCGTGCTCGGTCTGACGCTGCTGTACTTCTTCTACTTCAAGCTGACGATCGCGGGCATCACGTTCTTCCCGCCCGGGGGCTACGTGAACCTGGCCGACGACCCGTTCACCTGGTTCCGGTCGCTGATCCTGCCGTGGCTGACCCTGGCGCTCGTCCAGGCGGCCCTCTACACCCGGCTCACGCGAGGGTCCCTGCTCGACGTCCTGGGTGAGGACTACATCCGCACGGCGCGGTCCAAGGGCCTCGGTGAGCGGCGCGTGGTCTACCGCCACGGCCTGCGCAGCGCCCTGACGCCGATCGTCACCCAGTTCGGCATCGACCTCGGCGTGCTCGTCGGCGGCGTGGTCGTGACCGAGTCGGTCTTCGGCATCGACGGCCTCGGCTTCGAGGCCGTACGGGCGATCAACGACCAGAACTCGCCGGTGATCATCGGCGTCGTGATCGTCGCCGCCGGCGCCGTCGTGCTCGCGAACATCGTCGTCGACATGCTCTACGCCGTCCTCGACCCCCGCGTCCGCCTGAACTGACGGTGCCGCCGCCGACCGCCGCCGACCCAGTCGCGGCTGCGGTGCCGCGGCCTTCGTCGGTTTACCACGTTGACGTGGTGAACCGACCGTCACCGTGGCAGATGTGCCGTGGTCACGGGCAGTTTGCCGTGGTCACGGTGCGCAGGGACGGGACGCTGCGCGCCTAGGGTGTCCGGGTGATTCCTGCGCACGACCGCCGGCTGATGCTGGTGCACGCCCACCCCGACGACGAGACGATCGGCAACGGCGTGACCATGGCCCGCCACGTCGCCGAGGGCGGACAGGTCACCCTGGTGACCTGCACCCTGGGCGAGGAGGGCGAGGTCCTCGTCCCCGAGCTCGTCCACCTCGACGCCGAGCACGAGGACGCCCTGGCCCCGCAGCGGCTGGCCGAGCTCACCGAGGCGATGCGCATCCTCGGCGTCACCGACTTCGTCCGCCTGGGCGGCGACGGCGGCTACCGCGACTCGGGGATGGCGTACGACGACGCGGGCCGCGCGATCGCGCGCGACGTGCTGCGCGACGGCATCTTCTGGACCGCCGACCTGCTCACGGCGGCGAACGACCTCGTCGCGCTGATCCGCGACCGCCGCCCGCAGGTGCTGGTCGCGTACAACGAGATCGGCGGCTACGGCCACCCCGACCACGTGCAGGCGCACCGGGTGGCGATGTACGGCTACCTGCTCGCCGGCGTCCCCGGCTACCGCAGCGACCTCGGAGAGCCCTGGACGATCGACCGGGTCGTGTGGAGCACGATGAGCGCCGCGCGGATGAAGGCGGCCGTGGCCGCGCTGCGGGCCGCCGGCGACGAGGAGACCTTCAAGGGCTTCGAGGACGCCGAGGGCGAGATGCCGATGATGTCGCCCGACTCCGAGATCGCCGCGGCGGTCGACGGCACCGCGTACGTGGCCCAGAAGCTCGACGCGATGCGCGCCCACGCGACCCAGATCCTCCCGGACGGGACGTTCTTCGCCGGCGGCAGGATGTCGGTCGACAGCATGTGGTCGCACGAGTTCTACCGCTTCGCCGCCGGCGCGCCCTTCCCGGTGCTGCCCGACAGCCCGTGGGCCGACGACCTCTTCGCCGGCCTGGGCTGAGGCCGCGCAGCCGCGGGACCGCGCGGGCGTTCGACGACGTGCCGCACCGGCGCGGCCCCGCCACCGACCCCAACTGACCTGCTTCCCCGGCTGCTGGTGCCGGTGAAGGACCGGGACCCGGACGGCCCGTCAGGAGCCTGCCGGCCCTGCCGGCGGGGCGAGGTAGCGGTAGCGGTGGTGCAGCGCGAAGCCGAGCCGCGCGTACGCCGCGTGCGCTCCCGCGTTGGCCGCGTCGACCTGGAGGTAGCACCAGCGCGCGTCGCGCCGGGCCGCCCAGCGGCCCAGGCCGCGCAGCACGGCGGTCGCGAGGCCCCGGCGCCGGTGCCCCGGGTCGGTCCAGAGCGCGGCGACGCCGAGCCAGCCGCCGGCGAGGTGCCCGCGACCGATCGCCACCGTGGTGCCGTCGCGCTCGAGGGACCCGAACGCGCGGGGGCGGCGGCCCTCCAGGAGCCGGGTGAGGAGGTCCGGGTCGGCGTCGTGGGGGCGGTACGCGTCGAACGCCGCCCGCCAGCCCGGGGTCAGCTCCTCGCCGACGACCACCGGCGCGTCCGGCCCGTCGTCGGCCGGGTCGTCCGCCGCGTGTTCGGTGCCGGTGGCGACGAGCAGGTCGGCGAGCCGGACGGCCAGCACGTCGGTGGCCACGTAGGTCTCGCGCCACCCCAGCGCCTGCAGCGCCGCGTCCTCCGCCGAGCCCGTCACGACCTGGGCCCTCGGGGCGATGCGGTGCAGGGCCGCGTACGCCTCGACGCGGCGGGCCGCCTCGGCCACGGGCAGGCCCGGGTCCCCGACGGCGAGGCAGGAGTTCGCCCGCCCGGTGAACCCGGAGGCCGAGCGCAGCCACCACCCGCCGAGGGGCTCGAGGTCGACGGCCCAGGCCTCCACGGCCAGGTGCTCCAGGACGTCGGCGGGCGTGCGCGCCGGAGCGGGCCCACCCCGGGCCTGCGGGGCCCGGCGGGCGACCACGACGTCACCGAGCGCGACGGTCCAGGTCGGCGGGGCCGCGGCGGACGCCGGGTCCAGCGAACCCTCCAGGCGCAGCGAGGTCCCGTCCACCGCGACCAGCCACCCGACGAGGTCGGTGGCGGAGCCGTCGGGCTGCCGCACCCGGACCACCCAGCGCTCGCCGGGCCGCGCGGCGCCGAGCCCGGAGGGTGCCTGCACCGTGCCCGCCCTCCCGCTGGCTGACCGGCCCGCCCCCAGCGGACGAGCAGGCGCGATACTAGGCCTGCACCACGACCACACGAATGCACCGCCGCTCGTCCGGCCCCGGCCGGGACCGGCGACCGCCGCCTCATCGAGGAGTTCTGCCGTGACGTACGTCATCGCCCAGCCCTGCGTCGACCTCAAGGACCGCGCCTGCGTGGAGGAGTGCCCGGTCGACTGCATCTACGAGGGCAAGCGGATGCTCTACATCCACCCTGACGAGTGCGTCGACTGCGGTGCCTGCGAGCCGGTCTGCCCGGTCGAGGCGATCTTCTACGAGGACGACACGCCCGAGGAGTGGAAGGAGTACTACGACGCGAACGTCGGGTTCTTCTCCGAGCTCGGCTCGCCCGGCGGCGCCGCCAAGATGGGCGTCATCGACGCCGACCACCCGCTGGTCGCCGCGCTGCCCCCGCAGGAGCACGACGAGTGAGCTGCGCCCCTCCTCCGGAGCTGGCGGCCGCCGGGTCCCGACGCTCGCCGCAGGGGCGCGGATGAGCGCGCCGGCCCAGGCCCGGCGCGGGCTCGGGGCCGGGCTGCCCGACTTCCCCTGGGACACCCTCGCCAGCGCCCGCGCCACGGCGGAGGCCTACCCGGGCGGGGTCGTCGACCTCTCCATCGGCACGCCCGTCGACCCCACGCCCGAGGTCGCGCGGCGCGCGCTGGCCGACGCCTCCGACAGCCCGGGCTACCCGCTGACGTCGGGCACGCCCGCCCTGCGCCAGGCCCTCGCCGACCACCTCGAGCGCCGCTGGGGCGCCGCCGTGCTGCCGGCCGCGACGCTGCCGGTGATCGGCAGCAAGGAGCTGGTCGCCTGGCTCCCGACGCTGCTCGGGCTCGGACCCGGTGACGTGGTCGTCTACCCGGAGGCGGCCTACCCGACGTACGCGGCGGGCGTGCGGCTCGCCGGGGCCCGCGGCGTCGCCTGCGACGACCTGACCCGCCTCGACGCCGAGGGGGTGCGCCCGGCCCTGGTCTGGCTGAACTCGCCCTCGAACCCCACCGGGCAGGTGCTCGCCCCCGAGGTGCTGGCCGAGCGCGTGGCCTGGGCCCGCGGGCACGGGGCGATCGTGGCCTCCGACGAGTGCTACGGCGAGTTCGGCTGGGAGGCCGACCCCGTGTCGGTCCTGCACCCGAGCGTGTCCGGCGAGCGCCACGACGGGCTGCTCGCGCTGTTCTCGCTGAGCAAGCGCTCCAACCTCGCGGGCTACCGGGCCGGCTTCGTCGCCGGCGACCCGGCCCTGGTCGGCGAGCTGCTCGAGGTCCGCAAGCACCTCGGCATGCTCGTGCCGCGCCCGGTGCAGGAGGTCATGATCGCGGTCCTGGCCGACACCGCGCACGTGGCCGAGCAGCGCGAGCGCTACGCCTCGCGGCGTGCCCGGCTGCGTCCGGCCCTCGAGGCGACGGGCTTCACCGTGCACCACTCCGAGGCCGGCCTCTACCTGTGGGCCACGCGGGGCGAGGACAGCCGCGAGACCCTCGCGTGGCTGGCCGAGCGCGGCATCCTCGTCGCTCCCGGCGACTTCTACGGCGCGGCGGCGGAGCAGTTCGTGCGCTTCGCGCTCACCGCGACCGACGAGCGGGTCGACGCGGCGGTGGAGCGCCTCGCCCGCTGAGCTCCTGCTGCCCCGACCACCGCTGGTGTGGTCGACCGGGCAGGAGCTCAGCGAACCGTCACCCGCACCGTCCGGCCCACGTCCTTGCCGCCGGTCCAGCTGGGCAGCGTGGAGCGGTCGGTCGTCCACACCTGGTCGCCGACCTCGACGCTGACGACACCGTGGCGCCCGGCGTTCGCGACGGCGTACTGCGCGTACGCCCACGCGAGCCGGTCGCTCCCGGCCTTGAGGGTCAGGACCTGGTCCTTGGTCGTGACGTCGACCCGGAACGTCCTGCTCAGCGACGCGGCCAGGCCCTCGGCGTCGCCCTGGGGCGTGCCGGTGACCAGGCAGGTGAACGACCGCGCGGTCTGCCCGGTGAGCGCGCTGGCCAGCACCCGGGCGTCGGGCTCGTGGTCGCGGTAGGCGTCGGGGTAGGCGCTGCGCTGGACGGCCTGGGCGACCTTGGTGATGTCGCCGCTCTCCCAGTCGCGGACGCGGACGAGCGCGTCGTAGAACTTCGTCGTCGCGTAGTAGGGGTCCATCAGCTGCTTCTCGCTGCCCCACCCCTGCGAGGGCCGCTGCTGGAAGAGCCCGACGGAGTCGCGGTCGCCGTAGTCGAGGTTCCGGATGCCCGTCTCCTGGTAGACCGTGGCCATGGCGATGGAGCCGGCCCGCGGTGCGAGGCCCCGGCGCACGGACAGCCCCACGACGATCGAGGTGTAGTGGGCCTGGTCGGGGTCGAGCACGACGCTGTGGTCCTTGACCGTCGCCACGCAGCGCTCCTCGCCGGGCAGCGGCGGCACCACGCCGTCGCGCAGCCAGCCGCGCAGGCCGACCGCGGCGACCACCACGAGGGCGGTCACGCCCAGCAGCGCCCCCACCGCCAGCGCGCGCCGGCGTGCGTACGAGACGCGGCGCCGCGCCGTGCTCCCCGCCCGGCGGGTCCTCGTTGCGGAGCCCACGGGGCTACTGGCTGCTGTGCAGCGCCGCGTTCAGCTCGACGGTGCGACCGGCGCGCTGACGCACCTCGACCACGCCGGTGAGGGAGCTGCGCAGGAACAGCAGCCCGTCCTGGCCGGACAGCGCCGAGGCCTTGACGACCTGGCCGTCCGGCAGCGTGACCTTGGTCCCGGCGGTGACGTAGAGGCCGGCCTCGACCACGCAGTCGTCGCCGAGCGAGATGCCGATGCCGGCGTTGGCGCCGAGCAGGCAGCGCTCGCCGACCGACACCTGCTCCTTGCCGCCGCCCGAGAGCGTGCCCATGACCGAGGCGCCGCCGCCGATGTCGGAGTCGCGGCCGACGACCACGCCGGCCGAGATGCGGCCCTCGACCATGGAGGTGCCCAGGGTGCCGGCGTTGTAGTTCACGAAGCCCTCGTGCATGACGGTGGTGCCCTCGGCGAGGTGCGCCCCGAGCCGGACGCGGTCGGCGTCGGCGATGCGGACCCCGCGCGGCACGACGTAGTCGACCATCCGGGGGAACTTGTCGACCCCGTGCACGGTGACGTGGCCGTGGGCGGCGCGCAGGCGCCACCGGACGTCCTCGAAGCCGGCGACCGCGCACGGCCCGGCGCTGGTCCACACCACGTTCGGCAGCACGCCGAAGACGCCGTCGAGGTTCACCGTCCGCGGCGCGACGAGCCGGTGGCTCAGCAGGTGCAGCCGCAGGTAGGCGTCGGCGGTGTCGGCGGGCGGGGCGTCGAGGTCGATCTCGGCGCGCAGCAGCTCCACGCGGACGCCGCGGACGTCGTCGCTGCGCTCGGCCGCGGCCCAGGCCGCGGGGGCCGGCTCGCCGGTGGCCGCACCGAGCGCGGGCGCGGGGTAGGCGACGTCGAGGACGCCCGCGGCGTCGTGCACCGTGGCCAGGCCCCACCCCCAGGCGAGGCGGGGGCTGGCGTCGGCCCTGGCGGCCCGGTCGGCGCTGGCGGTGTCGGTCATGCGTCGAGGGTATCGGGGGGCACGGACGCCCGGTCGTGCCCGACACCGCGGGACGACGACCGCCGCCCGAGGTGGTCGATAGGGTCGCGCCATGCCCGACCTGCCCGAGACGTCCCAGACCGGCCTGCCCGTGCTCGACCTCACCGGCGACCTCACCGACCTGCTGGTGGCCCTGGTCGACATCGCGTCGGTCAGCGGGGACGAGGGCCGGGTCACCGACGCCATCGAGGCGGCGCTGCGCCCGTTCGCGCACCTGGAGCTGGAGCGCGACGGCGACGTGCTCTTCGCGCGTACGCAGCTGGGGCGCGCCGAGCGGGTGGTCCTGGCCGGCCACACCGACACCGTGCCGATCGCCGGCAACGTGCCGGCCGTCGTGACGGGGGAGGGCGACGGACGGGTGGTGCACGGGCGCGGGGCCTGCGACATGAAGGGCGGCGTGGCCGTCCAGCTCGCCGTCGCCGCGGCGCTGACCGCGCCGTCGCGCGACCTCACGTACATCTTCTACGACCACGAGGAGGTCGAGGCCGAGCTGAACGGGCTCAACCGGATCGCCCGGGAGCGTCCCGAGCTGCTCGGGGCCACCTTCGCCGTGCTGGGCGAGCCGTCGAACGCCCGCGTCGAGGGCGGCTGCCAGGGCACGATGCGCGCCGAGGTGACCCTCACCGGCCTGGCCGCGCACTCGGCCCGCTCCTGGATGGGCGAGAACGCGGTGCACGCCGCCGGTCCGCTGCTCGAGCGCCTCGCCGCCCACACCTCGGCGGAGGTCGAGGTCGAGGGGCTCGTCTACCGCGAGGGGATGAACGCGGTCCGGATCACCGGCGGCATCGCCGGCAACGTCATCCCCGACCGCTGCGTCGTCGAGGTCAACTACCGCTTCGCGCCGGACAAGGACGCGGCGGCCGCCGAGGCGTACCTGCGCGAGGTCCTGCACGGCTTCGACGTGGAGATCACCGACGTCGCCGTCGGCGCGCGGCCGGGGCTCGACCGGGCCGTCGCCGCCGACTTCGTCGCCGCGGTCGGCGGCGAGGCGCACCCCAAGTTCGGCTGGACCGACGTCGCGCGCTTCTCCTCCCTCGGCGTCCCCGCCGTGAACTTCGGCCCCGGCAACCCGAGCAAGGCCCACGCCGACGACGAGTTCTGCCCGACCGCCGACCTGCACACCTGCCGCGACGCGCTGCTGCGCTGGCTCGGCTAGCTCCCGGGCACCCGGCGCGTCGGCGTGCGTCCGACCTAGAGTCCTGGGGTGGCTGAGACGAACGGGAGCGGGCCCGGCGCCCGCAACGGGACGGGCACCGACGGCGAGCGGACGACGACCGACCAGCGGTTGCTGGAGAGCCGCGGGCCCACCGACTGGGTGCACACCGACCCCTGGCGGGTGCTGCGCATCCAGTCCGAGTTCATCGAGGGCTTCGGCACCCTGGCCGAGCTCGGCCCGGCGACGGGCGTCTTCGGCTCGGCCCGCACCCCCGCCTCGCACCCCCTGTACGCCGCGGCCGAGGAGATCGGCGCCCGGCTGGCCGAGGCCGGCCAGGCCGTGATCACCGGCGGTGGTCCCGGGATCATGGAGGCGGCCAACCGGGGTGCGGCGCGCGCGGGCGGGGTCTCGGTCGGGCTGGGCATCGAGCTGCCCTTCGAGACCGGGCTGAACCGCTACGTCAACCTGGGCATCAACTTCCGCTACTTCTTCGCCCGCAAGACCATGTTCGTCAAGTACGCCCAGGGCTTCGTCGTCCTGCCCGGCGGGTTCGGCACCCTCGACGAGCTCTTCGAGGCGCTGACCCTGGTCCAGACGCGCAAGGTCACGTCCTTCCCGGTCGTGCTCTTCGGCGTGGACTACTGGCGCGGCCTCGTGGACTGGCTCCGCGAGAGCGCGCTCACCCAGGGCACCGTCTCGCCGGGCGACCTCGACATCGTCACGGTGACCGACGACGTGGCCGAGGCCGTCGCGGCGGTCCTCGGCAGCACCGCCCCGGTCCTCGCCGAGCGCCCGGAGTAGGTCAGGGGGCTCCTCGGGTGGAGCGCGAGGGCGCCCGGCGCGCGAGCGGCCCTGCCACACTGGGGCCATGGAGTGGTTCATCGTCGCGATCGCCGTGGTCGCGCTCGGCGTGGCCGCGGTCGTCGCCGCGGGAGGCGGAGGGTCGATGAGCACGGAACCGGTCCGCGACACGTACGCGGCGACGCTGCCGGAGGGCCGTTTCGACGGCCCCGCGGTGCGGCGGCTGCGCTTCGGCGTCGCGCTGCGCGGCTACGCGATGGACCAGGTCGACACCGTCCTCGACCGGCTCGCCGGCGACCTCGAGGCCCGCGACACCCGGATCGCCCGGCTCGAGGCCGAGCTCGCCTCCTCGCGCCCCGCGTCCACCGCCGTGCCCGCGGCGACGCCCGGCTGGGAGCAGCCCCGGTGAGCCTCCGGCTCGTGGTGGCGCGCACCCTCCGCGCCGACGTGGACCGCGTCTGGGAGGAGCTCGTGGACTGGCCCCGCCAGGACCGCTGGATCCCCTTCACCCGCGTCCGGGCGACCAGCGAGCGCACCCGCGGGCTCGGCGTCCGGGTGTCGGCCCTCAGCGGCTTCCGGCTCGGCCCGGTCCCGGTGGGCCTGCTCGACCGGTTCGTCGTCACGGGCTGGACGCCGCCCGGCGAGGCCGCCGACGGCGGGCCGGCGGAGCTCGCCGTGCTGCACCTCGGTCCCTACTTCACCGGCGAGGGGTCCTTCCAGGTCTTCGACGACCCGGCCGGCAGCCGGCTGGTCTGCACCGAGGTCTTCGCCCTGCCCGGCGGGGCCGAGGCGCTGCTGCGACCGGCGCTCCCGCTGATGCGCCGCGGCTTCGCGGCCAGCCTCGACACGCTCGCCGAGATCGTCGAGGCGCCGGGCGCACCGGGCCCGCGCGCCGCCGCGGCGTGAGCGAGGAGCCGCCGCGGGGCCCCGACGGGCTCGTGCGCTGCTCCTGGTCGTTGTCGGCACCGGAGTACGTGGCCTACCACGACACCGAGTGGGGCTGGCCGGTCGACTCGGTCGCCGGGCTCTACGAGCGCCTGACCCTCGAGGCCTTCCAGTCGGGCCTGGCCTGGATCACCATCCTGCGCAAGCGCGAGGGGTTCCGGGCGGCGTTCGCCGGCTTCGACCCCGAGGTGGTGGCGGGCTTCGGCGAGGACGACCGCGCCCGGCTGCTGGCCGACGCCGGCATCGTGCGCAACGCGGCCAAGGTCGACGCCGCGATCGCCAACGCCCGCGTCGTCGCCGGGCTGGGGGAGCGCTTCGTCGACCTGGTGTGGTCGTTCCGGACGCCGTCGCCACGACCCGGGCCCGGGGAGCTCCGGGCGATCACGCCGGAGTCGACCGCCCTCGCCACGGCCCTCAAGGCCGAGGGCGTCCGGTTCGTCGGGCCGACCACGGCGTACGCGCTGATGCAGGCGACCGGTCTGGTGGACGACCACCGCAGCGACTGCGAGGTGCCCGACGCCGAGGTCCTGCACGCGGCCGTCGAGGGCGCCGCCGCCCGCCGTGCGGACGGCCCGGGCCGTACTGGATAATTGCACCTCGACCACGATCCCTAGCAGATGAGGATGCACGATGGCTGCGATGAAGCCGCGGACCGGTGACGGACCGATGGAGGTCACCAAAGAGGGTCGCGGGATCGTCATGAGGGTGCCGCTCGAGGGGGGCGGGCGCCTGGTCGTCGAGCTCAACGCGACCGAGGCGACCGACCTGGCGGAGGCCCTGAAGGGCGTCATCGGCTGAACGCGCCCGACGACGAACGCCACAGGCCCCGCGCGACGTGCGCGGGGCCTGTGGCGTCGTCGGGCCGTCCTACGGATCGGCCGCCGGGCCCGGACCGGGGTCAGCGGCTCCTGTGGGCGGCGATGGCGGCGCGGTAGACGTCGACCGTCTCGGCCGCGATCTTGGCCCAGCTGAACTCGTCGACGCAGCGCCGGCGCCCGGCCAGCCCGAACTGCTCGGCCTTGGCCCGGTCCCGGGTGAGCGCGTTGACCCGGGCCGCGAAGTCGGCCTCGAAGCCCCGGACGAACTCCTCGTCGCCGGCCCGCGCCGGGTCGTACGGCACCAGGTAGCCCGTCTCGCCGTCCACGACGACCTCGGGGATGCCGCCGACGGCGCTCGCGACGACGGCGGTCTCGCAGGCCATGGCCTCGAGGTTGACGATGCCGAGCGGCTCGTAGACCGACGGGCACGCGAAGACCGTCGCGTGCGAGAGCACCTGCCGCACGCTGGCGCGGGGGAGCATCTCCTCGATCCAGATGACGTTGCCGCGGCTGCTGCGCAGGTGGGCGAAGGCGTCGCCGATCTCGCGGGCGATCTCCGGGGTGTCCGGCGCCCCGGCCAGCAGCACGAGCTGGGTGTCCGGGTCGAGCTGCTCGGCGGCCCGCACCAGGTGGATCAGGCCCTTCTGCCGGGTGATGCGCCCGACGAAGACGACCGTGGGGGTGTCGAGGGCCATCCCGATCGACTCCACGACGTCGGTGCCGCGGTCGGGCTTGAACTCCTCGGGGTCGATGCCGTTCTTGACCACGTGCAGCCGCGACGGGTCGAGGTCGGTGTAGGACTCGAGGATCCCGGTCTTCATGCCCTCGCTGACGGCGATGACGGCGTCGGCCGCCTCGAAGGCGGTCCGCTCCGCCCAGGAGGACAGGCGGTAGCCGCCGCCGAGCTGCTCGGCCTTCCACGGGCGGTGCGGCTCCAGGGAGTGCGCCGTGACCACGTGGGGGACGTCCTGGTAGAGCCCGGTCAGCAGGCCGCCGAGGTTCGCGTACCAGGTGTGGGAGTGGACGACGTCGACCTCGGGCACGGACGCGACCATCGACAGGTCGGCGCCGAAGACCCGCAGGGCGGCGTTGGCCCCGTCCGGGTAGGTCTCGGCGTGCGCGGTCGCGCCCGCGCGCGGCTCACCCATGCACTGGACGTCGACGTCGACGAGCTTCTCCAGCTGCGGGACGAGCTGGGCCACGTGGACCCCGGCGCCGCCGTAGATCGACGGCGGGTACTCGCGGGTGAGGATCGACACCGACAGGCGGCGGTCGGCGGCGGCGGGACCGTCGGTCGCGGCGAGCGTGTCGGCGTCGGAGACGTCATCGGCAGGACTCATGGTCGCAATATCCCACGCACGCCCGGCGCCGGGTCGGTGCCCTGCGGTGCGGTGCGGTGCGGTGCCGTGCCGTCCGGTCCGCTCCGGTGCGGCGCGGTGCTGTCCGGTGCGGTGCGGGACGGGCGCGAGCACCCGGGGGACCCCGGGTGTCGGGCGTCACAGCGCGGGCCCTAGGTTTTCGTCCATGGCCGCACCTCCGAAGGTCCTGTCCATCGTCCTCGCCGGCGGCGAGGGCAAGCGGCTGATGCCCCTGACCATGGACCGGGCCAAGCCGGCCGTGCCCTTCGGTGGGACCTACCGCCTCATCGACTTCGTGCTGTCCAACCTGGCGAACGCCGGCATGCGGCAGATCGCGGTGCTGACGCAGTACAAGTCGCACTCCCTCGACCGCCACATCTCGCTCACCTGGCGCATGTCGACGATGCTCGGCAACTACGTCACGCCGGTGCCGGCGCAGCAGCGCCTCGGGCCCCGTTGGTACCAGGGCAGCGCCGACGCCATCTTCCAGTCGATGAACCTGATCCGCGACGAGAAGCCGGACTACGTGGTCGTCTTCGGCGCCGACAACATCTACCGGATGGACGTCGAGCAGATGCTCCAGGCGCACATCGACGGCGGCCGCGGGCTGACCGTCGCCGGCATCCGGGTGCCGCGCAGCCAGGCGTCGGCGTTCGGCGTGATCGACGCCGCGGCGGACAACAAGATCACCGAGTTCCTCGAGAAGCCGGCCGACCCGCCCGGCACGGCCGACGACCCGGACGCGGCCTTCGCCTCGATGGGCAACTACATCTTCACGGCGAAGGACCTCATCGACGCCCTGGAGAGCGACGCCGACCTGGCGGACTCCCGCCACGACATGGGCGGCGACATCGTGCCGAGCTTCGTGAGCCGGGGCGAGGCCCAGGTGTACGACTTCACCGGGAACAACGTGCCGGGCTCGACCGACCGCGACAAGGCCTACTGGCGCGACGTCGGGAGCATCGACGCCTACCACGAGGCCCACATGGACCTGGTCTCGATCGACCCGATCTTCAACCTCTACAACGCCGAGTGGCCGATCTGGACCTACCCGGTGCAGATGCCGGCGGCGAAGTTCACGCTGCGCGGTCTCGCGCTCGACTCGCTCGTGAGCCCCGGCTGCATCATCTCGGGCGGCTCGATCGAGAGCTCGGTGCTGTCGCCGAACGTCCGCGTCGACGAGGGCTCGAAGGTCGACCACTCCGTGCTCCTGACCGGTGTCCGCATCGGGCACAAGGCGGTCGTCCGCAACGCGATCCTCGACAAGAACGTGGTCGTGCCCGACGGCGCCATCGTCGGGGTCAACAAGGCCGACGACCTCGCCCGGGGCTACACCGTCTCCGAGGCCGGCGTGACGGTGGTGGGGAAGGGCATCACCGTCTCCTAGGTGCTCGCTCCGCTCGTCCGCGAGCGGCGCTCCGGTCCGACGCCTTCCTCTCCCGCTGACGCGCTGGCTTGAACGCCGATGGCCTGAATGCTGATGGCCTGAACGCTGGTGGGCTGGCTCGGCGGCGCCGCCGTCCGGGCGTCCAGGTGTCGGCGCGCCGCTGGGTGGTGGTCCGGTCCGCCTCTCTCGACCGCGACCCGGAACCCTCCGGATCGCGCTCAGGAGAGGCTCGTCTCACTCCTCTCCGGGGCGCCTGCGCTTGCTGGCGGGGGTTCGCCGCCGACGCTGAATGCCGAGGGGGTCACGCCCTCGCCCGACGACGGACGGGGTCCGGCACCGTGCAGGTGCCGGACCCGTCCTCGTCCATGGAGGGCCCGGGTGGGAGCCGTCAGCGCTTGACCGCGGCGAGCAGGCCGTCGCCGACGGGCAGCAGGGCCGCGACGAGGTCCTCGTTCTCGCTGATCGAGTCGAGGGCCGAGCGCACCGACAGCGTGTCGTCGTCGTCCTGCGTGGTGTCGGCGGTGCGGTCGTGCCACAGCGCGTGCGTGACGACGAGCAGGCCGCCGTGGCGCAGCAGCCGGAGGCCCTGCTCGACGTAGTCGCGGTACTCCAGGGTGTCGCCCGCGACGAGCACGAGGTCGTACGCCCCGTCGCTCAGCTTGGGCAGCACGGTCAGCGCGTCGCCGGCGATGAGCCGGAAGCGCTGGCTCGCGATGCCGACGGAGCCGAAGGCGAGACGCGCCTGGCGCTGGTGGTCGGCCTCGAGGTCGACGCTGGTGAGGATGCCGTCCGGCTGCATGCCGGCGAAGAGCGCCAGGCCGGACTGGCCCGTCCCGGTGCCGATCTCCACGACCGCGCGGGCCTGGACGGCGCTGGCGAGGAAGGTCAGGGCGGTCACGGTGCCGCGGCTCAGCGGCTCCACGCCCAGCGGCTCGGCCTCGACCCGGGCCTGTGCGGCCGCGTCGCCCTCGGGCACGAAGTCCTCGGCGAAGACCCACGAGGCGGCCTGGGGCGCCGACTGCGCGGAGGTCGGGATGCCGGTGTGCGCGGCGGCGCTGGACGCGGGGGACGCGGGCGTAGGACTCACGGCGCTCACTGTATCGAGAACCGCGGGTCCGCCGCCTCCGCTCGAGCCCTGGCGAGAGCGTCCTGCCGCCCGTGCGGCGCGACGCGGGGGAGCGGCCTCACTAGGATGCGGCCCATGAACCACACCGTCGTCGCCGAGCTCGTCGCGGCCGTCCTGAAGGTCGAGGTCGAGGTCGGTCAGCGCGTCGCGGCCGACGACGCCGTGGTCATCCTCGAGTCCATGAAGATGGAGATCCCCGTGCTCGCCGAGGTCGCCGGCTCGGTCACCGAGGTGGTCGTCGAGGACGGCGACGTGGTCAACGACGGGGACCCCCTGGTGGTGATCGCCCCGTCCTGACCGGCCCCTCGCGACCGCCGCGCTGAGCTCCGGGCGGTCGGCGCAGGGGCGCCCCGGCCCGTCGCACTGCCCCCGGCGCCCGCCCGTCCCTAGACTGAGGCCATGGCTGCCCACGCTGGTCCGCCCTTCGGACGGCTGCTGACCGCGATGGTGACGCCGTTCGCGCCGGACGGTTCCGTCGACCTCGACGCCGCGGCCGCGCTCGCCGCCCGCCTCGTCGACGAGCGCCACGACGGCCTCGTGGTGAACGGCACCGGGGGTGAGGCGCCGACGACCACCGACGCGGAGAAGGCCGACGTCGTCCGGGCCGTCGTCGACGCGGTCGGGGACCGGGCGCACGTGGTGGCCGGGATCGGCACGAACGACACCGCGCACACCCTGGAGCTCGCCGCCGCGGCGGAGAAGGCCGGGGCCGACGGGCTGCTGGCCGTGACGCCGTACTACTCCAAGCCGCCGCAGCCCGGGCTGCTCGAGCACTTCCGCGCCGTGGCCGACGCGACCGGTGTGCCGGTGATGCTCTACGACATCCCGCACCGCGCCGGGACGGCCATCGCGACGGAGACCCTGCTGCGCCTGGCCGAGCACCCGCGGGTCGTCGCGGTGAAGGACGCCAAGGGCGACCTGGCCGCCTCCTCGCGCGTGATGGCCGAGACCGACCTCGCCTACTACTCCGGCGACGACGCGCTGACCCTCCCGCTGGTCGCGGTCGGGGGCGTCGGCGTCGTCGGCACGTCGACCCACTTCTGCGGCCCGCAGGCCCACGCCCTCATCGACGCGGCGCTGGCCGGCGACCACGACGGGGCCCTGCGGCTCCACCGGCAGCTGCTGCCGATCTTCACCGGCATCTTCGCCACCCAGGGCGTGATCCTGGTCAAGGCGGGCCTCGAGCTGCAGGGCCGCGGCGTCGGCGGCGTACGGCTGCCCATGGTCCCCGCCACGCCCGAGCAGCGTGCGGCGCTGGCGCGGGCCCTCGAGGCGTCCGGGCTGCCGTCCGGCCCGACCGGATAGCCGTCCGGCCCCATGACCCGCACCCGGACCCGGACCCGGTCGGGGAGGCCATGGGGACGGGCGCGGGAACACGGCACCCCGGTGACTCGTTCTCCCCGACGTACGGCGCCCCGGTCCCGGGGTGCTGCTCGGACTCCGACCACGGTCGCGAGGGGAGGTGCACAGGTTGCTGACAGGTTGGGTCAAGGGATTCAACAGGTCGTCCCGCCACGATGAGGCTCCGACTGAGGGAGTCCGGCGCGGCCCGGGTGACCTCGCGAAGCAGGAGGCTTCCCCCGTGCGCAGCGTTCCCGGCACCGTCCTGGCCACCACCCCCGTCCAGGGCGCGGCTCCGACCGACCAGCCCGCCGTGGCGTGGCAGCCGCCGAGCTGGGAGGAGATCGTCCGCGACCACAGCGCCCGCGTCTTCCGCCTCGCCTACCGCCTGACCGGCAACGCGCACGACGCGGAGGACCTCACGCAGGACGTCTTCGTCCGGGTCTTCCGCTCGCTGCACCGCTTCCAGCCCGGCACGTTCGAGGGCTGGCTCCACCGCATCACCACGAACCTCTTCCTCGACGGGGCCCGCCGCCGGCAGAAGATCCGCTTCGACGGCCTCGCCGAGGGCAGCGACGACCGGATGGCCAGCTCCTGGCCGAACCCCTCGCAGCTGCTCGAGGACGCCGACCTCGACCACGACGTGGCCGCCGCCCTCGCCGCGCTCGCCCCGACCTTCCGCGCCGCCGTGGTGCTCTGCGACATCGAGGGCCTGACGTACGAGGAGATCAGCGAGGTCCTCGACCTCAAGATCGGCACCGTCCGCAGCCGCATCCACCGCGGCCGGGCCCAGCTCCGCGAGGCGCTGGCGCACCGCCGGCCCACGCTGGAGCACACCCGTTACCTCGGCGTCGACGTCGAGCCCGGCCGTCCGAGCGCAGCCGAGGAGGAGGTCGCCGCCGGGCGCGCCCCGGCGGGCACCCGGTGACCGCCACGTGAGCAGCTCCTGCGACGACCTCGCCGAGCTGCGCTCCGGCCTGGTCGACGGTGCCCTGTCCGCCGAGGACCGGGAGCGGGTCGCCGGGCACCTGCTCGGCTGCGCCGCCTGCCGCGCCGACGTCGCCGAGCTGCGCGCCGTCCGGGACCTGCTGGGTCGCAGCGGCGGTCGTGCGTCGGCTCCGGCGCCGCTGGCGGACCGGCTCGTCTCCATCGCCGGCGACGCCTCCGCGCGCCCCTGGACCAAGGCCTTCGACCGCGGGGCGTCGCTCGCCCTGCCCTCCGCACGTCACCGCGCCCGCGTCCGGGCGCTCCTCGGCGTCATCGCCGTCGGCGCCGTCGCGACCGCGCTCGGGCTGACGGGGTGGTTCGCCGCGCCGACCAGCAGCCTCGGGGCCGTGGCCGACCCGGCCGACGAGGCGCAGGCCGAGTTCGGGGCCGCGGCGGCCGAGCTGTCGGTCACCGGAGCCTCGCTGAGCGCGCTGATGCTGCTCGACTCGCTGCCCGAGGCGGCCCAGGACGGTGCCGGGGTCTCCCGGCCGGCGCCGCACGGCCACGGCGACGAGGGCGAGCGCGACGCGGTCGCGCTGCTCGGACGCGCCCTCGGTGCCAGCCGGACGACGACCGTCCGGGGTGACCAGGCCGTCATCGCCCGGATGGACCGCAAGGTCATCGTGGCCCGCGTCGCGATCGACACCCGCAGCAGCCAGGGGACGCTGGTCAGCGTCTACGACCCCGACGGCGACGTGCTGGCCAGCTCGGTCACGCCGGCCCCGGTCGCCGCGGCCGGGGGACCGTCCCCGGTCGACCTCATCGAGCAGGCGTACGCGCTGTCGGCCGAGCGCGGGGTCGAGGTGGCCCACCGCCCGGCGACCGTGGTCGCCGCGCGCGACGACGAGGGCCGCGTGGCCAAGCGCTGGTGGCTCGACGACGCCACCGGCGTGCTGCTGTGGCAGGAGAGCTACGACGACGACGGCCTGAGCACGGCGGCCGGCTTCACCAGCGTCGACGTCACGCCGTACGCCTCCGTCGGTGCCGTGCGCACGGGCACCCGCGGCCTCACCGCGGGGCTCGCGCAGGCGAGCGCCGCACGGCTGGCCAGCTCCGGCTGGGCCTGCGGCGACGAGCTCGCGGGCCTGGACCTGCTGCAGGTCACCACCGACACCCCGACCGACCCGCGCTCGGTGCACGTCGTCTACGGCGACGGGGCGCGGACCGTCAGCGTGCTGCAGCGCCACGGGCGCCTGAGCGGGGCCCCGGCGGGCGCGACCTGGGACGAGGCGCTGGGGGTCTGGCGCCACGCCGGTGCCGTGCGCTGGGCGACCTGGCAGTCGGGCGACACCGTCTACACCGTGACCACCGACGGGTCTCCCAAGCTCCTGGGCCGAGCGGTCTCCGCCTTCCCGCACGAGGGAGCGGTCGAGACGACTACCCTGGGCCGCGTGCGCGAGGGCTGGTCGAGGATCTTCGCCGATCTGACGGCCTGAGATGGCCGACGGTCCGGCCACGGGTCGGGCGTCGACGCCCCCGGTCCCCGACACCCGTGCGACCCCGGCGTCCTCCTGGGCGCCGCCCGAGCACGTCCCTGCGCACGCTCCCGCGGCGTACCACTGGCCGTTCGGGGAGGCCGTCACCGTCGCGGCGGCCACGCGTCCGCGTCGACGGGGAGCGGGCGGCGTCGTGGCCCTGGCCGCGCTGACCGCGCTGCTCGTCGGCGGTGGGGCCGGGTTCGCCGCGGCCCGCCTGGCCGACGGTCCCGTCGCGTCCGCGAGCGACCCCGGCACCTCAGGACCGGCTCCCGCACCGGTACCGTCCGGCGAGACCACCACCACCGTCGAGGTCGCCCGCCGGGCGTTGCCGGGCACGGTGATGATCGAGGTGCGCGGGTCGGGCGAGCAGGGCACCGGGTCGGGTTTCGTGCTCGACCGCGAGGGGCACATCATGACCAACAACCACGTCGTCGCTGCCGTGGCCGGCGGGGCCCGGCTGCGGGTGGTGTTCGCCGACGGGCGCCGCACGGACGCGACGCTGGTCGGGCGCAGCCCGTCCTACGACCTCGCCGTGATCAAGGTCGAGGCCGACGAGCGCCTGCGTCCGCTCGAGATCGGTGACTCCTCGACCGCCCGGGTAGGGGCGACCGTGGTCGCCGTCGGCTCGCCGCTCGGTCTGCCCGGCACCGTCACGCAGGGCATCGTCTCCGCCGTCGACCGGCCCGTCACGGTCAGCGAGTCGGGCAGCGCGGACGCCCCCACCGCGTACATCGACGGCCTCCAGACCGACGCCGCGATCAACCCGGGCAACTCCGGAGGCCCGCTCGTGGACGCCTCCGCCCGCGTGATCGGGGTCAACTCCGCGATCCTGACGCTCGGCTCCGGCCAGGGCCAGGCCGGCAACATCGGCATCGGCTTCGCCATCCCCGTCAACCAGGCCCGGACGATCGGCGACCTCCTCGTCAAGGACGGGAGGGCGACCTACCCGGTGATCGGGGCCCGGCTCCGCGAGACCTCGCGCGGTGTGGAGCTCTCCACGGTCGAGGCCGGTGGTCCGGCGCGCAAGGCGGGGCTGCGGGCCGGTGACCTGGTCTCGCGCGTCGACGACCGCCGGGTGAGCACCCGCGAGGAGCTCGTCGTCGCGGTGCGCACGCACCGCCCCGGTGACGTCGTACGGTTCGGCTACGCCCGCGACGGGGCCAGGACGCAGACCGACGTGACGCTCGGTGGGAGGGTGGGCTGACGTGACACCACTGCTGCTCGACATCAACGGCCCGGAGTTCGCGCTGCTCCTGGTGCTCGCGGTCATCCTGTTCGGCCCCGAACGGCTGCCCGACCTGGCGCGCAAGGCCGCGCGGCTGGTGAACTTCCTGCGCTCCACCGCCAACAACGCGCAGCAGCAGCTCACCAAGGAGCTCGGCCCGGAGTTCCAGAACCTCGACTTCCGCGACCTCAACCCGCGCTCGTTCATCCAGAAGAACCTGCTGGACAACTCCGTCGTGGCCGACGTCAAGGCCGAGATCGCGGGGGTGGGGGAGACGCTGTCGGAGTCGCAGGCGTCGGTGCGCGAGTCGATCGACGGCGCCAAGGACGTCAGCCCCGGCGGTCCCGCCGACGCCATGGCCGCCGCGACCCCCGCACGGACGCCGTACGACCCCGAGGCGACGTAGTCGGTGGCGGACGCGCCTCCCGGCTCCTTGACCGGCACGACCGCTCCGCCCCCCGGGGTCGCGACCACGCCGAACGGGCCGCGGTCGCCGTCCTCGTTCGGAGCTGGCCCGTCCTGGGGCACGACGCCAGGGTCCTGGCGGGCAGCAGACCGGGGGAGCACGACCTCAGCGGTGGCGGGCGGTCGTGAAGCCGGTGAAGCCGGTCTGGAAGCCGCTGAACGCCGGCCGGTTGCCGTTGACCGCGATCCAGTCGCCGTGCGGACGCATGCGGCTGAGACCGGGACCGACGTTCTCGAGGGTGATGCCGCCGTGCAGCAGGGTGCGGGTCGTGGCCTGCAGGGCTTCGTCGGCCGTCGCGTCGGGACCGAGGGTGTCCGCGCCGGTGGCCAGGACGGACCGGGCGTCGAACAGCCAGTCCACGGCGCTCCCTGACAGCCCGGGGGCCGGCGTGGTCACGTAGGGGGAGTCCGAGCCGGCGCCCTGGTAGAAGAGCGGCGCGTAGCCGGTGAGCAGGAGCACGCACCCGCGCGGCGGGATGCGACCGTGCCGGTGCTCCCAGCCGCGCAGGTCCTCGCGGGTGAGGAGGAAGTCGGGCCCCTGCGCCGCGAGTCGCCGGCGGAGGTCGACCACCGCGAGCGGCATCAGGGTGAAGTCCTCACCGAGCTGGTCGAGCCGCTTGCCGCCGACGATGAAGTGGACCGGGGCCGAGACGTGGCTGGCGGTGTGCGTGCCCAGGCTGGTGACCCGCTCCAGGAGGTAGCCACCGTCGTCGTGCGCCGCCGTACGGGTGTCCTCGACGACGTCGACGGTGAACGCGGGGTCGCCGGGGTAGAGCGGCACGCCGTCGCGCAGCGACATGGTCAGCGGCACGCGGTCGGCGGTGCGCGGGTCGACGTGCTCGTAGCCGGGCGGGATCGTGCGGCGCGGCCTCGCCGCGTCAGGTGGCGCGGCGTCCGCCTCCCGGGGGGCGAGGGCCGCGGTCCCGGCCGCCGCGAGCCCGGCGGCGATCACGGCGCGGCGGCTCACCGCGGAGGAGGCGGTCGATCGGGTGGTGGTCACAGGCGCTCCGTCCGTCGGGCGGGCGCCGCCCGGCGCTGACGCACCGGGTGCCCGCACCCCTGTCATAGCCCAGCCCCCGACCTGGGGGGAAGGGCTGACGCGCGACGGTCAGACGGGCGAGAGACCGAGCTGACGGCCGACCAGGTCGCGGCCGCGGGCGGCGAGCGAGTCGGCGAGGCCGAGCAGGGCCTTCGCGGCCGCCGTCTCGGGGGCGTCGACGACGATCGGGGAGCCCTCGTCGCCACCGGCGCGCAGGCGCGGGTCGAGCGGGACCTCCGCGAGCACCGGGACGCGGTAGCCGAGCCGGCTGGTGAGGGCGTTGGAGACCGCCTCGCCGCCGCCGGAGCCGAACACGTCGTGGCGCTCGATCTCGCCGCAGTGCGCGCAGGTGGTCTCGAGGTAGGCCATGTTCTCCACGACGCCGATGACGCGCTGGTTCATCATCGAGGCCATCGTCCCGGCGCGCTCGGCGACCTCCGCGGCCGCCTGCTGCGGCGTGGTGACGACGAGGACCTCGGCGTTCGGGAGCTTCTGGCCGAGCGAGATGGCGACGTCGCCGGTGCCGGGCGGCAGGTCGAGGAGCAGGTAGTCGAGGTCGCCCCAGTAGACGTCGGCGAGCATCTGCGTGATCGCCCGGTCGAGGATCGGCCCGCGCCAGGCGACGACCTGGTCGCGGCGCGGCTTGAGCATGCCGATGGAGATGACCTTCAGTCCCTGCGTCGGGACCGGCATGATCATGTCCTCGACCGCGGTCGGCTTGGCGTCGCCGACACCGAGCATGGCCGGCACCGAGTGGCCGTAGATGTCGGCGTCCAGCAGGCCGACCATGAGGCCCTTGCGCGCCAGGGCCAGCGCCAGGTTGACGGTGACGGAGGACTTGCCCACGCCGCCCTTGCCGGACGCGACGGCGATGACCTTGGTCAGCGAGCCCGGCTGCGCGAACGGGATCTCACGCTCCGGCGTCCCGCCCTTGAGCACGTCGCGCAGCGCGGTGCGCTGCTCGTCGCTCATGACGCCGAGGTCGACCTCGACGCCGCTGATGCCCTCGACGGCGGAGACGGCCGCGGTGACGTCGCGGGTCAGCGTGTCCTTCATCGGGCAGCCGGAGACCGTGAGCAGGATGCGTACGCGGGCGTGACCGCCGGCGTCCACGTCGAGCGCGTCGACCATCCCCAGCTCGGTGATCGGGCGGCGGATCTCGGGGTCGTTCACGCCGTGGAGGGCTGCGCGGACGCGGGGGACGAGCGGGTGCTCAGCGGTGGTGGTGCTCATGGTGCCAGCCTAGGTCGGCCGGCACCTCCCGCCGGTCGGGTGCTCAGACCGGCCAGCCCAGCCCGTGGTGCGCCGCGTCCCAGAACATCCACTCGTAGCGCGTGGTGGTGGCGAAGTGCTCCCGGCAGCGTGCCCGCTCGGCCTCGCCGAGCCCGGCCCCGACCCGGTCGGTCTCGGCGAGCACCGCCTCCACCACCGCGTCGAACTCGGGGCTGGCGTACGTCGCGATCCAGGTCGCGTAGACCGGGTCGGGCGACGAGCGCTCCAGCAGCGTGCGGCCGACGTCGCGGTAGACCCAGTAGCAGGGCAGCACCGCCGCGACGGCCTCGGCGTACGAGCCGGTGGCGCAGACCGCGAGCAGGTAGGAGGTGTAGGCCAGGGTCGTCGGCCCGACGGGGGTCGCCGCGACGTCGGCCGCGTCCAGCCCGAGCTCGCCCAGCAGGCGCACGTGCAGGTCCTGCTCGACGGCCACCGCGTCCGCCGCGTGCGCCGCGAACATCCGCACCGCGTCCTCGCCCTGCGCCCGCGCGCCGGTCAGGGCGAGCGCGCGTGCGTACGCCCGCAGGTAGTGGCTGTCCTGCGCGACGAAGTACGCGAACGCCTCCCGCGGCAGCGTGCCCTCGGCGAGGCCGGTGAGGAACGGGTGCGCGACGATCGCGGCGTAGGTGTCCGCCCCGGCGGCCCACAGCTCGCCGGAGAAGCCCGTCCGCGGGGCCGCCGTCGAGCCGGTCACCGGCTGCGCGCGGTCTCGCCGCGCCGACCGGGTGGCCGTTCGGAGCCTTCGCCGCGGCCGCCGTTCGTCGGTCGCCGGTCCGGCCGGTCGAGCCGGTCGCGGTCGCCCTCCTCGTCGTCCTCGGTGTCGAGCTCGTCGATGATCGCCCGCAGCTCGCCGCGCAGCTGCCCGCGCAGGAAGTCGCGCGTGGCCAGCTCGCCGACCGACATCCGCAGGCCGGCGATCTCGCGGGCCAGGAAGTCCATGTCGGCGCGGCTCTGCGCGGTCTGCTCGCGGTCGGCCTCGAGCGCGACCCGGTCGCGGGACTCCTGCCGGTTCTGCGCGAGCAGGATCAGCGGCGCGGCGTAGGAGGCCTGGAGCGACAGGACCAGGGTCAAGAAGATGAAGGGGTACTCGTCGAAGCGCGGCCGGGGCGGGCCGTAGGGGACGTTCCACAGGACCCAGACGACGATGACGACGGTCATCCCGCCGAGGAAGCGGGCCGTGCCCATGAACCGGGCGAAGCCCTCGGCGAACTTGCCGAACGCGTCGCGGTCCCACCGCACGCGCGGGACGACCCAGCGGGAGCGCCGTCCCGGGGTGTTCAGCCGCTGCTGGTCGCGGGCGAGCCCCGCCTCGCGGTCCTCCCGGTCAGCCCTGGCCACGGGTCACCGCCCCGTCGAGCGCGTGGACGGGCGGGATCTGCCCGATGCCGGTGGCCTCCTCGATCGGCGCGTCGAGCTGGTTGCCACGCCAGTCGGCGGGCAGCGCGTGGTCGAGGACGTCGTCGACGGTGATCGCCCCGATCAGGCGGTGCGAGGCGTCGACGACGGGGGCGTTCACCAGGTTGTACGTCGCGAAGTAGCGGCTGACCGCGTGGAGGCCGGCGTTGACGCTCACCGGCTCGATGTCGGTGTCGACGATCGCCGAGACCAGGGTCGAGGGGGGCTCGCGCAGCAGCCGCTGGAAGTGCACGGCGCCGATGTAGCGGCCGGTCGGCGTCTCCAGGGGCGCGCGGCACACGTACGCCATGCAGGCCAGCGCCGGGGTGAGCGTGGGCTCGCGGATGCGGGCGAGGGCGTCGGCGACGGTCGCGTCGGGCGGCAGCACCACCGGCTCCGGCGTCATCATCCCGCCCGCGGTGAACTCGCTGTAGCTGAGGAGCCGGCGCACGTCGCGGGCCTCGTCGGGCTCCATGCGCTGCAGCAGCCGCTCGGCCATGTCGTCGCTGAGCTCGTTGATCAGGTCGGCCGCGTCGTCGGGGTCCATCTCCTCGAGCACGTCGGCCGCCCGGTCGGTGTCGAGCGAGGAGATCAGCGCGACCTGCTCGTCCTCGGGCAGCTCCTCGATCGCGTCGGCGAGCTTGGTGTCGTCCAGGGCCGAGGCGACCTCGACGCGACGCTCGGGCGACATCTCGTGGAGCTCGCGCGCGACGTCGGCGGCCTTCATGTCCTCCAGGTGCGCGAGGAGCTGCTCGGTGCCCTGGCCGACGGCGTTGCCGGGGAGGCGGATGTCGCGCCAGTCGACGATCGTCACCGCCCCCGGGCGCCCGAAGCGCCGTGCCGGGCCCGCGGCCCGCAGGGCCACCTTGGACAGCTCCCAGTCCTGCGAGCGGACCGGCTGCATGGCCACGTCGAAGATCACGGCCTTGCCGCTGTGGTCGAGACGCTCGACGGTGAGGTCGAAGAGGTCGTCGGTGACCAGCGTCTCGGAGTCGCGGCGCTCGAAGCGCCGGGTGTTGACGACCCCGGTGATGACCACCTGGACGGCGTCGATGCTCGACGTGCGCACCATCGGGATGAAGATCCGGTGCCGGGCGAAGAGCTCGACCACCAGCCCCTTCACCCGGGGCGCGAGCAGGCCCGCGCGGCGCTGCACGACGACGTCGCGCAGCCGTCCCACCTGGTCGCCCGACAGGTCGAGGACCGGCAGGCCACGGATGCGTGAGACGAAGATCGTGCTCGAGGTCGCGGAGGCCACGAGGGTGATTATCGTCCCCTCCGCGCAGCGTCCCGCCACGGCGCGTGCGAGGCTGACCGCGCGTCGCGGCCGGCCCGGACGACCAGCCGGACGACCAGCCGACCGGCCAGCCGGACGACCAGCACCGGACGACCACGGGAGGGGCCGACGTGACCGACGATCATGACGCCGCCCGCGTCACCTACCGCGCCCTCTGCGTCGACGTCACCGACCTCGACGCCGGTGCCGCGTTCCTCGGCCCGCTGCTCGGGCTCGAGGTGCAGCAGCGTCGCGACGCCGTCGTGCTGCTCGGCGACGACGACCCCCGTCACGCGGTCTGGCTGAACCTCGTCGGCGAGCCCCGCACGGTCAAGAACCGCGTGCACCTCGACGTGGACGTCGCGAGCGTGGACGACGTCACCGCGGCCGGCGCCCGGGTGCTCGACGCCTCGCAGCCGTGGACGGTGCTGACCCAGGAGCAGGCGGGCGAGCTCTGCGCCTTCGTCCGGCCTCCCGAGGGGCTGCGCCCCTACCGGCTCTACGAGCTCGTCGTGGACGCCGACGACCCGCGGGCCATCGGCGCCTGGTGGGCGGAGCGCTTCGGCGTCGCGCCGGGCGACGACGGCGAGGTCGTGTGGGTGCCCGGCGGCGCGGGCAGCGCGAGCACCCTGCCCTGGGAGCTGGTCTTCGCGGGCGTCCCCGAGCGCAAGCGGGTCAAGAACCGGGTGCACGTCGACGTCGTCGGGTCGACGCCCGCGCTGCTGGCGGCCGGGGCCTCGCTCCTGCGGGCCCGGGACG
The DNA here is from genome assembly GCA_963713165.1 of uncultured Actinomycetota bacterium. Classification (GTDB taxonomy): domain Bacteria; phylum Actinomycetota; class Actinomycetes; order Propionibacteriales; family Propionibacteriaceae; genus Microlunatus. The sequence goes on from CAVQKU010000005.1 coordinate 211,992, forward strand.
AGGAGATCTCCTGGGACGTCCTCACCGACCCGGCCGGCAACGAGTTCTGCGTGTTCGCGCCGGAGGACGCCGACTAGACCCCGCTGGAGGAGGGGAGTCGGTCCGCGCGCGCGACGACGCAACCCTCGACCGTCACTTCAGAGGCGTCTGGCGACGCCTGGGCAGGCCGGGACGGGGTCGCGTACGGTGCTCGGGCTCGGGGACCGATCGTGCGGAGGCCTGCATGCCCATGCCCATCCCCATGCCCATCCCCGTTCGCCTCACCGTGCGCCGGCAGCACGCGACCCGTCGAGCGGCGCTGGCCGTCGGCCTGGCCCTCGCCCTGGGCGCGGGACCTGTCCTGAGCCGGCCCGCGTCGGCGGCCCCGGTCGCCGACGCCCCGGTCGCGGCCGCGACGACGGCAGCGGCCCCGGCGGCGCAGCCCCAGGCCCGCGCGGCGGGGGCCGCCACGCTCTCGGGCACCCTGTCGGGGATCCTGAACGACTCCCGCAGCAGGACCGAGACCGACGTCTCCGTGCTGGACGCCCGGACCGGTGCGGTCGTCTACGCCCGGCGCTCGACCAGTGCGGGCATGCCCGCCTCGAACGCCAAGATCCTCACCGCCGTCGCGGCGCTGCACGAGCTCGGCCCGGACTACCGCTTCACCACCGACGTCGTCCGGCGCGGGAGCGTCAGGGGCGGGGTCCTCGAGGGCGACCTCTACCTCGTCGGGCGCGGCGACCCCACGAGCCGGCAGTCCGACTACGCCGCCCTGGCGAGGGCCGTGAAGGCGGCCGGGATCACCACGGTGACCGGCCGGGTCGTCGCCGACGGCAGCTTCTTCGACAGCCAGCGCTACAACCCCGGCTGGTACACCTCGTACGCCTCGGAGTACTACGCCGCCCAGACCGCCGCCCTCACCGTCGCGCCGGACGCCGACCTCGACAGCGGCACGGTCCTGGTCACGGTGAAGGGCGGCGCGCGCGGCCGGCGGCCCACGCTGACGACGTCCCCGGCGGCGGCGAAGCAGTACGTCCGCCTCGTCAACTCGGCCTCGACGACGGGCTCGACGAGCCTCTCGCTCAGCCGCAGAGCCGGCACCAACACCATCACCGTGCGCGGCCACGTGCGCACCGGCGGCAGCTGGTCGGGCCTCGTCACCGTGGACAAGCCCGAGCTGTACGCGGCCGCGGTGTTCCGCGCCGAGCTCGGCAAGCAGAAGGTCACGGTCAGGGGCGGCACCTCGCTCGGCACGACGCCCGCCTCCGGACGCACGCGCGTGGCCCGCGACCGCTCGATCACGCTGGCCCAGCTGCTCGTGCCGTTCCTCAAGCTGTCCAACAACCTGCACGCCGAGACGCTGACCAAGACGATGGGCACCCTCGGCGGGCGTCCGGGCAGCTGGTCGGCCGGCACCGCCCGCACGACCGCGTACGTGCGGAGCCTGGGCGTGCCGACGGCCGGGTTCAGCCTCACCGACGGCTCCGGCGTCAGCCGCCGCGACCGGGTCAGCCCGCTGACCCTGGCGAGCGTCCTGGTGAAGGTCCGCGACGAGCCGTGGTGGTCGCAGTTCGACGCGGGCCTGCCCGTCGCCGGCGTGGACACCCACCTGGGCGGGGGCACGCTGCGCCACCGGATGAGCGGGACGCGCGCGGCGGGCAACGCGCACGCGAAGACGGGTTCGCTGACCGGGGTGACGGCGCTCAGCGGCTACGTCACCGGCCGCGACGGGCGGCGCTACGCCTTCTCCCTGATCAGCAACTACGCCGGTGCGACGCCGCGGCCGGTGGAGAACGAGGTCGTCGTCGCCCTGGCCGGCTGGCGCGGCTGACCACGGGCCGGTGCACGCGGCCCAGGGACGAAGAGCGCACAGCCGGTGCCCGTAGGATCGAGACCGGTCACCAGGAGGTCCCATGTCGTTCGCCCGTCCGCAGCCCAGCTCGCTCTTCGAGCTCCAGTTCCCGCAGTCGGTGGGCATCTACAACACCTACGACGACGCCCAGCGGGCCGTCGACTACCTCTCCGACGAGAAGTTCGAGGTGCAGAACCTCGCCATCGTCGGGACCGACCTCAAGTCGGTCGAGCGCGTGCTCGGACGGCGCAACTGGGGCACCGTGGTCGCCGGCGGTGTCCAGTCCGGTCTCTCCACGGGTCTGCTCGTGGCCCTGGTCCTGCTGATCTTCACCCCGTCCGGCGTCAACTTCCTCGCCCTGTTCGTCGTCGCGCTCGGCATCGGCATCGTGCTGGGCATCGGCTTCGCCGCGCTCGGCTACGCCCTGAGCCGCGGCCGGCGCGACTTCACCTCGATCAGCCAGACCGTGGCGACCAGGTACGAGGTCCTCTGCGAGCACAAGGTCGCCGCCCAGGCGCGCGAGATGCTGCAGAACCTCCCGGGCGCCCGCGCCGCGCAGTTCGAGTGAGCCCGCCCGCTCCTGGGACCCGCTCGTCGGCGGGTGACGGGGGCTACAGCCAGCGGTTCCGCTTGAACCCGACGTAGAGGCTCACCATGATCACCGCGATCAGGCCGAGGACGGCGAAGTAGCCGTAGCGCCAGTGCAGCTCGGGCATGGTGTCGAAGTTCATGCCGTAGATGCCCGCCACCATGGTCGGCACCGCGACGATCGCCACCCACGCCGAGATCTTGCGCATGTCCTCGTTGTCGGCGACCGAGGCGCGGGCGAGCCCGGCCTGCAGGATCGAGCTCAGGACCTCGTCGAAGGACCCCACCGCCTCGCGCGCCTGCGTGTGGTGGTCGGCGAGCTCGCGGAAGTACGCGCGGGCCTGCGGCGGCACGACGGGCAGCTCGCGGGTCGCCAGCCGCAGCAGCGGCGCCCCGAGCGGCAGCACGCAGCGCTTGAACTCGATCAGCTCGCGCTTGAGCTGGTAGACGCGGTCGACCTCGTGCGAGCCGCCGCGCGCGAAGACCGCGCTCTCCACCTCGTCGACGTCGGTCTCGATCTCGTCGACCACGGCGAGGTAGTCGTCGATGATCTTGTCGGTGACCGCGTACAGGACCTCCCACGGGCCGCGGGCGAGCCGCTCGGGGTCGTTCTCCAGCGCCCGGCGCAGCGCGCTGAGCTGGGCGTGCTCGCCGCGGCGCACGGTGATCACGAAGTGGTCGCCGAGGAAGATCATCACCTGGCCGGTCGTGACGACCTCGGAGTTCTCCGTCATCTCCTCGTGGTCGACGTAGGCGACGGTGGAGACGACCATGAACAGGTCGTCGCCGAACGTCTCCAGCTTGGAGCGGTCGTGGCCGTGCACCGCGTCCTCGATGGCCAGCGGGTGCAGCGCGAACTGCGACGCCAGGGCCTCCAGGTCGGCGTCACCGGGGTCCTTGAGCCCCAGCCAGACGAACCCCTCGCCCTCCTGCGCCTGCCGCGCCGCCTCGGCCACGCTCGCGGCGGGCCGGCGCACGCCGTCGACGTACCAGGCCCACGCGACGACCGAGCTGACGTCGTCGTCGATCGGCGTCACCGCCGTGCTGCCGCGCCGGCCGAGCACCGACAGCGGGTGCACGGACGGCAGCTGGCGCCGCTGCGGGGTGGTGGTCACCGCGCCCAGATCCCGGCCATCCACGCCTCGACGTCGTCCGCCGTACGGGGGAGGCCGGCGGAGAGGTTCTCGTTGCCGTCGGCGGTGATCAGGATGTCGTCCTCGATGCGGACCCCGATGCCGCGCAGCTCCTCGGGAACGAGCAGGTCGTCGGCCTTGAGGTAGATCCCGGGCTCGACCGTGATCACCATCCCGGGCGCCAGCGTGCCGTCGCGGTAGTGCTCGCGGCGGGCCTGCGCGCAGTCGTGGACGTCGATGCCGAGGTGGTGGGAGGTGCCGTGCGGCATCCAGCGGCGGTGCTGGCCGCCCTCCTCCGACAGCGCCTCCTCCAGCGGCACGGGCAGCAGGCCCCAGGCGTCGAGGTGCTCGGCGACGACGCGGATGGACGCGCGGTGCACGTCGGAGAAGGTCGCGCCGGGCTGGGCGGCGGCGATGCCCGCCTCCTGCGCGGCGAGGACGGCCTCGTACACCCGCCGCTGCGCCTCGCTGAACCGTCCGGTGACGGGCAGCGTGCGCGTCACGTCGGCGGTGTAGAGCGAGTCGAGCTCGACCCCGGCGTCGAGCAGCAGCAGGTCGCCCTCGCGCAGCTCGCCGTCGTTGCGGATCCAGTGCAGCGTGCAGGCGTGGTCGCCCGAGGCAGCGATCGTGTCGTAGCCGACCGCGTTGCCCACGTGGCGCGCGTGCAGCCCGAAGACCCCCTCCACCCAGCGCTCGCCGCGTCCGGCCGCGACGGCCCGGGGCAGGTCGGCGACGACGGCCTCGAAGCCCTCCGCGGTCCGCGCGCAGGCCTCGCGCATCTGCCCGGCCTCGAAGTCGTCCTTGCGCAGGCGCAGCTCGCTCAGCGCGGTCATCAGCTCCGCGTCGCGGGCGGACCCGGAGGCGTGCTCGTCCTCGGTGGCCTGCTCGGTGACCTGCTCGCCGGCCTGCCCGCTCGCCGGAGCGGTCTCGGGCGACACCTCGGCGAGCACCGCCCGCACGTCGGCGGCGAGGTCGGCACGGTTGGCCCGGACGGCGATGGTGTCGGCGTCCTTGCGCAGGTGGTCGGTGAGGTCCTCGACCGGCGCGGTCGGCAGGCCGGTCAGCGCCGACATCTCCTCGAGCGAGAAGCGCACGCCGACCCACATCTCGCCGTAGCGGGCGTCGGCGTAGAACTCCGAGGAGTCCCGCGGGGCGCGCGGCTTGAAGTAGAGGGTCGGGTCGTGGCCCGCGTCCGTCGGCTCGAGCACGAGGACGGCGTCCGGCTCGCGGTCGGTGCCGAGGCCCGTGAGGTGGGCGAAGGCGGAGTGCGGGCGGAAGCGGTAGTCGGTGTCGTTGGAGCGGACCTCGAGCCCGCCGGCGCCGATGACCAGCCGCTCGCCCGGGAACAGCGCGCTCAGCGCCTCGCGGCGGGCCGCGGTCCAGGCCGTCGCGGGCAGCGGCGCCGGCCGCTCGGCGGGGTAGGGCGCCCAGCCCTGCGCGACGAAGGCCTTGAAGGCCTCCGAGAACGGCACCGACCGGTTCGCCTGCGGTGGCTCCTCGCTCGTCGTCACGACGTCGGCAGCGGTGTCCTCTGAGCTCGCAGGCACGTCCCTGCACCTCCCTCTCGTCCGTCCACTCGTCCGTCGGGCATTCTCGCACCGCCCGGCAACGCCCCGGTGGACGCTCGGGCCCGCCCCAGCGTGCCGATAGGTTGACCGCCATGACGCTGCTCTACCTCGTCCGGCACGGCGAGACCGAGTGGAGCCGCGACGGGCGGCACACGTCCGTGACCGACCTCCCGCTCACCGAGCGCGGCCGGGAGCAGGCGCTGCGGCTCTTCGGCCACCTCGACCCGGCCGCCTTCGACCTGGTGCTCGCGAGCCCCCGGCGGCGCGCCCGGATCACCGCGGAGCTGGCCGGGTTCGTCGGGCCGCGCACCCCCGAGGTCGACGAGGACCTCGTCGAGTGGGCGTACGGCGACTACGAGGGCCTGACCAGCGAGCAGGTCCACGAGCAGGACCCGGGCTGGACGGTCTTCACCGCCCCGACCCCGGGTGGGGAGAGCGCCGCGCAGGTCCGTGCGCGCCTGGACCGGGTGGTCGAGCGCGTCCGGAGCAGCGGGGCGGAGCAGGCGGTCGTCTTCGGCCACGGGCACGCGCTGCGGGCGCTGACGCTGTGCTGGCTGGGCCTGGACCTCGCGGTGGGCGACCGCTTCCCCCTCGACACCAGCACCGTGTCGATCCTGGGCGAGGCGAAGGGCGGACCCGCCCTGCGGCAGTGGAACGCCCCGCCCGCCTGAGCGCGGCCGGGGTGCGCACCCGGCGGCCGCGTGGCCGCCGGGGACCGGGGCGGTCCCGCTCAGTAGGCTGGGGCGCCGGTCGCCTCCGGGCGTCCGACGACCACGCGCGGCGTCCACCGGGCGCCGCCCGGAGAGGGTGAGTGCGATCAGAGCCGACGTCACTGCGCAGCTGAGGCTGCTCGACCTGCAGGCGGTCGACTCCGCGCTCGCGCGGCTCGCCGAGCAGCGCCGCACGCTCCCCGAGCAGCAGGCGCTCGACCGCCTGTCGGCGGAGTCCGCGACGATCACCGAGGACCTGGTCGGCGCGCAGACGCGCGTCTCGGACCTGGAGCTGGACCTCGAGCGGGCCGAGGCCGACCTCGAGCCCGTGCGCCAGCGGCTCGTCCGCAACGAGAAGCGCATCGCCGACGGCACCGTGGACGCCAAGTCGCTCGGCGCGATGGTCGAGGAGGTCGCCCACCTGCGGCGCCGGATCGGCGACCTCGAGGACGTCGAGCTCGAGGTGATGGAGGCGCTCGAGCAGGCGCAGTCGGAGCGCGACGTGCTGCAGGGCCGCGTCGACGGCCTGGTCGCCCTGAGCGCCGAGGCCACCGCCGCCCGGGACGCCGCCGTCGCCACGCTGGTCAGCGAGGCCGGCTACCAGCGCACCGAGCGCGACCGGCTCACCCCGGAGGTCCCCGCCGACCTGCTCGCGCTCTACACGCGGATCGCCACCAGCAAGGGCGGGGTCGGCGCGGCCGAGCTGCGCCAGCGCCGCTGCACCGGCTGCCAGCTCGAGGTCAACGCCAACGAGCTGCGGGCGTACGCGACCACGCCCCCCGACGAGGTGCTGCGCTGCGAGGAGTGCGGCCGCATCCTCGTGCGGACGGCGGAGTCCGGGCTGTGAACGGGCGTCGGACGCAGCGAGCGGTCGGTCCGCGCCGACCCGTCGGTCGGGGCTGAGGCGTGCCCAGCCCCAGGATGCGCCTGCCCCGTCGGGTGCTCGAGGCGCCCGGGACCGCGGGCGTCACGCGCGGCCTCGACCACATCCGCGCCGAGCTGCAGGTGCCCGGCGACTTCCCGCCCGAGGTGCTCGAGGCGGCCGAGCGCGCCGCGGCGGCGCCCCGGCTCCCGGACCTCGACCGCACCGACCTCGAGCTGCTGACCATCGACCCGCCCGGATCCAGGGACCTCGACCAGGCCCTGCACATCGCCGCGCGGGCCGACGGCGGGTGGACGGTCTCGTACGCGATCGCCGACGTCGCCGCGTTCGTCAGCCCGGGCGACCCGGTCGACCTCGAGGCGCACCGGCGGGGCGAGACCTTCTACGCCCCCGACCAGCGCAGCCCGCTGCACCCACCCGTCCTGTCCGAGGGCGCGGCCAGCCTGCTGCCGGGGCAGGTGCGCCCGGCGCTGCTGTGGACCGTGCAGCTCGACGCGCAGGGTCGCACCACCGACGCCGACGTGGTCCGCGCCCGGGTGCGCAGCGGCGAGCAGCTGACGTACGAGCAGGCTCAGGACGACATCGACCACCCCGGACCCGGCGGCACCCGGCCCACGCTGGCCCTGCTGGCCCAGGTCGGGCCGCTCCGCGAGCAGCGTGAGCGCGAGCGGGGCGGGGTCAGCCTCGCCATCCCCGAGCAGGAGGTCGTGCCGCTCGACGGCGGCGGCTTCGACCTCACCTACCGCGCGCTGCTGCCCGTGGAGGGCTGGAACGCCCAGATCTCCCTGCTGACCGGCATGGCCGCCGCGCACCTGATGCTCTACGCCCGCGTCGGCATCGTGCGGACCATGCCGCCGGCCGCCGGCTCCGCCCTGCGCCGGCTCCACGCCGTGGCCCGGGCGCTGGGCATCCGCTGGCCCGCCGAGCTCGACTACCCGGAGTTCGTCCGCACGCTCGACGCGTCACGCCCGCGCGACGCGGCCATGATGAACGCCTGCACGGTGCTGTTCCGTGGGGCCGGCTACGCGGCCTTCGACGGCAGCGTCCCCGAGGACCCCGAGCACGCCGCGATCGCCAGCGACTACAGCCACGTCACCGCACCGCTGCGCCGCCTCGTCGACCGCTACGCCGGCGAGGTCTGCCTCGCCCTCTGCGCCGACCAGCCGGTCCCGGACTGGGTGCGTACGGCGCTGCCCGGGCTGCCCGCGGAGATGGCCCGCGCCGACCAGGCCGCGCACCGGTACGAACGCGCCGTCGTGGACTGGGTCGAGGCGTGCGTCCTGCAGCCCCGGGTCGGCGAGGTCTTCACCGGCACGGTCGTCGAGGTGGAGCCGGAGAAGCACCGCGGCACCGTCGTCATCCAGGAGCCGGCCGTCGAGGCCAGGGTCGAGGGCGACGGCCTCCCGCTGGGCCACGAGGTGCAGGTTCGCCTGGTCTCCGCCGACCCCGAGCAGGGCCGCGTCGCCTTCGAGCGCGCCTGACCCGCCGTACGCCCTGGGCGCCCGCCCCTGAAGCGACGTTCCCGGGGCCGGGCCCGGTGTCGGGACAGGTCTCGGGATAGGTGTCGGGATAGTTCGTGTCGGCCCTGGTGTCGGGATACGTGTCGGCCCTGGTGTCGGGATACCAAGAAAGCATGGGATCCCGTCACTCTGCACGGTGAATTTGCCGTGCTGGGTGCCGGGACACCAAGAAAGCATGGGAAACCGACGGGGCCCGCGGGCAGGGTTCGCGCAGGGCAGGGGTTCGCGCAGGGCAGGGTCCGCGCAGGGCAGGGTCCGCGCGGGGCAGGATCCGGGCGGGTACGCGGTGAGCGGGAGGGGCGTTCAGGCCCGTACGCGGGCGGGTCGGGCTCGGACGTCGGTGCTCCTCGGCGTCCGCTGAGGTTCCCTCGCGGCCCACATCGGGGTGTCGGCGGCTCGCACCGACCTCAGGTCTGCTCCTGCGGGCACCACCAGGTCGTCCGGCCGCCGACCGTCGCGCGGGTCATCTCGGTCCCGCAGCGAGGGCAGTGCGCGCCGGCGTGCCGGAACTCGATCACCTCGCCCGTGTGCACCCCGCCCAGGCGGATGGCCGCCCTCGTCGCGGCGTGCAGGCCCTCGTGGAGCCGGACCAGCTCGTCGGGCCGGAGCTGGTCGACCGGGCGGCGGGGCGAGAGACGCGCCTGCCAGAGCGTCTCGTCGGCGAGCAGGTTGCCCACGCCGGCCACGACGGACTGGTCGAGCAGCTTGGCCTTGAGCGGTGCGGAGCCCCGGGCGACCCGCTCGGCGAGCTCCTCGGCGCCCACCTGCTCGGCGTCGGGCCCGAGCCGGCTCAGGTCCGGGTCGAGGCGGATCCGGCCGAGGCGCCGCTTGTCGAAGAGCCGCAGCGTGCCGCCGTCGGCGTACGTGATCGTGAAGCGGTCCCACACGGCCTTGCGGTCGGGCTCCTCGCCGCCGCGGCCGTAGCGCCCGCCCTGCCAGTCGCCGCCCTCGGAGACCGCGCCGTCCGGACCGGTCACGAGGATCCGGCCGCTCATCCCCAGGTGCACGCCGAGCGCGGGGCCGGAGGTGTCGTCGCCCTCGACGCCGGAGGTGTCGCACCAGATGCTCTTGCCCCGCCGGTGCGCCGCGGTCAGGCAACGTCCCACCAGGGCCGCGGCGATCTCGCCCGGCGGGTGCGGCCGGCACTCGTAGGAGTCGGTGTCGTCGACCGCGGCGATCCTGCGGTGGAGCCCGGCCGCCTCGATCGTCGACCGGGCGCTCTCGACCTCGGGCAGCTCGGGCACGGCGACAGTCTGACGGGCCGCCCAAAGGCGTACGCCCGGTCCCTCCGACCCGGGCTCAGCGCCAGAAGTCGGAGTCCGCGTTCGCGTCGCGCTCGAGGAAGGCGCTGATGCTCGCCGAGACGCCGAGCACGAAGCCGGTCCCGCCGAGCAGGGCCAGGGCGGTCGTGACGCCCATCGGCAGGAGCGCCGTGGTCGAGACGAGCAGCGTGCAGAAGACGACGACCATGCTGACCAGCACGAGCGTCGTGTCCCAGCGCGGGCGCCAGGCCCGGGCCTGCACGGCGGAGGTGCTCACCCGACCACGGTAGGCGGAGGGCGCCGTCCAGGGAACCGTTCCGGTGAAACAGGCGGGCCGGCTCAGCCGTCCGATCCGCCGAGCAGCGTGGCCAGGCGCTGGACCGCGAACGCGTACCCCTGGATCCCGGCCCCGACGATCACCGCGCTGGCGATCGGCGCGAGGTAGGAGTGGTGCCGGAACCCCTCGCGGGCGTGCACGTTGCTGATGTGGACCTCGACGAAGGGCAGCGCCACCGCGGCCAGCGCGTCGCGCAGGGCGACCGAGGTGTGCGTGTACGCGCCGGCGTTGACGACGAGGCCGTCGCAGTCCTCGCGCGCGGCCTGCACCGCGTCGACCAGGGCGCCCTCGGAGTTGCTCTGCACCGCCCGCAGCCCGAGCCCGGACGCCTCGGCCGTGCTGCGCGCGAGCTCCTCGACGTCGGCCAGCGTGGCCGAGCCGTACACGTCCGGCTCCCTCGTGCCGAGCAGGTTCAGGTTCGGTCCGTTGAGCAGCAGCAGGCGGGGCACGGGCCCACGCTAGCGAGGCGCCGCCCGCGCGCGTCCCTCGAGCGCGCCGCGGGCAGGGGGACGAGCCGGTCGGTAAGCCGGATTCTGTCCCTCCGCCGAGGCGGAGGGGGCGGCCATCCATCTGCGACCGCTGTTGCCAGCGGCCTGGTGCGACCTACCCGGGAGCTCGGGCGAGCAGCCCTCGAACGCTCCCGCGGCGTCCTCCTCGCGGAGGGCGCCTTCTTGGTCTTGCTCCCGGTGGGGTTTGCCGAGCCACCCCTGTCACCAGGGGTGCTGGTGGTCTCTTGCACCACCGTTTCACCCTTACCCGCCGACCGAGGCCGACGGGCGGTCTGTTCTCTGTGGCACTGTCCCGCGGGTCACCCCGGGTGGGTGTTACCCACCACCGTGCTCTGAGGAGTCCGGACTTTCCTCGACGCCCGCCCGAGGGCGTACGCCGCGGCCGCCTGACCGACTCGTCCCGCCAGGAAGGGTAGTGCGCACCGGCCCGTACGGGCGAACGCGCCAGCACCGGTACCGCTGCCGGACGCCGGCTCCCGGCACCGGATCGGGTGATCCGGGTACCGGGAGCCGGTGGTCCGTGCGACGAGGAGCGGGGTCCTACTTGGCGAGGAAGGCGATCAGCGCCTCGTTGAACTCACCGGCGTGGCTCACGTTGAAGCCGTGCGGCGCGTCCTTGACGAGCACGAGCTCGGAGGCCGGGACCGCCTCGTGCGTCCGCTTGCCCGAACCCTCGAAGGGCACGATGCCGTCGGCGTCGCCGTGGATGACGAGCGTCGGGACGTTCACGCTCTTGAGGTCCTCGCGGAAGTCGGTGGTGCCGAACGCGGCGAGGCACCCCAGCGCCGCGCGCTGGTCGGACTGCTGGGCGAGGGCCTTCGCCTCGAGGCGCTGCTCCTCGGTGACCTTGAGCTGGCCGTTGGCCGAGAAGAAGTTCGTCGTGAACTGCTCGAAGAAGCCGTCACGGTCGTCCTTCAGGCCCGACTCGAAGGCGTCCGCGGTGGCCTGGTCGAGCGGGCCCTCGGGGTTGTCGTCGCTCTGGGCGAGGAAGGGCGGCACGGCCGCGGCGAACACGACGCTGCGCACGCGCTCCAGGCCGAACTTCGAGGCGTAGCGCGCGACCTCGCCGCCGCCCATCGAGAAGCCGACGAGGGTGACGTCGTCGAGGTCGAGCTCGACGAGGAGGTTGTGCAGGTCCTCGGTGAGGGTGTCGTAGTCGTAGCCCGACGTGCCGATGCCCTTCGGCTTGTCGCTCCGGCCGAAGCCGCGGCGGTCGTAGGTGACGACGCGGTAGCCGGCGGCGGCGAGCGGGCCGGTCTGCTCGCTCCAGGACTCGCCCGACAGCGGCCAGCCGTGGACGAGGACGACCGGGCGGCCGGTGCCGCCGCTGTCCTCGACGTGCAGGTCGACCTTGCCGAGCAGGCCTGTGTTGGCGGTGACCTCGGTCATGTGGTGCTCCTTCTCCTCGTGCGGACGGCGGGGGAGACCCCGCCGTGGCGTACCCACTATGACTCTGTCGCGCACGACTTGATTCCCGCGGGGCGGGGCCTCGGGCGTGAGAATCGGCTGAAGGTCGCCCTCAGGGGAGGGTCAGGACCTCGGCGCCGGTGTCGGTCACGACGAGGGTGTGCTCGAACTGCGCGCAGCGGCTGCCGTCGACGGTCACGACGGTCCAGTCGTCGTCCCACAGGCGGTTGTCACCGCTGCCGAGGGTGATCATCGGCTCGATGGTGAAGGTCATCCCGGGCTCGATCACCGTGTCGTGGCGCGGCTCGTCGTAGTGCGGGATCACCAGGCCGGAGTGGAACGCGGTGTGCACGCCGTGACCGGTGTACTCGCGGACGACGCCGTAGCCGAAGCGCTTGGCGTAGCTCTCGATCACGCGGCCGATCACGTTCACCTGCCGCCCGGGACGCACGGCCCTGATCGCGCGGGCGAGCGCTTCCCGGGTGCGCTCGGTGAGGAGGCGGGCGTCCTCGTCGACGTCGCCGCAGAAGTAGGTCGCGCAGTTGTCGCCGTGCACGCCGTCCTTGTACGCGGTCACGTCGATCTTGACGAGGTCGCCGTCCTCCAGCGGCCGGGCGTCGGGGATGCCGTGGCAGACCACCTCGTTGACCGAGGTGCAGCAGGACTTGGGGAAGCCGCGGTAGCCGAGCGTGGAGGGGTAGGCCCCGTGGTCGAGCATGAACTCGTGCGCGACCGCGTCGAGCTCGTCGGTCGTCACGCCGGGCGCGATGGCCGCGGCAGCGGCCTCCATGGCCTGCGCGGCGATGCGCGCGGCGACCCGCATGCGCTCGATCGTCTCGGGCGTCTGGACGTCCGGCCCCGCGTACGGCACAGGGCCTCGCCGGCCCACGTACTCCGGGCGCGGGATGGTGCCGGGCACGCTGCGCTGCGGCGACACCGGGGCGGGCGAGACGGCGGTCGGCACGGCGCCGATGCTACGTGCGGGTGCCCGCGGCGCCGCCGGTAGCGTCAGCCCGGGGCCGGCACCGGGCCGTCCCGGCGAGGAGGCGACATGGCCGACGGCGACTGGTGGTTCGACCTCGACACCAAGCAGGTGGTGCAGGACGACAAGGCGGGCAGGGCGGCGGACCGGCTCGGCCCCTACCCGACGCGGGAGGAGGCCGAGCGCGCCCTGGAGAAGGTCCAGCAGCGCAACGAGGCCGCCGACGACTGGGACGACGACTGACGCTGCCGCGGGAGACCCCGGGCGACCCCGCTCCGAAGCACGGCGACCGTCCGCGCGGGCGACCGCGAACCCCCCGGTGGTGGCGGGCGACGGCCTCGGGCTCCGGAGCCAGGCCTGGCACCCGCTCACGCTGGCGAGGGGACCGTGCGGCGTCAGGTCGCGACGTCAGGTCGGGTCGTCAGGTCGCGACGAGGCGGGCGAGCGCGAGGCGGGTGAGCGGGGCGTACGCGGCGACGACCGGGCCCGGTCCCTCCAGGACGAGGCCGGCGCGGGTGCCGCGGGGATCGGGCTCCACCGTGTGGTGCAGCGACAGCGTCACCGGGCCGACCCGGGCGATCCAGCTCCACCGCATCGCCCGCTCGTCCACGGCCGTCACGACGAAGCGGACCGCACCCCGGCCAGGGCGACGACGGTCCCGGTGCGGCCGGTCGCGAGCCGCGGGCCGTCGGCCTCGACGCCGCGGATCTGCGGCGCCCACGTCGCCCAGGCGTCCAGGTCGGCGTAGCGCTCCCACGCCACCACGGGCCGGGCCGCGCCCGTCACCTGCACCCGTCGAACCGCCATCAGCGAGGTCCTCTCCGCAGTCGTGCCGTACGCGGCACGGGGCCCGCGTGACGACCGTGTGACGGCGCCGGGCTGCCCCGACCCGCGCCCGGGGCCCACCGTAGGGTGACCTCCACGCGCCGCACGGCGACACCCGGAGGATCGAGGAGCAGATGAAGGCGAAGACAGTGCTGGTGGCCGCGGTCGCGGGTGGCGTCGGCTACGTCCTCGGGACGCGCGCGGGCCGCGAGAGGTTCGAGGAGCTGAAGGCGCGGGCCAACGACCTCGCGCACAGCCAGCCTGCGCAGGACGCCGCGGCCAAGGTCGCCGCCGAGGTCAAGAGGAGCACGTCCTCGCTGCCCGACCCCGTGGCCAGCGTGATCAACACCGCCGCGGACGCGGTCGCCGAGGCGCCGAAGCCCGACGCCACCCCAGGCTCGACCTCGGCCGCCACGGCGTGACGCCGGGCGCGGTGGGGACCCGCGAGGTCCGGATCGGCTGCGAGTTCGTCCACTCCTCCGCCTACGACGTCCCGGCCGTCTTCCAGGTCGAGCCGGCACCCGGCCAGGACGTGCGGGTGCACGACGAGTCCTGGGCGGTCCAGCCGGAGCAGCCCAGCCGCACGTACGCCGACCTGTACGACAACGTCTGCCGACGCCTGACCATCCCGGCGGGCCAGTCGACCATCACGTACTCCGCGCTGGTCACCGTGCCCGACGCGACGGAGGAGGTCGACGAGAGCGCCGAGGAGCTGGCGCCCGAGGACCTCCCGGACGACGTGCTGATCTTCACGCTGCCCAGCCGCTACTGCCTGCCCGACGTCCTGGGCGCGGAGGCGTGGAACCGGTTCGGCCAGCTGCCCCGCGGCTACTCGCGCGTGCAGGCGATCTGCGACTACGTCAACGGCCACCTGACCTTCCAGTACGGCAGCAGCAACGCCCGCAGCACCGCCGCCGACGTGCACGCGGCCGGCTACGGCGTGTGCCGCGACTTCACCCACCTGGCGGTGTCGCTGTGCCGCGCGCTGAACATCCCGGCGCGCTACGTGTTCGGCTACCTCCCCGAGATCGAGGTGGAGCACAAGCCGGGCCCGATGGACTTCGCCGCCTGGATGGAGGTCTACCTCGGTGGTCGCTGGTTCACCTTCGACCCGCGCAACAACGAGCACCGCATCGGCCGCGTGCTCATCGGCCGCGGTCGCGACGCCGGGGACGTGGCCATGGCGACGACCTACGGCGCGCCCTGGCTCCAGCGGATGACGGTGGTCGCCGAGGAGGCCTCGGCACCGGCGCTGGCCCAGCCCGGCGTCTGAACGCCGGAGGGGCCCGTCGGGCCTCGCCGATGAACGCCGACAGGCCCGTCGGGCCTAGCCGACCTCGAGCTGCCGGGCCGCCCGGTCGAGCTGGTCGGTGAGGGCGGCGTCCCCGAGCGGGGCGGAGCCCCAGAAGAAGGCGAGCGCCTCGCCGGAGTCCAGGTCGACGACGGTGATCTGCACGGTGTCGCCGCCGCCGCCGCCCGAGCGGGGGTCGCCCGCCCGGACCTCGCTGCGCAGCGTCCAGGCGGGGTAGCCGCCGACGGTGGTCTCCTCGTCCACGAGGTCGGTCCGCGTGGTCACGCCGCGGGAGAGCGTCGAGGCGAGGGTGCAGCCCATCATCCGCTCGGCCGCGCCGGCCGGGTCCTCGAAGCCGTCGGCCACCGAGACCGCGCCCACGGCGAAGGTCGAGTACCGCTGCTGCTGCACCTGCGTGTCGGCCTCGCCGACGTCGTAGGCCCACGTGAACGCGTCGACCTGGCGTCCGGGGTAGGTCCAGCCGGCGGGCAGCGGGAAGGACAGGCTGCCACCGTGCACGCGCCCGTCGCGGGGGTAGTCCTGGCGGCTGTACGGGCTGCCGAACAGGCAGGGCTCCGAGCTCGGGACCGCGGTCGGGACGGGGCCGGTGGGCTCGCCGGGTGTGCTCGGACCCGCGGTCGGCACCCCTCCGGCGGCCGTGCCGGGCGTAGCGGGCTCGCTCGCCGAGGGCGCGGCGCGCGTCGCCGCCGGGGTCGGGGAGGAGCCCGGGCCGGCCGTCGTGCGGGTGCGCTCCCGCAGGACCAGCGCGCCGACGGCGACCAGCACGAGGACCACGGCGGCGGCCGTGGCGGCCAGGCCGACGCGCAGCCCGCGCGAGCGCCGGGGGCCGCCGCTGCCGCCCCCGTCGGCACGGCCCGGGCCGCCGCCCGTGGGCAGGTCGGGGGTGGTGCTCAGGCCCCAGGCCTGGCCGTCCCAGAAGCGGTAGTGGCCCGAGCGGCCCCCCGGGTCGGGATACCAACCGGGCTCGGGCACGGGCTCACGCTAGCCGTCGCGGGCCGCCGCTCCCGTGCACCTCAGGCCGGGACGTTGCGCTCGAGCTCGGCGAGCCAGGCGTTCGCGTTGCCGTCGCTCGGGGCGCGCCACTCGCCGCGGGGCGACAGGGCACCGCCGGCGACGACCTTCGGCCCGTTGGGGATCGCCGAGCGCTTGAACTGGCTGGTGCCGAAGAACCGGTGGCAGAACACCTGCAGCCAGTGCCGGATCGTCGCCAGGTCGTAGCTGGTGCGGACACCGTCGAAGCCGGGCGGCCAGGGCCCGACGTCGGGGTCGGACCAGGCGTGCTCGGCGAGGAAGGCGATCCGGCTGGGCGGGAAGCCGTAGCGCAGCACGTGGAACAGCGTGAAGTCCTGCAGGGCGTACGGGCCGATCGTCGCCTCGGTGCTCTGCGGCCCCTCGCCCTCGGCCACGGGGACCAGCTCGGGGCTGATCTCCTGCGCGAGGATCGCGCCGAGCACCGCGTTGGTGTCCTCGTCGAACTCGCCGTTGGCGATCGCCCAGCGGATCAGGTGCTGGATGAGCGTCTTGGGGATGCCGGCGTTCACCGCGTAGTGCGACATCTGGTCGCCGACGCCGTACGTGCACCAGCCCAGCGCGAGCTCGGAGAGGTCGCCGGTGCCGAGGACGATGCCGCCGCGCTGGTTGGCGAGGCGGAAGAGGTAGTCGGTCCGCAGCCCGGCCTGGACGTTCTCGAAGGTCACGTCGTAGACGGGGTGGCCGTCGGAGAAGGGGTGGTCCATGTCGGCCAGCAGCCGCTCCGCGGCGGGCCGGATGTCGATCTCGGCGAAGGTCGCGCCCATCGCCTCGGAGAGCCGGGTCGCGTTCGACCTGGTCGTCGAGGTCGTGGCGAAGCCGGGCAGGGTGAAGGCGAGGATGTCGCTGCGCGGCCGGCCCAGCCGGTCCATCGCCCGCGCCGCCACCATCAGCGCGTGCGTCGAGTCCAGCCCGCCCGAGACGCCGATGACGATCCTGGGGTTGCCGATGGCCACGAGGCGCTGGGCGAGCGCGGTGACCTGGATGTTGTACGCCTCGTAGCAGTCCAGCGCGAGGCGCTCGGGGTCGTCGGGCACGAAGGGGAAGCGGTCGAGCGTGCGCCGCAGCCCGAGGTCGGTGCGCGGCGGGTCGAGGGTGAAGCTGACGGTGCGGAAGGCGTCCGTCCGCGCGGTGTGCGTACGCCGGTTGTCGTCGAACGTCCCGGTGCGCTGCCGCTCCTGGCGCAGCCGCAGCAGGTCCACGTCGGCGACCGCGCGCCGCGGCCCGTCGGGGAACCGGTCGGTCTCGGCCAGCAGCCGGCCGAGCTCGTAGACCATCGTCTGGCCGTCCCAGGACAGGTCGGTGCTCGACTCGCCCGGCCCGGCCGCGGTGTAGACGTACGCCGCGAGGCAGCGGGACGAGGCGGAGCGGGCGAGCAGCCGCCGGTCCTCGGCGCGGCCGACGGTGACGGGGCTGCCGGAGAGGTTCAGCAGCAGCGTCGCCCCGGCGAGGGCGGCCTCGGCGCTCGGCGGCACCGGCACCCACATGTCCTCGCAGACCTCGACGTGGAAGGTCAGCCCGGGCACGTCGCTCGCCTCGAAGAGCAGGTCGGGGCCCAGCGGGACGCTCTGGCCGCAGAGCTGCACGCTCTCCCCGCGCCGGTCGTCGCCCGGGCCGAAGTGGCGGCGTTCGTAGAACTCGCGGTAGGTCGGCAGGTAGGACTTCGGCGCCACCCCGAGCACGGTGCCGCGGTGGATGACGACGGCGCAGTTCAGGAGGCGGTTGCCGTGGCGCAGCGGGGCGCCCACGACGAGCACGGTGGCGACGTCGGCGGACGCGGCGACGAGCAGCTCGACGGCGACCTCCACCTCGTCGAGCACGGTCTCCTGCAGCAGCAGGTCCTCGATCGCGTAGCCGGAGAGCGCGAGCTCGGGGAAGACCGCGACGCCGACCCCCTCGTCGGCGCAGGCCCGGAGGAGGTCGGCGACGGCGGCCGCGTTCGCACGCGGGTCGGCGATGGTGACGGTGGGCACGCACGCCGCCACGCGGACGAAGCCCTGGTCGTAGATCGAGGCGAACACGGCCCCATCCTCCGTCGTCGGCCGGCGCCGCCGACAGCCCGGGCTCCCGACCCGCCGGTGGCCGGGCCACAATGGCGTCCATGAGCGCCGACCAGCCCGAGCAGCCCGAGCCCACCACCCGGGAGGACCCGGTCGACGAGACGAAGCGCAGGTTCCGCGAGGCGCTCGCCGCCAAGCAGGGACGCCACGGCCAGGACCACCTCGACGGGGGCGGCAAGGCCGGGGGGCACGCGCACGGACCGGCCGAGGGCAAGCGGAACACGTTCCGCCGCAAGACCGGCTAGTCAGCGAGACCGGTCGGGCCGGTCAGGGCGGTCGGGGCGGGCCGCTCCCCCGTAACGCCGGTGTTACCGCGCGACGGGCAGGATGAGCGCGTGGACAAGCAGACGGAGTTCGTGCTCCGGGCCATCGAGGAGCGCGACGTCCGGTTCGTGCGGATGTGGTTCACCGACGTGCTCGGGTTCCTCAAGTCGGTCGCGATCGCGCCGGCCGAGCTGGAGGGCGCCTTCGCGGAGGGCATGGGCTTCGACGGCTCGGCGGTCGAGGGCTTCGCGCGCGTCTACGAGTCGGACATGATCGCCCACCCCGACCCGTCGACGTTCCAGATCCTCCCGTGGCGCGACAGCAGCCCGGCGACGGCACGGATGTTCTGCGACATCTCGATGCCGGACGGCTCGCCGTCGTACGCGGACCCGCGCTACGTCCTCAAGCGGGCGCTGGGCAAGGCCGCCGACCTCGGCTTCACCTTCTACACGCACCCCGAGGTCGAGTTCTACCTGTTCAAGGACCCGCTGCTGGCCAGCGTCACGCCGACCCCGGTCGACCAGTCCGGCTACTTCGACCACACCCCGCAGAGCACGGGCAGCGACTTCCGGCGCAAGGCGATCACCATGCTCGAGCAGATGGGCATCTCGGTCGAGTTCTCCCACCACGAGGCCGGCCCCGGGCAGCAGGAGATCGACCTGCGCTACGCCGACGCCCTCTCGACCGCGGACAACATCATGACGTTCCGCGTGGTCGTCAAGGAGGTCGCGCTCAGCCAGGGCATCCACGCCTCGTTCATGCCCAAGCCGGCGACCGACTGGCCCGGCTCGGCCATGCACACGCACATGTCGCTGTTCGAGGGCGACACCAACGCCTTCTACGACGCGGGCGGGGAGAACCGGCTGTCCAAGGTCGGGCGCCACTTCATCGCCGGGCTGCTGCGCCACGCGGCCGAGATCAGCGCGGTGACCAACCAGTGGGTGAACTCCTACAAGCGCCTCGCCGGCGGCGGCGAGGCCCCGAGCTACATCTGCTGGGGCCGCAACAACCGCTCGGCGCTGGTCCGGGTGCCGATGTACAAGCCGAACAAGGGGTCCTCGGCCCGGGTCGAGCTGCGCTCGATCGACTCGGCGGCCAACCCGTACCTCGCCTTCGCCCTCACCCTCGCCGCCGGGCTCGCCGGCATCCAGGGCGAGTACGAGCTCCCCGACGGCGCCGAGGACGACGTCTGGTCGCTCACCGAGCGCGAGCGCCAGGCCCTCGGCATCGCACCGCTGCCCCGGAACCTCGACGAGGCCATCCGGGCGATGGAGGGTTCCGAGCTCGTGGCCGAGACCCTCGGCGACCACGTCTTCGACTTCTTCCTGCGCAACAAGCGGGCCGAGTTCGCCGAGTACCGCCGCCAGGTCACGCCGCAGGAGCTCGAGAGGCTGCTGCCGGTCCTCTGACCGACGGCCGCCGCGGTCGTACGAGCGTCGGACGAGGCCGGCACTCGGCGCGCACGTTCGTCGAGGCCGCCCTGCACCGGTCCGGGCTGCTCGCTCAGCCGAGGAGGGGGAGCATCTCGCTCAGGTCCGCGCGGAGGCCGGAGGCGGCGACCCTCCCGGAGGCGAGCGCGTCGGTCCAGGTGGTGCGCCCGGTGGCCAGGCGCAGGAACGTCGTCGCGTCGGTCTCGACGACGTTCGGCGGGGTGCCGCGGGTGTGGGTCGGTCCCGGGTCGAGCCGTCCGTCACGCAGCACGGAGCACTGGACCGCGGCGTGCGGCGGGACCCGGACCTCCACCGAGCGGCCGGGGTAGCGGGTCTCCAGCACGCCCGCCAGCGCGCGGCAGGCGACGCCGAGCGCCGGCCTGGCCTGCGGCGCCGGGTCGCGGTCGGGCAGCGAGCGCGTCAGGTCGTCGGCGTGCACGACGAGCTCGACGACCGCGGGCCCGACCACCTCGGGCGGGAGCGCCGCGCCGTCGAGCCGGTCGAGCGCCTCCTGCACGCGGTCGAGCAGCGCGCCGTACGCGAACCGCTGCGCGTGGTCGGTCGCCCGCCGCCGTGAACCGTCCGCCGTGCCGGGCTCGGGACCGAGCCCGCCGACGCTCCGCTGGAGCCCGAGGTCGAGGTGGGCCAGCACCGCGTGCACGTCCCAGCCGGGCAGGACCGTCGGTCGGACGGCGTCGTCGTCGCCGAGGTCGGCGAACCACCCGAGCAGCACCCGTCCCTGGTCGACCAGGGCCTGGGTCGGTGTCCGGCGGGCGCGCACCACGGCCTGGTCCTCCTCGGGATCCGCCCCGGCGGGCGGCGCGGGGCGCCCCGACGGTACGCGACGCCCGCGCGGGCCAGGTGTGCGTCCGTACGATCACCTCCGTGACGACGAGCAGGACGAGCAGGACGAGCTGGACGAGCAGGACGACGAGGGCGTGAGGACCGAGACCGCGCAGGGGGCGCTCGCGCGCCGCGGCTTCATCGACGCCGAGGTGGCGAGCCGCCGCGTCGCGTCCTGGTCGGCGCGCCAGCTGCGGCTCCTCGACGTGGTCGTCCGCGCGGCCGACCCCGACCTCACGCTGACCTCGCTCGACCGGCTCAACGACGCCGACCCCGGCCTGCTCGACCGGCTGGTCGACGACCCCGCCCTGGCCGGTCACCTCGTCGCCGTGCTGGGTGCGAGCGTCGCCTTCGGCCAGCACCTCGTCTCCCACCCCGAGCTCGTCGACGCCCTCGACGGGCCGCTGCGCCGGACCTCGGCCGCCGACCTCCGCCGCGAGCTGCTCCAGGCGGTCGGCGCCGACCCGGCGGCCGACGTGCCCGTGGCGACCGACCTCGTCGGCGACGCGCTGCGGCTGGCCTACCGGGCGGCGCTGCTGCGCGTCGCGGCTCGGGACCTCTGCGCCGCCGAACCCATCGAGGCCGTCGACGGGGTGGCCGACGAGCTCTCCGACCTCGCCGACGCGACCCTCGAGGCGGCGCTGGCCATCGCCCGGGCCAAGACCGGCCCGGAGGCCGCGAGCACCCGGCTCGCCGTCGTCGCGCTCGGCAAGACCGGCGCGCAGGAGCTGAACTACATCAGCGACGTCGACGTCCTCTTCGTCGCCGAGCCGGTGCGCGACGCCGACGGGCAGCCGCTCGTGGAGAACGAGCGGGCGATCAGCCTCGCGACCCGGATGGCCGCGGAGATGACGCGCATCTGCTCCGCGCACACCGCCGCCGGCACGATCTGGGAGGTCGACGCGGCGCTGCGGCCGGAGGGCCGGGCGGGCCAGCTGGTCCGCACCCTGTCCAGCCACGCGAAGTACTACTCGACCTGGGCCAAGACCTGGGAGTTCCAGGCGATGCTCAAGGCGCGGCCCGCCGCCGGTGACCTGGCCCTGGGCGGGGATTTCGTCGACCTCGTCACCCCGTACGTGTGGCGCGCGGCCGAGCGCGAGGGTTTCGTCCACGACACCCAGGCGATGCGCCGCCGCGTCGTCGCCCACATCCCGGCCCGCGACGCCGGCCGCGAGCTCAAGCTGGGGGAGGGCGGGCTGCGCGACGTCGAGTTCTCGGTGCAGATGCTCCAGCTCGTGCACGGCCGGGTCGACGAGTCCCTGCGCGTCGGCGCCACCCTGCCCGCGCTGAAGGCGCTGGTCGACGGCGGCTACGTCGGCCGCGAGGACGGCAAGACGCTCGGGCTGGCGTACCGGTTCCTGCGCGTGCTCGAGCACCGGATCCAGCTCTTCCGCCTGCGCCGCACCCACGTCCTGCCCGAGTCGGAGGCGGACCTGCGCCGGATCGGGCGCTCGCTCGGCTACCCCGACCCGGTGACCGAGCTGGTCTCCACCTGGCGCAACGTCGCCGGTTCGGTGCGGCGCCTGCACGAGCGGCTCTACTACTCGCCGCTGCTCGAGGCCGTCGCCCGGATCCCCACCAGCGAGCTCCGCCTGACCACCCGCTCGGCGGAGGACCGCCTGCAGGCCCTCGGCTACGACGACCCGGCTGCGGCGCTGCGCCACATCGCCGCGCTCAGCCAGGGCGTCAGCCGTCAGGCCGGCATCCAGCGCCAGCTGCTCCCGGCGATGCTCGGCTGGTTCGCCGAGGCCCCGAACCCCGACGCCGGGCTCTTCGCCTTCCGCCAGGTGTCCGAGGCGCTCGGCTCGTCCCCGTGGTACCTCCGGGCGCTCCGCGACGAGGGCGCGATGGCCGAGCGGCTCGCCAGGATCCTGGCCAGCAGCCGGTACGCGGTCTCGCTGCTGTCCCGTGCACCGCAGACGGTGCAGATGCTGGCCGAGGAGGAGCACCTGCGCCCGCG
The DNA here is from genome assembly GCA_963713165.1 of uncultured Actinomycetota bacterium. Taxonomy (GTDB): domain Bacteria; phylum Actinomycetota; class Actinomycetes; order Propionibacteriales; family Propionibacteriaceae; genus Microlunatus. The sequence continues at coordinate 234,445 of CAVQKU010000005.1, forward strand.
CCCGCTGGCCGACGTCCGCAGCGAGATGCTCGCCGCGGCCCGGCGCCAGTCGAGCAGCGCGGCGGCCGTCGAGGCCGTCCGGGCCATCCGCCGGCGCGAGCTGTTCCGCATCGCCGCGGCCGACCTGCTCGGCGAGATCGACGTGCTCGGCGTCGGCGAGGCGCTGACCGACGTCGCCTCCGCGACCGTGCACGCGGCGCTGGAGACGCTGCGGACGAGCTCGGACGACCAGCCCGTCCCGCCGATCGCCATCGTCGCGATGGGCCGCTGGGGCGGGCGCGAGATGTCGTACGCCTCCGACGCCGACGCGATGTTCGTCATGGGCGACACCGCCGGGGACGGGCCCCAGCCCGATGACCCGGTGCGTACGGCCGGCGCCGTGATCACGCAGCTGCGCAAGCTGCTGGCCCAGCCGGGCGCCGACCCGGCGCTGTCCGTCGACGCCGACCTGCGGCCCGAGGGCAAGGGCGGCGCGCTGGTCCGCTCGCTCGCCGCGTACCGGAACTACTACCAGCGCTGGTCCTCGACCTGGGAGCTGCAGGCCCTCGTCCGTGCCGACGCGCTGGCCGGCGACCCCGACGTGGGCGCCGGGCTGATGGCCGAGATCGACCGCCGGCGCTGGCCGGAGGAGGGGCTCACGAACGCGCAGCTCGTCGAGATCCGCAAGCTCAAGGCGCGCGTCGAGGCCGAGCGGCTGCCCCGCGGCGCCGACCCGGAGAAGCACACCAAGCTCGGACCGGGCGGGCTCGCCGACGTCGAGTGGACCGTGCAGACGCTGCAGCTGCAGCACGCGCACCGGCTCCCGCAGCTGCGCTCCACCCGGACCGTCGTGGCCCTGCGCGCGGCCCGCGACGCGGGGATCATCGACCCGCTCGACGCCGGCCAGCTCGAGGAGGCCTGGCTGCTGGCGAGCCGGATCCGGAACTCGGTCATGCTGATGCGCGGACGCGCCTCGGACTCGATCCCCTCCGACAACCGCGAGCTGGCCGCCCTCGCCGAGCTCCTCGGCTACGGCCCGGGGGAGTCGTCCCACCTGCTCGCCGACTACCGCCGCGTCACCCGCCGCGCCCGCGCGGTCGTCGACCGCGTCTTCTGGGGCCAGCCCGGCTGACCCGTCCGACCCTGCTCCGCCTGCCCCGCCCGCTCCGCCCCGCCTCGCCCTGTCCCGCCTCGCCCCGTCTGGCCCTCGCCGCAGCCTGCCCGCCGAGGTGCTGCTGTCGGTTTCCCATGCCTTCATGGTGTCCCGTCACTCTGCACGGCAGATCTGCCGTGCAGAGTGCGGGTTTCCCATGCCTTCATGGTGTCCCGACACCCCAGCGGAGGGGCAGACGGACGGGGAGGGGGTTCGAGGGAGGGGGTTCGGGGAGGGGTGGGGTGGCCGCGGGGGTCAGCGCCCGCCGCGCTCGAACCAGGCGCCGGTGATGAACGAGCGGCGCCGGGCCGCGCGGAGGGCGTCGCCGTACGCCTCGAGGGTGGCGGCCGCGGTGGTCGACCAGCTGAACCCCGACGCGTGCGCGGCCGCGTTCGCGCCGAGCCGGGCGCGCTCGGCCGGGTGGTCGAGGACCTCGGCGAGCATGTCGGCCCAGTCGTCGGTGTCGTGGCCGGCGACGAGGCGCCCGGTGTGGGCGTCGCGTACGGCGTGACGCAGCCCGCCGACGTCGGTGGCGACGACCGGGCGCCCGCAGGCCTGCGCCTCGAGCGCGACGAGCCCGAACGACTCGCTGTACGACGGGACGCCCACCACGTCGGAGACGCAGTAGTAGCGGAACAGCTCGGAGCGCTCCGCGTGCGGACGGAACTCCACGACGTCGCCGACGCCGAGCTGCTCCGCCAGCGGCGCGAGCGTGCCCGACCAGCCGGCGTCGGGCCCGCTGGCGCTGCCGATGACGATCAGCCGGAGGTGCTCGCGGCGACGCGGCTCGCGCTCGAGGAGCCGGGCGACCGCCCGGATGAGGACGTCGGGGGCCTTGAGCGGCTGGATCCGCCCGACGAAGAGGACCACCTGCGCGTCCTGCCCGACGCCGAGCAGCGTGCGCGAGTGCTGCTGGTCGCAGGGGTGGAAGGTGTGCAGGTCGACGCCGGGCGGCACGACCGACACCTGGTCCGGGCGGGCGCCGTACGCGCGGACGAGGTCGGCCGCCTCGTCCTCGGTGTTCGCGGTGAGGACCTCGGCGCCGGAGACGACCTGCGACTCCCCGAGCGCACGGAGGTCGGGCTCGGTGACGCCGCCCCGCGGCCGCGCACCGTTCTTGACCCGGGCGGTCGTGTGCATCGTGTGGACCAGCGGCAGTCCGTGGCTGCGGCGCAGGGCGAGCCCGACCATCCCGGACAGCCAGTAGTGGCTGTGCACGAGGTCGTACGCCGACGCGACCCGCTCCAGGCGGTCGCCGAACTCCGGCACCAGGTCGGGCAGGTCCTCCTTGGCCACGGGCGCGCGCGGGCCGGCGGGGACGTGCAGGACGCGGAGGTTGTCGTCGACCTCGACGACCTCCTTCGGTGCGCTGCCGTCGTCGCGGGTGAAGACGTCGACGTGCAGGCCGCGCTCGGCCAGGCGCCGGGCGACCTCGGAGACGTAGACGTTCAGTCCGCCGGCGTCACCGACGCCGGGCGTGGCCAGGGGGGAGGTGTGCAGGCTGACCATGGCGACGCGCCGCGGGTAGTCGACGGACACGTCCACGCCGCGCTCTTCCCGTCTGCCACGGTCTTCGCGACCCGTCCGTGCGGCCGCTGCCGCCTGTCCGGCTCAGCCTAACGGGCCGCTGACCAGCAGCAGCGCCGCCAGGGCGAGCGCGAGCCCGATGACCTGGAGCGCGCGCAGCCGCTCGCCGTCGACGGCGAGGGCCAGCAGCACGGTGGTGACGGGGTAGAGCGCGGCCAGGGGCGCGACCAGGCTCAGGTCGCCGTAGCGGGTGGCCACGAGGAACAGCGCGTTCGCCGACATGTCGAACGGGCCGGCCACGCACGACCAGGCCAGGGCGCGACCCCGCGGCCGGCGCCCGGTGCCCGGCACTCCGCGGCTGCGGAGCCGGCCCGCCGCGAGCAGGGCGGCGCAGACCCCGAGGGCGGCGAGCTGGGCGCTGCCGACGGGCCAGAGCCCGGCGTCGCCTCCCGGCGCGGCCTCGTTCGCGCGGGCGAGGAAGACGAAGAACAGCGCGAAGCCGACGCCCGCCACGACGGCCATGGTGACCAGCCGGCCGGTCACCGGAGACGTGGTCCCCGGCCGCGCCGGCGCCAGGCTCACCAGGGCGATCGCCACGAGCGCGCAGACCACGCCGGTGAGCGCCAGCGGGCTCGGGCGCTCGCCGCCGACGAGCCCGACGACGACCGGGATCGCGGCCGAGGTCACCGAGGTGATGGGGGCGACGACGGTCATCGCCCCGCCCGAGAGCGCGGCGTAGAAGACGACGACGCCGAACGCGCCGAACGTCCCGGCGAGCGCGCCCCACGCCAGGCTCGCGGGGTCCAGGGCGCTGGGCAGCAGCAGGAGGTAGAGCCCGAGGAGCGGCAGGCTGGCCAGCTTGGAGACGAGCACCACCGGCAGCGCGCCGGCCCGCTGCGTCGCCTTGCCGCCCGCGAAGTCCCCGACGCCCCACACCAGGCCCGACACCCCGGCGAGGACGACGAACAGCACGCGCAGACCCTAGAGGACGCAGCGGGTGCGGGGCCGGCGCCGCCGGCGGTGTCTGAGCGCCCGCCCGGCTGGGCAAACCTCCCTCGGAACACCGACCGAGAACGAGACCGAGAACGAGACCGAGAACGAGGAGGAACCATGGCGAAGTCAGTCGCCACCGTGTGGGTGCCCGTGGACGACATGGACCGCGCGAAGCGCTTCTACGGCGAGACGCTGCACCTGCAGGTCACCAAGGAGACGCCGGAGTGGAGCGAGGTCGACGCCGGCAACCTCACCATCGGGCTCAACGCACGCGAGGAGACGGCTGTCCACGCCGAGGGCGGGGCGGTCATCACCTTCACCCCCGAGGGCGGGATCGACGCCGAGGTCGAGCGCCTCGAGGGCGAGGGCGTGACCTTCCCGGGCGGCATCAGCGACCACCCCTGGGGCCGGATCGCGCCGTTCCGCGACTCGGAGGGCAACGACCTGCAGCTGTACGCCCCGCCGTCCGACTGAGCCCGCTTGGGGGGCCGCCGGCTCACGGGGTCCGCCGGCGTCGACCGCCTCGACCGCGTCGACCGCCGCGGACCCCGGTCGATCACCGCGGCCCCCGGGACACCGGAGGGCGAGGTGTAGCGTCAGCGCAGTGACTGCAGTGACGCAGGTCTCCTCCTGGTGCGGGGACCCGACGTGAGCACGGCCGTCCGGACGCCGGCGGACGCCGCCCCGGACCCGTCCGGCCCCACCGCCGGGGCTTCCGCCGAGCGGCGCCGGAGGCGCGAGAGCTGGGGCGCGTTCGTCTACCTCGTCCCCGCCCTGGTCGTCTTCGGGGCGTTCTTCTTCTTCCCGCTGGCCCGCTCGTTCTCCCTGTCCTTCCAGCGCAGCGACCTCTTCGGCCGGCCGAGCGGCTTCGTCGGGTTCGAGCACTACGCCGGCCTCTTCACCGACGCGGGCTTCGGCAAGACGCTGCTCGTGACGTTCGGCTTCGTGGTGCTGACGGTCGTCCCCAGCATGCTCGTCGGGCTGGTGCTCGCGCTGCTGCTGTCGAACCGCATCCGGGGGGTCCGCTTCTTCCGCACCGCCTTCGCGCTGCCGTTCGCCTTCTCCGTCGCGACGGCGGCCGTCGTGTTCGGCGTGATGCTCACCCCGGCGACCGGCGTGGTCAACGGCCTGCTGTCCTTCCTGGGCGTGGCGCCGGTCGGCTGGCTCACCGAACCCTCCACCGCGCTGCTGTCGGTCGCGGTCACCTCGGTGTGGATGCAGGTCGGCTACAACCTGCTCGTCCTCTCCGCCGGCCTCGGCGCCGTCCCCGACGACGTGCTCGAGGCCGCCCGGCTGGACGGGGCGTCGGGCCTGCGGCTGCAGACCGGGGTGGTGCTGCCGCTGATCAGCCCGCAGCTCTTCTTCCTCGCGGTCACCGGGACGGTGCAGGCGCTGCAGAGCTTCGGCCAGATCCACATCCTCACCCGCGGCGGGCCGGACCGCTCGACCCAGACGCTCGTCTACTCGATCTACGACGTGGCGTTCGCCAACAACAACTCGAACTTCGGGGCCGGGTCGGCCCAGGCGATCGTGCTGCTCGTCGTCGTGCTGGCGATCACGGCCTTCCAGTTCGGTTTCCTCCAGCGGAAGGTCTTCTACACCTGATGGCGACCGTCACCTCGACCCCGGGGCTGGCCGCGGCCGCCCCCTCCGGACCCGTACGCCGTCGCCGGGGCGGGCGCGAGGGCCGTACGCCGGTCCTCACCTACGTGGCGCTGGCGCTGCTCTTCGTGGTGCTGCTCTTCCCCGTCTACTACGGGATCATCGGCAGCTTCATGAGCCCGGAGGACATCAACACGTTCCCGGCCAAGCTCTGGCCGACCAGCGGCTTCGTCGCCGCCAACTACGCCCACGCGCTCGAGGTCATCCCGCTGCTGCGGCAGTACCTGAACTCGCTCGCCGTCGCCGTGCTCGTCGTCGTGGGCCAGCTGCTGACCAGCGTGCTGGCGGCGTACGCGCTGGTGTTCCTGCGGCTGCGGGGCAAGCGCTTCTGGTTCGCCCTGCTGCTGAGCACGATGATGATCCCCTGGGAGGCGATCATCATCCCGAACTACCTGGCCATGGCCCAGCTCGGCCTCATCAACACGATCGCCGCCCTGGCCCTGCCGTACCTCGCCGCGGGGTTCGGGGTCTTCCTGGTGCGCCAGGCCTTCCTGACGTTCCCGATGGAGCTGCGCGACGCCGCCCGCGTCGACGGCGTGGGCAACCTCGGCTTCCTGTGGCGGATCCTCGTGCCGTTGACCCGGCCGACGCTCGCCGCGCTCGGGGTGTGGTCGTTCCTGTCGGCCTGGAACATGTACTTCTGGCCGCTGCTGATCACCCAGGCGCCCGAGAACCAGACGATCCAGATCGGCATCGCCCAGCTGCAGTCGGTCGACGCGAACGACCCGGGCATGGTCCTCGCCGGCGTCGTCCTCGCGCTGCTCCCGACGCTGGCCCTGGTGCTGTTCGGGCAGCGGTTCATCGTCCGTGGGCTGACGGCGGGGTCGGGCCGATGAGCGGCCACCGCTCCCCGGGCGCCTCGAAGGGCCGCCGGCTCCTGGCCCTCGTCGCCGCGCTGCTGCTCGTGGCCCTCGCCGCCTGCGGCTCCGGACGGCCCGAGGGCAACCTGGACGTCCCGGGCAAGGACGCCCTGGAGAAGGCGCCGGGCGTCACCAAGGTGACCTTCTGGCACTCGATGGACTCCAGCAACGGCGTGGCCCTGAACGCGCTGGTCGACAAGTTCAACGCCGCGCACGCGGGCACGATCGAGGTCAGCGCCGTCTTCCAGGGCGACTACGACACCGCGATCACGAAGTACAAGGCGTCGGTGCAGTCGAGCACGACGCCCTCGATCATCCAGATCTACGACATCGGCACGCAGTTCATGGTCGACTCCCACGAGGTCGTGCCGGTCGCGGGCTTCGCGCAGCGCGACGGCTACGACCTCGGCGTGATCCAGAAGAACATCGCCGGCGTCTACACCGTGAACGGCACCCAGTGGTCGATGCCGCTGAACAGCTCCGTGCCGCTGCTCTACTACAACAAGACCGCCTTCGAGGCGGCCGGGCTCGACCCCGACAAGCCGCCGCAGAACCTGGACGAGATCCGCGCGGCCGCGGAGAAGCTCAGCAAGGTCAACGGCGGCCCGGTCGCGTACGGCTTCGGCGCCGCGATCTACGGCTGGTACCTCGAGCAGCTGGCGGCGACGGCGGGGGAGACCTTCTGCAGCCCCGGCAACGGGCGCACGGGCCAGCGGGTGACCAGCGCCGACTTCTCCTCCCCGACGGTCCTGTCGGCCGTGCAGTGGTGGCAGAAGATGGTCGCCGACGGCCTGGCGGTCAACACCGGGCGGGTGAGCAAGGACGCGCAGGACGCGTTCAAGGCCGGGCAGACGGCGATGACCTTCGAGTCGACCGGCCAGGTCAAGGGCTTCACCGCGGCGTCGCAGGGCAAGTTCGACCTCGGCGCGGCCCCCTTCCCGGTGGTCAGCGGGTCGGAGGCGCCGGGCAACGGGCCGTCGGTGGGCGGCGGCAGCCTCTGGATCTCCGGCCCCGGGCACAGCGAGGCCGAGAAGGAGGCCTCCTGGCAGCTCGCGCAGTTCCTCGCACAGCCCGACTCGCAGGCCTTCTGGCACACCCAGACCGGCTACTTCCCGGTGAACCAGAAGGCCCTCGACGAGCCCGAGGACAAGGCGTTCGTCGCCAAGAACCCGCTCTTCACCGTGGCGATCGACTCGCTCAACCGGACCCAGGTCACCCCGGCGACGTCGGGCTGCGCGGCCGGGCCGATGCCCCAGATGCGCAAGGCCCTCGAGGACGGCCTCGAGCGTGCGCTGATCGGCAAGGACCCGGCGAGCTCGCTGCGCCGGGTCCAGGAGAACGTGGCGGAGTCGGTCAAGAGCTACAACGAGTCCGTCGGCGGGTCCTGAACCGCCGCGGAGGGTCCGGGTCGGAACACCCCTGCGCGCCTGACCACCCCTGAGGTGGCCGGCGGCGCAGTTCAGGCGAGCAGGTCGACGACCTCGTCCCAGCTGTCCACGAGGCGCAGCACGCCGACGTCGAGGAGCGCCCGGCGGCGCTCGTCGCGCTCCTCGGGCTGGACGAACTGCAGGTTGCCCAGCGTCGGGATGCCGGCCGCGACCGCGGCCGTGGCGCCCGTGGGGGAGTCCTCGATCGCCACCGCCTGGCTCGCCCGCAGGCCGAGGGCGTGCAGGGCGTACGCGTAGATCGCCGGGTCGGGCTTGCTCGTCGGCACGGGCAGCGAGTCCTCGGCGCTGAAGCGCCGTCCCGGCGGGAAGTAGCCGGCCATGCCGGTGACCTCGAAGCAGGCCGCGATCCGGTCGTCGGCGCTCGAGCTGACCGCCGCCACCCCACGGTGCTCGGCCAGCCGGGCGAGCGGGCCGAGGACGGCCGGATCGGGGTGGAGCGCGGTGCGCAGGTGGGCGGTGACGGCCTCCCGCTCGACGCGGACCAGCTGCTCGAGCTGCTCGGCCGACGGCTCGTCGATGCCGTGCTCGCGGGCCAGCGAGGCCAGGATCGTGCGGTAGCTGCGGCCGGTCGCCGCCAGCCGGAGCTCCTCCGCGCCGTACCGGCGCCCGACCCCGTGCTCGGCCAGGTAGGCGTTCGTCACCTCGACCGAGGCCTCGAAGGCCGGCTCCTCGGAGGGGAAGAGGTTGCCGTCCGCGTCGCAGAGCACGACCTCGACGTCGGTCAGTTCGGGGAGCGCGGCCACCGGCCGAGCCTACGGGTCGCCCGCCGTCCCGCTCGGCGGTCGCGGTCCGCCACGCCCGGGCCGTCCGCGCCGTCCGCGCCGGTCGCGCCGGTCGGTTCGCCTCGTCCGCCGTGAGGGGCCTACGGCACGGCAGCGCAGCGCTGTCCCGCACACCGACCAGGAAGACCCGTCGTGCCTCCGCTCGTCCGCGCCAGCGCGCACTGCACCGACACCGCCCCCGCGACGCGGCAGCGACCGCGACACCTGCCACGACCCCGCGCCCGCGGCGCAGCGCGACCAGCCCTGATTTCCGACCGCTCGATCGGCGCCTGGGCGCTGACGGGCCGCCTGCCGCCCGTCGAGCGGACGATTGTCAGGGAAGGGCGCTGAGACAGACCGAGGCCCGCCGCACCGACAGGTGCGACGGGCCTCGATCCCCGCAGATCAGACGTCGTAGTAGAGCTCGAACTCGTGCGGCGTCGGCCGCAGGCGGATCGCGTCGATCTCGGCGCGCTTCAGCTCGACCCAGGTCTCGATCAGGTCGGGGGTGAAGACGTCGCCGCCGAGCAGGAACTCGTGGTCGGCCTCGAGGGTGTCGAGGACGCCGCCGAGGCTGTCGGGGACCGTGGGCACGTTCGCGTGCTCCTCGGGCGGCAGCTCGTAGAGGTCCTTGTCGACCGGGGCCAGCGGCTCGGTCTTGTTCTGGATGCCGTCGATGCCGGCCATGAGGATCGCCGCGAACGCGAGGTACGGGTTCGACGACGGGTCCGGGCAGCGGAACTCGACCCGCTTGGCCTTCGGGTTGGACCCGGTGATCGGGATCCGCATCGCGGCCGAGCGGTTGCGGGAGCTGTAGACCAGGTTCACCGGGGCCTCGAAGCCGGGGACGAGCCGGTGGAACGAGTTCACGCTCGGGTTGGTGAACGCCAGGATCGAGGGCGCGTGGGCCAGGACGCCGCCGATGTACCAGCGGGCCAGGTCCGACAGGCCGCCGTAGCCGGCCTCGTCGTAGAACAGGGGGGTGCCCTCGTTCCAGATCGAGCTGTGCACGTGCATGCCCGAGCCGTTGTCGCCGAAGATCGGCTTCGGCATGAAGGTCGCGGTCTTGCCCGCGGCCCACGCCGTGTTCTTGATGATGTACTTGAACTTCTGCACGTCGTCGCCCGCGGCGAGCATCGTGTTGAAGCGGTAGTTGATCTCCGCCTGACCGGCCGTGCCGACCTCGTGGTGCGCGCGCTCCACGATCAGGCCGGAGCCCTCGAGGTTGAGCGTCATCTCGTCGCGCAGGTCGGCGAAGTGGTCGACCGGCGGCACCGGGAAGTAGCCGCCCTTGTACTTGACCTTGTAGCCGCGGTTGCCGCCCTCCTCGATGCGCCCGGTGTTCCAGGCGCCGGCGACGGAGTCGATCGAGTAGTAGCCGGTGTTCTGCTTCGTCTCGAAGCGCACGTCGTCGAAGACGTAGAACTCGGCCTCGGGCGCGAAGAACGCGGTGTCGCCGATGCCGGTGGAGGCCAGGTAGTTCTCCGCCTTGCGCGCGATGTTGCGCGGGTCGCGGCTGTAGGGCTCCTTGGTCAGCGGGTCGTGCACGAAGAAGTTCAGCGCGAGCGTCTTGACCTTGCGGAACGGGTCGATGAACGCCGTCGTCGGGTCGGGCAGGAGGGCCATGTCCGACTCGTGGATCTTCTGGAAGCCACGGATGGAGGAGCCGTCGAAGGCCAGGCCGTCGCTGAACACGGCCTCGTCGAACGAGCCCGCCGGCACCGTGAAGTGCTGCATCTGGCCGGGCAGGTCGCAGAACCGGATGTCGACGATCTCGACGCCCTCGTTCTTGATGTAGGCCAACATGTCGTCGGCGCCTTGGAACATCTGTCCTCCGGGTTCTCGACGCGCCGGGTGCGCGTGCACGGGTAGGGCTGGCTGGATCGGGCTCTCAGGGGCGTGCACGGGCAGGCTCTCACGACGGCCCACCTGGCACGCCCACGGGTAGCGAACGTAGGGACGTGGGGTTGCACCGGAGTTTCCGGATTGTTCCGCTGACGTAACACGGCCCCCGTACGAGCGTCCGGTCGCCTGCGCGGACCCGCCGGGTACCGTCGAGGTGTGGCCCGATCGAGCGACGCAGCAGCCGGGGCGGGCGACGCGGCCGTCCCCGAGCCCTACCCCGGCGAGCGCATCGGGCTGCCGAGGAGCGGGCGCGGTTCGCTGGCGACGTGGGGTGCACGGCTCGTCGCCCTGCTGCTCGACTGGGTGATCTGCACCGTGCTCGCCGTCCTCTTCTTCGGGACCCGCGTGCTGAGCTCCGACGGCTGGACGTCGTGGATGACCATGGTCGTGTTCTTCGTGCAGACGACCGTGCTCGTGACCCTCGCCGGCGCCAGCGCCGGGCAGCTGCTCTGCCGGCTGGCCGTGGTGCGGCTCGACAACCAGCCCGTCGGCGTCCTCCGCGCCGGCCTGCGCGCCCTGATGGTGTGCCTGGTGCTCCCGGCCGTGGTGATCGGGACCGACCGCCGCGGGCTGCACGACCTCGCCGCGGGCACTGCGGTGGTCAACCGCCGCTGAGCCCGCTCTGCCGTGGGCGGGCGCGCTGCGCCACCATGGGGCATGAGCGCCGCGTACGAGCAGGTCGAGGTGTCGAGCGCCGCGGAGCTGCGCGCGTGGCTGGAGGAGCACCACGCCTCCTCGCCCGGGGTCTGGCTCGTGACCGGCAAGAAGGCCGCGGGGGAGCGCTACGTCGCCTACGAGGACCTCGTGCGCGAGGCGCTGTGCTTCGGCTGGATCGACGGGCAGGCCCGTCCGCTCGACGCGCTGCGCTCGCAGCAGCTGCTCACGCCCCGACGGCCGCGCAGCGGCTGGTCGCGCCCGAACAAGATCAGGGTCGCCGAGCTGGAGGCGGCCGGGCTGATGGCGCCGGCGGGCCGGGCCGTGGTCGAGGCGGCGAAGGCCTCGGGGACGTGGACGGCGCTCGACCTCGTGGAGGACCTCGTGGTGCCGCGCGACCTGGCGACCGCGCTGGACGCCGAGCCCGGTGCGCGCGAGCACTGGGAGGCCTACCCGCGCTCGGTGAAGCGGTTCGCGCTCGAGCAGGTGTACGGCGCCAAGCGCCCGGCGACCCGGGAGAAGCGTGTCGCGGCGACCGTGGCCCTCGCGGCCAGGAACGAGCGCCCGGCACCGTTCCGGCCGGCGGCCGCCCGCACCGACGGCGCTACGTGACCTTGCTGCGGGTGCGGAACGCCGGGTCCTCGTACGCGCGGGAGCCGAGGACGTCGGCGAGCGCCTCGACGGCGTCCCACACGTCGACGAAGCGCAGGTAGAGCGGCGTCAGCCCGAACCGCATGCAGTCCGGCTCGCGGTAGTCGCCGACCACGCCGCGCGCGATGAGGGCCTGGACCACCCCGTACGCCTGCGGGTGCGCGAGCGTGAGGTGGCTGCCGCGGCGCTCGTGCTCGCGGGGGGTGACGAGGGTCAGCGGGTGGTCGGCGCAGCGCTGCTCGACGAGGGCGAGGAACAGGTCACCGAGGGCGAGCGACTTGGCGCGGACGGCAGCCAGGTCGGCCCGCGACGCGACGTCCAGGCCGCACTCCACGAGAGCCAGCGACACGACCGGCTGCGTCCCGCTGAGGAAGCGGCCGACGCCCTCGGCCGGCACGAACGCGGTCTCCATGGCGAAGGGGCGGGCGTGGCCCCACCAGCCGGGCAGCGCGGAGGTGCCGGCGCCCGCGTGGCGCGGGTGGACCCACAGGAAGGCGGGGGAGCCCGGCCCGCCGTTGAGGTACTTGTAGGTGCAGCCGACCGCGAAGTCGGCGTCGGCGGCCGTCAGGTCGATCGGCAGCGCGCCGGCGGAGTGCGCGAGGTCCCAGACGACCAGGGCGCCCGCGGCGTGCACCCGGGCGGTGACGTCGGCGAGGTCCCAGAGCGCGCCCGTGCGGTAGTTGACGTGGCTGAGCGTCACGACGGCGGGCCCCTCGGCCAGGGCCGCGTCGAGCTCGCCCGGGCTGTCGACGAGCCGGAGCTCGTGGCCCTGCCCGAGCAGCTCGGTCAGCCCGGCCGCGACGTAGAGGTCGGTGGGGAAGTTGTCGCGCTCGCTGACCACCAGGCGCCGCTCCGGCGCCGCGGCGGACTGCAGCGTCATCGCGGCGGCGAGGGCCTTGAACAGGTTCGACGTCGTCGTGTCGGTGACCAGCGTGGTGCCCGGCCCGCCGCCGACCAGGGGGGCCAGCCGGTCGCCGAGGCGTCCGGGCAGGTCGAACCAGCCGGCGCTGTTCCAGCTGCCGATGAGGTCGTGGCCCCACTCCTGCTCGACGACCTGCGCCGCCCGCGCGGCCGCGGCCCGCGGCCGGGCGCCGAGGGAGTTGCCGTCCAGGTAGACGCCCGGCGGCAGCACGAACTCGTCGCGGAAGTCCGCCAGCGGGTCGTCGGCGTCGAGGCGCTCGCAGTCCTCGCGCGTGGTCATCCGACCAGCTCCGCGGCCTCGAGCCAGGCCAGCTCGAGGTCGTCCTTCTCGGCGGTCGCGGCGTCGAGCTCGCGCTGGAGGTCGGCGAGCCGGCCGTAGTCGGCGGCCGCCTCGGCCATCTGGGCGTGGAGCGTGGCGATCCGCCTGTCGACCTTGCCGATCTGCGACTCCACCCGCGACATCGCCTTGCGGGCGGCGCGCAGGTCGGCGCTCGCGCTGGGCGCGCCCGTCGCCGGACCGCTGGGCAGCCCGCCCGCCGCGGCCCGCTGGCGACGCACCTGAAGGTACTGCTCGACGCCCCCGGGCAGCAGCACGCAGGTGCCGTCGCCCATCAGCGCGTACGTGACGTCGCAGACGCGCTCGAGGAAGTACCGGTCGTGGCTGACGACGACGAGCGTGCCGGGCCAGCCGTCCAGGTAGTCCTCGACGACGTTGAGCGTGTCGATGTCGAGGTCGTTGGTGGGCTCGTCGAGGAGCAGCACGTTCGGCTCGGCGAGCAGCAGGCGCAGCAGCTGCAGCCGGCGGCGCTCGCCGCCGGAGAGGTCGTCGAGCCGGGTCGTCAGCTTGTTGCCGGTGAACCCGAAGCCCTCCAGCAGGCTGCTGGCGCTGACCTCGGTGCCGGTCGCGACCCGCACCTGGCGGCGTACGCCCTCGACCGACTCGAGCACGCGCTCGGAGCCCGTGAGCCCCCCGAGCTGCATCAGCGTCTGGCCGAGGTGGCCGACGTTCAGCGTCTTGCCCTGCTTGACGCTGCCCGCGGTGGGCCGGGCCTCGCCGGTGAGCAGGCGCAGCAGTGACGTCTTGCCCGCCCCGTTGACGCCGACGAGGCCGATGCGGTCGCCCGGCCCGATGGACCAGGTGAGGTCGGACAGCAGCACCTTGGGCGGGTGGCCGACGGAGAGGTCGACGTGCTCGAGGTCGAAGACGTCCTTGCCCAGCCGGCTCGTGGCGAAGCGCTGCAGCTCGAAGCGGTCGCGCGGCGGCGGCTCGTCGGCGATGAGGGCGTTGGCCGCGTCGATGCGGAACTGGGGCTTCGACGTCCGCGCGGGCGGGCCGCGGCGCAGCCACGCGAGCTCCTTGCGCAGCAGGTTCTGGCGGCGCGCCTCGTTGGCGCTGGCCTGACGGGCGCGCTCGGCGCGGGCGAGCACGTACGCCGCGTAGCCGCCGTCGTACGCGTCGACGCGCGCGTCGTGCACCTCCCAGATCCGGGTGCAGATCGCGTCGAGGAACCAGCGGTCGTGGCTGACCACGAGCATCGCGACCGAGCGGGCCTGCAGGGCGTTGAGGGCGTCGGCGAGCCAGGCGACGGCCTCGACGTCGAGGTGGTTCGTCGGCTCGTCGAGGACCAGCAGGTCGTGGTCGCCGAGCAGCAGCTCGGTGAGGGCGACGCGGCGGCGCTCCCCGCCGGAGAGCGTGGTGAGCTCGGTGTCGAGGTCGACCCCTGACTCACCGCCGCCCAGCAGGTGCTCCACGACCGCCCGGGTGCCGGCGTCCGCGGCCCACACGTGGTCGGGCTGGCCGTCGACGATGATCGAGCGCACGGTGGTGCCCGGCGGGACGTCGTCGGTCTGGTGCAGGTGGCCGACCGACACGCGGCCGGTCTGCGTCACCCGGCCGGAGTCGGGCTCGGCCTCGCCGGTGAGGATCTTCAGCAGGGTCGTCTTGCCGTCCCCGTTGCGCCCGACGACCCCGATGACGTCGCCGCGGGACAGGCCCAGGCTGACGGAGTCGAGGAGCGTACGGGTCCCGAAGGTGATGCTGAGACGTTCGGCGTTGACGAGGCTGACCATGACCGGCCCAGTGTTCCACGCTCGCGGGAGGGCGCTTGCGCCTGACGCCTGCCGGGCTGACCTCACCCGTGCGCGTGGCCCGCGGTGGACGGTGACCGCGGGAACCTGACCCTGACCTCAGCAGATCTGCCGCGGTCTCGGGCGGTTTACCACGTCAACGTGGTAAACCGACCCCCCGGCCGAGCGGCGGAGAGGACCGGGTGGGACTGGCCTAACGGCCGCGGGTGGCCTGGCGGGCGCCGCGGACGTGGCGCGGGTCGCCGGGCATGGGGCCCTTGGGCATGCCGATGACGGGGCGGACCGCGTCGAGGGCGCGCAGGCGCTGCTTGAGGTCGGTGACCTGGTTGGCCTCCAGCACCTTGGGCAGCTTGCGGATCCGGTCGGCGAGCTTGTCGAGCGGCACCTGGTTGGGCGCGTCGCCCATGAGCAGCGTGGTGACGGGGACGCCGTACGCCACCCGCTCGTGCTTGCGGGCCTCGCTCTGCAGGAGCTGGCGGACGCGACCGGCCTCGCCCTCGCCGATGAGCACCAGGCCGCCCGGGCCGAGGGTGCGGTGCACCACGTCGCGCTGGCGGGTCGCGGCGACGACGGGGCTCGAGACCCACTGCTTGGGCAGCATCGAGAGCGCGACCTCGGCCGAGCCGGTCTGGCCGGCGTAGCGCTTGTACGTCGCCCGCTTGGCCCGACGGACCAGCAGCATCATCGCCAGCAGGAGCCCGACGAGCAGGCCCATGACGATCAGGTAGACGAGGTGGTCCCACAGCAGGCCGATAACCACGGCGACCACGACGGGCAGCAGGAAGGCGGCGGCGAGCAGGTAGGGCAGCTGCGGGTCGAACTCGCGCGTGACCTTGTAGGCCTGCCCGATCTGACGGAACCGTCCCATGTCCGCGGGGTCGGTCGACGTCTTGCGGCGCTGCTTGGCCTCGGCGCGCGCCTGCTTCGCGGCGGCCTTGGCCTCCTTGGCCGAGGGCCTCTTGGGCGCTTGGGCGCCCTTCGCCGGGGTGACGGCGCTCGACCCCGTACGGGTCGTCGTCCTGCGCTCGGCCATCAGCGGCCGACCTCCTCCATCGTCAGGCTGTCCCGGGACTCCAGCGCCTCGCGGTAGAGCCGGCCCGCGCGGTAGGACGAGCGCACCAGCGGCCCGCTGAGGACCCCGGCGAAGCCGATCTCCTTGGCCTCCGCCGCGAGCTCGACGAACTCCTCCGGCTTGACCCAGCGGTCGACCGGGTGGTGCCGCGGCGAGGGCCGCAGGTACTGCGTGATGGTGATGATCTCGGTGCCGGCCTCGTGCAGGTCGCGCAGCGCCTCCGAGACCTCCTCGCGGGTCTCGCCCATGCCGAGGATGAGGTTGGACTTGGTGACCATGCCGGCCGCGCGGGAGTAGCGGAGCACGCCGAGCGAGCGGTCGTAGCGGAAGCCGGGACGGATGCGCTTGAAGATCCGCGGCACCGTCTCGACGTTGTGCGCGAACACCGCGGGGCCTGCGGAGAACAGCTGGTCGAGGTAGTCGGTGTTGCTCGAGAAGTCCGGCGCCAGCATCTCGACGCCGGTCCCGGGGTTGAGCTCCTTCACCTTGCGGATCGTCTCGGCGTAGAGCCAGGCACCCTCGTCGGGCAGGTCGTCGCGGCAGACGCCGGTGATGGTCGCGTAGCGCAGGCCCATCTTCTGCACGGACTCGGCCACGCGGAGCGGTTCGCCGGCGTCGAAGTCGGCCGGTTTGCCGGTGTCGATCTGGCAGAAGTCGCAGCGCCGCGTGCACTGGTCGCCACCGATGAGGAAGGTGGCCTCGCGGTCTTCCCAGCACTCGAAGATGTTGGGGCAGCCCGCCTCCTGGCAGACGGTGTGCAGCCCCTCGGACTTCACCAGGGTCTGCAGGTCGCGGTACTCCGGGCCCATCCGGGCGGTGGTCTTGATCCAGGCCGGCTTCTTCTCGATCGGGACCGCGGCGTTGCGGACCTCCAGCCGGAGCATCTTGCGTCCCTCGGGCGTCACGGTCACCAGGTCACGATACCCGCCGCGACCCAGGGCGCTCATGCGTGCGTACGCACGTCCCACGGACGTCGGGCCGCAGGAGTTCCCCGCCCCGTCCGGGCACCTAGGTGACGTCGCGGCGACGGAAGACCAGGGCCCCGGAGACGATCGCGGCGACCAGCAGCACCAGCCAGTAGACGGCGCTGTGGCCGAAGGACAGGTGCTTCTCGACCGAGTCCCCGCTCACGCCCTCGGGAGTGACGGTCCGGACGACCTGGTAGTACGTCGAGCCGTGCTCCAGGAACGCCGAGACGTTGTTCTCGGGCAGCCACGGCGGCAGCCACCCCAGCGGGCCGTCCGCGTTCGCCGCGAGGCCGCTGAGCACCGTCGAGACGACGACGTAGCCGAGCGCGATGCCGAGCGCGGCCACGGTGTGGCGGGTGAGCAGGGCGAACGTGAAGCCCGCGACCCCGGCCAGGCAGGCGACCGGCACGGCACGGCCCGCGAGGGCGGCCGCGGTGCCCAGGCCGGTGAGGCCCCCGCCGTACGCGGTCGTCAGCAGCGCCGCCAGCCCGAGGGCGAGGAACGCGGCCACCGCCCCGGCGAGCGCGCTGCCCAGGACCACGGCGACGAGCTTGGCGCCGTACACGTGGAGCCGGCGCGGCACGAAGGTGAGCCAGTTGGCCAGCGACCCGGTCGAGTACTCCGCGCCGACGAAGGACGCACCGACGACGAAGGAGGCCAGCAGGGCGGCGTACGCGCCGACGTGCACCGCGCCGGGTGCCACCTCCGCGAAGGGGGACGCGGTCAGGGCGTAGTCGGCCGGCGTCGGCTCGGGCCAGGCGCAGTCCTGCGCCGAGCCGCCGGTGTCGGTGCAGGACTTCTCCTGGGCCTCGTGGTTCTGCTGCCAGTCCTGGCGGGCCTGCTCGTAGTACGCCTGCTGCTGGGTGACCTCGTCGGGCGTGGGCGGGCTGACCGCGGAGCCGACGGCGAGCTGGTAGAGACCCACCGCGAGGAGCAGCACGATCCCCGCGACCAGGGCCACCCTCCGGGCGCGCAGGCGGGAGAGCTCGGCGAGGCAGAGGCGGCCGAAGCCGCTCGTGGCGCTCACCGCCCGCCCCCGCTCCGGCGCGGAGCGTGCTCCGCCGGCGGCGCTGGTGGTGCGCTGCGCGGTGCGCCGGCGCCGAGGTGCTCCTCCGCCGTGAGGCCCAGGAAGACCTCCTCGAGGTCGGGGCGCTGCCAGACGAGCTCGGCGAGGTAGATCTCGCGCTGGGCGAGGACGCGGGTCACGGCCGAGGAGTCGAGCCGTGGGGCTCCCGGACGGGCGCGGACGAGGACGGTGCCCGCCGGGCCCGGCTCGGGCGCGAAACCGGCTTCGGCCAGCACCTGCGCCGCTGCGCCCGGGTCGGGCACGCGGACCCGGACGGCCTCGGTCCCGCCGCGGGCCAGGATCTCGTCGACGTCGCCCTCCGCGAGCAGCCGCCCGCGCCCGATGATCGTCACCGTGTCGGCGACCTGCTGCACCTCGTTGAGGATGTGGCTCGACACCAGGACCGTGCGGCCCGCGTCGGCGAGGCCGCGCATGGTCTCGCGGATCTCGTGGATGCCCGCCGGGTCGAGCCCGTTCGTCGGCTCGTCGAAGATCAGCAGCTCGGGGTCCTTGAGCAGGGTGCCGGCGATGGCCAGGCGCTGCTTCATGCCCAGGGAGTAGGAGCGGAACCGGTCGCGCCCGCGCTCGGCGAGCCCGACCTCGGCGAGCACCTGGGGCACCCGCTCCTTCGGGGCGCCGATGCCCGCGGCGAGCAGCTCGAGGTTGCGGCGCGCGGTGAAGGCCGGGAAGAACTTGGGCTGCTCGACGATGGCGCCGACCCGGTCCACGACCGCGGGGAGCCGCTCGGGCACCGGTTGGTCGAAGAGCGTCATGGTGCCGCTGTCCGGCCTGATCAGGCCGAGGAGCATGCGGATCGTCGTGGTCTTGCCCGAGCCGTTGGGGCCCAGGAAGCCGTGGACCCCGCCGCGCGGCACGCGCAGGTCGAGGCCCTCCACGGCGACCCGGCGGCCCCTGCGGGTGCGGTAGGTCTTGCGCAGGTCGCTGGTCGAGATGGCCAGCTCCGGCGCGCGGGCGTGCCGGGGGGCAGCGCTCGTGGTCATCGGTCCACCCTTGCTCGGCGGGTCAGGGCCGCTCACGCTAGCGACCGGAGGGTCCCGCCCTCCCGGGGCGCGCGCGGGCTGTCCTCCCTCCGGAGGACACGGCGGGTCCGAGCCTGGTCCTGGACGGACCGACGCCGAGGGGTCAGCGGACCGACGCGGTCAACCCGTACGTCACGCCGGCCGGCGCGGCGGGCACGAGATCGGCGACGTCGGGGGTGCGCTCGTACGGCTCGAAGGCGAGCAGCCGCTCGAGGTGGGGCAGCGTGACGTAGGCGAGCGAGGTCAGCGCGGGCGAGGCGCCCAGCTCCGCCGCGATCGAGGTGACGCCGGCGTCGGCGATGCCGCAGGGGACGATCTGGTCGAAGGCGCGCAGGTCGGGGTCGGCGTTGAGCGCGAAGCCGTGCATGGTCACCCCGCCCGCCACCCGGACGCCGATCGCCGCGACCTTGCGCTCGGGGCGACGCGGCCCGTCCGCCGGCCCCGTCACGGGGTCGGCACCGATCCAGACGCCGGAGCGCCCGGGCACGCGCCCGGTGGTCAGCCCGACCTCGGCCAGCGTGTCGATCAGGGCCTGCTCGAGGCGGCGCACGTAGTCGACGACGCCGTACGCCTCCGGCAGCCGGACGAGCGGGTAGCCCACCAGCTGGCCCGGCCCGTGCCAGGTGATCTTGCCGCCGCGGTCCACGTCGATGACCGGCGTGCCCGCGGTGAGCGGTCGCTCCTGGGGCTCGGTGCGCTTGCCGGCGGTGTAGACGGGGGCGTGCTCGAGGAGCAGCAGGGTGTCGGGCGCCTCGCCGGCCACCACCTCGGCGTGCAGGCGGTGCTGCAGGTCCCACGCCTCGCGGTAGTCGACCAGGTCGCTGCCGAGGCCCAGGTAACGCACGTCGAGGCTCACGGGCGGATTCTAGGCGCCCGCCGGCAGATCGCCCTCCGGGTCCGGGTCGTCGACCAGGCGCTGGTGGAGCACGTGGTCCTGCCAGCGGCCGGCGATGCTCAGGTAGCGGGGCGCCAGGCCGATCTCCACGAAGCCGTTGTGCGCCAGCACCCGCCGCGACGCGTGGTTGTGCACCAGCGTGCCCGCCTGGACGCGGTGCAGGCCGAGCTCGCCGAAGGCGACCCGGAGCACCGCGCGCACGGCCGCGGTCGCCACCCCTCGGCCCTGGTGCGCGGCGTCGACCCAGTAGCCGAGGTCGCCGGAGCGGAAGGCCCCGTGGACGACGTTGGTGAGGTTCACGCGGCCGGCAGGGACGCCGTCGACCACGACGAGGCCCGGCCAGGCCGTGCCGGCGGCATGTTGGCGCAGCGCGTCGTCGAGCGTCCGGCGCTGCCCGTCGACGGTGAAGAAGGCCTCCTCGCGGACCGGCTCCCAGCCAGCCAGTGCCGCCCGGTTCGCCACGAGCAGCGCGGCGAGGTCGGGGGCGTCCTCGGGCCGGACCAGCCGGACCCCGACCGCGGGTGCGCCCACCGGGACCGAGGTCAGGCGGTCGGGTCCGCGCCGCGCAGGGCCGCGGCGACCGTCGCCTGCACGTCGCGGGCCTCGAAGACGTAGCCGTCGTCGAGCAGGCGCTGCGGCAGCACCCACAGGTCGTCGAGCAGCTGGCCCGACAGCTCGCCGAGCGCGGTGCGCAGCACCGCGGCGGGGGCCCTGAGCAGGCGGGGCCGGTGCAGCGCCCGGGCGAGCACGTCGGTGAACTCGGCGTTGGTGCACGGCTCGGGGATCGTCAGGTTGTACGGGCCGCGGGCGTGCGGCGTGGCCACGGCCCAGCGCACGACCCCGAGGTAGTCGGCGAGGCTGATCAGCGGCATCCGCTGGGTGCCGTCGCCGAGCACGGTGCCGAGCCCCGCCGACCAGGCCAGCCGCATCGGCAGGAAGGGCCCGCCGCTGCGGTCGAGCACCGGGCTGGTGCGCAGGAAGACCACCCGCACGCCGGCGTCGACGGCCTCCTGGGCCGCCTCCTCCCAGCGCAGGCAGACCTGGGCGAGGAAGTCCGGCGCGGCCGGGTCGCCCTCGACGTGGGGCTGCTCGGTGCGCCGGCCGCCGTACCAGGCGATGCCACCGGCCTGGACGAGCACCGGGGCGTCGGGCCCCCGCGCCGCCAGGGCCCGCGCGAGGGTCGAGGTGGTCTGGACGCGCGAGGAGAGGATCGCCTCGCGGCGGCCCTGCGTCCACGAGCCGGTGAAGACGTTCACCCCGGCCAGGTCGACGACCGCGTCGACGCCGTCGAGCACGGCCGGGTCGAGCTCGCCCGCGGCCGGGTCCCAGCGGCGCTCGCCGAGCCCTGCCGGCTCGCGACGGACCAGCCGGAGGACGTCGTCGCCCTCCGTGGCCAGCCGCACCCGCAGCGCGGTGCCCAGGAAGCCGGACGCGCCGGCGAGCAGCCAGGTCGTCACGCCTCGCTCCGCCGCCGGTCCCGCGTCCTCCGCCCGCCTCGCCTAGAGCCCGAACTCGGAACCGAAGTCGCCGCCCTCGAGGCGCGCCTTGACCATGCTCAGGAAGCGGGCCGCGTCGGCACCGTCGACCAGGCGGTGGTCGTAGGTCATGGACACGTACATCATGTCGCGGACCGCGATGGTGTCCCCGACGCCCGGCACGCTCAGCACGACCGGACGCTTGACCAGCGCACCGGTGCCGAGGATGGCCACCTGCGGCTGGTTGATGATCGGGGTGTCCATCAGCGTCCCGGCCGAGCCGTAGTTGGTGATGGTGAAGGTGCCGCCGCTGAGGTCGTCCGGGGTGACCTTGCCGGCCCGCGTACGGGACGCGAGGTCGGCGATCTTCTTGGCCAGCCCGGCGATGTTCAGGTCGCCGGCGTCCTTGATCACCGGGACCAGCAGGCCCTTCTCGGTGTCGACCGCGATGCCGATGTGCTCGGCGGCGGGATAGGTGACCGTCCCCGCCTCCGTGTCGATGGTCGCGTTGACCTTCGGGAAGACCTTCAGCGCCTCGACCGCGGCCTTGGTGATGAAGGGCAGGTACGACAGGCTCGCGCCCTCGCGCCGCTTGAAGTCGTCCTTGGCCCGGGCGCGGATCTGGGAGATCGGCGTCAGGTCGACCTCGACCGTCGCGGTGAGGCTCGCCGCGACCTGCTGGGACTCGACCATCCGGCGGGCGATGGTCGAGCGCAGCCGCGTCATCTTCTCGGTGGTCCCGCGCAGGGCGCTCGGCTCCGCCGGCGGGGCCGACGGACGAGCGGCCGGGGCCGCAGCCGCCGCGGGTGCGGCCGCCGGGGCGGGGGCGGGCGCCTTGGCTGCCTCCTCGGCGGCCTTGCGGGCCTCCTCGGCCGCGGCCAGCACGTCCTGCTTGCGCACGCGGCCGCCGACGCCGGTCCCGGTGACGGTGGCGAGGTCCACGTCGTGCTCACGGGCGAGCTTGCGCACCAGCGGGGTGACGTAGCCCTCGTGGTCGCCGGCCACCGGCGCGGGGGCGCGGCCGCTGGTGGGGCCGTGCTGCTCGGGCTGGGCGTCCTGCCGGCTCGGGCCGCCGGACGGCGCCGGGGCCTGGCCCACGCGGCCACGGTCGGCGTCGCTGTACGACGGCGGCTCGGGCGCGCTGCTGGCGGTGGGGGCGGCCTGCTGGCCGGGGGCGACCGCCGGGGCGTCCTGGCCGGAGTCCTGGGCGGGAGCCGGCGGCTGCGGTGCCTGCTCAGCCGGCTTCTCGGTCGGCTTCTCGGCCGGCGCGGCCGGCGCCGACGGTGCCGCAGAGGCGTCGCCGATGACGGCCAGCACGGCGCCGACCTCGACGGACTCGTCCTCGGCCACCCGGATCTCGAGCAGGGTGCCCTCGGCCGGGGAGGGGATCTCGGTGTCGACCTTGTCGGTGCTGACCTCGAGGAGCGGCTCGTCGGCCGCGACGGGGTCGCCGACCTGCTTGAGCCAGCGGGTGACGGTGCCCTCGGTGACGCTCTCGCCCAGCGCGGGGAGGCGGACCTCGGTGCCCTCGGCGGGGCCGCCGGAGCCGCCCGAGCCGTCGGAACCGCCCGAGCTGTCGGAGGCACCGGTCTCGCGGGCCGCGTCGGCCACCACGCTGTCGGGGCGTGAGGCGGCCGCGCCTGCGCCGCTGTCCGGGGTGCCGCCGCTGGCCGGCGTCGGGTCCTCCGCCTCGATCTCGGCGTCGGCGGCGTTCGCGGGCTCGGAGGATCCGGAGCCGGGGCTCGCGCCCTGCTCGCCGCCGCCGTCGGACGGCGCCTCGCCGGGCTCGCCGATCACGGCCAGGACCGCGCCGACCTCGACGGTCTCGTCCTCGGCGGCCTTGATCTCCAGCAGCACGCCCGCGGTGGGGGAGGGGATCTCGGTGTCGACCTTGTCGGTCGACACCTCCAGGAGCGGCTCGTCCTCCGCGACCGTGTCGCCGACCTGCTTCAACCAGCGCGAGACCGTTCCCTCTGTGACGCTCTCGCCCAGGGCCGGAAGGGTGACCGAAGTCGACATGGCGGTGTGATGCTCCTTCTCGCGCTGCGGTGGGCGTGGTCCGCCTGCTCGACCCTTCGCCCGCGACCCTCGGGCCGCTCGGACGGGGTCAGCCTAGTGCCGGGCCGCCTCTGCGTCCGTGCCCCCTGCGCGGGGGCCCGCCGCGACCGCCGACGGGGTCGCGGCGGGCGTGCCGGGCGGGCCGCTCAGCGGTGGGCGTGCAGCGGCTTCCCGGCCAGCGCCAGGTGGGCCTCGCCGAGCGCCTCGTCGAGCGTGGGGTGCGCGTGCGGCAGCGCGGCGACCTCCTCGGGCCAGGCCTCCCAGGACGTGATCGCCTGCGCCTCGCCCATCAGCTCGCCGACGCGCGCGCCGACCATGTGGACCCCGACGACGGGGCCGTCCTTGCGGCGGACGAGCTTGACGAAGCCGGACGTCTGCAGGATCTGCGCCCGGCCGTTGCCGGCGAGGTCGTAGGTCTGGGTCTCGACCTCGCCGAACCGCTCGCGGGCGACGGCCTCGCTCAGCCCCACGGAGGCGACCTCGGGGTCGCAGTAGGTCACGCGGGGGATCTGCTCGTCGGCCACGAGCACGGGGGCGCGGTCCAGCCGTCCGAGGCCGTGCGCGACGTCCTCGGCCACGAAGATGCCGTGGGCGAAGCCACGGTGGGCCAGCTGGAGCCCGAGCACCAGGTCGCCGACCGCGTGCACGCCCGGGACGGCGGTGCGCAGCCGCTCGTCGACCTCGACGAAGCCGCGGTCCAGCCCGACGCCCGCCTCCTCGTAGCCCATCCCCGCCGAGCGCGGGCCGCGGCCGACGGCGACGAGCACGACGTCGGCCTCGAGCGCGGTGTCCGCGTCGTCGTCCAGGACCACCCGGACGCCGGTCGGCCGGGTCTCCACCGAGCGCACCCTGCTCTGCGTCCGCACGGTGATGCCCCGCTTGCGGTACGCCCGCAGCAGGGCGGCCGAGGAGGCCGGGTCCTCGCCGGGGACCAGCCGGTCGAGCGCCTCGACCACCGTCACCGCCACGCCGAAGGAGCGCCAGGCCGACGCGAACTCGACCCCGATGACGCCGCCGCCGAGCACCACCGCGGAGGTCGGCAGGGTCTCCAGCCGCAGCGCGTCGGTGCTGGTCAGGACGCGCTCGCCGTCCGGCTCGATGCCGGGCAGGGTGCGCGTCTGCGAGCCGGTCGCCAGCACGACCGAACCGGCCGTGAGCGTCCGCTCGCCCTCGTCGGTGACGACCGCGACCGCGGGGGTGCCGTCGCCGGGGACGAGGCGGCCGTCGCCGTGGACCACGGTGATGCCGCGGGAGGCCACGAGGCCGGTCAGGCCCTTGTGCAGGCGCCCGACGACCCCCTCGGAGTAGGCGCGGACCCCGGCCAGGTCGATCTTGTCCACCGTCGCGTGCACGCCCACCGCGGCGCCGTCGCGCGCGGCGTCGGCGACCTCCGCGGCGTGCAGGACCGCCTTCGTGGGGATGCAGCCGTAGTGCAGGCAGGTGCCTCCCACCCGGTCGCGCTCGACGAGTGCCACGGAGAGCCCCAGCTGGGCGGCGCGCAGCGCGCACGCGTACCCGCCGCTGCCGGCCCCGAGCACCACCAGGTCGTACGCGTCGTCAGTCACGGGGGGATTATCCGCCCTGACCCGAGCGGGCCCCTCCTCGCCGACCGACCCACGCGGGTCGGGGCGCGATCCGTGTGGGAGGAGGACGGAGGCAATAAACTCGTCCCATGGGTTGGTTCAGCCGCGCCAGGGGCAAGGTGCGTCGCTCGGGCGCCGCGCCCGGCAAGGTCGACGAGGCCACGACCACCCACCTGACGACGTTCGCCCGCAGCCACCGCGGCGTGGAGGCGTTCGTCGAGCCCCAGACCTCGGTGACGCGCACGACGCTGCTCCTGGTCGCCCACGACGGCGAGTGGACGCGGCGGGTCGTGCCGTCGCCGCAGTGGGGCCACGCCTTCGCCGAGTCGCTGCAGATCCCCGGCTACGACGCGGCGGTCGTCGGCTACCCGCAGCGGATGCGCGACTACAACTCCCGCAACAAGAAGCACCCCGACCTGCGTTGAGGTGACCGGTGCGGTGCAGGAGGCCGCTCCGACGGCTCCGGCCGCCCAATCCGCCGCTCCGGCAGTTCCGAAACCCGGGTGTACGGGCGCCCCAGCGGGGACTTCCTGACAAGTCCCCGGTCCCGGGCCGCGCCCCTACACCCGCACCGGCGGGGGCGTGCCCGAGGCGGGATGGCCTCGTGGCCGCCGGGGCACCGCCGGTGCGGTCGACCGTGACCCCGCCCGGCACCGTCCCCACCCGGTGCCGGGCGGCTGGTCGGACCCGTGCGTGAGGTGGTCGACGGGTCGGACCGTCGATGGAGCCGGGGGCGACTCCCGCACGGCAGCCGCGCTGGTCCGGGCTCAGCCCGCGAGGGACCGCGCGAGCGCGACCAGCGTCGTCACCCCCACGCCCGTGCCGCCGGTGCTGAGCGCACCCTCGGGTCCCCCGGTCCGGAAGGCCGGGCCGGCGATGTCGAGGTGCGCCCACGGCGTCGGAGCGTCGACGAACTCACGCAGGAACGCCGCGGCCACCAGCGCGCCTCCGGACCGGTCGCTGCCACCCGTCGAGCGCAGGTCGGCCACCGAGGAGTCGAGCTTGCCGCGCGTCTCCGCCGGGATGGGCAGCTGCCAGAACGACTCCCCGGCGGCCTGCGCGGCGTCGAGCACGCGGCGGGCCGTGGGGTCGTCGGTGGCCATCACCGCCGCGGTCCGGTCGCCCAGCGCCACGACGGCCGCGCCGGTCAGCGTGGCCACGTCGACCACCAGGTCGGGGGAGTCGGCGTTGCTGCGGGCCAGGGCGTCGGCCATGACGATGCGGCCCTCGGCGTCGGAGTTGCCGTTCTCGACCGTGGTGCCGCCGTAGACGGTGAGCACGTCCGAGGGCCGGTAGGCCGAGCCGGACGGCATGTTCTCCGCGAGCGCCCCGTACGCCGTCACCATGACCTTGAGACCGAGGCGGGCGATCGCCCAGGTGGCGGCGAGCACGGCGGCGGCGCCGGCCATGTCGCACTTCATCGTGTACATGCTGTCGCCGGGCTTGAGGTTCAGCCCGCCGGTGTCGAAGGTGATGCCCTTGCCCACGAGCGCGAGGTGCGTCCGAGCGCCGCGCGGGCGGTAGCTGAGCCGCACCAGGCGCGGGGGGCGCGCCGAACCGCCGCCGACCGCCATCAGGCCGCCGTAGCCCTGCGCCTCGAGCTCACGCTCGTCCAGCACCTCGCAGCTGATCCGGGTCCCCTTGACCAGGGTCTGCACCTCGTCGGCGAAGGAGGCGGGGTAGAGCAGGTTCGCCGGGATGTTGACCCACTCGCGGGCGGCGAGCACCGCGCCGGCGAGCACCGTCGCGACCTCGGCCACGTCGTCGCCCTCCGCCGTGCGGGCCGGCCCGTCGTGCAGCACCGTGACCTTCTCCACCGCCGGCGACCGCGACGACCGCGCACCGACCCCCGCGTAGGCGTACGTGCCGAGCAGCGCGCCCGTCGCGACGGCCAGGGTGGCCGCCGCGGTCTGCGTGCCCAGCGCGACGACGACCGAGAGCGGGTTCGCGGCGCGCCCCCTGCCCTCCGGCTCGCTGCCCTCGGCGAGCCCGCCGGCGTAGCGCACGGCCGTGGCCGCGGCGTCGCGCAGCGCGGCAGCCGCCGCCTCGTCGTCGCCCGGCTCGCCGAGGCCCACGACGACCACGCGGACGTCGCCGGCGGGCGGGAGCGTGCGGGTGCGGCCGGCCTTGGCCGTCGCGCCGACCGAGGCGGCGATCGTGGCCACGTCGGTGCCGTAGCTCTTCGCGTACGCCTTGTCGACCGCCGCGGGCACGCCCTGGACGCCCGTCGCGCCCAGGCCGACGACGAGCACGACCGGACCGCGCGGCAGGGAGGTGGCGAGGGCGAGCGTGGGCAGCGGAGGAGTCGGCATGCTCGTCAGGTTAGTGCGGGGCCGGCCGGGCGCTGGGGGCTCTCGGGCGTGCGCGCGCGCCCGGGGCCGACCGGGTCGGGGGCGCTCGGCGGGGGGTAGGTTCGCCGTCGGACGGGACCCGCACCGGCGGCCCGCACGACGTGGTCGAGGAGGAGCGGTGGGCGCCGAGGACGAGAACGGCCGGGTGCGGCCCCCTGCGCTGAGCACCTCCCCGTTGCACGAGCGCCACCTCGCTGCCGGGGCCAAGCTCGCGCCGTTCGGCGGCTGGTCGATGCCGCTCGAGTACGCCGGCGGCGGCGTCGTGGCCGAGCACACGGCGGTGCGCGAGGCCGTCGGTCTCTTCGACGTCAGCCACCTCGGCAAGGTCGGCGTGGTCGGCACCGGGGCCCTGGAGCACGCCAACTCCGTGCTGACCGGCGACCTGCACCGCATCGGTCCGGGCCAGGCGCAGTACACGTTGCTCTGCAACCCCGACGGCGGCGTGGTGGACGACCTGATCGCCTACGTCACCGGCTCCGACGAGGTCCT
Source organism: uncultured Actinomycetota bacterium (assembly GCA_963713165.1). Lineage (GTDB taxonomy): Bacteria > Actinomycetota > Actinomycetes > Propionibacteriales > Propionibacteriaceae > Microlunatus. The sequence goes on from CAVQKU010000005.1 coordinate 262,044, forward strand.
CCTCGTGCCCAACGCCGCGAACGCCGCCGCGGTCGTGGCCGCCCTCCACGTGGGAGCCCCGGACGGGGTCCAGGTCGTCGACCTCCACCACGAGCAGGCGGTGCTGGCCCTGCAGGGACCGCGGGCCGACGAGGTGCTGGCCGCGGCCGGCGTGCCCGTCGAGCTGGACTACATGGCCTTCGCGCGCGTCCTGCTCGACCAGACGCCGCTCATCGTCTGCCGGACCGGCTACACCGGCGAGCGGGGCTACGAGCTCGTCGTCCCCGCCACGGGGGCGCTCGCCGTCTGGGACGCGCTGGTGGCCGCGGGGGAGCCGTACGGCCTGCGCCCGGCCGGGCTCGGCGCCCGCGACACGCTCCGCACCGAGATGGGCTACCCCCTGCACGGCCAGGACCTGTCGCCCGCGATCACCCCGCTGCAGGCCCGCGTCGGCTGGGCCGTCGGGTGGTCCAAGCCGACCTTCGTGGGCGCGGACGCGCTGCGCGCCGAGAAGGAGGCCGGCCCGACACGGCTGCTGCGGGGCCTGCGGGCCGAGGGCCGCGGCATCCCGCGCCCCGGCATGGTCGTGCGCGACGGCGGGGGCACCGAGGTCGGGACCGTCACGTCGGGCACGTTCTCGCCGACGCTGCGCACCGGCGTCGCGCTCGCGCTCCTCGACGCGGCCGTGGGCCCCGACGCCGAGGTGACCGTCGACGTGCGCTCCCGGCGCGAGGCGTTCCGCGTCGTCAAGCCCCCGTTCGTGCCGTCCCACGTCCGGTGAGCGCGCCCGTCGGTCCGGTGCCCGCGTGAGCACCCGGCTGCGCACCCGGCTCGCCCACCTCGTGCTGCTCGTCGCGGGGCTCGTCGCGGTGGCGTACGCGGTGACGCTGGGCGGCTCACCGCAGATCCGCTGCCGGGGCGAGGTCATGACGCCGGGCTCGGTCTGCGTGAAGGCCGACGGGTCGCAGGGCCAGACCTACGAGCAGCGCCTGGCCACGCGGCGCAGCGCCCAGCCGGTCGTCGCCGGCGTCGGTCTCGTCGTCGCCGGCTTCGGCGGCGCGCTGCTGGTCGCCGACCTGCGCCGCCGCCGTCCGGACGGCGTCTCCTAGCGGTTACCGGTCGAAGACGCAGGCGGCCTGGTCGGTCAGGGCGACGGCCAGCCGGCGGCGCTGGACCGAGTCGAGGTCGTCGGGCGGGTCGTCGGCCGCCCGCCACGCCACCTCGAGGGTCTCGTCGTCGCCCAGCTCGCCCTCGCCGGAGACGTGGCGGCACCGGAAGGTGAGGCTGACGTACTGGCAGACGTCACCGTTCGGGTAGCCGACGTCGGGGTCGCTGGTCACCAGGGCGAGCCGCTCGGGCTCGACCTCGACGCGCAGCTCCTCCCAGACCTCGCGCACGACGCTGGTCGCCGGCTGCTCCTGCGGCTCCACGATCCCCGACGGCAGGGACCACCGACCGTTGTCGGAGCGGCGGCCGTAGAGGACCTCCGGACCACCGCGGTCGGTGCGCACGACCACGGCGCAGACCCCGGTCAGCGGCAGCCGCGCGTGGCCGACCCGGCGGCGCAGCGCGAGGACGAAGTCGGGGACCGGCACGGGCCCGACCCTACGCAGCCCGACCCTACGCAGCCCGGCCCGGCAGCAGCCGGGGTCCGGCGGGCCGGCCGGGTCAGCCGGCGTCGGCCTCCAGGCTCATCGGGCCGTAGACCGTGCGGCCGCCCTGGTGCAGGCTCACGGCGCGGACGCCGCCGGCCAGCAGGTCGGGGTAGGTCTCACCGAGCCAGCTCTCGGCCTCGCCCTGGGTGGGGAAGCCCTCGGGGCCGACCGGGCGGGCGACGGCGGAACGGCCCGCGCCGCTCTGCTCGGCGACCCAGTGCCACTCGTTCGTCACGTCGTCCTCCCGCCCGCAGCGGCGGCGCTCAGTACTTCTCGCCGCGCCTGATGCGGGGCGAGGGGATGCGGAAGCGGCGGATCTGGATGGCCCGGTTGGCGCCGTAGAAGGCGAGCCCGCGGGTCGAGGCGCCGGGCAGGCGCTGGGCCAGCACCTTCTTGAAGCCGCGCCACATGAGGAAGAGGTCGACGAGCACGGCCAGGACGTAGACGTACATGACGACCGTGCCGAAGACGGCCGCGCGCGGGAAGATCGTGTTCAAGAAGCTCGTCGCGAGGATCAGCACCAGCGCGGGCAGCAGGATCTCGCCGATGCTGAAGCGGTGGTCCACGTAGTCGCGCATCAGCGCCTTCTCCGGCGTGTTGTCCCGGGCGGCCAGCGCCTTCATCCGCTCGGAGCGGTTCTGCCGGGAGGCCAGCTGCCGGGCCTCGCGCTTGCTGTACGTCTGCGTGACGCGCTGCCGGCGGAGCGCCTCGGCCTCCTTGCGGCTCGGCGTCGGGCCGGACTTGCGCCCGGACGGGTCGCGGACCTCCGGGGCGGGTGCCGGCTCGGGCTCCGTGGTCGTGCTGCGACGGAAGAGTGCCACTGCTGCCTCGTGCTCCTCGTACCTCGTGCCGGCCGCGGGCTGCTGGACTGGTGCAGCACCGGACCTCGGCGTCTCGACCCCTGGATCATCCCAGGCGGGACCCTGGAAACCGAAACCCCGACCCCGCCACCTCGTCACGGGCTTTCCCGACGGAGATACGGTGGTGGCCTGTCACACGCGGGGGCGACCCACCTTGCCGGAGCCACCTCCCACGAGGCCCGCCCCGCTCCTCGGCCCAGGAAGGACCACCGAGACCACATGGCCGGCCTTTTTCAGCGCATGTCCCTGATCTTCCGCGCCAAGGCGGACAAGACCTTGGACAAGTACGAAGACCCGCGGCAGACGCTGGACTACTCCTACCAGCGCCAGCTCGAGCTCCTGCAGAAGGTGCGCCGCGGCGTGGCGGACGTCGCCACGAGCCGCAAGCGCATCGAGCTGCAGGCCAACGGCCTCTCCACCCAGGCCGACAAGCTGACCCAGCAGGCGCAGAAGGCGCTCGAGGTCGGACGTGAGGACCTGGCCCGCGAGGCGCTGACGCGGCGTTCGGGGATCCAGCAGCAGCTGACCGACCTCCAGGCGCAGCACGCGCAGCTCCAGGGCGAGGAGGAGAAGCTCGTCCGGGCCAGCCAGCGGTTGCAGGCCAAGGTCGACGCCTTCCGCACCAAGAAGGAGACGATCAAGGCCACGTACTCCGCGGCCGAGGCGCAGACGCGCATCGGCGAGGCCTTCTCCGGCATCAGCGAGGAGATGGGCGACGTCGGCCTGGCGGTCCAGCGGGCCGAGGACAAGACGGCTCAGCTGCAGGCCCGGGCCGGCGCGATCGACGAGCTGCTCGCCAGCGGCGCGCTGGACGACCCGACGGGCACGAGCAAGGACGACATCACCCTCGAGCTCGAGCAGCTCGCCTCGACCTCCGACGTCGAGAACGAGCTCAGCCGGATGAAGGCCTCGATCGGCCAGGGTCCCGGCGCCGGCACCCAGGCGATCGGCGGTGCGCAGACGCCGGCCCTCTCGTCGCAGCCCACGCAGCAGGCCCCGGCGCAGGCGCGGTCGCTCGAGGACGTCGAGCGCGACCTGCAGGGCGGTCAGCAGGCTCCGTACCAGCAGCCGAACGCGGGGGACCTCCGATGATCGTCCGCATCCTCGGCGAGGGCCAGTGGGAGGTCGGGGACGACGCCGTCGCCGGCCTCAACACCCTCGACGACCGCGTCGAGAAGGCCGTCGCGCAGCGCGACCAGGCCCAGCTCACGCTGGCGCTCTCGGAGCTCCTGGACGAGGTGCGCTCGGTGGGGACCCTGGTCCCCGACGACCAGCTCGCCGACTCCGACCTGATCCTGCCCGACGTGGACTCCAGCCTCGCCGAGGTCGAGGCCCTGCTCGCCGACTCCTCCGAGGGCCTGATCCCCGGCTGAGCCGCACCCGGCCGTTCGACGGTCACGGACGACCCCGATGCCCCGCCCGGAGACCCCGGGGCGGGGCATCGGTGCGTCGACGGGTGACGAGGGCGAGGTCAGTCCTTGGCCGTCTCACCGGGCAGGTCGAGCATGCGCTGCAGGGCGAGCTTGGCGTGGTGCTCGGTGTCGGCGTCGACCGTCACCTGGTTGACGACGTGGCCCTCGACCAGGTTCTCCAGGGCCCAGACCAGGTGCGGGAGGTCGATGCGGTTCATCGTCGAGCAGTAGCAGACGTGCTCCTCGAGGAAGGAGATCTCCTGCTCGGGGTGCGCCTTCGCGAGACGCTGCACGAGGTTGAGCTCGGTGCCGACCGCCCACCGGGTGCCGGGCGGGGCGGACTCGACCGCCTTGATGATGTGCTCCGTCGAGCCGACCTCGTCGGCCATCAGCACGACCTCGTGCTGGCACTCGGGGTGCACGATGACCTTGACGCCGGGCACCCGCGTACGGACCTCGGTCACCGCGTCCGGGGTGAACCGGCCGTGCACCGAGCAGTGGCCCTTCCACAGGATCACCTTCGCGGCGTGCAGCTGCTCGGCGGTCAGCCCGCCGTCGACCTGGTGCGGGTCGTAGAGCACGCACTCGTCGAGCCCGATGCCCAGCTGGAGCACGGCGGTGTTGCGGCCGAGGTGCTGGTCGGGCAGGAACAGCACCTTCTCCCCGCGGGCGAAGGCCCACTCGAGGACCTTCTTGGCGTTGGAGGAGGTGCAGACCACGCCGCCCTCGCGGCCGCAGAAGGCCTTGATGTCGGCGGAGGAGTTCATGTAGGTGACGGGCACGGTGACATCGGCGACACCCGCGTCGGCGAGGGTGTCCCAGCAGTCCTCGACCTGCGCGAGCCGGGCCATGTCGGCCATCGAGCAGCCGGCCGCCAGGTCGGGCAGCACGACCTTCTGCTCGGCGCTGGTGAGGATGTCGGCGGACTCGGCCATGAAGTGCACGCCGCAGAAGACGATGAACTCGGCCTCCGGCCGGGCCGCCGCCTCGCGGGCGAGCTTGAACGAGTCGCCGGTCACGTCGGCGAACTGGATGACCTCGTCGCGCTGGTAGTGGTGACCGAGCACGAAGACCCGCTCGCCGAGCGCCGCCTTGGCGCGGCGGGCCCGCTCGACCAGCGCCGGGTCGGACGCCGGGGGCAGGTCGCCGGGGCACTCGACGCCGCGCTCGGAGCGCGGGTCGGACCCCTGCCCGAGCACGAACAGCGACAGCGGCGTACGGGTCGGTGCGGGCGTCGTCGTCACGGCTTAATTCTACCTGTGAGCCGGGCACCGGCCCGCTCGGGCGACGTCTGCTCCGTCACGTGCGCGGCCGGATGCGCCCGGCGCTGGCAGGATGCAGCGGTGCGCGTGCTCGTGTGCCCCGACGCCGTCGGCGGCCTCTCCTCGGCCGAGGCCGGGCGCTGCCTCGTGGAGGGCTGGCCGGGGCAGCGGACCGCGGTCGTGGCCGTGGGCGAGGCCGGGAACGGGTTCGTCGGCGCCGTCGCCGACCGCTGGGGCGTCGCCGAGGAGCCCGTCGTGGTCGCAGGCCGCGTCGGGGTCCGGGCCGAGAGCCCGACGGGCACCGCGGTCGGCCTGCCCGGCGCGGGCCCGGGGGAGGGCCCGGTCCCGTACGCGGCCAGCTCGCTCCCGCTGGGCCGCCTGGTGGCCGACGTCGTCGCCGACCTCGTGCCCGGCTCGGGCGCGCTGCTCGTGGACCTCGTCAGCGACGACGTCCACGACGGCGGGGCCGGCCTGCTCGCCGGGCTCGGCGCCCGCGCCGACGTCGACCTCGGGGCGGGGGTGTCCGGGCTGGCCGGGCTGCGCCGGCTCGACCTCGCCGGCCCCCGCGAGCGGCTCGCGGGTCTGGACCTGGTCGGGGTGGTCCCCGCCGCGCAGCGCGCGAGCGTGCTCCTCGGCCTGCGGGGCATCACCTCGGTCCGCGGCCGTGCCGCCGCGGAGGACGCCGAACCGCTGCTCGCCGCCGACGCGGCCCTCCAGCGGCTCGCCGAGCTCGCCGGGCCCGGCCTCGCCGCCGTGCCCGGGGCGGGTGCCTGCGGCGGCACCGCACTCGCCGTCCTCGCGCTCGGCGGACGCCTGACCAGCGGACCGGAGCTGGCCCTCGGCGGCGTGTCCGGCCCGGTCGACCTGGTGGTCACGGGCTGCTCGGTCTTCGACTTCGCCCACCGGGGCGGCGGCGTGGTCGCGGCGGCGGCCGCGCTCGCCTCGCGGCTCCTCGCCCCCTGCGTCGTCGTGGCCGGCGAGGTCCTCATCGGCGCCCGGGAGATGCGGACCATGGGCGTCGAGGCCGCGTACGCCGTGCACGAGTCGAGCGCCGACGCGCCGGGCGGGACGGTCGCGGCGGACGAGCTGGCGGCGACCGCGCGCCGGGTCGGCCGCACCTGGCGCTGGTGACGCCCGACACTGTCCTCACCGACCGCTTGGGCCCTCGCCGCCGTGGGACCTACCATGGAGCCCGGGAACACGATCCGCCTCGGACGGGTTGCGCTACCCGAGCAGCAGCATCCGGGCCGACGAGGGGAGACCTCATGACCGCCACCACCAACATCGACATCACCAGCGCACCGGTCGCCGACGGCGTCCTCCTCACCGACGAGGCCGCCGGCAAGGTGAAGGCCCTCCTCGAGTCCGAGGGCCGCGACGACCTGGCGCTCCGCGTCGCCGTGCAGCCCGGTGGCTGCTCGGGCCTGCGCTACCAGCTCTTCTTCGACGAGCGTCAGCTCGACGGCGACGTCCGCAAGGACTTCGGCGGCGTCGGTGTCGTCACCGACCGGATGAGCGCGCCGTACCTGATGGGGGCCACGATCGACTTCGTGGACACGATCGAGAAGCAGGGCTTCACGATCGACAACCCCAACGCGACCGGCTCCTGCGCCTGCGGCGACAGCTTCCACTGAGCCGCACCGCCTGACAGGTCCCACGACGCCGACGCCCTGCCCCCACCGAGTCCGGGGGCAGGGCGTCGTGCTGTGTCCGCGGTGTCCGCGGTGTCCGCGGTGTCCACGGTGTCCACGGTGCTCGCTCCGCGCGAACGCGCCCCTGTGCTGCGGGTCTCGAGGTCCCGGTCGTCAGGTCGCGCGGCGCACCAGGAAGCGGGGTGGCTCCGAGGCCACCAGCTCGTGGGCGCGCATGCGGCACCAGGCGGCGATGTCGGGCTCGGCGGCGGGGTCGTCGGCGATCAGCTCGACGAGGGCCCCGACCCCGACCTCGCCGATGCGGCGGGCGATCTCGATGATCGGGCGTGGGCAGCGCAGACCGGTGCAGTCGAGCGTGAGCGCCACCGCGTCGGTGCCGCTCATCCCAGGCCCAGCCGGCTGCGGATCTCGGTGACCACGCCGGGCAGGACGTCGAGGAAGGCGTCCACCTGGGCGTGGGTCGTCGTGCGGGTGAGGCCGACCCTCACGTTGCCGTGGGTGAGCGCGCCCATGGCGGCCAGGACGTGCGACGGGTGCTCGCTGCCGGCGCTGCAGGCCGAGCCGCTGGCCACGGCGAAGCCCGCCCGGTCCAGCTCCAGCGTCAGGGCCTCGCCGTCGACGTAGAGGGCGGAGAAGGTCAGCAGGTGGGGGACCCGCGCGACGGGGTCGCCCGCGAGGTCGACGTCGGCCACGCGCTCGGCCACGCCGGCGCGGAGGCGGTCGACCAGCTCCCGCTGACGGGGCCCGACCACGTCCCGGTCCGCCACGACGGCGTCCAGGGCCGCGGCCGCCGACCAGGCGGCGGCGACGTCGACCACGCCCGGCCAGCGGCCCTGCTGGTGGTCGTCGGCGGGGTACGGCGCCCGCCACCGCGTCCCGCGGCGGACCACCATGAAGCCCACCGAGGACGGGCCGCCGAAGGCGCCCGCCCAGCCGAGCAGCACCGACCAGGGGCCGAGGTCGGTCGTGTCGAGGCGTCCGAGCGCCGTGGTCGCGTCCAGGACGAGGGGAACCCCGGCGGCGCGGCAGGCCGTGGCGGCCTGCGCGTACGGCTGGATGGTCCCGACCTCGTGGTTCGCCACCTGCAGGCACGCGAGGGCGACACCCGGACGGGCGACGGCCTCGGTCCAGGCGTCCAGGTCGAGGCGGCCGAGGCGGTCGACCCCGACGGGCAGGGCGTCCGCGCCGGCGCCGGCGGCGGCGAGCACGGCCGAGTGCTCGACGCTGGAGGTCACGACGGTCGTCCCCACCCGACGCCGCCCGAGGACCAGCCCCGCGACCGCGGCCTGGGCCGTCTGGGCGAGCGGACCGGTGACCACGACCTCGTCGGGCCGTGCGCCGACGTGAGCGGCGACACGCTCCCGGACCGAGTCCAGCGCCTGCGCGGCCAGCCGGCCGGGGCGGTGCAGCCGGCGGGGATCGCCCCACCCCGAGGTCGCCGCGATCTCCCACGCCGAACGCGCCTCCGGCAGGACCGGCTCGCCCGAAGAAGAGTCGAGGAACACCGGTGCGAGAGCCTCGGCCACACGGGAAAGATACGCCCGGGCGGCGCTGAGGGGTGTCGGTCTCCTGCGTTAGTGTGAGGCAGCACGAACCCTGCCGCAGGCGGCTCACCAAGCACCTGCGTCACAGGCCCTTCCGGTGGGTGGTCCCGCCGGGGGGCGTACGCAAGACCAACGAGTGACGAGGCCGCGGTCCGCCTGGCGGGCACGGCCCGATGAGAGGCACAGGTGGGTGTGACCAGGCAACGGGTGCGACGGGTCGGTCTCCGCGCCACGCTGGCGCTGTGCGGGGTCGCCCTCACGCTGCTGGCCGGGTGCTCGGCCGAGACGACGGGTGAGCTGAAGAGGCTCGGGCTGCCGGTGGCCGCCACCGACCAGGCGCCGGCGATCGGCAACCTCTGGATCGGGACCTGGATCGCCGCGGGCAGCATCGGCATCGCGGTGTGGGGGCTGATCGGCTGGGCGGCGCTGCGCTACAAGACCAACCACAACGAGATGCCCCGGCAGAACCGCTACAACCTGCCGATGGAGATCTTCTACACGGTGGCGCCGTTCGTCGTGATCGGCGTGCTGTTCTACTACACGATCCTCGCCCAGGACACGGTCCAGAAGAACCCGGACCCCGACGTCACGGTCGACGTCGTCGGTCAGAAGTGGTCCTGGAGCTTCAACTACGAGTCGGCCGACATCCCCAGCGTCGGGACCGACGTGTGGGAGTCCGGCACGATCAACGTGAACCCGACGCTCTACCTCCCGGTCGACAAGACGGTCCGGTTCAACCTCTCCTCGCCCGACGTCAACCACTCCTTCTGGGTGCCGGCGTTCTACGAGAAGATGGACGTCATCCCGGGGCGCGACAACCACTTCACCGTCACCCCCAACCGTGAGGGCGTGTACCGCGGCAAGTGCGCCGAGCTCTGCGGCACCTACCACTCGGCGATGCTCTTCCAGGTGCACATCGTGAGCCAGGCCGAGTACGAGGCCCACCTCAAGATGCTGGCCGACCGCGGCCAGACCGGTCAGGTCAAGGGCGCCGCGATCCCCAACCCGGTCGGCGAGCCGGGGAACACGTCCAACCCGGACACCAGTGACGGCCAGGCTCCGGCCGGCGTGCAGGGAGGCTCGCGATGACGACGCTGCAGCGTACGGCGACCGAGGTCGCGCTGCCCACGCGGCAGCTGGGGACGATCTCGTGGAAGTGGATGGTGACGACCGATCACAAGGTGATCGGGAATCTCTATTTCGTGACGACGATGTTGTTCTTCTTCTTCGGTGGGATCTTGGCGTTGGGGATCCGTGCGGAGCTGGCGTTTCCTGGTTTGCAGTACATGAGCTATGAGACGTACAACCAGTTCTTCACGATGCACGGCACGATCATGTTGTTGTTGTTCGCGACGCCGTTGTTCGCGGGGTTTGCGAATGCGATCATGCCGTTGCAGATCGGGAGCCCGGATGTGGCGTTCCCGCGGTTGAACATGTTGAGCTACTGGTTGTTCTTGTTCGGTGGTCTGGTGACGGTGTCGGGGTTCTTGTCGCCGTCGGGGCCGGCGAGCTTTGGCTGGTTCGCGTACGCGCCGTTGTCGGATGCGGTGAACTCGCCGGGTGTGGGTGGGGACTTGTGGATCATGGGTCTCTACATGGCGGGTCTGGGCACGATCTTGGGTGCGGTGAACTTCATCACCACGATCCTGACGATGCGCGCACCGGGGATGACGATGTTCCGGATGCCGATCTTCACGTGGAACATCTTGGTCACGAGCATCTTGGTGTTGATCGCGTTCCCGATCCTGGCGGCGGCGTTGCTGGTGTTGGAGGCGGACCGCAAGCTGGGTGCGCACGTGTTCGACGCGGGCAACGGTGGTCCGATCTTGTGGCAGCACCTGTTCTGGTTCTTCGGCCATCCTGAGGTGTACATCATCGCGTTGCCGTTCTTCGGCATCATCACCGAGATCTCTGCCGGTGTTCAGCCGCAAGCCGATCTTCGGTTATGTGGGGCTGGTCGGGGCGACGTTGAGCATCGCGGCGTTGTCGGTGGCGGTGTGGGCGCACCACATGTACGTGACGGGTGCGGTGAACCTGCCGTTCTTCAGCTTCATGACGTTTTTGATCGCGGTGCCGACGGGGGTGAAGTTCTTCAACTGGATCGGCACGATGTGGGGCGGCAACATCGCGATGCGCACGCCGATGTTGTGGACGGTCGGTTTTTTGGTGACGTTCTTGTTCGGTGGTCTGACCGGTGTGGTGCTGGCGAGTCCGCCGTTGGACTTCGCGTTGTCTGACTCCTACTTCGTGGTGGCGCACTTCCACTACGTGGTGTTCGGCACGGTGGTGTTCGCGATGTTTGCGGGGTTCTACTTTTGGTGGCCGAAGTTCACGGGCTACATGTTGGACGAGCGGTTGGGCAAGGTGCACTTCTGGTTGTTGTTCATCGGCTTCCAGGCGACGTTTTTGGTGCAGCACTGGTTGGGTGTGGAGGGGATGCCGCGCCGGTATGCCGATTATCTGCCGAACGAGGGGTTCACGGTGTTGAACCAGATCTCCTCGGCGGGGGCGTTCTTGTTGGGGGCGTCGATGTTGCCGTTCGTGTACAACGTGTGGAAGTCGCGCAACAACCCGCGGGTGGGTGTGGATGACCCGTGGGGTTGGGGTCGGTCGTTGGAGTGGGCGACGAGCTGCCCGCCGCCGCGGCACAACTTCACCTCGATCCCGCGGATCCGTTCGGAGGCTCCCGCGTTCGACCTGCACCACCCCGAGGTCGCGCTGAGCGAGTACAACGGCTTCGACGGCGAGCTGCGTGACACGCTGGTCGACGCGGCGGACGACACCGGTCGTCCGGCCGAGCTGGCCGCTCGGGTCGACGGTCGTTCCGACGACCCGGTCGCGGTGTACGACGAGGACCACCCGAACCAGTCACCGGCCGCGCCGGACGACCAGAGGGACAGGGGCTGACGCAGGAATGAAGGCTGAGACCTGGGTCTTCGTGGCCCTGACGGTGTTCGTCGCCGCCATCACGCCGATCTACTGGCTCATGAGCAACGATCCCACCGGGACCGCTGCGCTGACGCTGACGTTCTTCCTCGTGCTGATGATCGCCCTCTACCTGGGCCTGATCGCACGCCGGATCGACCCCCGCCCGGAGGACAAGAAGGCGGGCGAGATCGCGGAGGGTGCCGGTGAGCTCGGCTTCTTCCCCCCGCAGAGCAAGTGGCCGCTGTTCGTCGCGGTGTCGTTCACGTTCGTCGTCCTCGGGCCGGTCTTCGGCTGGTGGCTGATGATCCTGGGCTTCGCCTTCGGCACGGTCACCCTGATGGGCCTGGTCTTCGAGTACTACCGCGGGGACCACGCGCACTGATCACTGTTGTTCGCGCCCCGGCCGGGCGCGAGCAGTCCTGCTGACCTCTCGACTGGTGGCGCCACCGGTTCGCCGATGATCATCCGTCGGCGCTCCGGTGGCGTCGCCGTTCGTCGGCGTCGCGGCGCGCGGGGTCGGCAGCGCGCCCTGGAAGGTTCTCGCCCGACCCGACCGACCCGTGCCGTACGTCCGCGAGCTCCGCGAGCACGACGGTCGGCCGACCGTGCCGACCGTGCCGACCGTGCCGGCCGGGACGCGTGCCGCGAGGTCGAGGACGCCGGTCAGATCCCCCGGTGACCGGAGGGTGCGGACGTGGCGCGGCGCGGGACCTCGATGCGGTCCAGGTCCTTCGCCGCGACCACGTCGAGACCGGGGGCGACCTCGCGGGCCTCGTCGGCGAACACCTCCTCGTCCGGGTGCCGCGACGAGTAGTGGGTGAGGACGAGCCGTCGTACGCCCGCCCCGGCCGCGATCCGCGCCGCGTCGGCGGCGGTCAGGTGGGCGTAGTCCTGCGCCAGCGCGGCCTCCGTACGCAGGTAGGTCGACTCGACGACGGCGAGGTCGGCGTCGCGGCAGAGCTCCACGGCGGCCGCGCACCGGCGCGTGTCCATGACGAACGCGAAGACCTGGCCGCGGCGCGGCACGGTCACGTCGTCGGCCCGGACGGCCCGGCCGTCGACGACGACCTCGCCGTCGCGCAGGAGCCGACCGACGTCGGGTCCGGACAGACCGGTCGCGTCGAGCCGGTCGCGCAGCACGCGCCGACCGTCGGGCTCGACCAGGCGCCAGCCGTACGCGGGCACGCGGTGGTCGAGCGCCCGGGCGGACAGGACGAGCCCGGGCCAGGTGTCGACCACGCCGTCGGCGTCGACCGGGTGCTCGCGCACCTCGGGTCCGGGGCCGGACTCGGTCGAGGTGCGGAGCCGGTCGACGAACCGCTGTCCGGCGGCGGGGAAGTAGAGGTCGACGGGCTCGCGGCGCCCGTCGAGCGCGATGCGCTGCAGGACGCCGGGCAGCCCGAGGCAGTGGTCCCCGTGCAGGTGCGTGACGCAGATCCGCGAGATCGAGGCGGCCGCGACCCCGGCGTGCGTGAGCTGGCGCTGCGTCCCCTCGCCCGGGTCGAAGAGGACGACCTCGTCGTCCCACCGCAGCACCGCCGCCTGGTGCGACCGGGTCCGGGTCGGCACCTGCGACGACGTGCCGAGCACGACGAGCTCCCGCACGCTCATGGACGCCGAGCGTACGCAGCGGCTCTTCCGCCCGTCGGCGCCGCGAGGAAGGATGGTGCCCATGTGCCGCAACATCCGCCCGCTGAACAACTTCGCGCCGCCGGCGACCTCGACCGAGGTGCACGACGCCGCGCTGCAGTACGTCCGCAAGATCGCCGGGACGTCCAAGCCGTCGAAGGCCAACGAGGCGGCGTTCGAGCGCGCGGTGCACGACATCGCGCACGCCACCGAGCACCTCCTCGAGGCCCTGGTCAGCAGCGCGCCGCCCAAGAACCGCGACGAGGAGGCGGCCAAGGCGCGGGCGCGCTCGGCCGCGCGTTTCGCCACGGCCTGAGCCGGCGACGCGACCACGCGACGTTCGACCCCGTGGACCCCGTGGACCCCGTGACCCGGATCCTCGACGTCGACCACCTGGTGGTCGGCGCCGGCGCCGCCGGGATGGCCTTCACCGACGCGCTGATCGACCACTCCGACGCCCGGGTCGCGATGGTGGACCGTCGTGACGGCGTCGGCGGGCACTGGCGCCACGCGTACCCGTTCGTCCGGCTCCACCAGTCCTCGACCTTCTACGGCGTCGCCTCGACGCTGCTCGGTGGCGGCCGCGTGCAGACCGAGGGCCCCGAGGCCGGCCTGCACGAGCGCGCCGGCCAGCCCGCGATCCTCGACTACTACGCGGACGTCCTGGAGCGGCGCATGGTCGGTCCGGGACGCGTCGAGCTCTTCACCGGCTGCGACTACCTCGACGACCGCACGTTCGTGTCGCGGGAGACGGGGGAGCGGTTCGGCGTCCCCGAGCGCTGCCGCGTCGTCGACGCGCGGTACGTCGCCCCGGAGATCCCCGCCGAGACCCCGCCCCGCTTCACCGTCGACGGGGCCCGGGTCGTGCCCGTGAACGCGCTGCCCGACGCCGGCCCGGCGAGCGAGTACGTCGTCGTCGGCTCGGGCAAGACGGCCACGGACAGCATCGTGTGGCTGCTGGGCCACGGGGTCGACCCGGACGCGATCCGCTGGGTCCGCCCCCGCGAGCCCTGGATGCTCGACCGGGCCAACATCCAGCCCGACCCCGTCGTCTACCTGGGCATGGTCGCCGACATGATGCAGGTCGCGGCGGCCGCGCCCGACCTGACGGCGCTGTTCGCGGGCCTCGAGGACGCCGGGATCATGATGCGGGTCGACCGTGGCGTGACGCCGACCATGGCCAAGGCCCCGACGCTGGGGCGCTGGGAGCTCGACCTGCTGCGCAGCGTCACCGACGTCGTCCGGCTGGGGCGGGTCCGGGTCGCCCGGCGCGACCGGCTGGAGCTGGACGAGGGTTCGGTCGCCCTCGCCGGCGACGCCCTCGTCGTCAACTGTGCGGCCGACGGCCTGCGGCAGCCGCCGCGGGTGCCGGTGTGGCGGCGCGACGGTGACGGTTCGCTGATCACGGTGCAGCCCGTACGGGCCGGGTTCCCCTGCTTCGGCGCGGCGCTGATCGGCTACGTGGAGGCAACCCGCGAGGACGACGAGGAGAAGAACCGGCTGTGCCCGCCGTCGGTGTTCGGCAACTCGTTGACCGACTGGGCGCGGATGAACGTGCTGGGGTTCCGGGCGGCCGCCGCCTTCGGCGCCGAGCCGGACGTCAAGGCGTGGGCGGACCGGGTCGCGCTCAACCCGTCGCGCGTCGCGCCCGACCACCCGCGTACGCCGGAGCTCGCCGCGGTGCAGGCCCGGTTGGCCGCGGCGGTGCCCCCGGGGCTGGCCCGGCTCGAGGAGCTCGCGCGTACGGCCTGACCAGCCGGAGCCCGGCCGGCGGAGAGCGCGGGGCAGGGGCGGGTCGCGCTCTGTCCCTGCGGGTGGCCCCGGTCTAGATTGAGCGCCATGGCGACCGAGGTGCTGCGCTACGCCGCCTTCACCAGCGAGAACGGCCGCGGGGGCAACCCTGCGGGGGTGGTCCTCGACGCCGCCGGGCTGGACGAGCAGGCCATGCAGTCGATCGCGGCCGACCTCGGCTACTCCGAGACCGCCTTCCTCTTTCCGCGGGAGCAGGAGCCGAACGTCTACGACGTCCGCTACTTCGCACCGCTGCAGGAGGTCGCCTTCTGCGGGCACGCGACGATCGCCTCGGGCGTCGCGCTGGTCGAGCGGCGGCCCGCCGAGGAGCTCGTGTTCCACACCCCGGCCGGCCTGGTCACGGTGAGCACGGAGCGGACCGACCACGGCCTCGTCGCCGAGCTGACGAGCGTCTCCCCGCGGGTGAAGGCGGCCGACCCTGCGCTCGTCGGGGCGGTGCTCGACGCCCTGGGCTGGCTCTGGGACGACCTCGACACCGACTACCCGCCGGCGCTGGCCAATGCCGGTTCCGAGCACCTCGTGCTCGTCACACGGACGCGGTCACGCCTGGCCGCCCTCGACTACGACTTCGAGGCCCTCGCCGCCCTGATGCGCGAGCACGGCCTGATCACCGTCCTGCTGGTCTGGCCGGAGAGCCGCAAGCTCTACCACGCGCGCAACCCCTTCGCAGGCAGCGGCGTCGTCGAGGACCCGGCCACCGGCGCGGCCGCCGCGGCCTTCGGCGGCTACCTGCGCGAGCTGCACAAGATCGGCGCGACCGCCGACCTGACCATCCTCCAGGGCGACGACATGGGCCGCCCCAGCCGCATCGAGGTCAGCGTCCAGCGCGGCGAACCCGGCGTCCGCGTCCGCGGCGCCGCCAGCGCGATCACCTGACGCGGCCCGTACGCGCCCTCCGGCCCGTACCCGCCGCTCCGCCACCTGCCTGCTGCGCTGGTCGGTTTACCACGTTGACGTGGTAATCCGACCGTCAGCCCAGCGAATTTGCTGCGGTCAGGGTCGGTTTACCACGTCAACGTGGTAAACCGACCCGTCACTCATGGCGAATCTGCCGCGGTCAGGGTCGGACTACCACGTCAACGTGGTAAACCGACCGTCAGCCCAGCAAATTTGCCGCGGTCAGGGTCGGTTCACCACGTCAACGTGGTAAACCGACGGAGCCCAGCCGCCGCAGCCACGGGAGGGGCAGGGAGCCCCGGGGCAGCGAACCGTCACCAGGACGTGCTGAGCGGGCGGCCCTCGTCGTAGCCGGAGCTGGACTGGACGCCGACGAGGGCGAGCTCGTGGAACTCCTCGAGGGTCGACGCGCCGGCGTACGTGCACGAGCTGCGGACCCCGGCGACGATCGAGTCGATGAGGTCCTCGACGCCGGGGCGCTCGGGGTCGAGGTACATGCGCGAGGACGAGATGCCCTCCTCGAACAGCCCGGAGCGGGCGCGGTCGAAGCCGCTCGCGTCCTTGGTCCGCAGCCGGACGGCGCGGGCCGAGGCCATGCCGTACGACTCCTTGTACGCCCGGCCCTGCGCGTCGACCATGAGGTTGCCGGTGCTCTCGTACGTGCCCGCGAACCACGAGCCGATCATCACGCTGCCCGCGCCGGCGGCCAGCGCCAGCGCGACGTCGCGCGGGTAGCGCACCCCGCCGTCGGCCCAGACCGACTTGCCGAGGTCGCGCGCGGCGGCGGCGCACTCCAGGACGGCACTGAACTGCGGCCGCCCGACGCCCGTCATCATCCGCGTCGTGCACATCGCGCCCGGGCCCACGCCGACCTTGACCACGTCGGCACCGGCGCTCACCAGGTCGGCGACGCCGTCGGCGGAGACCACGTTGCCCGCGACCAGCGGCACGCTGCGTCCGGAGGCGTCGGCGAGGCGGTCGCGCACCTCGCGCACCGACTTGAGCGCGGACTGCATCTTGTCCTGGTGGCCGTGGGCGGTGTCGACCACGAGCACGTCGATGCCGGCCTGCAGGAGCGACTCCGCGCGACCGGCGACGTCGCCGTTGATGCCGACGGCGGCGCCGATCATCAGCGAACCGTCCGGGTCGAGCGCGGGCCGGTAGAGCGTCGAGCGCAGTGCGGAGCGGGCGGTCATCACCCCGAGCAGCAGGCCGTCGCCGTCCACCACGACCGCGAGCCCGAGGTGGGAGGCGGCGAGCGCGTCGAAGATGTCGCGCGGCGAGGTCTGGGCACCCACGACCACCAGGTCGGTGCTCATCACGTCCTGCACCTGCGCGAAGCGGTCGACCCCGACGGTGTCGGCCTCGCCCACGGTGCCGATCGGACGCCCCTCGTCGACCACGACGACCTGGCCGTGCGCGCGCTTGGGCAGCAGCGACAGCGCCTCGCCGACGGTGGTGAACGGCGTCACCGTCACGGGGGTGTCGAAGACCGTGTGCGAGCCCTTGACCTTGCGCACCACCGACGCGACGACCTCGGCCGGGATGTCCTGGGGGATGATCGCGACGCCGCCGCGCCGGGCGACGGTCTCCGACATCCGGCGTCCGGACACCGCGGTCATGTTGGCGACGACGAGGGGCAGGGTGGTGCCCAGGCCGTCGGTCGAGCTCAGGTCGACCTCGAGCCGGGAGGTGAGCGAGGAACGTCGCGGCACCATGAAGACGTCGCTGTAGGTCAGGTCCGTGGCCGGAGGCGGCTGCAGGAAACGCATGGCCCCATCTTCTCTCGTCGGACCGCTCCGCGTCTCCGGCCATCGCCCCCGCTGGCCGGGTGAGATGCACCTGAACGCACGCCGAGAGATTTTTCGCGGTGCGTGCTGACCGTTAAAGTGCGCAGGTCGTCGCAGGCGACCACCGCGAGGACTGCGGTGCCACGCAACCTCGGGGATCACTGTGAACCGCACCGCTCGACGCGCCGTCCTCGCTCCGGTGTCTCTGCTCGTGTCGGCCGTGCTGACGGCGACCGGCCTGGTCCTCGCGACCCCGGCCGCCGTCGCCGCACCCGACCCGGCCACCGGCTCAGCGCCGGTGGAGGACCGCTCGTCCGCCATGGTGACGACCGACCCGCTGCCGACGGCGCAGATCAACGGCGTCGTCTACTCGCAGGTCGTCGCCGGCAGCACCGTGTTCGCCGCAGGCAGCTTCAGCAAGGGGCGTCCGGCCGGCGCGGCCCCCGGCAAGAAGGAGGTCAAGCGCCAGAACTTCATCGGCTACAGCCTCTCCACCGGCACGATGCGCGCGTGGGCGCCGAGCTTCAACGGCACCGTCCGCCAGCTCGCCCTGTCCTCCGACCGCAAGACGCTCTACGTGGTCGGCGACTTCACCAAGGTCGGCTCGGTCACCCGGAACCGCTTCGCCGCCTTCGACATCGCCAAGCGCCGGTTGCGCCCCGCCGCCCCCGTCTTCAACCAGCAGGTGACCTCGGTCCACGTGCTCGACAAGACGGTCTACGTCGGCGGCTGGTTCACCACCGTCGACGGCAACCCCCGTACGCGCCTGGCCGCCCTCACCAGCTCCGGCGCGCTGGTCAGGGACTGGGCGCCGGTGGCCAACGGCACGACCTCGGCGATCGTGGCGACGCCGGACAAGAAGCGGGTCGTCGTCGGCGGCAACTTCACCACCCTGAACGGCGTGGACGCCAACGGGATGGGTTCGCTCGACGCCAGGACCGGCGCCACCCAGCCGTGGAAGATCAACCAGGTCGTCAGGAACGGGGGCTCCGGGGCGTCGGTCACCAGCCTGCGGGCGGACAGGACGACGATCTACGGCTCGGCCTACGCCTACCGCGGCAGCCGGGACTTCGAGGGCGCCTTCGCGGCCGACCCGGCCGACGGCAGCGTCAAGTGGCTGCAGGACTGCCACGGCGACACCTACGACGTGGCGCCGGTCGGCGCGGTGCTCTACAGCGCCGGCCACGCCCACGACTGCGTCAACATCGGTGGCTTCCCCGACACGCGCTCGACCTCGGCCCGCTACCGCGCCCTGGCCGTCTCGACCGCGGCGAAGGGCGTCGTGAGCCGCACCCCCCAGAGCGAGACGCTCTTCCCCGACTTCACCGGGCTGCCGTCCCCGGCGCTGCACAACTGGTTCCCGTACCTGGCCGCGGGCACTTACACGGGACAGAACCAGGCGGCGTGGAGCCTCGCGTCGACCTCGCGGTACCTGCTCCTCGGCGGCGAGTTCACCAAGGTCGGCAGCACCGCCCAGCAGGGGCTCGTCCGGCTCGGCGTGCCGGGCAAGGTCAAGGCCGTGAGGTCGAAGCAGGCCCCCGAGCCCTTCGCCGGCAGGCCGGTCGTCAAGGCCGCCACCGCGACGACGGCCACGGTCACCACGCCCACCACCTTCGACCGTGACAACCTCGCGCTCCGCTACGAGCTCGTGCTCGGCACCAAGGTGGTCGGCCGGGCCAGGCGCTCGGCCCCGTTCTGGGAGAAGGGGAGCGTGGACCTCAAGGCCTCCGGTCTCAAGGCCGGGCGGCGCTACACCTTCACGGTGCGGGCGGTCGACGGTGACGGCAACCGGCGCACCAACGCGACGGTCAGCCTCTACACGCCCTCGGCGTACGCCGAGCGCGTGCTAAGCGACGGGGCGACGCACCAGTGGCGCCTCGACTCGGAGGTGGCTACGGACCCGGACCGGGCGGGCGACCTCCCCCTCTCGCTGGCGGCGGGCGTGACCCTGGGCGCCAAGGGCGCCGTGAGCGGCGACGCGGATCCGGCCGCGACCTTCGCCGGCAGGGACGACACGCTGGCCCGCACCCTGAGCAACGACCAGGGCGGCACGGGCTCGAGCATCGAGCTGTGGTTCTCGACCACGCGCGACGACAACGGCCTGGCCCGCTTCCGGCCGGACGGCAGCCAGGTCTACGTCCGCGACCTGCGGACCGTGGGCGGCAGGGTGCAGTACACGGTCGAGAGCGCGGACGCGTCCTCGAGGGTGACGCTGACCTCGCCGACGACCTACGACGACGGCCGCTACCACCACGTCGTCGCGACCCAGTCGGGCTCGACGGTGACGCTGTACGTCGACGGCCGGGCCGTCGCCGAGGGAACCGGCGCTCCGGAGCTCTCGGTCTCGGGCCGCTGGGGCATCGGCGCGCAGCTCGCGGGCTCGCTGGACGAGGTCGCCACGTACGCCACGGCCCTCAGCAGCGGTCAGGTCGTCGAGCACCACGGCCTGGCGCGAGGCTGACCGGACCGGCCCTGTCCGGTCCGCACCCGCTCCCGAGTCGGGGCGGGGGCGGCGGCCGGTGCCGGGAGCCCTGCCGCCGGCGGCCGGACCACGTACGATGGCCAGATGGTTGACGCTTCTACTTCTCCGGGGTACGTGAAGGCCGGCGAGGACTTCCAGCGCGACATGCGCTACGTGACGACGCGGATCACCCGCGACGGCCGCGACGGCTACCCGGTCGAGCCGGGGCGCTACCGCCTCATCGCCGCGCGGGCGTGCCCGTGGGCCAACCGCGCGATCATCGTGCGTCGCCTCCTGGGCCTGGAGGACGCGATCTCCATGGGCCTGTGCGGACCGACGCACGACCAGCGCAGCTGGACGTTCGACCTCGACCCCGGCGGCAGGGACCCGGTGCTCGGCTACGAGCGGCTGCAGGAGGCGTACTTCGCCCGCTTCCCGGACTACCCGCGCGGCATCACGGTCCCGGCGATCGTCGACGAGCGGAGCGGCGAGCTCGTCACCAACGACTTCGGCCAGATGACCCACGACCTCTCCACCGAGTGGACCGCGCACCACCGCGAGGGTGCGCCCGACCTGTGGCCGGACGCGGTGCGCGACGAGATGGAGACCGTGATGCAGCGGGTCTTCACCGAGGTCAACAACGGCGTCTACCGCTGCGGGTTCGCCGGCTCCCAGGAGTCGTACGAGGCGGCGTACGACCGGCTCTGGACCGCCCTCGACTGGCTCGAGGAGCGCCTGGCCACGCGCCGCTTCCTGATGGGCGACTCGATCACGGAGGCCGACGTCCGCTTGTTCACGACGCTGGCCCGCTTCGACCCCGTCTACCACGGGCACTTCAAGGCCAACCGGCAGAAGCTGGCCGAGATGCCGGTGCTGTGGGCGTACGCGCGCGACCTCTTCCAGACCCCGGGCTTCGGTGACACGACCGACTTCCTGCAGATCAAGCGCCACTACTACGTGGTGCACAGCGACATCAACCCGACGCAGATCGTGCCCAAGGGCCCGGACGTGTCCGGCTGGCTGACCCCGCACCACCGCGAGGAGCTGGGTGGTCGCCCGTTCGGCGACGGCACCGCGCCCGGCCCGGTCCGCGAGGGCGAGCAGGTCCCCGTGGAGGCGTCGGCCGCCGCCTGACGGCGACGGCTGCACCGCCGGGTCGCCCGGTCGCCGGGTCGCCGGCCAGCCTCCTGGTACCCGTGGAAGCACGGACCCGCCGGCTCCGACGATCTCGAAAGTTTCGAAAGTTCTGGCGCACCGGGTGGCGGCTGGTCGCCGACCGTCCGTTGACGTCCGAGCGACGTCGACCCAACGGATCTCCCGAACTCGGCCACGAGCCTTCCGCAGAGACCCTTGACGCTGCTTCGAGGTCCGGCCTAAGGTCCCTCTCAACGAACATCTCTCCGATGGAGTTCCGAAAGTTTCGGACCGGCGGAGGAACTTCGTCCCAGCCCGGCCGACGACGTCGGCGGGTCACCCACGCCTCGATGGAGAGGAACCCCATGTCCCTACGCCGTACCTGCGTCGGCCTGCTCACGGCCGGAGCGCTCGCGTCCGCCCTGCTCGCCGGTGGTGCGCCCGCCGCCGGCGCCGCCACGAACGACACGTCGACCAAGACCCTCAAGCAGCTGGCCAAGCCCACCGGTGTCCGGGTCGGCACGGCGATCGACACGTCGGCCCTGGCGAGCGACGCCACCTACCGCGCGGCCGCCGCCGCGCAGTTCAACAGCGTCACGCCCGAGAACGTCATGAAGTGGGAGGTCGTCGAGCCCGAGCGCGGCCGCTTCGACTTCACCGAGGCCGACAAGCTGGTCGCCTTCGCCAAGGCCCACAAGCAGAAGGTCCGGGGCCACACCCTCGTCTGGCACAGCCAGCTGCCGACGTGGCTGACCGACGGCGTGAAGGACGGCTCGATCGACAAGAAGCAGCTCCGCACGATCCTCAAGCAGCACATCGCCACCGAGATGGGCCACTTCAAGGGCGACATCTGGGCGTGGGACGTGGTGAACGAGGCCTTCAACGAGGACGGCTCGCTGCGCGACTCGCTGTGGCTGCAGCAGCTCGGCCCGAACTACATCGCCGACGCGTTCCGCTGGGCCCACAGGGCCGACCCGAAGGCGATCCTCTTCTACAACGACTACAACACCGAGGGGATCAACCCCAAGAGCAAGGCCGCGTACAAGCTCATCAAGAAGCTGCGGAGGCAGGGCGTGCCGGTCCAGGGCTTCGGCGTCCAGGGCCACCTGAGCACCGACTACGGCCTGCCGAAGGACATGCAGGCGAACCTTCACCGCTTCGCCAGGCTCGGCCTCAAGACCGCCGTCACCGAGGCCGACGTCCGGATCACGCTGCCGGCGAGCCCGGCCGAGGTCCAGGCGCAGGACAACGGCTACAGCTACATGCTGCAGAGCTGCCTGCTCGAGCGCAGCTGCATCTCCTTCACGGTCTGGGGCTTCACCGACAAGTACTCCTGGATCCCGGGCGTCTTCGCGGGCGAGGGCCAGGCGAACCTCTACGACGAGGACTACCAGCCCAAGTCGGCGTACGCGGCCCTGCAGCGCGACCTGCTGCTCGCCAAGGGCATCAAGAAGCACTGACGGTGACGACACGGACGAGGGAGCGATCATGACGTTGCTGACGAGGTCCGTCCGCGCCGCGCTCGTCGCCGTCGCGGCTCTGACGACGGCTGTCGTCGGGGCCGCGCCGGCGGGGGCCGGGTCGGGCCAGGAGGGCCACCACGCCGGGCAGGGCCAGCACCAGCGGGCCTGCCGCAACGGCTACGTGGGGCTGACCTTCGACGACGGTCCCAGCCCGACGGCCCCGGACCTGCTGAAGGCCCTCGAGCGGGAGGGGCTGCGGGCCACGATGTTCAACCAGGGCAACCACGCCCTGGCCCGGCCGGACCTGGTCCGGGCGGAACGGCGCGCCGGGATGTGGGTGGGCAACCACACCTTCACCCACCCCGACCTCACGACGCTCGACGAGGCGCAGCGCTTCCAGGAGATCGCCAGCACCCAGTGGGTGCTGCGCGACATCACGCACAAGACGCCGACGCTGTTCCGGCCGCCGTACGGGTCGACCGACGACGCGGTGCGGGCGGACGAGGACCGCGTGGGCGTGCTCGAGGTGCTCTGGACGGTGGACTCGCAGGACTGGAACGGCGCGAGCGTCGACCAGATCGTCGCGGCCGCGTCGACCCTGACCGACGGGGGCATCATCTTGATGCACGACTGGCCCCCGAACACCGTGCGGGCCATCCCCGGCATCGCCCGGGTGCTGCGCGAGCAGGGCCTGTGCGCCGGGAAGATCGTCCACACCGCCCAGGACGTGCCGTTCGGCGCGCAGACCTTCCACGCGAAGGCCGTCAAGCCGTAGGCCGGAGCCCGACCCCCCACCCCTCCCGGCCGGGGAGGACCTGACCGCCTCAGCGGGGTCGGTCCTCCCCGGTCCGCTCAGGCGGGCGCGAGGTAGACCCAGAGCTGCAGCGGCGCGACGTCGCCGTAGCCGAGGCGGCTGAGGTCGAGGCTCGTCGGGCCCAGCCGCTGCCAGCCCTCCGACTCGTAGAGCGCGGCCGGCCCGGTCGTGCTCCTCAGCACGTCGAGCACCGCCCGGCGACCCGTCGCCCGCGCCCGGGCGGCGGCCGTCCGCACCAGCGCCCGTCCGGTGCCGCGACCGCGGGCGTCGGGGTGCACCAGCAACCGCGCCAGCACCGCGAGCCGCTCCGCCGGCAGCCCGGTCGCCTCCTGCGCCAGGGCCAGGACGGGCTCGCCCTCGGCCCGGTGCAGCGCGACCTGCCCGACGACCCGGTCGCCGTCCACCGCGACCCAGGCGTCCGTCTCGCCCTTGGCGCGCAGGAACCTGGCCGGGGCCGCCGGCCAGTAGATGGGGTAGCCGTCCGCCTCGTGGGTGCAGCGCATGACCGCGACGCAGGCGTCGTCGTCGGCGGCGGTCTTGGTCCTGATCAGCACGCGGTCATTGTTCACGGCGGCGCTGCAGCCCGGCCGCCACGGCCTCGTCCCCGGCGACACCTCGGCGCTGGTCGGTCCCCGAGGCGCGGGGACGTCCCCGTGCTCCGGTGGGCGCCTCACCGCGGGAACGGTCCCGCTACGCTCCGCGCATGAGCGAACCGCCACCCGTCTGCCTGGTCAGCGGCGCCTCGCGCGGGCTCGGTGCGGCGATCGCGCGCCGGCTCGGGGCGACCGGGTGGGCGGTCGCCGTGGGCTACCACGCCGACGCTGCCGGGGCGCGGGCCGTCGTCGCCGACGTCGAGGCGGCGGGCGGCCGCGCGCTCGCCGTCCCCGGCGACGTGACGGACGAGGCGGAGGTCGCGCAGCTGCTCGCGACGGCCGGCCGGCTCGGGCCGGTCACCGCCGTCGTCGCGAACGCGACCGGCCCGCAGCCGACCGCGAACCTGCTCGACCTGACCTGGCAGGCCTACCTCGACCAGCTGCGCTTCTTCGTCCTCAGCCCGACCCTGCTCGTGCAGGCGACGCTGCCCGCGATGCGCGCGGCCGGCGGCGGCCGGGTCGTGCTGATCGGCTCCGACACCGTCGACCGCAACCTGCCCGGCACGTCGGCGTACGCCGCGGCCAAGAACGCCGAGCTGGGCCTGGTGCGGATCTGGGCCAAGGAGCTCGGGCCGGACCGGGTCACCGTCAACGCCGTCAACCCGGGCTGGATCCCGGTCGAGCGCCACGCCGGGGTCGACACCGCGGCGTACGAGGCCGACGTCCCGCTCGGCCGGATGGGCGTGCCCGAGGACGTGGCCGGCGCGGTCGCCTACCTGCTGTCCGAGGACGCCGCCTTCGTCACCGGCCAGGTGCTGACCGTCAACGGGGGTCACGTCCTCTAGGGCGGGTCTCCCCGCTACCGGCGGGCGTAGGGACCCGGCGCGCCCGTCACGTTGAGCATGACCAGGTAGATGCTCGTGCTGGCGCAGGCGAAGAGCAGGTTGCGCTTCAGGCCGCCGAAGGTCAGGTTGGCGACGACCTCGGGCAGGAGCAGCTTGCCCAGCAGCGTGCCGTCCGGGTCGAGGCAGTGCACGCCGTCCTCCGCGGCGGCCCAGATCCGCCCCGTGCTGTCGAGGCGGACCCCGTCGAAGGTCCCGGCCGTGCAGGTCGCCAGCACCTCACCGCCCACCAGGCCGCCGTCGTCGGTCACGTCGAAGACCCGCAGGTGGCGCCGCTCGGAGTCGACGACGTAGAGCTGCGACTCGTCGAGGGAGAACGCGAGCCCGTTGGGCTGGGCGAAGTCGTCGGTCACCCGGTGGACGCCGCCGTCGGGGTCGACCCGGTAGACGTGGCGCCCACCGACCTCCTCCTCGGCGGCGAAGCCCTCGTAGTCGGTGGCGATCCCGTACGCCGGGTCCGTGAACCACACCCGGCCGCGCCGGTCCACGACCACGTCGTTGGGGCTGTTGAACCGGAGGCCCTCGAAGCGGTCGGCCAGCACCGTGACCGACCCGTCGTGCTCGACCCGGCGGACCCGACGGCCGCCGTGCTCGCAGGTGACGAGGCGGGCCTGCTCGTCGAGCGTGCTGCCGTTCGGGTAGCCGGCGGGGGAGCTGAGGACGCCGACCTCGCCGGTCAGCTCGTCCCAGCGCAGCTGCCGGTCGTTGGGGATGTCGCTCCACACGAAGCTGCGCGAGGCGGGCAGGTAGACCCCGCCCTCGACCCAGCGGCAGCCGGAGGCGATGCGCTCGACGAAGGAGTCGCCGTCGACCAGCGCGAAGCGGTCGTCGAAGCGCTCCCAGGTCGTCGGCAGCGTGTGCACGGGGGCCTGGCCGGGTCGCGTCGTCACCCGCGACACCGTACGGGCGTCCTCCGGCAGGTACGGTGCCGGGCGTGAGCGCGGCGGCCGAGGTCGTCCTGCTCCTGCTCGCCGGGGTCGGCGCCGGCGTCACCGGCTACGGCGCCGGGCTGGCCTCGCTCGTCTCCTACCCCGCCCTGCTCGCGGTCGGTCTCTCGCCGCTCGCCGCCAACGCCACGAACACCGCAGCCCTCACCGGGGTGGCCCTGGGCGGGGTGTCCTCGGCGCGCCAGGAGCTGCAGGGTACGCGGGCGCGGCTCGTGCGGTTCGGTGCGGCGGGGCTCGTCGGTGGCGCGGCCGGTGCGCTGCTGCTGGTCGTGCTGCCCGAGTCGACCTTCGCGGCCGTGGTGCCCTGGCTCGTGGCCCTGGGCTCGGTCGTCCTGCTGCTGCGGCCGTGGCTGCACCACCTCCACGGGGGCCGGATCTCCGAGCGGGGTCCGCTGGCGGTGGGGGCCGTGACGCTGCTCGCCGTCTACGGCGGCTACTTCGGCGCCGGGGCGGGCACGCTGGTGATCGCGACGCTCTCGCTGGTCCTGGCCGAGCCCCTCGCCCGCATCGCGGCGCTGCGGGCCGTGGTCCTCGGGCTGGCCAACCTGGTCGCAACCGGCGTCTTCGTCGTCCGCGGCCTCGTCGACTGGGGAGCGGCGGTCCCGCTCGCCCTGGGCATGGTCGTGGGCAGTGCCGTCGCTCCGCGCCTCATGCGTCGCCTGCCCGACGTCGCCGTGCGGATCGGCATCGCCGTCGCCGGTCTCGGGCTGGCGCTCTTCCTCGTCACGCAGCGCTGACGCGGGCCCAGCCCTACCGGAGACCGCCCTCCTGGACGCCCTCGTCCCGGACCACGGCCACGGCCTCCACCTCGACGAGCTGGTCGGGCCAGCCGAGCGTGGTGACGCCGAGCAGCGTCCCGGGTGCGTCGTGGTCACCGAAGTGGCGCCGCACGACCTCCCAGGCGGCCGCCAGGTCCTCGCGCGCGGCGCTCGCGACGGGCACGTGGGTCATCAGCACGTCGGCGAGAGACCGGCGCCGGCGTCCTCGAGCGCCACCGCGAGGTCGGCCATGACCTGCTCGGCCTGGCCGACGGCCCCCAACGGCCCCCGACGGCCAGGGTGCGCCCGTCGGTGTCGAGCGGGCAGGCGCCGGCGGTGACGATGACCCGTCCGGTGGTCGCGGTGCTCGCGGCGTCGGCGTACGGGACGCTCGCGGCGAGCAACGGGCTCCGGTGCAGCTGAACGGCCTCGGTAGGCATCCGGTGATGCTCCCAGCGCAGCCGGGGAGGCGGCACGATGGGTGGATGGTCACACGACGCCGGACCCAGGACCTCCCCCGACACGTCGCTGGACAGCGGCGCTGACCCTGGCGACGAGACTCGGTCCGACCCGGAGGTGAGCGAGTGTCCGGTTGCGGTCCGAACCTCCGGACGGATGCCCGTCGTTCGTGGTCACGCCCCACGACTGAACCACCGCCCGACGTCGCCGCGTCCCCACGCGTCGCTCACCTCGCAGCAGCCTCACCTCAGGAGCGCCAACCCCATGCCCATCAAGCTCGAGAACGTCGCCATCGCCGTGCGTGACCTGGAGGAGACGATCGCGTTCTTCACCGACCTGGGGCTGAGCGTAATCGGCCGCGACGAGGTGAGCGGGGCATGGGCCGACACCGCCGTCGGCCTCGACGGCAACCACGCCAAGATCGCGGTCCTCCAGACCCCCGACGGCAACGGCCGCCTCGAGCTCTTCGAGTACCTCCACCCCGACGCGATCGAGACCGAGCCCACCCGACCCAACGACATCGGGATGCACCGCGTCGCGTTCTCGGTCGACGACATCGACCAGAGCCTCGCCATCGCCGCACGGCACGGCTACCACCCGCTTCGCGGCGTCGCCACGTACGAGAACTTCTTCAGACTCACCTACCTCCGCGGCCCGAGCGGCATCCTCCTCATGTTCGCCCAACAGCTGACACAGCAGTAGGCCGGCGATGCAGCTCGCGAGCCGACCGCCCTGCGCGAGAAGCGGCGCCTTCCAGGCTGGCGGCGTGCCCGTTTCTCGATGCGGCCAGCTGGTCACCGGGCGCCCCGCGTCCAGCGCCGGGGTGCACCCATCATGGAGGTGGATAGCGAGGCTCTTGGAGTGACGCGCGTGGCGCGTGGGCTCCGAGCGCCGCAGCCGCTCGTTCCGCCGACCACGACGACGGCGCAGCGGCACCTGAGGTGCCCGACGAACGAAGGGAACGACCATGGCACTCGGCTCGAAGCACTCCTCGGACGACCTGACGGTTCCGGGGGTCCCGACTCCCGCCCCGCCGGCGCTGGAGGAGCCCACCACCCCGCACCCCCCGCTGCCGCCGAAGGCGGACCAGGCCGGCCCCGAGACGCGGACGCCCACCGGGGCCGCCACCGGTGCCCCGCCGACGGCCGTGGCCCAGCAGGGCGCCTACCTCACCACGGCGCACGGCACCCGGCTGCGCGACACCGACCACTCGCTCAAGGCGGGCCGGCGCGGCCCGACCCTGCTGCAGGACCACCACCTGCGCGAGAAGATCAGCCACTTCGACCACGAGCGCATCCCTGAGCGGGTCGTGCACGCGCGCGGTGCGGCCGCGCACGGCACGTTCGTGGCGAACGGCTCCGGCGAGGGCGTGTGCCAGGCCGCCTTCCTGCGCAAGGGCGTCGAGACGCCCGTCTTCGTCCGCTTCTCCACGGTGCTCGGCTCGCGCGGTTCCGCCGACACCGCGCGCGACACCCGCGGCTTCGCCACCCGCTTCTACACCGACGAGGGCAACTACGACCTCGTCGGCAACAACATCCCGGTGTTCTTCATCCAGGACGGCATCAAGTTCCCCGACGTCATCCACGCGGGCAAGCCGCACCCCGACCGGGAGATCCCGCAGGCGCAGAGCGCGCACGACTCCTTCTGGGACTTCGTGTCGCTGCACACCGAGGCCCAGCACCACACGATCTGGAACATGTCGGACCGTGCCCTGCCGCGCTCGTTCCGGACCATGGAGGGCTTCGGGGTCCACACCTGGCGGCTGGTGAACGCGGCCGGCCAGACCTCCCTGGTGAAGTTCCACTGGAAGCCCAAGCAGGGCGTGCACTCCCTCACCTGGGAGGAGGCGCAGCTGGCCGCCGGGCAGGACCCCGACTTCCACCGCCGCGACCTGGCCGACGCGATCGAGGCCGGCGCGCACCCGCAGTGGGAGCTCGGCGTGCAGGTCATGCCTGACACCGAGGACGAGACGTTCGAGGGGATCGACCTGCTCGACCCGACCAAGATGGTCCCCGAGGAGCTCTGCCCGGTCCAGGTCCTCGGCACGATGACCCTGGACCGGAACCCGACGAACTACTTCGCCGAGACCGAGCAGGTGGCGTTCAACCCGAGCAACCTCGTGCCCGGGATCGACGTGACGAACGACCCGCTGCTGCACGCGCGGCTGTTCTCCTACCTCGACACGCAGATCACGCGGCTCGGCGGGCCCAACTGGAACCAGATCCCGATCAACCGGGCGCACGCGCCGATCAACGACAACCTGCGCGACGGCTTCCACCAGGACGCCGTGCACGGCGGGGTGGCGCCGTACCGGCCGAACTCGCTCGACGGCGGCTGCCCCTTCGTCGCCGGCGCCGACGACGCCGGCTACCTCGAGGTGCCGGTGCCGGTCTCCGGGCCCAAGCAGCGGGGCAACCCGGAGTCGTTCGACGACCACTTCAGCCAGGCGGGCCTGTTCTACCGCTCGCTCCGCCCGGTCGAGCAGGACCACGTGGTGAACGCGTACACCTTCGAGCTGGCCAAGTGCTGGGACCAGGTCGTCCGCGAACGGCAGCTCCGCGCTCTCGCGAACATCCACCCTGACCTCTGCCGCCGGGTCGCCGAGGGGCTCGGCCTCCCCGCGCCCGAGCCGTCGGAGGCACCCGATCGCGACGTCGACGAGCGCCGCCCTCAGCCAGCTCGGCCACACCTGGCCGGTCTCCGGGCGCCAGGTCGGGATCCTCGTCGGCGCCGACCTCGACGCGAAGGCGGTCGAGTCGCTGCGGACGGAGCTCCACGCGGCCGGGGTCGTCCCGCTGGTCGTCGGGCCGCGCGGCGGGGTGATCGACGGCGTGACCGTGCAGCGCTCGTACGCCGTGGCCGCCTCGATCGAGCTCGACGCGGTGGTGGTGGCCGGTCCGCTGCCGCCCGCGCCGGACGCCCGACCCTCGGTGGACGCGAAGGCGGGCGCCGCGGCCGGCCCCGTCGACCCCCGCATGGTCAAGCTGCTCGGGGAGATCTGGCGCCACGCGAAGGCCGTCGCGGTCGTCGCGGGTGCGGAGGACGTGCTCACCGCGAGCGAAGTCCCGCTCGACGGGACGGGAGTGGTCTCCGGCGATGCGCGCACGGTGACCGGCGAGCTCCTCGGCCTGATGGCCGCGCACCGCACCTGGGAGCGGTTCACCCCGGTCTCGCGCTGAGGTCGGTCGGGCCCGGACGTGCGCGCCCGCACGTCCGGCCCGGCTGCCGCTCCTCGCCGACGCCGTCGCCACGCATCGGCTCGGCGCCTGGCACGGAGGCCGGCACGCGGTCGGGACGGTCGCGGTGCGCCGACACGAGCCGTGCGAACCACCAGAGCCGGCGCCGGCACCTGCAGCCCCGTGATCCGACCTTCATCGGTCGACAGTCGCCGGCACCAGCCCACTGGCTCGGCTAGGTCACCGAGGCCGGAGCGCAGCCTGGAACCCGCCAAGCCGACCCTCTGCGGGACGAGCAAGGAGGGCTGCACGCACCGCTCGGACGACGGTCCCTCAACCGAAGGAGCACGATGAGACTGCACCACGTTCAGGTTGCGTGCGCCCGCGGCGGCGAGGACGACGCTCGACGCATCTACGCCGAGGGCCTGGGCATGACCGAAGTCGAGAAGCCGGAGGACCTGAAGGCCAAGGGCGGCGCGTGGTTCCGCTCGTTCGGCGCCGACGGCTTGGTGACCGCTGAGGTCCATGTCGGGGTCGAGGAGCCGTTTGCGCCGGCGCTCAAGGCGCACCCAGCGTTTCAGTTCGACGACATCGGTGAGCTGGAAGCAGTCGCCGACCGGCTGAACCGGCTCGGCTTCGCGACGAGCTGGACGCAGCGGCACAACTTCCCCGGCCATGAGCGCTGCCACACAGCCGACGGGCAGGGGGACCGCGTCGAGCTCCTCGCGCCGGCAAGGCCCGACTAGCGCCCTGAGCCGATGGTCTTGCGGAGAACGTTGGCGAACC
The DNA here is from genome assembly GCA_963713165.1 of uncultured Actinomycetota bacterium. Classification (GTDB taxonomy): domain Bacteria; phylum Actinomycetota; class Actinomycetes; order Propionibacteriales; family Propionibacteriaceae; genus Microlunatus. The sequence goes on from CAVQKU010000005.1 coordinate 292,957, forward strand.
GATCCGTCACGAGGTTCGCTCTCAGGTCCGGAGGTTGGCGGTGCAGCGCGACGGCGATCGTGGTGCCGCTCGTGGCTGCGAAGGGCCGTGGACGAGGCGGCGGCCACGAGGCAGACGACCAGCGCCCAGACCTCCGCGCTCCCGGACAACACGAGGCGTGCCGGGGGACCGACCTGAGGGAAATCCCTGCCTCTCCACCCCGGCCAGGCTGGTTCGTCCGCCTCAGGCGACCCTGCAAGCAGGCTGCGTCGCCAGCCGGGTAGCCGGTCACCACGGCACGACCTGGCGGTCCTCCCACAGCAACCCGGTCTTCGCCCCGTCGACGGCGCGGGTGGCGAGCCACACGGCGGTCTCGGCGCCCTCCTCGGCAGAGCGGGGAGCGTCGGGGCCGCCCATGTCGGTGCGGCAGTGGCCGGGGCAGGTGGCGTCGACAAGCACCCCGCGACGGCCCAGACCCTGCTCGTGGGCCAGGTTGCGCACGAGCGCGTTCACGCCCGCCTTGGCCACGCGGTACGGAGCCAGGCCACCCGCGGTGCCGGGGCCGCTCATCCGGCCCAGGCAGGCGCTGACCGCGACCACCCGGCCGCTGCGGCGCTCGACCATGCCCGGCACGAACGCGGTCATCGTGCGCCAGACCCCGTCGAGGTCGACGGCCATGACCCGGCGCCACTCCTCCTCGCTCGTGCGGAGCGTCTTCGCCGTGCGCTCGCTCATCACCCCGGCGGCGCAGACGAGCACGTCGACGGCCCCCAGGGGGCCGAGCCGCTCCGGCAGCGCGGCCACCGACTCGGCGTCGCCGACGTCGCAGCCGAAGCCGACGGCGTCGACGCCCTCCTGGACGAGGGTGGCGGCGACGCCGGCCGCCGCCCGGTCGTCACGGCCGATGAGGACCACGGTCGCGCCGAGCGCTCCGAGCCCCCGCGCCGTGGCCAGACCGATGCCACGGCTGCCGCCGGTCACCAGGGCGACCTTCCCGTCGAGGCGGGCGTCGTATGAGGTCATGGGGACAAGTGTGGGCACCACGCCCCACGCCACTCAACCGCACTGAACACGGCACCCGCCGCTGCGTGAACGCGTTCTCGTCTCGGTTCGTGCCGATCACCCAGCACCTGGTGACGTTGGTCGGGGGCCTGGTCGGCCTGTGCGCACGACGTCCGTCACGTCGGATCTCTGCTCGTTCCGGTTGCTCGAACCAGACGACTCTCCCGACCTCGACCGGTCGCGAGCGATTCTCGCGGGCGCCGCTCGGCTCTTGCGGGCGCCATCTGAGCGGTTGGAGATCCTCGCGCTCGCCACCGGCGGAGCACGAGCCCAACCCTGTCCACCTGTCGACGGCGACCTCCCCAGTTCGACCTGGCAGCACCCGGTCACGTTCACCCCCGCGAACCAGGTGTTGACGGTGCACAGCATCCTGCGAGCGCTGGCCGGTGCAGATTCCCGACCGCTGCGACAGCCCGGGTGGCGGTTCCGGGAGGTGGTGCGGTCGGTACCTGCGCGAGCCTTGCACGAAGGACCGAACGAAAGAACCGCCATCCGTCCGTCCCACCGGCGCCACGGCGCTCGTCAGACGACCGACCACGGAGAACGAGCGGGAGAGCCGGCTCTAGTCGACCCAGGCGGAGTTGACGAAGACCTCGCTGCCTGTCGGTAGCGGCGCTGCTTGTCCCGCCCACAAGCGGCTGGCACAGTTGCATCAACTGGTCGTGATCGGGACCGTGACCATCCCCACCCGAGCTCCCACCGTCAGGACGCCAATTCGCGTGCCAACCCGGCCCTCGCAGCATGACCGACGGGCCACCGACGAAACCGCCGATGGTGTCGTCGATGGACCCGAGCAGGTCGTCCGACCCGCTGTCGCATGCATCGCAGCCACAGTCGGGTATTCCCGCCAGGACGACCGAGACGCGGTCGACACAGATGTGGACTACCCCCAGCGGCCCCGCAGCCCCCTCCGTCGGCACCTGCCTGGTCAGGAGCAGCAACGGCAACGTGTGCGGACGGGTCGAGCGCAGCCGTAGCCCGCTGGACACATCGCCCGGACCGGCCCCGCCCAGAGCATCCAGCACGATCGGTTCGACCTCGACCCCCGGGCAAGCACCCAAGGCGTCAGCCCACACGGAAGCGCGAGCCTCGACGATGCGGTACCGCTCAGGACTGGTGACCTGCGAGTACTCCTCGGCACCCGGAGACGTGATACCTCGATGCGGATCGGGCCACGAAGTCAAGCCGAGCCGGGCGTAGGCGGCCGTTACCTGAGCCCGAACCTCGTCGATGTGGACCATCCAGCGACCCTATGGCGCCCGTCGCCCCACGGAAGACGACTCCTGGTGGGGCGCACGCGGTGGGCGACCGTTGTGGGGAGCTCGCTGTTCGACCCGTCCCACGGAAATAGTTGCTGATGCACAACGATCCGGGGGACCAGGACGACGAAGCCGCCGTCAGGACCTGGTCGGGAGCTGGCTAGCGGAGACCTTCTCGACGCTCATAGCGGAGTGACCTGATCCGCCCTCGTCGCTCGCATCTCGGGTGGCATGGACGCAAGGGACCGGCCTGCGGGACAGCCCACGCCAACACCTGAGCCTGGTGGGGTCGAGAGTCAGGATCACGAGCGAGGCCGAGTCGCCTTCGGTCGATCCGGGCCGCCAGCGCCTGCTGGGGTCAGGGCGTCGGGGTGTTCAGGTACGTCGGAGTGAGCTCTGACCAGCGCTGGCGCCAAGCGGTTGCCGGCTTGTCGCTGGACCAGCCGTCGAGGTGCACGGGCTCGTCGGCACCCAGGGAGCGTCCGAGATCCTCCAGGTGCACCTGCCACCCGGCTCCGTAGAAGTGGAGCTTGTCCGTCGGGAGCCCGCGCTCTTCGACGACCAGCCTGGTCCGCGTGCCCTCGGTCGTGAGCCAGGCCTCGACCTGGGTCTGGTCGTCGGTGCCGGGCTCAAGGGTGAGGAGCAGATGGTGCGGAGCCTCGCAGGTCTCGATCCTGATGGGCCCGGTCCACGTGCTGGTGAGGACGGCCTGGACGGTGCCTCCCTGGCGGAAGTCGCCGTTCACGTGACCGATCCAGCGCGCGAGCCGCTCCGCTACGGTGCACGCCTGCCACAGGTCGTCGATGCCGGTGTCGTACACGTCTTCGACGCGTATGGCGCCGCGGCCGTCCGCGAGTGCGTACAGGGTGCCGGTGGTCGTCATCGGTGGTCCTTCTTCCCTCGGGCGATCTCGGTATGGAGCGCGTCGAGCCGGTTCTGCCACAGGGCCCGGTAGCCGGCGAGCCACTCGTCGACCTCCACGAGCGCCTCCGGGCGCAGGCTGTAGACCCGTCGTTGAGCCTCGTGACGCACGGTGACCAGACCTGCCTCGCGGAGCACCCTCAGATGCCGTGACACGCCTGGCCGTGCGATCGGCAGCGCACCCGCCAGCTCGCCGGCAGTCGCTGGGTGGTCTCGCAGGATCTCGAGGACAGTGCGACGGCTCTGGTCGGCCAACGCCTGCAGCACCACGTCCACAGCCATAATGTAACCACATGGCTACGTAACTGTCTAGATACTAGAACAGCGCCCGAAGACGTCGAGAGAGCGAGCGAGGTACGAGGTGGCAGTAGGAGGGGACAGTCGTGCGGTTTCTCCGATGTCACGCGGCCGCCAGGAGACGAGGTCTCGCAGCTCGGCGGGTCCGACGTGGTCACGACGAGCTGACGCGGGTCGATGGCGACTGCCCGAACGGGTCGGCCTTCCGGTCGTGCCGGGCATGAGCTTGGCGGGCGCACCGACGAGGTCGGGCGCGCGTCAGCGGGCTGGTCGAGGGTGCTGCGTCGGGGTGACCGACCAGGACGCACGACCGGAGGAGAAGTGGCCGGGTCCCTCGAGCGGAGCCTGCGTCATGGCCCGAACACCCGGGCGTTCTTGTCGAGCTGGACCTGCAGGAGGCGGGACGCGGCGGAGAAGTCCTTCGCCTCCGGGTCCTTCTTGCTCGTGAGGAAGGCGTATCCCACCGTGGTGACGACGCGGCCCCGGCGGGCCACGAGGTAGTGCCGGGCGTAGGCCAGCTTGTGCGGCTTCACGTAGTACACGCGCTCCGCCCACGTGGCCACCAGGGGGGAGCTCGCGACGGTCGCCGGGCCTTCGACCGTTCGGACTACCGAGAAGCCGCTCGTGTCCTGGTACTTGGCGCACGCCTCCTGGTCAGCTCTCAGGGCTTCCACCAGCGGCGCAATGTCCTCGTCCGGCAGCAGCTGCAGCTCGTACGAGGCGATGTTCTTCCCAGCGCCCCGGCCCTGCGTCAGGTCCGTCGACGCCTCTGCCGTGAACCGGACGGTCCGCAGGCCTGAGACGTGCCCCGGACAGACCTCGCCCTTCTTCCCGCCCGACCTGCTCACGGACTTCGGCTTCACCCAGGGTTCTCCGAGGTCACGGGCGTCGACGAGGGCCGTCTTCACGTCGCCCGCCTCCTCGGCCGCCGTCCGAGCTGTCGCCGAAGGTGTGAGGGTGATCGACGGGCCGGGGGCGGACGCGGCACTCGTGGGCGTCGTCGCGGTGGGGGTGCAAGCCGTCAGTGAGACGAGGAGCAGGAGTGCCGCTCCGGTCAGGTTCCGTCGCACGATCGACTCCTCGGGCCGAGAACAGTGGGCTCCGGGGGTTGGACCGACGTTAGCAGCGCCCCACTGAGGCCGAGGAAGGTGGAACAAAATGACGTCGACGTCGAGGAGATGACTTTCTCTCCGAGCCAGCAGTGCTTCTCGGTGACTGCCTGCAGTGCCGGGCGGCACTGCTCAGCCACGAGGACGCGACCAGTGGTGGTGACGACGAGTCGGATCCGCCACCAGCAACGTCGAGGCTCTCAAGCGACTCCGGTGCCGGGGCAAGGTCGGTGCAAGGTTGGGCAGAGGACGCCAAGGAGACGACACGGACGCAGGAAGCCGAGGACCGGTCACAGGACGTAACCACCGCGACCGCGGCCCTGTCGCGTCCGTACGGCGGAGCACGCCGCACCACCTTCCGGTGATCCGCTGCCTCCGGGATGAAGGTGCCGTGAGCCGACCGTCTGTCCGAGGATGAGGGCCGCCCAGGAGAACGCTTCGCCAACGCCGCCCACGGGGAGCGGGGTTCGCGCCGACCGTCGGGACGTTCAGGCGGTGACCCCCGCTGCGAGCGCTGCGCGGACGACGGCCTGGACGTGGACGACGGTGGTGTCGACGACGGGGACTCCCGCCAGGTCGTCGTCGCTGACCAGCAGGCCGTACTCGGTGCAGCCGAGGACGACGAGGTCGGCCCCGTCGGCTCGGAGCTGCTGCACGACGGAGGCGAACCTGGTGCGGGTGGCGTCGGTGAAGATGTTGTGCGCGAGCTCGTCGAAGACGATGTCGTGGACGAAGGTGCGGTCGGGTTCGTCGGGGATCATCACGTCGAGTCCGCGATCGAGGAGCCGGCGGCGGTAGAAGTCGCCTTCCATCACGGGTCGGGACCCGACCAGCGCGAGGGTGGTCGCGCCGCGTCCGGCGGCCGCGTCGGCGATGGCGTCGCCGATGTGGACGAACGGTAGGTCGACGGCCTGCTGGATGGCGTCGGCGGCCACGTGGCCGGTGTTGCTGCCGATGACGAGGAAGTCGGCCCCTGCCGCGGCGACCGCGCGAGCCTTGCCGAGCAGGTAGTCAGTCATCTCCGCCCACGCCTGAGTGCGGACGCAGCGCTCGATCACGGCGAAGTTCACGCTCGCCATCACGATCTCGGGGCGTTCCTGGCCGCCGAGCTCGTCGTTGAACGAGTCGTTGACCCGCCGGTAGAAGTCAACGGTGGCGACGCTGCTCATGCCGTGGATCAGCCCGATGGTGCGCACGGCTCCACGGTAGGAGGACGGCGGTGACGTCGGTTTCCCGGCTGGCGACGGTGGACGAGGTCAGTCTCAGACCCTGCGAGCTGGAGCGACGCTGTGGGAGCTGCCCGGTGAACGGGGCCATCCAGCGAGGGCCTCGGCGAGTCAGAGATCGTTCCCGAGGGATGCCTCGTGCGAGTCCAGGGAGCCGAGCGAGCTCGAGGCCCGGAGGCGCCGAGACGCCGGGACGACGACGGGTTGGGGCCCGCTCTCCTCCAGACGATCCGTCCCGACCGCCGCAACAGCGAGGAAACAAAGGCTCGCTAGCGTGGCCGGGGCCGTACGCCCGCGACACCCGCAGACCGCTGGAGGACCCCGCATGAACCTCGCGCCCTCGGAGACCGAGAAGCTGCTGATGGCCGTGGCCGGCATGGTCGCGCGGGACCGGCTGGCGCGGGGCGTCAAGCTCAACTGGCCCGAGTCGGTCGCCCTGCTGAGCACCTGGGTGATCGAGCGGGCGCGCGAGGGCGCGCGGGTCGAGGAGCTGATGACGACCGGCCGCGAGGTGCTGACGCGCGAGCAGGTGATGGACGGTGTCGCGGAGATGATGACCGACGTCCAGGTCGAGGCGACCTTTCCCGACGGGCGCAAGCTCGTCACCCTCCACGACCCGATCCAGTAGGGGAGACGACACCATGGCAGGCATCGCGACCACGGGACCCGGGGCCTTCCGGATCGCGCCGGGGGAGATCGAGCTGAACGCCGACCGCCGCCCCGACGAGCGCGGCGAGCTGACGTTCACCAACACCGCCGACCGGCCGATCCAGGTCGGCTCGCACGTCCACCTGCCCGACGTGAACCCCGGGCTCGACTTCGACCGCGACGCGGCGTCGGGCTTCCGCCTCGACATCGCCGCCGGGACCTCGGTGCGCTTCGAGCCGGGCGCGTCGCGCACGGTGGGGACGGTGGCGCTGCGGGGTCGACGTTCGGTGCCCGGGCTGCAGATCCGACCGGAGCCCTTCGTCGCGGGCACGGCCACGGACCGGGAGGGCTGAGGCGTGCGCATCTCGCGAGACGCGTACGCGGCGATCTTCGGCCCGACCGCCGGCGACCAGATCCGCCTCGGCGACACCGACCTGTGGATCGAGATCGAGCAGGACCTCACGGTGGGCGGTGAGGAGTCGGTCTTCGGCGGCGGCAAGTCCATCCGCGAGTCCGGCAACCAGTCGCTGCTCACCTCGGCGGAGGGCGCCCTCGACACGGTGGTCACCAACGTCGTGATCCTCGACCACTGGGGGATCGTCCGCGCCGACGTGGGGATCCGCGGCGGGCGCATCGTCGGGATCGGGCGCAGCGGCAACCCCGACATCGCCGACGGCGTCGACCCCGCGCTGGTCATCGGTCCCGGCACCGACGTGGTCTCCGGCGAGGGCAAGATCCTCACCGCCGGCGGGTTCGACAGCCACGTCCACCTGCTGTCGCCGTCGCAGGTCCACGAGGCGCTCGCAGCCGGGCTGACGACGCTGGGCGGTGGCGGCACCGGGCCGTCGGAGGGCTCCAAGGCCACGACGGTCACCCCTGGCGCCTGGCACCTCAAGCAGGCCCACCGCTCGCTCGACGACCTGCCCGTCAACGTGCTGCTGCTGGGCAAGGGCAACACGGTGTCGGCCGCGGCGTTCGAGGAGCAGGCGCTGGCGGGCGCGGGCGGCTACAAGGTGCACGAGGACTGGGGCTCCACCCCGGCCGCCGTCGACGCCGCGCTCCGCGGCGCCGACGAGTGGGGCCTGCAGGTCGCGCTGCACTCCGACTCGCTCAACGAGTCCGGCTTCGTCGCCTCGACCGTCGCCGCCATCGCCGGTCGGAGCATCTCCGCCTTCCACGTCGAGGGGGCCGGCGGCGGGCACGCGCCCGACATCCTCACCATCGCGGGGCTGCCGCACGTGCTGCCCGGCTCGACGAACCCGACCCTGCCGCACACGGTCAACACCGTCGCCGAGCACCTCGACATGCTGATGGTCTGCCACCACCTCAACCCGGCGGTGCCGGAGGACCTCGCCTTCGCGGAGTCGCGGATCCGGGCGACGACCATCGCCGCCGAGGACCACCTGCACGACCTGGGCGCCATCTCGATCACGTCCTCCGACGCGCAGGCGATGGGCCGCATCGGCGAGGTGATCACGCGGACCTGGCAGGTCGCGCACGTGATGAAGCACGTCCGCGGCGACCTGCCCGGCGGCCTGCCGGCCGACAACTTCCGCGCCCGGCGCTACGTGGCGAAGTACACGGTCAACCCCGCGATCAGCCACGGCGTCGACCACGAGATCGGGTCGGTGGAGGTGGGCAAGCTCGCCGACCTGGTGCTGTGGGACCCGCGCTTCTTCGGCGTGCGCCCGAGCGTCGTGATCAAGGGCGGCGGCATCGTCGTCGGCGCCCTCGGCGACCCGAACGCCTCCATCCCCACCCCGCAGCCGGTGCTCATGCGACCAGCGCTCTACCACTCGACCGGGGCGTCGCGCTCGCAGTCGTACGTCGCGCAGGCCGCGCTCGACGCGGGTCTCGCCGGCGAGCTCGGGCTGCGCCACGAGCTGGTCGCCTGCCGCCCGACCCGCGACGTCGGCAAGGCGCAGATGATCATGAACGACGCGCTGCCGGTGATCGAGGTCGACGCCGAGACGCACGCGATCACGGTCGACGGCACCGTGATCGAGCCCGCCCCGGCGAGCGTGCTGCCGCTGGCCCAGCTCTACGCGATGTTCTGAGCCCGGGAACCCGTCGATCATGACCGCCGAGTACCTCTCGCTGCTGCTGGCCGACGGCCGGCTCCCGACGGGCGCCCACACGCAGTCCGCAGGCGTCGAACCGGCGCTGCGTCACGGCATGGCCGTGAGCGAGGTGCCGGCCTACCTGCGCGTGCGCCTGGCCTCGGTGACCGAGGTCGAGGCCGCGGCCGCGGTCGTCGCGGGCCGGGCGTGGAGCCGCCGGACGGCCGCGCCGGACCGCGGACCGGTCGACGCGCTGCGCGAGGTCGACCGGGCCTGGCGGGTGCGCACGCTGTCCGACGCGCTCCGCGAGGCGTCCGACCTGCTGGGCCGCAGCTACCTGCGCACGGCCGCCGCGGTCTGGGACCTCCGGCCCCTCGCGACCGCACCGGGCCCCTGGTGCCGCGCCGTGGTCCTCGGGGTCGTCGCCGCAGAGGCGGGCCTCGACGCCGAGCAGACCGCACGCCTCGTCGCGTACGAGGACGTGCAGACCGTCGTCGCCGCCGCGCTCAAGCTCGAGCCCTTCGACCCCGCGCTCGGCGTGCGCTGGGCCGCCGACGCGGCGGCCGGCGTCGAGGCCCTGGTCGCCCGCGTGGCCGACGTCGTCGAGCCCGACGACATCCCTGCCCACAGCGCCCCCCTCGTCGAGGAGTGGGGCCAGCACCACCGGACGAGCGAGAGGCGGTTGTTCCGTGCCTGAGACCACCCCCACCCCCACCCCGACCCGGGTCCGGGCCCTGCGGATCGGCGTCGCCGGTCCCGTCGGCACCGGCAAGAGCTCGCTGATCGCGCTGCTCTGCCGCGAGCTCGGGACCGAGCTGAGCCTGGCCGTCGTGACCAACGACATCTACACCGACGAGGACGCGCGGTTCCTGCGCTCGGCCGGCGTGCTCGACCCCGAGCGGATCCGCGCGGTGGAGACCGGCGCCTGCCCGCACACCGCGATCCGCGACGACGTCACGCAGAACCTGCTCGCCGTCGAGGACCTCGAACGCGACTTCGCGCCGGTCGACGTCGTGCTCGTCGAGTCCGGCGGGGACAACCTGACCGCGACCTTCTCCCCGGCGCTCGTCGACGCCCAGTTCTTCGTGCTCGACGTGGCCGGCGGCGGCGACGTCGCCCGCAAGGGCGGGCCCGGCATCGGCCGCGCCGACGCCCTCGTGGTCAACAAGACCGACCTCGCGCCGTACGTCGGGGTGGACGTCGAGCAGATGGTGGCCGACGCCGAGGCCGCGCGTGAGGGTCGCACGGTGCTGCCGCTGAGCCGGCTGGACCCCGAGTCGGTCGCGCGGGTCAAGGACTGGGTGCTGCACACGCTCGACCACTTCCGCAGCGGGGACCACGTGGCGCAGGACCCGGGACCGATGGCGCCGCACTTCCACGCCGACACCGGCCAGACGCACGCGCACGGGCCGGAGCAGACCCACCAGCACGCGCGCACCCGCTGAGCCTCGAGGGCTGGGGGACGGACGGATGACGACCACGGTCGCGGTCGAGCGGGTCGGCGGTCGTCACGTGGCCCGGCTGACCCAGGGCCTGCTGCGCCCGCAGGTGGTGGCCTCGGGGCGTGACCGCTGCCGCATCGGGCTGCTCGCCACGACCGCCCTCCTGCTCGGCGGCGACGACGTCGGGCTCGACGTCTTCGTGGGACCCGGCGCGCGGCTCGACCTCTTCGACGTCGCCGCGACGGTGGCCTACCACGGCCGCGGTGCCCCCAGCGCGTGGCGCGTGCGTCTCGTCGTCGGCCCCTGCGCGACGCTGACCTACGCCGGGGAGCCCTTCGTCGTCGCGGACGGCGCCGACGTCACCCGCACCCTCGACGTGGACCTGGCCGAGGACGCCGCGGTCGTGCTGCGGGACACCGTCGTCCTCGGACGCAGCGGGCAGGTCGGCGGGCGGCTGCGCTCGACGACCGACGTCCGCCGCGCCGGACGCCCGGTGCTGCTCGAGGACCAGCGCCTCGACCCCGACCGGCTGCGCTCCGCGCCGGGCCTGCTCGGCGCGCACCGCGTGCTGGACACCGTCCTGGTGCTGGGCGCCGGGTCCGCACCCGCCGACGGGGCGACGACGTACGCGCTCGTGGACGGGGCCGGCACGGTGGCCCGTTGGCTCGGCGACGGGCTCGCCGGCTCACCGCTGCACCGCGTGGACGTGGACGAGGTCGTCGCGTCGAGGCCGGGTGCCGCTCCCGGGACGTTGAGCGCGGGCCCCGCGGTGGTCAGGGACGGAGCCGCCCGGCCAGCTCCGTGAGGCTCGTCAGCCGGCCCTCGGGCGGCTCGAGCCGGTGCTCGTCGCGGTCGAGGTGCAGCGCGTGCAGCCCCGCCGCCCGGGCGGCCAGGACGTCGAGGTCGTGCCGGTCGCCGACGTGCACCACCCGTTCCGGCGCGAGCCGGAGCCGGCGGCACGTCGCGAGGTAGGCCTCGGGGTGCGGCTTGGCCGCACCGGCCTCCTCCGAGGTGAGGACGAAGGACACGGCGCCGGCGACCCCGACCACCTCCGCCTTCGCGTGCTGCTGAGCGGTCCGGCCGTTGGTGAGCACGGCGAGGACGAGACCGCGGGCCACGAGCGCGTCGACGGCAGGACGGACGTCGGGGAAGGCCCGCCACGAGCGCTCGTACCAGGCCAGGTAGCCGGCGAAGGTGGCGTCGAGCTCGTCGTCCGGACCGACGGCGCGCCCGACCAGCGGCAGGAAGTCGCGCAGCCGGCGCCGGCGCTGCTCCTCGAAGCCGATGACGCCGGCCCGCCAGGCGTCGAAGTGCCGGTCCTCGACCTCGAACCAGGCCCGGACGAGCGCCTCCTCGTTGGTCACGCCGAGGGTCGCGAGCCAGCCGTCGAGTGCCCGCCGCGTGGACCCGCGGTGGTCGAGGAGGGTGTCGTCGAGGTCGAGGACCACGGCGACGACCCCCGCGGGCGTCCCCGCGGTCAGCCGACGGCCTCGACGAGGTAGACGGCGGCCTGCTCCGGATTCGTCGGCGGCACGGTGAGACCGACCCGGCCCAGGGCGGCACCGGTCATCACGACCGGCCCGCGCTCCTCCGGCACGACCCGGCGCGGGCCGAGGTGCTCGGCCAGCGCGTGGTCCTCGGTCCCGGTCACGCTCGCGTGCCACCAGCGCGGGGGCACGAGACCGGCGGGCGGCTGGTCGAGCATCACCGGGGTGACCGAGTAGCGCAGGTCGGGGTCCAGCCCAGGCAGGCCGACGGTGCCGACGACCGCGACGTCGGAGCGCGACACCGACGCGAACGAGTAGATCGCGGTGCGCCGGTCGTGGGCGACCACGCCCCCGGCGAGCAGCGCGTCGTCGGGGCAGTCGATGCGGACGAGGTCGCCGCCCAGCAGCAGCGCGCGGTGCTCCTTGTAGAAGGCGATCCACGCCGTCAGCTCGGCGAGCTCGGTCTCGGTGGCCGCGGTGAGGTCCCACTCGACGCCGAGGTGGCCCCAGATCGCCGTGGCCGCGCGGAAGCGCAGGTCGTGGCGCCGCCCGGTCGTGTGGGAGTTGCCGGAGGCGACGTGCGCACCCATGAGCTCCGGCGGCACCAGCTGGGTCGTCCAGCGGTGCATCAGCTGCCGCTCGAGCGGGTCGATGCAGTCCGAGACCCAGATGCGGTCGGTCCGCTCGAGCACACCCAGGTCGACGCGGGACCCGCCGGAGGAGCAGGACTCGATCTCCAGCCCGGGATGCGCGGCCTTGATCTCGTCGACGAGGCGGTAGAAGGCCAGCGTCTGGGCGTGCACGCCGGCGCGCCCGGAGGGCTGCGTCCCGGCGTCGACGAGGTCGCGGTTGTGGTCCCACTTGATGTAGGCGATCGGGTACTCGGCCAGCACCGCGAAGATCTGGTCGCGGACGTGGGCGTAGCACTCCGGGATCCCGAGGTTGATCACCTGCTGGCGTCGGGCCTCGACCGGGAGCCGGCCGCCGGTCGCCATGATCCACTCGGGGTGGGCGCGCGCGACGTCGGAGTCCTCGTTGACCATCTCCGGCTCGAACCAGAGACCGAACTGCATGCCGAGCCGGGTCACCTCGTCGACCAGGGGGTGCAGGCCCTCGGGCCAGACGGCGGGGGAGACGGTCCAGTCGCCGAGGCCGGCGGAGTCGTCCCGCCGGTCACCGAACCACCCGTCGTCGAGCACGAAGCGCTCCACTCCCGCGGCGGCGGCCAGCCGGGCCAGCTCGACCAGCTTGGCGTGGTCGGCGTGGTCGAAGTAGACGGCCTCCCAGACGTTGATCGTCACGGGCCGCTCGGTGCCGGGGTGCGTGGGCCGGGCCCGCAGGAAGCGGTGGAACCGCCGCGCGACCTCGTCCAGGCCGGTGCCGTAGGAGGCGTAGACCCACGGCGTCTCGTACGACTCCCCGGCGCCCAGCACGACCTCGCCCGGGAGCAGCAGCTCGCCGCCGCCGATCACCTGCTCGCCGGTGGAGATCCGCTCGGCGTAGTGGGTGTGGTTGCCGCTCCAGCCCGTGTGCACGGCCCAGACCTCGCCGCGCGAGAAGTCGAAGCCGGGCGTGCCGACGTGCAGCACGGTGGCGGCGTCCGGGCCGGTACGGCCGCGGCGGCCCTCGCGCAGGTGGGTGCCGACGTCGAGCCGCGAGCGCTGCGGGACGCGCTCCTTGCCCCAGCGACCGGCGAGGTCGAGCACCTCGCGGGCCGTGCCGGGGACCGGCAGCGCGAGGACCAGGTCCTGCACCGCGTAGCCGTCGGCGGTGCTGGTGAGGCGGGCCCGCAGCCGGACGAGACCCTCCGGGGTCAGCTCGACGGTCAGGCGGAGCTCGAGCGCCGCGTCGGCGTCCGCGGCGTCCACGACCAGGACGCCGGCCCCGCCGTTGGTGACCCCGCCGGCCAGCGGCAGCGCCTCGCCGTCCAGCGTCGCCGCCGAGGTGACGAGCTTCGGCGACCACCCGGTGCCCGCGCGGGAGCCGCTGAGCCCGGGGCGTCCGGTCCAGCCCGTCCAGTGCTCGGGCAGCAGCGCGACGCGCACGGGCGCGTCGATGGCGCTCGGCGCCGGGACGGCGGCCACCGCCTCGGTGAGGGCCAGCGCGTCGCCGTCGCCCAACGGCGGCAGCTGCGCCCCCCAGTGCAGGACGCTCGGCAGCCGCCCGTCGCTGAGGTCGAGCACGAGGCTGACGCCGGCGGCGCTCAGCGCGACGCAGGTCGGGGTGGCGGACGTGGGCACGAGGGGGTCTCCTTCGACGGGGTTCGAGGTGGTGCGGGTCTGGGCGGGGTGGTACGGGCCGCTCAGCCGCAGCCGCACGAGCGGCGGACGACGAGCTCGGTGGGGAACTCCTGGTGCTCGGGGCCCGGAGCGAGTCCGAGGACGGTCTCGAGCGCGGCCCGCGCCATCGCCGCGATGGGCTGGCGGGAGACGGTGAGCGGCGGCCAGCTGAACTCCGACTGCGACGTGCCATCGTAGGCGACCAGGGCGATGTCGTCCGGGCACTCGAGGCCGGCCTCGCGCACCGCGCGGTAGGCACCGCTCGCCTGCTCGTCGGAGGACAGGAAGATGGCCGAGGGCCGGTGCCGCCACGACAGCACCTGCCGCGTGGCCTCGTAGCCGCCGGTGCGGCTGAAGACGGTCCGGACGACCGGGCCCGGCGGCAGGCCGTGGGCGGCGAAGGCGTCGGCGAAGCCGCCCTCGCGGGGCTCGGGCAGCCGTTCGGTGGAGGCGCCGATCACCAGGGCCACGCTGGTGTGGCCGTGCACGGCGATGAGGTGGTCGACGACGTCGTACGCCCCCTGGTGGGAGTCCGCGCCGACGCCCGCGTAGCCGGGGTAGGGGCGTGAGACGTTGACCAGCACCGTGGGGCGGTGCCCCGGCGGCGGCGGCGGGAGCAGCGCCGGCGGGCGCACCGTCGAGACGAGCAGGCCGTCGACGTTGCGGCTCGACAGCTCGGCCATGAGCTCGCGCTCCACGTCCTCGCGGGAGCCGCTGCTGGCCAGCGTCACGAGGAGGCCGTGCTCGGCCGCGACGAGCTCGACGGCCCGGGCGAGCTCGGCGAAGTAGGGGTTGCCGATGTCGGGGACCACGAGCCCGACCATCTCGCTGGAGCCCTTGCGCAGGGCGCGGGCGGCGACGTTCGGGGTGTAGTGCAGCGACGCGATGGCCGCCCGGACGCGTGCCTCGGTGCCGGGTGCGACGCGGCGGGGACCGCCGTTGACCACGTAGCTGACGACCGCCGTGCTGACGCCGGCGTGCCGCGCGACGTCGGCGCGGGTCGCCGCGCGCGCGACCGGTGCGGTGCCCGCGGGGCTGCTCACACGCGTCCTCCTCCCGGGTCGTCGGTGGCTGGGCGTCAATCTACTGCCGTAGAAGCGACAGCGGAAGCCACCCCGGTCTGCGCGTGTCTCGACGCCTGCTGCTCTCAGTCTCCGACGAGGGCGAACGGCGGAGGAGTCGCGATCTGCCGGTGACCAGGAGAGACGCCGGCCCGCGGAGCCGCGACGGTGGCTGCCCTCTCAGGCAACGCTTCAGACACGGTCTTGTCGAGGTCTTGCGCCGCCACGATCTACTGCTGTAACTTCCCGGACATCGTGCTGAGGCGGGCCACCCCGGGTGGGTCCCTCGGCACGCCAGGGCAGTCGAGCTCGGAGGGATGACGATGACGTCGGACGAGACGCAGCAGCACCGGACGGTGCGGCGCACGACGGGAGCGGCGCGATGAGCGCGGTGGCCGTGGGCACGGCGGCGCCCCCAGCGGCGCCGGCCGCCACGCGCAGGCCGGCCAAGCGGCCCGGCCGCTCCGACCTGGCGATGGCCCTGCTGTTCATCCTGCCGGCGCTCATCGGGTTCCTGGTCTTCTACCTCTACCCGACGATCCGCGGGATCTACTTCAGCCTGACCCGCTACAACGTCCTCGGCCGGCCGCACTTCATCGGCCTGGACAACTACACCAAGCTGTTCAGCGACGCCCTGTTCTGGAACTCGATGAAGGTGACGGTCGAGTACGTCTTCCTCAACATCGTCTTCCAGACGATCCTGGCGGTGGGCATCGGCGTGCTGATGCAGCGCCTGACCAAGAACACGGCCGTCCGGGCGGTGATCCTGCTGCCCTTCCTCATCTCCAACGTGATCGCGGCGCTGGTCTGGTTCCTGATGCTCGACTTCCAGGTCGGCATCGTCAACGAGCTCCTGGCCGGCGTCGGGCTCGACCGCATCACCTTCTTCGGCGGCGACGCGACGGCGATCCCGACGATCGCGGCCGTGAACGTCTGGCGCCACATGGGCTACACGGCCCTGCTGATCTTCGCCGGCCTGCAGACGATCCCGGACTACGTGTACGAGGCGGCCGCCGTCGACGGCAGCACCGAGTGGCGCTCGTTCTGGCGGATCACCCTGCCGCTGCTGCGCCCGATCCTCGCCCTGGTGCTGGTGATCACGGTGACCGGCTCGTTCCAGATCTTCGACACGGTGAACGTGACGACCCGGGGCGGACCCGGCAACGCGAGCCGGGTGATCCAGTACTACATCGTCCAGAAGGGCTTCGCCGAGGGGCAGTTCGGCTACGCGAGCGCCCTCTCCTTCGTGCTCTTCGTCATCCTCGCCATCGTCGCCCTCGTCCAGCTGCGCCTGCTCAACGCAGGCGAGTCCGACCTGGCCTGAGAGGGGAACGCATCATGGCCACCACCATCGCCCCCGTGGGGACAGCCCCGGAGCGCACCACCGACGCACCCCGCGCACGCAAGCCGTTCAGCCCGGGACGCGTCGCGGCCTGGGCCGCGATGATCATCATCATCCTCGTCACGGTCTTCCCGTTCTACTGGATGCTGCGCACCTCGTTCTCGACCTCGAAGGCGCTCTTCCTCCACCCCGGGAGCCTCGGGCCCGTCGACTTCACCCTGGGCGCGTACAAGCGGGTGCTCGGTCTCTCGACCACGGCCGAGGCGCAGGCCCAGGGCGGCTCCGGGGCGTCGGTCGACTTCTTCCTCTACCTGCGCAACTCGACGGTCTTCGCCCTGGTCGCGACCGCCGGGCAGGTCTTCTTCTCCGCCCTCGCCGCGTACGCCTTCGCCCGGCTGCGCTGGCCCGGGCGCGACATCGTGTTCTTCGCCTTCCTGACCGCGCTCATGGTGCCGCCGATCTTCACGGCGCTGCCGAACTTCATCCTCATCAAGAACCTCGGCCTGCTCGGCACCTTCCCAGGCCTCGTGGCGCCGTACTTCTTCATGACGCCCTTCGCGATCTTCTTCCTCCGCCAGTTCTTCCTCGGCATCAACAGCGAGGTCGAGGAGGCGGCCAAGCTGGACGGCGCCGGCCACTGGACGATGTTCTTCAGGATCATCCTGCCGATGAGCTGGGCGCCGATCACCACCCTCTCGATCCTCACCCTCATCAACATGTGGAACGAGTACCTCTGGCCGCTGCTGGTCGGGACCAACGAGCAGACCCGCGTGCTCAACGTGGCCCTCGGCGTGTTCCGCTCCCAGACCCCGCAGACGGGGCCCGACTGGGCCGGCCTGATGGCGGCCGTGCTCATCGCGGCGCTGCCGCTGCTGATCGTCTTCATGTTCTTCGCCAAGAAGATCGTCAACTCGATCGGCTTCTCGGGCTCCAAGTAGCCCGCCGCGCACCCCTCTCGAGGTGCTTCTCGAACCTCACCACCGCTCGAATCCCGTACGACACCGATCACCGCGCCATCCGGAGCGGTGACTACCGAAAGGAACTGCCGACGATGGCAACAATCCGCACGAAGATGGGGGCCGCTCTGGTCGGCCTCGCCGCCCTGAGCCTGACGCTGACCGCCTGCGGCGGGGGCAGCTCGGACGGCGGGGGCGGCGACGGTGGCAGCGGCGACGCGATCGACACCAGCGCGGCGACCGGCGACATCACCTACTGGCTCTGGGACGCCGGCCAGCTGCCCGCCTACCAGGCCTGCGCGGACGCGTTCCACACCGCCAACCCCAACGTCAACGTCAAGATCAGCCAGTACGCGTGGGACGACTACTGGGGCAAGATCACCAACGGCTTCGTCGCCGGTGACGCCCCCGACGTCTTCACCGACCACCTGTCCAAGTACGGCGAGTTCGTCAGCCAGGACCAGCTGGTCCCCCTCGACGCGACCCTGGCGAAGGACGGCTTCGACACGAACCAG
Source organism: uncultured Actinomycetota bacterium (assembly GCA_963713165.1). Lineage (GTDB taxonomy): Bacteria > Actinomycetota > Actinomycetes > Propionibacteriales > Propionibacteriaceae > Microlunatus. The sequence continues at coordinate 310,600 of CAVQKU010000005.1, forward strand.
TACCAGCCCGGGCTGGCCGACCTGTGGGTCGGCCAGGACGGCAAGCGCTACGGGTTGCCCAAGGACTTCGACACCACGGCGGTCTTCTACAACCAGAGCCTGGTCAAGGCCGGTGGCTACGCCGCTTCCGACCTGGCGAACCTGCAGTGGAACCCGACCGACGGCGGCTCGTACGAGAAGGTCATCGCCCACCTGACGATGGACACCAGCGGCAAGCGGGGCGACGAGTCCGGCTTCGACAAGTCCAAGATCAAGGTCTACGGGCTCGGTCTCGACGGCGGCTCCGGCGGCAACGGCGCCGGGCAGACCCAGTGGAGCATGTACACGGGGTCGACCGCGACGCCGTGGACCTACACCGACAAGAACCCCTGGGGCACGCACTACAACTACGACCAGCCCCAGTTCCAGGAGGCCTTCGGCTGGTTCAAGAGCCTGATCGACAAGGGCTACATGCCGAGCGTCGCCCAGGTGACCGGTCAGGACGAGTCGTCCATCTTCACCGCCGGCAAGTACGCCATGGTCACCAACGGCTCCTGGAACACCAACGCCCTCGCCGGCAACAAGGACGTCGCCGTGGGCCTGGCGCCGAACCCGGTCGGCCCGAGCGGCAAGCGGGCCAGCATGTACAACGGCCTCGCGGACTCGATCTGGATCGGCTCCAAGAACAAGCCGGCCGCGGCCAAGTGGGTCGAGTTCCTCGGCTCGCCCGACTGCCAGAACATCGTCGGTGAGAAGTCCGTCGTGTTCCCGGCCATCCCGTCGGCGACCGAGAAGGCCCAGGCGGCCTTCAAGGCGAAGGGGATCGACGTCTCGCCGTTCCTCGACCAGGTTCGTGACCAGACCACCTTCCTGTTCCCGATCACCGACCACGCGGCCGGCATCACGAACATCCTGCAGCCGGCGATGGACAACGTCCTGTCCGGCAAGGCCGAGGTCTCGTCGCTGACCGAGGCCAACAACCAGATCAACCAGCTGTTCCAGTAGTCACCACCAGCCCGACGCAGGGGCGTCGTCCGGTCACCCGGGCGGCGCCCCTGCTGCGTCCCCGGGCGCAGGTCGGATCGAGGGCCGGACCGACGGCGGGACCGTCAGCGGCTCGCCAGGTCCTGCAGCCGGACGACGAGGCTGTCGGCGACCTGCTCGCGCACCTGCGGGGTGCTGACGTCGTCGGCGTAGGTCCAGCTCAGGGTGTTGCCGTAGCGGCGGACGTAGAAGTCGAAGCGGCGGCCGTCACCGACCAGGCTCCAGCGCACGGTGCTGCCGACGGCGCTCGAGAGCCAGTGCGGACGCCGGACGGCGTACGTCGTCGGGGGAGCGTCGTACGGCGGGAACGTCACGGCCACCGCGGAGCAGCGCAGCAGCGCCCAGCGCTTGCGGTCGAGCTCCAGCCGAGCCGTGTCGGCGCTCGCGAAGCGGACGGTCAGCAGGGTGACGGGCTGGGCCGGCCGCCCGTTGATCCCCGTCCAGGACCGGCCGTCGAGGGGCGGGGTGGTCGTCAGGGCCGTCAGGGCCCGGCACCGCGCCGGGTCGGCCCGCGGGTTGTGGTCCGCGGCGAAGGTCGCCACGTCGGCGGGCTGCGCCAGCCCGCTGCGCTCGACCGGACGGAACGTCTTCATCGCGGCGTCCAGCCGGAGGTCGCTCACGCTCTGGTGGTGGTCGACCGCCGAGCGCACGGCCGTGCACGCCCCGAGCTGCAGCCCGTGCACCGCCAGGCCCCCGGCGACGAGGGCGAGCACCAGGCGCCGCGACGGTCCTCCGGCGCGCGCGCTCACGCGACCGGGCAGCCGCAGGAGCGGCGCACGACCAGCGTGCAGGGGTACTGGGCGTACGGCGCCGGCGTGCGCGGCTCGAGGGCGAACGAGACCGCCGCCTCGGCCATCTGCTCGATCGGCTGGGCGACCGAGGTCAGCGGGGGCCAGGAGTACTCGGCCTCCTTGGTCCCGTCGAAGCTGACCACCGCGAGGTCGCCGGGGACGTCGACGCCGCGCTCGTGCGCAGCCCGCAGCAGGCCGACCGCCAGCAGGTCGGAGCAGGCGAAGACCGCCGTGGGCGGCTCGTCGGCGTCGAGCAGCAGGCGTCCGGCCTCGTACCCGCCGTCCCGCGTCCAGGGCACCCGGGCCACCGGACCCTCGGGGAGCCCGGCCTCGCGCAGCGCCTGGCGCCAGCCCGCCTCGCGGGGGTCGGTGCCGTGCCACTCCCCGAGGGCGATGCCGACGCGGCGGTGGCCGTGCACGGACACGAGGTGCTCGACGGCCAGTCGTGCGCCCTGGTTGCCGTCGTTGCCGACGGCGGCGAAGCCGGGGACCCGGGCCGAGGCGTCCAGCAGCACGACGGGCGGGGTGCGGACCGAGCGCCGGTAGGTCTCCTCGGGGTGCGGCAGCACGCTGGCGGCGATGACCCCGTCGACCTGCCGGGCCAGCAGGTCGTCGACCAGACGGCGCTCCGTCTCCTGGTCGTGCCGGGCCGTGCCGATCATCAGCGCCCGGCCGCGCCGGAAGGCCTCGGCCCCGATCGCCGACGCGAACCCCGTGTAGAAGGGGTTGTCGGCGTCGGAGAGGACCAGGCCGAGGATGTCCGTCGAGCCCTTGCGCAAGGCTTTCGCGCTGGGGTTCGGGCGGTAGTCGAGCAGCTCGATGGCCCGCCGCACCCGCGCCGCGGTGTCGGGCGCGACCGTCTTGGGGCCGTTGTTGACGACGTAGCTGACGACCGCGGTGCTGACGCCGGCCTGTCGCGCCACGTCGTCCCGCGTCACGCTGCGCCGCTCGGCGCTCACGCGTCCGCCTGCATCGGTCCCACCTCGCCGCCCGACGGCTCGACTGGCCCCGGTGCGGGCCTGATGCTAGCCGAGACCCGTCCTGCTCAGGGCGTCGCTGAGGCGGCGGAGCCCGCCGGCGCGCCCGGGGCCACGGGCGACGACGGCGTGAGCGAGGGCTGGGGGCTCGCGCTCGACGACGGCCCCGCGCTGACCGTGGGGATCGGCCCGGCCGTCGGGCGGCTCGACGGGGTGGGCTGCACGGTGGCGCCCGGCTGGGCCGGGGCCGTCGCGACCGGGGTCGCGCTCGGCGTCCTCGAGGTGGTGGGGGAGGGTGCCGGGGGCGTGGCCGCGCGCCGCTCGGCCACCTGGCCGGCGGTCGTCCCGGTGCCGCCCGACAGGGCGCGGCCGGTGGCCAGCTCGAGCCCGGTCAGGGCGACCGCCGCGACCACGAAGATCAGCACCGCCGTGACGACGACCGCCGTCCACCCCGGGCGGCGTCGCGGGCCCTGCTCCCCGGTCCGCGCGGTCCCGGCACCCGTGGCGGGGTCGCCGGTCGCCTCGGACCCAGCCGCGCCCGTGGTCGCCTCGGCCCAGGTCGGGGCTGCGGGGACCGGGGGCTGCACGGTGGTGCCGTCCGGCGTCACCTCCTCGACGACGGTCGTCGTGCCACCGTGCCCGTCGGGGCGGACCCGGGTCCTCCAGACCGCGCTCACGTGCGTGCTCGTGCGCCGCAGCGACGAGGTGTAGACCGCGCCGGCCACCGCCGCGACGACGCTCGCCAGGGCGGCGCCGAGGATGGTGCCGGCCACGCTCAGGCGGGAGCCGAGGGCTGCCGCCGTCATCGCGGCGAGGGCGCCGCCGACCACCTGGGTGATCGACAGAGCGGGCTTCGGCCTCTCCGGGGGCGCCTGGCCGGGCGGCGTGCTCGAGGGGTCGCGCAGGTCGGTGCTCATGTCTCCGCCAGTCTTCTCCGGGCGTGGTGGACCCCTGCGTCGTCGCCAGGTGTCCTCGTCCGAAGACCGCCAACGGCTCGGGGGAGGAGTTCGTTACCCGGGGTGACGAACCGCACAGCGCGTCGGTCGCCGGTGACCCGGGCGTGCAGGACCCAGGTGTGAGCGGGATGAAGGCCATCAGCACAGCACGACGCCCCGCCTCCTGAGGCAGGAGACGGGGCGTCGCGGTGCTGCGGACTGCGGCGTTACTGGGTCTGGCTCGGGATCGCGCCCGAGGTGGTGGCCCCGGCCTCGATCGAGTGGTGGCCGTTGCCGTTCCCGTTGTGGCCGTTGTGCCCGTTGCCGTGCCCGTCACCGATGGCGTCGTGGTCGTCGCCGTGGTGCGCGGCGGCCTCCAGCTCGGCCCGCGTCGGCTTGCGCAGGGTGTCGATGAAGTAGAACCGGCTGGCGCGGCGCCGCAGGTTCTCCCGGCGGAGCTGGCCGTCGCTCAGGTCGTCGTCGGCTTCAACCGGCATGAGCGCGGCGTACTCGCGGTGCTGGGTGAGGGTGTAGGCCTCGCCCTGGCTGATCGGACGGTGCCGCTCGGCGTACGCACCGGACGGGTCGCGCTCGATGATCCCGGACTCCGCGCCGTGCAGCAGACGCTCCTCGTCGGAGCGCTGGAGCCCGATGCAGATCCGCTTCGTGAGCAGGAAGGCGAGCACCGGGGCGGCGAAGACCGCGACCCGCAGGATGTAGGTCACCGCGTTCAGCGACACGTGGAACTGCGTGGCCACGAGGTCGTTGCCCCCACCGATCCACAGCATCCCGTACCACGTCATGGCGGCGACGCCGAAGGCCGTGCGGGTCGGGTTGTTGCGCGGACGCTCCAGGATGTGGTGCTCGGCCTTGTCCTTGGTGACCCACGCCTCGATGAAGGGGTAGAGGGCCATCACGCCGAAGAACAGGCCCATGGTGCCCAGACCCGGGATCGCGACGTTCCACGACCAGGTGGTGCCGCCGATGTGCGACTCCCAGTTCGGCATGATCCGGATCGCGCCCTCGACGAAGCCCATGTACCAGTCGGGCTGCGAGCCGGCCGTGACCTGCGCCGGGTTGTACGGGCCGTAGGTCCAGACCGGGTTGATCTGCATCAGCCCGCCCATGAGGACCAGCACGCCGAAGACGATGAAGAAGAACCCACCGGCCTTGGCCATGTACACCGGGAAGACCGGGTAGCCGACCACGTTGGTCTCGTTGCGGCCCGGGCCGGGGAACTGGGTGTGCTTGAGGTAGACGACCAGCGCCAGGTGGGCCGCGATGAGGCCCAGGATGATCGCCGGCAGCAGCAGGATGTGGACCATGTAGAGGCGGGCCACGATGAGGTCGCCGGGGAACTCGCCGCCGAAGACGAAGAACTCGGCCCAGGTGCCGATCAGCGGGATCGAGCGGATCAGGCCGTCGACGAAGCGGAGGCCCGTGCCCGACAGCAGGTCGTCGGGGAGCGAGTAGCCCGCGAAGCCCTCGATGAGACCGGTCGCGATGAGCGCCACGCCGAGGAGCCAGTTCAGCTCGCGGGGCTTGCGGAACGCGCCCGTGAAGAAGATGCGGAGGCTGTGGGCCAGCATGGCGGCGAGGAAGAGCATCGCCGACCAGTGGTGGATCTGACGCACGAGCAGGCCGCCACGGATGTCGAACGACAGGTGGAGCGTCGACTCGTAGCTCTGCGACATGGTCAGGCCGTGGAGCAGCTGGTAGGTGCCCTGGTACTCGACCTCGGCCATCGACGGCTTGTACCAGATGGTGAGGAAGACGCCCGTGAGCAGGAGCACCACGAACGAGTAGAGCGCGATCTCACCGAGCAGGAAGGACCAGTGGTCCGGGAAGACCTTGCGGATGAACGGCCGGCTGAGCTTGGCGATGCCGAGCCGCTGGTCGAGGTAGTCGGCCGGGGCGGCAGCGCGCTTGAACACCGGCCCGAGCTCCGGCTTGGGAGTCTCCGCACGGGTGGCGGTGGCCTCGGTCACTGTGGCTGCGGGACGAGCCATCAGTTGTCCCCTTCCTTGAAGTCGTTGCGCGAGTCCCGCTCGAAGAAGCTCGGGCCGATCGGGACGGTGAAACCGCTGCGGGCGACGAGGTAGCCCTCGTTGTCCACGGTGATGGGCAGCTGCGGCAGCGCACGCGCCGCCGGGCCGAAGACCACGAGCCCGGAGTTGCCGAGGTCGAAGGTCGACTGGTGGCACGGGCAGAGCAGGTGGTGCGTCTGCTGCTCCCACAGGCTGATGGGACAGCCGACGTGGGTGCAGATCTTCGAGTAGCAGAGGATCCCGCCGACCTGCCAGTCCTGGCGCGAGGCCGGGATCTGGATGGTGTTGGGGTTCATGCGCACGACGATGATCGAGGACTTCGCCTTGGCCTGGAGGAGCTCGGTGCCCTCCAGCTCCTTCAGGTTCTCCGGCTGGCCGTTGACCAGCTGGCCGATCTCCAGGTCCGAGGCCTTGATCGGCACGTAGGTGACGTCGTTGACCAGGCGTACGCCCTCGGCCCAGATCGTCGTCTCGATGGTCGCCGCGCGACGCTTCTTGGTCGGCCACGGCCCGAGGTCGGCGAAGCTGACGACCAGCGGGATGCCCATGGCGACCAGGGCGCCGGCGAGGCTGCGACCCAGCACCTTGCGGCGCGTGATCCTCGACTCCTCGGTGCCCTTCTGGAGCTCGGTCACGACGTACTCGCGGTCGTCGCGGTCGGACGCGGCGCTGTGCCGGTAGTCGACCATCTCGTGGTCGTCCATCAGCTGGCGCGCCCACTGCACGGCGCCGACGCCGATGAGCACCAGCGCCAGGCCGGCCGTCGTGCCGAGCAGCGTGTGCTGCAGGCCGACGTGCAGGAAGCCGAAGTCGACGTAGGCCGTCTCCGGGACCGCGAAGTACACGACCGCGAAGGCGATCGCGAGCACCGGGACGATGCCGAACATCGTCGCCACCTGGCGCGTGGCCCGGTCGGCGGCCTTCTCGTCGACGTCGGTCAGCCGGGGCAGGTGCTCGGGGTGGCCGGGGTCCGCGACCGGGTACTGCGGCTCCGGGTGGAGGTCGAGGTCGGTCCCCGTCCCGGTGCCGTGACCGTCGCCGGCCGATGCGCTGCGCTCGAGCTCGCTCACTTCGCCTTGACTCCCTTGGCCGCGATCCAGATCGCGAAGATGACGAGACCGCCGATGCCGATGATCCAGGCCCACAGGCCCTCGCTCACCGGGCCGAGCCCGCCGAGGTTGAGCCCGCCCGCGTTGGGACGCGAGTGCAGGTTGTTGAGGTAGGCGATGATCGCCCGCTTGTCCTCGGGCCGCAGCACGTCGTCGTTGAAGACCGGCATCTGCTGCGGGCCGGTGACCATGGCCTCGTAGATGTGCACGTTGGAGGTCCCCAGCAGCGACGGGGCGTACTTGCCGCCCGGCAGCGCGCCGCCGGCGCCCTCGAAGTTGTGGCAGGCGGAGCAGTTGGTGCGGAAGAGCTCGCCGCCGCGGGCGATGTCCTGCTCGCTGACGCCCGAGGTGTCGTACTCCTCGGGGTTAGGGATGGCCGGGCCCGGGCCCAGCGTCGCCACGTAGGCGGCGAGGGCCGCGATCTCCTCGGGGGAGAAGCGCACCGGGTGCACCGGGGCCTGGGCGACGCCCTGCTGGGACATGGGCATCCGGCCCGTCCCGACCTGGAACTCCACCGAGGCGGCGCCCACGCCGGCCAGCGGCGGGCCCTGGATGACCGCGGTCGTCTGGCCCTCCCCGTTCAGGCCGTGGCACGAGGAGCACTGCACGGTGAAGAGGGCCTTGCCCTCGGTGACCTGCTGGCTGGTGCCGGTGTCGGCCGACGACTGCTGGCTCGGGGCCAGCAGGGTGGACAGGGCGCCCATGACGAACAGGGCGATCAGCAGCAGCAGCACCCGTGCTGCCGGGTGCCGCCGTCGAGCTGCCAGGAATGCCACGAGATCGAACCCCTCTGTCGTTACGTCATGGATTCAGTTGTGGGTCCGGAACCGGATGCGAGCAGTTCGTGTGACGCCCGAGTCATCCGGCCGGGGAATGCGGCAGGCTCAGCGCAGCAGGTAGATCACGCCGAAGAGCGCGATCCAGACGATGTCGACGAAGTGCCAGTAGTACGACACGACGACCGCGGTCACGGCCTGCTCGTGGGTGAAGGTGCGGGCCAGGAACGTCCGTCCGAGCACGAAGAGGAAGGCGATCAGACCGCCCGTCACGTGGAGGCCGTGGAAGCCGGTGGCGAGGAAGAAGACCGAGCCGTACGCGTTCGTCGCGAGGGTCAGGCCCTCGTGGAAGAGCGTCGCGTACTCGAAGGTCTGGCCCGCGATGAAGAAGGCGCCGAGGCCGAAGGTGAGGTAGTACCACTCACGCAGCCCCCACCTGGCGACGTTCAGGACCGAGCCGGCACGTCCGACCTGGCCGCGCTCCGCGGCGAACACGCCCATCTGGCAGGTGAACGAGCTCGACACCAGCACCGCCGTGTTCGCGATGGCGAACGGGATGTTCAGGCTCGCGGTCTCGACCGCCCACAGCGACGGGACGTTCGCCTCCGCCGCCTGCGCCGCCGTGACGTTGCGGATCGTGAAGTACGCCGCGAACAGCGCTGCGAAGAACATCAGCTCTGAGGCCAGCCAGATGATCGTGCCCACGGCGACGGCGTCTGGTCGCCCGGCCCTGCCGTAGAGGCGGGACTGGGGGATGGGGTGCAGCGAGCTGGCCGGCTTCGTCATGGAGCCGGTGACGCTGTGGGTGTGCATGGCCACGGAGTCATTATGTCCACAGATGCCCCAAGGGTCACTGCTGGGCGGCGGCCGGACGAGGCGTGGACCCAGTTGTGCGGGTCGCGGTGCGGAGGTGGCGGTCGCACGGTCCCCGGCCCGCCCGCCTCGGGGCGTGTCCGGCGGGGGGTCGCCCCAGGGTCGGGCACTAGGCTGCTCCGCGGCCCGCCGCGCCCGGCGCGCCGGTGCACCACCGACCAGACGCAGACCCGTCCGCCCCACCCGCCACCCCCAGGCCGAGCAGGAGACCTTCGATGAGCAGCCACCCCGGACCAGACGCGCCCGGCGCCCTGACCGTGCTGCTCTACTCCTCCAACCGGCGCACCCGCGAGGACGTGCGGCTCGCCCTCGGGCGGCGCGTGGCCCGTGACCTGCCGCCCGTCCGCGTCGAGGAGGTCGCGACCCAGCCCGCCGTCCTCACCGCGATGGACCGCGGGGGCGTCGACCTGGCGATCCTCGACGGCGAGGCGGTGCCCGGGGGCATGGGGCTGTGCCGCCAGCTGAAGGACGAGATCCGCCGCTGCCCGCCGCTGCTGGTCCTCACCGGCCGCCCCGACGACGCCTGGCTCGCGACGTGGTCGCGCGCCGACGGCGTCGTCGGCCACCCGGTCGACCCGGTCCGGCTGCCCGCGGTGGTGGCCCAGCTGCTCCGCGACTCGAGGGCCTCCTCGGTCGAGCGGGCCTGAGGCCGGTCCGGTGAGGGACTCCGCGGGGTCGCGGACCTGGGGCTCGGTGCTGTCCGACCTGGTCGCGGGCCACGACGCCGACCGGGGCACGACCGCCTGGGCGATGCGCGAGGTGCTGGGCGGTGCCGCCACCCCCGTGCAGATCGCCGGCTTCGTCGTGGCGCTGCGCGCCAAGGGCGAGACGGTCGAGGAGATCGCCGGCCTCGCCGAGACGATGCTCGACTTCGCCACGCCGATCGAGGTCGGTCCCGCCGCGGTCGACGTGGTCGGGTCGGGCGGCGACCGGGCCAACACCGTCAACATCTCGACCATGGCCGCGATCGTCGCGGCGGGAGCCGGTGCGACGGTGGTCAAGCACGGCAACCGTGCGGCCTCCTCGGCCTGCGGGGCCGCCGACGTCCTCGAGGCCCTCGGCGTGGTGCTCGACGTGGCGCCCGAGGCGCAGCAGCGGGTCGTCGACGCCGCGGGCATCGCCTTCCTCTTCGCCCCGCTCTACCACCCGGCCCTGCGTCACGCTGCGCTCGTGCGCCGCGAGCTGGGTGTCGCGACGGTCTTCAACTTCCTCGGCCCGCTCGCCAACCCGGCGCAGCCCGGCTCCCAGGCCGTCGGCGTGGCCGACGTCCGGGTCGCCGAGCTCATGGCCGGGGTGCTCGCCCGGCGCGGCCACCAGGGCCTCGTCGTGCACGGCGGCGACGGCCTCGACGAGCTGACCACCACCACGGCCTCGACGGTGTGGGTGCACCGTGAGGGCGAGGTCGCCCGCACCACGCTGGACCCGCTCGACCTCGGCATCGCCCGGGCCACGCCCGACGACCTGGTGGGCGGCGGACCCGAGCAGAACGCGGGCGTCGTGCGTGACCTGCTCGCCGGCAAGCCGGGACCGGTCCGCGACGTCGTGCTGCTGAACGCCGCCGCCGCGCTGGTCGCGTACGCGGGCCCGGACGTCGCGCACCTCGGCGAGCAGCTCGCCGCCCAGCTGGACGTGGCCCGCGAGGCCGTCGACAGCGGCGCGGCCGCCCGCACCCTCGAGGCGTGGGTCGGCGCGACGCACGACGCTCCCCGCGCGCGGGGCTGACGGGAGCGGGTCCGGCCCGGCGGCACCTGGGGAGGTGCTCTCCGCGTACCCGCGGCGTGCCGTGGCGGTCCGTAGGCTGGGCATGTGATCTCCCGCGACCTCGCCGCCCGGCTCGCCCCCCTGCTCGACTGGACCCCGGCGAACGGCGACCAGTTCTACATCCCGCGCCCGGAGATCTCGGAGTCGCTGTTCACCATCGCCGACATGGTCGTCGAGCTCATCGTCAAGAACGGCGACTCGCGCTTCCACTTCAACGGGACCGTCGAGTGGGCCCTGGACTCGGTGGAGTCCGACGCCGTGGTCTGGATGCCGCGCGAGGAGCAGCTCCGGGGGCTGCTCGGCGACGCCTTCCTCTCCCTCGACCGCGTGGGCGGCGCCTGGGTCGTCAGCGCCACGGGACCGGACGGGGCCTTCCACACCGACCCGCAGCGAGACGCCTGCGACGCGTACGGCGAGGCGCTGCTCGTCGCGCTGCCCGGCAGGGTGCGGACCGGCCCGGTCGAGGCCCTCAGCCGCTGAGCCCCGCGAGCCCCGCGGCCAGGAAGGCGCCGGCCAGCATCGACGGCGCGTAGGCGAAGGCGCCCCGGCGACGTCGGAGGGCCAGCACGGTCCCGACGGCGGCGCCGACCAGGCTGCCGAGCAGCAGCGCGACGAGCAGGGTCGACCACCCCACGGCGGCCGCGGCCGCCCCCAGGACCGGCGCGAGCCGCACGTCGCCGAAGCCGAGCGCGCGGCCCGAGAGCCGCCAGAGCAGCAGGTAGAGCAGCCCCGCCACCACGGCCCCGCCCGCTGCGCGGGCGAGGAGCTCCGCACCCCCGAGCCCTGCCGCCAGCAGGCCCGCGCCCGCCGCACCGGCCTGGACCGCCCGGGTCAGCGGCAGCGGGATCCAGGTCGTGCGGGCGTCCACCGCGACGAGCACGAGCGCCGGGGCCCCGAGCACCCACCACAGCGGCCAGACGGCCTCCGGCAGCACGAGGGCGACGAGGAGCGCACCGGCCGCCGAGAGCGCCGTGCACGCGAGCACGAAGCGTCGCGTCGGCAGCGCGGCGTACGCGGTCTTGGGCTCGGGCGGCTCCGCGGGTTCGGGGAGCCGGGTCAGCACCGCGCGGGAGCCCAGCAGGACCGGCAGGGCCGTGACCACGACGAGCAGCACGACGTGCCACCAGGTGGGTGGCATCGGGCTCGGCACCGGCCGATCGTACGGAAGTCCGGCGCCTCAGGCAGCCGAAGCGACCGGGACGAGGTCCTCGTCGTCGACGGTGCCCGCCAGGCCGCGGGCCAGGCCGACCAGGCGGACGGCCAGCAGGCGGCTGCAGCGCACCGCCCCCTCCAGCCCGGCGAGCTCGTGGACCCCGGCGCCGACCGCGGTGGCCAGACCTGCCTCCGACCAGCCGGCGGCGCGCAGCCGGTGCAGCGCGAGGCGTGCCGCCCCGGCCGGGGTCAACGACCAGCGCAGGCCGCGCACGTCGTCGGTCCGGACCAGGAGGACGCGGCGGGCCGTGCAGGGGCTGATGCGCCGGGGCACCCGCCCGGCCCGGCCCTCCAGCAGGTGGCGGACCGCGCGGGTGGGGAGCCCGAGGACCAGGGCGACCTCGTGCTCGTCCAGCCGCCCGACGGACATGAGGTGCCGCACGTGGGCCCGGAAGGGGGCCGCGTCGACCCAGGCCGGGTCGGGCTCGTGCCCCGTCAGCCGCGTGGTCGGGTCGGTGCGGGAGTCGACCCCGGCCCCCGCGGCGCAGCCCCCGCTCGTGCCCACCCTGCTGCGCGTGGCCCTGCTCGTGGTGTCCGTCGTCCGCACCGTGCGCCCCCGTCCCGCGGGCCCCGACGGGCCCCTCACGAGAAGAAGGCCCCGGCGGGGCCGTCGCTGTGTCACGACCGGTGTTGTCGCACCGGCGGCCGGTGTTGTCCGTGTCGAGGGGCGGGCACGGCCGGAGACGACGCCGCCCCGGCACCCTCACGGGTGCCGGGGCGGCGTGGACGAGGTCTGAGCGCGCCCGGTCGAGCGGGGCGCCCGCGGACGGGCTAGTGCTCCGCGCGGCTGAAGCCGGCCTTCCGGGCCGCCTCCTCGTCGAGGAACCAGACCTCGGCGATCGTCCGGGCGTAGCTGTTCGAGTCGGGCAGGTGGTACTTCATCGAGCGCTCGTTGCCCTTGATCGTGTAACCCTCCGGCGGCTCGATCCCGAGGTAGACGCCGGCGATGTCGAGGTAGCGGTCCGGGTGCGCGTCCGGCCCGATGCCGGCGGCCTGGTCCTGCTCGGCGAGCACGGCGTCCTCGGGCTCCTCGTAGGTGCGCTCCTGCGCCGTCTCGAGCTCGGTCTCGACCTTGTCCTGCCCGTAGGGCGAGGTGGGCTCGCCGTCGTCCGAGCGGCCCTCCACGGTGCGGAAGGCCGTGCCCTCCGAGCTCTGGGAGCCCGCCGAGCCCGCCGCGTGCTCCGGGGTGCCGGGGACGGCGGGTGTCGCCTCGTCTGCGTCCGCCACCCGGTCGGTGCTGCGGACCACGTCGGCGACGGCGTCCGTGTCCTCGTCGGTCCCGGCGCTCCCGGCCCCGGTGTCCATCCCGGTGCCGTAGAGCGAGAAGGTGCTCGCCTCGGCGCCGGCCTCCGCCACACCGCCCTCGGCCGGCTGGTCGGGCTGCGCCGCCCCGTCGGCCTCGCGGTAGACGTCGTGGGCCGACGCCCCGGCCTGCGGGTCGCTCCCGGCCTCGGCGACGGTCGGCACGCCTGCGGGCGACGGCGCGGACTGGGCCGACGCGGACTGGGTCGACGGCGGTGCGTACGGGGTCGACGGCCGGGCCGTCTGCCACTGCGGGCCCTGGTCGGCGGCGGTGAGCCTGCGCACCACGACGTAGGCGGCCCCGGCGGCCGCGGCGACGAGCGCCACGGTCTTGAGCCAGCCGCGCTTCGTCGGCGGAGCCACGACGACCGGGACCTCGGGCTGGTTCCGCACGTTCTTGACGAGCGAGCGGCCCCGGTGCCTCGCGGCCGCGACGAAGGGCGTCGCGGCGGCGGCGGCGCTCGAGGCCGCCGCACCGACGGCCGGGACCACGTCACCGGCTCGGTCGCCGACCTTGTCCCTGGCGTCGTTGAAGGCGCTGACCGCCGCACCGTAGGCGGGCTCGAGGCGCTCGGCCACGTCGAGGCCGGTCTTGCGGCCCTGCTCCTTGACCAGCGCGGCGTACGGGGCGACGGCCTCGGCGGCCTGGTGCGCGAGGGGCGCCACCCGCTCGGTGTAGGGGCTGACGGCGTCCGCGGCCTGCTGCGCGTACGGGGCGACGGTGTCGCGGGCCTGCTCGGTGAGCGGCCCGACCTTCTCCGCCGCCGCGTGCAGCAGCTCCGCCGTCCGCTCCGCCGCGGCGTGGGCGACGGGGGAGACGCGGTCGACGGCCTCCTTCGCCAGTGGTGAGATCCGCTCGGCGGCGGCCGTCACGAGCTCCTCGGCAGCCGGCACCACCTTGTCTCGGACGACCTCCACGGGGTCGGTGGTCTTGCTCACGCGTGCCTCCTCGACGACCTCGACCGGCGTCCACCGGTCAAGACCATCAACCGTATCGCCCGCGTCCGGGCGCTGTGAGCGGCGGGCGGCGTTGGGGCGGTCTGCCAGGATGGAGGGCCAGCCGGGCGGTCTCCAGGACCGTCCGCCGCGCCCGGGCCCGCGCCCGGGACCCCGCCCCGGGACGTCCGGGGACCGGACAGAGAAAGGCGCCCCTGCTCGTGGCCCAGCGAACGGCAACCCTGCACACCAACCACGGCGACGTCGTGCTCAACCTCTTCGCCGACGCCGCACCCAAGACGGTGGCGAACTTCGAGGGTCTGGCGACCGGGACGCAGGAGTACCGCGACCCGCAGACCGGCGCCACCAGCCGCGAGCCCTTCTACGACGGCGTCGTCTTCCACCGCGTCATCGAGGGCTTCATGATCCAGGGCGGCGACCGCCTCGGCACCGGCACCGGCGGACCGGGCTACACCTTCGCCGACGAGTTCCACCCCGACCTGTCGTTCAACCGGCCCTACCTGCTGGCGATGGCCAACGCGGGCCCCGGCACCAACGGCTCGCAGTTCTTCATCACGGTGGCGAACACCCCGCACCTCAACCGCCGCCACACGATCTTCGGTGAGGTGGCCGACGCGGCGAGCCGTGCGGTGGTCGACGAGATCGCGACCGTGCAGGTCGGGCGCGGGGACCGCCCGGTCGAGCCGGTGGTCATCGAGTCGGTCACGTTCGACGACGGCGCGTCCTCCTGATCGCGGGCCGGGCGCCGCGATGACCGCGTCACCGACGGGCCCGGACTTCGCGGCGCCCGGGTTCGGAGCCTGCTACCGCCACCCCGACCGAGGGACGGGGATCGCCTGCCAGCGCTGCGGGCGGCCGATCTGCGGGGAGTGCATGCACCCCGCCTCGGTCGGCTTCCAGTGCCCGCGCTGCGTCGGCCTCGCCCGCTCGGGCGTCCGGGAGCCCCGGACGCGCTTCGGTGCAAGGGTCGATCACGGCGGCGGGCGGGCGACCAAGGCCCTGATGGTCCTGCTGGCCGTCGTCTACGTGCTGGACCTCCTCACGCGCGGGCTCGTCCAGTCGCCGCTGCTCATGTTCAACCCGGCCGTGGCCTCCGGTGAGCTCTGGCGGCTCGTGACGAGCGGCCTGGTCTCGGGCAGCCTGCTGGGGCTGGCCATGAACCTGATCGTGCTCCACCTGGCCGGACGGGCGATCGAGTCCGAGGTCGGCGCGGCGCGCTTCGTCGCGCTCTTCTTCGCCGGCGCGCTCGGCGGCTCGACGCTGTTCTACCTGCTCGGGCCGGAGACGGCGGCCACGATCGGCGGCGCCTCGGCCGTGGTCGGGCTGCTGGCCGCCAACGCGATCGGCAAGCGCAGGAGCGGCGAGGACGTCCGCGGCGACGTGGCGCTGTTCGTCGTCCTCGTGCTCTACAGCCTGCTCGTGGGCTTCTCCAGCTTCGGCTGGCTCACGATGATCGGCGGCATCCTCGTCGGCGCGCTGGCCGGCTGGGTGCTCGCGTACGCGCCCCGGACCAACCGCAACGCCATCCAGGTCTTCGGGCTGCTCGCCGTCGTCGGCCTCTGCCTGGTCGCCGTGGTGGTGCCGACCTTCGTCGGCTGAGCCTCCGGCGCGGTGCGGTCGATCGGGGCTCGGGCCCCGCCCGGCCACACACTCAGGCGATGGACGAGACCGAGGGCACCGGGACCGGCGTCAGGCGCGGCTGGTGCAGCACGACCAGCGCGACGACGGCGCTCACGAGGACGAGCACCGCGACCACGCCGACGGCGTAGACCAGCGCCCGCGTCGAGACCCGCGGCCCGTGCGGCTGCAGGTCGGCGCTCAGCGGCTCGGTGCCGTACGGCGCCTGGTCGCGACCGGTCGGCGCGGCCGGTGGGCCCGCCGGACCGGCAGGGTCAGTCGGCGCCAAGGGAGAAGGCCGCCTCGAGGTCGTGCGCCGAGTAGGCGCGGAAGGCGATGTGGGTCTCCGTGCGCAGGATGCCCGGGACCTTGTTGAGCCGGTCGGCGACGACCTCGGCGACCTGCTCGTGGTCGGCGACGCGGACCATCGCGACGAGGTCGAGCGCACCCGTGACCGAGTAGACCTCGGAGACCCCGGGCAGCGCGGCGACGGCCTCCGCCACCTCGGGGATCCGCGCCACCTCGGCGTTGATGAAGACGATCGCGGTCACCACGCCGTCATCCTAGGGGCGCGGGGGTCGCCGCGAGCCGCACCGCCTCCCGGTCCCCGGGCTCGGCCTGGGCCGACCACGGCCCCTCCGCGAGCCCTGTGGATCCCCCGAGGAGGGGCGCTGCGCCGCCGCCGAGCGCGTGGTGCACGAACGAGGTGTGGTCGAGCACCGCGTGCAGGGGCCAGGCCCAGTCGCCCTCGACGTGCATCAGCCGGACGCCGGGCTGCTCGAGCCAGTCCGCGATCTGCTCGGTCTCCTCGATGCCGGCGGCCGGTAGGGGCCCGGGCGCCGGCCGTACGGTCTCCGCGGTCGCCACCGTGCTCCGCGCCACGGCCTGCGGGACCTCGTGGCGCGAGGCGACGCCGGTGCTGGCGAGCCGGCCGTGGCGGATCACGTGGATGTCCCAGCGGTCGCCCTCGCGCCGGGCGGCGACGATCTCGGGGCACGCGGCGAGGCTGGTCACCCGGTGGAAGCGACGGGCCGTGCGGGTGAGCGTCTCCAGGCGGCGCCGGATCGTCTCGGCCTCCTCGAAGCGGTGCTCGGCGACCAGCCGGGTCAGCCGGGCCGACACCGCGCGCACCGCCGGGCGGGGGTCGCTGACCAGGGCCGAGCGGACCTGCTCGACCAGCGCGCCGTACGCCTCGCGGTCCACCGAACCGTCGCACGGCGCGCAGCAGCGCCGCATCCCGGCGAGCGCGCAGGCCGCGGTCGGCCGGGTCGGGCTCAGCCGGGCGGTGCACTGGCGCAGCGGGAAGCCGTCGTAGACCGCGAGCACCACGTCCTCGGCGGCCTGCCGGCGCGGGAAGGGCCCGAAGTAGGTGGCGCCGTCGTCGCGGACGGCCGCCACGATCGACAGCCGCGGGAAGGCCTCGTCGGTGATCTTGACCCAGCTGGTCCGCTCGGGGAACTTGGAGCGCCGGTTGTAGCGCGGCGCGTGGGCGGCGATCAGCCGCAGCTCGAGGACGTCGGCCTGGAGCGTGGTCAGGCAGGGGATCGCCTCGACGCCGGTCGCCACCCGCACCATCTCGTCCATCCGCCGCCGCTTCTCCGCCGCGGTGAAGTAGGTGCGGACCCGGGCGCGCAGGTTCTTGGACTTGCCGACGTAGAGGACGTGGCGCTGGGCCTCCCCGCCGGGCGTGCCCGTGCCGGCCTCGTGCTCGGCGACGAAGAGGTAGACCCCCGGGGACTCCGGCAGGTCCTTGGCCCAGGTGCGCCGGGCGCGGCGCTGCGGGGAGACCTGGCGGCTGAACTCCTGCAGGTCCTCCAGCGTGTGCACGCCGAGGTTGCCCACCCGCTCCATCAGCCCGTGCAGCACGTCGACGGTGGCCTGGGCGTCGGTCAGCGCGCGGTGGTTGGGCGTGACGGAGGTGCGGAAGTGGCGCGCGAGCGTGCCCAGCTTGCAGTTCGGCACCTCGTCGCGCACGAGGATCACCCGTGCCAGCGTGGCCGTGTCGAGGACGGGCCAGCGCGGGTAGGCGTAGCCCAGGCCCTCGCACGCCCGGCGCAGGAAGCCGGTGTCGAAGGGCGCGTTGTGCGCCACCACGACGCAGCCCTGGGCGAAGGCCAGGAAGGCCGGCAGCACCTCGCGCAGCGTCGGGGCCCCGGCCACCATCGCGGTGGTGATGCCGGTGAGGACGGCGATCAGCGGCGGCACGTCGGTACGCGGGTTGACCAGCGTCTGGAACTCGCCGAGGACCTCGCCGCCGCGGACCTTGACCGCCCCGATCTCGGTGATGCGGTCGCTCTCCGCCCCGCCGGTGGTCTCCAGGTCGACGACGACGTAGGTGAGGTCCGACAGCAGGGTGCCGAGGTCCTCGAAGCTGGCCTGCGCCGACGCGGTCGTCATGGCGCGAGACCGTACGACGCCGCGCTGACGGTTTCGCTCACCCGTTCGCTTCGGGGTGTCGCGGCACCGACCGCGGACGGGCGGTGCCTAGCCTGCGCGGGCCAGCAGCTCGCCGTGGGGGACGAGGAACCAGGCGCGCGGGTCCGCCCCGAAGGCGCGCCAGCCGGCCGCCAGCTCCTCGAGCTCGCCGCGGTCGGCGAGGCCGTGCCGCAGGGCCGAGACCGCGAAGGACGACTCGGTGAGGCGCTCGGCCCAGGTGCCCGTCCACCAGGCCAGGTCCTCGGCGCCGGCGAAGCGCCACACCGAACCGCCGGCCGTCACGTCGGAGAAGCCCGCCTCGAGCGCCCAGGACTTGAGCCGTCGACCCGCGTCGGGCTCCCCGCCGTTGCGTCGGGCGAGCGTCTCGTAGAGGGCGAGCCAGCGCTCCAGCGCGTCGCTCGGCGGGAACCAGGTCATCGTCGCGTAGTCCGCGTCGCGCACGGCGACGAGCCCGCCCGGGCGGCAGACCCGCCCCATCTCGCGGAGCGCGGCGACGGGGTCGGCCAGGTGCTGGAGCACCTGGTGGGCGTGCACGACGTCGTACGCGTCGTCGGGCGCGTCGAGGGCGTAGACGTCGCCGAGCGCCACGTGCACGTTCGTCAGGCCGCGCTCGGCGACGAGCTGCTGCGCGGCCGCGACGGCGGCCGGCGCGCTGTCCACCGCGTCGACCTGCGCGACGCGGGTGGCGAGCCCGACGGTGATGCTGCCCGGGCCGGCACCGACGTCGAGCACCCGGTCCCCGGCCCGCAGGTGGGGCAGCAGGTAGGCCGCCGAGCCCGCCGCCGTACGCCGCCCGTGCGAGGCGAGCACGGAGGGGTGGTGGCCGTGGGAGTAGGTCTCGCCGGCGCGGGCGACGGGCTCCGTCGGCACGGCGGGCCCATCGGTCCCGTCGGTCCCGTCGGTCTCATCGGTCCCGTCGGTCGGGTCGGGTCCGGTGGGTTCGGTGGGTCCGGTCGTGCTCACGGAGGCAGTCTCCCGCCCGCGCCGCTCGGCCCGGGACCGGGCGGTCACGAACCGGCACGTGGAACCAGGGCGTGGAACCGGGCTGGGACCGGGGCGGGAAGCCGTCCATGCGGAACTGTCAGAGGCCCCGCCCACAGTGGTGCCTGCGCGGGCCGGTGGGGCGAGGGGACCCCACCGGTCCGCGACCAGACACCAGCCGGTGACCCACCGGCCCGGACGAGAGGACCGCCATGAGCGAGCGGACCACCCTGCACGTGGACTGCGACAGCTGCTCGGCGCGCGGACCGGCCTGCACCGACTGCGTCGTGAGCGTCCTCCTCGGCCTGCCCGGCCCCCGGGTCGACCTCGACACCGACGAGCAGCAGGCGCTGTCCGCCCTGGCCGGGTCGGGCCTCGTGCCGCCGCTGCGGCTGGTCCCCAGGGCTCGTCCGGTGCGCAGCGTCGCGGCGCCGGCGTACGGTGACCGGGACGTCTTCGACGACCTCCACGACACGCCGGACGTGGTCTGAGCGATGGGGAGGGCGTCCGCGACGAGGGCGGGGACGACGGCCGTTTGCCAGTGACCAAATCGTGACCTAGCCTGGTCGGGCCGAGAGCACTTGAACGGTTGACGACTTTGACAACCGTGTCATCCGGTTCTCGTTGGTCGAGGAAATCCTCGCTTGCCCGTCCGGTCCGAGCTGCGCTCGGGCACAATGGGGGCTCGGGGTCCAGGACGTGGTCCTGGAGGTACAGGGCTGTCCGGACCGTCGACGTGAGCGTCGGGGGGCCCGGGCGCACACGACGAAGGGGTTCATCCAGCGTGTTCTCACGCCTCCGCGAGACCAGTGGCGTCACCCGTACGGTGGCGCTCGGCCTCACGAGCCTGGCGCTCGGCACCACGCTGTTCGCGGGTCCTGTGCAGACGGCCTCCGCCGACCCCGCCGTGACCATCGCCGAGGCGAAGGCGCAGATCGAGCAGCTCCAGGTCGACGCCGAGGCGCTGGACCAGGACTACCTGGCGATCCAGCAGCAGGTGAACGCGTCGAAGTCCGAGATCGCGCAGAAGCAGTCCGACGCCCGGCTGCAGGCCCAGAAGGTCGACGCGCTGCGCAAGCAGGTCGGCCAGGCCGCGCTGGCGCAGTTCCAGGACCGCAACGTCGACACCGCGGCCCAGCTCTTCCTCAACTCCGACACCGAGGGCTTCCTGTCCCAGGTCTCGACGATCGAGAAGGTCGGCGCCAACCAGAACACCGTCCTGCAGGACTTCCAGCAGCAGCGGGCCAGCCTCGCCGACCTGCAGAGGTCGCGCCAGACCGAGCTCGCCGCGCTCGAGAAGAAGGAGGCCGACCTGGCCTCCCTCAAGGAGCGTTCCGACAAGAAGCTCACCGACGCCAAGGCGGTCCTCGACACGCTGACGACCCAGCAGCAGCAGGCCCTCGCCGACCAGGCCAAGCGTGAGAGCCAGGACGCGCGGACCGTCGCCGAGAGCGCGCTGGGCACCACGCCCGACCCGGCCTCCAGCACCCCGGCCACAGGCAGCAGCAAGGGCCTCACGGCCGTCGCGTGGGCCAAGAAGCAGCTGGGCAAGCCCTACGTCTTCGGTGCCACCGGACCGAACTCGTACGACTGCTCGGGCTTGACGCTCGGCGCGTGGAAGGCGGCGGGCGTCAGCCTGAACCGCACCTCGCAGGCGCAGTTCCGCAACGGCCAGGCCGTGTCGAAGTCCGACCTGCAGCCTGGCGACCTCGTCTTCTTCTACGGCGGCCTGAGCCACGTGGCGCTGTACGTGGGCAACGGCACGATCATCCACGCGCCGCACCCGGGCGCCGGCGTCCGCTACGCCAAGCTGTCGACGATGCCGTTCGCCGGTGCACGTCGCCCCGCCTGACCGTCCTCGCGTGAGCCCGGCCGTCTGAGCCTCCTCCGCGCGCGGCTCGCTGCCGGGGCGCTGCTGCTGCCCCTCACGGCCTGCACGGTCCCCGCGCCCGCGTCGGAACCGGGCCACGCGGCGAGCCCAGCACCGACGGTCTCCGCATCGGCCTCCGCATCGGCCTCGCCCGGCGCCTCCTTCCTCGAGGACGCGCAGCGGTCGGTCGACGGCCTGCTGGCCGCCGGCACCGCGGGGGACCGCACCGCCTGGGACGGCCGGGTCGCGACCGCGGACCCCTCCTTCACCACCCGCTCGGGCCTGCTCTTCACCAACCTCCACGCGCTCCGCGCCGCCCACCTCGAGGCCCGCCTGACCGGCGCACGGCTGCAGCTCCCGCCGGCCCGCCGGACCGCCCTCGGGGACGCGCGCGTGCTGCAGGCCGTGCTGACGTGGCGACTCGACGGGGAGCGCTCCGACGCCTCCGCGACCGTCTGGCTCACCCTCGTCCCCGGCTCCGGTGGCGTCCGGCTGGCGTCGACCGATGACGGACCGACCCTCGACGTGCCCGCGCAACCGCTGTGGTGGCTCGCGCCCATGACCCGGGCCGACGACGGACGGGCCACGGTGCTCGTGGGCGGGGGCCAGGACGCGCGGCGGTGGGCGGCGCTCGCTGCGCGGGCCGCCGCCGACGTGCGTTCGCACCTGCCCACGCCGCTGCGGGGCGGCTGGGACGGCCGCGTCGTGGTCGAGGTGCCCGGCAGCGCGAGCGACCTGACCCGCGTGCTCGGCGGCTCCCCGACGGCGTACGCGGGCTCGGCCGCGGTCACCCGGCCCGAGGGCACCACCACCGACGCGGCGGTGCGGGTCGTGGTCGACCCGGCCTCCGCCGACGGTGGCGAGGACGAGGTCCGGACGCTGCTGGCCCACGAGACGGTGCACGTGGCCACCCGCTCGTCCGGCTCGGCGGCGCCGCTGTGGGCGGTCGAGGGCCTCGCCGAGCTCGTCGCCCTCCAGGCGCACCCCGACCAGCGACCCGCCGAGCTCGCCGCGCTGCGCTCGCGCAGCGGCGGCGGCAGGAACGGCGACGGCGACGACCGGGCGCTGCCGGCGGACGCGGCCTTCGACGCGGGCGCGCCGGGCGTCACGGCGGCGTACGCCCGGGCCTGGCTGGCCTGCCGCGCGGTCGCCGAGCGTCGGGGAGCCGACGCCCTCGGCCGCTTCTACGCCGCTCTCGACGGCGGTGCCACCCTCGACCGTGCGGCGCGGTCGAGCCTCGGCGTCGGTCCCGCGACCCTCACCCGCTGGGCGCGCGACGCGCAACACGAGGCGCTGGCGGGCGGGGGCTGACGGTGCCCACGACCCTCGTCCTCACCAACGACTTCCCGCCGCGCATCGGGGGCATCGAGTCCTTCGTGGCCGGGGTCTGCCGCCTGCTCGACGACGACGTCGTCGTCCTGGCCTCCGGGCCGCCGGGCGCGGCGGCCACCGACGCCGACCGTGGCTTCCGCGTGGTGCGCCACGGCGGCCTCCTGCTGCCGGGTCCCGCCGTGGCGCGGCGGGCCGCGGAGGTCCTCCAGCACGTCGGGGCGACGCGGGTCGTCGTCGGCGCGGCGATGCCCCTCGGCCTCGTCGTGCCCGCGCTGCGCCGGGCCGGCGCGGAGACCGTCGTCGCGCTCACCCACGGCCACGAGGTGTGGTGGGCGACGCTGCCGGGCGCGCGGCGGGCGCTGCGTCGCGTCGGCGACGCCGTCGACCACCTGACGACCATCTCGGACTACACGGCCGGCCGGATCGCGCCCGCCCTGAGCAGCGACGCGCGCCACCGGCTGCGGCGGCTCCCGCCGGTCGTCGGTCCCGGGTTCGTGCCGGCCCGGCCCGGCCAGACGACGGACCCGCCGCGTCCACCCACCGTCGTCGCCGTCGGACGCTTCGTCGCCCAGAAGGGCTTCGACGTCCTGCTCCGGGCCTGGCCCGGGGTGGTCGCCGGGCTCGGCCCGGCGCGTCGGCCCGCGCTGGTCCTGGTCGGTGCCGGCCCCGACGAACGGCGCCTCCGCCGGCTCGCCGAGGACCCGGCGCTCCGCGGCACGGTGCGGTTCACCGGGGCCCTGGGGCCGGACGCCGTCGCCGTACGGCTCCAGCAGGCCGACGTGTTCGCCCTGCCCGTGCGGACGCGCCTGGCCGGGCTCAACCCGGAGGGGCTCGGGCTGGCCGCGCTCGAGGCGGCGGCCTGCGGCCTGCCGGTGCTCGTCGGGCGCTCGGGCGGGGCGCCCGAGACCGTCCTCGACGGCCTGACGGGCCACGTCCTGCCCAGCCGCGACGCACCCGCCTGGACGCGCGCGATGCTGACGCTGCTCGACGCGCCGACGGCGGCCGCGAACATGGGGGAGCGCGGCCGGGCCTTCGTCGGGGAGCACTTCGGACCGGCGCGGGCCCGGGCGACGCTGCGCGACGCTCTGCGTCTGGGCGCCGATCCCGTACCCTGAGGCGCGTGCCCGGCCAGACGAGCTCCAGCGTCGACATCGACGCCGAGCCCGACGCGGTGATGGCGGTGATCGCCGACCTCGAGGGCTATCCCGCGTGGGTGGACTCGATGCGCCGCGCGACCGTGCTGACCGAGGCCGACGGCCGCCCCGAGCAGGTCGAGATGGAGCTGGCGCACCCGCTCTTCTCCGACACCTACGTGCTCGCCTACGACTGGCAGCCCGGGCGCGTCGCCTGGCACCTGGTGCGCGGCCGGCTCCTCACCGCGATGGACGGGTCGTACGCGCTGGCCCCGAAGGGCACGGGCACGACCGTCACCTACACGCTCTCGGTGGACACCACCATGCCGATGATCGGCCTGCTGCGCCGCAAGGCGGAGAAGACGATCGTCGACGGTGCCCTCCGCGGCCTCAAGCGTCGGGTCGAGGGCTGAGCACCACCAGGCCCGCCGGTGCCCGGGCGGCCCGGCCGCGACCGGTCGTCGAACGGCTGAGCGTCGGGGTCGACATCGGCGGGACCAAGGTCGCCGCCGGCGTGGTCGACGAGTCGGGCCAGGTGCTGGAGCGCTCGCAGGTGCCCACGCCGTCGCACGACCCCAAGGCCGTCGAGGACGCCATCGTCGACGCCGTGGACCGTCTGCGGGTCCGCCACCGGATCGAGGCCGTCGGCATCGGCGCCGCGGGCTGGGTCGACAACACCCAGTCGATCGTGCGCTTCAGCCCGCACCTGGCCTGGCGCGACGAACCGCTGCGCGCCGCCCTCGCCGACCGGATCGACCTGCCGCTGATCGTCGACAACGACGCCAACGCCGCCGCCTGGGCGGAGTACCGCTTCGGGGCGGGCGCGGGCACCTCGGTGATGGTCTGCCTGACCCTCGGCACCGGCATCGGCGGCGGACTGGTGATCAACGGCGAGCTGTTCCGCGGCACCTACGGGATGGCCGGCGAGTGGGGCCACATGGTCAAGGTGCCCGACGGCCACCTCTGCGAGTGCGGCAACCGCGGGTGCTGGGAGCAGTACGCCTCCGGCAACGCGCTCGTGCGGGAGGCCCGCGTACGGCTGCGCGCCGGCGGCCCGGCGGCGGACGCGCTGCGGGCCGCCCTCGGGGTCGGCCCGGAGGCGCTGACCGGCCCGCACGTGACGGCGGCCGCCATGGCCGGCGACCCGCAGGCGACCGCGCTGCTCGCCGACGTCGGCACCTGGATGGGCCTCGGCATCGCCGACGTCGTCGCCGGTCTCGACCCGGAGGTCGTCGTGATCGGCGGCGGGGTCAGCGCCGCCGGGGAGCTGCTGATCGGGCCGGCGCGGCAGGCCTTCGAGTCGACGCTCACCGGCCGGGGCTTCCGCGCCTACGCCCGCCTCGAGCTGGCCCGGTTCCGCAACGACGCCGGTCTGGTCGGCGCCGCCGACCTCGCGCGGCTGGCCCTGCGCGAGCCGCCGGACTCCGCGCTGTTCGGCTTCTGGCCCCGGCGGCGCAAGCGGCTGCGCAAGCGCGTCGCCGGCCAGCTGGCCGAGACGCGGGCGCGGCGCCGCGAGCTCAGCGCCTGAGGCGCGTCAGAGGACGGCGCCGTCCCCGGCGTCGGGGGGGCGGTGGCGGGGGAGCTGCGTGAGCAGCACGACGCAGCCCCCGATGAACGAGCAGACGGCGAGCCAGCCCAGCCAGCCCGGCAGCGGCAGGCCGAAGCCGGCGGCCAGCACGAGCACCGCGGAGAAGAGCACCGCGACCCAGCCGACCATCGCCGGCGCGCCCGGGCGCGACAGCGGGGGCAGCGGGTCGGGCACGTAGCGCTCGTCGACGGGCTCGGGCCGCGGGCTGGACGCCCGCCAGGACAGCGGGGTCGCGACCACGGGCGTCGCGTCGACGAACGGCAGCACCACGGGCGGGCCCGGCTCGGCGCGCTCGGTGAGCTCGGCGCGGGTCTCGTCGGTCGCGGGCAGGCCGGCGGCGTGCGTCTCCGGACGGTCCGCGGTCAGGTGGTATCCCGCGACCAGCTCGGCGAAGGCACGGTCGACCGACTCACGGTCTTCCTCCGGCACCGCCATGTCCCCGACCTCCCCGAGGGCCCGCGCCCACGTCCGTCCGGCGCTCACACCGCCAGGCGGGTGAAGAGCTCGACGCTGCCGTCGAAGATCGTCGCCGCGTCGTGGTCGAGCGTGGCTACATGGTAGCTGCGGTGGAGGAGCACGACCTCCCGGTCGACCGAGGACGTCCGCGCCTCGATCAGCGCCACCGAGGACGGGTCGGCGACGTGGTCCTGGACCGAGCGGTAGACGAGCAGCGGCGCGGTCACCGAGCCCAGGTCCTCGCGGGCGGCCGCCCACATCCGGCTCTGGGAGTGCAGCGCGTGCAGCGGGTTGCGGTCGTAGCCGCCCTCGGTCACGCCGGGCTTGGCCACGTCGCCGGCGATGCCGGGCAGCGACGGGGTCAGCAGCCGGATCACGCGCAGGAACCGGATCCGCGGGTCGGTGATGTTGATGACCGGGTTGACCAGCACGAGGCCGGTGACGAGGTCGGGGTGGCGCTGCGCCAGCCGCAGCGCCAGCGCGCCGCCCATCGACAGCCCGGCCACGCCCGCCGGCCGTCCGGTCGCGTCGGTGAGGGTCAGCAGCGCCCGCTCGGCGCAGGCGTACCAGTCCTGCCAGCCCGTCACGTTCAGCTCGCGCCAGCTGGTGCCGTGCCCGGGCAGCCGGGGCAGCTCGGCGCGGAACCCGCGCGCGGCCAGGTGCTCCGCCCAGGGCCGCATCGAGAAGGGCGAGCCGGTGAAGCCGTGCAGGACCAGCACCGGCGGACCGTCCTCGGGACCGCCGGCGTAGGGCAGGGCGCGCGGGTCCACGGCGGCGGCGCGCGGCGCCCGGGCCAGTCGTTCGGCGAGGTCCATCCGGGCATGCTTCCACCCGCCCCCGAGGAGGAGCCCTAGGGTGCTCGGACAGGATGGGTGGACGAGGAGGTCCGGGGTGAACTACTTCACGCTGTTCAAGCGCGGGCTCTTCAAGCCGTTGATCCAGGTGCTCCTGCGCCCGCGCGTCGTGGGCGCCGAGCGGGTCCCGGCCGCCGGGGGCGCGCTCGTCGCCGGCAACCACCTGTCCGGCTGGGACACCCTGGTCGTCCCGGCGATGCTGCCGCGCCAGATGACCTTCCCGGCCAAGGCCGAGCTGTTCGTCGCGCGCGGTCCGGTCTCGTGGGTCGTGGCGAAGTTCGTCGCCGCGGTGGGGATCCTCCCGATGGACCGGGCGGGCGGCCGCGCGAGCGCGTCGAGCATGGACGTCGTCCTCGACGCGCTGCGCGAGGGCAAGGTCGTGGGGATCTTCCCCGAGGGCACGCGGTCGCCCGACGGGCGGCTGTTCAAGGGCCGGACCGGCGTGGCCCGGCTCGCCCTCAGCGCTGGGGTGCAGGTGATCCCCGTCGGGCTGCGGAACACCCGTCCGGGCTGGCGGCGCGCGGTCGTGACGTTCGGCGAGCCGCTCGACTTCTCCGGCTACACCGGGGCCGGCAACGACCGTGACGTGCTGCGCCACGTCACCGACTCCGTCATGGCCGCGATCCAGGACCTCAGCGGCCAGCGCTACGTCGACGCGTACGCCAACGGGGTCAAGATCGCGCTCAAGGAGGGCCGCAGCGTCGACGTCGTCGAGCGCGACCGGCCCGGCCAGGGCCGCGTCGCGCCGCCGGTGCCCGGCGTCCGGCCGTGAGGGCGCCCAGGCCGGACCCGGCCGCCGGGGCGACCGACGTCGTCTCGGTCGACGCCTCCGGGACGCTCAGGGTCGCCAGCGCCGACGGCCGCCGGCCCGGGCGCGGGATCTACTGGCTGCTGCGCCACGTGGTGCTCGGCCCGGTCGTCGACCAGCTCTTCCAGCCGATCGAGGAGGGCGCGGACCACGTGCCCGACGAGGGCGGCGTGATCCTGGCCAGCAACCACCTCTCCTACGCCGACTGGCTCTTCACCCCCCTCGCGCTCAACCGGCGGGTGACGTTCGTGGCCAAGTCCGACTACTTCACCGGCGTGGGGGTCAAGGGCTGGGCGCAGAAGCGGTTCTTCGCCGGGACCGGCCAGGTGCCCGTGGACCGCAGTGGTGGCAAGGCCAGCGAGGGTGCGCTCCGGGCCGGCCTGCAGGTGCTGCAGCGCGGCGAGATCTTCGGCATCTACCCCGAGGGCACGCGCAGCCACGACGGCCGGCTCTACAAGGGCCGCACCGGCGTGGCGCGTCTGGCGCTGCTGGCCAAGGTGCCGGTCATCCCGACCGCGGTCATCGGCACCGACGTGATCGCCCCGCCGGGCAAGATCATCAAGCGCGTGGTGAGCCCGACCGTGCGGTTCGGCGAGCCGCTGGACTTCTCGCGCTACTCCGGGCTGGAGGACGACCGCTTCGTCCTGCGCTCGATCACCGACGAGATCATGTACGCGATCATGGAGCTCTCCGGCCAGGAGTACGTCGACCTGTACGCCCCGGTGGCCAAGGAGCTCGCCGCCAAGGAGCGCAAGGCCGCCGACCTCGACGAGGTCAGCCCGCAGGCCTGACCGTCCGGACGCCGGCGCTCGATCCGGCGTCGAACCGCCCCGTCCACCGCCCGACGCCTGGAACCTGACAGCGCTCCCCGCGCGCTCCCGTACCCTTGCCGCGTGTCCGAGACGGTCCAGGCCCGACTGAGCGAGGCGGGTGTGCCCTCCCTGTCCGAGCTGCACGCCCTCGACGCGAGGCAGCAGCCGACCTATCGGGACCCGGCCGCCCTGTCCGGCGTCGTCGACCGCCTCCGGGTGCTGCCGCCGCTGGTCTTCGCGGCGGAGTGCGACGAGCTGCGGGCCAAGATGGCGAGCGTCGCGGCGGGGGAGGCGTTCTTCCTCCAGGGCGGCGACTGCGCCGAGACCTTCGCCGGCGTCACCGCGCAGAACATCCAGGGCAAGCTCCGCACGCTGCTCTCCATGGCCGTCGTGCTGACCTACGCCGCCCAGGTCCCGATCGTCAAGGTCGGCCGGATGGCCGGGCAGTACGCCAAGCCCCGCAGCTCCGACGACGAGACCCGCGGCGGCGTGACGCTGCCGGCCTACCGCGGCGACGCGGTCAACGGCTTCGACTTCACCGAGGCCGCGCGCGTCCCCGACCCCGAGCGCCTCGTCGGGGTCTACAACGCCTCCGCCGCGACGCTGAACCTCACCCGCGCGTTCGTGACCGGCGGCTTCGCCCACCTGCGCAGCGTGCACAGCTGGAACGCCGACTTCGTCGCCAGCTCGGGCGCCGGCGTGCAGTACCAGCAGCTGGCCAGCGAGATCGACCGCGCGCTGGCCTTCATGGTCGCCTGCGGCATCGACGAGGACACGTTCCGCACCGTCGACTTCTACTCCAGCCACGAGGCGCTGCTGCTCGAGTACGAGCACGCCCTCACCCGCGTCGACTCCCGCACCGGCAACCCGTACGGCACGTCGGGCCACTTCCTGTGGATCGGCGAGCGGACCCGTCAGCTCGAGGGCCCCCACGTGGAGCTCATGCGCCACATGCACAACCCGATCGGCATCAAGCTCGGCCCGACGACCACCGCCGACACGGCGCTGGCCCTGGCCGACCGCGTCGACCCCGACCACGTGGACGGCCGGATCACCTTCATCACCCGGATGGGGGCGGGCCGGGTGCGCGACGTCCTGCCCGAGCTGGTGGCCAAGGTGACCGCGAGCGGCCGCCAGGTGGCGTGGGTCTGCGACCCGATGCACGGCAACACCTTCGAGGCGCGCAACGGCTTCAAGACCCGGGCCTTCTCCGACGTCATGGACGAGCTCAACGGCTTCTTCGACGTCCACGAGGAGCTCGGCACCTGGCCGGGCGGGGTGCACGTCGAGCTGACCGGCGACGACGTCACCGAGTGCGTCGGCGGCAGCGACGAGATCGTCGAGGCCGACCTCGTGAACCGCTACGAGACGCTCTGCGACCCCCGCCTCAACCGCAACCAGAGCCTCGAGCTCGCCTTCCTGGTCGCCGAGCGCCTCACCTCGGGCCGCATCCGGCGGAACAACCCCGTGCAGGCGTACGCACCCGTCTCGCTCTGAGCCGGGCCGCTCCGCGTCGCGGCGGGGGCCTGCCGGGCGCGACGCGTTCGGCGGTGGTGCGAACCTGTGTCACTCTGAGGAGTGACCCGCACCCAGAGCCCCACCCGTACCGACGACGCCGGCAGCACCCGCCACGACACCCTCTACCGGACCGCGACGGGCGAGCGGGCCCACCTGCGCGGCTGCCCGCACGTCGTCGGGCTCGACGTGACGCCCGTCGACGAGGGCGACACCGCGCTCCCGACCTGCCGCTGGACCTGGACCGAGCTGACCGGCGTGGGACGCATCCCGCAGCGCTCCGTGGACTCCGGGCTGCGCGAGCTCGGGGTCGACCCGGCCGACCGGCCGGGGATGGTCAGGTCCCTCAAGCCCGTCGCCTTCGACGACGTGCACCTGCCGCCGAGCCGGGCCTACCTCGCCCTGGTCAAGGACGGTCGCGGTGTGGCCTGGGCGGGCAAGACCTACGTGCAGCTCGGCGACGACTTCCAGCCGCTGCCCAAGCACCGCACCGGCACCACGACGGTCAGCGAGCTGTGGGGCGAGCCCTGCGACGAGTGC
Source organism: uncultured Actinomycetota bacterium (assembly GCA_963713165.1). Taxonomy (GTDB): domain Bacteria; phylum Actinomycetota; class Actinomycetes; order Propionibacteriales; family Propionibacteriaceae; genus Microlunatus. The sequence continues at coordinate 340,306 of CAVQKU010000005.1, forward strand.
TTCCAGGAGCGCGCGCGCAACGGCACCTGCAACTGCGGCTGAACCACGCCGCCGAGCCGGGAGCCGGCCGGCTCGTCCCGCGTGGACGACCCGGCCGCCCCGGCGGGGCGTGACTAGGGTCGAGCCGTGATCGACCTGCGCTCCGACACCGTCACCCGGCCCACCCCCGCGATGCGCGAGGCGATGGCCTCGGCCCCCGTCGGGGACGACGTCTACGACGAGGACCCCTCGATCCACGCGCTGGAGGAGCGGGCCGCCGAGCTGCTCGGCCACGAGGCCGGGCTCTACTGCCCGACGGGCTCCATGACCAACGTCCTCGGCGTCTGGCTGCACGTCGCCCCCGGGACCGAGGTCCTCTGCGACGTCAACGCGCACGTCGCGCGGGCGGAGATGGGCGCGCACGGCGCGCTGACCGGCGTGACGATGCGCACCTGGCCCTCGCGCCACGGCCGCCTGGACGCGGGCGAGGTCGAGGCGATCGTGTCGCCCGACGCCGGCCCGTACCTGGTCTCCACGGCCTGCGTCGCGGTCGAGAACACCCACAACTTCGGCGGCGGCACGGTCCAGCCGCTCGACCAGCTCCAGGCCGTCGGCGCGCTGTGCCGCGACCTGGGCGTCGCCTTCCACCTCGACGGGGCCCGGATGGCCAACGCGTCGGTCGCCTCGGGCGTCTCGCTCGAGACCTACGGGCGCCTCTTCGACACGGTCAGCATCTGCCTCTCGAAGGGCCTCGGCGCGCCGGTCGGGTCGGTCCTGGTCGGCACCCGCGAGCAGGTCGGGCGGGCCCGCGTGCAGCGCAAGCGGCTCGGCGGCGGCTGGCGCCAGGGCGGCATCCTCGCGGCCGCGGGCCTCTACGCCCTCGAGCACCACGTCGAGCGGCTCGCCGACGACCATGCCGCGGCCCAGGCGCTGGCCCAGGCCGTGGCGGCCCGCGCACCGCGGGCGGTCGACCCCGCGGCGGTGGAGACCAACATCGTCGCGCTCGACACGGGCAGCGTCGCCGCGACCGAGGTCGTCGCCGCCGCAGCGGAGCAGGGTGTGCGGGTCGGCACGGTCGGGACGCGCACCGTCCGCGCGGTCACGCACCTCGACGCGACGCTCGAGCAGGCCCGGGAGGCCGGCGAGGTGCTCGGCGAGGTGCTGGCGCGGGTCGAGCAGGCGGCCTGAGCGCCGCCCCCGCCGAGGGGCCGGACCCGCACCCGGCCGAGCCCGGCGCGTGGGGGATCAGGCCTGCAGGGACTTGGCCTCGTCGATCCAGGCGGCGACCTGCTTCTCGGAGACGCCGATGACGCGGCCGTGCCGGTCGAGGATCATCTTGGTCAGCGAGGCCGCGTTGCGGTGGCTGAGCTCCTTGACGGAGTCCACGCCGATGCTCTCGAACATCTCGGTGTGCTTCGGCCCGATGCCCTTGAGCTTGTAGAGGTCGTTCTCCATCGCCATGGTCGCGCTGCTCCTTCGAGGGCCAGGCCGTCTGGCCGTGCTCGCAATGTACGGCCGGTGCCCGGCACTGTCCACGGTCCCCGCCGGGGGCACGAGGCGGAGGCGACGCGCGCCCTGCGGTGACGTGGCGCGGGGCCCGACGGTCCGCGGCGGGCCCGGTGGACGGACCCCTGATTGACAGCACCCTGTGCAATTGCATATGGTACTGAGCACTGAGAGAGGATGGTCCCCATGGCCGACACCGCCCGCACGAGCCACGACCCCGCCGCCTGGCGCGGCATCTACACCGCGACCGCGCTGCCCTTCGACGACGACCTGGCGGTCGACTTCGACGCGTACGGCGAGCACGTCGCCTGGCTGGCCGCGAACGGCACCCACGGCGTCGCTCCGAACGGGTCGCTGGGGGAGTACCAGACGCTGTCGGACGACGAGCGCGCCCAGGTCGTGCGCACGGCCGTCGAGGCCAGCCCCGAGGGCTTCGGCGTGATGGCCGGCTGCGGGGCGTACGGCACCCTGCAGAGCGTCCGCTGGATCGAGCAGGCGCAGGAGGCCGGGGCCGGCTCGGTGCTGCTGCTCCCGCCGAACACCTACCGCGCCGACACCGACACCGTGCTGCGCCACTACCGCGAGGCCGCGAAGGTCGGGCTGCCGGTCGTGGCCTACAACAACCCGTACGACACCAAGGTCGACCTGACCCCGGCGGTCCTGGCCCAGCTGCACGGTGAGGGCCTGATCGTCGCGGTCAAGGAGTTCACCGGCGACGTGCGCCGCGCGTACGAGATCAGCGAGCTCGCCCCCGACCTCGACCTGGTGGTCGGCTCCGACGACGTCCTCCTCGAGCTCGGCCTCGCCGGCGCCGTGGGCTGGGTCGCGGGCTACCCGAACGCGCTCCCGCAGTCGAGCGTCGAGCTCTACCACCTCGTCACGTCCGGCGACCCGGCCGACGTCGCCAAGGCGCTGCCGATCTACCGCGACCTGCACTCGCTGCTGCGCTGGGACTCGCGCACCGAGTTCGTCCAGGCGATCAAGCTCTCGATGGACGTCGCCGGCCGCAAGGGCGGCGGCTGCCGGCCGCCGCGCGCCGCGCTGCCCACCGAGATCCACGACCGGGTGGTGGCCGACACCGAGGCCGCGCTCGCCAAGGGTTACAAGTAGTCAGAGAGGCTGGTCAGGTGACCTCCACCGAAGCGTCCGTCCGCACCCCTGTCCCGACCGACCCCGCCGACCCCGCCGACGTGGCCGAGCTCGTGAGCGCCGCGGCGGCGGCGGGCGTCCGCTGGGCCGCGACCAGCCGGGCCGACCGGGCGACCGTCCTCGACGCGGTCGCCGACGCTCTCGACGCCGCGGCGGGCACGCTCGTCCCGCTCGCCGTCGAGGAGTCGCACCTGGCCGAGGGCCGGCTGAAGGGCGAGCTGGTCCGCACGACCTTCCAGCTGCGGCTCTTCTCCGAGGTGCTCCGCGACGGTGCCTACCTCGACGTCCGCGTCGACCACGCCGACCCCGACTGGCCGATGGGCGCGCCGCGGCCGGACCTGCGGCGCACCATGCTCCCGCTGGGACCGGTCGTGGTCTTCGGGGCGGGCAACTTCCCCTTCGCCTTCAGCGTCGCGGGCGGGGACACCGCGTCGGCGCTGGCGGCCGGGTGCCCGGTGCTGTTCAAGGCGCACCCCGGTCACCTGCAGCTGTCCGTCGCGACCGCGGACGTGGTCCGCCGAGCGCTGGCCGAGGCCGGGGCCCCCGACGACCTGTTCACGCTGGTCGTGGGCGACGAGGCCGGCCGCGCGGCGCTCGTGGACCCGGGCGTGCAGGCCGGGGCGTTCACCGGGTCCACGGCCGGCGGCCGTGCGCTCTTCGACCTCGCGGTGTCGCGGCCCGTCCCGATCCCGTTCTTCGGCGAGCTCGGCAGCGTCAACCCGGTCTTCGTGACCCGGGCGGCGGCCGAGGCCCGGGGCGCGGAGATCGCGACGGAGGCGATCGGCTCGTTCACGCTGGGTGCCGGGCAGTTCTGCACCAAGCCCGGTGTGCTCGTCGTGCCCGCCGGGTCGACGGTCCTCGACGTGCTCCGCGACGGCGACCTGCCCGGGCCCGCGCCGATGCTGTCCGAGCGGATGGTCACCGGCCACAACACCGTCCGCCACGAGCTCGAGGGCGCCCGGGGCGTCACCGTGCTCGCCCGTGGTGAGGACGCCGGCGACGGCACACCGGCGCCGACGGTCCTGCAGGTGGACGTGGCGACGCTGCTCGCCGACGTCGAGGAGCTGTTCCGCGAGTGCTTCGGGCCGACCGTGCTCGTCGCCACGTACGAGGGCGAGGCCGACCTGGTCGCGCTCGCGCAGGCGATCGACGGCCAGCTGACGGCCACGGTCATCGGCGAGGAGTCGGACGCGGCGTCAGGAGACGGGGCCGTGCGTGAGCTGGTCGCGGTCCTCGCGACGAAGGCCGGCCGGGTGCTCTGGAACGGCTGGCCCACCGGGGTGAGCGTCACGTACGCCCAGCAGCACGGCGGCCCCTACCCGGCGACGACCGCCGCCGGAGCCACCTCGGTCGGGACCGCGGCGATCACGCGCTTCCTGCGGCCGGTGGCGTACCAGGGCTTCCCGGCGGGGCTCCTGCCCGCCGAGCTGCGCGACGACGCGGACCTGCCCCGGCGCGTCGACGGAACCGTCACCCCCGGCGGCGCCCGGTGAGGGCCAGCCGGGTCTTCTCCGCGGTCGACTCGCACACGGAGGGCATGCCGACCCGCGTGGTCACCGGCGGGTTCGGCGTCATCCCGGGCGCGAGCATGGCCGAGCGGCGGGTGTGGTTCATGGAGAACGCCGACCACCTGCGCACGCTCCTGATGTGCGAGCCGCGCGGTCACGGTTCGATGAGCGGGGCGATCCTGCAGCCGCCGACGCGTCCCGACGCGGACTGGGGCGTGCTGTTCATCGAGGTGTCCGGCCTGCTCCCGATGTGCGGCCACGGGACCATGGGGGTCGCCACGGTGCTCGTGGAGACCGGGATGGTCCCGGTCGTCGAGCCCGTCACCACGATCCGGCTCGAGGTGCCCGCCGGGCTCGTCGTCGCGCAGGTCGCGGTCGTCGACGGGCACGCCACCTCGGTGACGCTGGAGATGGTTCCGTCGTTCAGCCTCGGGCTGGACCGGACGGTCCTGGTGCCGGGGTTCGGCGACGTCAGCTACGACATCGCGTACGGCGGCAACTTCTACGCGATCGTGCAGCTCGAGCAGCCCGCCCTCCAGGGCCTGCCCTTCGAGCACGCGGCCAAGAACCGGCTGCTCGACGCGGGCCTGGCGATCATGGCCGCGATCGACGAGCAGGACCTGCCCGTGCACCCCGAGCGCGACGACATCCGCGGCTGCCACCACGTCTACCTGGCGGCGCCCGGCTCGGACGCGAGGCACTCGCGCCACGCGATGGCGATCTACCCCGGCTGGTTCGACCGGTCGCCCTGCGGCACCGGCACCTGCGGGCGGATGGCCCAGCTGCACGCCCGCGGCGAGCTCGCCGTCGGCGACGAGCTGGTCAACGAGTCGTTCATCGGGTCGCAGTTCACCGGGCGGCTGCTCGGCGAGACGACCGTCGGCGGCCTGCCCGCGGTGCTGCCGAGCATCACCGGCCGCGCCTGGGTGACCGGCATGGGCCAGTACCTGCTCGACCCCACCGACCCGTTCCCCGCCGGTTTCACGCTGTGACCGCTGCCCTGCTCCTCGCGCCGGCCCAGGACCGTGACCGCGGAGAACTGACCGTGGCCCGGGCAGATCTGCCGCGGTCACGGTCGGTTCACCACGTCAACGTGGTAAACCGACAGGCGCCCGCCACCCGAACGACCACCGTGGACGAGGCAGCCGCGTGACCGTGATCGGGCAGAGCTCGACGCGCACGGCCGACCTCGTCGTGATCGGCGCGGGTGCCGTCGGGGCCGCGTGCGCGTACTTCGCCGCCCGCGCCGGGCTGCGGGTCGTCGTCCTCGACCGCGGGCCCGTGGCCGGCGGGACGAGCAGCGCGGGGGAGGGCAACCTGCTCGTCTCGGACAAGGAACCCGGACCCGAGCTCGACCTCGCCCTGCTGTCGCGCCGGGTGTGGAGCGAGGACCTCGGCGAGCACGGCCGGCACTGGGAGTTCGAGGCCAAGGGCGGGCTGGTGGTCGGCGACAGCGACGCCGGGCTCGCGGCGCTGGTGGGCTTCGCCGGGCACCAGCGGGCCGCCGGGGTCGAGGCCGTCGGGGTCTCCCACGACGAGCTGCCCGCGTACGAGCCGCACCTGACGCGCGCCGTCGCCGGCGGCGTCTTCTACCCCCAGGACGCGCAGGTCCAGCCGATGCTGCTCACCGCGCACCTGCTGCGCCTGGCCCGCGGGCTCGGGGCGCAGGTCGTCACCGGCTCCGGGGTCACCGGCTTCCTGCGCGACGGCGACCGGGTCACCGGCGTCCGCACCCGGACCGGCCGGATCAGCGCCGCCGCGGTCCTCAACGCCTCCGGCACCTGGTCGGGCGAGGTCGCCGCGCTCGCCGGGGTCGACCTGCCGGTGCTGCCGCGGCGCGGGTTCGTGCTCGTGACGCAGCCGCTGCCGCCGCTGGTGCGCCACAAGGTGTACGGCGCGGGCTACGTCGCCGACGTGGCCAGCTCCGACGAGGCGCTGCAGACCTCCCCGGTCGTCGAGGGCACGCCGAGCGGCACGGTGCTGGTCGGTGCGTCCCGCGAGCGCGTCGGCTTCGACCGCACCCCGTCGCTCCCGGTGCTGGCCCGCCTGGCCGCGGCCGCGGCGACGCTCTTCCCGGTGCTGCGCGACGCCTCGCTCATCCGTGCGTACGCCGGCTTCCGCCCCTACTGCCCCGACCACCTCCCGGTGATCGGGCCCGACCCGCGCGCACCCGGGCTCTGGCACGCGTGCGGGCACGAGGGCGCCGGCATCGGGCTGTGCGTCGGCACGGGGTCGCTGCTGGCCCAGGCCCTCACCGGGCGCACGCCCGAGCTGGACCTGCACGCGTTCCGGCCGGAGCGCTTCGAGCAGTCCGGCACCCTCGCGACCGAGGAGCTGGCCGGTGCCCGCTGACGGTGCTCGACCCCAGGTGCCCTTCACCCTCGACGGCCGGCCGCTCAGCGCCCGCCCGGGCCAGAGCGTCGGGGCCGCGCTGACCGACGCCGGCGTACGGTCCTGGCGCACGACGCGCAAGCGGTCGAGGCCGCGCGGGCTGTTCTGCGGCATCGGCGTGTGCTTCGACTGCCTCATCGAGGTCGACGGCCGGGCTGACCAGCGCGCCTGCCTGACCCCCGTCCAGCCGGGCATGCGGCTGCGGACCGGACCACCCGAGGAGTGGACGTGAGCGGCACCGCCGAGCCCGCCGCCGACCTGGCCGCCGACCTCGCCGCCGACCTGGCCGTCGTCGGGGCAGGACCGGCCGGCCTGGCCGCCGCGGTCGCCGCGGCCTCGCGCGGTCTCTCCGTCGTGGTCGTCGACGCCGGCCTCCAGCCGGGCGGGCAGTACTGGCGCCACCCCGACGAGCAGGCCGACGCCGGCCTGGGCCCCGACGCCGACGCGGCGGACCTCCCGGCGCACCCGGCCGGGCAGCACGACTGGAAGGTCTACGTCCGGCTCCGTGAGCGCTTCGACGCGCTGCGGGCGTCCGGCGGGATCACCTACGTCCCGGGGACGCAGGTGTGGTTCGTCGAGCGGGCCGACCTGGCGCCCCAGGGACAGGGCGGCACGGGGTGGCGGCTGCGGACCAGCCCCACCGTCGAGCCCGACGACACGCTGCCGACCGAGGTCGTGGCCACGGCGCTCGTGCTCTGCCCGGGCGGCTACGACCGGCAGCTGCCGGTGGCCGGCTGGGACCTGCCCGGCGTGATGGCCGCGGGCGGGGTGCAGGCCCTGCTCAAGGGCCACGGTTCGCTGGCGGGACGCCGGGCGGTCGTGGCCGGGACGGGACCGTTCCTGCTGCCCGTCGCCGCCGGGCTCGCCGAGGCGGGCGCGGAGGTGCTGGGCATCTGCGAGGCCGGCGCCGTGACGGGCTGGTTCCGCCAGGTCGGCGGCGCGGCGCAGTCCCCGCGCAAGGGGCTGGACGCGGTCGGCTACGTCCGCACCCTGCTCGCGCACCGGATCGCGTACCGGCAGCGCACCGTGGTCACCGCGATCGGCGGCACCGACCACGTCGAGTCGGTGACCACCGCGCGGCTCGGCCGCGACGGCCTGGTCGTGGCCGGCAGCGAGCGGACCGCCGAGGTCGACCTCGTGGCGCTCGGGTGGGGGTTCACGCCGTCGCTCGAGCTCGTGACCGCCGTCGGCGCGGACACCCGGGTCGACGTCGACGACTCCCTCGTCGCGGTCGTCGACGACGACCAGCGCAGCACCGTGGCCGGTGTCTACGTCGCCGGGGAGGCGACCGGCGTCGGCGGGGCGGCGCTCGCGCTGCTCGAGGGCGAGCTCGCCGGGCTCGCCGCGGCGCAGGACCGGGGGCGTACGGTCCCGGCGCGCACGCTCGCGCGGCTCCGGTCCGGGATCCGGCGCGGCCGCGCCTTCGCCGTGGCCATGCACCGGGCGCACCCGGTCCCGAGGACCTGGACCACCTGGCTCACGCCCGAGACGCTCGTCTGCCGCTGCGAGGAGGTCGACGTCGGGACCGTCCTGACGGCGCGCGCCGAGCTGGGCGGCGGCGACTTCCGTACGGCCAAGCTGTTGACGAGGACCGGCATGGGCTGGTGCCAGGGGCGGGTCTGCGGCTTCGCCACGGCGCTGCTCGCCGCCGAGGACGCCGGGCGCCCGCTGGGCGTCGACGACCTGCGCCCGACCTCCAAGCGCACCCTCGCCACCCCGCTCAGCCTCGGCCGCCTGGCCGACCTGGCCGACGTGGCCGACCCCGGGGACACCGACCCGGGCACGGTCCCGCTCGACCTGGAGTGAGCCCGCCGCCGCTGACGCCCCCGGTCCTGCGGCTCCGGGTGGTGTCGGTTTACCACGTTGACGTGGTGAACCGGCGGTGACCGTGGCACATCTGCCCGGGTCAGCGTCGGTTTACCACGTCAACGTGGTAAACCGACGGGCCGGGCCGGCCCGGCCCTCGGGCCGCTCGGGCCGGGGAGAGCTGCGGGTGGCGGGCGCGGGCGGGTCAGCCCGCGGAACCGTCACGTCCCGCCCAGGTCGTCCTCGTGCGGGCGATGTGGGCGCGCATGAGGGACTCCGCGCCGGCGGCGTCACGGGCCTCGACGAGGTCGACGAGCACGAGGTGCTCGCGGGCGTTCTCGGCCAGGACGCCGGAGGCGAGCATGCCGGTGAGGCCGAGGAGTCGGGTCTGGCCGCGGAGCTCGGCGACGAGATCGACCAGGCGCGGGTTGCCGTCGTACGCGAGCAGGCGCAGGTGGAACTCGCGGTCCGCCTCGGTGTAGGCCACGAGGTCGCCGGCGGCGGCGCCGTCGACGATCCGCTGGGCCATCGCCCGCAGCTCCGGCAGGTCCTCGACGGGCACGTGCGGGGTCACCCGGCCGACCACCGGGGGTTCGAGGAGCTGGCGGATCCGGGTCAGCTGGTCGAGGGAGGCGTCGTCGACCTCGCTGACCCGGAAGCCCTTGTTGGGCACGATCGTCACGGTGCCCTCGCGGACGAGGTCGAGCATCGCCTCGCGGACCGGCGTCGCCGACACCCCGAACCGCGCCGCCAGGGAGGGCGCGGAGTAGACCACACCCGGCTCCATCTCCCCGGACACGATCGCCGCGCGGAGGGCCTGCGAGACGCGCTCGCGCAGGCTCGTCTTGGGCAGGGTCGTGATGCTCGGTGCGGGGCTCATCGGGGTCCTCCTCTGCTGTGTGACACCGTACGGCCCCGGCCCCGGGCACGCCTCGGACGCGGCCGCGACGCCCCGGACTAGCGTGAACCCCATGCAGCTCGCGCACCTGGGTCACTCGGCCGTCCTCGTCCAGACCGAGGGGGCCCGCATCCTGATCGACCCGGGCAACTTCACCGACGCCTGGCACGGCCTGACCGACCTCGACGCCGTCCTCGTCACCCACCAGCACCCCGACCACGCCGACCCGGAGGCGCTCCCGGCGCTGCTCGAGGCCAACCCGCGGGCCCGGGTGATCGTCGAGCCCTCGATCGCGGCCGCCGGCGAGTCCGGCGACCTGCGGCTGGGCGGCGCGACCGGGCTCGCCCCCGACGACCAGACCGCGATCGGCGACGTGCTGGTCACCGCCGTCGGCGGCGCGCACGCCGTCATCCACCCCGACATCCCGCGGATCGGCAACGTCGGGTTCGTGCTGCGCTCCGAGGGCGAGCCGACCCTGTTCCACCCGGGCGACTCGTACGCGGTGGCGCCCGGCGGCGTCGACATCGTGGCCGTGCCGCTCCACGGCCCGTGGGCCGCGCTGCGCGAGACCGTCGACTTCGCCCGAGCGGTGGCCGCGCCGGAGGGGTTCGGGATCCACGACGGCCTGCTCAACGAGCGCGGGCACGGCCTCGTCGTCGGCCGCCTGCGCGCCATGACGCCGACCAACCTCGTCGACCTCCGGGGCGGGGAGCTGCGCACCTTCTGATCAGCACGCCTCGGGCGGCGGCCCGGCCGCGCAGCACGACCGGGTCGCGCAGCACGACCCACCGTCGCCCGTGGCGCCGCGGGCCGCGCCGAGGGCGACCAGGCGGTCCGGACGGCGCCCGGGCCGGCGGTGTGCCAGGTGCCGCCGAGCGCGCGGGCCCAGCGGGCGGCACCGGCCTCGCCCGACGGCTCGCCGAGGACCACGTGGGTGGAGTCGCGACCACTCCCGACCACTCCCGACCGCACCCCGACCGGCGCCGGGTCAGGGGGTCGGGGTCCCGGCCGGGGGAGGCGGCACGACCGACGGCACACCGGGCGGGGGCACCGCCAGCGCGGGCTCGACCGCGTCGTCCTCGGGCGCGGGCGGGCGTCGGCGTCGTGGGGCCAGCTCGACCAGGTACATGGCCCCGACGATCGCCAGGCCGCCCAGCACCATCCGGGTCGTGACCCGCTCACCGCCGAGGGCGACGGCGAAGGCGGCGGCCCAGACCGGTTCGGCGGCCATGACGACGGCGGCGGTCGAGGGCTCGACGTGCGCCTGCGCCCAGGTCTGCAGGACCATCGCCCCGGCCCCGGCGACCACGGCGAGGTAGAGCATCGACAGCCAGTCGTGCGCCGTCGCCGGCAGCGTGATCTGCGGACGCCCGCCGCCGTCGGGCAGCAGGGCGGCGAGGGTGCACACGCCGGTGATGACGACGAGCTGGACCAGGCTCAGCCCGAGGGCGCGCGCGGGGTCGGTGAAGCGGCTGAGAACGAGGATGTGCAGGGCGTAGACCGCGGCCGAGGCCAGCGTGAGCGCCTCGCCGGAGCCGACGCTGAAGCCCCGCAGCGACAGCACCCCGAGCCCGACGGCGGCGAGCGCGGCCCCGGCCCAGGTCGCCGCGCCGATGCGCGAGCGGAAGACGAGCGCGCCGAGCAGCGGGGTCAGCACGACGTAGAGCCCGGTCACGAAGCCGGAGACGCTCGCGCTGGTCAGCGAGAGCCCGACGGTCTGCAGGATCTGCGCGGCGCCGTACAGCAGCCCGAGGACCGCGCCCCGGCGCAGCACCGTGGCGTCGATCCGCAGCCGGGGCGCGGCGAGCACGGCCAGCGCCACCGACGCGACGGCGAACCGGACGGCCAGCATGTCCAGCACCCCGACGTGGGTCAGCAGGTCCTTCATCAGGAAGAAGGTGGAGCCCCAGACCGCCGCCATCGTGAGCAGTGCGGCGAAGGCGAGCCGCTCGGTGCGCGACCTGGTCACGGGCGCCAGCCTAGGGACGCCCGACCGCCCGTCGGGGCCTCGTCCAACGCCGGTTCAGATCAGCGCGAGCGTGACCGTCGACCCCTTGGGGGCCCGGTCGCCGCCTCCGGGGGAGGAGCTGAACACGTAGCCGAGCCCGAGGTAGCCCGGCGCCCTGGTGGTCCTCGTCGTGAAGCCCGCCTTCGAGAGCGCCTCGCGGGCGGCGGCGACGCCCATCGCCCGCACGTTGGGGATGGTCACGAGCACCGGGCCCTTGGACGCCACGACGGCGACCTCGTCCCCCTTGGTGAGGGTGCCGGTGGACGGGTCCTGGCTGATGACGTCGCCCGCCTGGACCTCGTCGGAGTTCTGCCGGGTGAGGGTGACCTTCAGGCCCGCCTTCTTCAGCGCGGCGACCGCCTTGTCGGCGTCCTTGCCCGTCCAGTCGGCGAGCTCGACCGGCTTGGGCCCGCCGCTGACCACCAGCGCGACCGCGGTGTCGCGCTTGAGCGAGGCACCTGGGTCCTGGCCGGCGTCGAGCACCACGCCCGGCGCGACGGTGTCGCTCCACCGGCTGCTGACCTTGCCCGGCTTGAGGTGGACCGAGGCCAGGGCGCTCGTCGCGGCGTCCCGCGTCAGGCCGACGACCGACGGCATCGCGAACCGCTCGGGGCCGCGCGACACGACCGCCTCGACCCGGGAGCCCTTGCGGAGGCGGGCGCCGGCGGCCGGGTCGGTGGACACGACCTCGCCGGCCGGCACCGTCTCGCTGTAGCCGTCGGTGAAGGCGACGTCCACGTGCGCCCGGTCGGCGACCGCGGAAGCGTCGGCCCGGCTCAGCGTGGTCAGCGCCGGCGCGCTGGTGAAGCGGCCCTCGGTGAGGTACCAGCCGGTGACGGCGGCCAGCGTGGTCAGCAGCAGGACGAGGATCAGCACCAGCCAGCCGCGACGGCGCCGGCGCGCCTCGTGCTCGCGGCGGGCCGCGATCCGCTCGGAGTGCTCGGTCCTGGGCGGGCGCGTCCGCGGGTCGTGGCCCTGCACGACGGGGGGCGGCGCGTCCCGGAACGTCGGGTGGGCCGGTGGGTGAGCCGGTGCCGTCGCGCCCGGCGGCTCGCCGTACGCCCCGGTGCCGAAGGGGTGCGGGTCGGTGCGCTCGTCGCCGGGCCGGGTGGAGGACGGGCGGGCGCTCGCGGCACCGAGGTGCCGGGTGGCCTCGAGGTCGGAGCGGTCGCCGACCACCTGGGTGGGTGCCGAGGCGGGGTCCTGCGCGAGCGTGTCCTCGACCACCGGTGCGGTCGGGGTCAGGTCCTGGGTGAGCTCGGGGTCGTCGCGCAGGCCCTCGCGCAGCGCGGCGCGGACCCGGCGCACCTGGGTGAGCAGCACCCGGCCGTCCGGCGGGCGCAGCGCGGGGTCGCGGGCGGTGGCCCGGGCGACCAGGGCGTCGAGGTAGGGCGGGACCGTCCCGTACGGGGCGAGGGTCGAGGGCGGCGGGACGTCGTGGTGGACGTGGGCGTACGCGACCTGGATCGGGGTGTCGCCGCTGTGCGGCTTGCGCCCGGTGAGCAGCTCGAAGAGCACGACCCCGGCGCTGTAGACGTCGCTGCGGGCGTCGGCCACCCCGGTGGTCACCAGCTCGGGCGGGAGGTAGGAGACCGTCCCGATGAGCAGGCCCTGGGTCGCGGTCTGGGTCTGGGAGCTGATGGCCTTGGCCAGGCCGAAGTCGGCGACCTTGACCCGGCCGCGGGCGCCGAGCAGGACGTTCTCGGGCTTGACGTCGCGGTGCACCAGGCCCGCGTCGTGCGCGGCGGCGAGCGCGGAGACCACCGGTTCGAGCAGGTCGAGCGCGGCGAGCGGGTCGAGGGGGGCGTGCGCGTTGACGACGTCGCGCAGGGTCTCGCCCTCGACGTACTCCATGACGATGTAGGGCCGCACCACGTGGCCGTCGACCGCGTCGGCGCCCTGGTCGAAGACGGAGACGACGTTGGGGTGCGAGAGGCGGGCCGCCGCGCGGGCCTCGCGGTCGAACTTGCGGGCGAACTCGACGTCGTCGCCGAGCCCCACGTGCATGATCTTGACCGCGACCGTCCGGGTGAGCCGGGTGTCGATGCCCCGGTAGACCGTGGCCATGCCGCCGCGGGCCAGGCGCTCGGTGATCTGGTAGCGGCCGTCGAGGACGCGGCCGACCAGCGGGTCACCGGACGGGCCGCGGGAGCCCTGCCCCCGCGAGCCGAAGGTGCTGGTCATCGTCACGCCCGCTCCCGCCGCGATCGCGAGGCGGCCACCCTGGAGCCAGCGGTCCGCCGTCGCGCTGAGTCGCGAGTCTAGGAGCGCGGGGGGACGACTCCGTCGCTGACGCGCCGGTCGCCCGCGGGTCCGTAGGGGTCCGCCCAGGGGTCGAGGTCAGGGTCCTGGCCGCCGTCCTCGGGGTCGCGGGGCTCGGCGTGACCGGCCGCGGCCGGCTCGATGCGGCCCCGGCGCGGCGACGAGGCGCGGGCGTAGCGGCGGACCGGGATGCGGCCGGCACCAGCGGCCAGCCGGCCGGCCTGCACGGCCAGCCGCATCGCGTGGGCCATCGCGACCGGGTCCTCCGCGCGGGTCACCGCCGAGGCGAGCAGGACCGCGTCGCAGCCCAGCTCCAGGGCCCGCGCCGCCTCCGACGCGGTGCCGATGCCGGCGTCGAGGATGACCGGGACGTCGACGTCGGCCACGATCAGCTCGATGTTGTGCTCGTTGCGGATGCCGAGCCCGGAGCCGATCGGCGCGCCCAGCGGCATCACCGCCGCGCAGCCGGCGTCGGCCAGGCGGCGGGCCAGGACGGGGTCGTCGTTGGTGTAGGGCAGCACGACGAAGCCGTCGGCCACCAGCCGCTCGGCGGCGTCGAGCAGCTCGATCGGGTCGGGCAGCAGGGTCACCTCGTCGGCGATCACCTCGAGCTTGACCCAGTCCGTCTCCAGCGCCTCGCGCGCCAGCTGCGCGGTGAGCACGGCGTCCGCGCTGGTGTAGCAGCCGGCCGTGTTGGGCAGCACGGCGATGCCGTGCCGGTCGAGCACGTCGAGCACCGAGCCCGGCGCGTCCGGGTCGACGCGGCGCATGGCGACGGTGGTCAGCTCGGTGCCCGAGGCCAGCAGCGCGGCCTCCATCACCTCCAGGCTCGGCGCGCCGCCGGTGCCCATCACCAGCCGGGAGCCGAACGAGCGTCCGGCGATGACCAGCGGGTCCGGGTGCGGCAGAGCCGGGTCCACCCCGGAGCCCGGACGGCGCTCAGCCACCCTGCACCGCCGTCACGACCTCCACGCGGGAGCCCTCCTCGAGGATCGTCGTCCGGTGCTGCGCGCGGGGGAGGACCGCCCCGTCGAGGGCCACGGCGACGCCGCGCGGTGCCCGCTCGCCCAGACCGAGCACCTCGGCCACGGTTGCGGACGCGTCGACCTCGCGGCGCTCGCCGTTGACGAAGACGATCACGCGTCGCTCCCGACGCGGCGCAGCCGGGTCCTGGGCGTCGGCACCTGGTCGAAGCGGGCGAGCGCGAACGGCTCGGCCACGGGGTCGAGCACGCCGGTGGCGACGTAGGCGGCGGTCACGTCGGCGGTCACCGGGGTCAGGAGCACCCCGTTGCGGTGGTGCCCGGTGGCCAGGGTGAGGCCCTCGAGGGCGCACCCGCCGAGGATCGGGGCGTTGTCGGGGGTGCCCGGCCGCCAGCCGACGTTGGTCTCGGCGATCGCGTACTCCGCGCTGAGCGGGATGACCTGCCGCGCGTCGCGGAGGAGCTCGTAGACCCCGCCCGCCGTCACGCGGTCGTCGAAGCCCTGCTCCTCGACCGTCGCCCCGACGACGACCTCGCGGCCGTGCTCGCGCGGGACGACGTAGACCTCGTTGCCGCGGCTGAAGGCGCGGACCGTCAGGCCCGGGGCGGGGAACCGGCCCGGGTCGAGGCGGAGCACCTGGCCCTTGACCGGGCGCACGGGCACGTCGGGCACGCCCTCGACCTGCGCGGCCCAGGATCCGTTCGCGAGGACGACCCGCTCGCTCGCCAGGCTCGTGCCGTCCACCAGCGTGGCCTCCGTGACCCGGTCGGCACGGCTCTCCACCCGGCGGACGAACCCTGTGACCGTACGGACGCCGGCGCGCTCGGCCGCGGCGGTCAGCGCGTCGAGCAGCACCCGGTTGTCGCAGCTCCAGTCGCTCGGCACGAGCAGCCCGCCGCGCACGGTCGGGGCGAGGAGCGGCTCGTGCACGCGGCACTCCCGGCTCGTCAGGCGCTCCGCCGCGAGGCCCTGGCGGTCGAGGTAGGCCGCGAAGGTCCGCAGCCGGGCCGCGTCGTCGGCGTCGGAGGCCACGGACAGGGTCGGTGCGCGGCGCAGGCCCGACGGCAGCCCGGTGGCCTCGACCACGTCGTCGGCGAAGGTCGGCCAGCGCGAGCTCGAGGCCTGGTTCAGGGCGAGCAGCGTCCGCTCGGTGAAGGTCGTCTCGGTGACCGGGGCGAGCATCCCGGCGGCGACGCGCGACGCGGCCACGGAACGATCACCG
Source organism: uncultured Actinomycetota bacterium (assembly GCA_963713165.1). Taxonomy (GTDB): domain Bacteria; phylum Actinomycetota; class Actinomycetes; order Propionibacteriales; family Propionibacteriaceae; genus Microlunatus. The sequence goes on from CAVQKU010000005.1 coordinate 356,018, forward strand.
ACCACCAGGGCGACGTCCAGCCCGGCCTGCGCGAGGCGCCAGGCGGTCGCCGTCCCGATCAGCCCGCCACCGACGACCACGACGTCCGCGCCGCTCACGTCGCCCTCCGTTCCACGGGTGCCACCCTAGTCCGGCGAGCGCCCCCGGCCTGGGCTGCGGGGCCGGCCCGGACGACACCTCCCGCCGGTGGGGTGCGGGAGGATCGCGGCATGGAGCTGGGGGTCACCACGTCCGCCGCGGTGGACGGGGCCGGGGTCTCCCCGGGCGAGCGGCTGCGGCAGGTGGTCGAGGAGGCGGTGCTCGCCGAGCAGGCGGGCCTGTCGGTGTACGGCCTGGGGGAGCACCACGGTGCGGACTCGGCGGCGGCGGCGCCGGCGGTCGTGCTCGCGACCATCGCCGGGCGCACGGAACGGCTGACGCTCACCGGCGCGGTCGGCGTGCTGGGCTCGTGCGACCCCGTCCGCCTCGTCTCGGACTTCGTGAGCCTCGACCTGCTGTCCTCGGGCCGTGCCGAGCTGGTGGCCGGGCGCGGCTCCTCCGCCGGGTCCCCGCTGCTTCGCCACTCCCTCGCCGGCGACGACGCGCTGTTCGCCGAGCGGCTCGACCTGCTGCTGGCGCTGCGCGACGGCGGGCCCACGACCTGGTCGGGCCCCGGGGCGCCGCTGGACGGCCTCGAGGTGCATCCCCGCCCGGAGCGCCCGCTGCCGGTCTGGCTGGCCGTCGACGAGACGCCGGAGTCGGTGGTCCGGGCCGGCACGAGCGGCCTGCCCGTGGCCCTCGCGATCGTCGGCGGGCCGTGGGCGTCCTTCGCCCCGCACGCCGACCTGTACCGCCGCGCGCTGGAGTACGGCCGGCGCGACGCGGCCACGCCGCTCGCCGCGCACAGCCACGGCTACGTCTGCCTCGACGAGCGGGCGGGGCGCGCTGACTTCCTGCCGGCCTACCGCCGCACCGTCGCCGCGACCGGGCGCGAGCGCGGCTGGGCCCCGGTGTCGGACGCCGCGGTCGAGTCGCTCCTGGCGCCGGAGGGCGCGCTGTTCTTCGGCCACCCCGAGCGCGTCGCCGACAAGATCGTCGCCCTGGTCCGGACGCTCGGGCTGCAGCGCTTCGCGATGCACGCCTCGCACGTCGGCCACGCGGCGAGCATGCGCTCGATCGAGCTCCTGGGCACCCGGGTCGCCCCGCTCGTCGCCGAGCGCCTGGCCGCCTGAGCCCCACCGGGCCCGACCGGGTCGCGGCGGGCACGGCGCCGCGGCGGGACCGGCGTACGCGATGATCGGTCCGTGACCGTGATGACGAGCCTCGCGTCCCGACTGCGCTCGGCGCGCCTCTACCTCTGCACGGACGCGCGCGAGCGGCAGGGCGACCTCGAGGACTTCCTGCGCGAGGCCGTCGCCGGTGGTGTCGACATCGTGCAGATCCGCCAGAAGGACATGGACCGCGACGCGGAGCTGGCCGCGCTGGAGGTCGCGCGGTCGGTGGCGACGGGCTCGCGCGCGGGCTCGCCGCCGATCGTCTGCGTGAACGACTCCCCGCGCCTGGCCCAGGCCTTCGCCGCCGACATGCTGCACCTCGGCCAGACCGACGGGTCGGCCCGCCGCGCCCGCCGGCGCCTGCACGAGTGGGCCCTCGTCGGGCGCTCGACCCACACGCCCGAGCAGGCCGACGAGGCGCTCGCTGACGAGGACGTCAGCTACTTCTGCGTCGGGCCCGTGCACGCGACACCCACCAAGCCCGACTACGTCCCGGTCGGGCTGGACCTGGTCCGCCACGCGGCGCGGGTCGCCCCGGTCGCCGACGTGAGCGCCACGCCCTGGTTCGCCATCGGTGGGCTCGACCTGGGGAACCTCGACGAGGTCCTCGAGGCCGGCGCCCGGCGCGTCGTCGTCGTCCGGGCGATCACCGAGGCCTCCGACCCCCGCGCCGCCGCGCGCGCCCTCAAGGACCGGGTCGGCCAGGCCTGGGCCGACGACCCGGACCTCGCCGCGTACGGGCTGCGCTCGGCCGCGCTGGGTCTGTGAGCCGGGGGGTCCCCGGAGGACCGGCCCCGGCCGGAGCAGCCCGCCCCGGGCGTGGTCCCCGGAACGCGGTCGTCGCCGTCGCCCTGCTCGTCCTCGTCCTGGTCGTCGTCCTCGGCAGGCTGCTCGATGGGGGTCCGGACGGGTCGCAGGGGGCGCTCCAGCCGGGCCCGGCTGCCTCGTCGGCGCCCTCGTCCCCGGCTGCCGCGCGCAGCACCGTGTCGCGGGCCCCGTCAGCGCGGGCCCCGTCAGCGCAGCCGACCCGCGACCCGGAGACCGGGCTGCGCGTCGTCGCGCTGGGCAGCCTCCCGCCGCAGGCCCAGCAGACCGTCGCGCTGATCGAGCGAGGCGGTCCGTTCCCCTACCGGCAGGACGGCGCGACGTTCGGCAACCGTGAACGGCGGCTGCCGGCGCACCCGAGCGGCTGGTACCGCGAGTACACCGTCGTCACGCCCGGCGAGGGGGACCGCGGACCGCGGCGCATCGTCACCGGCGACGACGACCGGCTGGTCTTCTACACCGCCGACCACTACGACTCGTTCGTCCGGGTCGCGCGGTGAGCGCCCGGCTCGTGGGCGGGCTCCGGCGGGTCCTCGGCCCTGGGCGCGAGGTCGCCGACGAGCTGGCGGCAGCCGGCTGGGCCGTCGCGCTCGTGCCCCGCGCGGGCGGCGACGACGCGCTCTGGGACGGGCTCGCGGCCGAGCTCGCCCTGCCCGGCTGGTCCGGTCGGAACCTCGACGCGCTCGAGGAGCTCCTCCGCGACCTGGAGCGGCCCACGGCGCTCGTGCTGGCGTCCTGGTGGGCGTACGCGACCGCCCGCCCGGAGCGGTGCGCGGCGCTGCTGGAGCTGCTCGCCGAGCGGTCCGCGCAGGAGCCGCCGCTGCTCGTCGTGCTCGCCGACTGAGCCGGACGCGGACGTCGCCGCACCCGTACGGACGCAGCCCTCGACGCCGGTGCTGAGGCCCAGCGGCCGCTCAGTTGAGCGCGCGCGTCCCCTCGGGAAGGGTGCCGCCGCCGATGACGGTGGCGGCCGCGTCCTGCAGGGCGGTGAGGGCGACGCGCTGGGTGAAGGGGCCGGTCGAGACGCGGGCGACGCCGAGCTCCTGCAGCTCGCGCGTGGGGAGCGAGAGCCCCGGGACGCTGATCACGCTGAGCTTCTGCGGGCCGAGGGCCTCGGCGACGGTCCTGATCTCGTCGCGGGCGAGGAGGCCGGGGACGAAGACCACGGGCGCTCCGGCGGCGAGGAAGGCCTGGCCGCGGCGGATCGCCTCGTCGAGGGCCTGCGTACGCGGGGTGTCGCCGGCGCGGGCGATGGCGTCGGTGCGCGCGTTGAGCACGAAGTCGATGCCGGCGTCACGCCCGGCGGCGAGCACGGCCTCGACGGCGGCGACGGCCTCGTCGAGCGGCTTCATCTGGTCCTCGAGGTTGCCGCCGACGACACCGACCTCGATGGCGCGGCGGGCGGTCTCGCCGGCGTCGCCGTACCCGGCCTCGAAGTCCATCGAGACCGGCAGGCCGGTGTCCTCGACGATGCGCCGGACCATGTCCAGGTGGAGCTCGAGGGGGATGTTCTCGCCGTCCTCGTAGCCGAAGGTCGCGGCGATCGAGTGGCTCGCGGTGGCCAGGGCCTGCACGCCCTCGACGGCGGCGACGGTCCGGGCGGACACGACGTCCCAGACGTTGGCGAGCACGAGCACCTCCGGCGCGGTGTGGAGGTCGAGCAGGGTGCGGGCACGGGTGGCGAGGTCGCTCATGCCCGGCCCAACCGACACGGGCGCCCGCGCATTCCCCCGGGCGCGGGTCGCACGGCTCGCGGGTGGGCGGTCCCGGGATCGCTAGGGTTCGCGGGGTGCCGTCGGTCGCCGTCCTCGAGAGCCCCCGCGCCCCGCGCGACGTGCGGCTGCTGGTCGCCGACGTGGCCCTCGCGGTCCTGGTCGTCGGGTCCTCCGCGGTGCTGCTCGCGGTGCTCTCGCCGCGGGCCGGCGCCGGGGACTGGGTCTTCGTCGTGGTGGTCGGCCTGCCCCTGGCGCTGCGGCGCAGCGCCCCGCGGGCAGCGGCGGCCCTGGTCGGGCTCGCCGTCTCGGCCCAGGTGCTCGTCGGCTCGCCGATCGGCTTCCACGACGCGGCCCTGATCGTCGCGCTGGCCACCGTCACGGGCTGGACCACGCGGCGTACGGGCCTGGTGGCGCTGGCGCTGGCCGCCCTGCTGGTCGGGGTCGCCGCGCTGACCCCGTGGTGGGCCTACCTCGACGCCCGCCTCGGCCCCGGCACCGCGACGACGCACGCGCTGTCGAGCGCGGGCGCGCTCGTGCTGCTGCTGGCCGGGTGGGCGTACGGCGAGCAGACCCGCCGGGCGCGGGCGGGCGTGGCGGCCGTGCGCGAGCGGGCCGCGCTGGCCGAGCGCGAGCGGGAGCAGCAGGCCGAGCTGGCCGCCGCCGCCGAGCGCGCGCGGATCGCCCGCGAGATGCACGACGTCGTCGCCCACGGGCTCTCGGTCATGGTGGTCCAGGCGGAGGGCGCCCGCTACGCGCTGCCCGAGTCGGCCGCCACCTCCCGCGAGGCGCTCGCGCAGGTCGCGCAGACCGGCCGCACCGCGCTCGGCGAGATGCGCCAGCTGCTCGGGCTGCTGCGGACCCCGCCCGCTGTGGACGGAGCGGGCGGAGCGGTCGGCGGCACCGGGCAGAGCCCGGCGCCCGGCCTCGACGACCTCGACGCGCTCGTGGAGCAGGCCCGCTCGGCCGGGGCCGAGGTGTCCGTACGCCGGCGCGGCGACCTCGCGCAGGTCGCGCCGGTCGTCGCGCTGACCGCCTACCGGGTCGTGCAGGAGGGTCTGACGAACGCCCGCCGCCACGGCGGCGACCGGGTCGAGGTCGTCCTCGAGGCCGACGGGGAGGAGCTGGTGGTGCAGGTCCACGACGAGGGGGGCGCCGGCGCGGGGCCGGGGACGCCGGGGTTCGGGCTGGCCGGGTTGCAGGAGCGCGTGGCCGCGGTGGGCGGCCGGGCCTTCGCCGGACCGGCGACGGAGGGCGGGTTCACGGTGCGGGCGTCCCTGCCGCTGCGGCCGGCGGGCGCGGCGTGACGATCGCGGTCCTCCTCGTCGACGACCAGGACCTGGTGCGCGCCGGCCTCGCGCTGGTCGTGGCCTCCCAGCCCGACCTCGAGGTCGTGGGCCAGGCGCGCGACGGCGCCGAGGCCGTCGCCCGGCTCAGGAAGCAGCCGGCCGACGTGGTGCTCATGGACGTGCGGATGCCCCGCATGGACGGGGTCGAGGCGACGCGGCTGATCACCCGCGGCCGGCCCGCCGGGGCGCCTCCGCGCGTGCTCGTCCTCACCACGTTCGACCTCGACGAGCACGCCTTCGCCGCCCTGCAGGCCGGGGCGTCGGGGTTCCTGCTCAAGGACGCGCCGCCGGAGGACCTGCTCGCGGCGATCCGGACGGTGCACCTGGGGGAGACGGTCGTCGCGCCGAGCACCACCCGGCGCCTGGTCGAGCGCTACGCGTCGGCGACCGCCACGCGTCGCCCCCGGGCCGACGACGTCATGGTCGTGGCCGGGCTGACCGACCGCGAGCGCGAGGTGCTGGGCGCCGTGGCGCGGGGGCGGAGCAACCCCGAGATCGCCCGTGACCTCTTCGTCTCCGAGGCGACGGTCAAGACCCACGTCGGGCGGCTGCTGGCCAAGACCGGCCGGCGCGACCGCGTCGCGCTGGTCATCCTCGCCTACGCCGCCGGGCTCGCCGGCCCGGACTGAACCCGCACCCGCCCGGGCCGCGTCAGGACGAGCGCCGCACCGCCGCGTCGGCGAGGGCGCGCAGGGCCGTGCGGCCCTCGTCGGTGACCTCGGCGGTCTCCAGGGCGGCGAGCGCCTGCGCGTGGGCGGCGTCGATCGTCGCCTCGACCTCGGCCGCCGCGCCCGAGGACTCCACGAGCTCCTGCAGGCGCGCGACGCCGTCGGCGCCGAGGTCGGGGTCGCCGAGGAGGTCGACGAGCAGCCGGCGCCCGGCGTCGTCGGTGCGCGCGTACGCGTGGGCGACGATCGCGGTCCGCTTGCCCTCCCGCAGGTCGTCCCCGGCCGGCTTCCCCGTCACGGCGGGGTCGCCGAAGACGCCGAGCAGGTCGTCGCGCAGCTGGAAGGCCCGGCCGAGCGGCGACCCGTACGCGGCGAGGCGCTCGACCAGCCGGTCGTCGGCCCCGCCGACCGCGGCGCCGGCCTGCAGCGGCCGGACGACGGTGTAGCGGGCGGACTTGTGCTCGACGACCCGGTCGACGTCGACGAGCGCGCCGCGCAGGTCGGTCCGGCCGTCCACCTCGGGCAGCCAGCGGGGCAGCGGCTGGGCCTGCACGAGCATGTCGAGGTACTGCCCGCAGGTCACCTCGGTGCGCATCAGGTCGACCAGCGGACGGGCCCGCGCCAGGGCACCCGCGTCCAGGGCGGCCTCGCCGAGCAGCTGGGCCGACCACATGATCAGCAGGTCGCCGAGCAGGATCGCGCCGGCCCGGCCGAAGCCGGGCCCGTCACCCAGCCAGCCCGACTCGTCGTGCAGGGCCTCGAAGCGCCGGTGCGCGGCCGGCCGGCCGCGGCGCACGTCGGAGGAGTCCATGACGTCGTCGTGGACCAGGGCGCTCGCGTGCAGCAGGTCGAAGCTCGCGGCGGCGTCGAGCAGGGCCGGCAGGCCGGCGGCGTCGGGCAGGCCCGCGCTCGCCACGTACCCCCAGGTCGCGAACGCCGGCCGCAGCCGCTTGCCGCCGTCCAGCAGCTCGGCGGCCATCGACCGGACGACCTCCAGCTCGAGCCCCATCGGCTCGAGCACGGGCGCCTGCCGGCCGACGAAGGCGGCCAGGCGTGCGGAGACGGCGCGCCGGAAGGGTTCGGAGAGCGGCCGCTCCGGGTCGAGGACGTCGCGCGGCGCCAGGGACGCCGAGGCTGCCTCCTCGGGCCGCGTCAGGCCGGGCGCTGCGGGTGTGACCACCAGGAGAGAGTACGGACCCGCTGCCGCGCGGGCACCTATCGTTGAGCCGTGCCCGGGCCTGCTGTCGTCGCCGCGCGCCCGCGCCTCTCGCGCCCCGGGCGCGGCCCCACCGTGGCCCAGCTCCTCGAGGCGGCCGAGCGGCCGCTGGTCTCCTTCGAGCTGTTCCCGGCCCGTGACGCCGAGCAGCACCGCCAGCTCTGGACGACCATCCGCGAGCTCGAGTCGCTCGGCCCGGACTTCGTCTCCGTGACGTACGGCGCCTCGGGCTCGACCCGCGACCGCACGGTCAGCGCGACGCAGCAGATCGCCGAGCAGACGACGCTGCGCCCGGTGGCGCACCTGACGGCGGCGAGCCAGAGCCGCGAGCAGCTGCGCCACGTGGTGGGCGCGTACGCCTCGGTCGGGATCAACCACGTGATGGCCATCCGCGGCGACATGCCGGGCGGGCCGACGGTGCCGTGGGAGGCCCACCCCGACGGCCTGGCGAACGCCACCGAGCTGGTGTCCCTGGTCGCGGGACTGGGCGACTTCTGCATCGGGGTCGCGGCCTTCCCCGACCTGCACCCGCAGACGCGCGACGCCGACCTGGACGCGCGGATCCTGGTCGCCAAGCAGCGGGCGGGCGCGAGCTTCGCGATCACCCAGCTGTTCTTCAGCGCCGAGCGCTACGTCGACCTCGTCGCGCGGGTCCGCGCCCTGGGCAGCGACCTGCCGATCATCCCCGGGATCATGCCGGTGACCAGGATCAGCCAGATCGAGCGGTTCGCCGACCTGTCCGGTGCCGCGCTGCCCTCGTTCGTCACCGACCGGCTGCACGAGGTGGCCCACGACCCCGCCCTGGTGCGGGCGGCCGGGGTCGACCTGGCGACCGCGCTGTCGGAGGAGCTGCTCGCCAAGGGGGCGCCCGGGCTGCACTTCATCACCATGAACCGGTCGCCGGCGACGCGCGAGATCTACGCCCGGCTCCGAAGTCTTCTGAAGCGCACCTAAGAATTCCCGGCGCTGCGCCTTGCCACCAGGCGTCACGTGCCTTCAGGATGACAACGTCATCATTCAGGTCGACGGGGGTCGGCCTGCAGCCCCCGTCTCTTACAGGAGCATGGAGCCGTGCACGCCGACCCCGCACCCGCCACGTACGTGGGAACGATCCTGACGGCAGTCCGGTCGTTCAACCAGGCCCGCGTCTGCGCCGCCCTCGACGACGCCGACGCGACGCTCGGCCTCGACGTCACGATCGACGAGATCGTCTTCCCGGCGCTCCGCGTCGTCGGCACCTTCTGGTCCAGCGGCACCCTCGACGTCGCGCACGAGCACGTGCTCTCCTCGGCCATGACGCGCTGGGTCGCGGCGAAGTCGTCGGTCCTTCCGCCGCCGGGGCGGCGCGGCACCGTGCTGCTGACCGCCGGTCCCGAGGACCTGCACACCCTGGCCCTGGACTGCCTCGACCTGCTGCTCACCAGCCGTGGCGTCGAGGTGTGCAACCTGGGCGCGCAGACGCCGGTGGCCTCGCTCCTGGTGGCCCTCCGCTCGGTGCACCCCAGCGCGGTCGTCATCTGCTCGCACACCCCGACCGTCGCCAGCGCGGCGGTCCGCGCCGTGCGGGCCGTCGCCGACGCCGGCGTCCCGGTCTACTTCGCCGGGTCGTCCTTCTCCTCGCAGTTCTTCCGCCAGAACTCCCCGGGCGTGCCCCTCGACGGGACCCTGCAGGAGTCCGCGGACCTGATCGCCAGCCGGCACACCACGCCGCCGCCGGAGCCGTCCGTGCTCCCGCGCGAGCGCTTCCGGCAGCGGGCCGCGGCCAGCGCCTAGCCGACCGCGCCCTCCGCCTCAGCCGAACCGGTGCCAGGCGACCTCGGGCGAGCGGTAGAAGTTCACGCCGGCGGCCTCCCAGCGCGGGCCCTGCACCGCGAGCTGCACGAGGTACGGCTCGAGGTGGTGCGTGCGGCGCGGGGACCAGCCGATCTGCGCGATGCCCGCCAGCCGGGGGAACGCCATCAGCTCGACCTTGTCGATGTCCGGCAGCGTCTCGGTCCAGACCGGCGCGAGCACGCCGGCCACCGCCGAGGACGGCACGCCGTCGACCAGCGTCGCCGGGTCCCACGCGTAGGAGTCGGAGACGGGCACGACCGCGGCCCAGTCCTGCCCGTAGGGGAAGGTCGGCGTGTACTTCATGTCGAGGTACGCGTGGTCGGCCGGCGCCATCACGAGCCGCTGGCCCTTGCGCGCGGCCTCCCGGGCCAGGGCGATGTCGTCCTTCGACCCCGCCGTGCCCCAGTAGGCGGCGACGCTCTTCCTCGCCGGGTCGGCGCCGGCGGTCTGGTGCCAGCCCCACATCCGCTTGCCGTGCTGGCGCAGGACCTGCTGGGCCGCGTCGACCATCCTGGTGTAGTCGGCCTGCGTCGTGGAGTGGGCCTCGTCCCCGCCGATGCTGACGTAGCGCCCGGGCGTCAGCGCGGCGATCTCGCCGAGGACGTCGGCCAGGAAGCGGTAGGTGACGTCCTTGTCCGCGCACAGCGAGCTGAAGCCGACCTCGGTGCCGGTGTAGGGCGCCGGGGCCTTGCCGTCGCAGTTGAGCTCGGCGTAGCTGGAGAGCGCCGCGTTCGTGTGGCCGGGGAGGTCGATCTCCGGGACGAGCGTGATGTGGCGCGCAGCCGCGTACGCGACGAGCTCGGCGTACTGCGCCTGGGTGTAGTAGCCGCCCTCGGTGCCGCCGGTCTCCAGCGCACCGCCGTACGTGGCCAGCCGCGGCCAGCTGCGGATCTCGAGGCGCCAGCCCTGGTCGTCGGCCAGGTGGAGCTCGAAGGTGTTCAGCTTGAGCGGGACCATCGCGTCGATGTACGCCTTGACCTCGTCGACGCTCATGAAGTGCCGGGCGACGTCGAGCATCGCGCCGCGCACCGGGTAGCGCGGTGAGTCGGTCACGCGGACCCGCGGCACCGACCAGGTCGTCCCCTCGACGCGCTCGCGCTTCTCGACCGCGGCCGGCAGCAGCTGGCGCAGGGTCTGGACGCCGTGGAAGAGCCCGGTGCCGGTGCGTGCCTCGATCGTCGCGGTCCGGGAGCCGACGTCGAGGCGGTAGCCCTCCGGACCCAGGCTCGCCGGGCCGCCGGTCTTGAGGACGACCCGCCCGGCCACGTGGGACCCGCGCACGACCGGCCAGTCCCCGCCGGTCGGCGGGCGGAGGAGGTCGGCCAGGTCGTTGGCGACGGTGACCGTGCTCCGGCGCGGGTGGCGCCCGACGTCGATCACGCTCGAGGCGTCGAAGGTCAGCGAACCCTTCCGCGTCTGCAGCGACCGCGGCGTCGGCAGGATCCGCTGGGCGGGGGTGGGGACGTCCATGGCCGAGGTCTGGCCGGGGTAGGCCGGGTCGCCGGGGTCCGGGCTCGACGCGGGCGGCGCGGCCGGGCGCGCGTGCGGCCCGACCGCCTGGGCGGCGGGGGAGGTCACGGCCAGCGTGGTGGCCAGCAGGGCCGTGGCGGCCGCGGCGTGCAGGCCGGCGGTGCGGAGTCGGTGGGTCATGGGCGTCCTTGCCTGGGGTGGGTGGGAGGGCCGGGAGCGGGTGCTGCGGACGGGGGAGGGTGCGCGTCGGTGTCGGTGTCGGTGTCGGCGTTGGCGTGAGCGTCGGCAGCCAGGAGCAGCGCCCCCACGAGCGGGGCGTCGGCGTGGTGGGCCGCGACGACGCGCGGCGGCAGCGGGACGCCGCGGCCGACGGCGTGCTGCAGCCGGGGCAGCAGCACGTCCGCCGCGCCCATCAGCCCGCCGGCCACCACGACCACGTCGGGGTCCAGCAGGCAGCAGGCGTTCACGAGGGCGACGTCGAGGGCGTCCAGGGCGGGGGCGAGGGCGTCGCGCACGCGCGGGTCGGCGCTCCGCAACGCCTCGACGGCGTTCGTGGGGCGGCCCGCCAGGCGGCTGGCGAGGGCGTCGAGGGCGCGGCCGCCCACGAGCTCCTCGAGCGGCGCGCCATCGTCGGCGGCACCGGCCTGGCCGGGTGCCGTCTGCGCGTACGCGACCTCGCCCGCGGCGCCGTGGGCCCCGGTCAGCACCACCCCGTCGACGACCGCGGCCAGGGCCACGCCCGTCCCGAGGTTGAGGTAGAGCCCCGTCCGGCTCCCGTGGAGCGCGCCGGTGCGGGCCTCGGCCAGGGCCCCGGCCTTGACGTCGTTGCCGACGACGAGCGGGGTCGCGGGCCCGACCAGGTCGCCCAGCCCGGCGCGCAGGGCCTCCTCGACGTGCAGGTCGCCCCACCCGTCGATGCCCGGCGCCAGCAGCACCCGGTCGCGCTGCGGGACCCCGGGGCTCACGGCGCCGACGGCGACGACCTCGCCCGCGTGGGTGCCGCGCGCGTCGAGCAGCTCACGGGCCAGCGCGCACGCCCGCACGACGACCTGCTCGGCCCCCTCGGTGGCGTTCGTCCGCAGCCGGGCCCGTTCCAGGACCGTGGCGTCGGGGGCGGCCAGCGCCACGTCGACCTTGGTCCCGCCGACGTCGATACCGAGCAGGACGCGTGCGGTCCCGCCCGGGCCGGACTCACGCGGTCACGGCGGAGGGCTGCGCGGGGCCGACCTCGCTGTCGCCGCGCTCCTGCGCCTCGAGGTAGGCCTCGCGCACCTCGACGGGGGCGAACGGCCAGGAGCGGCGCACCCGGGCCCAGACGAGGAACGCGACGACGCCGACGACGATCCAGCCCAGCGAGAGCAGGATCGACAGCGTGGTCGCGGAGAGGTAGACGTACACCCAGCCGACCAGCGCGACCAGGCTCGGGACGGGGTAGAGCCACTGCCGGTACGGGCGGTGGAGCCCGGGCTGGCGGCGGCGCAGCACGGTCAGGGCCACGATCTGGGCGACCGACTGCACGAGCACGGCGACGGTCGTCAGCATGTTGATCACCGTCGACAGGTCGAGCAGCGAACCGAGCGCGGTCACCACCCCCATGAAGGCGAGCGCCACGTACGGGAAGCCGCCCCTGGGTGCGAGCCGGGCGAACACGGGGAAGAAGACGCGGTCGCGGGCGGCGTTGTAGGGCACCCGCGACCCGCCCAGGAGACCGGCGAACACCGATCCGAACGCCGTGACGATGATCAGCACGGTCACCACGGCGGCGGCGGTGCGGCCCCAGTTCGTGGTGACGGCGAGGCTGGCGACCGAGTCGGACTGCGCCACCTGCTGCCAGGGCACCGCGCCCATCACGCCGACGTTCAGCGTGAGGTAGATGACCATCATCGCCAGGATCGAGAAGACGATCGAGCGCGGCATCGAGCGACCGGGGTCCTTCAGCTCGTCGCCCATGTACGCCGTCGTGTTGTAGCCGAGGTAGTCGTAGACCGCGATCAGCAGCCCGGCGCCGAGCCCCGTCACGAACCTCGTGTCGAGGTGGAACGCGCCGGCGGGGAAGTCGAAGGCCAGGGCGGGGCTGAAGTGGGAGTAGCAGGCCACGATGGTCACCAGGACGGTGACGAGCATGACGACCCACAGCGTGGTGGTCAGCACCCGGATCGACTCGATGCGCCGGAAGAGGGCGACCATCACCAGCGCGACGACGCCCACGCCGATCGCGTGCACCGTCAGCCAGCTCATGTCGGGGAAGAAGAAGCCCAGGTACTGCACGAGCCCGATCACGCCGGTCGACATGATCAGCGGGATGCTGATCATCGCGGTCCAGACGAAGAGGAACGGCATGAGCCTGCCGGTGCGGTACTGGAACGCCTCGCGCAGGTAGAGGTAGGTGCCGCCCGCGCCCGGCATGGCCGCGCCGAGCTCGGCCCACACAAGCCCGTCGGCCAGCGCGAGGAGCGCACCGACGACCCAGCCGAGGATCGCCTGCGGGCCGCCCATCGTGGCCACCATCAGCGGGATCGTGACGAACGGCCCGATGCCGCACATCTGGGTCATGTTGATGGCCGTGGCGGCGACCGTGCCCACGCTCCGACGGAACTGCCCCGTCGTCGGGCCGGTCGGTGCCGTCGTGGGGGCGGGCATCGGCGTGGTGCCTCCTGCGTCGGGGTGGCCTGGCCCGGGCCACGTTAGTAAGACTGTCTTCCGAAGCGCAAGGCCCCGGGGTGGGTGAGAGCATGGCCCGCGTGCCGGTGACCCCGCGGCCCGGAGCGCCGGTGAGCTCGACCAGCAGCGTGCGGGTGGCCAACGAGCGGGCGATCTTCGAGGTCCTGGGCGGGGGCGGGCACCGCTCGGCCACCGAGCTGGTCGGCCTGACGGGCCTGTCCAGGCCGACCGTGGGCATCGCGCTCGCCGAGCTCGAGGAGCTCGGGCTCGTCGAGCAGGTCGGGCGGCGCACGGGCAGCACCGGGCGCGCCCCGCGCCTCTTCCGCCTGCGCGCCGCGGCCGGCGGTGCGCTCGCCCTCGACGTCGGGCGCCAGTGGGTCCGCGGCGCGCTGGTCGACCTCGGCGGTCACGTGCGCGGGCGCCGCGACCTCGAGGTGAGCGGACGCTCCGCGGGGTCGATCGTCGAGGGGGTCCTGCGGCTGGCCGGTGACCTGGCCGCCGGCGCCGGGCGCCGCGCCGTCAGCCACACGGTGCTCGGTGGCCCCGGGGTCTACGACGCGGCCGCGGACGTGATCCGCCTCGCCCCGAACCTGCCGGGCTGGGAGGAGCCCGAGGTGCTGGCCCGGCTCCGCGCCGGGCTGCCCGGCGCGCTGGTCGTGGAGAACGACATCAACCTCGCCGCGCTGGCCGAGCTCGACCGGCTGCGGGAGTCGGGGGAGGGCAGGGCCACGTTCGTCTTCGTCTCGGTCGGCACGGGGCTGGGCATGGGTGTGGTCGACCACGGGCGGCTGCTGCGGGGGTCCCGGGGTGCGGCGGGGGAGATCTCCTACCTCCCGGCCGACCCGGCGTCGGCGTCGTCACCGACCCGTCTGGAGGACCTCACCGGCTCGGCCTCGGTCGTCTCCGCCGCCCTCGACGCCGGCCTGGCCGTGGCGAGCGCCGCCGACGTCTTCGACGCGGCCCGGCGGGGCTCCGCTCCCGCGCTCGAGGTCGTCGCCCGGGAGGCCGAGCGGGTGGCCCTCGCCCTGACCGCCGTGGTGGCGGTGCTCGACCCGCCGCTGATCATCCTGGGCGGGGGCATCGGCCGCAACGGGGACCTGCTCCTCGAGCCCATCCGCGCGGTGCTCACGGCGCGCCTGCCGCTCCCACCGCCGGAGATCCGGGTGTCCGGGCTCGACGTCGACGCCCCGCTGCAGGGGGCCCTGGCCGACGGTCTCGGCCGCGCCCGGCACCACGCGTTCGAGGCCGCGACCACCGGCTCCTAGGCGGGTCCAGGCCCGGGCCCGGGTGCCAGGGGCGAAGGTCAGACCTCGCCCGCCCGCCGTCCGGCCAGCAGGTCACGGAACTCCTCGGCGTACGCGAGCTGGCGCCGCAGCGTCTCGCAGCTGTCCGCCGCGCGGGCGTGGCACGCGGCCACGAAGTCCGCCGCCTCCCGCCGCGCGGCCTCCGCCGCCTCGGTGCCGCCCGCTCCGCCCGACCCACCAGGGCCGTCGAGGACGTCGAGCGAGGTCAGCAGCGTGCTCATCTCCTCGAGGGTGAAGCCGAGCGGCTTCATCCGCCGGATCGTCGTCAGGCGGTCGACGTCGTCGGCGGTGTAGAGCCGGAACCCTCCGCTCGTCCGCGCCGAGGGCGTGACCAGACCGACCTCGTCGTAGTGCCGGAGGGTGCGGACGGACAGCCCCGTGCGCTCGGCGACGACGCCGATCTGCACCTGCTGGTCCGGGCCGGCCGAGGGCCGGCCGGGTCTTCAGTGCCCGGCACCGAGCTGCCCGCTGAGTCGGGTGTGCCAGGCCTGGCTGGGCTCGTTGAGCCCCACGATCTCGACGTCCTTGCCGCGCTGGCGGTACTTCAGCTCGATCGAGTCGAGCGCCGCGACGGTCGAGGAGTCGTAGATCTGGGAGTCGCTGAGGTCGATGACCACGTGCTGCGGGTCGCCGCTGTAGTCGAACTGGTTGACCAGGTCGTTGCTCGAGGCGAAGAACAGGGCGCCGCGCACGGCGTAGACCCGGGTGTCCGGGTCGGGGTGGGCGACGTCGACGACCTCGGTGAAGTGGGCGACGCGGCGGGCGAAGAACACCATGGCGACGACCACGCCGACCAGCACCCCGTACGCGAGGTTGTGCGTGGCCACGGTGACGACGACGGTCGCGACCATGATCGCCGTGGCGCTGAGCGGCATCCGCCGCAGCGTCGAGGGCCGGATGCTGTGCCAGTCGAAGGTGCCGACCGACACCATGATCATCACCGCCACGAGCGCGGCCATCGGGATCACCGCGACGACGTCGCCGAGGGCCACCACCAGGATCAGCAGGAAGGTGCCGGCCAGGAAGGTCGAGATGCGGGTCCGGGCGCCCGACACCTTCGTGTTGATCATGGTCTGGCCGATCATGGCGCACCCGCCCATGCCGCCGAAGGCGCCGGTGACGACGTTGGCGACGCCCTGGCCCCACGTCTCGCGGGTCTTGTCGGAGTGGGTGTCGGTGACCTCGTCGACGAGCTTGGCCGTCATCAGCGACTCGAGGATGCCGACCAGGGCGACCCCGAGGGCGTACGGCGCGACGATCTGCAGGGTCTCGAGCCTCAGCGGGACGTGCGGCACGAACAGCGACGGGAGGCTGTCGGGCAGCGCGCCCTGGTCGCCGACGGTCGGCACGCGCAGGGCGAGCACGACGGCGGCCACGGTGAGGAGGGTGATGGCCACCAGGGGCGCCGGCACCGCGGTGGTGAGGCGCGGCAGCAGCACGATCACGGCGATGGCCACCGCGACCATGGGGTAGACGAGCCACGGCACGCCGACGAGGTAGGGCAGCTGCGAGCTGAAGATCAGGATCGCGAGCGCGTTGACGAAGCCGACCATGACGCTGCGGGGGACGAAGCGCATCAGGCGGGCGACCCCGAGCAGGCCCAGGGCGATCTGGAGGACGCCGGCCAGCAGCACCGTGACGACGAGGTAGTCGATGCCGTGCTCGCGCACGAGCGGCGCGATCACCAGGGCGACGGCCCCGGTCGCGGCGGAGATCATCGCCGGCCGGCCGCCCACGACCGAGATCGTCACCGCCATCGTGAACGAGGCGAAGAGGCCGACGCGGGGGTCGACGCCGGCGATGATCGAGAAGGAGATCGCCTCGGGGATCAGGGCGAGCGCGACGACGAGGCCGGCGAGGACCTCGGTGCGCAGCCGCCGCGGGGAGCGCAGCGTCTCCCGCACGGTGGGCGAGCGGTGCAGGGCGCGGGGTGCGGAGGCAGGGGCGGTCGACGCCACGGGGATCCGTTCGGTTCGCTGAGCGCGGGGGCTCGGGCCCGCGCCGCGGTGCGCCGGTCCCGGGCGGACGCGGCTCGAGCGCGCCCGGCTGCGTCCTTCGGCAGCAGGGCGGCACTCTACCCTCACGTGAGGGGAGGGTTCACCCGTCGCCTCAGGCCGTCTCAGGCGCCGCTCGGGCGCCAGCGGCCGGGCCGGCCCTCGTCGAGGGTGACCAGGCGCTGCGTCGGGCGGGTGAGCGAGACGTAGAGCGAGCGGACCCCGCCGGGGGACTCGGCCACGACGTCGTCGGGCGCCACGACCAGGACGCCGTCGTACTCGAGGCCCTTCGACTCCAGCGACGTCACGACGGCCACCCGCTCGGCGCCGGGGAGCGCGGCGCGCTCGAGGTCGGCCTGCGCGGCGTCGCGGCGCGACGGGGGGCAGATCACGCCGACCGTGCCCTCGACCTGGTCGAGCAGGGTCCGGACCTGCTCGACCACGTCGTGGCGCAGGTCCTGCGCGACGGCCAGCAGCGGCTCGACGCCCGTGGAGCGGACCGCCGTGGGGAGGTCGGCCTCCGGGTACGCCTCGACCACGACCCGGGAGGCCAGGTCGAAGACCTCGGCGGGGCTGCGGTAGTTGGTGCTCATCCGGAAGCGCCGCACGGGTGCGCTGCCGATGATCTCGCGCAGCGCGCGCTCGGCCTCGGCCGCGTCGGGCCACGAGCTCTGGGCGCCGTCGCCCACGATGGTCCAGCTCGCGCTGGCCCCGCGGCGCCGCAGCATCCGCCACTGCATCGGCGTGACGTCCTGCGCCTCGTCGACGAGCACGTGGGCGTAGGTGCGGTGCGGCAGGTCGAAGGGGTCGACCTCGCGCTGCACGCTCAGCCGGTCGGCGGTGGTGACGATCTCGGCGTACTCGGAGTCGGCGTCGAGGAAGAGCGACGTCTCGTTCTCCTCCGGCGCCGCGGGCACCGGCCCGAGCAGGTGGACGAGCTCGTCCAGCAGCGCGGCGTCGGCCACGGTCGGGCCCAGCCGGTCGAGGTCGGCGGTCCCGGCGCTCAGCCGGTCGGCCTCGGCGCGCTCCAGCGAACCCTCCGAGAGCCGTCGGGCCAGCGCCGGGTCGGCGAGGCGGCGCAGCGCCGTCGTCGCGCTGAGCGCGGGCCACCAGGCGTAGACGAACATGGTGAACGAGGCCAGGCCGGTCACCAGCTCGTCGAACTCGTCGCGCTCGAGGTCGACCTCCCGCGGGCGGGAGCGCCACAGCGCGTTGAGCAGGGCCTTCTCCGCGGCCTCACGTCCGGCGTTCAGCTTGTGGTGCGACAGCACGTCGCGCCGGATCCCCGTCAGCTGGCCGGAGCGGAGCACCAGGACCTGGCCCTGCACGACGACGCGCAGCTCCAGGGGCTGGTCGGCGAGGGGCTCGAGGACGAGGCGCTTGAGCACCGGCAGCATCCGCAGGCTGCCCTTCACCGCCGCGGTGGGCGCGTCGTCGGCCCGCTCGCCGGTCGTGGCCAGCACGTCGGAGGGCACCGAGCCCATCGAACGCAGCGTGACCGACTCCTCGCCGAGGCTGGGCAGGACCCGCTCGATGTAGTTCAGGAAGACGCGGCTGGGACCCACGACCAGGACGCCGCCGGACTCGAAGCGGCGCCGGTTGGAGTAGAGCAGGTACGCCGTGCGGTGCAGCCCGACCACGGTCTTGCCGGTGCCGGGACCGCCGGAGATCAGCGTGAAGCCCTGGTAGGGCGCACGGATCGCCTCGTCCTGCTCGGCCTGGATCGTGGCGACGATGTCGCGCATCTGGTGCCCTCGGGCCCGGGAGAGCGCGGCCATCAGGGCGCCCTCGCCGATCACCACGAGGGCGGTGCCGTCGCCGCCCTCGGAGTCGAGCAGGTCGTCCTCGATGCCGACGACCTTCGGCCCCTGGCAACGCAGCACGCGGCGCCGGACGACCTGCATCGGCTGGGTGGGCGTCGCGCGGTAGAAGGGCTCGGCGGCCGGGGCGCGCCAGTCGATCACCAGCGGTTCGTAGTCCTCGTCGCGCACGCCGATCCGCCCGACGTAGCGGACCTCGCCGTCGGTGCGGTCGAGGCGGCCGAAGACGAGGCCCTCGTGCTCGGCGTCGAGGACGGCGAGCCGCTTGGCGGCCTGGAAGGCGAAGACGTCGCGCTCGTAGAGCCGGGTGCCGTCCTCCTCGCGCACGTAGGACTCACGGTCGGAGCTGTGCAGCGAACGACCCGCGGTCGCGACCTGCTGGGCCGAGCGCGTGGCCTCGCCCAGCCGCGAGTACACGAGGTCGACGTGCGCCTGCTCGACGGCGATCTCGCTCGTGAGCGGGTCGGTGCGCGCCTCGGGAACCAATGAGCCCATCCATCTGGTCGGGGGGTACGGCGGGGGCAAAACGGACGGCCCACTATACGGCGCGTCCGAGGGCCCACCCCGGCCACGATCCGGGGGCGATCCGGCCGCGGTCCGGGGGTGGGAAGTGCCCTGGCCAGGGGTGCCTCAGTCGCGGCGGCCGGCCACCGCGTACGCCGCCAGGGCCCCGCTCTGCAGCACGGCCCAGGGGCTCGGCCCGCTCGGGGAGGCGGCGCCGGCCAGGGCCACGCCGGGCGTGGCCGTGGTGGTCCCGGGGCGTCGGCGCCAGCCCCGGAACCCGTCGGTGACCACGCCCTGCCCGGGCCGGTCCTCGAGGTGGTCCGCCGCGTGGTCCACGGTGGTCCGGACCAGTCGGCCGCCCAGCCACCGCGTCGTGACGACCCGCGGACGTCCGGCGGCGTCGAGGTGCAGGTGCTCGGCGACCGGCTCCGCCGGGCGGTCCCCGCCCTCGGCGTCGAGCAGCACGTGCCCGGCCCGCGGCAGGCGGGCGGGAGCGGCGCGGCGCAGCGCACGGCGCAGCTCCCGTGCCGCCGCTGGCGGGGCCACGCTCGCGGCGGTCCAGGGGTCGACGGCCAGCACGACCCCGTCGGCCGGTTCGGACCCGCCGTCCGCCGTGCGCACGGCCGCACCCCCGCCGGCCGCGTCCACCGCCTCGACGCGGGAGCCGAGCCGCACGTCGACCCCGCGCAGCGCCAGGCGGGCGGCGAGGGTCTCGACGAGGACGGACGTGCGCGCGGTGTCGTGCCGGGAGCGGTCCGCACGGACCGCCCCGGTGCGACCCTGCTCCACGACGACCTGCCAGCGCCCGAACGTCCGCTCCACGAGCAGGCCCACCGCGGCGAGCGCGGGCGCCTGCTCGGGCGTGGTGCCGAGCCGGTACGCGGTCGCGCGCACCAGGGCCCGCAGGCGGGGTTCGGCGAGGTCGTCGGCGAGGTCGGCGACCCGGCGCCGCGACCACAGCCGGCGGGCCGTGTCCCGGGTCAGCGAACCGCGCTGCCAGGGCTCCTCCAGCCCGAGCGGGCGCAGCGCCTGCCAGACGTCGTCGAGGGAGTCGAGCAGGTGCTGCCAGCGGGCTGCCGCGCCCGGGCCGTACGCGTGGAGCAGGGCCTCCTGCTGCTCGCCGCGGTCGCTGGGCAGCACCAGCGTGGTGCCGTCGGCGTGGTGGACGACGGTGGGCGGGGCCGGGGCGAGCGCGTGGCCCGAGCGGGCGAGCTCGGCCTCGAGCGGGCGCCCGCTCTTGCGGAACAGGTCGCGCCACGGGGCGGGGAAGGTCAGCACGGCGGGGGCGTCGTCGACGAGCACCGGCGCCGCCGTGGAGGGGGTGCCCGGCAGCGCGTACGCGGCCCAGCCCCCGCCGAGCCGGTCGCTCGCCTCGTGGAGGCGGACGCGGTGGCCCATCTTGGCCAGGCGGGCGGCCGCGGCCATGCCGGCCGGTCCGCCGCCGACCACGGCGACGAGGGGTCCGGTCGGGGTCGGCACCGGCCGAGAGTAGGACACCGCGACGAGGGCCCCGCGACGAGAACACCGCGACGAGAACACCGCGCGGCCGCCCGGACGGCGCCGTCGACCGGCGCGGGCCGGTGAGAGGGTGAGCCGGTGAGCGAGGAGCAGGCCGAGGTCGCCGAGGGCGTGGACGCCTCCGTCGGGCCCGTCGGGCCGCGCCCGGTCGTCCGGATCACCTACTGCACGCAGTGCCGCTGGCTGCTGCGCGCGACGTGGCTGGCCGGCGAGCTGCTCACGAGCTTCACCACCGACCTCGGCGAGGTCGCGCTGCGCCCCGGCACGGGCGGGGTCTTCACCGTCGAGGTCGACGGCGAGACGGTCTGGGACCGGGCGCGCGACGGCGGCTTCCCCGAGCTCGCTCCCCTCAAGCGGCTGGTCCGCGACCGGGTCGCCCCCGGCCGGAGCCTCGGGCACACCGACGCGCACCGCAGTGCAGCGCACGAGGGGGCGCACGAGGGGGCGCACGAGGGGGCGCCCGCCGGTGGCTGAGCCCCGCGCGGGGCACCCGGCGCTGCTGCTCACCGCCTTCGACCGGCCCGCCTACCTGCGCCCGGTCCTCGACTCCTGGTCGCGGGTGCGCGGCCTGCGGCGCTGGCACCTGCGGTTCGCGGTCGAGCCGAGCGCGGTGTCGGCGGAGGTCGTCGCCCTGCTGCACGCGTTCGTCGCGCGGACGGGCCACCCGGACGCGGAGGTCGTGGTCAACCCGCGCCGGCTCGGGGTGCTGGAGAACCCGTACGTCCACCTCGACGCCCTCTTCGCCGCCGGCCACCCCTTCGTCGTGCGCGCCGAGGACGACCTGCTGGTGGGCGACGACGTCCTCGAGCTCTTCGAGCACGCCGCCGCCGGCTACGCCGACGACGCCCGAGTCGCGACGGTGCACGCCTTCAGCCGCGCCCCGGCCGGTGGTCGGGCCGACGCGCTCGTGCGGGTCGCCGAGTTCTGCCCCTGGGTCTTCGGCACCTGGCGCGACCGCTGGACCTCCGTCGTCGGGCCGACGTGGGACCGCGACTACTCGACGTGGAACGGCTCGCCCGGCTTCGAGACCGGCTTCGACTGGAACCTGAACACGCGGGTCTTCCCGGCGCACGGGCTCGTCTCCGTCTCGCCCGAGGTGAGCCGGGTGCAGAACATCGGCGCCGTCGGCGTGCACGGCACGCCCGAGCTCCTCGAGACCGCCCCGACCTTCGCGCCGCACCGGCCCGTGCAGGCCTACCGCGAGGCCGTCCGGGCGTCCTGACCGGAGTCCGTCGGCCGGCGCGGGGTGCGGCGCGACACGCGGATGGGTCGGGTTCCGCACGGGTGCCGGTGCGCACAGGTACTGTTCGTCGAGTTCGAACAGGTGTTCGAGAGGCTGCTTGGGGAAGGGGCCTTCCGGCACCGTCGGACCACGGCGAGCGTGTTCGCGGCACGACGCCGACGTCTCGACCCCGGCGCGTACGGACCTCGACCCCCGTACGCGCCGGGGTCGTCGTCCGTCCGGGTCCGGGGTGGTCGTCCCGCTACGCTGCCGCCACGGTGCCGGAGCCTGTCCGAGGGGTCCGGCCGCGCGGTGGCAGGGGTGCGTGGTGGTGATGCCCAGACGGCGGCGCCCGGTGGCGACGACACGGCTCTGGGAGGTCCTCGACGCCCAGCTCGCCGCGCTCGTGCCCGGGGAGCAGCGCCCGCTCGACGTGGTCGACCTCGGCGGCGGCACCGGTGGCCTCGCCCTCGACGTCGCCCGTCGCGGGCACCGGGTGACCGTCGTCGACCCGAGCCCGGACGCGCTGGCCTCGCTGGAGCGCCGGCTCGCCGACTCCACGCTCGAGGGCAGCGTCGTCGGGCGCCAGGGCGACGCGGCCGACCTCGTCGGCCTGCTGGGTCGGGGTTCGGTGGACGTGGTGCTCTGCCACCGCGTCCTCGAGGTCGTCGACGAGCCGGCCACGGTGCTGGGCCACGCGGCCGCCGTCCTGCGCCCCGGTGGTGCGCTGAGCCTGCTGGTCGCGCAGCGCCACGCGGCGGTGCTCGGTCAGGCCCTCGCCGGCCACGTGGGCGCGGCCCGCCAGACCTGGGCCGACCCCCGCCGCCTCGACCTCGCCACGGTGACGAGGCTCGTGGAGGACGCCGGCTTCGCCGTGATCGAGAGCGACGGCATCGGGGCGGTCTCCGAGCTCGTCCCCGAGGCGGCCGTCGAGGGCGCCACCACCTGGGCCGACCTGCTCGCGCTCGAGACCGCGCTCGGTCGCGACCCGGCCTTCCGGGCCCTCGCCGCGCACGTGCACGTCTTCGCCCAGCTCGCGCCCGGTCGCGGGCGCGGTCGCTGACCCCGCGACCTCGCCGCGGGTCGTGGGGGTCCGGCGCGCCGACCCGCCGCCGCCCGGTCCAGGGGCGCTAGGGTAGAACGCGTGTTCGATTGTCGCGGCGGCTTCGAGCGTGCCGGCGGAGGTGACATGCGGTGAGCCGGACGATCATGCACGTCGACATGGACGCGTTCTACGCGTCGGTGGCCCTGCGCAGCCGGCCCGAGCTGCGCGGTACGCCGGTCATCGTCGGCGGCGAGGGGCGCGGGGTCGTGCTGTCGTGCACGTACGAGGCCCGCGCCCTCGGCGTCCGCTCCGGGATGTCCTCGGGCGAGGCCCGGCGGCTGGCCCCGGGGGCGACCTTCGTGCCGCCGGACTTCGACAGCTACGTCGCGGTCTCCACGGCGATCGTGGAGGTGTTCAGCGCGGTCAGCGCCGTCGTCGAGTCGGCGTCGGTGGACGAGGCCTTCCTCGACGTCACCGGGGCGCTGCGGATGCACGGGTCGGCGGTGGCCCTGGGGGAGCGGCTGCGCGCGACGATCGCCGACGAGCAGCAGATCACCTGCTCGGTCGGGATCGGCCCGAGCAAGTTCGTGGCCAAGGTCGCCTCCCGGGCGGCGAAGCCCGACGGCCTGGTCGAGGTCCCGGCCGACGGCGTGACCGACTTCCTGCACCCGCTGCCGGTCGAGGCCATGTGGGGCGTGGGCGCGGCGACCGCGGCCAAGCTCCACCGGCTGGGCATCGCGACGGTGGGCGACCTCGCGCACGCCGACGTCCGGGCCCTCCGGCCGGTGTTCGGCCCCAACGCGGGGGCCGGGCTCCGTGCGCTGGCCTGGGGGCATGACGCCCGGACGGTCGTGCCCTGGACCCGCGAGCGCAGCGTCAGCTCGCAGGAGACGCTCTCCCTCGACACCGACGACCGCGAGGTCGTCTCCCGCGAGCTCCTCCGGATGGCCGACAAGACGGCGCGGCGGATGCGCAAGCAGGGTGTGCTCGGGCGCACGGTGGTGCTCTGCCTGCGCTTCGCCGACTTCCGCGAGACCAACCGGGCCGTCACGATCGACTCGCCGACCGACGTGGGCGAGGAGATCCACGCGGCGGTCATGGCCACGTACGACCGGCTGGGCCTCGACCGGGCGCGGATCCGCCGCGTCGGCGTCCGCGTGGAGGGCCTGGTGGAGGCCGCGCGGGCACACCGGCAACCGCAGCTGACCGACCCCGAGTTCGGCTGGCGGGAGGCGGAGCACGCCATCGACGCCACCGTCGCGCGCTTCGGTCCGGGAGCCGTCCGACGGGCCGTCCTGGGCGGCCGACGGGGTGCGACCAGCGTCGCGGAAGCCAGTTCGCTGGGGCTGTTCCCCGCGTCATGAGGCCCGCCTACACTGGCGGTGCCTGCGGCGTCAGCGCGGGCTCCTGTGTGACGGACGACGGCGTCGTCGCGGCTTGGTATCGATTGGGCCGCACCCCTCGCCACCGCCGGATCGCCACGTAGGATGGCCGTAGTTGATCACGTGAAACCGGTGGAGGTGGCCGATGGCCCTCTCGAACGAGGAGCAGCGGCTTCTCGAGCAGATGGAGGCCGCCCTGGCGGCCGAGGATCCCAAGCTCGTCAACGCCTTGCGGGGCACCGGCACGCGGCGGGTGCACCGGCGTCGCGCCGCCCTGGCCGGGGTGGCCTTCTTCGGCGGGCTCGTCCTCCTCGTCGTGGGTCTCTACCTCGCGACCGGCGCACGCGGTTACATCGCGCTCAGCGTCCTGGGGTTCGTGCTCATGGTCGCGGCCGCGGTCGTCGCGATCCTGTCCTGGCAGCACGTGGGCTCGGCCGTCGCGGCCGGTGACCGCCCCGACCGGGCCAAGACCGCGCAGGGCAGCCGCGCTCCCGGCAACCAGGGGTTCATGGACAAGATGGAGGAGCGCTGGCGCAAGCGCCGCGACGAGGGGATGTAGCCCCTCACCCACAGCTCTCGAGAACGGCGGACGCCCCACGGTGTCCGCCGTTCGGCGTCTCCGGACGCGCAGCGCGGTGCGCGCTGTCCGGCCCCGCCACCTCCGGGGGAACCGCCGTCAGTGGCGCCGGCGGAAGACCGAGGTCGGCAGGAGGAAGGCCCGCGTCCGCTGCAGCGGGCCGGCCGGGGCGCCGATCGCCTGCCGCAACGAGGCTGTCGTCTCCGGCAGGTCGGCGGTCGCCGACGCGTCGTCGAGGCTCGGGGCGTAGCGCGCGCGCTCCACGAGGGTGGCGACCCGGCCGAGGTCGGCCCGGTCCTCCGCGTCGAGGCGCTGGCCGAGCTCCTGGCCGATCGCGCGGGGCGTGCCCTGCGGCCACGTGCCCCCGAAGTCGAGGACGGTGTCGCGCAGCTCGGCCCAGGCCGCCTCGACCTGGTCGTCGGTCGGCCCCTCGCCGTCGAGGCGGGTCCGGCGGCGCCGGACGCGGATCACCGCGGGCGCGGCGAGCAGCAGCAGCAGGAGCAGCGCGCCGGCGACTCCGGCCACGGTCCGCCACGAGATCGCGGTCGTCGTGGCCGTCGGCTCGGCGGGCGCCTGGTCGGGCGTGCTCCGGGGGCTCACCTCGGTGCTCGGCGCCGCGCTGCTCGGCGCGCTCGACGCCTCCGCGCTCGGCGACGCGGTGCCGTCCTGCGTGGGCGGGATCGTCCAGTCCGGCGCCGAGCCGGTCTGCACGCCGGGCGTGGGCTCGAAGCGCACCCAGCCGTAGCCGGAGAAGTAGAGCTCGGGCCAGGCGTGCATGTCGCGGACGTAGACGTCGTAGCCGGTGCCGGTCCCGGTGCCGGGCAGGAAGCCCACCGCCACGCGGGACGGGATGCCGTTGACCCGCGCCATCATCGCCATGGCGCTCGCGAACTGCTCGCAGTAGCCGCGCCGGTCGCTGGTGAGGAAGTTCACCAGGGCCTGGTAGCCGTTGCCCGGGCGCTGCTCGGTGTCGTAGGTGAAGTTGGACGCGTTGCGCAGGTAGGCCTGGATCGCCGCCGCCTTCGCGTACGGGGTGTCGGCGTCGCGGGTCACCCGGCGGCTCAGGTCGAGCAGCACCCTCGGGAGGTCGGACGGGACCTGCGACGTCACGGTGCCGTCCGACGGCGCCCCGGCGGACGCCCGGCTGAGGCTCGCGGCGTCGGGGGCGATGTCCCAGCTGCGCACGTCGTAGGTCAGGTTGGTCAGCTGGTCGGCGGAGTTGTCGCTGTTGACGATCGTCAGCGACTCGGCGTCGAAGCTCCAGTCGCCGGTGGCGTCGAAGGTCCGGGCCGCGTACGGGGCCGGCAGGTACTGCGAGGAGAAGTCGAGCGAGGTGATCCGCGTCGTCCGGGTCTCGGGCGCCGTGCCCGTGTAGCCCGGCGGCTCGGAGAGGCTCGTGCCCTTGTTGAGCCGGATCGGGGTGGGACTGAAGCCGGAGGCGGAGAACTGGGGGAGCGTGGCCATCCGCAGGTAGACCCCGCCGGGGCGGTCGGTCGTGTAGCGGAACACGACGCGGTTCGTCGGCTGGTTGAGGTTCCGCTTGAGGTCGAGGCTGGGGTCGGTCAGCTGCAGCGGGCCGTTGCCGCCGAACCCGCCGAGGCCGACGCCGGGCAGGCTGACGGTCGGGAGCAGCACCCCGAGGACGAGCGCCAGCACCACGGCGGGCGCGGCCAGCAGGCCGGCGGCCCGCCAGACCGCGGCTCCGCCGGAGGGGCGGACGCGGTGGCCGGCGTCGACGTCGCGGGTGGACCCCGCGCGGGCCAGGTCCACGCTGAGGCCGCGGTTCCAGGCGGCCGCCTGGTTGAGCCCGTCGGCCACGAGCACCGCGAGGTAGCCCAGCGCCAGGCAGGCGAAGCTCAGCACCCCGGTGTCGAAGCCCAGCCCGATCGCCGGCACGGCGAAGAGCGTGGCGAGCGGGGCGACCGCCCAGGCGGGCCGCTCCAGGCCGGAGACCACGAGGTCGGCGAGCGCGCCGACCAGCGGCACCGTCGTGGAGAAGATCAGCAGCACCCCCCGGTCGGGGGCCATCGGCGAGCTCTGCGTCTGCATGTGCAGCACGCCCTGGGCCCACAGCCGCGGGTAACCGGTGAGGAGGTCGGCGCCGCCGCCGAGCACGGAGGCCAGCACCAGCGAGCCGAGGACGACCCCCACCAGCTGGCTGGAGAAGGTCAGGGTGGGCCCGGCGCCGCGGCGACGCAGCAGGAGCCCGAGGGCGCAGACCAGCGCGGTGCCCAGCCAGGCGAAGGGCACGAAGGTCCGGTCGCTGGTCAGCGGGAGGACGGTGAGCGTGGCCAGGCCCATCGCGACGACGGTCGCGACGCCGAGCCGGACGTCGGCGCGGGCGCTCATGCGGGCACCGCCGTGCGCTCGAGCGCGGCCCAGGCGTCGGGGACGGTCATCGTGGCGTCCACCACGACGACCCGCCACTTCTGCTCGGCCAGGACCTCCGCCGCGAGCACGGCGGGTCCCCGTCCGTCGGTGGGCACCTGCGCGCGCGAGCCGTCGGCCCACGTGTCGACGTCCAGCACCATGGCGAGCCCGGTCGCGCGCTGGCGGCGGAGCCCGGCGACGGCGTACGCCTCCTCGGCGCTGAGGCGGCCCAGGACGGCGACCACGAGCTGCTCGCCGCGCTCGCCCTCGACCCCGCCGAGCAGGTGCCCGAGCCCGCGGTCGCGGCTGGGCTGCAGGTCGGTCAGCTGCTGCAGGAGCACGTCCGCGGCCACCGGTCCGACCGCGCCCGAGGTCGCCTGCAGCCGGGCCTCCGTGGTCGTGACGTCGACCGCGTACCCGTCCTCGAGCAGCCGCAGGCCGACCGAGGCGACGGCCGACACGGCCCACTCGAGGGAGTGGTGGACCCCGCGCCCGGCGTGCGCGGCCTCGCGGGTGTCGAGCACCACCGAGGTCGACGGGTCGACGGCCTGCTCCTCGCGCCGCACCATCAGCTCGCCGGAGCGGGCGGTGGAGCGCCAGTGGATGCGGCGGACGTCGTCGCCCTGGCGGTACTCGCGGACCAGCACGTCGTCGGCACCGCTGACCCCGATGCGCCGGGGGCGGGCCTCGCCGGCGCTGCCGCCGCTGCCCCCGCCGGCGGTGCCGCCGAGGTCGTGGACCTGCGGGGTCACGACGACCTCGCTGGTCGCGGTGAAGGTCCTGTCGAGGCGGACGAGGCCGAAGGGGTCGGTCGTGCGGACCATGAGCGGTCCCGTGCGGTAGTGGCCGCGGGCCCGGCCCACGAGCGGGTACTCCACCGTCCGCTCCCAGCGCGAGGTCGCCTCGTCGACGAGGAAGCGCGGGGGCTGGCCCAGCTCGGGGGGCACCTGGTCTTCCAGCTCGAGCAGCGCTGCGGGGAGCAGCGAATCGTGGCCGAGGATGATCCGGCCCCGTAGCGGGGTGCCGAGCGCGACCTGCGCCGGTTCGACGGACCGTTCGGCCGACATCCGGAGCCGCGCGCGGAGGACGAGGACCAGCGCGACCACGGGCAGGGCGAGCAGCAGCAGGCCGACCCGCATGAAGTCGCGCTGCCCGGTGACCATGGAGGTCAGCAGCACGACGAGGCCACCGGCGACCAGCCAGCGGCCGCGGCCGGTGAGCACCGTCCAGACGCGCCGCACCGTCGTCGGCCCGGCCTCAGCGACCGGGCGTGCGGTCGGGGACCCGCACCTCGGCGACCGACCGGGTGATGACGTCCTCGGCGCTGCGTCGCGACAGCTGCGCCTCGGTGGACAGCAGCACGCGGTGCGCGAGGACGGGCACGGCCAGGGTCTGGACGTCGTCGGGCGTCACGTAGTCGCGGCCCTGCAGGGCGGCGTACGCGCGCACGGCGCGCAACAGCTGCAGGCTCGCGCGGGGCGAGGCACCGAGGCGCAGGTCGCGCGAGCTGCGGGTGACGCCGACGACCGAGACCAGGTAGCTCTTCACCGCGGGCGCCACGAAGATCTGGGCGACGGCCTGGATGAGCGCACGCACCGTCGCCGCGTCGGTGACCGGGGACAGCCGGGAGAGCGGGTCGGAGGACCCGTGCGAGTCGAGCATGTCGAGCTCGGCGCGCGGGGTGGGGTAACCCATCCGGAGCCGGGCCAGGAAGCGGTCGCGCTGGGCCTCGGGGAGGGGGTAGGTGCCCTCCATCTCGATGGGGTTCTGCGTGGCCACCACCATGAACGGCGAGTCGAGCAGGTAGGTCGTCCCGTCGACGCTGACCTGGCGCTCCTCCATCGACTCCAGCAGCGCGGACTGCGTCTTGGGCGAGGCGCGGTTGATCTCGTCGCCGACGACGATGTTGGCGAAGATGCCGCCGGGCTTGAACTCGAAGTCGCGGGTCTCGGAGTTCCAGATCGAGACGCCGGTGATGTCGCTCGGCAGCAGGTCCGGCGTGAACTGGACGCGGCGCACGGAGCAGTCGATCGAGCGGCCGATGGCCTTGGCCAGCATCGTCTTGCCGACGCCCGGCACGTCCTCCACCAGCAGGTGGCCCTCGGCGAGCAGCACGACCAGGGCGAGGTCGACGGCCTCCCGCTTGCCCTCGATGACCGACTCGATGGCCGCACGCACGCGGCCCATCACCTCGACCACGTCGCCCACGGTGTGCTGCGGCGCGGTCTCGTGGCGGGTGTCGTTCTCGACGCCGAGGCTCACAGGCCATCCCTTCGTCCCGTTGGGTCGCGTCGCGAGCTCCTCGGCGCGACGACCACGCGGCACCCGGCGCGAGGTCTCGGCTCCGGGACATGCCGGTTCATCGTATGCGCGCCCGGAAACCCCCGCCCGGTCCGCGAAAAGCCTGGTGGGGACACATTTCCCGGCGTCAGTGCCCGCGCAGGGGGCGCTGTGGAGCAAAGTGGAGTAAAGTGGCGCGCAGTGGAGGTCAGCGGAGCCTTCGACCCTGCTCAGGGAGTGAAGGAGGCGGGCCCGTGTTCCTGGGGACCCACACTCCGAAGCTCGACGAGAAGGGCCGGCTGATCCTCCCGGCGAAGTACCGCGACGAGCTGGCGGAGGGACTGGTCATCACGCGATTCCAGGAACGCTGCCTGGCCATCTGGCCCGTCGCGACCTTCGCCGAGCTGGTGCAGGGCGTGCGCGGCGCGTCCTCGAGCCAGCAGGTCCGGGACTACCAACGCATGCTCGCCTCGGGAGCCTCGGACGAGACGCCGGACAAGCAGGGTCGCGTCACGATCCCGCAGCACCTGCGCTCGTACGCAGGGCTCGACCGGGACTGCGTCGTGGTCGGGGCCATCAACCGCGTCGAGATCTGGGACGCGGCGGCCTGGACGGCGTACGAGGCGAGCAAGGAGTCGGCCTTCGCCGACCTGGACGACGAGGTCTTCCCCGGCGTCTGAGGCCTTCCCCCCTCAGCCGGCACGAGACCCCGGCACGGCGAGCAGCACCCAGCACCACCCCAGCAGGACTCGCAGGACCAGCACGGCAGCAGCACACGCAGGACCAGCAGGACACGCAGCAGAGCAGGACGTGCCGAGCGGCTCCACCCCGCGGCCGGCG
The DNA here is from genome assembly GCA_963713165.1 of uncultured Actinomycetota bacterium. Taxonomy (GTDB): domain Bacteria; phylum Actinomycetota; class Actinomycetes; order Propionibacteriales; family Propionibacteriaceae; genus Microlunatus. The sequence continues at coordinate 385,861 of CAVQKU010000005.1, forward strand.
CCCTGGCACCCCTTCCCCGGTGCCAGGTCGCCGCCCGGCCTCGGGTTGGAACCACCCGGCACGTCCTGCACCAGGGCGCAGGCAGGGCAGGGTCGAGGTCAGGGTCGGACATGACGGAGCACGGGCACGGGGGAGCCGCCTCCTCTGACGAGCCCGTCGAGGCGAGCGCCGCCCTTCCCGCCGGGGCCGCCGCGCCGGCGCGCCACGTGCCCGTGATGCTCGACGAGGTCCTCGCGCTGCTCGTCCCGGCCCTCGGCGCCACCCCCACCACGCCCCACCCGGTGCTCGTCGACTGCACCCTCGGCCTCGGTGGCCACGCGGCCGCGCTGCTCGAGGCGTGCCCCGACGCCCGCCTGGTGGGCCTCGACCGCGACCCGCAGGCGCTGGCCCTGGCGGGGGCGCGGCTGGCCCCGTACGCCGACCGGGTCACCCTCGTCGAGGCCGTCTACGACGAGCTGCCCGACGTGCTCGAGCGGCTCGGGCTCCCGCGGGTGCAGGCGGTGCTGCTCGACCTGGGGCTGTCCTCGCTGCAGATCGACTCGAACGACCGCGGCTTCGCCTACGCGAGCGACGCGCCGCTGGACATGCGGATGGGCCGCACGGGCCCGACGGCGGCCGAGGTCCTCAACACCTACGACGCGCGCGAGCTCGCGCGGGTCCTGCGCCGCTACGGCGAGGAGCGTTTCGCCGACCGGATCGCGCGCCGCGTCGTCGAGGCCCGCGAGGCCGAGCCCTTCGAGCGCTCCGGCCGGCTGGTCGAGCTGCTGCGTGCCGCGGTGCCGATGGCGTCGCAGAGGTCCGGCGGCCACCCGGCCAAGCGGACCTTCCAGGCCCTGCGCATCGAGGTCAACGGCGAGCTCGAGGCGCTGGAGGGCGTGCTGCCCGCGGCGGTGTCGGCGCTCGCCGTCGGCGGGCGGATCGCGGTCCTGGCCTACCACTCCCTCGAGGACCGGCCCGTCAAGCAGGTCCTCGCCGCCGGCGCGACCGACCGTGCGCCGCGCGGCCTGCCCGTGGTGCCGCCCGAGCTGGGCGCCGAGCTCGCCCTCCTGACCAAGGGCGCCCAGCGCCCCACCGCGGCCGAGGTCGCCACCAACCCGCGCGCGGCCTCCGCCCGGCTGCGCGCCGCCGTCCGGGTCTACGACCCGCGAGACCCCCGAGGGACGAGCCCCAGCGCCCTCCGAACCCCCGAGCCCCCCGAGACCAGGAGGTGAGCGCGTGAGCGCACTCACGACCGCACCGGCCAAGAAGCACGCCCGCAGCCCGCAGCCCGAGGTCCGACCGGCGCTGCGGCCGCTGGCCACGCCGACGCGACGGATGGCCCGGCTGCCCTTCCTCGTGGTGCTGATCGCGGCCTTCGGGCTGGGCATGGCCGGGCTGCTGCTGCTCAACACCACGTTGCAGAACCAGGAGTTCGAGGCGCGCCGCCTCAGCAGCCAGGCCAGCCAGCTGACCTATGTGCAGGATGACCTCGAGTCGCAGCTGCAGACCGTCTCCTCGCCCGCGTCGCTGGCGCAGAAGGCGTACGCGCAGGGCATGCGGCCCAACGTCCACCCCGCCTTCCTGGTGATGCCCGACGGCACCGTCAAGGGCAAGGCCAAGACCACCAAGGGGACCGAGATGCGCTACCTCCAGCCGGGCGCCGAGGAGCGCCTCGGCGCCGATCGCGCGGCGGCCGAGGCGGCCACGAAGGCAGCGACGACGCAGGGCGCGCAGACCGCGCAGCAGGCCTCCGACGGCGCCGCCCTCGTGGTCGCCCTCGCGGCGAGCACCGTGCCGCCCTCGACCGCCACCACCCGCTGAGAGGCCGCCGCATGCCGCAACGCCGTCCGCACCCCGCCACCGGGGGACGAGGCGCCCGCACCCAGGCCGGCTCGACCTCCGGGCGCGCGACCGAACCCGTCCGTCGCCGTCCGGCGGCGGGCGGCGAGGCGCACCGCCGCGGCGAGCGGATCCTGCGGGACGGCACCCGCGAGCACGCCCGCCCGCAACCGGTCGCGCGACCGGCCACGCGACCGGCCACGCGACCGGCCGCGGGCCGCGCCCCGGCCCGCAGCACCCCGGTCCGGCGCCCGGCGCCACGCACCCCGCTCTCGGCGATCCGGGTCCCGCTCGGCTCCTCGAACCGCCGCCTGCACGTCGTGCTCGTGATCATGGCCATGGGCCTGTCGCTGTGCGCCGGGCGGCTGCTGCAGCTGCAGGGCTTCGACTCCGCGCGCTACACCGCCGAGTCGATCGACGGCTTGACCCGGACCCTCCCGCTGCTGCCCTCGCGCGGGGAGATCACCGACCGCAACGGCACCGTCCTGGCCTCCACGCAGCCGGCCGTCGCCGTCACCGCCGACCCCACGCTGATCATGGGCGACAAGCCCGAGCTGTCCGCGGCGCGCGTGGACAAGGTCGTGGGCATCGTCGCGCCGTACCTGCAGATGACCCGCGAGCAGCTCGTCCCGCTGCTCACCACGCCCGGCACCCACTTCGTCTACCTCAAGCGGCAGGTGCCCGCGCTGACCTACACCGCGCTGGCCTCCGACCTGTCCAAGGCCGGCATCTACGGGGTGTTCCGGGAGGCGGACCCGATCCGCACCTACCCGAACGGCTCGACCGGCTCCTCGGTCGTGGGCTTCGTCGGCGCCGACGGCAAGGGCCTCGGCGGGCTCGAGCTCTCCATGAACAAGGAGCTGTCCGGCGTCTCGGGCACCGAGACCTACGAGAGCGCGCCGAACGGGAGCAAGATCCCGCTGGGCACCAGCTCGATCACCCCCGCGACCAACGGCCTGAACCTGCGCCTCAGCATCGACTCCGAGCTGCAGTGGATGGTCCAGGAGCGCCTCGCCGCGCAGGTCGTGCGGACGAAGTCCGACTACGGCATGGCCGTGGTCATGAACGTCAAGACCGGCGAGGTGCTCGCTCTCGCGAACGCCCCGACGTACGACTCCGCGAACCCGGGCGCCGCGGCGACCGAGGCCCGGGGCAACAACGCGATCACCTCGCCGTACGAGCCCGGCAGCGTCGAGAAGATCATCACCTCCGCCGCGCTGATCGACTCGGGCACCGCGACGCCGGACACCCGGGTCCGCATCCCGGCCCTGCTGAGGTCGGGCCCGCTGACGATCAAGGACGCCTTCTCCCACGACAGCAACCCGCTCAAGCTGCGGATGCGCGGCGTGATCGCGCAGTCCTCCAACATCGGCACCGCGCTGCTGGCCCGCCAGATGGACCGGGCCACGCTGCACGACTACTACAAGCGCTTCGGCCTCGGCTCCCCGACCGGCATCCAGCTGCCGGGGGAGTCGGCGGGCATCATCCCGCCGGCCGACATGAGCGACATCCAGCGCGACCAGGTGGCCTTCGGCCAGGCGATCTCGGTGACCGCCATCCAGGAGGCGGCGGCCATCTCGGGGATCGTCAACGGCGGCGTCTACCACCCGCCGACGGTGATCGCGCAGGCCACCGACGCCGACGGCACCACCGTGGACGTCGACAAGCGCGAGCCGCGCCGGGTGATCTCGGCCAGGTCCTCGGCCCAGGTCCGCGACCTGATGCAGGCCGTCATGGACGGCGACAACGGCCAGAAGAACCTGCGCCTCGACGACTACACCAGCGGCGGCAAGACCGGCACCGCGCAGCGGGCCGACCCCGAGCTGCACAAGTACAAGGGGTACGTGACGTCGTTCGTCGGCTTCGCCCCGCTGAACGACCCGGACATCCTCACCTACGTGGTGATGAACAACCCGCGGGGCAGGTTCGACACCGGCACGAGCACGGCCAACCCGGTGTGGCGCGACGTCATGAAGTACGCCCTGCCGCGCTACTCGGTCGCGCCGGACGCGGGCAAGATCGAGCCCAAGCCGACGACCTGGTGAGGCGCGACCGGCAGCGCCACGTCCGCCGCGGACGCGCGTGACATGCTCTGACGTCGTGGAGGAGCCAGCTGCACGTGCGGGGCTGCGCCCCCGGCACCGGCCTCCCGTCGGGCTCGACGCGCTCGTGCCGGGGGCCGCGCCGGTGCCCGTCACCGGCGTCACCCTCGACACCCGCCTGGTCGAGCCCGGGGACCTCTTCGTCGGCCTGCCGGGGCGCCACCACCACGGCGCCTCCTTCGCGGCCCGGGCCGCCGGCGCCGGTGCGGTCGCGCTGCTGACCGACGCGGCCGGGGCACGCCTGGCCGGGGACGTGCTCCCCGTGGCGGTGGTCGAGGACCCCCGCCGGACGATGGCCGCCGCAGCCGCGACCGTCTACGGCGAGCCGGCCCGCGCCCTGACCGCGTACGGCATCACCGGGACGCAGGGCAAGACGACGACCGCCTACCTGCTCGACGCGGCGCTGCGGGCCGCCGGCACCTCGACCGGCGTGGTCGGCACGATCGGCTTCAGCCTCGACGGCCGCGACCTCGGCGGCGCCCGCACCACCGTCACCACGCCGGAGTCCCCGGAGCTGCAGGGCCTGCTCGGCCACCTCGTCGAGCAGGGCGCGCAGGCGCTGGTGATGGAGGTGTCCTCGCACGCGCTCGCGCTGGGGCGGGTGGACGCGATCGTCTTCGACGTCGCCGCCTTCACCGGCTTCGGCGAGGACCACCTCGACTTCCACGGCGACGTGGAGTCCTACTTCGAGGCCAAGGCGTCGCTGTTCACGCCGACGCGCACGCGGCACGCCGTCGTCAACGTCGAGGACGCACGGGGCCCGGTCCTGCTGGAGCGCGCCCGCGCGGCGGGGCTGCCGGTGACGACGACCGGCCTGGGCCCGGGGGCGGACGTCCACCCGGTGCGCACCGGCCCCGTCGAGCGGGGCCGCACGGGGCTCCGCGTCCGGGTCGGGGCGCGCGAGCTGGAGACCTGGCTGCCGCTGCCGGGGGAGCACAACGTGCGCAACGCGCTGACCGCGCTGGCCATGGTCGCGGCGGCCGGCGGGGACCTCGACGCCGCCGCCCGCGGGCTGGGGTCGGCCTCGGTGCCCGGCCGGATGCAGCGCGTCGAGCTGGGGGAGGCCGCGCCGGCCGTGTTCGTCGACTTCGCGCACACGCCGCAGGCCGTCACGGCCGCGGTGGGGGCGCTGGCCGGCACCCGCCGCGTGCTGGTCGTGCTCGGTGCCGGCGGCGACCGCGACCGGGGGAAGCGGCGCCCGATGGGGGCCGCCGCGGCGGGGCTCGCCGACGTGGTCGTCGTCACCGACGACAACCCCCGCGACGAGGACCCGGCCGCGATCCGGGCGGAGGTGCTGGCGGGCGCCCGGGGCGTGCACCGCGAGGACGTGCAGGTCGTCGACGGCGGCGACCGGCGGCGCGCGATCGCCACGGCCCTCGGCCTGGCCGGCCCGCAGGACGCGGTCCTCGTGCTGGGCAAGGGCCACGAGCGCGGCCAGGAGGTCGCCGGCGTGGTGCACCCGTTCGTCGACGCCGACGTCGTGCGCGAGGCCTGGTCGGCGCTCGAGGCCCACCGGACGAAGGAGACGGCCCGATGATCCCGCTGCGGGTGGGCGAGGTGGCGTCGGTGACGGGCGCGCAGGTGCAGCCGGGCACGACGGTGCCGGTCGACCTGGACCGCTGGGTCACCCACGTCACGGCCGACTCCCGCCAGGTCGGCGCGGGCTCGCTCTTCGTCGCGCTGGTCGGCGAGCGCGTCGACGGGCACGCGTACGCGGCCGGCGCGTTCGCCCGGGGCGCCGCGGCCGTGCTGGTCGCGCACCCCGTCCCCGACGCGCCCGGGCCCCAGCTCGTGGTCGCCGACCCCCTGGTGGCGCTCGGCCAGGTCGCCCGGCGGGTGGTCGACCGGCGCAGGCCAGCGGGCCTGCGGGTGGTCGGGCTGACCGGTTCGCAGGGCAAGACCTCCACCAAGGACCTGCTGGGCGCCGTGCTCGCCGTCGCCGGTCCCACCGTCGCCCCCGCGGGCAACCTGAACAACGAGCTCGGGGTGCCCCTGACGGTGGCGCGCATCGAGGCGGGGGCCACGAGCGCCGGCGCGGGGGCTCCCGCGGAGGATGGGGAGGGCACTGGCCACCCGCTTCCTGGTCGCGGAGATGGGCGCGCGGGGGATCGGCCACATCGCGTACCTCTGCCGCATCGCGCCGCCCGACGTCGCCGTCGTGCTCAACGTCGGCCACGCCCACGTGGGGGAGTTCGGCGGGCGCGAGGCCATCGCCCAGGCCAAGGGCGAGCTCGTGGAGGCGCTGGACGCCGAGGGCGTCGCCGTGCTCAACCGCGACGACCCGCGGGTGTGGGCCATGCGCACCCGGACGCGCGGTCACGTGCTGCCCTTCGCGGTGGTCGAGGACGGCGCGGCGGTGCCGGCGGAGCCCGGGCTCGTCTGGGCCGACGCGCTGGTGGGCGACGACCGCGGCCGCTACCGCTTCACCCTGCACCGGCGCGACGGCGCCACCGAGCAGGAGGCCCCGGTCGCGCTGCGCGGCACCGGGCGCCACCACGTGGCCAACGCGACCGCCGCCGCGGCCGCGGCGACCGCGCTGGGGCTCGACCTGGACACGGTCGCTGAGGCCCTGAGCGCCGCCGAGCCCGCCTCGCGGTGGCGCATGGAGGTCGTCGAGCGCGAGGACGGGGTCGTCGTCGTCAACGACAGCTACAACGCCAACCCGGCCTCGATGGCCGCCGCCGTGGAGACCCTGGCCGAGCTCGGCCGGGGCCGCGGGCGCACCTGGGCGGTCCTCGGCGACATGCTCGAGCTCGGCGCCGAGGCCCCCGCGCTGCACGCCGCGCTCGCGCACCAGCTGGCGGCGGCCGGCGTCGACGAGGTCGTCGCGCTGGGGGAGTTCGCGCCGCTGCTGGTCGAGGGCCAGCCGGGGCGGGCGCGGGTCGCCGCGGACGCCGCCCAGGCCGCCTCCTGGGTGCGCGCCGAGGTCGCCGCCGGTGACGTCGTCCTGGTCAAGGCCTCGCGTGGCCTAGCCTTGAACCTCGTGGCCGACGAGATCCTGCGCCCCCCCGGGGTCCTGCCCGGACCGGCCGACCAGCCCGGGAGCGGCTCGTGAAGGTCGTCTTCCTCGCCGGCTTCCTGGCGCTGCTCGGCACGCTGCTCGGCACCCGGATGGCCATCCGGGTCCTGGTCAAGAAGGGCTACGGCCAGCTGATCCGCGACGACGGGCCGACCTCGCACCACGTCAAGCGGGGCACGCCGACCATGGGCGGCCTCGTCATCATCGCCTCGGTCCTGCTCGCGTACACGGTCAGCCACCTCATCACCTGGACGCTGCCCTCGGCCTCGGGCCTGCTGGTGCTGTTCCTCTTCACCGGCCTGGGCGTCGTGGGCTTCCTCGACGACTTCATCAAGATCAGCAAGCAGCGCTCGCTGGGGCTGCGGAGCAAGGCCAAGATCGCCGGGCAGTCGATCGTCGCCATCGTCTTCGCGCTGCTCGCCCTGCAGTTCCCCGACGAGCGGGGCATCCGGCCGGCGTCGCAGGCCATCTCCTTCCTGCGCGACATCGACTGGCTGCCCGTGCTGCCGGTGGTGCTCGTCGTGCTCTGGGTGATGCTGCTGATCGCCGCGGCCAGCAACGGCGTGAACCTCACCGACGGGCTCGACGGGCTGGCCGCCGGCGCCTGCGTGATGATCTTCGGCGCGTACACGCTGGTGAACATCTGGCAGTACAACCAGTCCTGCGCCTACGTCTCCTCGGCCGGCCCCAAGTGCTACGAGGTGCGCGACCCGTACGACCTCGCCGTGGTCGCCGTCGCCCTGGCCGGGGCGTGCTTCGGCTTCCTGTGGTGGAACGCCGAGCCCGCGAAGATCTTCATGGGCGACACCGGTTCGCTGTCGCTGGGTGGCGCGCTCGCCGGGATGGCGATCTTCACCCGCACCGAGCTCCTGCTCATCATCCTCGGCGGGCTCCTGGTCATCGAGGTGATGTCGGTCGTGCTGCAGGTCGGCTACTTCAAGGCGACCAAGGGCAAGCGCATCTTCAAGATGTCGCCGATCCACCACCACTTCGAGCTGCTGAACTGGGCGCAGGTCACGATCGTCATGCGCTTCTGGATCATCTGCGGCCTGTTCGTCGCGGGAGGGCTCGGCATCTTCTACGCCGAGTGGGTGGCCGGCAACGCGTGACGCGCCTGCTGTCCTCGCTCCGCCCGGACGCGGTCCCGCGCCTGTCGACCCCGGCTTCGTCGTGCTCCACCAGGCACGCCTCCACGGCGCGCCGGTGCTCGCGAGACGTGTCCCGCTCATCACCCCTCGCCCCGGGGTCGCGCAGGACCGGCTTGGGTGCGGGTTTGAAAGACTGACCCCGTGACCGTTTCGTGGATGAGGACCGCCGACGGGGCGTCGCCCTGGCCGGACGCGCACGTCGTGATCGCCGGGGTCGGGGTGTCCGGCTTCGCCGCGGCGGACGGGCTGCTGCAGCTCGGCGCCCGGGTGACCGTGCTGGACGACGCGGCCACACCGACGAACACCGACAAGGGCGCGCTGCTGGAGGTGCTCGGGGCCGCCGTGCGGCTCGGGCCCGGCTCGACGGCCGACCTGCCCGAGCACGCGGACCTGGTGGTCACCACCGGCTTCCCGCCGACCGCGCCGATCCTGGTGCAGGCCCTGGCGGCCGACGTGCCGGTGTGGAGCGAGGTCGAGCTGGCCTGGCGGCTCAGCAGCCCGGCCCAGGTGATCCCCTGGCTGGGCATCACCGGCACCAACGGCAAGACCACGACCACGCAGATGCTCGAGTCGATGCTGGCCGCGGCCGGCCTGCGGACCGCCGCGGTCGGCAACATCGGGCGCCCGGTGATGGAGATCGTGCTCGACCCGGAGCCGTACGACGTCCTGGCCGTCGAGCTCTCCAGCCACCAGCTGCACTGGTCGGGCTCGCTGTCGCTGCACTCGTCCGCCGTGCTGAACCTGCAGCCCGACCACCTGTCGTGGCACGGGGGCTACGAGGCGTACGGCGCGGCGAAGGCCAGGATCTACGAGGGCGTCACCCACGCCTGCGTCTACAACGTCGCCGACCGCGCCACCGAGGCGATGGTGGAGCAGGCCGACGTGGTCGAGGGCGCGCGGGCCATCGGCTTCACCCTCGGCACGCCGGGGCCGTCGATGCTCGGTGTCGTCGACGACCTGCTGGTCGACCGGGCGTTCATCGAGCAGCGCCGCGACTCCGCGCTCGAGCTGGCCACGCTGGCCGACGTCGCGCTGGCCGCGGGCGTGGGCGAGGGCGAGGCGCCCCCGCCGCACGTCGTGGCCAACGCCCTCGCCGCCGCCGCGCTCGCCCGCTCGTACGGCGTCCCCGCCACCGCCGTGCGCGACGGGCTGCGCGGCGTCCGTGTCGGTGCGCACAAGATCCAGACCGTGGGGGAGCGCCGCGGGGTGCGCTTCGTCGACGACTCCAAGGCGACGAACCCGCACGCGGCCGACGCCGCCCTGCGCGCCTTCGGCGACCCGTCCGGGCCCGACGGACCGCGGGTCGTCTGGGTGGCCGGCGGGCAGGCCAAGGGCACCCGGTTCGAGGAGCTGGTCGGGGCCCACGCGGGCCGGCTGCGCGCCGCGGTCCTGCTGGGCGTCGACGCGCCGGTCGTCGCCGAAGCCCTGGCTCGACACGCACCCGATGTGCCGGTCGAGGTCGTGACGAGCGCCGAAGATGGACGCGTGACGCCGGCGGCCAGCGCCGACGTCATGGCACGGGTCGTCGCGACGGCCGCGTCCCTGGCCAGGCCGGGTGACGTCGTCCTCCTCGCGCCGGGCTGCGCCAGCCTGGACATGTTCGCTGACTACGCCGCTCGCGGCGACGCCTTCACCGAGGCGGTGCGCGCGCTCGCTCCCTGACCGGCACGCCGGTCGGGACGGGCCCGGACGGCAGCACGAGAGGAGCCGCCGTGACGACCCTGACCCCCGCGGACGTCAAGGACCCCCAGGCGCGGCGGCAGGCCCGGCCCGAGGACCGGCCCGAGGACCGGCCCGAGGACCGACATCGCGCCCACGCCCGGACGGGCGCTGGCGCTCTGGCTGCGGGCGGTGCTCGACCGGCCCCTCACCAGCTACCACCTCGTGCTCGGCTCGGTCGCGCTGCTGCTCGTCGTCGGGCTGATGATGGTGCTCTCCGCCTCGAGCGTGAACGCCTACCTCACCACCGGCGACTCGTACTACTACGTCAAGCGCCAGCTGATCTTCCTCGGCATCGGCGCGGTCGGGGCCGTGGTGATCATGCGGCTCCCGGTCGCGACGCTGCGCTGGGTCAGCTGGGTCGGCATGGGGCTCGCGGTCCTGCTGCTCGTGCTCACCTACACCCCGCTCGGCATGACCATCAACGGCAACCGCAACTGGCTCTCCACCGGCGTCGCCGGCTTCGGCATCCAGCCGGCGGAGTTCGGCAAGCTGGCCATGGTCGTGTGGGGCGCCGACGTGCTCGCCCGCAAGCAGAAGCTCCTCGACCGGCCGTTCCACCTGCTGGTGCCCTTCCTGCCCGGCGCCGGGCTGGTCATCGCGCTCGTCGTGTTCCAGGGCGACGCGGGCACCGCGGTCGTGCTCGCCGGCATCGTCGCGGGGATGCTCTGGATCGTGGGCGCCCCCGGCCGCGTGCTCGCCGGGCTGGCCGGCGTCGGCTTCGTCGGCGTCGTGGGGCTCTTCGTCACCTCACCGGTGCGCATGCGCCGCCTCGCCGCCTTCCTCGACCCGAGCGTCAACGTCAACGGCATCAACGACCAGGCCCAGGCCGGCATGTTCGCCATCGCCTCCGGCGGCTGGTGGGGCATGGGGCTGGGGGCCAGCCGGCAGAAGTGGGGCAGCCTGCCCGAGGCGCACACCGACTTCATCTTCGCGGTGCTGGGCGAGGAGTTCGGGCTGTTCGGCTCGCTCGTCGTGCTCGCGCTGATCGGCCTGCTCGGGTACGCCGGCTTCCGCATCGCCTCGCGCTCCGACGACGCCTTCACCCGCTACGCCGCCGGCGGCGTGACGACGTGGTTCGTCGTGCAGGCGCTGTTCAACCTCGCCGTCGTGCTCCGCCTGCTGCCCATCGCCGGGGTGCCGCTCCCGCTCGTCTCGTACGGCGGCTCGGCCCTGATCGGCAACCTGCTGGCCGTCGGGGTGCTGCTCGGGTGCGCCCGCCGCGAGCCCGGCGCCCGCGCGCTGCTGGCCTCGCGCCGCTCCGGCGCCCGTCCGCGCGTCACCGTCACCACCTCGACCACCGCCTCGACACCGCCTCGACCACCACCTCGACCACCGCCTCGCGGCGCCCGCGGGCCCGCGCGTGAGCGCACCCGTCTCGGTCGTGCTCGCCGGCGGCGGCACCGCCGGCCACACGTCCCCGCTGGTGGCGACCGCGCAGGAGCTGCTGCGGATCGCCCCGGGCACGCGCGTCGTCGCGGTCGGGACGGCCCGGGGGCTCGAGACGACCGTGGTGCCCGCGGCCGGCCTCGCGCTCGAGCTGATCCCGCCGGTCCCGATGCCGCGCCGTCCCGGTCCCGACCTGCTCCGCGTGCCGGCGCGCCTCGGTGCGGCGGTCCGCGCCGCGACGGCGATCCTGCGGCGCCACGAGGCCGACGTGGTGGTCGGCTTCGGCGGCTACGTCTCCACCCCCGTCTACCTCGCGGCGCGGGCGCGCCGCGTGCCCGTGGTCGTCCACGAGCAGAACGCCCTGCCCGGCCTGGCCAACCGCCTCGCCGCCCGGGTCACCCGCCACGTCTTCACCTCCTTCCCCGGCACGCCGCTGGCCCACGCGACGCTCATCGGGCTCCCGCTGCGCCACGGCGTCGCCGACCTCGACCGCGCGGTCGCCCGGCCCGCGGCCCGCGCGGCGCTCGGCCTCGAGCCCGAGGACGGCAGCCGCCGGCCCACGCTGCTGGTCAGCGGCGGCTCGCAGGGGGCGGCGAGCATCAACGCGGCCGCCCGGGGTGCGGCCGACGACCTGCTCCGCGCCGGGGTCGACGTGCTGCACGTGCTGGGCCCCAGGAACATCGCCGACGCCGACGTGCGCCGGGTCGACGCCACGACGGGGGCCACGTACGTGCCGCTGGCCTACGTCGAGGCGATGGAGCAGGCGTACGCGGCCGTCGACCTGATGCTCGGGCGCTGCGGCGCCGGCACCGTCATGGAGACCGCGACGGTCGGCCTGCCCTGCGTCTTCGTGCCCTACCCGCACGGCAACGGCGAGCAGGCCCGCAACGCCCGGCCGGTGGTGGACGCCGGCGGCGGGCTGCTGCTGGCGGACGCCGGGTGCACCCCGGCGTGGGTCGCGCGCGAGGTCCCGGCCCTGCTCGGCGACGGCGACCGGCTGGCCGGCATGACGCGGGCCCTGGCGGGGACCGCGAGACGCGACGCCGCCACGGTCCTGGCGCAGCGCACACTGGCCGTCGCCCTCAGCACCGGTCGGAAGGAGCACTGATGGCGCTGCTCGAGCCCGTCGACCTGGTCGGAGCGACCGAGCTCGGCGCCGTCCACTTCATCGCGGTGGGCGGCTCCGGCATGAACGGGATCGCCTCGATGTTCCTCGACCTCGGCGTCGCCGTCAGCGGCAGCGACCGCTCGGACTCGGCCTACCTGCGCGGCCTCGCCGCCCGTGGCGCGGACGTGCACGTCGGCCACCGCGCCGAGCAGCTGGGCGACGCGCAGACCGTCGTCGCCTCGTCGGCCATCCGGGAGGACAACCCCGAGCTCGCCGAGGCGCGCCGCCGCGGCCTGCGCGTGCTGCACCGCAGCGCGGCGCTGGGTTCGCTGATGCTCGGCCGCCGGGGCGTCGCGATCGCCGGGACCCACGGCAAGACCACGACGACGGCCATGGTCGCCGGCGCCCTCGTCGGCGCCGGGCTCGACCCCTCGTACGTGATCGGCGGGTCGTTCACCGGCTCCAAGAGCGGTGGCCACCTCGGCACCGGCGACGTGATGGTCGTCGAGGCCGACGAGAGCGACGGCTCCTTCCTGCAGTACCCGGCGCAGGTCGTCGTCGTGACGAACGTCGACCCGGACCACCTGAGCAACTGGGGCACCGCGCAGGCCTACGCCGACGGGTTCCGTCGGTTCGCCACCGCGCCCGGCGTGGCCGTGCTCGTGGTCAGCGCCGACGACCCGGGTGCGGTCGAGCTGACCGCCGCGGTCCGCCGCCACGTCGAGGAGACCGGCGCCGGGCCCGAGGTCGTGACCTTCGGGCGGTCGGCCGACGCCGACGTGCTGGTCAGCGGGGCGACGTTCGCCGGGACCGGCTCGAGCTTCCGCCTCACCCGGGACGGCGTCGGCGGGCCGATGACCCTCGACGTGCCCGGCACCTACAACGTCTCCAACGCCGCGGCCGCGTACGCCGTCCTCACCCGGCTCGGCGTCGACGACCAGACTGCCCGCGAGCAGCTGTCGACCTACGCGGGCACCAACCGGCGCTTCCAGCTCGTCGGGGCTGTGGACGGCGTCCGCGTGTTCGACGACTACGCCCACCACCCGACCGAGGTGGAGAACACGCTGCGCGCGGCCCGGACGGCGGTCGACAGCCAGGGCGACGGCGGCCGGGTGGTCGCGGTGCTGCAGCCGCACCTCTACACGCGCACCCGCGACCTCTTCCGCGAGCTCGCCGACGCCACCTCGATCGCCGACGAGGCCGTCGTGATGGATGTCTGCGGGGACCGGGAGGACCCGATCCCGGGGGTCACGGGCGCGCTGGTCGCCGACGCCGTGCCCGCGGGGACGGCCCACGTGACCTACGAGCCCGACTGGGACTCGGCCGCGCCCGTCGTCGCGGGCCTCGCCCGGCCGGGCGACCTCGTCGTCACCCTCGGCTGCGGCGACGTCACCAAGGTGGCCCCGCTCATCGTCGCCGCGCTGGCCCGGCGCTCCGACCTCTCGGTCCGTACGCAGGGCTCGGCGGCGCCGCAGGACGATGCGCCGAGGCCGGGGGAGGGGGCGTCATGACCACCACCGCCACGCCGCCGCGCGCCCCTGCCCCGCCGCCGCGCCCCTCGCTGGCCGGGCAGCGCGACCGCCGCACGCGTGGGCGGCGGCGCGTGGTCCGTGCCGTCGTCGCCGTGGTGCTCCTCGCCCTCGTCGTCACGGCGGTCTGGCTCGTCTACTTCTCCTCGGTGCTCGCCACCCGGTCGGTCGCCGTGTCGGGCACCCGCGAGCTGACGGCGGAGCAGGTGACGACCGCCGCGGCGGTGCCCCTCGGCCGCCCCCTCGCCCGTCAGGCGCTCGACGACATCGCCCGCCGCACGACCTCGCTCCCGCAGGTCGCCGCGGCCACCGTCACGCGCGAGTGGCCGGGCACGGTGCGCGTCACGGTGACCGAGCGCCAGCCGCTGCTGGGCATCACCCAGCCCGGCGGGTTCCTCGTCGCCGACCGCTCCGGCGTGGTCTTCGCCGCGCGGGCGAGCCTGCCCCCGGGCGTGGTGCAGGTCTCGGCCGACCCGGGCGACCGCCCGCTGCTCGTCGAGCTGGGCGCCGTCGTGGGCGCGTTGCCCGACGAGGTGCGGACGCAGGTCACGAGCATCGAGGCGGCCACGCCGGACTCGATCCGGCTCAAGACCCTCTCCGGCGTGACGATCGTCTGGGGCGACTCCTCGCAGTCCGAGCTCAAGGCCCAGGTCGCCACCGCGCTCCTCCGGTCCGGCGCCAGGACGTCGGTCGACGTCTCCGCGCCGCACGCGCCCGCCAGCCGCTGACCCGCGTCCGCCGCGACCACGGGCCGGCGCACCCACCTCACCCTCAAGTGGATCTCCAGAGATCGGGCGGTTCGCGCGCACCGGGCGCGTGTCGGCCCCTGCTCGCGTGGACTTTGGCCGACGGCCCTCGATAGATTCGCCTGCGTTCGCGTCTCCCCTCGTCGACCTGCTTCCCCGGGTCGGCCCACCGGTCTCGACCCCTGGTCGAGGTGCCGGAGGTCCGGGTCGGAGGAACGTCGGACGAGCCGGTCGAGCGCGCAAGCGAGCAAGAGAAGGAAGCCCCCGTGGTCTCTGCGTCACAGAACTACCTGGCCATCATCAAGGTCGTCGGCGTCGGCGGCGGTGGTGTCAACGCCGTCAACCGGATGATCGAGGCCGGCCTGCGCGGCGTGGAGTTCATCGCCGTCAACACCGACGCCCAGGCGCTGCTGATGAGCGACGCCGACGTCAAGCTCGACATCGGTCGGGAGCTGACCCGCGGCCTCGGGGCCGGGGCCGACCCGGACAAGGGCCGCCAGGCCGCCGAGGACCACGCCCAGGACATCGAGGACGCGCTCAAGGGCGCCGACATGGTCTTCGTGACCGCCGGCGAGGGCGGTGGCACCGGGACCGGTGGCGCGCCCGTCGTGGCCCGCATCGCCCGGGCGCTGGGCGCGCTGACCATCGGCGTCGTGACCCGGCCGTTCTCGTTCGAGGGCAAGCGCCGCGCGACCCAGGCCGAGACCGGGATCGGGAGCCTCCGCGAGGAGGTCGACACGCTGATCGTCATCCCGAACGACAAGCTGCTCCAGATGGTCGACCACCAGATCGCCATCCTCGACGCCTTCAAGCAGGCCGACCAGGTCCTGATGCAGGGTGTCTCGGGCATCACCGACCTCATCACCACCCCGGGCCTGATCAACCTCGACTTCGCCGACGTCAAGGCGGTCATGTCGAACGCCGGCTCGGCGCTGATGGGCATCGGCTCGGCCCGCGGCGAGGACCGCGCCCGCGCAGCCGCGGAGATGGCCGTCAGCTCGCCGCTGCTCGAGGCCAGCATCGAGGGTGCGCACGGCGTGCTGCTCTCGATCGCCGGCGGCTCCGACCTCGGCCTGTTCGAGGTCTCCTCGGCGGCCGACCTGATCCAGGCGGCGGCCCACGAGGACGCCAACATCATCTTCGGCACCGTGATCGACGACGCCCTGGGCGACGAGGTCCGCGTGACGGTCATCGCCGCGGGTTTCGAGGGCGGCCAGCCGCCGCGCCGCCAGCCCGGCGTCAGCCGGTCCGCCGACCTCGGTCGCGCCCAGCAGGGGCAGCAGGGTGCACAGCAGGGGCAGCCGGGTGGCCAGCAGGGGCAGCAGGGCGGTCAGCAGGGCGGGCAGCGCCCGTACCCGACGTCGACCCCGGCGCAGACCTCGCAGCCCGGCTACGGCTCCGGCCGTCCGGTGCCCGCGACGACGCCCAGCGGGGCCGCTCCGGCCTCCGCGCCCGCGCAGCGCCCGGCGCCGCTCCGCCCGCCGAGCCCCCCGGCCGACGACGACCTGGACGTGCCCGACTTCCTGAAGTAGGCCGCGTGTCGGCCGTCGGCGTGCCCGGTGGGCTGTCGGCCGGCCGGTAGTGTCGTGGACGCCGCCCCCTCCTTGGGGGAGGGGCGGCGTCATGACGAGCGAGCGCGGATCGACCGAGGGGCGACGATGGCGGAGAGACTGAAGCGGGCTGCCGCGTGGCTGGGCCTGGTGACCGACGACCGCTACGCCGAGTACGAGGTCGACGACGCCGAGCGCACCGAGGGCATCAGCCGCGAGGAGCTCATGGGCGCCCAGGAGCGCGACCGTGAGCGCGTCGCCGCCTCGGGTGGCCAGGGCGGCAGCGTGACGGCCCTGCAGAGCAAGCGCCCCTCGACCATCGCGCCGGCCCCGGTCGCCGCCATGGCCGGCCAGGCCGCCTCGGTGCCCGCGCAGGCGCCGACGGCCGCCCCGCGAGCAAGGACCGCCGACCTGTCCCGCATCACGACGGTGCACCCGCGCACCTACAACGAGGCCCGCACCATCGGCGAGCACTTCCGCGACGGCGTGCCGGTGATCATGAACCTCTCCCAGATGGAGGACGTCGACGCCAAGCGGCTCGTCGACTTCGCCGCCGGGCTCATCTTCGGCCTGCACGGGACGATCGAGCGGGTCACCAGCAAGGTCTTCCTGCTCTCCCCGCAGAACGTCACGGTCGCGGCCGAGGACAAGGAACGCATCGCGGGCGGGTTCTTCAACCAGAGCTGACCCGGTCCGGGCCGCACCGGCGCGCCGCGGCCGCCGGCCGTGTCGTCGCCGACCGTGGAGCCGTGGAGCCGCCGACCGCGGCCATGCACCCCGCACCGCCCGTGCGCCCCGCGTACGGGCGTGTCGGCGTCAAGCAGGTGCCGTCCTTCCGTCGCCCACCTACGATGGGGGCGTCCCGAGGCGCAGCGCCAGGGCACCGTAGGGGGTGGAGAGCGGCGTGCAGCTCGTCGGCGGCATCATCGGCTGGGTCCTGTGGATCTTCATGCTCGTCCTGTTCGCCAGGATGATCCTGTCCTGGGTGCCCGTGCTCGTCCGTGAGTGGCAGCCCCGGGGACCGCTCCTGGTCCTCGCCGAGGTCGTCTACTCCATCACCGACCCGCCCCTGCGGGCGCTGCGCAAGGTGCTCAAGCCGGTGCGCGTGGGCACCATGAGCCTCGACCTGGCCTTCATCGCCCTGTTCCTGCTCGTGAGCATCCTCATGCAGGTCAACCGCGCGGTCTTCTACGCCTTCTAGCCTCGCGCCTCTCTCCGTCTCCTCTCCTCGCCTCCTCGGCGCACGTCCTCCGACGTCCGCTCGACGCGGGTCGCGCAGGCCGACCGGCCGGAGCGCTCGGATCGGCGCAGCACCCCGCGCGGTCGGATACGGTGGTCGCCGGGCCGAAGGGCCCGGTTCTGCCGTCTCCACGAAGTCTGAGGTGTTCCCACGATGACGCTGTCGCTCGACGATGTTCGCAACAAGAGGTTCCGCATGGCCCGCAAGGGCGGCTACGAGGTCCTCGAGGTGGACGAGTTCGTCGACGAGGTGGAGGAGAGCTTCGCCCAGCTCTTCGAGGAGAACGCCAACCTCAAGAAGCAGGTCGACGCGCTGAAGTCGTCCGAGCGTGAGCCCGAGCCGACCGCCGTCGCGGACGAGCAGGCCGACACCTCCGCCCCGCAGGCCGCGAGCGAGCCGGCCCCGGTCGCCACGCCCGCACCGCAGGCCCCGTCGTGCGGCGGCGCCCGCGCGCGACGCCGAGCGGATCGTCGTCACCACCAGTGGCGAGGCGAGCAGCGCGGTCGTCCGGCTCGTGCAGCTCTCGACCGAGCAGGCCGAGCACCTGGTCCGTGAGGCCGACGAGGAGGCGAAGCGGATCCGCGACGACGCCAACCGCGACGCGCAGCAGGTCACCGAGGACGCCCGGACGCGCGCCGACCGCCTGGAGTCGGAGGCGCGGGTCAACGCCGAGCGCCTCCAGAGCGAGGCCAGGAACCGTTCGGAGTCCCTCGACCGCGAGCTGGCCGACCGTCGCACCGAGCTCTTCGGCGACCTCGACCGCCAGCGCGACGCGCTGACCGAGACCGTCGCGCGGCTGCGCGACTTCGAGCAGCGCTACCGCTCGAGCCTCGGCGACCACCTGCGGGGCCAGCTCGAGTCGCTCGACAAGGTCGGCATCGAGCCCGAGGGCGGCCCGGAGCACACGGCGCCGCGCCAGCCGGGCGCGACGACCGGGACGCAGCCGAGCGAGGGTGCCCAGGACGCGCCCGTCGGCGACGCGCCGGCCGCTCCCGCCCAGGACGGCGACGAGGCGCGTGCGGGGACGACGGGCACCGGCACGAGCAGCACCGGCGCGAGCAGCACCGGCTCGGGCAGCGCGACGCCGCGGCTCGACGCGCTGCTCGGCGAGCAGCGCTGACCGACCGCCTGCGGCCGGTCGAGACCTCAGCTCCCTGAGGCCTCCGACCGGCCCACTGGCCGGGCCCACGACGAACCCGTGCACGACGGGTCGAGCACCTCGGGGACGACCCGGGGTGCTTCGTCGTTGAAGAAACGCAGGTGACGGCCTACTGTCTCTGCGACGTCGAGCGAGGGGACCCCTTCATGAGCACCACCAAGACCACGGACAGCTCCGTGGCGACCCCGTCGGCGGGTGGTCCGCGGGTCGCCCCGAACGTCCACGCGCTGCCGGTCGAGCACGCCGAGCGCAAGGGCGGTCCCGTGGACCCGGCGAGCCTGCCGGTGCGCCCGGGCGAGGACGCCTGGACGGAGGAGGAGCTGGACGAGGTCCGCACCACCCTCGCCGAGGACATCACGCGCTTCTCCGAGCAGCTCGCCACCTCCAACGCCGAGCTGCACAACCTGCTCCGCGACGGTACCGAGGGCGCCGGGCGCGACCCGGCCGACGTCGGTTCGGCGAACTTCGAGCGCGACGCCGAGATGAGCCTGGCCAACAACGCCCGCGAGATGCTCGACCAGTCGCAGCTCGCGCTGCGCCACATCGAGCTCGGCGTCTACGGCCGGTGCGACAACTGCGGCCAGCCGATCGGCAAGGGCCGCCTCCAGGTCTTCCCGCGTGCCACGCTCTGCGTGACCTGCAAGCAGCGCGAAGAGCGGCGCTGAACCCCTCGACCCCCGTCGCCCCGGGCCCCGGCCCGGAGGAGGCGGGGGCCGCCGACGAGCGGGCCGCCGCGGACAGGGCGGCGCGCACCGACGTGCGCGACGACGGCCCTAGGTCCGCCGGGACCTCGGACGCGGGCGACGACGCCGTCGACGCCGCCGAGGCCGCCGACGCGACGGGGACTCCGAGCGGCGCCGGGTCGGCACCCGACGACCGGACGCCGCGGCCCCGGCTGTGGCCGCTGTTCGGCTCCGTCGCCGCGCTCGGGCTGGGGCTCGACGTCATCACGAAGGTCGAGGCCGTCGACCGGCTCGAGCCGAACGTGCCCGTCCAGCTGCTCGGACCCGTGCTCGGCCTGCGGCTGATCCGCAACCCGGGCGCCGCCTTCAGCGCCGGCGAGGGCTTCACCTGGGTCTTCGCCGTCGCCGCGCTGCTCGTGGTCGCCTTCGTGCTGATCCGGCTCGTGCCGCGACTGGGCCACGTCGGCTGGACCGTCGCCCTCGGCCTGCTGGTCGCCGGGGTGACCGGCAACCTCGTGGACCGGCTGTTCCGCGCCCCCGGACCCTTCCGCGGTCACGTCGTGGACTTCCTGCAGCTGCCGCACTGGCCGATCTTCAACGTCGCCGACGCGTGCATCACCGTGGCGGCGGTCATGGTCATCGTGCTGTCGATCTTCCGCAACGTCGGGATCGACGGGCGCCGGCCCGCGGGGCAGGAGGCGGCCGAGCAGGACGGCGCCCGGACGCGCCGACGTCGCGCGGCCCGTGGCTGAGGCCAAGGTCCTCCTCGTCCCCGACGGGCTCGAGGGCGAGCGGGTCGACGCGGTCCTCGCCCGCGTGCTGGGCCTCTCGCGCGGCCGCAGCGCCGACCTGATCGCGGCCGGGCGCGTACGGCTCGACGGCGCCCAGGTCGCCAAGTCCGAGCGTGCCCGCGGAGGCGCGATGCTCGAGGTCGAGCTCGACGAGCAGCCCGTCGGCCCTGCCGTGGTCGCCCGGGCCGTGCCCGGACTGGCGATCCTCCACGAGGACGCCGACCTGGTCGTCGTCGACAAGCCCTCCGGCGTCGCGGCGCACCCGAGCCTCGGCTGGGACGGCCCGGACGTGCTGGGTGCGCTCGCCGGGGCCGGGGTCTCCATCGCCACGTCCGGCGCCGCGGAGCGCCGCGGGATCGTGCAGCGCCTCGACGTCGGCACCTCGGGGCTGATGGTCGTAGCCAAGAGCGAGCACGCGTACTCGGTGCTCAAGCGGGCCTTCAAGTCGCGCTCGGTGACCAAGACCTACCACGCGCTGGTGCAGGGCCACCCGGACCCGTTCACCGGAACGATCGACGCCCCGATCGCCCGGCACCCGGGCTCGGAGTGGCGGATGGCCGTCGTGGCGGGCGGCCGGCCGAGCGTCACCCACTACGACACCGTCGACGCCTTCGTCGGCACGACGCTGCTGCAGGTCGGCCTCGAGACCGGCCGCACCCACCAGATCCGCGTGCACATGGCGGCTGTCCACCACCCCTGCGTGGGCGACCCGACGTACGGCTCCGACCCGGTCCTCGCCGCGCGCCTCGGCCTCGAGCGGCAGTGGCTGCACGCGGTCCGGCTGGGCTTCGTGCACCCGGGCACGGGGGAGGACGTCGAGTTCACGTCGGCCTACCCGACCGACCTGGCCCGCGCGCTGGAGATCGTCTCCTCGGTCTGAGCCCCCAGCCGGACCGTCGCACCCGCGCGCGCGAGCAGGGCGGGGTCGTGCGAGGCCACCAGCACCGCCGCCCCCGCGGCCGTGGCCCGCGCGAGCGCCTCCACCACGCGCGCGGCCGAGGCCTCGTCCTGCTGCGAGGTCGGCTCGTCGAGCACGAGCACGGGTGCCCCCCCGACGAGGACCCGGGCGAGCGAGGCCCGCTGGCGCTCCCCGCCCGACAGCACCCCCGCTGGCGTGGCCAGCTGGGCGGTGAGCCCGAGGCGCCCGCAGAGCGCGGCGACCCCGCCCTCGTCGACCGTCCGTCCGCGCAGCGCGGCGGCCAGCGCGACGTTCTCCGCGACCGTCATCGTCTCGACGAGGTTGGCGCGCTGGAGCGCGTACGCGAGCCAGCGCCGCCGGTGCGCCGCGCGGGCGCTCCGGTCCAGCCCGGCCCAAGCGGTCCCGCCGACCTCGACCCGTCCGCCCTGCGGGTCGACGAGCCCGGCGACCAGGGTCAGCAGGGTCGACTTGCCGCTGCCCGACGGGCCGCGGACGGCGGTCCACGAGCCCGGCTCCAGCCGCAGGTCCAGCCCGTCGAGCAGCAGGCGCCCGCCCCAGCCGGCCCGGACGTCCTCGAGGACCACGAGCGGGCCGGCCGCGCCGGTTCCGGGTCGGCGGGTGGGGGGCTCGTCCCCGGCGCCGGGTGCGCGAGGGCCGGCCGCGGCCGTCGCCGGTGCCGACCGGGGCCGCAGGACCAGCCCGTCGCCGTCGGGTCCGGCCGTCCAGCTCGCCGGGCGCGCCCCTGGCGCGAGCAGCTCGGCCGGGAGCCGCACCCAGCCACGGCTGTCCGCGACCAGGGCTGGGTGGGCGGCCGAGGACCCGGGGCCCCCGGCCCCGGGGACCCACTCCTCGGCGAGGCGGCCGTCACGCAGCCGCACCGCCCGGTCCACGAAGGCGTACGAGCGCGGGTCGTGGCTCACCAGGACGACTCCGGTGCCGTCCGCGGCGACCGCCTCGAGCAGCCCGTAGACCTCGCGCGCCGCGTCGTCGTCGAGCTCACCGGTCGGCTCGTCGGCGAGGACCAGCGCCGGTCCGTGGGCGACGGCGGCGCAGAGGGCCACCCGCTGCGCCTCGCCGCCGGACAGCCGCGCGACGTCCGCCCCGGCCAGGGCGCCCAGGCCCAGCCGGTCGAGCGTGGCCTCGGCCCGCTGCCGGGCGGCGCGCGCAGGGGTGCCGGTCAGGCGCAGCTGCAGCGCGACGTTGTCGCGGACGTCCAGCTCGGGCAGCAGGTTGCGGCGCGCGTGCTGGTCGACGAACCCGAGCGCGGTGCTGCGCCAGCGGCGCCGGGCGCCCTCGTCCATCGCGTGCACCGCGGCGCCGCCGACCTCCACCCGGCCGGCGACGACCGGCTGGTCGCCGGTCAGCACCCGCAGCAGCGTCGACTTGCCCGACCCGTTCGGTCCGGCGACGAGCAGCCGTTCCCCGGCCGCGAGCGTCAGGTCGGCGCCGCGGAGGGCCATCACGGGCTCCGCACCGCTGCGGTAGGCGACGAACACGTCGGTCACCCGGACGACGGGGCGGGCCGGTCCTGGCGAGACGGGCGAGCCGGCGGGGGCGCTCACCGCAGGTCCAGCTCGGGGGCGGTCGGCCGGGCCTCGCGCAGGCTCGTCGCGGCGGTCACGAGGGCCGCCAGGCCGGTGCCGACGACGGCGGCGAGGACGACGGCCGCGGTGGGGACCGAGGCGAGGACGACCTGCAGCGGCGGGGTCAGCGGGCGCCCGTCCGGCCCCGAGGACAGGAGCCGGCCGGTGCCCAGGGCGAGACCGACGCCGCCGGCGAGGCCCACGGGCAGCCCGACGGCCAGGACCAGCGCGGCCCGCGTCAGCAGGACCCGGCGCAGCGGACCCGGACCGACGCCGTCGACCTCGAGGGCGAAGAGGTCCGCCGCTGACGTCTCCCGGTCCCCGCGCACGCCGCCGACGACGGCGACGAGCCCGAGGAGGAAGGCGACGAGGCCGGCCGCGGCGAGCAGCGCGACGAAGCCCCGGGTCACCGGGTCGTCGGCGAACGTGCGCGCCAGCGCGTCGCGGTCCTGCACCGTCGCCGCCGAGGCCGTCGCGGCCAGCTGGTCGCGGACGCCGGTGCCGGCCTCGCCCGGCGCCGACACCCACACCTGGAGCACGGGCGCGGTGCCCGGCGCCTCCCGGTCGACGAGCGCGGCCACCGCCGTGCGGTCGGCGACGACGAAGCGCGCCGGGAGCGTGGGCATCCGCGGCAGCACCGCCACGACGTGCACCGGCACGGTCGTCTGGTTGACCGTGATGCCGAAGGTGCCGCGGCGGCCGGCGCGGGCCGCCGTCACGGGGTCGACCGCGACCGGCAGGACGGCCCGCTGCCCGGGCGGGACCCAGGCGGGGAGGAGCACGGCCCGCGCGTCGCGGATCTGGTAGCGGGCCGACAGGGCCGCGGCGTCGCCCCGGACGGCCACCGAGTCGGCTCCCCAGCCGGCCCACGACCACGCCACCGGGTGTCCGTCGGCGTACGCCCCGCCGAACCGCAGCGTCCCGGCCGGCAGCGGGCGGTCGGTGCTGCCCTCGCCGATGCCGTGCTGACGGAACGTCAGGTGGTCGGCCGACTCGCCGATCTCGAGCGCCCGCACGGTCAGGGCCGGCCCGCCGCCGAGGTCGGCGTACGCCTGCGTCGGGCCACGCCGCTCGAGGCGGACGCCACGCTCCTGGCCGTCGGGCGAGGCCGCCCACAGCTCCAGCGTCACGTCGGCGTCGAGCCCCCGCACGTCGAGCACCAGCTCGCGGGTGCCGGCGGGCACGACGGGCGCGGCGGCCGCGCCGTTCCCGGACCCCGTACGCAGCCTGTCCGCGACCTCGGCGGCGCCGGCCCGGCTCCCGGTGACGCTCGACCAGCGGTGCACCAGCGGCAGCACCGCGGGGTCGACGCCGGCCAGCGGCAGGCTCGTCGAGCCGCTGCTGCCCGCGAAGGCGCCGACGGTCGTGCTCGTCACCCCGGACACGACCACGTCGGGGCCGAGCGCCGCGAGCCGCGGCGCGTCGACGACCGTGGCGGGCAGCTGCACCTGGGACCCGGGGGAGACCCGCAGGTCCAGCGGGACCGCCGACGCCGCCCGGTCCTCGGCCGAGCGCTGCGTCGACTGCGACCAGGAGGTCGCCAGGAAGGCGGTGGCCAGCGTCGCGGCGAGGAAGCCGGCGGTCAGGCTCGGCAGCAGCGGCCGGCGCGCGGCCAGCAGCGTGACCCGGCGCAGCGGGGCGCCCGGACCGCGGGCGGCGCGGCCGAGCAGGGCGACGAGCGGGCTCCACAGCAGCGCGGCGACCAGGCCGACGGCGAGCGTGAGCCCGACGAGGGCGGCGACGGGCAGCGGCGCGCGGGGGTCGTCGGTCGGGCGGACGAGGGCCAGGGTCGCGAGGCCGCCGGCGAGGAGCACCACCGCGGCCGGCCCGAGGCGGAGCACCCCGGGCCTGAGCGGGGGCCCGACGGCCAGCAGCACGCTGCCGAGCACGGCCGCGACGGCGAGGCCGACCACCGCCGGCCAGGCCGACCCCAGCGCGCCGAGCCCGGTGCCGAGCCCCGCCCCGGGAACCACGACAGGGGCCGCGACCGCCGCGGCGACCGCGGTGGCCACCGTGACCAGGAGGCCGGTGAGCACGGCGAGGCCCGCCTGCAGCGTCGCGACGCCGACCGCCTGGAGCGGACGCGCGCCGCGGCGGGCGAGCAGGGTGCCGTGCTGGCGGGCCGAGGGTCGGCGGGCTGCGGCCAGCACGAGACAGAAGCCGAGCTGGAGGGCGCCCGCACCGACGCCCAGGACCCGGAAGCGTGCCGCCGAGTCCTCGCCCCGGGTGCCCGCGTCGAGGACGTCGGTGCTCGGCCAGACGACGTTCAGGGGGCCGGAGGTCAGGCTGACCTCCGCCGCCACCTGGTCGAGGGACGCCGCGAAGGCCGCGGGTCCCTCCCGCGTGACGACGGCCGGGTCGAGCGGGGTGAACCACGCGAGGTTGCGGCCGAAGAGGGTCAGCGGCTCCAGGTCGGCCATGGCGGCGGGGTCGGTGCCGAGGAGCAGGGGCTGGGACGGCGCGACCAGGCCGAGCCCGACCAGCCGCGGCTCGCTCAGGGTCGCCGTGCCCGTCACCACCAGGCCGAGCGTCCGGGCCGGACCCGCCAGCCCCTCGAGCGTGCCGACCGTGCCGGGCGCGGCGCCCTCGCTGCTCACGGCCAGGACCTCGCAGGCGGTGGGCGAGCAGCCGGTGGGCAGCCGGCCGCTGAGCAGGGTGACGTGGTCGGCCAGGGGGTCCAGCGCGGCGACGGTGGTGTCGGTGCCCTGCAGCGAGAGCGAGCGGAAGGCCAGCGCGCGGGTGGGCGTCGGGAGCCCGGAGCGGGCGAGGCCGCGCTCCACCTGGGCCGAGACCGTCGTCAGGTCGGGACCCCGCAGGTCGCGCGAGGTGACGGCGAGCACGCCGCGGGAGGGGTCGGGCACGGCGGCGACCGCCTGCTCGACCGCGCCGAGCGCCGCCCGGTCCTGCAGGGCGGCCGCGGCCAGCGGCATGGCCGCCGCGAGGGCCGCACCCAGGGCCAGGAGGAGCCACGGCCCGAGCCGGTGCCGGACACCGGCCCACGCCAGCGCGAGCTCGCCCACCGCCACCCCCTCGACGCCGCTGTCCTGCCGCATCCTAACGAGCGTCGACGACTTGGTGGTAAGGATGGGGCATGGCGCAGCAGCCCGGGGGTCGGGAGCCCGCGCCACCGCACCTGCAGCCGCTGCAGGACCTGCTGAACACGGTCGACCTCGAGTCGGGGGAGGACGGGCTGTCCGCCGAGCGCTTCGGGGCGTGGGCCGTCGCGCGGGGCGTCGACGACGCCGACGAGCGCGACCGCGTACGGCTCCGGGCGCTGCGCGAGGACCTGCGGGCGTGGGTCGGCGACCACGCGGTGACGGTTCCGGAGGGGGTCGGAGAGGCGGTCGCCGCCGCGGACCTCCGGGTCGGCGTCGTCGGGGGGCGGCTGGCCACGACGTCGCCGACCGCGTTCGGGCGCCTGGTCGCGACCGTCGTCGAGGGCATCCGCACCGCCCTGCGCGACGACGACTGGCGCCGCCTCAAGGTCTGCAGCCGCGACTCCTGCCGGTGGGCCTTCTACGACCACTCGCGCAACAACAGCTCGCGCTGGTGCTCGAGCTCGATCTGCGGCGCGCGCGAGAAGTCGATGCGCGCCTACCGGCGGCGTACGGGGCGGGCGGGTGCGGCGGTCCGCGGGCGGCCGGACGGCGGCGGGAGGGTTCGCTGAGGTCGGCTAGGGTCGAAGACGTGCGGAGAGCCAACATCGTGTGCACGCTCGGGCCGGCCGCGGAGGCTCCGGAGCGCTTGATCGAGCTCGTCGAGGCGGGCATGGACGTGGCCCGGCTCAACATGAGCCACGGCGGTTACGACGAGCACCTGGTACGGCTGCAGAACACGCGCGCCGCGTCCAAGGCCGTCGGTCGCCCGGTCGGCGTGCTCGCCGACCTGCAGGGTCCCAAGATCCGGCTCGGCCGGTTCGCGGACGGGCCCGAGCAGCTCGACGTCGGGGCGCGGTTCACCATCACCGTCGACGAGGTCCCAGGCGACGCCCAGCGGTGCGGGACCACCTACAAGGGCCTGCCCGCCGACGTGTCGGTCGGGGACCTGATCCTCGTCGACGACGGCAAGCTGACCCTGAAGGCCGTCGAGGTCACCGCCACCGACGTCGTCACCGAGGTCGTCGTCGGCGGCCCGGTGAGCAACAACAAGGGCCTGAACCTCCCGGGCGTCGCCATGAGCGTCCCCGCGATGAGCGAGAAGGACTCCGACGACCTGCGCTGGGCGCTGCGCAACGGCGTCGACATGATCGCGCTCTCCTTCGTGCGCAGCGCGCAGGACATCAAGCTCGTCCACCAGATCATGGACGAGGAGGGCCGCAGGGTCCCCGTCATCGCCAAGATCGAGAAGCCGCAGGCCATCGAGAACCTCGACGAGATCGTCGACGCCTTCGACGCGATCATGGTCGCCCGGGGCGATCTCGGCGTCGAGCTGCCGCTGGAGGAGGTGCCGCTGGTCCAAAAGCAGATCGTGACCGCGGCGCGCCGCTGGGCCAAGCCCGTGATCGTCGCGACGCAGATGCTCGAGTCCATGATCAGCGCGCCGCGCCCGACCCGGGCCGAGGCGTCCGACGTCGCGAACGCGATCCTCGACGGCGCCGACGCGGTCATGCTGTCCGGCGAGACGAGCGTCGGCGACTACCCCGTCGTCACGGTGCAGACCATGGCGCGCATCGTCGAGAACACCGAGAAGCACGGCCTCGGCCAGATCAGCGACGTCGACTGGGACCCGCACACCACCAGCGGCGTGATCACGCTGTCCGCCGAGCAGGTGGCGAACCGCCTCGGGGCCAAGTACCTCGTCGCGTTCACCCACTCCGGCGACTCGGCCCGCCGCCTCGCGCGGCTCCGCTCCGAGATCCCGATCCTGGCCTTCACCCCGATCGAGCAGACCCAGGCCGAGCTCACGCTGACCTGGGGCGTCGAGACCTTCCTCGTGCCGATGGTGGGCCACACCGACGAGATGATCCGTCAGGTCGACCTGGCCCTCACCCAGTCCGGCCTGATCACCGAGGGCGAGCTCGTGATCATCGTCGCCGGTTCGCCGCCCGGCGTCACCGGTCACACGAACATGATCCGCGTCCGCCGCATCGGCGCGCCGCTCTAGGCCTCCTCGCGCCCGGGCCGGCTCTTCCTCCTCGCGCCCGGCCGGTCCTGCCGGCTCGCGCTCGCCGGCCCTCCACGCTGACGTGCGGTGGCAGGGCGGCACCCCTGTCTGAGCGACCACGGGGACCGCGGGGGCGAGGACCCTCGACGCGGCTCGTCGTCGACGTACCTGCCCCGTGGACGCGACGGCACCGGCACGACGCGGTATCGCGTCGGCCGGCGCCGGGTGGGTGGCGCGGGTGGGGGCGTCAGATGAACGTCACGCCCTGGGCCAGCGGGAGCTGGCCGGAGTAGTTCACGGTCTGCGTGGAGGGGCGCATGTACGCCTTCCACGCGTCGGAGCCCGACTCGCGGCCGCCGCCGGTCTCCTTCTCCCCGCCGAAGGCACCGCCGATCTCGGCCCCGGAGGTGCCGATGTTGACGTTGGCGATGCCGCAGTCGGAGCCGGCCGCGGACAGGAACCGTTCCGCCTCGCCCTGGTCGGTGGTGAAGATCGCCGAGCTCAGGCCCTGCGGGACGGCGTTGTGCTGGGCCACGACCTCCTCGAGGTCGTCGTAGGTCATCACGTAGAGGATCGGCGCGAACGTCTCCTCGTGCACGATCGCGCTCTGCTCCGGCATCGCGACGACCGCCGGGCGGACGTAGTAGGCGTCGGGGTGCTGGTCGGCGAGCTCGCGGTCCCCGCCGACCAGGACGGTGCCGCCCTGCTCCTGCGCGGCGGCGAGCGCGGCCTGCTGGGCCTCGAAGGAGCGCTGGTTGACCAGCGGCCCGACCAGCACGCCCTCGTCGCGGGGGTCACCGACGGCGAGCGTCTCGTACGCTGCCACGACCCGCTTGGTCAGCTGGTCGGCGATCGAGGAGTGCACGAACAGGCGCCGCAGGGTGGTGCAGCGCTGCCCGGCGGTGCCGGCGGCGGCAAAGACGACGCCGCGCAGCGCGAGGTCGAGGTCGGCCGACGGGGCGACGATGGCGCCGTTGTTGCCACCGAGCTCGAGCAGGGTGCGCCCGAAGCGCTCGGCGACGACCGGGCCGACCTCGCGGCCCATCCGCACCGAGCCGGTGGCCGAGACGAGAGCGACACGACGGTCCGCGACCATCCGCTTGCTGCCCTCGGCGTCGGTGAGGAGGAGCTGGTGGATGCCCTCGGGGGCGCCGGCGTCGGCGACCGCGCGGGCGAGCAGCGCGTCCACCGCGACGGCGGACAGCCGGGTGGCGTCGGCCGGCTTCCACACGACGGTGTCGCCGCAGACCAGGGCGAGGGCGGTGTTCCAGGCGTAGACCGCGACCGGGAAGTTGAAGGCGGAGATGACGCCCACGACGCCGAGTGGGTGCCAGACCTCCTGGAGGCGGTGGCCGGGACGCTCCGACGGCATGGTCTTGCCGAAGAGCTGGCGCGACTGTCCGACGGCGAGGTCGGCGATGTCGATCATCTCCTGCACCTCGCCGAGCGCCTCGGACGGCGTCTTGCCGACCTCGGCGGTGACGAGGGTGGCCAGGTGCTGCTTGTGCTCGGTGAGCAGCTCGCCCCAGCGCTTGACCAGCTGGCCGCGGATCGGGGCCGGGGTGTCGCGCCAGGCCGGGAAGGCGTCGGCGGCACGGCCGACGGCGGCGTCGATGTCCTCGACGCTGTCGAGCCGGGTGCCCAGCAGCGGCTCGCCGGTGATGGGGCTGGCGACGGTGCTGTCCCCGCCCACGGCGCCCAGGTCGACTCCGCAGGCCTCGAGGGCGGCGCGGACGTCGTCGGCCAGCGTCGAGGTGGGACGGGTGAGGGTGTCGGTCATGCGGGTGCGTTCTCCTGGGTCTGGCTGAGCGGACGGGGTGTCGGGTCGATGGTGATGCCGAGCGCGGCCTCGGCCTCGGCGAGCGAGGCGGCCTGCTGGGCGGCATAGAGGTCGTTCGGGTCGGTGATGCCGATGCCGACGACCTCGCTCAGACGCGCCAGGTCGTACGGCGTCCCGAGCTGCTCGTCGTCGCGCGAGCCCTCGTCGGTGAGGTTGGACTGGAAGATCCCGGCCGCGGAGCGGGGGAGGAAGTCCTCGTAGACGATCGGCTCGGCGACCAGGGCGCCGCTGGCGAGCAGGTCGGCGAGGGTCGTGTCGCCGACGGCGCCGACGTCGCCGACGTCGCCGGCGCGGAACCGGAAGAAGCCCAGGCCGGCGACGGCCAGGCCGGTCTCGGTCCGGGGCAGGTTCTCGCGCCAGACGTCGGCGGCGACCTCGACGCGGGTGGTGCCCTGCGGCGCGTCCGCGAGGCGGCGGTCGACCTCGATCGTCAGGTCGTCGTAGAGGTCGCGCCCGGCGACGGTCAGGGCGATGCCGCGCTGCTCCACCTCGCCGAAGCGGACGCGCAGCTCGCCGGTGGTCACGGCGCCGTCGGCCTCGAGGAACGTCCGCGGCTCGGCCAGCGCGCGGAACGAGGTCTGGCGCAGCAGGACGTCGGGCCCCTCCCAGCGCGGCGGGCCCTGGATCTCGGCGATCATCGCGATGCCCCGGGCGGTCATCCGCGCGTACAGGTCGTCGATGTCGAGGACCCGCGGCGTGAGGTGGTTGATGTGCGTGCCCGGCACCCCGCCGATGTCGGCGGCGACGGCCGACACGGCCTCGAGGTGGTCGTACCAGGCGCGGTCGATGGGTGCGGTCGACAGGGCGAAGGACGCGGTGGCCAGGGCGAGGAAGCGCTCGGCGTCGACGGCGTCCAGGCCGCCCTCGGCGACGGAGCGGTCGGCGAGCTCCAGCGCCTCGGGGGAGAAGAGCTCCCGGGCGGCGACGAAGGACTCCAGGCGCTCCTGGGTCTCGGCGTCGAAGAAACGGCGGTCGTCGGTGACCAGCATCGAGGTGAAGACCCGGAACGGGTTGCGCGCCAGCTCCTCGGCCGCGGTGGGCCGGAACGCGGTCGACACGACCGGCACGGAGCTGGCGGAGGCGTCGCGCAGGTCGTAGAAGCCGACGGGGTGCATGCCGAAGCCGGCGAAGAGCCGGGCGACCTGCGCCATCTCCGCGGGCGAGCCGACGCGGATCGCGCCGTGCCGCTCGGCGGTGACGCGCCCGATGGAGCCGAGGCGCTCGGCGTCGGCGCCGTGGGCGGCCGCGAAGTCCTCGTTCACGGCGCGGGAGACGTCGACCAGCGTCGTGTACGCCGGGACCTCCTGGCCGTAGAGGGTCGCGAGCGACACCGCGAAGCGCGCCCGCAGCTCCCACGGCGCGACGTGCGCCGAGCTCGAGCCTGAGCCTGTCGACGGGCTGGCCACCACGACGTCGTCTCCTTCGGTCCTGCTGGGCTAGATGATGTGGACCTCGGCGAGCAGCGCGTGCCCGGCCGGGTCGGGGTCGAACCGCGCCACGTCGAAGGGCGTGACGTCCAGGAACGGTTCGGCACCACGGTAGAGGTCGCGGACGACTTCTCCAACCGCAGGTGCCTGCAAGAATCCGTGCCCGGAGAAGCCGGTGGCGTAGAAAAAGCCGTCAAGACGCCGCGAGACGCCAATGATGGCGTTGTGGTCGGGGGTGTTCTCGTACAGGCCGGCCCAGCCGCCCTCCAGCGGCCGTCCGGCGAGCGACGGCGCGACGACCCGCGCCGCGTCGTCGAAGGCGGGCACCCAGGCGTCGTCGAACCCCCGGTCGAAGCCCTCCGGCTCGTCGGCGTTGGAGATCCCGAGGAGCATCCCGCCCGCGTAGTTGTGGAAGTAGAGCGTGGTCGACAGGTCGAGGGTGAAGGGCACCGTCGGGAACGCCCTGCCCCCGGGGTTGGCGCTCTGCGGGGTGAAGCCGATCTGGCGCCGGACCGGCACGACCGGGAGCGGTACGCCGGCCATCGCCCCGAGCTGTGCCGACCAGGCACCCGCGGCGACGACGACCGCGTCCGTCCGGATGGTCCCGCGGTCGGTCTCGACCGCGCTGACCGCGCCGCCGGAGGTCTCGATCCCGATGACGGTCACGCCCTCGTGGACCCGGCCGCCGAGGCTGGTCAGGGCGGTGGCGTACGCGGCGACGACCTTGGCCGGCTCGGCGTAGCCGTCGCGGGGGGAGAAGGACGCGCCGGTCAGGACCCGGGTGTCGACGAGCGGGTTGAGCCGTGCCGCCTCGTCCAGGCCGATCATGCGGCCGCTGGCGCCCAGGCTCTGCTGCAGAGCGGTGCTCGCCTCGACGGAGGCGACCTCCGCGTCGGTGCGGCACAGGAAGAGGTAGCCGACCTGTCGCAGGCCGATGTCGGTGGAGAAGCGCTCGGCGAACCCCTCGTAGGTCTCGAGGCTCCGCTGCCCGAGCAGCACGTTGCCCGGGTCGGAGAAGGTGGCGCGCACGCCGCCGAGCGGCTTGGCCGACGAGCCGCACCCGAGCGTGCCCTGCTCGAGCACGACGACGTCGCGGACGCCCGCCTCGGCCAGGTGGAAGGCGATGCTCGTGCCCATCACGCCGCCGCCGACGACGACGACCTCGGCGTGGGCGGGGAGGGGCGCGCGGGGCGCAGCGGTGGGCGAGGTCATGGCCGGCCCAGTGTCCCGCGGGTCGATGTTCAGCACAATCGACACCTGCTCGACGATCTGTTCAGATCTTCTGCATGAGGTGGACCCTGGACCAGCTGCGCACGCTCGTCGCCGTCGCCGACGCGGGGACCATGAGCGGCGCGGCCGCGTCGCTCGGCTACACGACCGGTGCGGTGTCGCAGCAGATGGCGTCGTTGGGCCGGGCGGTCGGGCGGACGCTCTTCCTGCGCGACGGCGCCCGGCTGGTGCTGTCCGACGACGGGCGGGTGCTCCTCGCGCAGGCGCGCCTGGTCCTGGAGGCGGAGTCGCGGGCGGCGGCGGTCGTGCGCGGGCCGTCCCCGGCGGCCGCCGTCCGGCTCGGGGTGTTCGGCTCCGCGGCCGTCGTCGGGCTCCCGGCCGCCCGGGCCCGCCTCCTCCACGACACGACGGTGGCGCTGCAGGCGGTCGAGGTGGACGTCGAGGCGATGCCGGACGCGGTGCTGCGCGACGAGCTCGACCTGGCGCTGGGGCTCGACTACTCCGACGCGCCCCTCGCCCCGCGGCGCGGGCTCGACGTCGCGCGGCTGCACCGCGAGGGCTTCCTGCTCGTGCTGCCGCCCGGGGCCGAGCCCGACCGGACGTCGCCGGAGGCGGTGCGGGCGTACGCCGACGAGACCGACTGGATCCTGCCGCCGCCGACGTCGACCTTCGGCCGGGCGGTGCGCACGGCCTGCGCCCGGGCGGGGATCGCGCCCCGCGAGCGCCACCTCGTGACCGACACCGCCGTCTCCATCGCCCTGGCCGAGGCGGGGCTGGGGATCACCCTGGTCACCCCGCTGATGCTGGCGGTGCGGGCCACCGCCGCACCGACCGCGCCGCTGCCCGGACCGTCGACGCGGGACGTGGTGGCGCTGGCCCGGACCTCCGCGCTCGAGCGCCCGGGGGTCGTCCGGGTGCGCGCCGCACTGGTCGCGGGGTTCGCTGCGAAAGATCTTCCGCCCGACCTGTAACGCCCGGCGCCCACGCGGCGATCAGGACCACGAGAGGCAGCGAGTACCTGAACCCCCGAGCAGGCATTCGCTGCCTCTCGTCACGTCCGGGCCCGGCCGCACGACGACCTGCCGCACCGTCGCGTACCCCGTACCCGCCTGCCCCGCCTGCCCGCCTCCCGCCTCCCGCCTCCCGCCTCCCGCGCCCCTCCGCCTCCCGCGCCCCTCCGCCTCCCGCCTCCCCGCGGTCGCTCCCTCGGGATGTCGGTTTCCCATGCCTTCATGGTGTTCCGTCACTCAGCACGGCAAATTTGCCGTGCTGAGTGCGCGTTTCCCATGCCTTCATGGGAAACCGACGTCGGGTGCCAGAGCAGGTCTCGCCGAGGGGAGACGAACGGTGCGGCTCCGGTACCAGCGCGGCGCTCGGGCCCTGACGCGCGAACGGCAGCGCGCCGCTACGCCAGAAAAAAACTCGGCGCGACCCTGTAACGCCCGGCTCGTGCCCGGCGATGGAGTCGTCGAGAGGCAGCGACCACCTGAACCCCCGAGCAGGCGATCGCTGCCTCTCGTCACGTCCAGAGGTCTACGCGCATTCGCCGCACCATGGTTGATTGTCAGACAAACGACTGCTAGCGTCCCGCCCGTGAGCGTTGCGGGCACGACCGGGGACGGGCGGCGCCCGCTCGCCCCCGTGGCCTCGGTCTCGCGGCGCGAGGCGGTCGTCGCGCAGATCCGCCGGGGCATCGTCGTCGGCGCCCTGCGGCCGGGGGACAGGCTCACCGAGCTGGCGCTGGCCGCCGACCTGCGGGTCAGCCGCGCCACCGTCCGCGAGGCGCTCGGCCAGCTGGCCCGCGAGGGCCTCGTGGTCAGCGAACCGTACCGGGGCCTGCGCGTCGCCGACCTCGACGAGGCGGCCCTGCGCGACCTGGCCCGTACGCGGGCGGCGCTCGACGTCCTCGCCGCCCGCGACGTGCTCGCCGACGCCAGCGGCCACCGGCTCGTGCTGGTGCGCGAGGCCTGGTCGGCCTTCGAGGCGACCGCCTTCGACGAGGACCCGGTCGCCCGCCACGAGGGCCACCTCGCCTTCCACCGCGCGGTGTGGGCGGCGGCGCAGAACGTCGTCCTCGACCAGCTCTGGCCGGTCATCGAGGCGCACCTGACCATCGCGCTGGCCCAGGACCAGGCCGTCCGCCACGACCCGGAGCGCTCCCACCGCCTCCACCGCGAGCTCGTCGACGCGCTCGAGGACGGCGACGCCGTACGGGTCGAGCAGACGTTCCGCGAGCACAGCATCACCAGCGTCGACGAGCTGATCGCGCTGCGCGAGGACCCCGCCGCACCCGGCGAGAAGGAGAGGACCACGGCATGAGGACGCTCGTCATCGGCGCGACCGGGCTGGTCGGAGGTGCCGCGGCCGACGCGCTGGAGGCGTACGGCGACGAGGTCCTGCGGGCCTCGAAGAGCTCCGAGCTCGCGGTCGACGTCACCGACGCCGCCTCGATCAGCGCGCTGCTCGACCGGGTCGTCACCGGCGGGCCGCTCGACGCCGTCGTGTGCGCGGTCGGTTCCGTGCCCTTCAAGCCGCTGGCCGACCTGACGGGCGAGGACTACCTCGCCGCCTTCCGCGGCAAGGTCGCGAGCCAGGTCGACGTGGCCCGGCTGGCGACGCCCCACCTGGTCGACGGCGGCTCGATCACCCTCACCACCGGCGTGCTCGCCCGCGAACCGATCCGCACCGGCGCGGCCGCCGCCCTGGCCAACGGGGCGGTGGAGTCGTACGTCGTCAGTGCCGCCGCGGAGCTGCCGCGCGGCCTGCGCATCAACGCGGTCAGCCCGACCGTCCTCGACGAGGCCACCGGCTACCACTCCTCCTTCCCCGGCTTCGCGAGGGTGAGCGCGGCCGAGGTCGGCCAGGCGTTCGTCAAGGCCGTGCACGGCGTGCACACCGGCCGGGTCCACGCCCTCGACGGGCGGTGAGCGGCATGACCACCGGGGACAAGCACGTCGTCGTGATCGGTGGCGGGGTCATCGGCCTCACCACGGCCTACCAGCTCGCGGCCGACGGCGCCCGCGTCACGCTCGTCGACGCCCGCCGGACCGGTCGGGGGGCCGCCGAGGTGAACGCCGGCTGGGTCTGCCCGGCCGAGTCCGCCCCCGTCCCCGGGCCGGGCATGATCGGCACCTCGTTGAGGTGGATGCTGCGCCGCGACAGCCCGCTCTACATCCGGCCGTCGCTGGACCCGGGCTTCGTGAAGTTCATGTTGGGCATGTGGCGCAGCTGCAACGCTGCGGCGCAGCAGGCCGGCTTCGAGGCGCACCTGCGGCTGGCGCAGACCAGCGGCGACGCGTACGACCGCTACCGCGCCGACGGGCTCGACTTCGAGCTGCGCCACGACGGCCTGCTGATGGCGTTCCTCGACGCCGACAACCTCGAGCACCACCGCGGCCTGCTCGACCTCGCCCGACGCTACGACCGCGACCCGCAGGTCCTCGTCGGCGACGACGCACGCGCCCAGGAGCCGGCGCTCTCCGACCGCGTGCACGGCGCCGTCTACCTGCCGCGCGAGGACCACCTCGACCCGCCGGCCCTGATGCGGGCGCTGCACGCGAGGCTCCTCGAGCTCGGCGTGACGATCCTCGAGGGCGCCCCGATCAGCGGCGCCACGCACGGTCGCGGCGGCCTGGCGAGCATCACCGCCGGCGAGCAGGAGGTCGGCGGCGACGCGTACGTGCTGGCCGCCGGCGCCTGGACCGGCCCGATCTCGCGGCTGCTCGGGGTGCCGCTCCCGGTCCGCCCGGGCAAGGGCTACAGCATCGACGTCGAGCCGTACGCGCTGCGCAGCTCGGTCAACCTGTCCGACGCCAAGGTCGCCGTCACACCGCTGGCCCGCAACCTCCGCCTGGCTGGGACGATGGAGTTCGCGGGGCTGGACGAGGAGCTGAACCAGGTGCGCATCGGCGCGATCCTGCGGGCGCCGGCGGCGTACTTCCGCGACTGGACCCCGCCGACCGGCCCCGTGACCCCGAAGAGCCGGCATCCGGCCGATGACGCCCGACGGCCTGCCGGTGATCGGCCGGCTCGGCGACCTGACGAACACCTACGTCTCCAGCGGCCACGGCATGCAGGGCATCACCCTCGGCCCGGGCTCCGCGCTCGCCCTGAGCCGGATGGTCCTGCACGGCGAGGTCCCCGACGTGCTCGTGCCCTTCGCCCCGCAGCGCTTCACCCGCGCCCTCGTCCGCAGGACCCCCACGCGCCGCGACCTCGCCGCCGCCGCGGCCTGACGCACCCGACCCGCCAAGGACCCGACATGCCCCGCAGGCACACCCCGCTCACCGGCATCCTCGCCGCCGTCCCCACCCCGTTCACCGCCGACGGCGCGGCCGTCGACGAGGCCGCGGTCACCGCCCTGGTCGACCGCCTGGTCGCCGGGGGCGTCCACGGGCTCGTGCCCTGCGGCACGACGGGGGAGTTCACGAGCCTCAGCCCCGAGGAGCACCGCCGGGTCATCGAGCTGTACGTCGCGGCCGCCGCCGGGCGCGTGCCGGTCGTGGCGGGTGTCGGTTCGCTGACCACGCGGGGCGCGATCGAGCTCGTGCAGCACGCCGAGCGCGTCGGGGCGGACGCGGTCATGCTCGTGCCGCCGTTCTACGACCCGCTGGACTTCGCCGCGCTCACGGTCTTCCTCGCCGACGTCGCAGCGGCCACGAGCCTGCCGATCATGTACTACAACGTCCCCGGCGCCACCGGGCTGCGTCTGAGCGCCGACCAGGTCGCCGAGCTCGGCTCGATCGACGGCGTCGACTACCTCAAGGACACCTCCGGCGACGCCGTCACGCTGACCGACCTGATCGTCAGCCGCGGCGCCCAGATCAAGGCGTTCAACGGCTGGGACACGCTCACCTTCGCGGGCCTCGCGCTCGGCGCCGAGGCGTCGGTGTGGGGCGTGGCGGGCCTGGTGCCCGAGCAGGCCGTCGCGCTGTGGGACACCCTCGCGGTCCTCGGCGACCTGACGAAGGCCCGCGAGCAGTGGCGCGACCTGTGGGCGCTCAGCTCCTACCTGGAGTCCGTCAGCTACGTCGCCGGCGTCAAGGCCGCGCTCGAGATCCTCGGCCACCCCGTCGGCCCGACCCGGGCGCCGGTGCAGCCGCTGACCGACGCGCAGCGCGCCGGCCTGGTCGCCGTCCTGCAGCCCTTCGCGCCGGGGGCCTGACGTGCCGCGGCTCGAGCTCCGGACGATCGAGGCCCACGCCGAGGGCGAGGCCGGGCGCGTCGTCCTCGACGCCGCAGGGCTGGTCCGCGGCGCGACGATGGCCGAGCGGTTCGCGTACTGCCGCGACCACCTCGACGGCCTGCGACGGTTCCTGCTGCGCGAGCCGCGCGGCTTCCCGGGCCTCTGCGCGGTCCTCGTGCTGCCCCCGGTCGAGCCCGGCTCCGACCTCGGCATCATCGTGCTCGAGCAGGGCGGGTTCACCGCGATGTCGGGCAGCAACACGATCTGCACCGTGACCGCCGTCCTCGAGAGCGGTCTCGTGGCCATGGTCGAGCCCGTCACCCGGGTCCGCATCGACACCGCCGTCGGCCTGGTCGAGGCCGAGGCGGTCGTCTCGGGCGGCAAGGTCCGCAGCGTCACCGTCGCCAACGTGGCCTCGTTCGTGGTCGGGCTCGACGTGCCGCTCGAGGTGCCCACGTTCGGGACGGTCGCCGTCGACGTCGTCTTCGGCGGTGGCTTCTTCGTCCAGGCCCCGGCGGCGGCGCTGGGCCTCGAGATCCACCCGGACCGCGGCCGCGAGCTCACCCGGGCCGGGGCGCTGCTCAAGCTCGCGGCCCTCGAGCAGCTCGACGTGCGGCACCCGCTGAACCCCGACATCGACGCCGTCGGCAACATCATGATCCACTCCGGCGAGCGGCAGCCCGGCGTGCAGGACCGCAACGCCGTCGTCCTCACCCAGGGCCCGCTGCGCGCCGACGACCCGAGCACCTGGACGGGCGCGCTCGACCGCTCGCCGTGCGGCACCGGGACGTGCGGCCGGATGGCCGCGCTGCACGCCCGCGGCCAGCTCGCGGTCGGCGAGAAGTTCAGCCACCGCAGCGTCATCGGCACCGAGTTCGTCGGGGAGCTCCTCGGCACGACGACCCTCGGTCCGTACGACGCCGTCCTCCCGACCCTCACCGGCAGCGCCTGGGTCACCGGCCGCTCGACCTGGGTGCTGGACGACACCGACCCGTTCCCCGAGGGGTTCAGCGTCGGCGACATCTGGGCGCCGGGGCTCCAGCAGGACGCCCCCTGAGCCTGGCGCAGGGGCCCCGACGGGGCCCGGCGTCCACGTACCCGAAGGAGAGCGAGCGGCAGTGAGCCAGTACATCGACGGTCGGCGCCGCGAGGCCCTGACCGGGACCGCCGAGGTGGTCCGTGACCCGTCGAACGGGGACGTGGTCGCCGAGATCACCCTCGCCGGGGCCGACGACGTCGACGCCGCGGTCGCCGCGGCGCGGGCGGCGTTCCCGGCCTGGTCGCGGGCCACGCCGGGGGAGCGCTCGGCCGTGCTGCACGCGCTCGCCGGCCTCCTGGAGGCCGAGGCGGAGGACCTCGCGCAGACGGAGAGCCGGCAGGCGGGCAAGCCGATCCGGCTCGCGCGCGAGTTCGACGTGCCCGGCACCGTCGACAACACGGCGTTCTTCGCCGGGGCCGCGCGCACGCTCGAGGGGCAGGCGACCGGGGAGTACTCGGCCGACCACACCAGCTCGGTCCGTCGGGAGCCGGTCGGGGTCGTCGGCTCCGTCGCGCCCTGGAACTACCCGTTGCAGATGGCCGGCTGGAAGGTCCTCCCCGCCGTCGCGGCCGGCAACACGATCGTGCTCAAGCCGTCGGAGCTGACGCCGCTGACCACGCTGCGCCTCGCCGAGCTGGCCACGCAGGCCGGCATCCCCGACGGGGTGTTCAACGTCGTCACCGGGACCGGCGTCGGCTGCGGGGCGCACCTGCTGCGCCACCCGCAGGTCGACATGGTCTCCTTCACCGGCTCGACGAAGGTCGGGCGCACCGTCCTGGAAGCGGCGGCGACCACGGCCAAGCGGGTGCACCTCGAGCTCGGCGGCAAGGCGCCGTTCGTCGTGTTCGACGACGCCGACCTCGACGCCGCGATCCAGGGCGCGGTCGCCGCCAGCCTGATCAACACCGGCCAGGACTGCACCGCCGCGACGCGCGCCATCGTGCACCGCTCCCTGCACGACCGGTTCGTCGACGGCGTGGCCGACCTCTTCGCCGCCGTCCGGCCCGGTCCCACGGCCGACCCGGCGACCGACCTCGGCCCCTTGATCAGCACCGCGCACCGTGACCGGGTCGCCGCGCTCGTGGACCGTTCCCGCGGCTACGCCCGCATCGTCACGGGCGGCACCGTCCCCGGCGGAGACCGTGCTGCCGGCTCCTACTACGCGCCGACCCTGATCGCCGACGCCGGGCGGACCACGGAGGTCGTCCGCGAGGAGGTCTTCGGGCCCGTGCTCGTCGTGCTGGCCTTCGACACCGACGACGAGGCGATCACGCTCGCCAACGACACCCCGTACGGCCTCGCCGCCTCGGCCTGGACCCGCGACCTGTACCGCGCGCTGCGGGCGACGCGCGAGATCCGCGCCGGCTGCGTGTGGGTCAACGACCACATCCCGATCATCAGCGAGATGCCGCACGGCGGGATGAAGGAGTCGGGCTTCGGCAAGGACATGTCCACCTACTCCTTCGAGGACTACACGGTGGTCAAGCACGTGATGTTCGACCTCACCGGGGTCGCGGCCAAGCCGTGGCACCGGACCGTGTTCACCCGGCCGGAGGCCGGGGCGCGATGATCCTCGAACCGCAGCCCTCGGGTGCCCGCCGCTTCGTCGACCGCGTCTGCCTGGTGACCGGCGCCGCCGGTGGGATCGGTGCGGCGATCGCCCACCGGCTCGCCGCCGAGGGCGCCGTCGTCCAGGTCGCCGACCTCGACGCCCGCGCGGTGGGCCGCGTGGTCGAGGACGTCGTCCTCGCCGGCGGCCGGGCACAGGCGCGGGTCTTCGACGTGACCGACCCGGGGGCGTGCGCCGCGGCCGTCGACGACGTCGTGAACGACCACGACCGCCTCGACGTCGTCGTCAACAACGCCGGGGTGAACCGCCGCGGGGCGCTCCTCGACGTGAGCCCCGACGACTGGGACCTGACCTTCGCGGTCAACGTCGACGCGATCGCCCACCTGTGCCGGGCGGCGCTGCCGGTCATGGTCGCGGCGGGCCGGGGTGCGGTCGTCAACACCGCGTCGCAGTGGGGGCTGCACCCGGCGCCCGGCCACGCCGCCTACACCACGTCCAAGGCGGCTGTCGTGGCCCTCACCCAGAGCCTGGCGCGCGACTACGCCCCGGCCGGGGTCCGGGTCAACGCGGTCTGCCCGGGCGAGATCTTCACCCCCATGCTCGCCGACAACCTCGCCCGCTCGGGCCGGACCAAGGCCGACCTCGACGCCCTCGTGCCGTACGGTCGCGTCGGCTACCCCGAGGAGGTCGCCGCGCTCGTCGCCTTCCTGGCGTCGGACGAGGCGCCGTACCTG
Source organism: uncultured Actinomycetota bacterium (assembly GCA_963713165.1). Lineage (GTDB taxonomy): Bacteria > Actinomycetota > Actinomycetes > Propionibacteriales > Propionibacteriaceae > Microlunatus. Next base: position 426,492 of record CAVQKU010000005.1, read on the forward strand.
TGCGGCGCCGCCGTCGAGATCACGGGTGCACAGGCAGTCTGCCTGAGCCGTCGCCCGACCCCGCGGCCCGACCCCGCGCCCGACCCCGCACCAGAGGAGCACCCCTTGAGCAGCCCCACGCCCACCGCCGGCCCCGAGCGCGTCGTCCTGGTCACCGGGGGCTCGCGCGGCATCGGCCGCGCGGCCGTCCGCGCGCTGCACCGGGAGGGTGCGCACGTCGTGCTCCACCACCGGGCGTCCGCCGAGGCCGCCGCCGGTCTGGTCGAGGAGCTGGGTGCCGAGCGCGTGCACGTGCTCACCGCCGACCTGGCGCAGCCCGGGGAGCCCGCCCGGCTCTGGGCCGAGGCGGTGGCGTGGCGCGGTCGGGTCGACGTGCTCGTCAACAACGCCGGGATCTACCTCGCCTCGCCCATGGACGACGACGAGGCCTGGGCGTCCGGGTGGTCGGACAACCTGACCGTCAACCTGCTCGCACCGGCGGCCCTCTGCCGGCTCGCCGTCCGGACCTGGAGCGACGACGGCACGGGTGGGGTGATCGTCAACGTCACCAGCCGCGCAGCGCACCGCGGCGACGACGCCGACCACCTCGCGTACGGGGCGGCGAAGGGCGGCCTGCAGTCGCTGACCAAGGGTCTGGCGCGGGCTTTCGCGCCGGACCGGGTGCTGGCCTACGACGTCGCGCCCGGCTGGGTGCTCACCGACATGATGGCGGAGACCGACGCGGCCGCGCTGGCCTCGTCGATGCCCATGGGCGAGATCACCCCTCCCGAGGACGTCGCCGAGGTGATCGCCTTCCTGGCCTCGGGCCGGTCCCCGCACACGAGCGGTGCGACGATCGACGTGACCGGCGCCGACTACGTGCGCTAGGAGCCGGCTGCTCCAGCCCTGCTCCAGCCCTACTCCAGCCGGAAAGTGGTCGCTCCCCGCCCCCGGAACGCGTCGAGAGGGGCTGGGAGCGACCACTTTCCGGAAGGTCGGTGGGCTTCGGCTCAGGGGATGAGGATCGCGCGGCCCCGTACGCGGCCGTGGTCCAGGTCGTCGATGGCCGACTGGAAGTCCTCCAGCGCGTACGTGCTCGTGTGGAGCGTGACCTTGCCCTGCGCGGCCAGCGCCATCAGCTCGACGAGGTCGTTGTAGGAGCCGACCAGGTTGCCGATGATGTTGATCTCGCTCGAGACGATGTCGATCGTGGGCACGCTGATGTTCTCGCCGTAGCCGACGACGTAGTAGTTGCCGGCCTGGCGCAGCATCGCCACGCCCTCGGCCGTGGCCCCGCCCTCGCCGACGAAGTCGATCACGGCCTCCGCACCCTTGCCGCCGGTGATCTCGCGGATCTTCTCGACGTGGCTGCCGTCGGCGACGACCGTCTGGTCGGCCCCGATCTCCCGGGCCAGCGCGAGGGCGTCGGGGTTGCGGTCGACCACGACCAGGGTGGCCGCCGAGATGGCCTTCATGACCTGCACGCCGATGTGGCCGAGGCCGCCGGCGCCGATCATCACGCAGAAGTCGCCCGGGTGCAGGGTGCGGGCCGCCTTCGCCGCGGCGTGGTACGCCGTGAGGCCCGCGTCGGCCAGCGCCGCCACCGACGCCGGCTGCAGGCTGGGGTCCAGCCTGACGACGCTGCGGGCGTTGGTCAGCAGGTAGTCGGCGTAGCCGCCGTGGGTGTCGATGCCGGGGAACTTGCTGTTCTCGCAGTGCACGTCGTCCCCGAACCGGCACGCGCGGCACAGCCCGCAGGTGACGAGCGGGTGCAGGATCACCGGGTCGCCGACCGCCACGTTGGTGACGGCGTCGCCGACCGCGTGCACCCAGCCCGCGTTCTCGTGGCCGATCGTGTACGGCAGCTGCACCTGCGACTTCTCGGCCCACTGGCCCTCGAGGATGTGCAGGTCGGTGCGGCACACCCCGGCCCCGCCGATCTTGACGACCACGTCGAGCGGTCCGCTCGGTACGGGGTCGGGGACCTCGCTCAGCTGCAGGGGGGTGTGGTAGCCGGTCACCTGGACGGCGCGCATCTATCGCTCGCTCTCGGGGGTCGGGGTCGTGGGACCCGTGGGTCGGACGGTGAGGTCGGGGTCGTCCTGGCGGGCTGCCTGGTCCTCGCCCGATCCGGGGTAGCGGGTGCGGAGCAGGCCCCGGCAGAAGTGCGCGTTGCCGTCGATCGAGATCCGCGTCGTCCGCGCGAAGCGCAGCCGCAGCGGCACCTGGTCCTCGGGCACCGGCACCCCGCGCTCGTCGACCATGACGAGCGCGTCCGCCGCGGCGCGGAAGCCGAGGTCCGCCCGGCGCCGGAGCAGCGCGTCGGTGGTCGGACCGTCGGGCAGGTCGCCCACGGTCAGCGTGTGCAGGTCCTCGACCGTACGCGCTCCGCTCTTGACCAGCGCGGAGCAGGACCGCTCCATCGCCGCCGTGTGGGCCTTGCGACGGAAGATCATCCGCAGCTCGTCGAGGCTGTCGTCGGCCTCGTGGGCGAAGGTGCCCTTGTAGCCGCCGCCGGCCGCGAGACCCGAGTTGATCTTCGTCGAGTCGTGGTGGCCGTCGAGGAAGATCGCGATCTCGCGCACCGCGTCGATCCCGCTCAGCGCGTCCTGCGCGTCGGCGGCCATGAGGTAGGCGAAGTTCGGTGCGCAGAAGGACGTGGGCAGCCTCAGGTGGACCTCGACGTCGACGTGGCCGTCGCCGACCTCGTCGAGGCGGTGGTCGGCCACGAAGCCCAGGTCGGTGATCGGCTCGTCCAGCTCGGGATCCATGACGGTCCCGAGCGCCGCCCACACGGCGTCCGCGACGGGCCCGTCGTGCGGGCCGTGGGCACGGCCCGCACGCGGGTGGGACTCGGTGAGCGGCAGGTCGACCGCGGTCACGCGACCGGGACGCGCAGGTCCGGCGCGTCGGAGGCGACGGGCACCTCGTCGGGAGCCGTGTGGACCTGGAGCTCCGCGGGCACCGGGATGTCGTAGAGCGCGGCGGCGTTGAGGCCGAGGATCTTCTTGCGCTGCACGGTGGTGATCGCCGAGTACTCGGGCTGCATGTCGTCAGGGATCTGGAAGTCGACGAACTGCTCGACGAGCCACTTGGGCGTCCACAGGGCGTAGTCGCTGGAGAAGAGGATCCGGTCCTCGCCGATCCAGTAGAGGAGCTCGCCCATGATCTGCGCGAAGTAGCGGGGCCGGGTGTGCATGAAGGGGATCGCGACGGCGAGCCCGCCGTACACGTTGGGCTCCTGCGTGGCGATCCAGCAGAAGTCCTCCAGGCGCGGCAGGCCGACGTGCTCGACGACGAAGTTGAGGTCGGTGTAGTCGCTGGCCACCCCGTCGATGTCGGCGACGTCGAACGCGTCGCGGTCGAGCGGGCGGATCGTCGGGCCCTTGTGGACGTGGATGTTCTTGATGCCGAGCTCGAGGCAGGTCTCGAGGTACTTGCGCGACCAGGGGTCGGTCAGCTTGTAGCCGCGCGACTCGCCGTGCCACTCCGCGGTGTAGAGCTTGATGCCCTTGAGCCCGAAGCGCTCGGCGTCGAGGCGGAGCTGGTCGAGGCCGGCCTCGCCGTTGCGCGGGTCGTAGCAGTGGTTGTACGTGAGCTTGTCCGGGATGGGCCTGGGTGAGGGCCCACGCCTCCTCGGTCTGGCCGAACCCGCGGTGGTAGAACTCGCCGAGGTAGGCGGGCTGGAAGATCGCGTGGTCGACGTGGCCGTCCTCGAAGAGGTCCTTCATCAGCCGGTCGGCGTAGTAGAGGTACTGCTCGTAGCTCCACAGCTCCGACTCCGGGCTGAGGTTGCGGTGGTAGTCGTAGAAGCAGTCGATGAACTGCTTGCCGTGGATGTTCCGCTGGTTCTCCGGACGGGCGTCCCAGAGCGCGATGTGCGCGTCCACCACGAAGTACTTCTCGCCGTTGCTCTCGTACAACTCGACCTCCATGTCGATGACCCACCCAGCGACGGGTGGACGGTCCAGCACGCGTTGGGGGGACCTGAGACGCCGGACCACCGTGCTGGGGGTGGCCGGAGCCGGCGCGTGGCGCGTTGCTGGAGACGGTAGCCGCGCGACGGGGTGGGGTCCATACCTGCGACCCCCCTTTTCTGTCGTGCGCGACCGATCCACAGGTCCGGCACAGGTCGCGCCGTGACGGAGCGGCGGGACTCGTGCGGTGGCGCGGCCGGGGCGGCCGGGCCTCAGTCGCCGGCGGCGAGCATCGCGCGGATGCGCTCCTGGGACGACTCGAGCGACTCGCGGGTGACCGCCACGGCGGCGTCGGTGTCGCCGGCCTCGACCGCGGCGAGGAGGCGTCGCTGGGTCGCCCACGCGCCCTCGTCGGGGTGCTGCGACTCCGCGGTCCCGGCCCCGAGCAGCTTGAAGGCCCGGCAGCGCTGCCACAGGTCCTGGACGAGGCCGAGCAGCACGGGGTTGCCGGCTCCGGCGTAGAGCACGGTGAGCAGCTCCTCGTCGAGGTCGAGGGCCTCGGCGACGTGCCCGGCGTGGACGGCGGCGCGCATCCGCTCGTACGCCCCCCGCATCCGCAGCAGCCCGTCGGCGTCCGCGGCGGCGCACCCGAGCCGGGTGGCCTCGACCTCGAGGACGAGCCGGGTGGCGTAGACGTGCGCGAGCTCGGCGGGCGTGAGGTCGGCGACCACCGCGCCGCGGTGCGGGACGCGCACGACCAGGCCGTTCTGCTCGAGGCGGCCGATGGCCTCGCGCACGGGCATCGGGCTGGTGCCGAGCCGCGCGGCGAGGTCGCGGAGCCGCAGCCGTGCGCCGGCGGGGATCTCGCCGCTGCGGATCGCCTCGCGCAGGGCCCCGTACACGCGGTCGGTGAGCAGCGCCGGCTCGCCGAGGGGCGCGAGTGCGGTCATGGAGGGAGCCTACCCGGAAGTGCTTGCATCTGATATGTGATCACATCTAGAGTCGTCGTGCCGCGCCCGAGCCGCCTGCGTCCCCGGAAGGTCCGACATGACCGTGCACGACCTCATCGCCACCTCGCCCGGCGCCACGCGCTGGCCGACGCTGTTCTCCCCGGTCCGGCTGGGCCGGCGCACGGTGCGCAACCGGATCACCTCGACGCCCCACTCCACGGGCTGGGGCCACGACGGGCTGCTGACCCAGGCCGAGGTCGACTACCACGTGCGCAAGGCGGCGGGTGGCGTCGGGCTGGTGATGACGTTCGGCTCGGCCTCGGTCGACCCGGAGAGCGCGGCCTCGTACGGCTCGATCTCGCTGTGGGACCCGCGCAACGACGACCTGCTGCGCCAGCTCGCCGACCGCGTCCACGAGCACGGCGCGCTGATCATGTCGCAGATGACCCACATGGGCCGCCGGGCCAACTCGTTCTACTCCGGCGTCGCGATCAAGGGCGCCTCGGACCTGCCGGAGGGCGTGCACCGCGAGGTGCCGGCCGTGCTGACCGAGGCCGAGATCGGCGTGCTCGTCGACCGGTTCGGCCACGCGGCCCGCCGGCTGATGGAGCTGGGCTGGGACGGTGCCGAGGTCACCTCGCACGGCGGGCACCTGATCGAGCAGTTCTACGACCCGAACATCAACGACCGCACCGACGGCTACGGCGGCACGCGGGAGAAGCGGCTGCGGTTCGGTCGCGAGGTGCTGGCCTCGGTGCGCGCGTGGACGTCGGAGGACTTCCTCGTCGGGTTCCGGATGTCGGCCTACCACGGCCTGCCCGAGGGCACCGGCATGACCGAGGACGACCTGGTCGGCGTCGCGCAGGCGATGACGGCGGACGGCGCGGTCGACCTGCTCAGCATCTCGAGCGGCACCGGCTACTCCATGCGCAGCAGCGCGGTCTTCGTGCCGGGCGACGCCCTGCCCGAGAACGTCAACGGCGCCCACGCGGGCCGGATGCGCCGCGAGACCGGGGTGCCCGTCGTCGTCGCCGGCCGGATCCTCGACGCCGACACCGCCGAGCGCGCGCTCACCGAGAACGGCGTCGACCTGGTCGCCATGACGCGGGCGCTCATCGCCGACCCGAACCTGCCGAGGACCTACGCCACCGGTGGCGACCCGCGGCCCTGCATCAGCCTCAACGAGGGCTGCATCGGCCGGCTCTACCAGGGGCGGCCGATGTGGTGCTCGGTCAACCCCGGCATCCGCGAGCCGGAGGTCGACGACGCCACCGCCGTGCCCGACGACGCGCTGGCCGCGCCGCGGCTGGTGGTGCTGGGCGGCGGCGTCGCCGGTGCGGAGGCCGCGTACCGGGCGGCCGAACGGGGGCGGCAGGTCACGCTGATCGAGCGCGGCGACCGCATCGGCGGCCGTGCGGCGCTGGCCGGGACCCGCAAGGGCCGCGAGCGCTGGGACCTCTACCTGCGCTGGCTGGAGCGCCGGCTCGTCGAGACGGGGGTCGACGTACGCCTCGGGGTCGACCCGAGCGCGGCCGACGTCCTCGCCCTCGACCCCGACGCCGTGGTGGTGGCCACGGGTTCCGTGCCGCGCTGGCCCGACTGGGTGCAGGACGCACCGACGCCGGTCGTCGACGCCGACACGGTCGTGGCCAAGACGCCGCTGCCCGACGGGCCCGGCCAGGTGGCCCTGGTCGTGGACGACGAGGGCGGGTTCGTCGCACCGACCGCGGCCGAGGCGCTCGAGGACGCGGGCTGGACCGTCCGGATCGCCACGAGCCTGTCGTCGGTCGCCGCCGAGGTCGACGCGACGCAGGTCTGGTGGGTCCGCCGCCGGCTCAAGCAGAGAGGCGTGGAGCTCGTCGACTCCGTCGTCCCGACCCACGACGGCGAGACGTGGTCGCTGCTCGACCTCGAGTCCGACCTCGAGCGCCCCGCCGGCCGGGTCGACCTGGTCGTGCTGGCCGGCGTACGCCGCTCCGCCGACCGGCTGAGCGACCTGCTGCGCCGCGAGCGCCCGGGCCTGGAGATCGTCAAGGTCGGCGACGCCCTCGCCCCGCGGCACCTGCTCGACGCCGCGGCCGAGGGCGCCCGGGCCGGGGCCGGCTGGCCCAAGCCCGAGGTCTCCGCCGAACCCCCGGCCACCGTCGCCGCGGGCTGAGCGGCCCCGTCGGCGTACCCGCTCCGACGCCGATCAGCCGCCCCGGCGGGTGTCGGTTCACCACGTCCACCAGGGAGTCCGACCGTGACCGCAGCGAATCTGCCGCGGTCACGGTCGGTTCACCACGTTGACGTGGTGAACCGACCGGCTCGACCAGGAGCAGGGCGGGGAGCCGGACGACCCGGAGCAGGGCGGGGAGTCGGACGACCCGGTCCGGAGGGCAGGGCTCAGGGGCGGAAGGCCGTGAACGCTGCGTCGTAGATCTCCAGCGCCCGGTGGACGTCGGCGTCGCTGACGTTGATCGGCGGGACGACGTGGATGCGGTTGTCCGTGGCGAAGGGGAGCAGGCCGCGGCCGATGAGGTCGGACTTGAGCCGGGCCACGGTCGTGGCCGGCAGCGGTTCGCGCGTCTCGGGGTCGGCGACGAGCTCGAGCGCCCAGAAGACGCCGGTGCCGCGCGCCTCGCCGATGACGTCGTGCTTGCCCGCGAGCTCGGCGAGGCCCGGCCCGAGGAGGTCGGCGCCGACGTGCTTGGCGTTCTCCACCGCGCCCTCCTCGGCCATCGCCCGCTGGGTGGCGACGATGCTCGCCATGGCCAGGGGGTGGCCGGAGTAGGTCAGGCCGCCGGGGAAGACCCGGTCGTCGAAGGCGTGGGCGATCTCGGAGGAGAGGACCACGCCGCCGACGGGGACGTAGCCGGAGTTGACGCCCTTCGCGAACGTGATCAGGTCGGGCTTCACGTCGTGCGCGTCGAAGGCGAACCACTCACCCGTACGCCCGAAGCCGGCCATCACCTCGTCGAGGATGAGCTTGATCCCGTAGCGGTCGCAGATGGCGCGGACGCCCGACAGGTAGCCGGGCGGGGGGACCATGATCCCGGCCGTGCCGGGCACGGACTCGAGCAGGATCGCGGCGACCGACTCGGGGCCCTCGGCCTGGACGGTCCGCTCGAGGTGGTGCAGCGCGCGGGCGCACTCCTCCTCCGGCGTGCTCGCCCAGAACTCCGTGCGGTAGAGGAACGGGCCGAAGAAGTGCACGTGGCCGGTGGCGTACTCGTTGGGGATGCGGCGCCAGTCGCCGGTCGCGACGATCGCCGAGCCGGTGTTGCCGTGGTACGAGCGGTAGCGCGAGAGCACCTTGTCGCGCCCGGTGACCAGGCGCGCCAGGCGGATCGCGTTCTCGTTGGCGTCGGCGCCGCCGGCGGTGAAGAAGACCTTCTCGAAGCCCTCGGGGGCGCGCTGGAGGATCAGCCGCGCGGCCTCGGCGCGCGTCGCGTTGCCGTGGGCCGGGGCGACGGTGGCCAGCGTGTTCAGCTGCTCGGTGATCCCGGCGATGATCGCGGGGTGCTGGTGGCCCATGTTGGTGAACACGAGCTGGGTGGAGAAGTCGAGGTAGTGGTTGCCGTCGTGGTCCCAGACCTCGCTGCCCTGGCCGCCGGCGAGGGGGAGGGGCTTGAGGCCGCCCTGCTTGGACCAGGAGTGGAAGACCACCGACGCGTCGTCGGCGCCGACCTCGGCGTTGGACCGGCCGTCGGCCTGCGGACGCCGGCCGGGCCCGTCGGGCTGCTGCGGGTCGGTGACCGCCGCGTCGGCGTGCTCGACCAGGGTGTCCTTCGCGGTGCTCGTCAGGCTCATGTCGTCCATTCTCGACCTCGGGACCGGTGCGGATGCGGGCGGTCCGCGCCCGAGGTCGTCAGCACCCGGCAACCGGGCGACCGGCCCGTCCGGGACCAGGTCAGCCCTGGGCCTCCAGGACCGCCTCGGCCACGACGAGGTCCTGCCAGGCCATGCCGCTGCCCTTGAACAGCACCCGCCCGCTCCCCGCGGGGACCGTGCCCCGGGCCACGTCGGCCAGCGGGACCAGGTCGCGCTCGCGCACGGCACCCAGGTCGACGGCCTGGACGACGTCGCCGCACTCGCGCAGGGCCGTCGCGACGTCCTCGACGACCACGGTGGCCGACCCGGCGAAGGCCACGTCCACCTCGGCCGCCTCCGGCTCGTGCGACCCGACGGCGGCGACGAGCGTCCGGGGGCCGACCAGTCCGGAGTCGAAGACCGGCGTCCGTGCCGTGGTCGCGCAGACCACGACGTCCGCCGTACGCAGGGCGTCGGGGACCCGCGGGTCGTCGGCCGCGAGCAGCGCGGCTCCGGCCACGGCGCCCGTGCCCGGCAGCGCGACGGCGTCCGGGCGGCGGACGACGAAGGTCACCTCGCCCAGCGCGACCTCGGCGGCGAGGGCGTCGACGTGGCCCATGCCCTGCGGGCCCGCGCCGAAGACGACGACGTGACGGGGGCCCTCGTCCTCGCGGGCGGCCCGCAGCCACGGCCGCAGCGCCACGACGCTCGTCGCCGGCGTGCGCAGCGTGGTGAGCGCGGTGCCGTCGAGGGTGGCCACGGGCTGCATGGTCTGCGCGTCGAAGAGGACGTAGACCGCGCCGATCCGGGGCAGCCCGCGCTCGGCGTTGCGCGGCGCGACGCCGACGAGCTTGGTGCCGACGTGGCGCCGCCCGGCGGCCGGCATGATGATCAGCTCCCCGGCGGGCACGTCGACGAACGTCCGGGGCACGCCGGCCGCGGGGTCGAGGCCCTCCCGCAGCGCCCGCTCCAGGGCGTCGGCCGCGCCGGCCGGGCCGAGCGCGAGGACGGCGGCTTCGTCGAGGTGCGGCAGCGTCACGACGTCAGACTTCCACGTACGCGTCCCGGCCCGCGAGGAACGACACCACCAGCTGGACGAGGTTCACCACGACGACGCCGACGAGCACCGGCGCCCACGACCCCGTCGCCTCGAAGAGCGCCCCGGCCCCGATCGGCCCGATGATGCCGAGCAGGTAGCCGATGCTCTGCACCATCCCCGAGAGCCGGGCGGCGTCGACGGTCGTGCGGCTGCGCTCGGCCACGAGGGAGAGCGCCACGACCAGCGAGGCGCCGCTGCTGAGGCCGGCCACCACGAGCCAGAGCAGGTCCAGGGCGGGCAGCAGGAGCAGGCCGGACATCGAGACCGCCATGCCCACGCTCAGCGCGGCGCCGGCCAGGCGGTGGTCGCGCCGGCCGCGCATGCCGAGCGACACCAGCAGGCCGCCGACGATGCCGGTGGCCTGGAAGACGAAGAGGTGCCACCCGGCGCTCACGGGGTCGACGCCGCGCGCCACCTCGATGCTCGGCAGCCAGGTGACGAGCAGGTAGAAGAAGATCGCCTGCGTGCCCATGAAGGTGGTGACCTGCCAGGCCAGCGGCGAGCGCCACATCGACGCCCGCCCGGGAGCGGGGTCGGACCCGGCGCCGGGCAGGACGACGGTGACGGGCGCGGGCAGGTCGCGCTCGTGGCGCCGCATCCGGGGGAGCCAGGCCAGCAGCGCCAGGACCCCGACGACGGCCCAGACGCCGATGCCGACGCGCCAGCCGCCGCGCTCGCCGATGGGCAGCGAGAGCCCGGAGGCCAGCGCCGCGGACAGGCTCAGCGTCGCCGTGTACGCGCCCGTCATCAGCGGCACCTCGCGCGGGAAGTCGCGCTTGACCAGGGCCGGCACCAGCACGTTGCAGACGGCGATGCCCGCGCCGAGGGCGACGGTGCCGGCCCACAGGGTGACGGTCTGGCCCGGCAGCGAGCGGACCAGCGTCGCGACCAGCATCACGGCGGTGGCGGTGAGGACCGTCCGGTCCGGGCCCCAGCGCCGGCTCAGCAGCTGCACGAAGGGCGACACCCCGGCGAAGGCCAGCAGGGGCACCGACCCCAGCAGCCCGAGCGTGGACGGGCTGAGGCCGGTGTCCGCGGCGACGAGCCCGAGCACCGGCCCGAGCGCGGTGAGCGTCGGGCGCAGGTTCGCGGCCACGACGAGGAGGCTGAGGCCGAGCGCGAGGCCCGACAGGCCGCGGGTCGTGGCAGGAGCGGCCGTGGTCACGGCTGCAGTCTCCACCCCCGCCGGCCGCGACGCGGTAGCGTCCGGGACCTCGGGCGGGCGAGACGGAGGAGGAGGGACGCCATGCGCTGGACCCAGGTGCTCAACGTGGTCGACGTGCACTGCGGCGGTGAGAACGCGCGGGTCGTCACCGGCGGGATCGGCGACGTGCCCGGTGAGACGGTCTTCGACAAGCGTGCGCACCTCATCGAGCACCGCGACGACCTGCGGCTGCGCCTGCTGCAGGAGCCGCGCGGCGGCGTGATCCACAGCGCCGACTTCGTGCTCCCCTCGCGGCACCCGGAGGCGCAGCTCGGCTACGTCATCGCCGAGTCGTCCGAGTACCCGGTGATGTCGGGCAGCAACACGATCTGCGTGACCACGGCGCTGCTCGAGACCGGGATGCTGCCGATGGTCGAGCCCGTCACGCACCTGACGCTCGAGTCGGCCGCGGGGCTGATCCGCGTCGAGTGCACCTGCGCCGACGGCAAGGTCACCTCGGTCCGCTTCACCAACCAGCCGGCGTTCGCCCACCACCTCGCCGCGCCCGTCGAGGTCCCCGGCCTGGGGACCGTCACCGTCGACGTCGCGTGGGGCGGGATGGCGTACGTGCTCGTCGACGCGGCCGGCCTCGGCTTCGCCCTCACGCCCGACGAGGGCCGCGACCTGTGCGTCGTCGGCGAGGCCGTCAAGCGCGCCGCGGCCGAGCAGCTGACCGCGGTGCACCCCGAGCACCCCGAGTTCCCCGGCATCACCATCGTCGAGTGGACCGGACCGCTCACCCGCACCCCCGACGGCGTGCTCACGGCGGTCAACGCGGTCGTCGTCAGCCCCGGCCGGCTCGACCGGTCGCCGTGCGGCACCGGAACCTCCGCGCGACTGGCCGTGATGCACGCCCGCGGGCAGGTCGGCGTGGGCGAGGACTTCGTGCACACCTCGATCATCGGGTCGCGGTTCGACAGCCGGATCGAGTCGCTGACCAGCGTCGGCGGCGTGCCCGCCGTGGTCCCGAGCGTCGCCGGCCAGGCCTGGATCACCCAGCTCTGCCAGGTCGGCGTCGACCCGAGCGACCCGTTCCCGAACGGCTACGTGCTCGCCGACACCTGGGGCGCCGCCCCGCCGTCCCCGCTCGCGGCCCGCCTGGTGGCGGCCGCCGAAGGAGCCCGCCCGTGACCACGCCCTCGCGCCACGTCGACGTCATCGTGGCCGGCCTGGGCTCGATGGGGTCGGCCGCGGCCCACCAGCTCGCCGCCCGCGGGCTGTCCGTGCTCGGCCTCGAGCGCTTCTGGCCCGCGCACGACCAGGGCTCCGGCCACGGCGAGACCCGGATCGTGCGGCAGTCCTACTTCGAGGGGCCCGCGTACGTCCCCCTGCTGCGCCGCGCGTACGAGGGCTGGCACCAGCTGCAGGCCGACAGCGGGCGCGACCTCCTCACCCTCTGTGGCGGCATCTACGTCGGGGACCCGGACTCGAAGATCTTCGCCGGCGCCAAGCGGTCGGCGGAGGCGTACGGGCTGGCCCACGAGGTGCTCGACGCCGACGCCATCCGCGCGCGCTTCCCGGCCATGGACCCGGCCGAGCACGCGCTGGGCCTCTTCGAGGAGAACGCCGGCTTCGTCCGTCCGGAGGAGACGATCCTCGCGAACCTCGACCTGGCCGTGAGGCACGGCGCCGAGCTGCGCTACGACGAGCCCGTCCGGTCCTGGCGCGCGACGCCCGGCGGCGGGGTGGAGGTGACCACCGACGCCGGCACCTACGGCGCGGACCGCCTCGTCGTCGCCGCGGGCGCCTGGGCCCCCGGCCTGCTCGCCGACCTCGGCCTCGCGCTGCGGGTCGAGCGGCAGGTCGTGTGCTGGTTCACCCCGGACTTCTCCAGCGTCGCGTACGAGGCCTGGCGCGACCTGCCCGTCTACATCGAGGAGACCGACCACAACCGGGACATCTACGGCTTCCCGATGGTCGACGGTCCCGCGGGCGGGCTCAAGCTCGCCTTCTTCAACACCTTCGTGCGCGCCGACCCCGACGCCGTCGACCGCGAGACCGGCGAGGCCGAGACCGAGGCCACCCGCGCGCGGGCCCGCCAGCTCTTCCCGCACCTGACCGGCCCGCTGGTCAAGGCGATGACCTGCCTCTACACGACCACCCCCGACCGCGACTTCGTCGTCGGCGCCCTGCCCGGGACGCCGCAGGTCGTGGTCGCCTCGGTCTGCTCCGGCCACGGCTTCAAGTTCGTCCCCGTGATGGGGGAGATCCTCGCCGACCTGACCGTCGACGGCCGTACGGCGCACGACATCGCCCTCTTCGACCCGGGCCGGGCCTCCCTCCGCACCCCCACCGCCTGACCGGCTCCGCGGCGCGTTCGCTCGCCCTGCGGGCGTTCGCGCGGCCTCAAGGGCGCGCGAACCCCCCAAGACCGAGCGGACGCGAGGGGCGCGGCCGGCGGGCCGTGGTGCCGGGGAGGGGATTCGAACCCCCAAGTCCTTTCGGACAGACGGGTTTGAGCCGTCCGCGTATGCCTTTCCGCCACCCCGGCGCCCCCACCGCGAACGCCGCGGGGCGGGCGCCAGTCTCCCACACGGGGCGTCGGCGGAGCCCGGCCTCGCGAGCCGTCGCGGTGGTCGAGCAGCCGGACCGTCACCCAGGATCGATAGAGTGTCGCCGTGACGAGCGCAGACACTCCAGCGTCGGAGACCGCACCCACCCGTGTCGTCGTGGCCGAGGACGAGGCGCTCATCCGCCTGGACCTCGTCGAGATGCTGACGGAGGAGGGCTACGACGTCGTCGGCCAGGCCGGTGACGGCGAGGCTGCGGTCGAGCTCACGACCGAGCTCCGCCCCGACCTCGTGGTCATGGACGTGAAGATGCCCAAGCTCGACGGCATCAGCGCGGCGGAGAAGATCGCGTCCGAGCGGATCGCCCCCGTGGTGATGCTGACTGCGTTCAGCCAGCGCGAGCTGGTCGACCGCGCCCGGGCCGCCGGCGCGATGGCGTACGTGGTGAAGCCGTTCGGCAAGGCCGACCTGATCCCCGCGATCGAGATCGCGCGGGCGCGCTTCGCCGAGATCAGCGCGGTCGAGGCCGAGGTCAGCGACCTGACCGAGCGGCTCGAGTCGCGCAAGGCGGTCGACCGGGCCAAGGGGATGCTGCAGACGGGCCTGGGTCTCACCGAGCCCGAGGCGTTCCGCTGGATCCAGAAGACGGCCATGGACCTGCGCAAGTCGATGCGCGAAGTCGCTGAGGGCGTCATCGAGCACGGCGCCGGGGGCGCGAAGAAGTAGCGCCCCCGACGCGTCCGCTCAGGCGCGGCGCAGGCGCAGCACCGCGACCAGCAGCCAGACCACTCCGGCCGTGAGGATCATCGCGCCCGGGACGTGCACGTACAGGCTCTCGTAGCCGCCCAGCGCGGCCTGCAGGAAGCCGAAGCCGAACACGACGACGGCGAGCGCGGCCAGCCCGACCCCGACGACGCCCTGGCGCCACAGCACCACGGCGGCGACCGCGGCGAGCCCGCTCACGACGTGCAGGACGATCGCGCCCGCAGCGTGCGCCTCCTGCGGACCGCCGGAGGGGAAGAGCTGCCCGGCGGTGATGAACTGCGACAGCACGGCCAGCACCGCGAGCGCGGCGAACACCGTGAGGGCGGTGACGAGGGGGCCGGAGGGTCGCGTCGCGGTCGTGGCGCGGGCGTCGGACGTGGTGGTCATGCGGGTCTCTCTTCTCTGGTCGGGTGCTGCGGTCGGTCGTCGGTCGTCGGTCGTCGGTCACGGTGCTCGCTGTTCGCCCACCGACCCGGGCGGGACGCACGACGTCGCCCGGCAGCGCGCCCGAGGCTACAGCGGCGGCCCCGTACGGCGGCACCGGACGACGGTCTCCCCGGAGGCAGGTCGGTGCCTGCGGGCCGGGCCTACGGCTGCTGCTCCGCGGAGCGCGGACGGGGGTCGGCCAGCGGGAACGGCGGGTCCGGGGCCAGGGTCCCGTCGGGCGCGACGTGGTCGAAGATCTGGTGGATCAGCGTCAGCACGTGCGGGTCGTCGACGGTGTAGATCTGCCGCCGTCCGTCGCGGCGGGCACTCACCAGACCGGCCAGGCGGAGCTTGGTCAGGTGCTGGCTCGCCGTGGCGATGCTCACGCCGGCCTTCTCCGAGAGGGTGCCCACGTCGTGCTCGCCGGCGGCGGCGAGCGTCACGAGGTGCAGCCGCACCGGCGCGGACAGCAGCGCGAACGTGCGGGCCGCCACGTCCAGCTGCTGCTCGGTCGGTCCCGGTGTCACCCCCGCATTCTGCCGGGCCCGGTCGTGCCTCCGCGGCCGCAGTGCCGATCGGACGGCCCGCTACTGACTTCGTCACTTGCGCGAACGACGAAACGTCGGGCAGGCTGTCTGCCGTGACCCGCACGCTCCGACCCGTCCTGCTCTGCCTGCTGGTGGCCGTGCCCGCCGTCGTCGTCCGCGCCGCCCACGTCGGGCTCGTCCCCGGGCTCGCGCTGCTGGTCTTCGGCGCGACCGTCGTGGCCGCGTCGTTCGTGCTCGCCTGGGCGGCCGAGGCGGCCGAGGTCGACATCGCCGGCGGTCTGGCGATCGCGGTCCTCGCGGTGATCGCGGTGCTGCCCGAGTACGCGGTGGACCTCTACTTCGCCTACACCGCGGGCTCCCGGCCGGAGCACGTCCAGTTCGCGGCGGCCAACATGACCGGCTCGAACCGCCTCCTGCTCGGCGTCGGCTGGTCGGTCGTCGTGATCTCGTCCCTCGTGGTCGCCCGGCGGCGCACGGGCCGCCCGGTCCGCGCGCTGGTCCTCGACCCCGCGTACCGCGTCGAGATCGGCTTCCTGGCGCTGGCCTCGCTGCTGGCCCTCGTCGTCCCCGCCACCGGTCGGATCCCGCTGGTCCTCGGCCTGGTGCTGCTCGGCGTCTTCGCCTTCTACCTCGTCCGCGTCGCGGGCACCGGCGACGACGGGGAGCCCGACCTGGTCGGCCCGGCCGCACGCATCGGCGCCCTGCCCCGCCGGCTGCGGCGCACGGTGGTCGTGTCGATGTTCGTCGTCGCGGCCGGGGTGCTCCTTCTCAGCGCGAGGCCCTTCGCCGAGGCGCTGATCGCGAGCGGCCAGGCGCTCGGGGTGGACCAGTTCCTGCTCGTGCAGTGGCTGGCCCCCCTCGCCTCGGAGGCGCCCGAGCTGATCGTCGCGCTGATCTTCGCGCTGCGGGGCCGGGGCGCGGCGGCCCTCGGCCTGCTCGTCGCGGCCAAGGTCAACCAGTGGACCCTGCTCGTCGGGAGCCTGCCGGTCGCCTACCTGCTCGGCGGCGGCTCCACCTCCCTCGTGCTCGACGGGCGCCAGGTGGAGGAGTTCAGCCTGACCATCGCCCAGACCCTGATGGGTGTCGCGGTGCTGATGACCCTGCGCTTCCCGCGCTGGGCCGCCTGGACGCTCCTCGTCCTCTTCGCCGTGCAGTTCGCGGTGCCGGGCACGGGCGGGCGTCTCGTCCTCACGGCCGCGTACGCAGCGCTGGCCGCCGTCGCGCTGGTCGTCAACCGCCGCGGCATCCTGCCGGCCCTGGTCGCGCCGTTCCGGGCGGGCGCGGTCCCGGACGAGGCCGCGGGCGTCCTGCCCGAGCGGGAGCTGAGCGGTCGTCCCTGACCCGCGGACCTCGACGATGCGGTCAAGGCTAGTCCTTGGGCTGGTGACATGGACTGGCTCTTCACCTTGAGCGGAACCTGCACCACGCTGGTGGGGTGACCGAGGACCTGACGACGACCGCCGCGCTGGTGACCGGGGCCGGCAGCGGCATGGGCCTGGCGACCGCCCGGGCCTACCTCGCCCTCGGCTGGACGGTGCTCGCGGTCGACGCCTCCGCGCCGGCGCTCGACCAGGCCGCGGCCGAGGCGGGAGACCGCTTCGTGGGAGTCGTCGCCGACGTCACCGACGAGGTCGCCCTGTCCGGGGCCGTCACCCGTGCGGCCCGTGGCCTCCGGCTCCGGGCGGTGGTCAACGCGGCCGGGATCTACCCGCCGAGCACCCTCGACGACTACACCGGCCTGCTCTTCCACCGGGTCTTCGACGTCAACGTCCTCGGCGTGCTGAACGTCTGCCGGGCCACCGTGCCCCTGCTCCGTGCCGCCGGGGGCGGCGGGATCGTGAACTTCTCCTCGGTCGACGCCCTCGCGGTCTCCCCGGGCCAGCTCGTCTACTGCGCGTCCAAGGCCGCGGTGTCGGCGCTCACCCGGTCGCTGGCGGTCGAGCTGGCCCCCGACATCACGGTCAACGGCGTCGCTCCCGGGTGGGTCGCCACGCCCGGCACGGCGGCGAGCGACCGGATCACCCAGGCGGCCAGCGACCATCCCCCTGGGTCGCGTCGCCCAGCCGGAGGAGATCGCCCGCTGGGTGGTGCAGCTCGCCGGCGGCGGCAGCTACGTCACCGGCGAGACGCTCGTCATCAGCGGCGGCAGCCTCATCCGCTGACCCGCCCGACCCCGCTCACCGACCACGGAGGACCCGTCCATGACCGACCCCTCGCCCCGCTACTGCGTCATCGGCGCCGGCGCCGCCGGGCTGGCCGCGCTGCAGACCCTCCTCGCCGCCGACCGGACGGTCGACTGCTTCGAGGCGGGCGAGCGCGTCGGCGGCCACTGGAACACCGACTACGAGGCCCTGCACCTCATCACCTCGCGCGACGTCACGGGCTACGCGGGCTTCCCGATGCCCGCGGACTACCCGCTCTTCCCCTCGCGGGACCAGGTGAGCGCCTACCTCGACGCGTTCGCCGACGCGCACGACCTGCGCACGCACATCACGTTCGGCACCCGCGTCGAGTCCGTCGTCCCGGTGCCGACGACGGGGTCGACGGGGTCCGCCGGCTGGGTGGTGACGACCGCCGACGGGCGGGAGCGGGCGTACGACGGGGTGTTCGTCGCGAACGGCCACCTGCACGACCAGCGGGTGCCGCAGGTGCCGGGGGAGTTCACCGGCACGCAGATCCACTCCGGCTCCTACTCCAGCACCGCCGACGTGGAGGGCACGCGCGTGCTCGTGGTCGGCTCGGGGAACTCCGGCTGCGACCTGGCCGTCGACGCGGCGCAGCACCGCCTCGAGGTGTCGATCTGCATCCGCTCCGGGCACTACTTCCAGCCGAAGACCTTCTTCGGGGTGCCGCGCTCGGAGCTGGGCTTCCTCAAGCAGTTCACCTTCGAGGAGCAGGACCTCCTCACCCGGCTGCTGATCACGGCGAGCAAGGGGACCTACGAGAACTACCCGGGTCTGCCCAAGCCGCCATTCCGCACGCTCGCCGAGGGCGCGCCCATCGTCAACGAGCTGCTCCTCTACTGGATCCAGCACGGCCGCGTGAGCGTGGTGCCCGGGATCGAGCGCTTCGAGGGCCGCACGGTGCACTTCGTCGACGGGTCGGCGAAGGAGGTCGACACCGTCTTGTGGGCCACCGGCTTCCACCCGACGCTGCCCTTCCTGGACGACGACCTGGTCCGGACCCGGGGCGGCGTCCCGCTGCGCACGGCCGGCGGGATCGTGCCGGCCGGGCTCGACCGGCTCTACCTGATCGGGCTGGCCGCGCCGCGCGGGCCGCAGATCGCCCTCTACCCCGTGCAGTCCCAGCTCGCGCTGGCGATGGCCGAGCTCTGGGAGCAGGGCCTCGACACCTCCCTCGCCGGCGCGCTGGAGGCCGAGCAGCCCTTCGAGCACCGCATCGACATGGTCCGGCCGGAGTGGGAGGCCCAGATGGAGGGCGCGCGCGGGCTGGTGCAGCGCCTGGCCACCCGGCTGCACGCCGGGCTCGACGACCCGCCGCCGCACCCCCCGCACGAGCCGGTGCCCGACGTGGCCACCCACGACGAGGCCGTCGCCACCCGTTAGCCGAGCTGGGCGAGCCGCTCCACGACGGGACCGAGCTCGCGGGCCCAGGCCACGGGGTCGGGCCCGGAAGGCCCGGTCTGGACGTGGCTGAAGCCGAGGCGTGCGCACGCCTCCATGACCCGCAGGAAGGCGTCGGTCTCGGTGACCGGGTCGGGCCCGCCGACCAGCGTCAGCTGGATGTCCGCCGGGTCGCGGCCCTCGGTCTCGCAGTGGCGGTGCAGGACCTCGACCTTGTGGGCCAGGTCGGCCGGCTCCATGGCGAACATGTTCGTCGCGTCGGCGTGCTTGGCCACGAGCCGCAGCGTCTTGCGCTCGCCGACCCCGCCGATGACGACCGGCGGCCGCGGTGCGCTGACCGGGCGCGGGTCGCACAGCGTGGACGCCAGCCGGTAGTGCTTCCCCTCGTACGGCCCGTCGTCGTCGCTCCACATCTGCGCGCAGATCTCGAGGGCCTCCTCGAGCCGTTCGAAGCGCTCGGCGGTGCTGGGGAAGGGGACGCCGAGCCCGAGGTGCTCCCGCTCGTACCAGGCCGCGCCGATGCCGAGCATCCCGCGCCCCTGCGAGAGGACGTCGAGCGTGGTGACCGTCTTGGCGAGCAGCCCGGGGTGGCGGTAGGTCACCCCGGTGACGAGGAGGCCGAGGCGCATCCTGCGGGTGCGCGCGGCGACGAAGCCGAGCCCGGTGTACCCCTCGAGCATCGGCTCGTCCGGCCCGCCGAGCTGCTCCATCTGGAACCAGTGGTCCATGAGCGTGAACCATGCGGCGCCCGACGCCTCGGCCGCCTCCGCGGTGTCGCCGAGCAGCGCGGCCAGCGTGGCCGGCTGCCCCGGCAGGGTGAAGTTCGCGAAGTGGACGCCGAGCTGCACGAGGGGCTCCGATCGGACGGGGAGGGCTCCGCCGTCAGCCTGCCACCCGCCCCGTACGCCCCGCGCGCGGCCTGGCACCGCCCCGCGACCGGTGGGTCCTCGCGGTGCGGGCGCCCGAGAGGCGCGAGGACCTCGCGAGGACCTACTGCTCAGCGGGGAGGACGGCGGGAGCCGACGGAGCCCGACAGGCAGGGAGTGGACGCCCAGCCCGACCGGCAGGAGTGGACTCCCGAGAGGGCGAGCGTCGGAGCCGGGCGGGGCGTCTGGACGAGCGGACGCCGACGGCGCACGTCCCGCAGGGCGGCGAGGCCCCGCAGCTCGTGCGCCGTCGGCGTTCGGGAGGAAGGCGCCGCGATCAGCCGGCGTGCGCGAGACCGGACCCGATCACCCGGACCCCGATCACCCGGAACCGATCACCCGGACCCGATCACCCGGAGACGATCACTCAGTGCCCGCCGAGGTAGGCCGCGGTGACCGAGGGGTCGTCGAGCAGCTTGCTCGCCTCGCCCTGGGTGTTCAGCCGGCCCGACTCGAGGACGTAGGCGTAGTCGGCGATCTCCAGCGCCGCCAGCGCGTTCTGCTCCACGAGCAGGACGGTCACGCCCTGCGAGCGGATCTTCTCGATCGTCTCGAAGATGACGTCCACCAGCACCGGGGCGAGACCCATCGATGGCTCGTCGAGGAGCAGCAGCCGCGGGTCGCCGAGCAGCGCCCGGGCGACGGCGAGCATCTGCTGCTCGCCGCCGGACATGGTGCCGGCCTTCTGGTTGATCCGCTCGCGCAGCCGCGGGAAGAGCTCGAGGACGTTCTCGCGGTCCTCGGCGATCTTGGCCGTGTCCTTGCGGGTGAAGGCGCCGAGGTCGAGGTTCTCCGAGACGGTCATCCGCTGGAAGATCTTGCGGCCCTCGGGGGACTGCGAGATCCCGAGCTTGACCACCTCGTGCCCGGGGATGCCGTTGATCCTCGAGCCCTCGAAGACGACGTCGCCGCTCTTGGGTCGCAGCAGGCCCGATATGGTGCGCAGCGTCGTCGACTTGCCGGCACCGTTCGAGCCGATCAGGGTGACGATCTCGCCCTTGTGCACGGTCATCGACAGGTTCTGCACCGCGGCGATGTTGCCGTAGCTGACCGAGAGGTCCTTGAGCTCGAGGATGACCTCCTTGCCCGACTCGCGGGAGCGCGCTCCCTGGGCCGCGACCGAGGCCCCGCCCGTGGCTGCTGGTGCGGCGGTCATGCCTGCTCCCCGTCCGTCGTGGTGGTCGGGCCCGCCGCGACGGAGCCCTCGGTCCCCGCGGCCGCACCGGGCTGGGGGAGACGCTTGCCCTCCCGTGTGCCGGTCTTGCCGAGGTAGGCCTCGATGACCTGCTGGTTGTTGCGGATGTCGTCGGGCGTGCCCTCGGCGATCATCGCGCCGCGGTCGAGCACCGTGATGCGCTCGCTGATCTTCATGATCACGCTCATGTCGTGCTCGATCAGCAGCACCGAGATGCCCTTCTCGTCACGGACCCGGTAGACGAAGTCGTTGAAGTTCGCCGACTCCTGCGGGTTCATGCCGGCCGTGGGCTCGTCGAGCAGCAGGACCTTGGGCTTGAGCGCCATGGCCCGGGCGATCTCCAGGCGGCGCTGGTCGCCGTAGGAGAGGTTGCGGGCCAGCTCGCCGACGGTCTTGCCGATGCCGACGTAGTCGAGGAGCTCGCGGGCGGTCTCGCGCGCCTCGCGCTCCTCGCGCCGCTGCCCGGGGGTCCGGACGATCGTCGACATGACGCCCGCCTTGAGGTGCGAGTGCATCGCGACCATCACGTTCTCCTCGGCCGTCATGAGGCCGAAGAGGCGGATGTTCTGGAAGGTCCGGGCCAGGCCCATCGCCGCCCGCCTGTGCGGCTTGACGGGGGTGATGTCCTTCCCGTCCAGGTAGACCGCACCCTCGGTCGCCTCGTAGAGGCCGGTGAGCACGTTGAAGAACGTCGTCTTCCCCGCGCCGTTCGGCCCGATGAGGCTGACCACCGACTTCGGCGGGATCGCGAACGACACGTTGTCGACCGCGGTCAGGCCGCCGAAGCGGATGGTGATGCCGTCGGCATAGAGGACGTTCGCCTGCACGGGATCGATGCCGACGCCGCCGCCTCCTCCCGGACGGTTCACGGCGCCGTCGACCCCGCTCTGCGCGGAGTCCGGGCGGCCGTAGCCGGCGGCACCGCTCGGGTCGTCGGGGGCGTTGGGCGTGCCCCCGAGCTGGGTCACGTCGGCCAGGGTCTCCTTGGCGCCGCGGCTCGGCTCGCTCATGACTCGTCCTCCCGTCGGGCGGTGCTGCTGTGGGCGGGCGCGCTCGCGGACCCGGCCATGGCCGCCGCGGAGGCGGCGATCCTGGCGTCGGCCGCGGCGTCGCTGTGCTCGAACGCGTCGGTCTCGGCCTCCGCCTCCAGGGACTCGGCGCCGAGCGACTCGGCCTCCGTCCTCGACGGCATCTGCATGAGCGCCTTCGTCCGGCTCTCGGGGATCAGGCCCTCGCGACGGAAGAGCATCATCAGCACGAGCAGCAGCCCGAGGATGACGTAGTTGTAGCGGGGGAGGCTGGCGGCGAGGTTGGTGCCGGCGAACGAGTCGATCTGGACGCCGATCTGCTTGAGCCCGTTGCTGTTGAGCCACGACAGCAGGAACGCCCCGATCGTGACGCCCCAGACGTTGCCCATGCCGCCCAGCACGACCATCAGCAGCACCAGGACCGACTTGCCGAAGTCGAACCCGGACGGGGAGACCGCGGTGGTGATCGCCGAGGCGTTCGCCACGCCGCCGATGCCACCGAAGAAGGCGCCCACCGCGTACGCGAGCAGCTTCACCCGGACCAGCGGGACGCCCATCATCGAGGCCGCCAGCTCGTCCTCGCGCAGCGCGAGCCAGGCCCGGCCGAGCCGGCCCTCGCGGATGCGCAGCGAGACGAAGATGCAGATGCCGACCAGCAGGCCGAGCACGAGGATCTTCCACACGTTGCCGGCCGCGGAGTTGGTCAGCAGCGGCGGGGCGATGCCCGCCGCCCCCAGCGGGCCGGTGCCGATCGGGTCGATCGGGGAGATGCCGGGGTCGCCGTTGGCGAGGTTGAAGCCGGCGATGTCGCCGGAGTTGCGGAAGAACTGCGTGATCACCTCGCCGAAGCCCAGGGTCACCAGCGCCAGGTAGTCGCCGCGCAGGCGCAGCGTCGGGGCACCGATGATCAGGCCGAGGATCGAGCACAGGATGCCGGCCGCGATGGCCACCAGCCAGAAGTTGATGTGCGTGCCCGGCGTGGTCGCCTTCACCGGCGAGAGCAGGTGGAAGTCCCACGTCCAGTTGAAGGGGTAGGCCATCAGCCACCCGGCGGTGTAGCCGCCGAGCGCCCAGAAGGCCACGTAGCCGAGGTCCAGCAGGCCGGCGTAGCCGACCACGACGTTCAGGCCGAGGGCCATGATCGCCCACATCAGGCACTCGTTGATCGTGGCGACCGGGAGCCAGGCCAGGACCGGAGCGGAGACCGGCTTCACCAGGCTCGGCAGGATCTGGAAGTAGAGGAAGAACAGGAAGAGGATGACGACGACGTAGCCGATCGGCCAGCCGTACCTCCCGAGCGAGCGACGGGCCCCCGAGGAGCCCTGCGCCGCGTGGGTCGCAGCAGCCATGACTACACCTTCTCCGTCGTCGGACGCCCGAAGATGCCCTCGGGCTTGAAGACCATGAGGATGATCAAGATGATGAAGACGACGCTCTGCGACCAGTTCGAGCCGAGCCCGTAGGCGCCGCCCTCGTTGATGGCCTGGATGATGCCGATGGACAGCCCGCCGACGACCGCACCGCTCAGGTTGCCGATGCCACCGAGCACCGCGGAGGTGAAGGCGATGAGGCCGAGCTGCGTGCCGGTGTCGTAGTAGGTCTGCGTCTGGCAGAGGAAGTAGAGGACCCCGGCCGCCCCGGCCAGGGCGCCGCCCAGGCCGAACACGAACGAGATCGTGCCGTTGACGTTGATGCCCATGAGACGGGCGCCGTCCTGGTCCTGCGCGACCGCGCGCATGGCCTTGCCCATCTTGGTGCGGGACACGATGTAGGTCATGAGCAGCAGCAGCGGCACGGTGACGGCGAGGACCATGACCAGCTTGTAGATGTAGACGCCCTCGACGACCGGGCCGCTCCACACGATCGGCCAGTTCTTCTGCGCCGAGCCGTTGACGTACTCCTGCTGGGCGATGCCGCGGAAGATGAAGGACAGGCCGACCGCCGTCATCAGCGGTGCCAGCTTGGGTGCCGACCGGAGCCGCCGGTAGGCGAGGAACTCGGCCGAGACGTTGATGAACCCGCCGGCCGCCATGCAGACCACCAGGGCGAGGAGCAGGGCGAGGATGCTGACCGCGGTCAGCTGGGTGACGCCGAGGAGGCTGACCATGAGGCCCGCGGCGATGATGGTGGTGAGCATGAACAGGTCGCCGTGGGCGAAGTTGATCAGCTCGACGATGCCGTAGACCATCGTGTAGCCCAGCGCGACGAGGGCGTACAGCAGGCCGTTCTGCAGCCCGACGAGCAGCGAGCCGAGGAAGCGGTCCGGGTTGGCGACGATGTTCGCCACGAACCAGACGAGGACCAGGGCGAGGACGGCGTAACCCAGGACGCGTTCGACCAGGGGACCGAGCCGGATCCTGGCCTTTCTCTGGGTACCCCCGACGACGAGCGACGCTGTGGCCACGGGTCAACCTTTCGGACGGGCGGCGCCTTCAGCGCCGGTGCTGAGCCGGATCGGGTGACCCGGAGGTGGTGCCAGGAGCAGAAGCGAAGCAGGTGCGGTGCGGGCCGGGGCACCCGGACCGGTCGGACGGGCCCGGACGGAGCACCGCCGGGTCCGGCGAAGGCCGGACCCGGCGGTGTGTCCGTCAGGAGATGGACTGCGACTTGAAGAACGTCTCCTTGTTGTCCTTGACGACCTCGATGGTGAGGTCCTTCGCGGAGGTGTCGCCCGTCGTGGGGTCGATCTTGATCTCCTTGCCGAGCACCGACTGGTCGGCGGGGATGGTGATCCCTGCACCGGCGCTGCTACCCAGCACCTGGTCGGTCACGCTCTTGCGCGTGCCGTCGGACTTGGAGATCGCGTCGAGGATGACCTGGACCGCGGCGACGCCGTAGAGCGGGTAGGAGCCGTCCGGAGCCTTGTTGTACTTCGCCTTGTAGGCGTCGAGCAGCTTGGCGCCCGCGCCGCCGGCCTTGGCCAGCTGCGACTGCGTGAGACCGGCGAAGGTCAGGTACATGCCCTTCGACTGGTCGAGGGCCAGCAGGTCCGGGTAGCCGGTGAAGCCGTCCGGGGCGAGCAGCTTGACCGGACCGTCGTTCGGGCCGAGGACGGAGACCTTGTCCTTGACCAGCTGGCCGCCGTTGTTGTCGTAGATGCCGCCGAGGTAGACCATGTCGGCGCCCGAGGCCTTGACCGCCTGGAAGAGCGCGGTGTAGTTGGGCTGCTTGGCGTCCCAGCTCTGCTTGCCGACGACCTCGATGCCGTTCTTCGCGGCGTTCGCCTCGAAGGAGCGCGCGACGCCCAGCCCGTAGGTCTGGTTGTCGTTGAGGACGAAGGCCTTCTTGACCTTGAGGTCGCCGGCCGCGAA
Source organism: uncultured Actinomycetota bacterium (assembly GCA_963713165.1). GTDB lineage: Bacteria > Actinomycetota > Actinomycetes > Propionibacteriales > Propionibacteriaceae > Microlunatus. The sequence continues at coordinate 451,726 of CAVQKU010000005.1, forward strand.
CGCCGCCGCGCCGACGCCCTGGTAGTCGTCGGTGGTGATCGTGCGGGCGAAGTTGCGGGTGCCGCTCGGGTAGTACTTGTCGGGCTCTCCCGGGTCCCAGGCCTTCGTGAGGCCCGGGTTGGTGTTGGCGTGGCTGACCATCAACATGTCGTCCTGGTTGAGGGTCGGCAGCTGGATCTTGGCGCAGCCGGAGTTGTACGTGCCCATCACCGCCACCTCGTTGGTGTTGGCCACGTGGTCGGTCGCGTTCTTCGCGCAGGCCGCGTCGTCCCAGGCGCCCTTGGCGGCGGTGGAGTCGTCGTAGGTCTGCAGCTTGATGTTGTAGTTGCCGGCCTTGCCCCCGACCTGGTCGAGGTAGAGCTGGATCAGGTTGTTCGTCGACTCGCTCGTGGACGCGCTCGCGCCCTGGAGCGGCAGGTCGGTGGAGATGATCAGGTCGGTGGGGGTGCCCCCGCCGCCGCCGGAGCCGCTGGTGCTGCCGTTGGCGCACGCCGTCAGGGACAGGGCGGCGATCGCGCCCAGCGCCACGACGCGCGTCAGAGATCGTGCTGGCAAGGGATTTCCTCCTCGTGCATCTCGGCCGGCACACCATGCGCCGGCCGGGCATTGCTCGTCTAGCGGCCACTCGTCCGGCGGTACGGCCGGCTCCGTCCCGAGGAGCCGACCAGGGGAGCCCGGACGCGTTCTCGGCAGCGGCCTCCTCCGCCGGGGTGACCCGTCGGACGTGCTCCGCTGCCGCAGCCTTACTGAGGTTTATATCCGACTTGTTACCGAAAATGACCCTGTCGTGACGGTTTGTTATGACGTTGGAACAGGCGAGAATGCATTTGTCGGCTGTCGGACGATAGTTCCTACGTGAGGTGCCCTCAGCGGCGCAACATCTTTGCGCCTCGGCGACGGTCTGTCCAGCGACCCGGCGAGATCGCTGAGAGACGTCTCAGACGGCCGCCCGGAGCACGACCGGGTCGGCGCAGGCCCGGCGGAAGGCCTCGATGCGGGCCCGGATCTCGCGTCCCAGCAGCCGTTGACCGATCGGTTCCGCGATGCGGCGCAGCAGCCGGGGGCGGATCGCGTAGGTGTACTTCCAGGTGGCGAGGGTGCCGGCGACGCCGTCGCGGGTCTCGGGCTCGAAGCGCCACCCGCCGCCGAAGGAGGCGAAGAACCACGGCCCCTCCTCCATGGTCATGCCCACCGCGGTGGGCGGGCGGTAGGAGACGTAGCGGCTGACCATCCGGAACCCGCCGGGGAGCCCGACCCGCGAGCGGGTCACGGTCCGCACGTCCTTGCCGGGCCGCTCGGCGTCGACGAGGTGCTGCGCGCGGATGAAGGGGTCCCACCGCAGCCGGACCTCCCCGGTCGTCTGGCTCACCGCGAAGGCGAGCGCGGGCGGGACCGGCACCCAGGCGCGGGCGACGACCTGGGGCACTAGGCGCCCGCCGCCGGGGCGGCACCGGAGGGCGGGGCGCCACCTGAGGGCGGGGTGGCACCGGAGGGCGGGGTGCGGGGGGCGGGCACGACCTGGCAGGTCACCCGCGCGGTGCCGACGCGGAGGCCCTCGCCGTCGGTCAGCACCACCTCGTACGAGGTCACCCGCCGGCCCAGCCGCAGCGCCGTCGCCGTCCCGGTGACCCTGCCGCCGCGCACCGGCCGGTGGTGGGTCGCGTTGAGGTCGACGCCGACCGCCACGGCGTCCGGGTCGAGCGTCCGGGCGTGCGCTGACGAGCCGATCGAGGCGAGGGTCTCGGCCAGCACGCAGGACGCGCCGCCGTGCCACAGCCCGTACGGCTGGGTGTTGCCCTGCACGGGCATCGAGCCGACGACGCGTGCGGGCGTCAGCTCGGTCACCTCGAGGCCCATCGTGGCGTCGAGCGCGCTGGCGGTCGTCGCCCACCAGCCGGGCAGCGGCGCGGGTCCGGACTCGAGGTCGGGTGCGCGCTCGGGGGTGGGCCCGGGAGTGGGCTCGGGAGTGGGCCCGGGATCAGGCGCGGGGGAGGTCTCGCTCACGCCCGGCACCCTGCCACGTGCGGGGTCTTCTCGGCGCGGGAGTTGTCCGTGGGCGCGGATAGAGTCGGCGCGTGCCGACCGCGACGAGGACGAAGCCGGGAGCCGCGGGGTCGAAGCGGGGGGCCGCCGCCGCGCCCAGCCGGCCCAAGCTGCTGCTGCTGGACGGCCACTCGCTGGCCTACCGGGCCTTCTTCGCGCTGCCCGTGGAGAACTTCTCGACGGCCACCGGCCAGCACACCAACGGGGTCTTCGGCTTCACCTCGATGCTCATCAACGTGCTGCGCGACGAGGCGCCCACGCACGTGGGCGTCGCCTTCGACGTGAGCCGGCAGACCTTCCGCAGCGAGATGTACAGCGAGTACAAGGCCAACCGCTCGGAGAGCCCGAGCGAGTTCCGGGGGCAGGTCGACCTCGTCAAGGAGGTGCTGATCGCGCTGAACATCGCCTTCGTCGACAAGCCGGGCTTCGAGGCCGACGACGTCATCGGCACCCTGACCACGCAGGCCAGCGCCGCGGGCTGGGAGGTGCTCGTCTGCACCGGCGACCGCGACGCCTTCCAGCTGGTCAGCCCCGACGTGACGGTGCTCTACCCCCGCAAGGGCGTCTCCGACCTCGCGCGGATGACGCCGGAGGTGGTGCTCGAGCGCTACTTCGCGACCCCGGAGCGCTACCCGGACCTCGCCGCGCTGGTCGGGGAGACCAGCGACAACCTGCCCGGGGTGCCCGGCGTCGGGCCCAAGACGGCCGCCAAGTGGCTCGACCAGTTCGGTGACCTGGAGACCCTCGTCCAGCACGCCGGCGAGCTGAAGGGCAAGGCGGCCCAGGCCTTCCAGGAGCGCACCGAGGAGGTGCTGCTCAACCGGCGCATCAACGCCCTCGTCCGCGACCTCGACCTGCCGCTCGGCATCGACGACCTCGAGCGCAAGCCGTGGAACCGCGAGGCGACCCACACGCTCTTCGACGGGCTCGAGTTCCGCGTGCTGCGCGACCGCCTGCTCGAGGCCCTGCCGAACAGCGACGAGATGGTCGCCGAGGGCGGCTTCGACATGGTCGGCGAGGTGCTCGTCGCCGGGCGGCTGGCGGGCTGGCTCGCCGAGCACACCGGCGACGGGCGCACCGGGCTCGACGTCATCGGGCACTGGGGCTCGGGGACCGGCGACGTGCGCGCGGTGTCCCTGGCCGCGGCCGACGGGGCGGCGGCGTACGTCGACGTGACCGAGCTGCTGCCCGAGGACGAGCAGGTGCTGGCGACCTGGCTGGCCGACGAGGCGAGGCCCAAGGCCATGCACGACGCGAAGGGCCCGCTGCTCGCCCTCTGGGCGCGCGGCTGGGAGCTGGCCGGGCTCACCTCCGACACCCAGCTCGCGGCCTACCTGGTCCGGCCCGACCAGCGCACGTTCGACCTCGCCGACCTCACGGTCCGCTACCTCAAGCGCGAGCTGCGGGTGCAGGGGGAGGAGGAGGTCACCGACCCCGGCCAGGACGTCCTCGACTTCGGCGACGACGACTCCGGCGCCAGGACCGCCGCGGACGCCTCGATGGTGCGGGCGCGCGCGGTCATCGACCTCGCCGACGCCCTCGACGCGCAGATCGAGGAGCGCAACGGCACGAGCCTGCTCTACGGCGTCGAGCTGCCGCTGCTGCGCACGCTGGCGCGGATGGAGCGCACCGGCGTGGCCGTCGACGTCGACCACCTGCAGGCCCTGGAGTCGGAGTTCGACGCCACGGTCTCGCGGGCCGCCGCGGAGGCCTACGAGGTCCTGGGCAAGCAGATCAACCTCGGCTCGCCCAAGCAGCTGCAGGTCGTGCTCTTCGACGAGCTGGGCATGCCCAAGACGCGGCGCACCAAGTCGGGCTACACGACCGACGCGGAGGCGCTGCAGGGCCTCCACGCCAAGACCGAGCACCCGTTCCTGCAGCACCTGCTCGTGCACCGCGACGCGATCCGGCTGCGCCAGACCGTCGAGGGGCTGCTCAAGTCGGTCGCCGACGACGGGCGCATCCACACCACCTACGTCCAGACCATCGCCGCGACCGGGCGGCTGTCGAGCACCGACCCCAACCTGCAGAACATCCCGATCCGCACCGAGGAGGGCCGCCGGATCCGGCAGGCCTTCGTGGTCGGGCCCGGCTACGAGTCGCTGATGTCGGCCGACTACAGCCAGATCGAGATGCGGATCATGGCCCACGCCAGCGACGACGAGGCGCTCATCCAGGCGTTCCGCTCGGGCATGGACTTCCACACCGTCACCGCCTCGCGGGTCTTCGGGGTCGCTCCGGAGGCCGTCACCGGGGGCGAGCGGGCCAAGATCAAGGCGATGAACTACGGCCTCGCGTACGGGCTCTCCGCCTTCGGCCTCAGCCAGCAGCTGCACATCGAGACGTCCGAGGCCAAGGCCCTGATGGACGAGTACTTCGAGGGGTTCGGCGGCGTGCGGACCTACCTGCACGGGCTGGTCGCCGATGCCCGGCGCACGGAGTACACCGAGACGATCCTCGGGCGGCGCCGCTACCTGCCCGACCTGATGAGCGACAACCGCCAGCGCCGCGAGATGGCCGAGCGGATGGCGCTCAACGCGCCCATCCAGGGCTCGGCGGCCGACATCATCAAGGTGGCCATGCTCGACGTCGAGCAGGCGCTCGACAGCAACGAGATGACCAGCCGGATGCTGCTGCAGGTCCACGACGAGCTCGTCTTCGAGGTCGGGCCGGGGGAGCGCGAGGCGCTCGAGGAGCTCGTCCGGGCCAAGATGGGCCAGGCCGTCGAGATGAGCGTCCCGCTGGACGTCTCGGTGGGCGTCGGCCGCTCCTGGCACGACGCCGCGCACTGACCTGGGGACCGGGCGAGCGGACCTCGGCGGGCCGGGCGGTGCGGACCGGCAGGACGGCGCGCCGCCGCGCGCGGGACCGAGCGACGCGAGCCCCCGCTGCCCGGACCGGGCGAGGTGCAGCGGCACGACCACCGCGCCGGGCGTCACGGCGGCGACGGCCGGAAGCCGACGGACGAGCGTCCGAGGACCGCCTCCGGGCCTCGCCGAGGGGTGACGATCCCGTGCCCGGGGGCGGGAATTGACCCCCTTCCCGGCCCGCGGGTAACGTGGCGAGTCGTTGTGGCTTGCGTTACCTCCAACGGAGCAGGTCGCGCTCGTACGGAATCAGATGGTGGTCGTCCGGCGTTGAGCACTGAGCGCCGTGTGGGCTTCGTCGTGCAGTACGGACCTGGCCGCAGCGGACAACTCCACCACCATCCACCATCCGGAGCACCTACTACATGACGTCCTCTCTCGAGGCTCCTCCCCAGGTTGCGATCAACGACTTCGAGTCCGACGAGGCCTTCCTCGCCGCGATCGACGCGACCATCAAGTACTTCAACGACGGCGACATCGTCAGCGGCACCGTCGTCAAGGTCGACCGGGACGAGGTCCTGCTCGACATCGGTTACAAGACCGAAGGGGTCATCCCCTCCAAAGAGCTCTCCATCAAGCACGACGTGGACCCGTTCGACGTGGTCTCCGTCGGCGACGAGGTCGAGGCCCTCGTCCAGCAGAAGGAGGACAAGGAGGGTCGTCTGATCCTGTCCAAGAAGCGGGCTCAGTACGAGCGCGCCTGGGGCACGATCGAGAAGATCAAGGAAGAGGACGGCGTCGTCACCGGCTCCGTCATCGAGGTCGTCAAGGGCGGCCTGATCATCGACATCGGCCTGCGTGGCTTCCTGCCCGCGTCGCTGGTCGAGATGCGCCGGGTCCGCGACCTCCAGCCCTACGTCGGCATGGAGCTCGAGGCCAAGATCATCGAGCTGGACAAGAACCGCAACAACGTGGTGCTGTCCCGCCGTGCGTGGCTCGAGCAGACGCAGTCCGAGGTCCGCCAGAACTTCCTCACGCAGCTGCAGAAGGGCCAGATCCGCAAGGGTGTCGTGTCCTCCATCGTCAACTTCGGTGCCTTCGTGGACCTGGGTGGCGTGGACGGCCTCGTGCACGTCTCGGAGCTGTCCTGGAAGCACATCGACCACCCCTCCGAGGTCGTCGAGGTCGGCCAGGAGGTCACGGTCGAGGTCCTCGACGTCGACATGGACCGCGAGCGCGTCTCGCTGTCGCTGAAGGCGACCAAGGAAGACCCGTGGCAGGCGTTCGCCCGCACCCACCAGATCGGGCAGATCGTGCCGGGCAAGGTCACCAAGCTGGTGCCCTTCGGTGCGTTCGTGCGCGTCGAGGAGGGCATCGAGGGCCTGGTCCACGTGTCCGAGCTCGCCGAGCGTCACGTCGAGATCCCCGAGCAGGTCGTGCAGGTCAACGACTCGGTGCTCGTCAAGATCATCGACATCGACCTCGAGCGTCGCCGCATCTCGCTGTCGCTCAAGCAGGCCAACGAGGGCGTCGACATCAACTCCGAGGAGTTCGACCCGACGCTCTACGGCATGACGGCGAGCTACGACGAGCAGGGCAACTACCTGTACCCGGAGGGCTTCGACCCGGAGACGGGCGAGTGGCTCGAGGGCTACGACGAGCAGCGCGCTGCCTGGGAGGCCCAGTACGCCGAGGCGCACGCGCGCTGGGAGGCGCACAAGAAGCAGGTCGTCGAGGCCGAGGAGGGTGCCAACGCAGCAGCGGCGCCGTCCACGTACTCCTCGTCGTCCAGCGCGCCGAGCAGCACCGCGTCGACGGGGGGCGCGAGCACCACGTCGTCCCCCGCGTCGGCCGCACCGGAGGGTTCGCTGGCCTCGGACGAGGCCCTGCAGGCCCTGCGGGAGAAGCTCACCGGCAACGCCTGATCGACCAGCAGCACCCCGCACCACCGAGAAGGCCCCGCTCCGCACGTCGGAGCGGGGCCTTCCCGCGTCCGTGGACCCGGGCCGCGCACGGACGGGGATCCCGCTCCCCACGCACTACGCTCACGCAGCGTGACGACCGGACGCGTACGACGCCTCGGGCTCACCGGCGGCATCGCCTCGGGCAAGTCCACGGTCGCCGACCTGCTCGCCGGTCACGGCGCCGTGCTGGTCGACGCCGACGTCCTGGCCCGCGAGGTCGTCGAGCCCGGCACGCCCGGCCTCGCCGCCGTCGTCGAACGGTTCGGTACGGGGGTGCTGACCCCCGCCGGACGGCTCGACCGCCCGGCCCTCGGCCGGCTCGTCTTCGGCGCCGACGACGACGCGACGCGCGCGCGCCGCGACCTCGAGGCGATCGTCCACCCGGCCGTGCGTGCCCGTGCCGCGGAGCTCGAGGCGGCCGCCGGCCCCGACCAGGTGGTCGTCCACGTCATCCCGCTGCTCGTCGAGACCGGGCAGGCGGGCTCGTTCGACCTCGTGGTCGTGGTCGACGTGGACCCCGACGTGCAGCGCGCGCGGCTGCGGGCCCGCGACGGTCTCGACACCGCGGCGGCGGACGCCCGGGTCGCCGCGCAGGTCGCGCGCGAGGAGCGGCTGGCGGCCGCGGACGTGGTCATCGACAACAGCGGCACGCCCGCCGACCTCGTGCGACACGTCGACCGGCTGTGGGCGCGAATCCGCCCGCGGTGACTCCGGGGACTGCCATACTCCGTGCCGAAACCGGTCCGGTCACGGGCTGGTCCCGCCCCGAGGACCCTGGCCGGGTCAGGCCGAGGAGGACCCCGATGGAGTGTCCACGCTGCCACGCGCAGGTCCCCGAGACCGCGCACTTCTGCGCGCAGTGCGGTGACGACCGCCGCGGGCAGGACGCGGGTCGGCGCCGCTCCTTCGCGGCACGCCCCGACGAGCCGGTCGCGTCCTTCGCGCTCGTCTCCTCGATCATGCCGCGCGGCTCGGGGCAACGCCCCCAGACCTACCGCGTGGCGCTGACGATCGCGCTCGTCGTCGCGCTGGTCGCCGCCATCTTCGGGGCCATGCCGATCGCGGTGCTGGTGGCCGCCTTCGCCGTCCCGATCGTCTACATCGTCTACATGTACGACGTGAACCTCTGGGAGGACGAGCCGATCCCGGTCACCGGGCTCGCCTTCGCCCTCACCGGGGTGCTCGCGATCCTCTGGACCGTCGTCTGGACGCTGCTGCGCGGGCCGGTGCCCCTCGCCGCGCCGGCGTACGAGGGCACCGGCAGCGGGGCGCCCGCGCTCGGCACCTTCCTGATCGTCGCCCTGCTGGCCCCGGTGGTCGGTGAGGCGATCCGCCAGGTCGGCCCGGTGCTGCTGGCCAGCCGTCCGCAGTTCGACGACCTGATGGACGGCCTGACCTTCGGCGTCGTCAGCGGCGTCGGGTACGCCACCTTCGACACGCTCGTGCGCCACTGGGCGCTGCTGACCGGTGGGCTCCAGCAGTCCGACCCGGGCCTGTGGGTGTCGCTGGTCTTCCTCGAGGGCTTCGTCAAGCCGCTGATCATGGGCACCGCGACGGGCCTGGCCTGTGCCGAGTTCTCCGGCCTGGGCCGCGGCTACGACGGCTTCACGCCCCGCTACGTCCGCGCGGTGATCCTGGCGGTCGTCGCGAACATCGCCTACTCCGCCGGCGTCTACCTCTTCTCCTTCCTCGGCGACGCGACGCTCGGCGTCCTGCTCGGCATCGTGTGGGGCCTGCTCGTCCTGGGCGTCCTGATCCTGCGGCTGCGCGTGGTGCTGCACACCGGGCTCATGGAGGCCGCGCTGGAGCACGCCGCCCGGACGGCCGGGGTGGGTCCGGACGGCGAGCTCGACTTCTGCTCCCAGTGCGAGATGCCCCTGCAGCCGGGCGCGGCCTTCTGCGCCGCGTGCGGCACGGCCGTCGCGGCCACGGCGAACGGCGTCCGGTCCCGCGTCGCGGTGGCCACCGCCGCCGCGCCGGGCGAGGAGACGGTCACGGTGCACCGGGGGAGTCCGGTACCCGACGCGGGCGGGGGTGCGACCGCGGCCCCCGGCCAGGGACGCGGCCAGGACGGGGAGGAGCAGGCATGAGCGAGTCGCAGGGACGTCCCGGGCAGGGCCAGCCCTCCGGTCAGGGCGGCCACCCCCAGCAGGGCGGGTACGGGCCGCAGGGCGGCTACCCGCCGCAGGGCGGCCAGCAGGGCTACGGACCCCCGGGAGGCTACCCGCAGCAGGGCGGCTACGGACCCCAGGGCGGCTACCCCCAGCAGAGCGGCTACCCGCAGCAGGGCGGCTACGGACCCCAGGGCGGCTACCCGCAGCAGGGCGGCCAGCCCGGCTACGGCCCGCCGCAGGGCCACCGCCACTCCGGTCCCGGCGGGGGCGGGCCGAGGAGGAAGAGCCCGCTGCTGCTGATCGGGATCGTCGTCGCCGCCGTGGTCGCCCTGGTCGCGATCGGCGGCATCGTCATCGGCCTGAGCTCGGGCGACAAGGACGTGCCCGACACGACCATCACCCCGGGCCCGCAGACCCCGCCGCCGGACGAGCCGTCGTCCGAGCCCAGCTCGTCGTCCTCGCCGTCGAGCGAGCCGAGCAGCTCCTCCAGCCCCGGATCCGGCGGTGGCGGGTCGGGCGGCAAGAGCCTCGACCTCGGCCACGGCGTGACGCTCGTGGCTGCCGACGGCTGGGACGTCCGCAAGCAGACCGCCTCCCTGGCCCAGCTGAGGGACAGCAAGAACGTCTACATCGGCCAGACCGTCGAGCTGGCCACGGGCAGCAACCCCGGCCAGGTCTGCACCGCCTGGCACAAGCAGCTGGCCGAGGGCGAGGGCGGCGGCACGTTCTCCGAGCCCAAGACGGCCGACGTCGGCACCGACAAGCTGAGCGCGGCCAGCTGCAGCGCCAAGGTCACCGTCAGCGGCGGCCAGGGCTCCAGCGCGCTGCTGCTCGTCAGCATCGTCTCGGTGCGGGAGTCCGACGGCGTCACCGTCGTCGGCACGGTGGCCTTCCCCTCCTCGACCGACCAGGAGGCCCTGCAGAAGGACTTCACCTCGATGTCGGCGAGCATGCTCGAGACGCAGGCCGCCGGCTGACCGCTCTCCCGGGCGCCCGGAGGCCGGGCGCCCGGAGAGCGACGCAACCGGGCGGACCGGGTGCCGTCACGAGAGCGACGCTTCTGTCGGTGCCCCTCAGTAGGCTCGGCGCATGCGTCCGATCACCGACCTGCAGCGCACGGTCGCCCCCTTCTCGATGGAGGCCGACTTCCAGCCCTCCGGCGACCAGCCGACGGCGATCGAGGACCTCGAGCGACGCGTCCGGGCCGGCGAGCAGGACGTCGTGCTGCTCGGCGCCACGGGCACCGGCAAGACCGCGACCATCGGCTGGCTCACCGAGCGGGTCCAGCGACCGGTGCTGGTCATGCAGCCCAACAAGACGCTGGCCGCGCAGTTCGCCAACGAGCTGAGGCAGTTCTTCCCGCACAACGCGGTGGAGTACTTCGTCTCCTACTACGACTACTACCAGCCCGAGGCGTACGTCCCCCAGACCGACACCTACATCGAGAAGGACTCCTCGCTCAACGAGGAGGTCGAGCGGCTCCGGCACTCGGCGACCAACTCGCTGCTGACGAGGCGGGACGTCATCGTCGTCGCGACGGTGTCGGCGATCTACGGCCTGGGCACCCCGCAGGAGTACGTCGACCGGATGGTGCGGCTGCGGGTCGGGGACGAGGTCGACCGCGACGCCCTGCTGCGCCGGCTGGTGGGCATCCAGTACGCCCGCAACGACCTCGCGGGCACGCGCGGGACGTTCCGGGTGCGCGGCGACACCCTCGAGGTGTTCCCGATGTACGAGGAGCTCGCCGTCCGCGTGGAGTTCTTCGGCGACGAGATCGAGAAGCTCTCGACGATGCACCCGGTCACGGGCGAGGTCGTCACCGAGGACACCGAGGTCTACGTCTTCCCGGCCAGCCACTACATCGCCGGTCCGGAGCGGATGGAGCGGGCGATCCGCGACATCGAGACCGAGCTCGCCGAGCGCCTGGCGCAGCTGGAGTCGCAGCACAAGCTCCTCGAGGCCCAGCGCCTGCGGATGCGCACGACCTACGACATCGAGATGATGCGCCAGATCGGCACCTGCTCGGGCATCGAGAACTACTCGCGGCACATGGACGGCCGCGGGCCGGGCACGGCGCCGAACACCCTGCTCGACTACTTCCCCGAGGACTTCCTCCTGGTCGTGGACGAGTCGCACGTGACCGTGCCCCAGATCGGCGGCATGTACGAGGGCGACATGTCGCGCAAGCGCACGCTGGTCGACCACGGCTTCCGCCTGCCCAGCGCGATGGACAACCGGCCGCTGCGCTTCGAGGAGTTCGTCGAGCGGATCGGCCAGACGGTGTACCTGTCGGCCACGCCCGGCGACTACGAGCTCGCCCGCGGCGACGGCTACGTCGAGCAGCTGATCCGCCCGACCGGGCTCGTCGACCCGCAGGTCGTGGTCAAGCCGACCTCGGGCCAGATCGACGACCTGATCGGGGAGATCCGGCTGCGCGCCGAGCGCGGCGAACGCGTGCTGGTGACGACCCTGACCAAGAAGATGGCCGAGGACCTCACCGACTACCTGCTGGAGAACAAGGTGCGCACGCGCTACCTGCACTCCGAGGTGGACACCCTGCAGCGCATCGCCCTGCTGCGCGAGCTGCGGCTGGGGGAGTACGACGTCCTGGTCGGCATCAACCTGCTGCGCGAGGGCCTCGACCTCCCGGAGGTGTCGCTGGTGTCGATCCTCGACGCCGACAAGGAGGGCTTCCTCCGCAGCGCGAAGAGCCTCATCCAGACGATCGGCCGCGCGGCGCGCAACGTCTCCGGCGAGGTGCACATGTACGCCGACTCGATCACCGACTCGATGGCCGCGGCGATCGACGAGACCAACCGCCGTCGCGAGGTGCAGGTCGCCTACAACGTCGAGCACGGCATCGACCCCAAGCCGCTGCAGAAGAAGATCGCCGACATCACCGAGATGCTCGCGCGCGAGGACGCCGACACCGACTCGCTGCTCTCCGGCGGTTCCGGTGCGTCCGGCCGGCAGCGCGGCAAGGGCAAGTCGCCGGTGCCCTCCCTCGGGCGCGAGGCCGCCGACATCCGCAAGACGGCGGGCATGCCGGCGGGCGACCTCGCCGACCTCGTGCAGCAGCTCACCGAGCAGATGCACACCGCGGCCGCCGACCTGCAGTTCGAGGTCGCCGCGCGGATCCGCGACGAGGTCTCCGAGCTCAAGAAGGAGCTGCGCCAGATGGTGGAGGCCAACCGCTAGACGGCCCGCCCCGGACGAGGCCGGTGGGCGGGGGACAGCGGCCGCGTCGGCGCCGGGTCTCGCTCCTGCCGGCCCGTTCGTGCTTTTGGTCGGCCACCGGCCCGGCTGCCATACTTCGGTGTTGGAGGGGAGTATTCCCCCGCGACGGCATCGTCAGCACGGTCCATCGGGGCCCGGTGCCGCCGGTCAGCGAACCTGGCGGAAGAGACCTCCGAGACGTATCTGCGCGCTCTCACACCCGTCTCGGAGGCTCCTGAGTTGGACGTCCATGGTTACGCCTGGGCCGCGACCATCGCGATCATGGTCGCGATCCTCGCTGTCGACATCTTCGTCATCGGTCGTCGGCCGCACGAGCCCTCGATGCGGGAGGCCGGCATCGCGATCGGCGTCTTCGTCGGCCTGGCCGTCGTCTTCGGCCTCGGGGTCTGGGGGGTCTCCGGCCCCCGCTACGCGGGCGAGTTCTTCGCCGGGTGGCTGACCGAGTACAGCCTCTCGGTCGACAACCTCTTCATCTTCCTCATCATCATGGCCAAGCTGAAGGTGCCGAGGGAGCTGCAGCAGTTCGCGCTGCTCGTGGGCATCGTGCTCGCGCTGATCTTCCGCGGGATCTTCATCGCCGTGGGGGCCGCGGCCATCGACCGCTTCAGCTGGGTCTTCTTCATCTTCGGCGCCTTCCTGCTCTACACCGCGGTCCGCCTGGTCCTGGAGTACCGCAGTCACGACGACGAGGACGAGGCGCCGGACAACGCGCTGCTGCGCCTCGTACGCCGCCGGCTGCCGTCGACCGAGGACTTCGAGGGCCCGCACCTGACGGTCAAGCGCGACGGACGCCGGCTGATCACGCCGATGTTCATCGTGATCGTCGCGCTCGGCAGCACCGACCTGCTCTTCGCCCTCGACTCCATCCCGGCCATCTACGGGCTGACGCAGGAGCCGTACCTGGTCTTCACCGCCAACGTCTTCGCGCTGATGGGCCTGCGCCAGCTCTACTTCCTCCTGGGCGGCCTGCTGCGCAAGCTGGTCTACCTCTCCCTGGGCCTCTCGGTCATCCTCGCCTTCATCGGCGTCAAGCTGGTCTTCCACGCGATGCACGAGTACCACCTCGACGAGACCCTCGGTCTCCCGTTCAGCGTGGAGATCCCCATCTGGCTCTCGCTGCTCGTCATCGTCGGCACGCTGCTCGTCACGGCCGTGGCGAGCCTGGTGAGGTCCCGCTGGGACGAGGACCACGCGGAGCCGAGCGGCACCGGGTCCGCGGTCTGAGCGACGGGGGAGCGCGCCGGTGGGCGGCAGGAGGTCGGCCTCGCGCTGAGGACCGGACTCCCCCGAGCCTGTCGACCCGGGATCCGCGGTGCGCGCGCCGGCGGCCCGGCCCCGAGCACACGAGAAGCCCGCTCCGACCTGCTCGGGGGTTCAGGTCAGGACGGGCTTCCCGGTGTGGCGGACGAGGATGATGCTCGGGGGTTCATCACCCCCGTCCGCCATGAATGACTCTAGGGCACGAACTGAGCGCCATCCTCAGTTTCGGGTGTCCTCATGCGGCCATAGCCGGGATATGACAACCTCCGGGCTGCTAGGCCGGTAGCGCGTGCGTGAGGTTCGCCCAGTCGTGCTCGGGGCCCGCAGCCGTGCGGCTCTGCAGGGTGGTCGCGACGAAGGCGAGGGAGGCGGAGACCTTCTCGAGCTCGTCCTCGTCGACCCGCGCCAGCGTCTCGGCCAGCCACCGCTGGCTCTCCGCGACCATGAGCAGGCCGCGCTCGGTCAGGTGCACGGTCGTCCGTCGACGGTCGTGCGAGTGGCGCACGCGCTCGGCGACGCCCTGCCGCTCGAGCCGGTCGACGAGGGCGGTGGAGGCGCTGCTGGTCAGGCCGAGGTCGCGGGCGAGCGTGGTCTGGCCGCTGGCCCCGTGCACCGCCAGGTAGGAGAGCGCCTGGCTCTCGGTCGTGCCGAGCCCGATGGCCCCCGCGAAGGCCTGACGGTAGCGCTCGCCGGCCAAGATCATCATGCGCAGGTTGCGGACGGCGTCCGCCATGACCGAGGGGGAGGACAAGGAGGCTCCAGGGTGCAGGGACGCCGGTGAGGCGTCGGTCGGGTGCTGCGGCCGGTCAGACCTCGAACCGCCACCCGAGGGTGTCGAGCTCACGAGCCGGACCGAAGCGCGGTAGTTCCTCCGACGTACTACCTGCTTGCGGGTCCGACGCTAGCACGCGGTCGCTCGACGGTCGGGCAGACCGGTCGTCGAGTCATCGTCCGGTCGAGGGATGCGGCCTCGTACGGCCGGGGGTCAGGCGGGCAGGGCGTGGGTGAGGCCCCGCCAGCCCGCGGCCTGCCGCGCCGCGGTGCGCGTCTTCAGGTCGCGGGCGAGGAAGGCCAATGACGCGGAGACGCTCTCCAGCTCGTCCGGGTCCACCTGCTCGAGCGTCGAGGCCAGCCAGGTGTAGCTCTCGTCGACGACGGCACGGCCCCGGTCGGTGAGCCGCACGATCAGTCGACGACGGTCGTGCGGGTGGCGGATGCGCTCCGCGACGCCCTGGCGCTCCAGGCGGTCCACCAGCGAGGTGGAGGCGCTGCTGGTGAGGCCGAGGTCGCGGGCGAGGACCGACTGCCCGCTCTCCCCGTGGACGGCGAGGTAGGACAGCGCCTGGGTCTCGGTGGTACCCAGCCCGATGGCCTCCGAGACGGCCTGCCGGTAGTACTCGCCGGCCAGGATCAGCTCACGGAGGTTGCGGACGGCGGTGCGCAGGACGTCGTCCTCGGTGATGGAGGGCTCCTCACGGGGCGGGATGTCTGACATCGGGTCGGGTCCTGGGCCTGGTCGCAGAACGGGGCCTGTGAGCCATCCCCCGACGGAAGCTCGCAGGACCCCCGTCCACGTCTCGAAGCCTGGTAGTTCCTCCGACGTACTACCCGCTCGCGGAGGGAAGTCTAGCACCGTGTTGTTCGATGAGCGAGTGACGCGACGACGCGATCACCTGGTGGTGCTGCCTGCACCGGGGCCCGGCGCCCCCGGAGCGCGCGCCGGGGGCGCGGTTCGCCGGCTCAGGCGGCCCCGGCGACCACGGCCGTGGCCGTGCCTGACGCCGGCTCGAGCGCGGCGACGACCAGCTCGGCGACGTCGGTCGTGAGCACGACCTCCACCGCGTCGGTCACCTCGCTCGGCACCTCGTCGAGGTCCGGGGCGTTGCGCTGCGGCACGAACACGGTCGTCAGCCCCGCCCGCTGAGCGGCGAGCAGCTTCTGCTTGAGCCCGCCGATCGGGAGGACACGGCCGTTCAGCGTCACCTCGCCGGTCATGCCCACCTCGCCGCGCACCGGGCGTCCGGTGGCCATCGAGGTCAGCGCGGTGACCATCGTGACACCCGCGGAGGGACCGTCCTTGGGGACGGCACCCGCCGGCACGTGCACGTGGATCGGCCGGTCGAGCACGCTCGGGTCGGTGATCCCGAGCTGCTCGGCGTGAGCCCGGACGTAGGAGAGGGCGATGTGGGCCGACTCCTTCATGACGTCACCGAGCTGGCCGGTCAGCGTCAGGCCGCCGCCCTTCGAACCCTCCGACGCCGGCAGCGCGCCGGCCTCGATGAACAGGGTGTCGCCACCCATGCCCGTGACCGCGAGCCCGGTGGCCACGCCGGGGACCGAGGTCCGCTCGTGCGCCTCCGGGGTGAAGCGCGGACGTCCGAGGAACTCGCGCAGGTTGGCCCTGGTGATCCGCAGCGGGACCTCCTGCTCCCCGGACGTGGCGAGCCGCGTCGTCGCCTTGCGGAGCGCCTTGGCCAGCAGCCGCTCGAGCTGGCGCACGCCGGGCTCGTGGGTGTAGTCGGCCGCGACCTCGCGCAGGGCCTCGTCGTCGACCTGCACCTCGTCGGCGGTCAGCGCTGCCCGCTCCAGCTGGCGGGGCAGCAGGAAGTCGCGGGCGATGGCGACCTTGTCGGTCTCGGTGTAGCCGTCGAGCGTGACCAGCTCCATGCGGTCGAGCAGGGGCTGGGGGATGTTCTCGACCACGTTCGCCGTGGCGAGGAACAGCACGTCGGAGAGGTCGAGGTCGACCTCGAGGTAGTGGTCGCGGAACGTGTGGTTCTGCGCCGGGTCGAGCACCTCCAGCAGCGCCGAGCTGGGGTCGCCCCGGTAGTCGGAGCCGACCTTGTCGATCTCGTCGAGCAGCACGACCGGGTTCATCGAACCCGCCTCGCTGATCGCGCGGACGATGCGTCCGGGCAGCGCGCCGACGTACGTACGGCGGTGGCCGCGGATCTCGGCCTCGTCACGCACGCCGCCGAGGGCGACCCTGACGAACTTCCGCCCGAGGGCGCGGGCGACGGACTCGCCGAGCGAGGTCTTGCCGACCCCGGGGGGACCGGCGAGCACCATCACGGCGCCCGAACCACGCCCGCCCACGAGCTCCAGGCCGCGCTGGGAGCGGCGGGCGCGGACGGCGAGGTACTCGACGATGCGGTCCTTGACGTCCTCGAGGCCGTGGTGGTCGGCGTCGAGGACCTCGCGCGCACCGGCGATGTCGGTGGAGTCGGTCGTCCTCGTCGTCCAGGGCAGGTCGAGGACGGTGTCGAGCCAGGTCCGGATCCAGCCGGACTCGGGGCTCTGGTCGCTGGAGCGCTCGAGCTTGCCGACCTCGCGCAACGCGGCCCTACGGACGTCGTCGGGGAGGTCGGCGGCCTCGACGCGGCCCCGGTAGTCGTCGGCGCCCTCGGGCTCGTCCTCGCCGAGCTCCTTGCGGATGGCCCCGAGCTGCTGGCGCAGCAGGAACTCGCGCTGGCTCTTCTCCATGCCCTCGCGGACGTCGTCGGCGATCTTGTCGTTGACCTCGGTCTCGGCGATGTGGTTCGTGACCCACTCGACGAGCACGCGCAGCCGGTCGGCCACGTACGGGGTCTCGAGCAGCTCACGCTTCTGCTCGTCGGACAGCCACGAGGCGTAGCCGGCCAGGTCGGCGAGGCCGCTGGGGTCGGTCACCTTGTTGACGGTGTCGATGACCTGCCAGGCGTCGCGGCGCTGGAGGGTCGCGACGAGCAGGTGGCGGTACTCCTCGGCCAGCGCACGGATCTCGTCGGTCTCGAAGGTCGGGTCGAGCTCCTCGGCCTCGATCCACAGCGCGGTACCGGGCCCGGGGACCCCGGAGCCGATGCGCACGCGGCGGTCGGCCTTGAGCACCGCGGCGGGCTCGCCGCTCTGCAGGCGGCCGAGCTGGACGATCGAGGCGACGACGCCGTACGAGGCGTAGCGGTCACTGAGACGGGGGGCGACGAGCAGGGTGTCGTCGCTGTGCGCGCGGGCGGCGTCGACCGCCGCCCGGGTCGCGTCGTCGAGCTCGACCGGCACGACCATGCCCGGGAGGACGACGAGGTCGTTGAGGAAGAGGACGGGGAGTTCGGTGGTCGTCACTGGGTCAAGCCTCCGTTCGGGCCGCTCAGACGTGGTTGAGCGACACCCGCTCAAGGCCGGCTCCGGCTGATCCATTCCCGCCGTCCTCCGAAGGCGAACACGCGTGCGGAAGGAGGGCCGAGGGGTCGCGTGACCTGAGGAACTCTGACGACGCGTTGAGTCGCTGCTTATGCTGGTTCAGCAGAGCCAGGCCCTGTCGGCACGCCTCGTCCGCGGCTCCGGGGTCCACGGGGAGGGTGCACGGTGAAGACGCTGAGGTTCCTCTGGGACCACCCCATGCAGCGGCGGGTGTCGCTGCTGACCACGGTCGCCGTGGCGCTCGCCGTGGTCCTGTGCAGCGGGGTCGGGTACTTCGCGCTCCGCGCGACCCTCGTGGGCACCTCCCAGGAGATCGCCCTCGGGATCGCCCGGGACCTGACCGGCCCGGCGTCGCGCTCGATCACCGGCAGCGGCACGCTGTCGGCCCAGCTCCGGCAGCCGGGGCTCGTCGTGGTCGAGGCCGTCGACGCCTCGGGCGCCGTGCTGCGCACGCCGGGGGAGCAGGCCTCGCTCGTCGTCGAGCCGCGCGACCTCGCGGTGGCCGCCGGGGGCGCGGTCGTCCAGCGCACCGGGCGCACCGAGGACGGTCGCTGGTACGCGGTCGTCGCCGTCCCGCTGCCGGGCACGGCGTACGCGCTCCTGGTCGGGCGCCCGCTCGACCCCGTCCTGCGCGTGCTCGAGGTGCAGCGCGTCGTGCTCGGCGCGATCTGCCTGGCCGGGGTCCTCGCCGCCGGCGTCGCCGGCGTGCTGGTCGGGACGTCCGGCCTCCGCCCGATGCGTCAGCTCACCGAGGCGATGGAGCACGTCACCGCCACCCAGGACCTCCAGCCCGTCTCGGTCCGCTACGCCAAGGGCGACCTGGTGACCATGGCCGGGTCGTTCAACCTGATGCTCGCCTCCCTGACCAAGGCGCGTGAGCGCCAGTCCCGGCTGGTCGCCGACGCCGGGCACGAGCTGCGCACCCCGCTCACCAGCCTGCGGACGAACGTCGACCTGCTCGCCACCGACCTCCGGCGCAACCGGCTGAGCGAGGAGCAGAAGGCAGTGGTGCTGGCCGACGTCCAGGGCCAGCTCGGTGAGCTGGAGGAGATGATCGGCGACCTCGTGCACGTCGCCCGTGACGACTCCGCCCTCGCCCTGGAGCCGCTGGACGTCGGTGACGTCGTCCGCAGCGCGATCGAGCGCGTGGAGCGGCGGGCCCAGGGCGTGACCTTCGACGTGGAGCTCCAGCCGCTCTTCGTCGTGGCGAACGCCGACTCCCTGCGCCGGGCCGTGACCAACCTGCTCGACAACGCGGTCAAGTGGAGCCCGGACGGCGCGACGGTCCGCGTCCGCCTCGAGGGCAACCGCCTCCAGGTCTCCGACCAGGGCCCCGGGATCCCCGACGCCGACCTGCCCTACGTCTTCGACCGCTTCTTCCGCGGCGAGTCCGGGCGCACGACCAAGGGCACCGGGCTCGGCCTGGCCATCGTGGCCAAGACGATGGACGAGATCGGCGGCAGCGTGCGCGCGGGCCGCGCGCCCGGGGGCGGCGCCGAGCTCACCCTCCAGCTGCCGGGCGTCACCAGCCGGGAGGCGGTCTCCACCCTCCTGGTCCCCTCGTCGTAGCGCCCGGGACCGAGACCCGGGCGCTCAGGCCTGGGCGTTCAGGGTGATCCGGACCTCGCGGAGCTGGTCGCCGAAGGTCTGCAGGACCCGCAGCCGCGGGTCCGGCGTGGGCAGCACGCGGGGCTGCAGGAGCGCCCGCAGCGCGGTGAGCCGCCGGTCGCCGAGCACGGCCTGCACGCCGACGCCGTCGCCGCCCCCCACCACGGCCACCAGCTGGGCGGCGTGGGGGAGGAGGACGGTCGCGACGACGTCCGCGGCCTCGGCGTACGCCTGCGCCGTCTGGTTCTCGCGGCGGCGGGCGTAGCGCTGCTGGGACCACCCGCCCGCCTTGGTGCGGCCCTGGACGTAGCCGCTGCCGACCTTCGAGCCCTGCAGCCGCCGGCCCTCGAACCAGCCGACGGCGTACCCGCCCTTGCGCACGAGGACGGCGCCGACCCTGCGCTCGAGGAGCACGTGCTCCACGAGCGGCCGGGGCCCGGTCACCCCGGGCACCGGGCGCAGCGGCGGGAACGGGACCTCGACGACGGCGACGGCCCCGTCCGGGGCGGAGACGACGACCTCGGAGGCGGCCGAGTCGGTGGAGAGCGGGCCGTGCCGCTCGGCGAACCGCGTCAGCCAGCCGGCGAGCCGCTCGGCGGGGACGAGGACGACCCGCCCCTCGCCGTGGTCGGTCGTGATCGTGCGGCCCCTCAGCCCTGCGCGCCGACGACCACGTCGACGCCGAGTGTGAGCGCGGCACGGGCCGCGTCCTCCAGCTCCTCCGCGGCACGGTGCCGGACGCCTTCGGCGTCGCCGTTTCCGTCGCTGTCGCCGTCGGTCCGGTCGGGGAGGAGGTCGCGGTGCCGGGCGTCGACCGGGTCCGCGCAGACGGCCCGGCCCACGAGGTGGTCGCGGGTCGCGAAGTCCTGCAGCCCGTGGCGCTCCACCACGAGGAGCCCGGCCGACGCCCCCGGGCCGCCCGGCCGCTGTCTCCCGTCCGACACCCAGGCTCCTTCGTCCGCCGACGCGACAACCTAGGCGGGCCGACCGGAGGGGTCAAGGAACCGCACGGGCACCGAGCCCGAGCCGTGACCGGTCGGCGGCCCCGGACGGACCGGCGGGACCGCGCACGTCCCCCCGGCTGCGTCTGACGACCGCGGGTCCGCGGTTGACAGCGAGCGAGCCGCGACGGAGCATCGACGGGCCCGGGTGCCAGCCGGCCGCGGGCGTCGGCAGCGAGGGGTGGTCGTGTCCTGGGAGGACCAGCCGGGGCAGGAGCGGTGGCGCCGGCTGCGGCAGCAGGTCAACCGCGTCTGGGCCGACGACGACCCGCCGACCCTGATCCACGCGGTGCCGCCCCTCGGCCTCTGGGACGTGCAGCGCCCGCTGCCCGCGCCGGAGGACGCCGAGCAGCAGCGTTCCTTCGACTTCGCGCACCGTGTCGGTGCGGTGATGCTCGCCCGCGGCGCGTCGATCGACGACGTCGAGGGCTCCATCCGGGCGGCGGCGCTGGCCATGGGCCTGCCGCACCCGGAGGTCGACGTCACCTTCACCTCGATCGTCGTCTCCGTGCGCCCCGACCCCGGACGTCCGCCGCTGACGTCGGTCAGCGTGGTCCGCCAGCGCAGCGACGACCACTCGCGCCTCGCCGACACCCACCAGCTGCTCGTCGCCCTCGCCGGCGGGCAGCTCGACCGCGAGGCCGCCTTCGAGCGGCTGTCCGAGATCGAGCGGCGCCCGCACCCGTACGGCAACAACGCGGTGACCGCCGCCCGCGGGCTGCTCGCCGCCGCGATCCTCGTCCAGCTGGGCGGCGGCTGGGCGGCCGCGCTGGTCGTGGCCACCACGGCGATGCTCATCGACCTCGTCGGCCGCTGGCTCGCCGGGCACCGGGTGCCGACCTTCTACCTCAACGTCGTCGGCGGCCTGGTGGCGACGCTGGCCGCGGCGACCACGACCGCGCTCGGCGCGCAGGGCACCCCGGCGCTCGTCGTGGCCGGCAGCATCGTCGTGCTGCTGCCCGGGGGGCTGCTGGTCAACGGCGTCCGCGACGCGCTCAGCGGCTACCTCGTCACCGGGACCGCCCGGGTCTTCGAGGTGCTGCTGGTCGTCTCGGGCCTGGTCGGCGGGGTCGCGCTCGGCCTGGCGCTGAGCCGGGCCTTCGGCGTCGACATGTCCGTGAACCCGACCGCCCTCGGCCTCGACGCGCTGCCGGTGCGCGTCGCCTCCGCCGGGGTCGCGGCGACGGCCGCGGCCATCACCTACTACACGCCCTACCGGCTGCTGCCGGCCGCTGCGCTCACGGGTGCCCTCGGCATGCTCGTGCTCGCCGTCGTCCAGGCCGTCGGCGTGGTCGGGGTCCCCGGCTACGCCTGCGCGGCGTTCGTCGTCGGCATCAGCGGCTACGTCCTGGCCAACGCCCAGCGCGCGCTGCCGATGATGGTGGTCGTCCCCGGCATCCTGTCCCTCCTGCCGGGCCTCACCCTCTACACCGGCCTGCTCGAGCTCAGCACGGGCCAGCCGTCCGCGGGGCTGGTCAGCATCGTCGACGCCGGGGCCCGTGGCCTGGCGATCGCGGCCGCGGTGCTGGTGGCGGAGCTGATCGGGCAGCCGGTGCGCCGGCGGGTGCTGCGGCGGGGCTGACCGGCCCGGCTGGGCGGTCGGCGCGGGCGTCAGGAGTGTCCGGCGTGCAGCGGCAGGAGCGGTCCACGGACGATCGCGTCGGGCCGTGAGAACCGTGGCTCACGCCGGCGGCGTCGTCGTCCGCAGGCCCCGCTCGACGGCGAGCGCGCAGGCGGCCGCGGCGAGCGCGACGAGCACGAGCAGCCAGGCCTCCGGGGCCACGGCCGACAGCCCGGAGAGCACGGCGGGCAGCACGAACCCGACGTAGATCAGCGAGTAGTAGACGCCGGTGAGCCCGGCGACCCGCTCGGGGTCGGCGAGGGCCTGGGTCTCCACCAGCCCGGTGAGGATGCAGATGCCGTACGCCGTCCCCAGCAGCGCGGCGGCCAGCAGCGCCAGTGCCACCGATCCCAGCGCGACGTCGAGGGCCAGCAGCAGCGTGCCCACGACGACGAGGGCCAGGCCGACGACGGACTGACGCCCGTGGACCCGCTGCCCCAGCCGCGGGAGGAACGGCTGGACGCCGGCCCCCAGGGCGAGCGTGGCGACGGCCGCGAGCGCGGCGTACGCGATCGTGTACGCGCCCGTGCGCGCGGCGACCAGGGCGGGACCCACGACGAAGGCGAGCGCCGGCGCACCGAAGACCCACGGCGCCATCGGCAGCACCACCCGGAGGAAGCGGGGGCGGCTCGCGGCCGGCAGGTGCAGCTCGTCGCGCAGCCGGCGGACCGGGAGGACGCCGCGCGGCCGGGTCTCGGGCGTGCGGGCCAGCGGCACCGCGGCCGCCAGCGACAGGAGCACCTGCACGGCGTAGGGGAGCAGGGTCGGCTGCGGGCCCCACTGGGCCAGCCCACCGCCGGCGGCGGCGCCGATGCCGAACCCCACCGTCAGCGTCAGGGCCGCCCGGCGCGCGCGGACCGGGGGCGGGGCCGCCGCCGAGAGCTCCTTGACCCAGGTCGTCCCGGCCACCATGACCGAGGCGACGCTCAGGCCGCTGACCAGCCGGCCCGCGCACAGCGCCGCCGGGTTCGCGGCCCCGAGGGCGAGCACGACGCTGCCCACGACGCCGAGCGCCAGCGCGGCCACGACGAGCGGTCGCCGCCCGAACCGGTCGGACGACGGGCCGGCGAGCAGGAACCCGGGCACGAGCCCGAGGATGTAGAAGGCGAAGAAGAGGTCCACCTCGACGGCGGAGTAGCGCTCGACCGCCCGGTAGAGCAGCAGCAGCGGCGAGAAGTGGTTGCCGCCCCACGCGACCATGAGCATGGCCGGCGCGACCCCGCGCCAGGTCCGGTCGGTCACGGCGTCCCCGCCCCGGGGCCGTCGGTCCAACCGCGGAGGAAGTCGAGCACGCGCTCCGCGGGCATCTCGCAGGGGCGCAGCACCCGCCCGGTGCGGGTGCGCCAGACGTTGGCGCTGACGCACCCCGCGCCGCCCAGCTCCTCGGCGTAGATCGACGTGGTCCCGCCGGCCGCGCGGTCGGTGCGCGTCAGGCCCCAGCGGCGACCGTCGTACGCGACCTCGCTCCAGCCGACCGGCACCCGGTCGACGAGCGCGTCGAGCTCCTCGGGACCACCGGCCCCGCCGGGCCCGGGGGCCACCCCGCTCACGCTGCCCCTCCGACGGCCGCGGGACGACACCCGGCCGGCACCGGCGCGGGCGTCCGCGGGACCCGCACGACCGTGCTCGCCCGGGCGCCGGTGCCGCTCGACGGACGCGACGGGCGGCAGCAGCCACCACCACGGCGAGAGCGGCGGGGCCGGGTCCACCGGGTGATCGGCTCGTGCACGCGGGACACCGTAGCCAGGCGGGCCGACGTTCCCGACCCGGCGCGTGGCTCAGCCCCGCGACCAGCCGCTCACGTGCCCGGGGACCGCGAGGCCGGGCGTGAGGTCGGGGGCGGGGACGGGCACCGCGGGGACGGCGTTGGCCAGCGGCAGGACGCCCGCCCACCAGGGCGAGCCGAGGTCCTCCTCGTCGTCGCCGGGCGGGCCGGACCGGCTCTTGTACGAGACGTCGACGAGGTCGAGGCGCAGGACCGTCGTCGCCGCCAGCTCCCGGCGGCTCGGACCCCGGACGTGGTCGGACCGGCCGGGCACCACCGCGTCGACGAGGTGCCGCAGCGCCGCGTCCTTCTCCACCGGGTCGGTGACGACCTCCGCACGGCCGTGGACCACGACGCAGCGGTAGTTCGCCGAGTGGTGGAAGGCCGACCGCGCCAGCACGAGCCCGTCCAGGTGGGTGACGGTGACGCAGACGTCGATCCCGTCGGCCAGCGCGTGACGCAGGACCCGGGCGCCGGTCGAGCCGTGCAGGTAGAGGGTCTCGCCGACGCGGGCGTGGAGCTGGGGCAGCACCACCGGCGCACCGTCGACGACGAAGGCGAGGTGGCACAGCACCGCCTCGTCGAGCGCGGCGTGGACCGCCTCGCGGTCGTAGGAGACGCGCTCCCGCAGCCGGGACGGGGTCGTCCGCGCGGTCGGGGTGTAGCTCTCGGTCGTCACGCCGTGCTCCGTAGCTCAATTGATCTAGTACAATCGTTTGATTGTGACAGAACGGTATCGACTCACCGGCCGCACGGCAACCGAGATCCTCACCTCGATCGAGTCCACGATCCGCGAGGGCGGGCTGGTGGCCGGCGACCTCGTCCCGACCGTCCGGGCGCTCGCGACGGAGCTGGGCGTCGCCCCGGGCACCGTGGCCAGCGCCTACAAGGCCGCCGCCGCGCGCGGGCTGATCGAGACGCACGGACGCAACGGCACGCGCGTGCGGCCCCGTCCCGCGCTCGGCGGGCGCAGCGTCGGCGCGGCCGTCCCCGCGGGCGTCGTCGACCTCTCCTCCGGCCAGCCGGACGCCGACCTGCTCCCGCGCCTGGACCCGGAGCGGCTCGGGTGGACGGAGGCGTCCGCGCCGGACGAGGTGGTCCTGCCCGCGCTCGCGGACCTCGCGCGCGCCCGGCTGCGGGCCGACGGGGTCGACGCCACGCACCTCACGGTCGCCGGCGGCGGGCTGGACGCGATCCGCCGCGTGCTGGCCGCCCGCCTCGTGGCCGGCGACGCGGTCGCGGTGGAGGACCCGGGCTGGCCGAACCTGCTCGACCTCCTCGCCTCCGTCGGCCTGCGGGCGCTGCCCGTGGTCGTCGACGAGGCCGGCCCGGTGCCGACCTCGCTGGCCGGCGCGCTGCGCGCGGGGGCCCGCGCGGTCGTGGTGACCTCCCGCGCGCAGAACCCGACCGGGGCCTTCGTCAGCGCCGCCCGGGCCACGGCGCTGCGGCGGGTGCTCGCGGCGCACGCCGACGTGCTCGTCGTCGAGGACGACCACGCCGCGGAGCTGGCCGGGGTCCCGCTCGCCGGCCTGGGAGGGGCGACGCGGGCGTGGGCGTTCGTGCGGTCGCTGTCCAAGCCCTACGGCCCCGACCTGCGGCTGGCCGTGCTGGCCGGCGACGAGGCCACGGTCGCCCGGGTGGAGGGGCAGCTGCGGATCGGGTCGGGCTGGGTGAGCACGCTGCTGCAGCGCTCCGCGGTCGCCCTCTGGACCGACCCGGGCGTCACGGCAGGAGTCGCGGCGGCGGCCGCGGCGTACGACGCCCGGCGGACGGCGCTGCGTGACGGCCTGGCGGCGGCCGGCCTGCCCGCCCTGGGGGCCACCGGGCTGAACGTCTGGGTGCCGGTCCCCGACGAGGCGCGCGTCGTCGCCGACCTGCTGGCCGCCGGGTGGGCGGTGGCGCCGGGGCAGCGGTTCCGTCAGGGTCCCGGCTCGGCCGTGCGCATCACCGTCAGCCACCTGCGGCCCGACCGGGTCGACGCCCTGGTCGCCGCCGTCCGGGAGGCGGCCCGCGGGCGTACGGCCGGGCGGGTCACGACCTGAGGGTCACCAGCCGCGCCCGCGCCACTCCTGCAGGTGCGGGCGCTCCGCCCCGAGGGTGGTCCCGTCACCGTGGCCCGGGTGCACGACGGCGTCGTCGCCGAAGCGGGCGAAGACCTTCGCCTCGAGGTCGTCCATCAGCGAGGTGAAGTCGTCGGCGCTCCAGGTCTTGCCCGGACCGCCGGGAAAGAGGCTGTCGCCGGTGAAGAGGTGCGCCGGGCCGTCCTCGCCGCGGTAGACGAGGACGACCGAACCGGGCGTGTGCCCGACCAGGCCGACGACCTCGAGCCGCTCCGAGCCCAGCGCGACCGTGTCGCCGTCCCAGACGCCGTCCGGGCGGGGCACGCCCGCGTCGTCGGCGATGGCCTGCGCGTCCGGCGTCCCGGCGACCAGCCGCGTGCCCGGGCGGGCGAGGGCGCCGAGCGCCTGCCAGTGGTCCGGGTGGCGGTGGGTCGTCACGACGGCGTCCGGGGTGCGGTCCCCGAGGACGGTGAGCAGCGTGTCGGCGTCGTCGGCCGCGTCCACCAGGACCACCCCGCCGGCGCCCTCGAGGACGTAGGCGTTGTTGTCCATCGGGCCGACCGACACCTTGGTCAGGGTGACGGTGGGGGAGAGCGCGATCGTCAGCGGTTCGCCGTCGCGGGTGACGTGGTTCAGTCCGGCCATGGCCCCAGTCTCGGACGGGCCCGCGTCGCTGTCTCGCCCGGGTCCGGCTCTTCTCAGAGGCTCGGCAGGACCAGGCCGCCCGCACCCTCGACCGTGTCGGCTCCCGAGCGTCCGGTGAGCCACCCGAGCAGGGCCGGCGCCGGGCCGCGGACCACGACCGGCGACCCCACCGAACCCACCGTGCTGGTGAAGCCGGAGGTCGCGTGCAGCTCGACCCGCGGGAACTCGTCGCGGGCCCGCGCGCGGAAGGCGAACCACTCGACCAGCCACTCCGCGACCGGGTCCTCGAGGTCGTCGACCTCGTGGCCGACGTCGAGGTCCACGAGGTGCAGCGCGACCTCGAAGAGCCGGCCCAGCGGCAGCATCCGGGCCGGGACCGCGAGCCCGCCGCGCATCTCGACCGGCGCCGACCAGCCCCGGTCCGGCCCCGGGCCGTCCGGCGTCGCCTCGAGGCGGTCGAGCCGCTCGAAGGCCTCGGTCAGCCGGCCCGCGCTCGTGTCGAGGTCGGTCTGGAGCTCCAGGCCCGAGCGGCGCGCGCCCGCCTCGATGTCGGCGTCGCGGGCCTCGGGGGAGGTGTACATCGACGTGCGCCGGCCGGTCTCGGCCCCCTCGGCGAGCCGCGTGAGCCCGTCGGCGTGGCGCGCGAGGTGCGTGGCCACGTGCGCGCGGCTCCAGCGCGGGAGGCGGCTCGGGGCGGCCCACTGCGCGTCACTGACGGCGATCGTCGCGCCGAGGAGCTGCTGGGTGGCCGTGGTCACCAGGCCCCGCAGGTCGGCGAGCTGGGCGGCGGCGCTGGGCTGGCTCACCCGGCGAGGCTAGCGGTCGCGACGGACCGCGCGCGTTCTGCCGGGGCGCGGGCACGGACGCGTCCGGCGGGGGAATACCGGGGCCCCCGGCGACGGTTCGGAACTGTCGGTGTCCACATCTACTCTGTCGTCCGTGCCCCTCGCAGCCCCCTCGCCGGCCTCGTCCGAGAACCGTCTCGTCGTCCGCGGCGCCCGCGAGCACAACCTGCGCAACGTCTCGCTCGACCTCCCGCGCGACGCGCTCATCGTCTTCACGGGGCTCTCGGGCTCGGGCAAGTCGAGCCTCGCCTTCGACACGATCTTCGCCGAGGGCCAGCGCCGCTACGTCGAGTCGCTGTCGGCGTACGCGCGCCAGTTCCTCGGGCAGATGGACAAGCCCGACGTCGACTTCATCGAGGGCCTCTCGCCCGCGGTGTCGATCGACCAGAAGTCGACGAGCCGCAACCCGCGCTCCACGGTGGGCACGATCACGGAGGTCTACGACTACCTCCGCCTGCTCTTCGCCCGCGCCGGTCGGCCGCACTGCCCGGTCTGCGGCGAGGCGATCAGCAAGCAGTCCCCGCAGCAGATCGTCGACCGGCTGATGGGGCTGGAGGAGGGCACCCGCTTCCAGGTCCTCGCGCCGATGATCCGCGACCGCAAGGGCGAGTACGCCGACCTCTTCCGCAACCTCGCCACGCAGGGCTTCAGCCGCGCCCGGGTCGACGGCGAGATGGTCCAGCTCACCGACCCGCCGGTGCTGGACAAGAAGTACAAGCACTCGATCGACGTCATCGTCGACCGCATCGCGGTCAAGCCGACGGTCAAGCAGCGCCTGACCGACTCGGTCGAGACCGCGCTCGGGCTGGCGCAGGGCATCGTGACGGTCGACTACGTGGACCGCGACGCCGAGGACCCCGAGCGCGAGCGCACCTACTCGGAGAAGATGGCGTGCCCCAACGGCCACGACATCGCCATCGACGAGCTCGAGCCGCGCCAGTTCTCCTTCAACGGCCCGTGGGGCGCCTGCCCGGTCTGCTCCGGGCTCGGGACGCGCATGGAGGTCGACCCCGAGCTGGTCGTGCCCGACGACGAGCTGAGCCTGGACGACGGGGCCATCGCGCCCTGGGCCTCGGCCCACGTCGCCGACTACTTCCAGCGCCTCATCGAGTCGATGGCCGCCGAGCACGGCTTCAAGACCTCGACGCCGTGGCACCGGCTGCCGGCGACGATCCAGAAGCTGCTGCTGCACGGCGTGCCCGGGCAGGTCCACGTCCGCTACCGCAACCGCTACGGGCGCGAGCGCAGCTACAACGCCAAGTTCGAGGGCGTCATCGCCTACATCGAGCGGCGCCACTCCGAGGCCGAGACCGACACCTCGCGGGAGCGCTTCGCGGGCTACATGCGCGAGGTCCCGTGCAAGACCTGCAAGGGCGCCCGGCTCAAGCCGACCTCGCTCGCCGTCACGCTCGGGGACAAGAACATCGCCGAGATCGCGTCGATGTCGATCGACGGCGCCGCGGCGTTCCTGCGCGACCTCCAGCTCAGCGACCGCGAGCTGCAGATCGCCGAGCGGGTGCTCAAGGAGATCAACGAGCGGCTCAGGTTCCTGCTCGACGTCGGCCTCGACTACCTCTCGCTCAGCCGCCCGACGGCCAGCCTCTCCGGCGGCGAGGCCCAGCGCATCCGGCTCGCGACGCAGATCGGCTCCGGCCTGGTCGGCGTGCTCTACGTCCTCGACGAGCCGAGCATCGGGCTGCACCAGCGCGACAACCGCCGCCTGATCGAGACCCTCGTGCGCCTGCGCGACCTGGGCAACACCCTGATCGTCGTCGAGCACGACGAGGACACGATCCGCGTGGCCGACTGGGCCGTCGACATCGGTCCCGGAGCGGGGGAGCACGGCGGCCACGTCGTCGTCTCCGGCCCGGTCCAGGAGCTGCTCGACAGCGAGGAGTCGATCACCGGGGCGTACCTGTCCGGCCGCCGTTCGATCCCGCTGCCGGCGCTGCGCCGCCCGCGCGTCAAGGGCCGCGAGATCGTCGTGCACCAGGCGACGGAGCACAACCTGCAGAACGTCACGGTCGGCTTCCCGCTGGGTCAGCTGATCGCCGTCACCGGCGTCTCCGGCTCGGGCAAGTCGACGCTGGTCAACTCGATCCTCTACTCGGCGCTGGCCAAGAAGATCTACAACGCCCGCGACGTCCCCGGGCGCCACCGCTCGATCACCGGCGCGGACGAGATCGACAAGATCATCCACGTCGACCAGTCGCCCATCGGCCGCACCCCGCGGTCCAACCCGGCGACCTACACCGGCGTGTACGACCACGTGCGCCGGCTGTTCTCCGAGACGCCCGAGGCCAAGGTGCGCGGCTACCAGCCGGGCCGGTTCTCCTTCAACGTCAAGGGCGGCCGCTGCGAGAACTGTGCGGGCGACGGCACGATCAAGATCGAGATGAACTTCCTCCCGGACGTCTACGTCCCCTGCGAGGTCTGCCACGGCGCGCGCTACAACCGCGAGACGCTCGAGGTGCACTACAAGGGCAAGACGATCGCCGACGTGCTGAACATGCCCATCGAGGAGGCCGCGGACTTCTTCGCGGCGATCCCGGGCATCGCGCGGCACCTGACCACGCTCAAGGAGGTGGGGCTCGGCTACGTGCGCCTCGGCCAGTCCGCCCCGACCCTGTCGGGCGGCGAGGCGCAGCGCGTCAAGCTCGCCAGCGAGCTGCAGAAGCGCTCCACCGGCCGCACGCTCTACGTCCTCGACGAGCCGACGACCGGTCTGCACTTCGAGGACATCCGCAAGCTCCTCGGGGTCCTGGGCCGCCTCGTCGACGCCGGCAACACCGTCGTGGTCATCGAGCACAACCTCGACGTCATCAAGACGGCCGACTGGCTGATCGACATGGGTCCGGAGGGCGGCTCGCGCGGCGGCACGCTCGTGGCGGAGGGCACGCCCGAGCAGATCGCCGCGACCCCGGAGTCGTACACGGGCGAGTTCCTCAAGCCGATCCTCGAGGGCCGCGAGGTCGAGGTCGGGCTGGTGCAGGAGGCGTTCGCCGCCCGGGTGGCCGCACCGCTGACCAAGGCCGCGATGAAGCGGGCGGCCGACGCGCAAAAGCGCGAGGCGACCAAGCGCAAGCCGGGCGAGATCCCGACGAACG
>CAVQKU010000006.1:0-167678 GCA_963713165.1 uncultured Actinomycetota bacterium
GCTGCGGGTGATCATCCCGCCCACCGGCAACCAGACCATCTCGATGCTGAAGACCACCTCGCTGGTCAGCGTGATCTCCTTGCCCGAGCTCCTCTACGCCGCGCAGATCATCTACTCGCGGACCTACGAGGTCATCCCGCTGCTGATCGCGGCGAGCCTCTGGTATCTCGCGCTGACCACCGTGCTCAGCGTCGGGCAGGGCTTCCTCGAGCGCCGCCTCGGCCGCGGCGACGCGTCGCGCAGGGTGGGCCCCGCGTGAGCGGCAGCCGGCGGGCGCGACGTACGGTGCTGCGCCGCAGGACGGCGGGGCGGCACCGATGGTCGTCGCCCGCGGGGTGCGCAAGTCCTACGGCGCGCACGAGGTGATCAAGGGCGTCGACCTCGACGTGCGCGTCCGGCGAGGTGCTCTGCCTGCTCGGGCCCTCGGGCTCCGGCAAGTCCACGTTCCTGCGCTGCATCAACCACCTCGAGCAGATCGACGCCGGCTGGATCAGCGTCGACGGCGAGCTGGTCGGCTACCGCGAGCACCGCGGCAGGCTCTACGAGCTGCGCGACGCGGAGATCGCCCAGCGGCGCAGCGAGATCGGCATGGTCTTCCAGCAGTTCAACCTGTTCCCGCACCTGTCGGTGCTGGACAACCTCATGGAGGCGCCGCTGCGCGTCCGGCGCGAGCCGGGCGGGACGGTCCGGGAACGGTCGCTGGCCCTGCTCGAGCGGGTGGGGCTGGCCGACAAGGCCGGCGCCTACCCCCGGCAGCTCTCCGGCGGCCAGCAGCAGCGCGTCGCCATCGCGCGTGCCCTGGCGATGAAGCCCAAGCTGATGCTCTTCGACGAGCCGACCTCCGCGCTCGACCCCGAGCTGGTCGGCGAGGTCCTCGACGTCATGCGCGGCCTCGCCGCCGACGGCATGACCATGATCGTCGTCACGCACGAGATCGGCTTCGCCCGCGAGGTCGCCGACACGGTCGCCTTCATCGACGGCGGCGTGGTCGTCGAGTCGGGTCCGCCCGGGCAGGTGTTCGTGGACCCGCGCCACGAGCGGACCCGCTCCTTCCTGGCCCGGGTCCTCTGAACCACCCCTCCCGCCCGCGGCGGGTCCCGAACCGTCCACACCGGACGCCGCACCACGAGGAGATCAGCGCATGGAGCACGTCGACGTCGCCGTCGTCGGTCTGGGTGCCCTGGCAGCGCCACGACCTACCACCTGGCCCGGCGCGGGGTGGACGTCGTGGGCTTCGAGCAGTTCGAGCTCGGGCACGTGCGGGGTGCCTCCCACGACACGTCGAGGATCGTGCGGCGCGCCTACGAGATCCCCGAGTACGTCCGGCTCGCCGACGCGGCCTTCAGGGACTGGGCGGAGCTCGAGGCCGCCACGGGCGAGAGCCTGCTCACCCGCACCGGCGGGCTGACTTTCTGCCCACCGCGCGGGCGCCGGCCGGCGAGCGACTACGTCAGCAGCCTGCGGGCCGTGGGCTGCGACGTCGAGGAGCTCGACGCCTCGGCGCTCGCCGAGCGCTTCCCGGCCTTCAGCGTGCCCGAGGACGTGACCGCCGTCTTCGACCCGTCCTCGGGGATCGTGCACGCGAGCCGGAGCGTCGCGACCCTCCAGATGCACGCCCGCGTGGCCGGCGCCCGGCTGCGGCCACGCTG
Organism: uncultured Actinomycetota bacterium; assembly: GCA_963713165.1. GTDB lineage: Bacteria > Actinomycetota > Actinomycetes > Propionibacteriales > Propionibacteriaceae > Microlunatus. The sequence continues at coordinate 1,650 of CAVQKU010000006.1, forward strand.
CGGCGTCGACGCGATCGACGACTCCCGCGGCCACGGGGTGGTGCTGAGCACGGCTGCCGGCCCGGTCCACGCCACCACGGTGGTCCTGTGCACCGACGCCTGGACCAACCGGTTGCTGGAGCCCCTCGGGGCTGCCGTGCCGCTGCGGGTGATGCAGGAGCAGGTCACCTACTTCCGGCCCGAGCGGCCGGCCGACTTCGCGCCCGGCCGCTTCCCGGTCTGGATCTGGGAGGGCGACCTCTGCTTCTACGGCTTCCCCACCTACGGCGAGCCGACGATCAAGGCGGCCCGTGACGTCTCCGAGCTGCTCACCGACCCCGACCAGCGCACCTTCGTGCCGGACGCCGGCCGGCTGGAGCAGCTGCGGGGCTTCATGGCGGCCACGGTCCCGGCCGGCGGGCCGCCGCTGCGTACCGTCACCTGCCAGTACACGCTCACCCCGGACCGCGACTTCGTCATCGACGCGCTGCCGGGGCACCCCGACGTGCTGCTCGGCCTCGGCGCGGCCCACGCGTTCAAGTTCACGCCGACCTTCGGCCGGGTGCTCGCCGACCTGGCGACCGCGCGGACGAGCGAGGAGGACCTGTCGCTGTTCCGGGCCGACCGGCCCGCGCTGTCCGGCGCCGTCGCCGCGCCCTGAGCGCCCGCTACCACCTCCTAAACCGGGCGCACCAGGCGTTTTCCCCTGCGTACGGTGTGCCGTCGCCCCACCGGGGGCGAGCGACGACGGAAGGACGGAGGCCGACGTGGAGAAGCTCGACGAGCGGTTGTGGAGCTGGGCGTCGATCCTGGAGGACAGCACCCGCGAGCAGGCCGAGCGCACGGCGCGGATGCCCTTCGTCTTCCCCCACGTCGCCCTCATGCCCGACGCCCACCTCGGTCGCGGGGCCACCGTCGGTTCGGTGATCCCGACCCTGGGTGCGCTCATGCCGGCCGCGGTCGGGGTGGACATCGGCTGCGGCATGATCGCCGTCCGTACGCAGCTGAGCGTGGAGGAGCTGCCGGCCGACCGCTCGGCGGTGCGTACGTCGATCGAGCGCTCCGTGCCGCTGTCGGCGGGCCACAGCAACCGCAGGGTCCGTGAGACCGCGGAGCCGCGGGTCGCCGAGCTCGTCGCGCTGGCCGAGCAGGCGGGCTTCGACCCGGCACGCTACGGCGGCCACTGGGACCTGCAGCTGGGGTCGCTGGGCTCGGGGAACCACTTCATCGAGGTCAGCGCCGACGAGCAGGACCGGGTGTGGCTGTTCCTGCACTCGGGCTCGCGCGGCGTGGGCAACAAGATCGCCTCGCGCCACGTGAAGGTGGCGCAGGAGCTGGCGCGCCGGTGGTGGATCCCGCTCGCGGAGCCGGACCTGGCGTACCTGGTCGAGGGCACCGACGAGTTCTGGTCCTACGTCCGCGAGCTGCGGTGGGCGCAGCACTTCGCGCTGCTCAACCGCGAGGAGATGATGGACCGGGTCGTGCGGTGCGTCGCGGAGTGGACCGGTGGGCCGGTGGTGGAGCAGGAGCGGATCAACTGCCACCACAACTTCACCGAGCAGGAGCGGCACTTCGGGCGTGAGGTGTGGGTCTCGCGCAAGGGCGCCATCGAGGCCAGGCCGGGCCAGCCCGGGCTGGTGCCGGGCTCGATGGGGACGGCCAGCTACGTGGTCGAGGGGCTCGGCAACCCGCTGTCGCTGAGCTCGTCGCCGCACGGGGCGGGCCGGCGGTTCTCGCGGTCGGCGGCGCGCAAGCGCTTCACCCACGAGCAGCTGCGGGAGGCGATGGCGGGGATCGAGTTCAACGACACCGAGGCGTTCCTGGACGAGATCCCGGGGGCGTACAAGGACATCGACCAGGTGATGGCCGACGCCGCCGACCTCGTGTCGGTCCGGCACACGCTCCACCAGCTGGTGAACGTCAAGGGCGCCTGAGGCTCGTCGGGTGCTCCCCGGCAGAGCTGCTCGCCCCTGACCACCCCTGCGGTGGTCGGGGGCGAGCGGTTCCGCAGTCCCTAGACTCAGGGCCATGGCACGCGTGGTGGTCGACGTCATGCCCAAGCCCGAGATCCTGGACCCGCAGGGCAAGGCGGTGACCGGGGCGCTGGGCCGGCTCGGGTTCTCAGGGCTCGCGGTCCGGCAGGGCAAGCGGTTCGAGATCGAGGTCGAGGGCGAGGTGACGCCCGGGCGGCTGGCCGACATCGAGCGGGCGGCCGAGACGCTGCTCGCCAACACCGTGATCGAGACCTTCGACGTGCGCGTCGAGGACGAGGTGACCGGCACGGTCGACGAGGCCGCGCCGACCGCCCAGGGCGGCACCGACCACCCGGGTCACGACCTCGGTCACCTCCACGAGGAGACGGGCGCCTGATGGCCCCGCGCATCGGCGTCGTCACCTTCCCCGGTTCCCTCGACGACCACGACGCGCTGCGGGCCGTCCGGGTCGCCGGCGCCGAGGCCGTCGCCCTCTGGCACGGCAGCCACAGCCTCGACGGGGTCGACGCGGTGGTGCTGCCCGGCGGCTTCTCCTACGGCGACTACCTGCGCTGCGGCGCGATCGCCCGGTTCGCGCCGGTGATGGACGAGGTCGTGCGCGCCGCCGGCCAGGGCATGCCGGTGCTCGGCATCTGCAACGGCTTCCAGATCCTCTGCGAGGCGCACCTGCTGCCGGGCGCGCTCATCCGCAACGACGTCCGCACCTTCGTCTGCCGCGACCAGGGCCTGCGGGTCGAGTCGACCGACACCACCTGGACCAGCCGCTTCGAGGTCGGCCAGGAGATCGAGATCGTGCTCAAGAACGGCGAGGGCGGCTTCGTCGCCGACGCCGAGACGCTGGCGCGGCTCGAGGGCGACGGCCGCGTCGTCTTCCGCTACACCGGCGGCAACCCGAACGGTTCGCTGAACGACATCGCCGGCATCTGCAACGAGCGGGGCAACGTGGTCGGCCTCATGCCGCACCCCGAGCACAACGTCGACCCGCTCACCGGGCCGACGCTCGACGGCCGGCCGATCTTCGAGAGCGTGCTCGACTTCCTGGGCGCGCGCGTCTAGGCCCGACTGGCCTCGGCGTGAGCAACCGGCCCCGGGCGCGCGACGCTCCGGTCCCCGTCCCCGCACGGCCCCCACGGCGCGGCCTCGCGGTGGTGCTGCTCGTGCTGGGCGCCCTGGTCTTCGCGCTGCTGCGCGGGATCGCCTGGCTCGGCCCGCAGCCGACGGCCAGCGACGTCTACACCGAGCACGTGGTGCTGGTCGGGGTGCCCGGACGGTCCGCCCTGACCGACACCGACCGTACGGTCCTGGGTACGCGCCTCGACGATGCCCAGACCGGGGTGGTGAACACCCGCGCCCGCTACCTCGACGGTGCCTGCGCGGCCGGGGCGTGGACCACCCTGGGGGCCGGCCGGCGGGCCGGCATCGACGGGCTCTGCTCCCCGGCCGTGGTCGCCGAGGGTGCGGGCGCGCGCGTCACCGACTGGGACGCGCGCCTCGCCGCCGCGGCGGCCGGCCGCGGCGACGCCCGCCTCGGGAACCTGGCCGGGTCCGTCCCCGGTTGCGTCGCCGCCGTCGGGCCGGGGGCCGCCCTCGCCGCCGCACGGCCGGACGGGACCGTGGCCACGTACGCGGAGCCCGGCGCCTGGGTCGCCGGCGGGGAGCGGCTGTCCTGCACGGTCACGCTCGTCGACGCCGGGGCGGCGTCGGACGAGGTGATCACCGACCTCGCCGGGCGCGACGACGTCACCCTGCTCGTGAGCGGGATGGGACCGGCGGCGGGTTCGCAGGAGCAGGACCTCGGCGTCTTCTACCGGATCTCCACGACCCTGCCCGGGTTCGTCACCTCGGCCAGCACCCGGCGCGAGGGCATCATCACCCTCACCGACGTCACCCGCGAGCTCGTCGACGTGGGCCGCGGGTCGAGCGGGGCGGTCACCACGATCGACGGCTCCCCGCTCGCCGTCTACCCCGCCGACCTGTCGCTGCCGGCCGTGGAGGACCAGGTCCGCGAGGTCGCGGCGCTCTCCGACGCCTCGGTCACGGGCTACCTCGCGCTCGCCGGCGGCGGCACGCTGCTCGCCCTCCTCGCGCTGGTGGGTGCCTTCACCCGGCGCTGGTTGCTGCCCGAGCGCGTGCTGACCCTCGGTTCGGTCCTGCTCGCGGCGATGATGCTGACCGGGGCGTTCCCCTGGGCGCGGGCCTCGTCGCCGGGGCTCGCGGTGGGCATCACCGTCTGGTCGGTCGGCACGGCGCTGACCTTCGCCGCCCTCGGGCTCTCCCGGCTGCTCCGGGTGCCGACCCCCGTGGCGGGGGCGGTGATCAGCGCGGTCGCCTTCACCGTCGACGCCGCGCTGGGCGGGCCGTTCGAGCCGGGTTCGCTGCTCAACTCCCGTCCGGTCTTCGGGCTGCGCTGGTACGGCTTCGGCAACGTCACCTTCGCCGCGTACGCCGCGGCCACGCTCGTGGTCGCCGGCTGGGTGGCCCACCGCCTCCTGCTGGCCCGCCGGCGTCGGGCGGCGGTGGTGGCGGTGGGCGCGATCGGCACGGTCATGGTGCTCTGCGAGGGCTGGCCCTCGATGGGCAGCGACTTCGGCGGGATCGTGGGGATGGTGCCGGCGGTCGTGTGGTCCTGCCTCGTGCTGTCCGGCGTACGCCTCACCCGCGTCCGCGTGCTGCTCGTCGGTGCGGCCGCGGTCGTCGCCGTCGCGGCGGTGTCCGTGGCCGACTGGGCACGCGGCGCCGACCGCCGCAGCCACCTCGGCAACTTCGTCCAGCGCGTCCTCGACGGCGACGCGCTCGACGTCGTCAGCCGCAAGGCGGTGGCCTCGCTGGAGACGATCGTGTCGCTGCAGGGGATCGTCTCGGTCGTCGTCGGGGTCGCGCTGTGGTGGGCGATGTTCCGGTGGGCCGTCCCGCGCCTGGCGAGCCGGTTCACGACCCTGCGGACGACCCTCGTGGCCATGCTCCTCGTGGCCGTGGTGGGCACGCTCGCCAACGACGGCGGCATCGGCGTCTGGCAGCCCGCGACCGCGTACGCCACCACCGTCGTCGGCTGCCTGTGGGCCGAGTCCCTACGCAGGCGGACGGGGTCGGCGCCGGGGTCGGTGCGGGGGTCGGTGCGGGGGTCGAGATCGGGCCCGACGGATTTCGCCCCGACCCTGCGGAAGGGCCCTCGGAAGGCTTAGGCTCGCCGCGACGACCGTGGGCGTCGTCGAGCCTGTCGTGCTCGGCGTCCTCGGAGCCAGGAGTGGGCAGTGCGCGTTGCAGTTCGAGCCGCCGCGGCGACCGGCGTGCTGGCGGCCGCCCTCTCGGTGCTGCCCACCACTGCCTTCGCCGCCGGTTCACCCGGAGCGGTCACCAGCGTCTCGGCGACGCCGGGTGGCCGGGCCGGCGAGATCAAGGTCAGCTGGCGCGCGAGCGGGGCCCGTACCGACAAGTTCCGTGTCGAGACGGCGCTGACGCCGTTCGGCTCCTCGAACGACGGCCGGGGAGCCCGGACCTTCACCGTGAGCGGCTCGAAGCGGTCGGTCACGCTCAGCGCCGACTCGGTGCGCAAGGCCGGTGCCGCCCCCGCGACCGGCAACCACCTCTACGTCCGCGTGGTCCCGATCGACCAGACCCGCAGCGGTGCCCGCACGGGCCGCGCCTCCCAGCTGGTCGCCACCACCTCGCGCGCGGTCCCGCCACCGGCGACGGGCTCGCCGCTGCGCATCGCCAGCTACAACATCCGCAGCGCCAAGTACGACGGCGACGACCGGCGCCCCTGGTCGGTCCGCGCGTCCGGCGTCGCCTCCGACATCCTCAAGGTCCAGCCGGGGATCGTGGCGATCCAGGAGGCCAGCCCCGGCCGGTTCGGGGCGATGCGGCAGACCGAGAGCCTGCAGGCGGCGCTGATCCAGGCCGACCCGGCCATGGCGCGCTACACGCTGACGCGCAGCACCGTCTACGTCGCGCCCGGCACCCCGCACGGCAGCCAGGCCGCGCGGCTGCTCTACGACTCCTCGCGCTACCAGCTCCTGACCCCCTGCACGGACACGACCGTGCTCGGGGCGTCGGCCCTCGCGTACAGCAGCTCCTGCAGCTTCGACCTGCCGATCCTGCCGGGCGAGTCGCCGACCTGGCAGCGCAGCGCCGCGTACGCCGAGTTCATGGACATCGCGACCGGCAAGACGTTCCTGGTCGTCTCCGCGCACCTCGACTACCGCCACAGCAAGAAGGCGGCGACCGAGGCGAGGTACAACGAGCTGCGCCGCGTCCAGGCCGCGACGATCTGGGCCAACATGAACCTGATCCGCACGACCGGCGAGCCCGTCGTGGTCGCCGGGGACTTCAACGCCAGCCAGACGGACAGGGGCGGCAACGCACCGCACGACTACCTGGTGTCGCAGGGCTTCTACGACGCTGCCGGCGCCGAGCGCCAGGTCAACCTGCAGATGCCGAGCCTCAACCACTTCGCCACGACGCTGACGCCCGACCCGCAGGGCTACGCCCGTCGCGTCGACCAGATCCTCGTCTACGGCACCGTCGGGTCGAAGACCTTCGCCCAGGTCGTCAAGCAGCACGACCCGGCCCGGAACTCGGACCACAACATGATCTACGCCGACGTGGTGCTGCCGGTCTTCTGAGGTCGGCGGGTTCGCTGGACCGGCGCGACCAGGGCTCAGTGCGTGAGCACCTGCAGCTCGCCGACGGGGATCGTCGTCGAGGCCTGCTGGTAGAGCGGGATGGTCCCGCCGACCCCGTTCACCGACCAGTCGACGGCCCACGTGCTGTACGCGGTGACCGTGTAGTCGCCCCGGGGCAGCGACGGCTCGGTGTAGGTGTGCCCGCAGGCCGGTGAGGCCGCGCCCGGCTCCACGGCGGGGCTCCAGCGCCGGGTCAGGTCGGTGCACGTCAGCTCGGTGCCGTCGCCGAGGTCGAACGTCGTGCTCTGCAGGCGCGCGTCGAGCCGCACGGTCAGGTCCTGCACGGTCGTCGACACCGGAGCCGGGTCGAGGTTCCCGTCGGCCCAGAGCCAGTACGGGTAGCCCACCGCCCCGATCTTCCACTCGTTGATCTCCGGCGACGGCCCGATGACCGGCTCGGGCGCGGTCAGCCGGAGCCGCGCAACCGCGACGTACGCGGCCTGCTGCGGGCTGATCTGCGGAGCGGCGAGCATCTGCCCCTGAGTCAGGGGGCCTGGAGCATCAATCGCTTTGCCAGGTGCGGTGCAGCCTGTTGTCCCCGCGCTCGCGCAGGCGTCGTACGCCTGCTTGCGCCGCACGTAGGCCGCGTATGCCTCGACCTGCTTGTCGAGCTTCCTGGCTGCTCCGCCTCGCGGGTCCTGGCGCCGGTCGCCACCTGAGTTTTTGCGTCCAGCGCCGCCTCGATGGGTTCGCTTAGGTGTGTCCTGTCCACCGCTCGCTGACAACCTGACGTCGCCACTCTTTCCATTGCTGGTGAGACCGTCCGAACCGTCAGCGCTCGCCAAAGGAGTCGTTAAGCAAGCGAGGCGCGATTCCCGAAGTCAGCGCAACGATCAATTCAGTCAGTCGCATGACGCGACCTTGCTTCCCCTGTGCCAGACCAAACCTTCCAAGTGCCGTCTACTGCGCGCGCCGTCAGGTGGAGCTTCCGAAGATCGCCGTGTAGAGCTTCTCGCCAAGGCGATCGTAGGTGGTGACGCCTCGACCGTCTTCGCAGACGTCGAGGATCAGCTCTGAGGAGCTGAACCCTCCCCGATGACGTAAGCGATCTTGAGTTGACCTTTGCTGTGGTGCTTGAGGTCGCGGTACGCCTCGCTGACCTTCTGGTAGGAGTCGAGGTACTGGCCTCCGGCTGTTGCCTTCATCACGGCGGTGGGCTGCGCAGCTCCGCCACGCGCGTAAACACGTTCCACCTCACCGCGGAACTCTCGGTAACTCTTCTCCGCCGACTCGTAGGCGAGGCGTTCCTCGCGCTCCTGCGGAGACTCCACCGGGGTCGCGCTCGTGCTGGCGGGTGGCGGAGGGGGCGGCGTGTCCGGCGTACAACCCGAACCCAGCAGGGCGAGCACGCTGACGCCGAGGACGAACCCTCGCCCCGCGTGCCTGTGCCCCATCGAACCCCCCGGTCAGGAGCGTCAGGTTACCGATTCCCCGGCTCGTCGGCGCGCGGTCTGTGGATAACCCTCGGCCTACGCCGTCCGTGCCGCACCGGGGAGGTTCGACCGCGTACAGGCGGTCAGATCCTCCCGGCTCCGGCGCGCACCGGGCGGAGCCCACGGAGCCGCGAGCAGAGAGCGGCACCCGGCGGTCCCGGTAGCGTGAGCCCGTGGTCGACACCGTCGAGAACGCTGCCCGCACCTCCGAGCAGACCCAGCCGTGGTCGGAGCTCGGGCTGACCGCCGACGAGTACGACCGCATCCGCGAGATCCTCGGGCGGCGCCCGACCGGCGCGGAGCTCGCCATGTACTCGGTGATGTGGTCCGAGCACTGCTCGTACAAGTCGTCGAAGGTGCACCTCAAGCGCTTCGGCGAGGTCCCCGACACGACCCCGAACGGCAGCAAGCTGCTCGCCGGCATCGGCGAGAACGCCGGGGTCGTGGACATCGGCCAGGGTTACGCGGTCACGTTCAAGGTCGAGTCGCACAACCACCCGAGCTACGTCGAGCCCCACCAGGGCGCGGCGACCGGCGTCGGCGGCATCGTGCGCGACATCCTCGCCATGGGCGCCCGCCCGATCGGCGTCATGGACCCGCTGAGGTTCGGCCCGCTGCACGAGCCGGACACCGCCCGCGTCCTGCCCGGCGTGGTCTCCGGCGTCGGCAGCTACGGCAACTGCCTCGGGCTGCCCAACATCGGCGGCGAGGTCGTCTTCGACAAGAGCTACCTCGGCAACCCGCTCGTCAACGCGCTCTGCGTCGGCGTCCTGCGCCACGAGGACCTGCACGTCGCGAAGGCGACCGGCGCAGGGAACCAGGTGATCATGTACGGCGCGGCGACGGGCGGCGACGGCATCGGGGGCGCCTCGATCCTCGCCAGCGAGACGTTCGACGCGACGAAGCCGAGCAAGCGGCCGGCGGTGCAGGTCGGTGACCCGTTCATGGAGAAGCTGCTCATCGAGTGCACGCTCGAGCTCTTCGCCGCCGGCATCGTCACCGGCATCCAGGACTTCGGCGCCGCGGGCATCTCGTGCGCGACCTCCGAGCTGGCCGCGGCCGGCGACGGCGGCATGCACGTCGAGCTCGACCGCGTACCGCTCCGGGACCCCTCGCTCAGCCCCGAGGAGATCTTGATGAGCGAGTCGCAGGAACGCATGATGGCCGTCGTCGAACCCGCCGACGTCGACCGGTTCATGGAGATCTGCCGCAAGTGGGACGTGCTCGCGACGGTCGTCGGCGAGGTCACCGAGGACGACCGCCTGGTCATCGACTGGCACGGCGAGACCGTCGTCGACGTCGACCCGCGCACCGTCGCCCACGAGGGCCCCGTCTACGAGCGCCCGTACGCCCGCCCCGACTGGCAGGACCGGATCCAGTCCGACGGGACGGGCGGCCTCGCCCGCCCGAGCACCGGCGACGAGCTCGCCGACACCCTGCTCACGCTCGTGGCCTCGCCGAACCTCTGCGACAAGTCCTGGGTCACCGACCAGTTCGACCGCTACGTCCGCGGCAACTCCGTGCTCGCGCAGCCCGAGGACGCCGGGATGCTCCGCATCGACGAGGAGACCGGCCTCGGCGTCGCCCTCGCGACCGACTGCAACGGCCGCTTCGCGCTCCTCGACCCGTACGCCGGCGCCCAGCTCGCGCTGGCCGAGGCCTACCGGAACGTCGCCTGCGCCGGCGCCGAGCCCGTCGCCGTCACCGACTGCCTGAACTTCGGCTCGCCCGAGGACCCCGGGATCATGTGGCAGTTCACCCAGGCGATCGCCGGCCTGGTCGACGGCTGCCAGGTCCTGGGCACGCCGGTCACCGGCGGCAACGTCAGCTTCTACAACCAGACGGGCACCCGCCCGATCCTCCCGACGCCCGTCGTCGGCGTCCTGGGCGTGATCGAGGACGTCACGCGGCGTACGCCGGTGGGGTTCGGCGCCGAGGGCGACCCGGTCTACCTGCTGGGCGAGACCCGGGACGAGCTCGACGGCTCGGCCTGGGCCGACGTCGTGCACGAGCACCAGGGCGGCCGTCCGCCCCAGGTCGACCTCGCCCACGAGCAGCGGCTCGCGAAGGTGCTCGTCCGGGCCAGCCGACGCGGGCTCCTGCGCAGCGCGCACGACCTCTCGGACGGCGGCCTCGCCCAGGCGCTGGTCGAGTCGTGCCTGCGGCGCGGGTTCGGCGTCTCGGTCGCGCTCCCGGAGGGTCTCGACCCGTTCGTCGCGCTCTTCTCGGAGAGCGCGGGCCGCGTGCTGGTCTCGCTCGCCCCCGACGAGGAGGACGACCTGACCGCCCTCTGCGCGGAGGCGGGGATTCCGCTGACCAGGCTCGGTGCCACGACGTCGGCGGACGCGGCCATGCTTGCCGTCGAGGGGCAGTTCAGTCTGCCCGTCGACCAGATCCGCGAGGCGTGGGCGGCGACGATCCCGGCGGCGCTCGCGTCCTAGAAGGCTTCGCCCGCCGAGTGGGTGGGATCGTGCACCGTGACGGTGCACGATCACACCCAATGATCGCTCAACCTAGGCTGCCGCGGTGAACCTCGCCGACACCGTCCGTGCCCAGCAGCCGCAGGTCCTCGCCGACCTGGTCGACCTCGTCGCCATCGAGTCGGTGAGCGCCGACCCGGCCCGCGCCGACCAGGTGGCGCGGAGCGCGGAGCGGGTCGCGCAGCTGCTCCGCGACGCGCGCTGCCCCGACGTCCGGGTCGTCGACGCGGGCGGTGCGCCCGCGGTGATCGGGCGCTACCCGGCACCCGAGGGCCGTCCGACCGTGTGCCTGTACGCCCACCACGACGTGCAGCCGGAGGGGGAGCGCGCCTTCTGGCGCACCGAACCCTTCGTCGCCACCGAGCAGGACGAACGCCTCTTCGGGCGCGGTGCCGCGGACGACAAGGGTGGGTTCGCGGTGCACCTGGCGGCGTTGCGGGCGTTCGACGGACGTCCGCCGGTCGGCGTCACGGTGTTCGTCGAGGGTGAGGAGGAGGTCGGCTCGCCGACCCTCGAGCGGATGCTGGCCCAGGAGCACGACGCGCTGGCCGCCGACGTCTTCGTCATCGCCGACTCCGGCAACTGGGACGTCGGCCGGCCCGCCTTCACCACGACGCTGCGCGGTCTCGCCGACTGCGTCGTCACCGTCTCGACGCTCGACCACGCCGTGCACAGCGGGAGCTTCGGCGGGGTCGTGCCCGACGCGCTCACCGCGTTGTGCCGGCTGCTGGCCACGCTGCACGACGAGCGTGGCGAGGTCGCCGTCGCCGGCCTCGCGACCACCGAGCCGCCTGCGCTGGAGTACCCCGAGGACCGCCTGCGCGCCGAGTCCGGGATCCTCGACGGCGTCGGGTGGATCGGCACGGGGACGTTCGTCGAGCGTCTGTGGTGCAAGCCGGCGGTCGCCGTCATCGCGCTCGACGCGACCCGGGTGGACAAGGCGTCCAACACGCTGATCCCGTCCGCCCGCGCCAAGATCAGCCTGCGGGTGGCGCCCGGCGACGACGCCGAGCGCGCCCTCGACCACCTCGAGCAGCACCTGCGCGACCACGCCCCCTGGGGCGCGCGCGTCGACGTCGAGCGCGGCGACAGCGGCGAGCCGGCGCGGATCCCCTTCGAGGGTCCGTACGCGGAGGCGGCGCGGGCCGCGTTCCGCGCAGCGTGGGCGGTCGAGCCGGTGTTCGTCGGGCAGGGCGGCAGCATCCCGATGGTCGCGGCGTTCCAGGAGGCGTTCCCGGGCGCGACCGTGCTCGTCACGGCGGTCAGCGACCCCGACAGCCGGCCGCACGGGGCCAACGAGTCCGTGCACCTCGGCGACCTGGAGCGGGCCTGCGTCGCCGAGGCGTTGATGCTCGAGGGGTTCGCGTCCGCGGCGACCGCTTAGGCCGCGTAGGCCGCGTCGGCCGCGGAGAGCCTGTGCGGACTCGGGGACGGCGACCTCCGGGGCCGTTAGCGTAGGGCTCGTCCTGCTGGCTGACCCCGACGAGGTGGTGGAACCCGTGCCCGCCGAGGCGTTCGACACCGCTCTGGGTGCGTCCTACCGGCTCGACGAACCCGTCGGGCGCGGCGCCACCGGCGAGGTCTGGCGCGGTGTCGACCGGCGTACGGGCGAGCCGGTCGCCGCCAAGATCCTCCACCGCGAGCACCTCGAGGACGACACGCTCGTCGAGCGGTTCGTCCGGGAGCGCTCGATCCTCGTCGGACTCCGGCACCCCAACGTCGTCGGGATCCGCGACCTGGTGGTCGAGGGGGAGCGCCTGGCGATCGTCATGGAGTACGTCGGCGGCGGCTCCCTGCGCGACACCCTGCGCGAGCGTGGCCCGCTGCGTCCGGCCGTGGCCCTGCGGGTGGTCGCCGCGGTGCTCGACGGGCTCGCGGCCGCGCACGACCGCCACGTCGTCCACCAGGACGTGAAGCCCGACAACGTCCTGCTCGCCTCCGCCTGGCAGTACCTCGGCCCGGGTGCGGTGAAGCTCTCCGACTTCGGCGTCGCCGAGATGGTCGCCGACCGGCGCAGCGGCAGCACCGGGCTGGTGGGGACGCCCGAGTACATGGCCCCCGAGCTGCTGGTGACCGGGGCCGGCGACCTGCCCGCCGACGTGTACGGCGCGGGGGTCCTGCTCTACGAGCTCCTGGCCGGTCGGACGCCGTTCGCCGGCCCGGGCACCGGGTACGTCGTCGCGCACCGCCACGTCACCAGCGAGGTCCCGCGCCTCGTGGTCCCCGACCCGCTCTGGGACGCGATCACGGCGATGCTCGCCAAGGACCCGGCGCGACGACCGACCGCCCGGGTCGCCGCCGCCCAGCTCCGTCGGGTCGCGCCGTCGGTCAGCGACCTCCCCGCCCTGCCCGCGCAGGAGGCGCCCGAGGACTTCCGCTCCGCGGGCGGGCCGGCGACCGAGGTCCGCGGCCTGGTCGTGCCGGACGCGTCGCCCGTGCCCACGTCGGTGCCACGCGAGGGTGGCGTCGAGGCCGACGCACGACCGGCCGCACCGCTGCCGGACCTCGGCACGGCCACGCAGGCGACGCTGCTGCGCTCGATGCCGGTGCTGCCCGTCGCGGCCGCCCCGGCCGCGACGGCCGTCGGGGCGCGCGCCCGGCGCTGGAGCTGGCGGGACCCCCGGGTGATCGCGCTGGTCGTGGCGGGTGCCCTGCTGATCGGGCTCGGCGTCTTCGTCATCGTCCGGGCGGCGGGCCGTACGGAGGACGCGACGACGGCCGCGCCGCCCGTCCAGGCCCAGCAGCAGGGCACCGCCGCGAAGAGCGGGCTCGGCGTCTCCCGCTCGGCCACCTGGGACCCGACGAGCCGGACCGCGTCGCTCACCCTCACCTACTCCGCCCAGGCTGCCCCGCTGCGGGGTCCGTTCCTCGAGGTGCTGCCCGCGCCGGCCGGCGGTGACGGGACCTGTCCCGCCGTGCAGTGGCAGGGCGCCTCGGCCCAGCCGAACGTACGGTCCGTGACCGGCATCGAGACGCCGTGCGCCTGGTCGGTCGACCCCGGGGTCGTGCCGGCCCAGCAGAGCGTCTCGGCGTCGGCGTCGGTCCTGCTGCCGCTCGGCGCGGGCGACCCGACCGCCCGGCTGCAGGAGTGGCTCCGCTCGGCGGGCGAGGCGACGCAGACCGCCACGACCGACAGCCAGGTCACCAGCACGGCCTACCCGGCGCAGCGGCTGAGCGGCATCGAGGTCGTCGGGCCGACGCGGACCGTGAGCGGGCGGACGCTGAACGTCCGGCTGGTCCCCGTCTGGCCGAGCGGGCAGGACGACCTGCACCCGATGCTCGTCAGCCCTGGGACCGGGGACCCGGCGCAGTCGCTCCAGGCCGTGGCCGGGGGGACCAGCGGGGTGAGGTTCGTCGACCAGTGCTCCGGTGCGCTGTCCATCTCCAAGGACGGTCTCGTCGTCCAGGCGCAGTCGGTCGCGCAGGACTGCACCATCGGCGCCCGGGTCGGCAACTTCACGAACCTGGCCAGCCAGCCCTTCGAGATCACGACGCGGGGCAGCTGAGGCGCGTCCCCGGCACCAGTCACCACTCCCTCGGCTCGACGGCGCCTGGTCGTCGATCGAGGTCGGGCAGCGCGTCGCCGCAGCAGCCTGGTCCGAGGAGACCTCAGGCCGACGTCGACGGGCTCACGGCCTGGAGCAGGTCCACCGAACCGCTGGTGACCACGTACCCGCGGCCGGGGGTGATCTCGACCGGGGCCCGGCGGGGCAGCGTGACGCCGAGCAGCTCGCCGTCGTAGTCGAGGTTCGGCTGCAGGAGGACGCCGCAGCGGGCCTTGCGGACCGTCTTCGTCCAGTGCGAGTACAGGGTGCGCAGGTCGTCGGAACGTCCCGCCGCCACGACGAGCAGGTCGGTCGTGCGGGCCGCCAGCAGCCCGGCGAAGGCCTGGTCGTTGTCGGCGAACTGCTCCGCGTCGTCGACCAGCAGCACCAGCCGGCCCGTGTGCACGCGGGCGGCGGCGAGCAGGGCCGAGGCCTCCTCCTCGCCGACCGCGCAGCGCGCCAGGCCCGCCTGGGGCAGCGGCGAGCGCCGGCCGCAGACGCCCCAGACCTCGACACCCTGCGTGCGGAAGAGCTCCTCGACCGCGAGCAGCAGGGTCGACTTCCCGGACCGCGCGGGCCCGCAGACCATGACGTGCTCGCCCTCGTAGACCTCGAGCTCGGCGATGCCGAGGTCGGACTCGCGGACGCCGACCGGCAGGGTCCACGGCTCCACCTCGAGCCGGGCGGGCACCCCGAGCTCGTCGACCCTCACCGAGGTCGGCAGCTGGCCGACGACCGGCGCCTTGGCGGTGACCTCGCCCCATCGCTTGGTGATCGTCGCGACGGTCTCCTGCAGGGTGCCGGCCGGTGTGGCCACGTGGGCGTGCAGCTTGGTCTCGGCGAGGACGCAGCGGCCGGGGACGGGCGGCGGCGCGAGCCTCGTCGGGACGCCGGAGATGCTGTAGTCGTACGGGTCGGCGAGCCGGAACAGCCACCGCTGCGTCGCGACCTCCTCGACCGCGCTCGGCACGGCCTTGGAGCGCGACGTCGTGATCGCGGTCCACATCTGCACGTCGGGCCCGTCGGAGAAGACGCGGTAGAGCCCGTCCAGGAGCTTCTGGCCCTCGAAGTCGTCGTACTCGTCCTTGAGCACGCCGAGGCCGTCGACGAGGACCACCATCCGGCGGTGCGGACCCGGCGCCGACCGGCGGCGGTCGAGCTCGGTGCGGACGAACTTGAGGAAGCGGACCTGCTGCTCGCGGGTCCCCGAACCGGCACCGACGTACGCCGCCGTGTGCGGCAGGTCGGCCAGCGGGGCGAGCTCTCGGGTGCCGAGGTCGAGCACGAGCAGGTCGAGGTCGTCGGGCGACCAGGCGTCGGCCAGCGTCAGGGCGATCGACGACAGCGTCGTCGTCGTGCCGCTGCCGGGGATCCCGAGGACGAGCAGGTTGCCCCGGTCGAGGTCCCAGCCGACGGGTCGCTGCAGCTGGCGACGCGGGTCGTCGGCGACCGCGAAGGCGACCAGCGAACCGCGGACGCCGCCGGCGGAGGGCATCCCGGGCGGCGGCTCCTCGCCGGTGACCGTGAGGGCGACGCGCTCCCCGAGCGCCTCGGGCCACACGCGGCGCGGCGGCGCGTGGCCGAGCGCGGCGTCGGCCTCGACGATGGCGTCGATGAGGAGGTCGAGGTCGGTGGCGTCGTCGTCGCGCGCGGTCGTGCCGCTGTCGCGCTGCACGTCGTGGCCGAAGTGCACCGGGTGCAGGTCGACGAGCTGCGACATCTGGGCCTCGGCCCGGCCGGTGACCAGGGCGGTCTGGACGGGGGAGATGTCGTCCTGGCCGAGCTTGACGTACGCGCGGCCCCACTGCGTACGCCCGATGGCCGCGGCGGCCGGGACGCCGATCACGTTGGTGGAGTCGTCACGGCTCTGCACGCGCAGCGCGACCCGGAGGTTGGTGTTGGCCAGGATGTCCTCGTTGACCACGCCGGCGGGGCGCTGCGTCGCGAGGATCATGTGGACGCCCAGGGTGCGGCCGACGGCGGCGACGCTGACGAGCGACTTGAGCACGTCGGGGTAGTCCTTGGCCAGCATGGCGAACTCGTCGATGACCAGCAGCAGCCGGGGCATCGGCACCTCGGGGTTGGTCGCCAGGTAGGCGTCGAGGTTGTCCACGCCCTCGCCGGCCCGGGCGAAGACCTCCTGGCGGTAGCGCAGCTCCGCCTCCAGGGCGGTCAGCGCGCGGTCGGCCAGCTGCTCGTCGAGGTTGCTGACGGTGCCGATGGTGTGCGGCAGCCGCTCGCAGGTCTTGAAGGCGGCGCCGCCCTTGAAGTCGATGAGGATGAAGGTCAGCCGCGTCGGGTCGTTGCGCGCGGCCAGCCCGGCGACCAGCGAGCGCAGGAACTCGCTCTTGCCCGAGCCGGTGGTCCCGCCGACGAGGCCGTGGGGGCCGTCGCGCACCAGGTCGATGCTGAAGACGCCGTCCTCGCCGATCCCGAGCGGGGTGTCGATGCGCGTGGCGGAGGACCAGCTGCGCAGGATCGCCGCGGCGTTGACCTCCTCGATGCCGAGCAGCGGCGGCAGCCGGACCAGGGCGGGCAGCGAGGCGCCCGGGATGGACAGCTCCGGGTCGTCGAACCGGGCCAGGTCGGCCGCGCAGGACCGGGCCGTCTCGACCGAGACGCCGGCCAGCACCACGTCCTCGATGCGTACGCGGTCGAGCGGGCGGGAGACGACGCCGTTGGCGTCGCGGCCCACCTCGACGACGGTCGTGCAGGCCGCCGGCAGCTGCTCCACGGTGGCGGCGATGACGATGCCCGAGACCCGCGTCTGGGGCCTGTCGGTCACGAACGCCCGGTCGAGGGGGCGGCCGTGGCCCAGCAGCCAGCGCGCCGGGGCGTCGCGGCCCTCGGTGAGCACGTCGGAGTCGAGGACCAGCAGGATCGCGGGCGTCGGGAAGGACTCGATGCCGTCGCGGACCGCGCGCAGCAGCGACTCGCTGCGCCCGCGCTCGGTCGAGAGCCACTGGCCCCCCGAACCGTCACCGAGGCGGCGCAGGTGCGGGAGCCATCCCGTCCAGGTCCACTCCTCCTCGCGCCCCGGGTCGCAGAAGACCCCGACGGTCAGGTCGGCTGGCCCGCAGTGGGTGGCGGCCTGGCACAGCAGGCTGCGCGCGACGGCGAGCGCGTCGGCGCGCTCGCCGACGATGCCGACGACGCCGGCGTCGGTGAGCTCGACGTCGACCGGCGCGGCGGGGAGCACGGCCTCCTCGACGACCTGCTTGACGTCGTCGCCGGAGCGCTTGACGCTGGCGGGGTCGACGGGCGGGTCCCAGCCGACGTTGCCGATGCCGGCGTGCAGGGTCAGGAAGTCGCTCGCCCCGGCCCGGCGCTGCCACAGCATCGTCGTGGGCAGCGCGGCCCGCCGGAGCGTACGGGCGGGGTCGGGCGCGAGCTCGCGACGGCGCGCGCGCTCGGTGCCCGCCGCCTCGGCGAGGTCGGCGGTGAACGCGTCGAAGGCCTTGGCGAAGGTGGCGTCGTTGTCCCGGATGTCCTTCGTGCGCCGCCGCTTCTGCTCGACGGTGGTGCCCAGGACCAGGACGGGGCTGAGCAGCGCGAGCATCGCGAACGCGGGGTTGCGCATCACCGCGACCATCACCCCCGCCATCAGCAGCGGCGCGACGATCGTCGCGATGCCGAAGCGGGCGGGCGGGGGCTCGGGCTTGCGCGTGGGGGGCTCGAACGCGGTCGGCTCGGGCGGGAGGCCGGGCCGCGGCGGCCGGTTGAAGGGGACCGTCGCGGCGTGGGTGAGGTTGTGCAGGGTGCCGGGCGCGGGCGCGAGGGCCTCGTCCGTGCCGCGCCAGACGGTGACCGCTGCTCCTCCGACGACCACCACGTCGCCGTCGTCGACGGCCACGCCGTCCTCGCCGACCTTCTCCCCGCCGACGAAGGTCCCGTTGGTGGAGCCTGCGTCGCGGACCCGGAGGACGTCGCCGTCCACCTCGATCGTCGCGTGGCTCCAGGACGCGCTGGGGGAGTCCACGGTGATGTCGGCCTGCGGGGACCGGCCGACGAGCAGCGGCCGGCCTGGCGGGACCGGCACGGTCCACCCGGCCGCGAGGCCTGCCGAGAGCGAGGCGGCCCACCCGGTGACCGGCTCGGCCTCCTCGCCGGGCGAGCGGCCGATGCGGCTGCCCTCGATGAGGGCGACGTCGCGGACCAGGTCGCCGGCCTCGTGGCGGCGGGCGTCGACCCACAGGGGCACGTCGGCGGGGACGCTCGTGCCGCAGGCGTGCTCGACCAGGTCGGCCAGCGTGGCCGCGTCGGCCGCCTGGGCGAGCTCGACCTCGCGCCGGGTGCCGTCGACCTCGATCACCAGGTGCACGGGGCCTGCTCCTCGCTCGTCGCTGGTCCCACCGTAGAGACTCCGCGGGTCTCCCGCAGCCGGGACGCCGGGTGGTGGCGGTTCAGGGCCTGGTGCTCTCGAACCAGTAGAGCGCCGGCGCGTCCGAGGCCGGCCGCACCCCCGGTGAGGCGCTGGTGGCCGCGAGCGCGACGACCGCGTCGTCGGCGACCGCGGCAGTGCTGCCGAAGTCGAGGGCGGGACCGGCCAGGCCGTCGGCGGTGCCCAGACGCAGGCCGGGGATGGCCGCGGCGACCTCGGCCGGCTCGGTGCTCCCCGCCACGGCCGCGGCCCGGACGAGCGCGACGACGGCGTCGTGGCTCGAGACGTCGGCGGCGCCGGCCACCTCCGAGAACGGCCGGTCGCCGAACAGGTCCTTGGTCGCCGGGTCGCCGGCGGCGAGCTGCAGGCCGGAGAAGTACGCGGCGAGCGCCCGGCCGGACTCGTTGGACTCGAGCGCGGTCGCGTCGCCGTCGTCCAGCCCGACCGAGAGCAGCGGGCCCGCGAGCGAGCCGCCGGCCTGGGCGAGCGCGTCGGGGAAGCCCGGGCTGAGCGCGGAGCCGGTGAGCAGCACCGGGACGTCGACGCCGCTGCCCTGCAGCGCGGCCACGACCCGGGCCTGCAGCTCGGGCGGTCCCGAGACGACGATGCTGTCCACGGCGGTGTCCAGCTGGCGCTGGCGGCGGGCCAGCCGCCCGGCGAGCGCGGCCGCGTCGCCGCCGGCCGCGTACGTCTCGATCTCGCGCGGGGCGAGCCCGGTGACCTGACCGCCGCCCGCGTCCACGAGCAGCGGGGCGTCGAGGCGGCGCTGGGCGAGCGTGGCGACGAGGCGTTCGTCGCTGGCCCGGCGCCCGGGACCGGTCGACCAGGCCCGGCCCTCGGCGCCGCCGACGCCCTGGTCGTACGGGAGCAGGACGGGGATCGCGTCGGCCGCGGCCTCGGCCAGCCCGGCGGCGACGTGCGGCCCGTCGGTCGCGACGACGATGCCGGCCACGTCACGCCCGGCGAGCTGCTTGACCGCGGCGGCCGCGCCGTCGCTGGTGCCCTTGTCGTTCACCGCGACGAGGGTGACGGTGGTGCCGCCGAGCGCGAAGCGCCGGGCCGCGACCACGGCGCCCTGCGCGGCGTCCCGCCACTCCGCGCCCTCGCCGGGCGCACCGGTCAGCGTCAGCTGGACGCCGATCGTCAGCTGCCCGGGGACGTCGGCGCGCAGCTCCACGGGCACCGGCTGCGCCAGCCCGGCCTGCGGCGTGCTCACGCTGCACCCGGCGCCGAGCGCCAGGACGAGCCCGCCGGCGACCGCGAGAGGGACCCTGCCCGCTCCTGCGGTCAACGCTCCCCGCCCAGGTGGAAGAGGTAGACGGTGCGGTGCTGCACGTTCGACGGCAGCTCGGTGGCGAAGGCCGGCAGCTCGGCCTGGCGCTGCAGGGCGGCCTCGGCCTGCGCCTGCCGCAGCAGGATGCCGTCGACCTCCTGGCTCCGGACCGACGCGTAGGAGCTGGCGGTGTCGGAGGCCAGGCCCAGCTGGTAGTCCGCCGAGTCGGCGGCCCGGGCGCTCTTGCCGAGCGTCCCGAGCAGGCCCTTGCCGGCCTGCTCTGGGTTGCCGAGGTCGAGCAGGACGTTGTTCAGGTCGGCGGTCAGCGTCGTGCGGGTGCTGTCGATGTCGCGGGTCGCGGTGCCGACGCTGCCGGAGATGGTGCGCAGCCCGGCCTCGGTCCGGCTGCTCAGCACGGTCTCGCTGTCCTTCTCCGAGGAGCTCAGCTCGCTCTGCTGCTGCTTGAGGGTCTTCGCCGTGCCGTCGCGGAGCTCGTCCGCCGCGGCGGCGAGGCCCTGGGAGGAGCTGGTGAACGCCTTCTCGAGGTCCTTGCCCGACTGCACGCCCTGCGCGGCGACGTCCTTGATCTCCTGCTGCAGGTCGACGGCCTGCGCACTCGACGCGGCCGCCTTGGCGTCGTCGAGGGCGGCGGCGAGCGCGGTCCGGGCGGTGCCGTAGCGGGCCTCCACCCCGGCGACGTGGTCGCTCAGCGACGTGAGGTCCTCGGCGGTGTCGTCCGCCTGCCGGCGCGCGTCGTTGACGTCGGCCAGGACCTTGGCCAGGTCGGTGCGGTCGTCGGCCAGCGACGTCCGGGCGGCGTCGAGGCTCTCGGTGACGTCCGCCAGGCTCGCCCGCGCGGCCGTCAGGCCCCGCAGCAGCGTGCCGTCGGCAGCCGTCTGGTCGCGCAGCGTGCGCCACGCGGTCTGCTGGGCAGCGAGGCGGTCCGCCATGGGGCGTCCGCCCGGCGGCGGGGTGGGCCGGTCGGCCGGGTCCGCCCCCGCGCACGGCGTGGTGACGAGGTAGCCGCGCAGGAGGTCCACCTCGACCGGCGTCAGGCGACCGGACGTGCCGAGGGCGCACAGCTGGGTCGCCAGCGCGCCGTTCTGCGTGACCGCCCCGCCGACCTCGGTGAGGTTCGTCGTGGCCGTGTCGTTGATGCCCTGCAGCGCCGTCGTCACCTGCTCGAGGGTCGCGTCCACCGAGGCCAGCGACGGCTGCCCGTCCGCGGGCGTGGTGTCGGTGGCCGCGGCGAGCGCCTGCTCGACCGCGGCGAGCCGGGCGACGTCGACCCGGTCCTGGAGGGCCTTGCCGTCGTCGGTCGAGGCCTGGTCGCCCAGGAGCCCGTCGACGAGCGCCGCGAGGCGGTTCGACACCTGCTGCAGCTGCGCGGCCGAGCCGCCCGCCGTCGACGGGTCCAGGACGGTCGCCGCGGCCTGGGCCCGGTCGACCGATGCGTTGACCTGGTCGACCGCGTCGGTGAACTGCGACTGCGCGCGCTGCAGGGAGCAGACGACGCTGGTGTCGACGTCCGCGCAGTCGGCGGCGGTGCCGTCGGCGTTCACCACGCCGAGGGTCGCGGTGATGGAGTCCTGGAGCTCGGTCTTGCACGCGCTCGTCGACTTCGCGTACGCCTCCAGCTGCGCGGTGACGCGGAGCAGGTTGCCGTACACGCCGGCGCCGCCGGAGGCCTTGACCGTCGTCGCGCAGCCGGTCCCGGTCACCGAGACGCTCGGGGCGGGCGCCGAGGTGTCGCCGATCAGGTCCCGCAGGCCGGACACGGTCTCCGACATCCGCTGCAGGGTCGCGGACTGCGTGGTCGTGAGCGAGCCCTTGAGGTCCTTGCCGAGCGCGTCGATGTCGTCGCTGGAGGTCTTGAGCGAGCTGCTGATGGTCCTGGTGTCCTCGGTCAGCGACCGCACCGTCTTGGTGCCGAGCGTCTCGGAGGAGGCGTCGAGCGTCTTGCGGACGCCGGAGATGGTGCTGCTCGCGCGGCCCAGGACGTCGTTGACGTCGCCGATGAGCTTGATGGTGCGGGCCTCGAGGGCGAGCTCGGAGGAGTTCTTGGGGTTGAACGCCGAGTCGATCAGCGCGCCCACCGACGGGTCGGTGACCAGGCCGGGCTGAACGCTGACGTCGACGGTCGGGACGACGAGGTCCTTCGCGTCGAGCACGACGCGGAAGGTCGCCGTCGGGCTGAGCTGCGGCGGGGCGAGGATGCTCGCCCACTGGACCTGGGTGGTGCCGTCGGCCGACCGGCTGAGGACGCCGTTGGTGGTGCCCGGGTCCTCGCGCGCGCCGGTCGTGGCGTCGGGGGTCGCGGTGACCACCGTGGCCGGGTCGGTGCCCGGCAGCGCGGCGGAGGCCACGACGGTGAGCGGGGCGCCGACCTGGGCCGTCGTGGTGCGCGAGCGCCCGGCCGAGTCGTAGGTGAGCTCCTGCGGGCGGACCGTCAGGTTCTGCACGCTGAGGTCGATGGCGACGCGGCCGCTGTAGCCCTTCAGGTCGTCGAGGTCGGTGCCCGAGCCCTTGTCCGTCCGGTAGGAGGTGAGGATCCGGACCGGGAGCTGGTCGACGACCCTGGTCGGGTCGTAGGTCGTGGAGTAGCTGTCGGCCTGGCCGCCCGCGGCGCGGGCGACGACCACGGTGTCGCCGACCCGGGTCAGCGAACCGTCGCCCTGCATCGTCACGTCGACCGACTGGAGCACGCGGTCGCCCGCGGCCGGGGCCGCGACGTCGTCACGGGTCCTGGTGCCGGCCCAGGGCTGGGTCACCACCAGGGCCGCCGCGACGAGCGCGACGACCACGACGAGCGCGGTGATCACGAGCGGGCGCTTCTTGAGGAGGGCGGGACCGCCAGCCACGAGCACTTTCCTTCCGATGGACACGCCAGGTCCGTCCTCCACGAGGTCCAGGCGGGGGAATGGTAAGCAGCGAGGAGGTCACCGCACGCACCGAAGGCGGGATGTCCACAGGCAATTCTCGGCCTGGGCGCGGGCCGCCCGGCGACGGGCGGAGGAGCAGCTAGCGCTCCTCGTCCCAGACCTGCCCGATCTGGCGGCGGACCTCGTCGATCAGCGCCATCGTGGCGATCGAGTCCGCGAGCGGGCGGACCGGGGTCTCGGTCTCGCCCGCGTGGACCCGGCGCGCGACCTCGGCGGCCTGGTGGGCGAGCGCGTCGTACGCGATCGCGGGCTCGTCGTACTCCAGCCGCGTGCCGTCGGTGAGCACCACCGAGAAGGGCCCGGGCCGGTAGAAGACGCCCGGGACCTCGAGCGACGCCTCGGAGCCGGCGACGGTGAGGGCGACGGGGGTGTTGGCCAGGATCGAGGTGTGCACGACGGCGCGGGCACCGCTGTCGAAGCCGAGCAGCGCGCCGACCTGGCCGTTCACGCCGCTCGGGGCGTCGGTGCCGCGGGCGACGACCTCGCTCGGTGGGCCGAGCACCCAGTGCGTGAGCGCGAGCGGGTAGGTGCCCAGGTCGAGCAGCGGGCCGCCGGCCAGGTCGTGGCGCTGGATCCGGTGGTCGTCGTCGAACCACTCGCCGTTGTCGGTGACGACGCTGCTGATCGTGCCCAGCGCGCCGGCGTCGAGCAGCTGGCGCACCACGTCGAACTTGGGCGTGAACAGCGTCCAGAGCGCCTCGGCGCAGAAGAGCCCGCGCGCGGCCGCCGCGTCCGCGATCTCGCGGGCCTCCGCCGCGTTCAGCGCGATCGGCTTCTCCACCAGCACGTGCTTGCCGGCCTCGAGCGCGAGCAGCGCGTGCGGGCGGTGGTGGTTGTGGGGCGTCGCGACGTAGACGACGTCGACCTCCGGGTCGGCGACGAGCGCCTCGTACGAGCCGTGCGCGTGCCCGATCCCGAACCGCCCGGCGAACTCCTGCGCCGAGCCCTCCGACCGGCTCCCGACGGCCACGACCTCCTGGACGGTCAGCCGCTGCAGGGCGGCCACGAAGCGTTCGGCGATCCAGCCCGTGCCGACGACCCCCCAGCGCAGGACGGGCGCCTCGCGCGGGTCCGGGACCCGGGATGCGGGCAGCCCCGTGGCCGCGGAGAGCGGGCTCACGCGGCCCCGCCGACGGCGGGCACCTCGACGCGGGTCCAGGCGCCGTCGGTGTGCATCGAGGCGATGACCGCGTCGGCCACCGCGCTCGCGACCAGGCCGTCGCGGGCGGTCGCGAGCGGTCCGGCGTCCCCGCCGCCGAGGCTGTCGACCCAAGCCTGCAGCTCGAGGCGGTAGGCCTCGGCGAAGCGCGGGCGCCAGTCGGCGGCGTACGCGAGCCCGTGGGCGAGGGCGGTGTCGACCTCGGTCCGGGCCGGCTCGCGGAGGCTGGCGGTGCCGGTCTCGCCGACCACCTCGCAGCGGACGTCGTAGCCGTAGCGGGCGTTCAGGAACATGTCGACGGTCGAGAGCACGCCGTCGGCGGTCCGCAGCAGGATGAGCTGCGGGTCGGCGAAGTCGGCGGCGGAGGTCCGGCGCGGCGCGTGCCAGCTGACCTCGACGACGGGGGAGCCGAGCAGCCAGGCGACGATGTCGAGGTCGTGGACGGCGGAGTTGGTGACCGCGGACTCCGAGGTGGCGCCCGGGCCGGACGCGACGCCCCGCCCGGTGCTGTGCACGGTCACCGGGGTGCCGACCGCGCCGGCGACGACCATCGCGCGCAGGTCGGTGTAGCCGGGGTCGAAGCGGCGCATGAAGCCGAGGGAGACCAGCGAGGCCCGCTCGCCGAGGTCGGTGAGCAGGGACGCGGACTCGGCCAGCGTGGGGGACAGCGGCTTCTCGCAGAGCACCGGCTTGCCGGCGTCCACGCACGCGCGGACCAGCGCCGGGTGGGTCGGGTCCGGCGAGGCGACGACGACGGCGTCGACCTCGGCGTCCGCGACCAGCGCGAAGGGGTCGTCCAGCGACCGGGCGCCCACGGCGTCGGCCGCGGCGCGTGCCCGCGCGAGGTCGGGGTCCGCGAGCAGCGTCACCTCCGCGCCCGACACGAACCTCGCGACCGTGCGCGCGTGGTCCGCGCCCATGATCCCCGCCCCGACGACCCCGACCCGTACGACCACGATGCACCGCTCCCTCGTCCCGACTGCTTTGTCACGACAAACGGTAGCGGCGATCGGCGGGCCGGCGGCGGCGGGGCCGGACCGCGTCCCGGCGGCCTGCTCCTGCCGGTCGGCCAGGCGGCGAAGGGCGCGTGACGTTCGTGGAACGGACGGCCCGGGGCGGCCCCGGGTCCTTGTTCGGGGCCGAGAGCGGGTGGGAGCATCACGTCGTGACCCTCGAGGCTCAGACCATCGCCTACCCCGCCATCGGCGCTCGCGCGACCCGGAACGGCATGGAGGCGATCCCGCCCCACGTCATCGTGCTGTTCGGTGCCACCGGCGACCTCGCGCGCCGCAAGCTGCTGCCGGGCCTCGCGCACCTCGCGCTCTCCGCGCTGGCCCCCGACATCCAGGTGATCGGGACGTCGCTGGAGGACATGGACGAGGACCAGTTCCGCGCCTTCGCCAAGCAGGCGGTCAACGAGTTCACCCACCACCCGCTGACCGCGGAGCAGTGGGAGCAGTTCAAGCAGCGGCTGACGTACGTGCCCCAGGGCCGGGGCCCCGACGGCCTGCGCGAGGCCGTCAAGCTCGCCGAGGAGAAGCTCGGCGGCGAGGTGGGCCGCCTGCACTACCTGAGCGTCCCGCCCGTGGCCGCGCCCGCCGTCATCCAGACCCTGCGCGACGCCAACCTCGTGGAGCGCTCGCGGGTGGTCATGGAAAAGCCCTTCGGCACCGACCTGCAGAGCGCGATCACGCTGAACGACCAGCTGCACGAGACGTTCCGCGAGCGGCAGATCTTCCGCATCGACCACTTCCTCGGCAAGGAGGCGGCCCAGAACATCCTGGCGTTCCGTTTCGCCAACGGGCTCTTCGAGCCGATCTGGAACCGCAACTTCATCGACCACATCCAGATCGACATCCCCGAGACCCTGGGGCTCGACCGCCGCGCGTCGTTCTACGAGGTGACCGGCGCGTACAAGGACATGGTGGTCACGCACCTGTTCCAGGTGCTCGCCTTCGTCGCGATGGAGCCGCCGACGGCGCTGGAGCCGCGGGCCATCAGCGAGGAGAAGAACAAGGTCTTCCGCTCGATGCTCCCGCTCGACCCGAACCAGGTCGTGCGCGGGCAGTACACCGGCTACCGCCAGGAGGACGGCGTCGCCCGCGACTCCGACACCGAGACGTTCATCGCGCTCAAGGCGGGCATCGACAACTGGCGCTGGGCCGGCGTGCCCTTCTACTGCCGCACGGGCAAGAAGCTCGCCGAGGGCCAGCGCATCATCTCCGTCGCCTTCAAGGAGGCGCCGAAGTCGATGTTCCCGCAAGGCTCCGGGGTCGGCGCCTCGGGCCCGGACCACCTCACCTTCGACCTGGCCGACGAGTCGAAGGTGTCGCTGTCCTTCTACGGCAAGCGTCCCGGCCCGGGCATGAAGCTCGACAAGCTGAGCATGCAGTTCTCGACGCAGGAGACCGACCAGGCCGGTGACGTCCTCGAGGCCTACGAGCGGCTCATCCTGGACGCGATGCGCGACGACCACACGCTCTTCACCACCGCCGAGGGCATCGAGTCGCTGTGGGAGCGGTCCGAGCCGCTGCTGCGCAACCCGCCGCCGGTCAAGCCGTACGCGCCGGGCTCGTGGGGCCCGAACGCCATCCACCAGCTCATCGCGCCGCACGCCTGGCGACTGCCCTTCGAGCGGGCCTGGCGGACCAAGAAGGTCTAGCCCGCAGCGCCCGCCCCTGAGATCCGACCACTCGATCGGCTCCGGGGGGTGAGCGGTGACGGTTCGGTGGGTCGGGCGGACGGATCTCAGGGGCCGTGGTGGCGACCGGCGGTCAGGCGACCCCGGCGCGCTGCAGCAGGGCCCTGCTCGAGGCGGCCACCTCCGCCGCGACGGCGTCCGGGTCGACGGTGGTCAGCGAACCTCCGCTGACCACGGCCTCGCCCGCCGACGAGCAGCAGCCTCAGCGGCGGCTGGGAGCCGAGGACGAGGGCGGCGACGGGGTCGGCCACGTCGACGTGGGCGAGGGTCGAGAGGTCCCAGACGGCCAGGTCGGCCTGGAACCCCACCGCCAGCTGACCGATCTCGGTCGCGCGGCCCAGCACCCGGGCGCCGCCGCGGGTGCCGAGGTCGAGCGCGTCGCGCACGGTGAGCGCCTGCGGCCCGCCGCGGGCCCGGGCGAAGAGCACGGCGTGGCGCAGCTCCTCCCACATCGAGCAGGCCTCGTTCGAGGCCGCCCCGTCGACGCCGAGCCCGACCGGCACGCCGGCGTCGGTGAGGTCGCGCGTCCGGGCGATGCCGGCGCCGAGCCGCGCGTTGGAGGACGGGCAGTGCGCCGCGCCCGTCCCGGTCGCGGCCATCCGGGCGATCGAGGCGTCGTCGAGGTGGACGGCGTGGGCGTACCAGACGTCGGGGCCGAGCCAGCCGAGCGTCTCCATGTACTCCACGGGCGTCGAGCCGAAGTGCTCGCGGCAGTAGTCCTGCTCGTCGAGCGTCTCGCACAGGTGCGTGTGGAGCCGTACGCCGCGCTCGCGGGCCAGCCCGGCCGAGGCCCGCAGCAGGTCCGCGGTCACCGAGAAGGGCGAGCACGGGGCGAGGGCGACGCGCAGCATCGAGCCGGGCGACGGGTCGTGGAAGCGGTCGATCGCGGAGGCCGACGCCTCCAGGATCGCGTCGATGTCCTCCACGACGGAGTCCGGCGGCAGGCCGCCCTGGCTCTGCCCGAGGTCCATCGACCCGCGCGTCGGGTGGAACCGCAGCCCCACCGTCCGCGCCGCCTCCACCTCCGCGGCCAGCAGGTCGCCGCCGTCGCGCGGGAAGACGTAGTGGTGGTCGGTCGTCGTCGTGCAGCCGGTCAGCGCGAGCGTCGCGAGCGCGCCCGTGGCCGCCGTCCGGGTGGTGTCCTCGTCGAGGTGGCCCCACACCGGGTAGAGCGCGGTGAGCCACGCGAACAACGTGCCGTCGACCGCGAAGCCCCGGGTCACCCACTGGTAGAGGTGGTGGTGGGTGTTCACCAGGCCGGGCGTCACGAGGCAGCCGCGGGCGTTGAGCCGACGGCCGCTCCAGGACGGGTCGGCAGGGCCGTCACCGACCGCCACGACGACGCCGTCGCGGACCACGACGTGGCCGTCGGACCACTCGCGCCGCTCGTCGTCGGCGGTGTAGACGTGGGCGTGGTCGACGACCAGCGTCGACGCCGTGGCGAGGTCGGGCTGCATGGCGGCACTCTCGCGCAGCCGCACGGGGGCGCGCCAGCAGGGCCCGCGCCCGTACGATGGGCCCGTGCGTGGTGGAGACGGCCTGCTGAACCACGACCTCGACCCCCAGGAGCGCGGTCCTCAGGACGCCTGCGGCGTCTTCGGGGTCTGGGCTCCCCGCGAGGAGGTGGCCAAGCTCGCCTACTTCGGGCTCTACGCGCTGCAGCACCGCGGCCAGGAGTCGGCGGGCATCGCGGTGGTCAAGGGCGGCCAGACCATGGTCTTCAAGGACATGGGCCTGGTCAGCCAGGTCTTCAACGAGGCCACGCTCGAGTCGCTCGGCGGCGCGCACCTGGCCATCGGCCACTGCCGCTACTCCACGACCGGGGCGAGCGTCTGGCAGAACGCGCAGCCGACCTTCCGCAGCACCGCCACCGGCGGGCTCTCGCTCGGCCACAACGGCAACCTGACCAACACCCTCGAGCTGCAGTCCTGGCTCGCCGAGCGCGACACCGACGACTCGCTCGTCCCCGGGTCGCTGCTGCACGAGGCGACCACGGACACCGCGCTGGTCACCGCGCTGATGGCGACCTTCCCGGGCTCCAGCACCGAGGAGGCGGCGATGCAGGTGCTGCCGCGGCTGCGCGGCGCCTTCTGCCTGGTCTTCATGGACGACCAGACCCTGTACGCCGCCCGCGACCCCCAGGGCATCCGGCCGCTCGTGCTGGGGCGCCTCGAGACGGGCTGGGTCGTGGCGAGCGAGACCGCCGCGCTCGACATCGTCGGTGCCTCGTTCGTCCGCGAGATCGCGCCCGGCGAGCTGGTCAGCATCGACGAGAACGGCCTGCGCACGCGCAGCTTCGCCGCGCCCGACCCGAAGGGCTGCCTCTTCGAGTACGTCTACCTCGCCCGGCCCGACACCCTGATCAGCGGCCGCCGGCTGCACTCGGTGCGCGTCGAGGTGGGCCGGACGCTGGCCCACGAGCACCCGGCCGAGGCCGACCTCGTGATCCCGGTGCCCGAGTCGGGCACGCCCGCGGCGATCGGCTACGCCGAGGCGTCGGGGATCCCGTACGGCCAGGGCCTGGTCAAGAACTCCTACGTCGGGCGCACCTTCATCCAGCCCAGCCAGACGATCCGCCAGCTCGGCATCCGGCTCAAGCTCAACCCGCTGCGCGACGTGATCGCCGGCAAGCGCCTCGTCGTCGTCGACGACTCGATCGTGCGCGGCAACACCCAGCGCGCGCTGGTGCGGATGCTCCGGGAGGCCGGGGCCGCCGAGGTGCACGTGCGGATCTCGTCGCCGCCGGTCAAGTGGCCGTGCTTCTACGGCATCGACTTCGCCTCGCGCGCCGAGCTGATCGCCACGGGGCTGACCGACGAGGAGATCTGCCGCTCCATCGGGGCCGACTCGCTCGGCTACGTCAGTCTCGACGGTCTCGTGGCCGCCACCGAGCAGGGCAAGGACCAGCTCTGCCGGGCCTGCTTCGACGGGGTCTACCCGGTCGAGCTGCCGCTGGCCGAGCGGCTGGGCAAGAGCATCCTCGAGGACGGCGCCCGGCAGGAGACCCGGACCGGCGTCGACGGCCTCGAGACCGCGGTCGCGGGCGCGGGTGCCGCCGACGCGCTGAGCCGTCCGTGAGCACCAGCCCGTCCTCGACGGCACCGAGCGCGTACGCCGCGGCCGGCGTCGACATCGAGGCCGGCGACCGCGCGGTCGAGCTGATGAAGGGCTGGGTCGCCACGACCCGGCGCCCCGAGGTGATGAGCGGGCTCGGCGGGTTCGCCGGGCTCTTCGACGCGAGCGCGCTCGGGCGCATGAGCCACCCGGTGCTCGCCACCTCCACCGACGGCGTCGGGACCAAGGTCGCGGTGGCCCAGGCGATGGGCGTGCACGACACCATCGGCTACGACCTCGTGGGCATGGTCGTCGACGACCTCGTGGTCTGCGGGGCCGAACCGCTCTTCATGACCGACTACGTCGCCTGCGGCCAGGTCGTGCCCGAGCGGGTCGCCGCGATCGTCAAGGGCATCGCCGAGGCGTGCGCCGAGGCCGGCTGCGCGCTGCTGGGCGGCGAGACGGCCGAGCACCCGGGCCTGCTCGCCCCCGACGAGTACGACGTGGCCGGTGCGGCGACCGGCGTCGTCGAGCGCGACCGCATCCTCGGACCCGAGCGGATCCGGCCGGGCGACGTCGTGCTCGCGATGGAGTCGTCGGGCCTGCACTCCAACGGCTACTCGCTGGTGCGCCACGTGCTCCGCGAGGCGGGCTGGGCGTACGACCGGCACGTCGACGAGCTCGGCCGCACGGTCGGGGAGGAGCTGCTCGTCCCCACGCGCATCTACTCGCGCGACTGCCTGGCGCTGATCGACGCCGTCGAGGTCCACGCGATGAGCCACGTCACCGGCGGTGGTCTGGCCAACAACCTCGCCCGCGTCGTCCCGGACTCCTGCACCGTGACCGTCGACCGCTCGACCTGGGCCCCGGCCCCCGTCTTCGGGATGGTCCGCGACCTCGGCCGGGTCAGCGAACCCGACCTCGAGGCCACGCTGAACCTCGGCGTCGGCATGGTGGCGGTGCTGCCGCAGGCCGGCGTCGACGAGGCCGTCGCGCTGCTCGGGCGCCGGGGGCTGCGCGCCTGGGTGTGCGGGTCCGCGGCCGCGTCGGACGGGCCCGACGACCCCCGTGTCCGGCTCGTCGGCGCGTACGCCTGAGGCGCGCGCAGCGCTCGACGTGAGCGAGGTTGCATCCCGGCGACGCACGGTTGCTTTGCCAGGCCAAGTCCATTGGGTAGTGTCTGGTGCACGACATTGACCAGATGGAGCCGCGGCCCAGCCGCCGGCTGACAAAGCGAGGGGGTCGACCCAATGGGGCGCGGCCGTGCAAAGGCGAAGCAGACCAAGGTCGCTCGCGAACTCAAGTACCGCTCCTTCGGCACCGACTTCGGGTCGCTCGCCGCTGAGCTGCGTCACGAAGGCACCGAGGTGCCTCCGGCGTACGCGGACCTCGCGGAGGAGTCCCCGGGCGCCGACGAGAGCGACGACGACCGACCTCGCGCGTACGACGAGGACGACGACGGCTTCGCGGAGCTCCGCAAGTCCGGCTGACCCTCCCGGCCGACCGGGGGGCGACGTTACCCTGGTCACCATGAGCGAGACCCCTGCTCCCCGTCCTGACGACGCGCCCCCCTCGGGGGACGACGCACAGGCGACACCCGGGCCGCCGTACGACGCGCCCAGCGGTGCCCAGCAGTACGGGCAGCCGCCTTCCACGGGCTACCAGCCCCCGGCGGCGGGCGGGCAGTCCGCGCCGGTCCATGGTCAGGGTCCCCAGCAGTACGGCCAGCCCGAGCACGGGCAGGCGTCGTACGCGCAGGAGGGCTTCCCCGCACCCGGTTCCGGTCGCGGTGGCTACCAGCCGCCCGAGCAGGCGTACGGGCAGCCCGCCCCCGCCCAGGATCCCTCCGGGCAGCCGGGCTCCGGGCAGCAGCCGCCGTACGGTCAGCCGCCGTACGGCCCAGCAGCCCGGCTTCGGGCAGCAGCCGTACGGCCAGCAGCCCTACCCGGCCAGCAGCAGCCCTACCCCGGCCGCAGCCCTACCCCGGCCAGCAGCCGTACCCCGGCCAGCAGCCCTACCCCGCCCAGCCGGGCCAGCCGCCCGTCGCGCTGACGGAGAGCGACCAGCGGCTGTGGGCGACGCTGACCCACATCAGCATCCCGTTCTTCACCTTCGTGGGGCCGCTCGTGGCCTACCTGCTGCTGAAGGACCGCAGCCCGTTCCTCAAGGACTCGACGACCGAGGCGCTGAACTTCTCGATCCTCTACAGCATCGTCTACGTCGCCGGCATCGTCCTGACCGCCGTCGTCATCGGCGGGTTCGTCCTGCTCCTGGCCGGGATCGGTGCGCTGGTCCTCTGCATCCTCGCCGCCATCGCGTCGAACAAGGGCGAGGTCTACCGCTACCCGGTCAACTGGCGGCTGGTGAAGTAAGCACGGCCGTGCGCTGGGACCCCGACCTGCTGGACGGCTACCTCTCGACCGAGATCGCGCTGCCCGACGCGGTGCGCCACCCGGACGAGCCGGAGGACGTCGAGGTCGTCGCGACGCTCGTACGCCGCGACGGACCGCCGCGCTCGCGCCGCGCGGTGCTCTACGTCCACGGGTGGAACGACTACTTCTTCCAGACCCACCTCGCCGAGCACTGGGCGGGGCTGGGCTTCGACTTCTACGCCCTCGACCTGCGCCGCTACGGGCGCAGCGCGCGGCGGGGGCACCTGCGCGGCTTCACCACCGACCTGGCCGAGTACGACGTCGAGCTCGACGCCGCCGCGGAGATCATCGGCGCCGACCACGACCAGCTCGTCCTGATGGGGCACTCGACGGGCGGCCTGGTGACCTCGCTCTGGGCGGCCCGCCGGCCCGGGCGGGTCGACGCGCTGGTCCTGAACTCGCCGTGGCTGGACCTGCAGGGCTCGGCCATCGTCCGCGCGGTCGGTGCGCCGGTCATCGACGCGCTCGGCGCCCGCAACCCGTACGCGGCCCTGCGTGTGCCCGACGTCGGGCACTACGCCCGCACGCTGCACCGCTCCCTGGAGGGGGAGTGGGACTACGACCTCGACATGAAGCTCACGCCCGGCCCGCCGGTCAGGGTCGGCTGGCTGCGTGCGGTTCTGCAGGGGCAGCGCCGCGTCGCCGGAGGCCTCGGCCTGGAGGTGCCCGTGCTGGCGCTCGCCTCGACGCGCACCAGCTTCGCGCGGCGCTGGAGCGAGGACCTCCGCGTCGTCGACACCGTCCTCGACGTCGAGCAGATCGCCGCGCGGGCGGTGCGCCTCGGGCGCAGCGTCACGGTGGTCCGCATCGAGGAGGGCGTGCACGACCTCGTGCTCTCCGCCCCGGCCGTCCGTGCGCAGGTGCTGGGCGAGATGACCCGGTTCGTGCACGGCTACGTGCTCACCGGCGACGGCGACGGCGAGGCGGCGCGGACCGGGCTCGTGGCGGGCCGCGGGTAGCCGCGGCCGGGGCTGCCGGGGGGCCGCGGGGAGGCCGCGGGGAGGCCGCGGGGAGGACCGCGCGACCATCTCCAACGAGCGGGCGCAGTTCGGCGGTTCCCGCCGGGCTGGTTAGATAGCAGCGTGACTGAGATGCCGCATGTCGTCGTGGTGGGTGCAGGTTTCGCCGGGCTGTCGGCCTCCAGCGAGCTGGCCAAGGAGGGGTTCCGGGTCACCCTCGTGGACCGGCACCCGTACAACACCTTCCAGCCGTTGCTCTACCAGGTGGCCACCGGCGGCCTGAACGCCGGCGACGTCACCTACTCGCTGCGCTACTTCGCCGCCCGCCACCACGGCGTGCGGTTCCGCCGTGCGTCGGTGACCGGCATCGACCACGACGGGCAGCAGGTCCTCTGCGACGACGGCGTCGCGATCGGCTACGACTACCTCGTCCTGGCCACGGGCATCACGACCAACCACTTCGGCATCCCCGGTGCCGCCGAGTTCACGATGTCGATGTACACGCGGGCCGAGGCCCTGCGGGTGCGCGACACGATCTTCGGCAGCATGGAGATCATCGCCGGCAAGTCCCACCCGAACACCGGCGGCTTCACCGTCCTGGTGGCCGGTGGTGGCGCGACCGGCGTGGAGATGGCCGGGCAGCTGGCCGAGCTCAAGCAGGAGGCCCTGCCCAAGACGTACCCGGAGCTCAACCCGGCGCAGGTGCACGTGGTGCTCGTCGAGATGGCGCCCTTCGTGCTGGCGCCCTTCGACGACTCGCTGCGCAAGTACGCGCTCGAGGAGCTGATCAAGCGCGGGGTCGACGTCCGGCTCAACACGGCGATCTCCGAGGTCCACGCCGACAAGGTGGACTTCAAGGACGGCTCGTCCATGCCGGTCGACCTCGTCATCTGGGCTGCCGGGGTCTCGGGCAACCCGATCCTGCGCGACTGGGGCATCCCGATCGGCCGCGGTGGCCGCATCGAGGTCAACGCCGACCTGCGCGTGCTCGGCGAGGAGCGCATCTTCGCCGCCGGCGACGCGAGCCTGACCGTCGACAACCCGCTGCCGCAGCTCGCGCAGCCGGCGATCCAGGGCGGCCACTTCGTCGCCCGGCAGATCGCCCGCCTGCACCGCGGGGCGCCGACGGAGAAGTTCGAGTACCACAACAAGGGCACCATGGCCACGATCGGCCGTGGCGACGCGGTGCTGCAGACGCCGTTCGGCCTCAAGCTCAAGGGCGTCCTGGCCTGGCTCGGCTGGATCGGGCTGCACATCGTCTACATCCTCGGCGGCCGCAACCGCGTCCAGACGCTGCTCAGCCTGACGTCGCGCTACCTGCTGCCGCGCCGCAGCAACGCGATCGTCGGCGACGTGATGGAGACGCCGAAGCTCCGCGCCGGCAGCCGGGGCTGAGCGCAGGTCCCACCGTCCCGGTCGCCGGGAGCGACCGGGAGTGGTGGCGCACCGCGGTCGTCTACCAGGTCTACCCTCGCTCCTTCGCCGACTCCGACGGGGACGGCACGGGTGACCTGCGAGGGGTCACGGCACACCTGGACGACCTCGTCGAGCTCGGCGTCGACGCGGTCTGGCTGACGCCGTTCTTCCCCTCGCCGCAGGTCGACGGCGGCTACGACATCGCCGACTACCGCGACGTCGACCCGCTGTTCGGCACGCTCGACGACGTCGACGCGCTGCTCGCCCGGGCGCACGACCTCGGGCTGCGCGTGCTGCTCGACGTGGTGCCCAACCACACGTCCTCCGCGCACCCGTGGTTCCGGGCGGCCCTCGCCGCCGGGCCGGGGTCGCCGGAGCGCAGCCGCTACCACTTCCGCGACGAGCCCACCGACTGGCTCTCGGTCTTCGGCGGCCCCGCCTGGACGCAGGTCGAGGACGGCCAGTGGTACCTGCACCTCTTCGACTCCTCCCAGCCCGACCTGAACTGGTCGTCGGAACAGGTGGTGGCCGAGTTCGACGACGTGCTGCGCTTCTGGCTCGACCGCGGCGTCGACGGCTTCCGGATCGACGTCGGGCACGGGCTGGTCAAGGACCCGCGCTTCCCCTCGTTCCCCGCCTCGCCGCTGGCGTCGGGGTCCAAGGCGCAGGCGCCGTACTGGGACCAGGAGGGCGTCCACGACCTGCACCGCCACTGGCGGGCCCTGGCGGACTCCTACGCGAGCTCCGGGGAGGGGCGGCCGCGGATGCTCTGCGGCGAGGTGAACGTGCCGATCGAGCGGGCCGTTCGCTACGTGCGCCCCGACGAGCTGCACCAGGTCTTCAACTGGCCCTTCCTCGTCGCGCCCTGGGACGCGCCCGCCCTCCGGGCGGTGATCGAGGAGACGCTCACCGCGTACGGCGAGGTCGGGGCGGCCTCGACCTGGGTGCTCGGCAACCACGACACCCTGCGGGTGGCGACGCGGCTGGGCTTCGAGCCGGGTCAGGCGCCCCGCCGGGTCGGGCCGAGGACCGCCCAGCCGGACGCGGCGGCAGGGCTGCGCCGGGCACGGGCAGCCGCCCTGCTGCTGCTGGCCCTGCCCGGTTCGGCGTACGTCTACCAGGGCGAGGAGCTCGGCCTGCCCGAGCACACCATGCTCGCCGACGCCGACCGCGAGGACCCGGCGTTCGCCCGGACCGGCGGGGTGGACCTGGGCCGCGACGGCTGCCGGGTGCCGTTGCCCTGGGTGGCCGACGCCCCCCACCTCGGCTTCGGGGAGGGGCGGCCGTGGCTGCCGCAGCCGGCGGCGTACGCAGGGCTCGCCCGGGACCGTCAGCGGCAGGACCCGGGTTCGGTGCTCGCGCTCTACACCGCGGCGCTGCGGCTGCGGCGGGCCCTCGGGCTGGCCGCCGGCGAGCTGCGCTGGCGCTCGGAGCCCGACGACGCCGTGCTGGCCTTCGACCGCGCGGGCGTCGTCGTCACCGCGAACACGGGGAGCGACGCCGTCGTGCTGCCGCCCGGCGCCGAGGTGCTGCTGAGCAGCGACCCCGGCGCGGGCCGGACGGTCCCGCCCGGCACCACCGTCTGGTGGCGCTGAGCGGGACCCCTCCGCCGGCCGACCCGCCAGCCGAGCCCGGGGGACGACCCCGGGGGACGGGGCTCAGGGCGTGGGCATCCCGCCGTTGAGGTTCAGCGTCTCGCCGGTGACGTAGCTCGACTCGGGCGAGGCGAGGTAGACGTAGGCCGCGGCCATCTCGGCCGGCTGCCCGGCCCGCCCGAGCGGGGTCTGCTGGCCGAACTCGCCGAGCGCCTCGGTGGGCTGGCCGCCGGTGACCTGCAGCGGGGTCCAGACCGGCCCGGGGGCGACGACGTTGACCCGGATGCCCTTGGGCGCGACCTGCTGGGCCAGCGCCTTGCTGAACGTGTTGATGGCCGCCTTGGTGCTGGCGTAGTCGACGAGGCCCGGGCTGGGGCTGTAGGCCTGGATCGAGGACGTCGTGATGATGCTCGAGCCCGCGGGCAGGTGCTTCAGGGCCTCCTGGACCATCCAGAACAGCGCGTAGACGTTGGTCTTGTAGGTCTGGTCGAACTGCTCCGACGTCACGTCGGCCAGGTCGTCGACGTACTGCTGCTTGCCGGCCACGATCACCAGCAGGTCGAGCCCGCCGAGCTGCTCGACGGCGTCGGTGACGACCTTGCGCGCGTTCTCCTCGACCGAGACGTCGGCGGGCAGCTGGACGACCTTGCGCCCGTCCTCACCGATGATCCTGGCGACGTCGTCGGCGTCGCGCTGCTCCTCGGGCAGGTAGGACAGGGCCACGTCGGCCCCCTCGCGCGCGAAGGCGATCGCGGCCGCGCGCCCGATGCCCGAGTCGGCCCCGGTGACCAGGGCCTTCCGCGCGGTCAGCTTGCCGCTGCCGACGTAGGAGCCCTCGCCGTGGTCGGCCTTGGGCGTCATGTCGGCGTCGAGGCCCGGCGCCGGCTGCGACTGCTCCTCGGTGTGGGCGGGGTACTGCGTGACTGGGTTGATCAGGGGCATGCGTGACTCCGTCTCCGTGCCCCCACCCTGGGGGCGCCGCCACTCTCCTTACCCCCCGGGCCGCTCGTCAGCGGTAGCGGCGGGCCACCGACGCGGCCTCCTGCCCGTACGCGGGCCCGTGGCTGACCGCGTGCACGAGCAGCGGGTGCAGCTGGTGGAGCCCGACCAGGTCGCGCCAGCCGGCGTCGAGACCGGCGGCCTCCGCGTACGCGGTGCTGGTCCGGTCGAGGCCGGGTGCACCGAAGAGGTGGAGCATGGCCAGGTCGGTCAGCCCGTGCCCGCCGTGGGCGGCCGGGTCGATGACCACGACCCCGGCCGGGGTGAAGACCACGTTGCCCGACCACAGGTCGCCGTGGACCCGGGCCGGCGGCCGCCCGTCGTCGAAGTCACCCGCCCGCAGCCGCTCCCCGACCCGCTCGACCGCGGCCAGGGCTGCCGCCGACAGGTGGCCGACGTCGTACGCCTCGCGGGCGTACGGGAGCACGCGCTGCTCGGCGTAGAACGTCCCCCAGGTCGCCGTCGGCCGCATCGCCATCCGCTGCCGGCCGATGAAGCCGTCGCCCTCCCAGCCCTCGGGCGGGGAGCCGAAGGCCGGCGCGCCCGCGGCGTGGGTCTGCGCCAGCGCCCGACCGAACGCCTCGGCCGCCTCACCCGTGGGGCGGACCGTCTCGAGGCGGTCGAGCACGATCCGGTGGGTGCCGACCTCCTGCACCCCGACGACGGCCGCGCCACCGGGCGCCGCGGCGAGCCAGCGCAGGCCGGCGGCCTCGACCGCGAAGTACTCCGGTGGGGTGCTCGGGCCGCCGTGCTTCACGTACGGCTCGGGCCGCCCGGGGCAGCCGCTCCCGGACGCGCTCAGAGCTTCAGCCGCCCGCGGACGACGGACACGCGCGAGTGGGCCGGGTCGGGGTCCTCGGTCGGCTCCAGGGACACGTCCACGATGGAGTGGCTCTCGAGGTCGACGCCGGCGGGGATCGCGAACCGTCCGGACAGCCCGCTCATGGTCCCCACCGGCACCATGTCGGTGGCGCGGCTGTCGCTCATCCAGACCTCGAGGCGCCCGTCGACGGCGGTGGTCGGGGGCATCTCCATGGTGATGACGAGGGTTCGCTCGCCGCTGGGGGCCTTCTCGACCGTGGCGGCGCCGTTCGTTCCCGACCAGTGGGGGAGGGCGTTGAGCTGGGTCGCGCCCACGACGTCGGGCGCGGGGTCGAGCACGCCGCGCAGCCCGAAGCCGGCCAGTCCGGCGACCAGGGCGACGGCGGCGGCCAGCGCCGGGACGAACCAGCGCCGCCGGGCGTGGGCGCCCGCGACCTCGGAGCCCTCCCGGGTCCCGCGGGCCTCGTCGTGGAGTCCGCCGAGCGGCACGGGCTCGGGCGCGGCCGGCGGCACGACCGGGCGTTCGAGCAGGCGTCACGGCACCCGGGAGGGGGATCACCCGCCCGTCGTTGACGTCGGAGGCGATGCGCTGCCAGACCCGTGGGTGCGGGGCGCGGAGGCGGTCCCGGGGTCCGAGCGACTGTGCGACGGCCACCACCTGCTGCAGCGCGCGCACCTCGTCGGTGCAGGGACGGCAGGAGGAGACGTGGTCCAGCAGGCTCTGCTCGGCGTCCTCGCCGAGGGCGAGGAGCGCCAGGAGATCAGGAGCCGGATGGGCCATCGCCTGACTCCTCCAGTCTGCGTCTGATCTTGATCAGGCTGCGCCTGATGTGGCTCTTGACCGTCCCCGGCGGCAGCTGCAGCCGCTCGGCGATCTGCATGTGCGTGAGGTCCTCGTAGAACGCGAGGCGGAGCACCTTCTGCGGCATCTCGTCGAGCCGCGCGATCTCGTCGGCCACGATCAGGCGCTCGGCCACGTCCAGGGGTTCGCGCGCAGGCTCGGTGTTGGACGCCACCTGGTCGGCGATTCTTCGCTGCCGGGCCCGGCCCTGGTGCGCGTCGACGATCTTGTTGCGGGTGATGCCCATCAGCCAGGCGGAGATGCTCGCGCGCTCGGGCTTGTAGTTGTGCCGCTTGTCCCAGGCGGCGACGAAGACCTTCTGCGTCACGTCCTCGGCCTCGGTGACCTCACCGAGCGAGCGCAGGCAGACGCTGTAGACGAGCGAGGAGTAGCGACGGTAGATCTGCTCGAGCGCTCGTTCGTCCCCGTCGAGGAAGGCCGCCACCAGGGCGTCCCGCTCGTCGTCGTCAGGCGCGGCACTCACGCGTCGTGTTCCTCCCGGGTGCGGTGGGAACCGCGACTCTACGTGGCCAGGGCCGGGTTCGAACCGGCGACCTTTCACTTTTCAGGCGAACGCTGCTACCAGCTGAGCTACCTGGCCGTGGGTCAGGCAGGACCTGCCCGCCCACGGCACCAGACGTGTGAGTCTGCTGCCGCTTCCGCGACCCCGACGGGACTCGAACCCGCGACCTCCGCCGTGACAGGGCGGCGCGCTAACCAACTGCGCTACGGGGCCTCATGGCCCAGAACGCCCTCCCGGGCGCCCGCAGAACTATAGCGCAGCGGCGCCCCGCCTCCGAACCGAGAACGTCCACGCGGTCACCGGGAGGACGAGGACAGCCTCCGCGGCCCTCGGTGCTGTCGCGGAACTCATCGTGCCGTGGAAGGAGAGCCTCCTCAGACCCGGCGCGGGACAGGAGCGTCGAGCTGCTTCACACACGCAGCGGTGTGGGCCGCGATCGGCTTCGCAGCGTGCTTCCAGACATCGTTGGCCTCACGGGTGGCCACCTCGTCGAGCGCCTCGTGGAACGCGTCGGGAAAGCTGGTGAGCAGCTGCCGGGCCCGGTCGCGAAGCGCGTCCTCGAGGACCCCGATCTGACGGGCCGCACGTGCCCACTGCCCAGCGTGGATCCGGCTGACCTGGCGCTCACCGCCGATGGAGAGGGCCAGGCGCCGGTCGACGTCGGCCTTGCTGTAGGGCAGCCCGCTCGCCAGGTCGTACAGCGGCGCCACCCGGACGTCGCCGTCAGGCAGGATGCGGATGGAGATGTTCTTGGCGTGGCCGTCAGGTGCGGCCGCCGCGTAGTTGATCAGCACGAAGTCAGCGAGCTTGCTGAGCTCAGGTCCAGGCGCGCGGGCGTGGTCTCGAAGGATCCTGGCCATGTCGGCCGCCGTCGGGCCGCCGTACTCCTCGTACTTGAACTCCGGCAGCCTTCCGGTCGCCTGGGCCAGGTCCTCCTGGTGGAGGCGCCGCACGGCGCCACTGGTGACCTGGACGCGGTCGAACCGCTTCACCACGATCGCCTGTTCGCCGGCGAAGTCGACGTACTCGCTCTCGGCCACGCTCACCCCGAGCAGCGCGGCCGCGCGCATCGTCGCGTGCTCGACGAGCGCTTGGTGGTGCAGCCGGCCGATCCCGGGCTTCACGATGTGGGTGGTCGGCGCCGAGCCGAACGCCTCGGCCCACCCGGTGGAGCCTTCCGCGCCTGACAGGCGGGCAAGGGCGAACTTCTCCTGCTGCCCGGCCAGCGACCAGTGCTCCTCCGGCAGCGTCCAGCCCGCCGAGTGGTCGCGCAGGCGGGCGATCCGCGCGCCGATCTCCTCGTTGGTCACCGGTTCAAGGCCGCCCTCACGGCCCAGCATCTGCTCGACCTGGTCCTCTGGGGTGATCTGAACCGCGCCGGGGCAGTCCCAGCCCATGACCGACAGCAGCGACACCGGGTCGTCGGGGACGCCGCGGGCCCTCGCCGTCTCCCGCCGCGCCTCCCGGTTCTCCGGCAGCAGGCCCTCGAGGAAGGGGAGGGTGCGTGCGGAGGGGAACGTCGCCTTCCGCAGCGGGAGGCGCATCGACAGCTGCGGACGGACGGCTCGCGCGAGGTGCTCGGGGTCGTAGGTGAAGCTGGCGCCACCGCCGGGCTCGCGGTCGAGGCGGCCGATCCGCCGCCCGTAGAGCATGACGATCAGCGGGTCGCTGCTGCTGGTCACTCCAGGCCCGCCAGTCGCAGCGCCTCGTCCAGCTCGGGATCGGCGGCGTCGGCGGCGGCGTCCGGCTTCAGGCCGAGGAA
Organism: uncultured Actinomycetota bacterium; assembly: GCA_963713165.1. Classification (GTDB taxonomy): domain Bacteria; phylum Actinomycetota; class Actinomycetes; order Propionibacteriales; family Propionibacteriaceae; genus Microlunatus. Next base: position 42,622 of record CAVQKU010000006.1, read on the forward strand.
GAGCGACAGGCCGAGCGCGTCCATCGTCCGCATCAGCAGCTCGATCTCGGCCTTTCGGTGGCCCGCCTCCACGCGCGCCAGCCACGCCCGCGAGACGCCGGCCCGTTCGGCGAGGCGGTGCTGGGAGAGTCCCTGGGCGTTGCGGGCGTCGCGGATGGCCCAGCCGAGGTCGGTCCAGCGGGCGAGGGGGCGAGGCTCAGCGGCATCCACCGTCCCCTCCTTCCCCAGGCGATGTCGACGAACGCAGACATGCTGCGGTGTCTACGTTCGTCGACACTACCTGATGTTCACGTTCGTGGACAGTTCTGACTGTCTACGTTCGTTCGCCATCGTGTGCGGTGTGCGGCTGGTTGAGGGCAGCCATCTGCCATCTAGGCGTCGACTAAGGCCGGTGTGTCCGCTTCGGCGGCCGGATCAGTCGCCGACGTACGCCTCACTCGCGCCGTGTAGCAGCGCTCGCTGGGTTCTTCTCGGACACCGTGAGCGACAGGGGTCGAGGTGTTCGGCCACGCTGGTACCCCCAACGGGATTCGAACCCGCGTTGCCGCCTTGAAAGGGCGGAGTCCTAGGCCGCTAGACGATGGGGACCCGCCGCGGCGCGACGGCCGCGGCGCGCCCACTCTAGCGTCGAGCGACCGTACGCCGCCCGTCAGGACTGGCCTCTTCCGAGGGGCGACCAAGCGCGCGACGGGCGGCGTACGGGCGGGATCAGATGGGCGCGTAGCCCTTGGCCAGCACGGTGACGTGCACGTGGTTCTTGTGGTTGGCGCTGTCGCTGCCGCGGCTGGCCATCGGCCGCCAGCCCTGGCTGTCGCGCTGCACGTTCCAGATGTGCTGGTCCCAGATGATGTAGTTGATGCCGAGCTCGGAGTGGTGCGCCCGGAGCCAGCGCGACAGGTCGTAGCCGAGCTGCTTGCCCGCCGAGGACTTGTAGTTGGGGATCATCAGGTCCAGCGCCCGGCCCGACGGGTGGTCGGGCAGCGCGTCGGGGCGCACCGTGCCGATGCTCGTGATCTGCGGCCAGTTCTTGCGGACCGCCTCGAGCACCTTGACGCCGTTCGGCTTGAGGCCCTTGGTGCTGCCCGCGGTCGAGCCGCTGCTCGGCTTGGACGTCGACAGGTACTGCGCGGTGACCCAGCGCACGGCGGCGTCCCACACGATCTGCGCACGGCCGTTCTCGATCGTGCCGGTGATCGAGATCTTGGTGCCCTTGGCGATGTCGCCGAGGTTCTTGAAGTCGTCCCCGCTGGTGGTGCGGATCATGAGGTCCGCCGTGGCGTAGCGCGTGCCCGTGATCGCCGGCAGCGGCGGGGCGCTGGGCAGGTCGGTCTCGCCGTTGCCCAGGTACTTCGCGAGCACCCAGCCGACCGTGTCCTCGAAGATGATCTGCGCCCGGGCGTTGTCGGTGACCCCGGTGATCGCGACCGTGCTGCCCTTGCGCGCGAGGCCGATGAGCTTGCCGTCCTCCTGGCTCGTCGCCCGGACGTTCAGGTCGACGGTGGCCTTGCGGGTGCCGATGGGCGTGGGCAGCCCGCCGTTGCTCGTCGGGTCGGTCAGGTACTGCGTGCTGACCCATCCGCGGCGCGAGCCCGCCGTCACCTCGGTCCACCCCTTGGCGGTCTTGCCGGTCGTGGTGACCCGCGTGCCCTCGTCGAGCACGGTGACGACGACGTCGGTGAGGCTCGGGCCCTCGCGCAGGTTGACCCGGGTGGTCGTGGTCTTCGCCGCGCCCTGGTCCACGGCGTCGGTGGCGGGGAGGTCGTCGCCACCGGTCAGGTAGCGGCTGGAGACGTACGCCCTGGCGCCCTTGAACGTGATCGTCGTCCAGCCGCCGCTCTCCGCGCTCGCCTGGACGGTCTGGCCGCGGTGCAGGCTCCCCAGGATCGTGGCGCTGGTGCTCGGCTTGGCCCGCACGTTCAGCTCCGTGGTCGCGGTGACCGGGGTGCTCGCGGTCGCCGCGCCCGAGCCGAGCAGGCCGACCGTGGTGGTGATGGACAGGACCGCGACCAGGACGGCGCGGATCAGGGTCGAGCGCATGCGGTGGTTCCTCCGTCGATCCCGAGTGCGTGGGGCGTCGCCCGGGTGATGTGGCGGAGAGTCACCGTTCGATCACGTTCGTCACATCAACCTCAAACTGCACAGGACCTTAGCCACGTCTCAGCCGTCACAGCAAGGGTTTGAGTAGATTTCTCCCCTGCTCCGCAAGTCGACACGCGGATGACAGCCAAGGAATTCCACGCGTGTCATTCGCGACGTCTGCGTCAGTCCACCTGGGTGGCCTCGACGTGAGCGTCGAGCCGCCCCGAGGCGAGACCTGGCGACGTCGTGGCCCGCCCGTACGCTCGGGTGATGGCCGCACCCACGCCCGGACCGGTCGGTCCGGTGAGCGAGGAGCAGTTCGACGAGCTCGTGTCCGCGGCGCTCGACCAGGTGCCGAGCGAGCTCGCTGCGCTGATGGACAACTGCGTGGTGCTCGTCGAGGACCGTCCGCCGGCCGACGCCCCGAACGACCTGCTCGGCCTCTACGAGGGGATCCCGCTCACCGAGCGCGGGGAGTTCTACTCCGCCGTGCTGCCCGACCGGATCCTGATCTTCCGCGAGCCGATCCTGGCGATCTGCGAGACCGTCGACGACGTCGTCGAGGAGGTCCACATCACCGTCGTGCACGAGATCGCGCACCACTTCGGCATCGACGACGACCGGCTGCACGAGCTCGGTTACGCCTGACGGCCACGCCGGGGACGGCTGACCTCAGGCGAGGATCACGAACCCCAGCCCGCCGAGGCCGGTCAGCCCGAGGAGCAGCACGGCCAGCGCGACCGGTCGCCCGTCGCCCAGCTCGCCGCCGTCGACGAGCGCCTCGGCGTTGAGCCGGAACCGCCGCAGCGCCGCGACCCCGAAGGCCGCCGTGGCCCCCAGGGCGAGCGCTCCGGTGAGCACGGCGAGGGCCAGCGAGACGTCGGCGACGAGCCGTGCGACGAGCAGGCCGCACGCCAGCCCGGACAGCATGGTCCGCTGCCAGGCCAGCCCGGTCCGCTCGTTCTGCAGCCCGGAGTCCCACGGGGGTGGGGCCTCGTGCGTCACCGCGTACGCCCGCTCAGCCCACGAGCAGCACGACGGCGGCGATCAGCGCGACGGCGACCAGCACGCCGACGAGCACGGGCAGCAGCGGCGACGACGGCAGCGCCCGGCCGAGCCGCATCGCCCGCTCGCTGCCCACCCACCGGACCCATGCGCCGGCCGCGCAGCCGAGCCCGCAGACCACCAGGAGCAGCGAGGCGAGACGCACCTCGAGGCTCAACCTCTGGTCGAGACGTGCGACCGCCGCGACGGCCACGCCGGCGGCCAGGAAGCCGAGGCCCGTCCGGATCCAGGCCAGGAACGTGCGCTCGTTGGCGAAGGTGAAGCGCGGGTCCGGTTCGGTCCCGACCCCGTAGACGCTGCGCGGCCACCGGCGGTCGGCGCGCTCGTCCCGGCTGCGGTCCGCCTGGTCCTCGCTCACGGCAGGCAGCGTACGGAGCGGTCCGGCCGGCGCGGGGTCCCGAGCCAGCCGGGTGGCGCGCTGGGGATCAGGTGTGGGCCCCGGCCTCGACCGGCTGGTCGGCCGTCACCACCGGTGGCCGGACCCGCCGCTGCTGCCCGAGCACGACCGACACGAGCACGAGCGCCGCGCCCAGGACCTGCACGAGGTTGAGGCGCTGGTCGAGCACCCACCAGCCGAGGAAGGTGGCCATCACCGGGTTGAGCAGGCCGAGGAAGGTCACCGACGCCGCGCTCAGCTGGCCGATGGCCCAGAACCAGAGCGCGTACGCGAAGATCCCGCTGACCACGACGAGGTAGACCAGGCCGCCGACCTGCCTCGGGGTGACCGAGCGGGGCAGGCCCTCGAAGACGAGGGTGAAGGGGAGCAGCGTGAGCCCGGCGAAGAGGAACGTCCACCCGGTCACCCGGATGGGGCCCATGCCGGGCGGGCTGCCCCAGCGCTTCATGAGCACGGTGCCGAACGCCATCATGACCACGACGGCGACCATGGCCAGGATGCCGAGCACGTCGAGCCGGGCGTTGGCCCGCAGCACGAGCAGCGCGACGCCGACCACCCCGATGATCCCGGCGACCACCTGCAGCGGCCTGATCCGGAGACCGAGGATCGGCACGGCCAGGACCACGACGCAGATCGGGCCGAGGGAGTTGATCACCGCGGCGACGCCGCCCGGCAGGTGGTAGGCGGCGAAGAAGAGGAGCGGGAACACCGCCGAGGCCCAGAGCACCGACAGCAGCAGGAAGCGGCCGAGCCAGAGCCGGTTCGGGAGCCGGCTGCCGATCACCAGCACCAGGCCGGTCGGCAGCGAGCGCATCAGCGCGGCCAGCAGCGGCCGGTCGGGCGGCAGGAAGTTCGTGGTGAGCAGGTAGGTCGTGCCGAAGATCAGCGGGGTGAGCGCGCTGACGTAGGCGAAGCGGCTGCCGCCCTGCTGCTCGCTCACTCCGCGACCTCCGCGACGCTCAGCGGGGCCAGCCGGCTCGACGTCCGGGTGCTGGTCCACCGGACCAGGTGCCCGAACGCGGCCGGGTCGGCCCAGCCCGCCCGGCGGTCCGTGGCGTCGACGGGGGTGGCGTGGCTGACCAGGGCGATCTCGGCGCGTACGGCGTCGTCGGCGAGGACCGCGACGCCCGCCACCAGGCCCTGGATCGCGTTGACCTCGAGCGTGCCGAGCACGTCCTGGGCGATCGACGGCGCGACGACGACCAGCGGTCGCGCCGCCCGCTTGGCGTGCTCCAGCGCGGGGAGCAGCTCGCGGATCGTCTCCACCCCGCCCTCGCACACCAGCACCAGCGGGTCCTCGAGCACGGCCGTCCCGGTACGGACGTCGGTGGCGAAGTCGGCCGAGGCGTGCCCGACGGCCACCTCCACGGTTCCGCGGCGGCGGCGTCGTCGTGTCGGTCGCTGGGCCTCTCGGGGCGCGCCGAGCCCTCCGGACGCCGACGGGCCTGGGCCTCGGTCACGTACGCGGGGGAGCGGGCCCCGTCGGGAAGGTTCGGGATGTCGCGGGCCGGCGGGCCGAGCATCTCGGCGGCGCGGCGACGGTTCACGGCTCGGTCGTGCAACGCGCCGTAGACGGTCAGCGCGAGGGCGACCGCCACCACGACGACCATCACCACGACCCAGGCCTGCACCGCCTCAGCCTGCCACAGGGCTGGGCGAGGTCTCATAGCCTGGCTGGGTGGCACGACGGTGGGGGGTGGAGCCCGGACGACGGCCCGAGTCCGTCGCCGAGCGCAAGGTGCGCGAGGCGATGGAGCGCGGCGAGTTCGACGACCTGCCCGGTCAGGGCAAGCCGCTGAACCTCGACGACCGCGACCCGAACTGGTGGGTCAAGGGCCTGCTGGAGCGCGAGCAGCTGCCGATGCCGCTGCCCACGTCGCTCCAGCTGCGTCGGGAGGCGAGGGAGATCGACGAGACGGTCGCCGACTGCCGCGACGAGGCCGCCGTGCGCGACGTCGTCGACGCGCTCAACGAGCGGATCCTCGACTCCCACCGGCGCCGGGTCGACGGACCGCCCGTCGTCACCGCGAAGCTCGACGTCGACGCGGTGGTCCAGCGCTGGCGCGCGGCCCGCGACGCGCGGCGGCCACCCGCTGGCGTACCGGCCGGACAGTCCGACGTCGGGCTCGCCGGGATCCACCCGCAGGCGGGCGGCGTCCACCCCAGGGTGGACGCGCGGACCGGCCGGGCTCGCGACGCTGGAGCCATGAACCCCTCCTCGCCGCGCTCCCTGCTCGCCCGGCCCGCCGCGGTCGCCCTCCGGCTGCTCGCCTGGCCGCTGCTGATCGAGCTGGCGGCCTTCGCGGCCGCCCGCAGCCAGGACGACGCCCTCGGCGCCGGCCTCCTCGCGTTCTTCGTGGTCGCGGTGCTCGCCTTCGTCCTCGCGCTCGTTGACGGCCTCCTGCTCCGTGTACGGCCGCTGGTGCTGGTCTGGTCGGTCGTGTCGGTCCTCGTGAGCGTGGTCGTCTCGCTCCAGCCGGTGATCGACACCGTCGTCGGAGGGCTCGGTCGCGGAACCGTGGCCGAGGTGTTCGGGTACGCCGTGATGGCCCTGCCGAGCTCGCTCCCCTTTCTCCTGGTGATGGTCGGCGGGCCCGCCGCCCTCGGGGCGCTCAGCGGGGCGGCCCTCCGGCGCTCATGCCGTCGTCCGGGGTCGGAGCCGGTCCTGCCCTCGACGCCCAGCCGTCCCTGAGCCCGCGGTGCCGGTCTCGCCTAGGCTGATGGCGACGGGCCTCTAGCTCAACTGGCAGAGCAGCGGACTTTTAATCCGCGGGTTGTGGGTTCGATCCCCACGGGGCCCACTGGGAGCCGCAGGACCCCTAGACGCGGTCGTCGGCTCAGAAGTTCGAGCAGTAGCGCACCTTGGACGAGGTCTTGACGTACTTCGCGCTCACCCAGCGCCCGGCGTCGGTGAAGTACCACTTCTGCCCGTTGTCGGTGAAGCACTGGACCCGGAACTTCTTGCCCTTGGCGTACGTGCCGGCCGAGGAGTCGGCGGTCGTCGGACCGACGCGCTTCTTGAGCGCGGTCTTCGCGGTGGCGCCGTAGGTGCCGTCGCTCGGGTCGCACGGCTGGACCGCGGGCCCGGTCACCGAGACGTAGCGGGCCGAGACCCAGTTGGCGTCGCCCTCGGCGACGACGAGGTACCAGTTCGCGTTGCCGCCGACGACGGTTCCCTTGACCCGGCAGTCGAGGCTCACCTCGTCGCCCTTGCGGAAGGTGTAGTTCGCGGTCGCGTGCGTGCTCGGGCGCAGGCGCCCGACCAGGCCGCCGTTGGCGGTGACCACCCCGTCCGCGGTCTCGGCGGCCGGGGTCGCGGAGGCGGGACTCAGAGGTGCGGCGAGCGTGGCGACGGCGAGCGCGGCCAGGGTCGTGACGGCGCGGACAGCGGTGCGGTGCATGAGGGCTCCTCGTCGAGCGGGCCACTCCGGTCGAGCGGCGCTTTACTCGCAGGAGCGCCGACGAGGAGTTCTGATACCGACGGGCGACCTCAGCCGGCCTTCCGCTGGCGGTACGCCCGCGTCTTGTGGCGGTTGCCGCAGACCTCCATCGAGCACCAGCGCCCGCCACCGCTGCGGGAGGTGTCGAGGAAGGCCCAGCGGCAGTCGTCGGAGGCGCAGAGCCTGAGCCGTGCCCAGCGGCCGTCGGCCACGGCCGTCGCGACCGTCTCGACGACCACGTCGAGGCCCGCCGAACCGGTGTCGGCCACCAGGCGGAGCCGGCCGTCGTCGGGACGGAGCCGTACCGGGAAGGCGGCCAGGACGTCGGTGACGGGGCCGGGACGCTGACCGGTCCGAGGCCCTTCGACGGGCCCTTCGACGGGCACTGAGATGGGCCCTCGGGGCGTCCTCGTGGCGAGCAGGGCGTCGCGGAGACCGGACCGCAGCGCCCGAGCGGCATCGAGGTCGGCCGGCGAGGCCGTCGCCGGCAGGTCGTGGTCGGCGAACCAGCCCTCCAGGTCCTCCACCGACGTGAGGCGGTCCTCGCTCCGGTGGGCCGTCCGCAGGCGGAGGAACGTGCGCTCGTCGAGCGTGTTCAGCAGCTCCTCGACCATGACCAGCCCGGTGCTCTCCTTCACGACACCACTGTAGCGCGATGCCGGTGTTGACGAACCGACGACACCGGCTTTACGTTGTGCTGGTGTCGAACCCGCACCTGAACGACGAGGTCCGTCCCTTCGTGCTGCACGTCCCCGACGAGGCGCTCGACGACCTCCGTGAACGCCTGCGCCGGACCCGCTGGCCCGAGCGCGAGACGGTCACGGCGGCGGCGGGGGACAGCTGGGAGCAGGGCCCGCCGTTGGCGTACGTCCACGAGCTCGTCGAGGCCTGGCTGGCGTACGACTGGCGCCCGGTCGAGGCCGCGCTGAACGCCCACGGCCAGGCGGCGACCGAGATCGACGGGCAGGAGGTCCACCTGCTGCACGTCCGCTCGCCGCGCCCCGACGCGAGGCCGCTCGTGATCACGCACGGCTGGCCGAGCGCGGTGCTCGAGCCGCTGGCGGTCATGGACGCGCTGGCGAACCCCGCCGACGACGACCAGCCGGCCTTCCACGTCGTGGCGCCGTCGTTGCCCGGCTACGGCTTCGGCTCCCGCCCGAGCCGCACGGGCTGGAACACCGAGCGCACCGCCGACGCCTGGGCCGAGCTGATGACGCGCCTCGGCTACGACCGCTTCTACGCCGCGGGCGGCGACTGGGGCGGCCGGGTGACCGCGGGCCTGGCGATCCGGCACGCCGCTCGCGTCGCGGGGGTGCACAGCTTCACCCCGTACGTGGAGGCGCCGGGGGACCCGGAGGCGTACGGCCCGCTGAGCGAGCAGGAGCGCGGGTGGCTGCGCGACCGGCAGGAGTTCATGGACCACGGCCGCGGCTACGCCATCGAGCAGTCGACGCGGCCGCAGACCGTCGGCTACGCGCTGACGGACTCCCCGGTCGGCCAGCTGACCTGGGTCCTCGACAAGCTGTGGGCCTGGACCGACCACGACGGCGACGTCGAGACCGCGGTCGACCGTGGACAGATCCTCGACCTGGTCACCCTCTACTGGCTGTCGGCGACCGCGGCCTCGTCGGCCCGCTTCTACTGGGAGAACGTGCCGCCGGACGAGTCGGGCGAGGTCGCGGTGCCGAGCGCGGTGACGATCTTCCCGGGCGACATGGAGAAGCTGCCCCGGCCGTGGGTGGAGAGCCGCTTCACCGACCTGCGCTCGTTCCGGGTCGCCGAGCGCGGCGGGCACTTCCCGATGCTCGAGGTGCCGGACCTCTACGTCGCCGAGCTCCGCCTCGGGCTGGGGGCTCTGCCCTGGTGACCACGGGTGCCCCCGTCGTGCCGGGGGCCCGGGCCGCAGGGTGGGCCGACCGTCGGCTGCTGCTGCTGCTCTGCTGCTGCTGCACGGCCGGCCCGGCCCGGCCCGGCCGCGCTGTCGCCGGCCCGAGCACCCGGCGCCGGGCGCTCGGGGGCGGCTGGGGCACAGTGGGCCCATGACCACCTGGCTGATCACCGGCTGCTCCACCGGCCTCGGGCGCGCGTTCGCCGAGGCCGCCCTCGACCGCGGCGCCAACGTCGTCGTGACCGCGCGCGACGTGAGCACGGTCGCCGACCTCGCCGACGCCCACCCGGAGACGGCGCTCGCGGTCGCGCTCGACGTGACCGACGACGCGCAGGTGAGCGACGCGGTGCGCGCCGCGGAGGAGCGCTTCGGCGGGGTGGACGTGCTGGTGAACAACGCCGGCTACGGCTACCGGGCCGCGCTCGAGGAGGGCGGGGACGACGACGTGCGGCGGCTGTTCGAGACCCACGTCTTCGGCACCGTGCGCACGACGAAGGCCGTGCTCCCGGGGATGCGCCAGCGTCGCTCGGGCACGATCGTGAACCTCTCCTCGATCGGCGCGCGGATCGCGCCGGAGGGTTCGGGCTACTACGCCGCGGTCAAGGCCGCCGTGGAGGCGCTGACCCTGGCGCTCCGCAAGGAGGTCGCGCCGCTCGGCATCCGCGCGATGGTGGTCGAGCCCGGCGGGTTCCGCACCGACTTCGCTGGTCGTTCGCTGACCCAGTCGGCCGAGCCGATCGCCGACTACGCCGACACGGCCGGCAAGCGGCGCAAGGAGAACGACACCGCCCACGGCACCCAGCCCGGCGACCCGGCCAAGGGCGCCGCGGTGCTGGTCGACGCCGTGGAGTCGGACGACCCGCCGTACATGCTGCTGCTCGGCAACGACGCCTCCGACGGCTTCCGCACGGCCCTGCACGCGCTGCTCGACGAGGTCGACCAGTGGGAGAAGGTCAGCCGGAGCACCGACTTCGACGCCTGAGGCGTCAGAGACCGACGAGCTCCGCGCTGCGGTCCCACAGCCCCCGGGCGAGCGCCTCGTCGCGGGCCTGCGGGTTGGACTTCGCGACCTTGTTGCGCTCGAAGTACTCACCGCTCGGCCAGTCGCGGCCGGCCTCGTGGGTCGCGAGCCAGACGAGGCCCCGGGCGCCGCGCGACGGGCTGATCGTGAACAGGTTCTTGACCACCGGCGTGTGGTAGAGGAACCGCATCGGGTGCGTCGTGTCGCTGGCGAAGCTCGTGCCGACGATGCCGGGGTGGAAGGCCGCCGCGGCGACGCCGTCCGCGCGGTGGCGGCGGTCGAGCTCGCGGGTGAAGAGGATGTTCTGCAGCTTGCCGTTCCCGTACGCCCGGTCGGGGCTGTAGCCGCGTTCGAGCTGCAGGTCGTCGAGGTCCACGTGGCCGAAGAGCCGGGCGGCGATGCTGGACGTCTGCACGACCGTCGCGTCGCTGCTGGTCAAGGTCGGCAGCAGCAGGTTCGTCAGCAGGAACGGTGCCAGGTGGTTGACCTGGAAGGTCAGCTCGAAGCCGTCGGTGGTCAGCTGACGGTGGCCCATGATCCCGCCGGCGTTGTTGGCGAGCACGTCGATGCGCGGGTGGGCCGACCCGAGCGCGTCGGCGAGGCGCCGCACGTCGGCGAGGTCGGAGAAGTCGCTCGTGTACGACGGCGCCCCCAGCTCGGCGGCGAGCGCCGCGGTCTTGCCCGGCGAGCGGCCGACGAGCACGACCTCGTGGCCGTCCCTGCTCAGCTCGCGGGCCGCGGCCGCGCCGATCCCGTCGCTGGCGCCGGTGATCACGATGGTCTGGCGGGTCATGGGTGGTGGGGCCTTCCGGTGGGGAGCGGTCGATCGTCCCGCCCAGGGTGCCGGAGGCCGCCAACCGGTACGCCGACCGGCTCGCCGGAGCCCTCGTGGCCCGCCTGACCCCCGTGACGGTGGTGCGCGAGGACGTCGGCCTCGCGTCCTGGTTCGCCAGGGGAGGGCGGGCGGCCTGCCCGTCGAGGAGCTCGTGCCGCACCGGTCGTCGGCAGCCCACGCGGCGGCGCGGTACCCGCATTCCGTCGGCCGGGAGTACATTCCGTGCTGCACGTCCACGGGGGACTCGACGAAGGAAGCACATGCCTGCCGATCCCCGCGCGCCCGGACGGTCCTCGTGACCGTGCTCGCCCGTCCCGACGTCCGCGCGACCCGCCCGCCGTGGCTGCGCGCGGCGGCCGAGCTCGGTGTCTGGGTCGTGCTCGCCTCAGCCCTGACGGTCTACCTGCTGGGCTCCGAGGACCCCGACCAGCGCCTCGTCGTCGGCAACCTGGCCCTCGCGACGGCCCTGCTCTACGGCTGCGTCCGCTGCCTGCTCCGGGCGCGCCGCCCCGACGAGACCCGGCGGTCCTGGCGGCTGGCGACCCTCTCCCTGGCGCTGGCCACGGCCGGCCAGCTGCTCTTCGCCAGCGCGCTGCTGCGCGGGGCCCAGCCGTCGCCGTCGCCCGCCATCGACCTGGTGGCCTACCTCGGCGCGGTGCTGCCGCTGCTCGCGGCCCTGCTGATCTTCCCGCGCCCTCCGGAGCGGCTGATCTCGCGGTTCCGCAGCGTGCTCGACGCCGTCGTGATCACGGCGGGCGTCGTGCTGGTCAGCGAACGCACCGTGCTGCGCGCGCTGCGCGGTTCCGTCGACATCGGCAGCGCCACCGGCTGGACCACCCTCACCTACCCCGTGGCCGACGTCGCCCTGTGCGCGGTGGTCCTGGCCCTGGGCGTACGGCAGCCGCCGCGCTGGCACCTGACCTGGGCCTGCATGGGCGCCGGGCTCGTGACCTGGGCCGTGACGGACAGCGTCTACGTCCGCCTCCTCGCCGAGGGCGGCACGATGCTGACCGGGAGCCCGCTCGTGGTCGGCTGGATCGCCGCGCCCGTCCTGATCGGCGTGGCGACGCTGCTGCCGGCCGAGGCGTCGCCCCGCCAGCGGGACCTGGAGCTCGCGGGCCAGCTCGTGCCGTACGTGCCGGTGCTCGCCGCCGCGGTCGTGCTCTCGGTGCAGGTCGTCCGCAGCGACCGCTTCCTGCTGGTCGTGGGGGCGCTGCTGCTCGTCGCGGTGGCGGTCCGCCAGGTCATGATCGTCTACGAGAACCTCGTCCTGACCCGGGACCTCGAGCGCAAGGTCGCCGAGCGCACGGCCGAGCTCGCCACCCTGGGCTCGATCGTGACCTCCTCGCGCGACGCGATCGTCGGCTTCGGCCTCGACGGCTCCGTCACCGCCTGGAACCCGGCCGCGGAGCTGCTGTTCGGTCACCTGGCCGCGGACGTCATCGGCGGCGACAACGCCTTCCTGCCCGAGGAGAACCGCCGCAGCATCCAGGCGCAGCTCGACGCCGCGGTGCGCGGCGAGCCGCTGGAGGCGTACGAGATCGTCTGGCGCCGCCCCGACGGCACCGAGGTCCCGGTGGCCCTGACGGTGTCGCCCGTGCACGACGGCGGCGTCGTCTCCGGTGCCTCCTTCTCCGCCCAGGACATCACCGAGCGTCGCCGGGCCGCGCAGGTCCTCGAGCAGGCCCGCGAGGACGCGCTGCAGTCGGCGCGGGCCAAGTCGGAGTTCCTCGCCACGATGAGCCACGAGATCCGCACCCCGATGAACGGCGTGATCGGGCTCGTCTCGCTGCTGCTCGACACGCGGCTCGACCCGCAGCAGCGCGACTACGTCGAGGGCGTGCACCACGCCGGGCAGGCCCTGCTCGACGTCATCAACGACATCCTCGACTTCTCCAAGCTCGAGGCCGGCAAGCTGGTGCTCGACGCCGACGAGGTCGACCTGCGCCGCCTCGTGGAGGAGGTCGGCGCCCTGCTCGCGCCCGCGGCGTACGCGAAGGGGCTGGAGCTCATCGTCGACGTCGACCCCGCGACGGTCGCCGTGGTGCGCGGCGACCACGTGCGGCTGCGTCAGGTCCTGCTGAACCTCGCGTCCAACGCCGTGAAGTTCACCGCCCAGGGCGAGGTCCAGGTCCGGGTGGCGTCGACCCCCCGCACGCCGGGGCAGACCGCCGAGGGCGACGTGGTCGGGGTGCGCGTGGAGGTGCGCGACACCGGCATCGGCGTGGCTCCGCAGGACGAGGAGCGACTCTTCGAGTCGTTCGCGCAGGCCGACGCGTCGACGACCCGGCGCTACGGCGGCACCGGGCTCGGCCTGGCGATCTGCCGGCGCCTGGTCGAGGCCATGGGCGGGGAGATCGGGCTGCACAGCACCCTCGGCGAAGGCAGCACCTTCTTCTTCGAGGTGCCGCTGCCGGTCGGCCGGACGGTGCCACGCGCCGAGGAGCACCGCGGCGAGGAGGAGGCGCTGCCCGCGGGGCTGCGTGCCCTCGTCGTCGACGACAACGCGACCAACCGCACGATCATGGGTGCCCAGCTCGTCGCCTGGGGCGTGCAGGTCGACGCCGTCGAGGACGCGCGGGCGGCGCTTCTCGCGATGCGCGACCGCGTGCGGGACGGCCACCCCTACGACGTGGCCCTGCTCGACCTGCTCATGCCCGACGTGGACGGGCTGGAGCTGGCGAGGCGGGTCGGGGAGGACCCGGCGCTGGCTGGCCTGCCGATGGTCATGCTGAGCTCGGCGCCGCGACCGCCGCACGCCGCGGTCCGCCGCGCCGGGATCGTCTGCTGGCTCAGCAAGCCCGTCCGGTCCGGCGCGCTGCGCGACGCCGTGGCCCGGGCGGTGACCGCGGCCCGGCCGGCGACCTCGGACGCGCCGGTGCCGGCCGACGGTCCCGTCCCGCGCGCGGGCATGCGCGGACGCGTCCTCGTCGTCGAGGACAACGAGCTCAACCAGGTCGTCGCCCGCGGGCTGGTGGAGCGGCTCGGCTTCGACGCCGACGTGGCCGTCGACGGCGCCGAGGCCCTCGACGCGCTGCGCGGGCGCCGCTACGACGCCGTGCTGATGGACTGCCACATGCCCGTGCTGGACGGCTTCGCCGCGACGGCGCGGATCCGCGAGCGCGAGGCCGCGACCGGTGCCGAGCGGCTGCCGGTGGTGGCGCTCACCGCCAGCGCGACGGTCTCGGACCGCGAGCGCTGCCTCGCCGCCGGGATGGACGACTACCTGGCGAAGCCGATCGGCCGCCAGCAGCTGTCCGAGGTCCTCGACCGCTGGGTCCCGACCGGCGCGCGAACCGCGCGCGGCCGCGGTGGGCGGTGCCGGTGCGGGAACCGGTCCGGAATCCGGTCCGAGCGGCGACGACCTCCCCGCCGCGCCGACCGAGCGCATCGACGTGCAGCAGATCGAGGGGCTCGCCGAGCTCCGGACCGCCCAGGGCGAGAGCATGCTGACCAGCTTCGTCGCCTCGTTCACGCGCCGGGCGGACAACCGTCTCGACACGATCCGGGACTGCGTGCGTCGGCGCGACGAGGAGGCGCTGACCATGGCCGCGCACGAGCTCAAGGGGTCGGCCGCGACGATCGGGGCGGTCCGGGTGGCCGCGCTGTGCGCCGACCTGGAGAGCGGCGGCCTCGAGGCGACGCGCTCCCGTCCGCGGCTCGTCGACGACCTCGACGTCGAGCTGCGGCTGGCGATCCGTGACCTCCACGAGATCGGCGGCCGCGCGGCCTGACCCCCTGTCGGACCGCCCATGCGGCCGACGTCAGGCGACGAGCGGTTCCACGTCGTGCACGAGCCACACGTTCGGCTCGACGTAGGTGCCCCGGCCGTCCGACACCACGAGCGGTGCGAGGCCCCCGGGGACGACGTAGTGCCCGGGCCCGGGCAGCGGGTCGTCGACCCAGCCGCGCCAGTCCTCGGTCGTCCCGGTGATCGTCATCGAGGAGGTCGCGACGCCGACCAGCCGGGCACCGAACCGCAGGTGGGTGCGGACCCAGGGGTCGAAGGCCTCGTCGTCCTCGGTCCGCCAGGTGAGGTACTCGCCCATGTCGACGAGGGGGTAGCGCTGCTTGAGCACCGGTCGGACCGGCGCGATGAGGGCCGGCGCCCCGGCGCGGGCGGTGGCGCCGCGCAGCGCCTCCACCAGTCGTACGGCGACCCCACGCCGCGAGGCGTCGGCGGCGACGGTGATGGACAGCGCTGTCGCCGCGGTCGGCTGGGCCCCGGAGCGCTGCAGCGCCCCGGCGCGGGAGACGGCGTCGTCCCAGCCGGCCGGCAGGTCCTCGACGGTGCCGTCCCAGGCGATCGGCAGCGAGAAGCCGGCGCCGCGCACCCGGTCGTCGGCGTCGACCGCGACGACCTGGTGCTCGGGCACGCGGGCGATGAGCGCCTCGACCTCCTCCTCGTGGCCCGGGTGCCCGGCCAGCATGAAGATCGGCCAGCGCGAGGAGAGCAGGGCGCCGATCTCGTCGGCGAGGTCCGGACGCTCCGCGAGGCTCAGCAGACGCAGGTCGTCGGCCGGGACCTGGCGCGGCCGGGGCTGCGCGACCGGCACCCGCCCGTGGCGGAAGTCGGCGACGCTGTAGCCCTGCGAGTCGAGCCCGGAGACCGTGCTCCGCGGCCCGAAGAGCCAGCTCGCCCAGCGGCCGATGCCGTGCTCGTCGTTGTAGGCGCAGGTGTCGAAGCCGATCACGCAGCGCTCGGACTCGAGGCGCTGCCGGATCTCGGAGGCCATCATCAGCAGCGCGCGGGAGCGGCGCCGTTCCGGGTCGACGAAGATGTAGCCGAGGTAGCACAGCGCGCCCCGGGAGACGGCGTCGGGGAAGCGGCTCCAGTAGTACGACGGGTTGATCCACGGCACCGCGGTGAGGTCGCGCGTCAGGGTGGTCAGGCCGCAGGGACGGCCGTCGTCGTCGCGCACCACGACCTTGGTGATGCGCTGGTCGGCCATCTCCTGGTCGAACTCCGTGCGGGTCAGCACGTGCCGCGCGGCGGCGCGCGTCAGCAGGGGAGCCATCGCGCGCAGGTAGAGCGGGTGCAGGACCTCCAGGTCCGCCCCCTCGACGACGGTCTCCGCGCGGACCTGCACGAGTGGGAGTGTAGGTCCCGCCGGGCGCTCACCGGGTCGATCCAGGACGCGCCCGGCCGGGGGATCGGACGCGCAGGCCCCGGCGCGCCGACGGGGGCGGTACGCGCGAGGGCCCTGCTGGACGGATGCGGTTGGGCGCGCGCACCTACCCTGGCGGCCGTGAGGTGGCGCTGGCTCGTCGTGCTGGGCGCCGCGGTGCTGCTGGTCGCGCTGCCGCTCGTCGTCACGCACCGGCCCGGTGGCGGCCCTCCGACCCGGCCCAGCGCGGAGCTGCTCGCGCGGATCCAGGCCTCCGGGACCGTGGGCTGGTCCGGCCGGGCGGAGAGCACCGGTTCGCTGCAGCTGCCGAGCAGCGACTCCTTCGCGACGCTGGGCCAGCTGCTGGGCGAGCAGGTCGAGCTCCGCGCCTGGTGGCGCGGCGAGCGCAGCTGGCGCGTCGACCGGATCCGCAGCACCGGCGAGACCGACACCTTCCGCGACGGCAACGGCCAGGTCCGCTGGGTCTTCGAGTCCGAGCGTGCGACCTACTCGCCGGTGTCGACGATCCGGCTCCCCGACGCGGTGGACGTGCTGCCACCGAGCCTCGGACGTGACCTGTTCCAGGGCGCCACGCTCGACGAGCTCGACGTCCCTGCCGGGACGCCGGGTCGCCGGGGTGGACGCCGTCGGGCTCACGCTGACGCCGTCCGAGCCGGCGACGACGGTGGGCCGGGTCGAGCTGTGGTTCGACCCGACGAGCGGGCTCCCGCTCCGGGTCGACCTCTACGCCAGGGACGGCGCGACGCCGGTGCTGAGCACGGCGATGACCGAGCTGACGCTGGCCGGCCCGGACGCCGCCGCCGTCCGCTTCGACCCGCCGGGCAGCGTGTCCCTCGCCTACGAGGAGTCCACCGACGTGGTCGCCGCCGCCAACGCCCTGCAGGCGGCCGACCTGCCCGGCCTGCTCGCCGGGCTGGGCACCCGGGACGGGCAGGAGGCCGGAGCCGTCGGCGTCTACGGCCGCGGGCCCACGACCATGATCGTCTTCCCGTTGCGCGGCTCGGTCGCCGGACCGCTGCGCGAGCAGCTCCAGCGCAACGGCGCCGCCCGCCGCACGGCCGAGGGCACCCTGGCCCCCGTCGGGCCGGTCAACCTGCTGCTGACCCGCTTCCCGGGCCGCGGCGGCGGGTACCTGCTCGCGGGCACCGTCACGCCCGAGACCCTGGCCCAGGCCGCCGCCCAGCTGCAGGAGCGTGCATGAGCGAGCACCCCGTGGTCCGTACGCGGGCCCTCACCAAGCGCTACGGCGAGCTGCGCGCCGTCGACGCCGTCGACCTCGAGGTGGCGGAGGGGGCGGTCTACGGCTTCCTCGGCGCCAACGGCTCGGGCAAGACGACGACGGTCCGGATGCTCCTCGGCCTGGTGCTGCCCACCGAGGGCTCCGTGGAGGTGCTCGGGCAGCCCATGCCCGCGTCGCGCACGAGCGTGCTCCCGCAGGTCGGGGCGCTGGTGGAGGGGCCGGGCGCGTACGACCACCTGTCCGGGCGGCTGAACCTCAGCCTCCTCGACGCGGCCGGGCCCGACCCGCTGCCCCGCGCGCAGCGCCGCGGGCGCGTCGGGGAGGTCCTCGAGCAGGTCGGCCTCGACCCGTCCGACCGCCGGCCGGTGCGGGCGTACTCGCTCGGCATGCGGCAGCGCCTCGGGCTGGCCGCCGCGCTGGTGCGCCGCCCGCGGCTGCTGGTGCTCGACGAGCCGACCAACGGCCTCGACCCGCAGGGCATCAGCGAGATCCGGCGCCTGCTGCTGGCGCTGAACGCCGAGGGCACGACGATCTTCCTCTCCAGCCACCTGCTCGCCGAGATCGAGCAGATGTGCACCGACGTCGGCGTGCTCGACCGCGGCCGGCTCGTGCTGCAGGAGCGCCTCGAGACGCTGCTGCGCCCGACCGGGCTGGTCGAGGTGCACACCCCCGACGGCGCGGAGGCGTCGCGGCTGCTCGGCGACGCGGTCGTCGACCTCACCGGCCGGCGGCTGCTCGTGCAGGCCGGGGACGCCGCGTCGCTGAACCACCACCTGGTCGTCTCCGGGATCCGCGTCGAGCGGCTCGGGCCGTACGAGCGTGACCTCGAGCAGGTCGTCCTCGAGGCGAGCACCACGCCGCCGGCGCCGGCCGAGCCGCGGGTGGAGGTGCTGAGCGCATGATCGGCGTCGAGCTCGTCAAGCTGGTGCTGCGGCCGCGGACCTGGGTGGTCCTCGGCATGCTCGTCGCCCTGCCGACCCTGGTCGCGGTGCTGCTGGCCCTCACCGACGTGGCGCCCGGACCGGGGGAGGGCCCGCCCTTCCTCTCGGCGGTGCTGACCGACGGGACGCTGTTCCCCCTCGCGGCCCTCGGGGTCGTGCTGCCGCTGTTCCTGCCCATCGCCGTCGCCGTCCTCGGCGGGGACGCCGTGGCGGGCGAGACCCAGTCGGGCACGCTGCGCTACCTGCTCGTGCGGCCGGTCAGCCGGCTGCGCCTGCTGGTGGCCAAGCTCGTCACCGTCGTGGTCTTCGTGCTCGTGGCCGTGCTCGTCGTCGCCGCGGTCGCCGCCGTCGAGGGCCGCCTGCTCCTCGGCACCGCACCCGCGACCGGCACCGTCAGCCTGAGCGGGTCGGCCCTGACCCCGCAGCAGCTGGCCTGGCGCACGGCGCTCGCGCTGGCGTACATGGTCGTCTGCATGCTCGGCGTGGCCGCCGTGGCGCTGTTCCTGTCCACGGTGAGCAGCTCCTCCATCGGCGCCGCGCTGGGCACCGTCGGGCTGCTGATCGCCTCGACCGTCCTGCTCGGGCTCGACGCCGCCTCGGCGCTGCACCCGTTCCTGCCGACGCGCTACTGGCTGGCCTTCGTCGACCTGTTCCGCGACCCGGTGCTGTGGGACGACGTCGTCCGCGGCCTGCTCGTCCAGCTCGGTTACCTCGTCGTGTTCAGCCTCGCCGCCTGGGCGAACTTCTCGACCTCCGACGTCGACGATTGATCTGTCTCCGCTTCGCTCCGACGCGGGCTTCGCTCTGGTCCGACGCCTTCCTTCCTCCACGTGACGCCGCCGCTCGTCCGACTGCGGACTGGAGACTGCGTCGGCGGCGCCGTCACGCTCCGGTCGTCCAGGCGTCGGCGCCCCGCCCGGTGATGGCTCAGGACAGGGAGTTGGGTCCCGCGCTCAGCAGGCGACGTCGGCCGGTGCGCTCGGCGGGCCGGCGCCCAGGGTCGAGCGGACCGTCGCCGCCACGAGGGGGTCGGCGGGCAGCTCGTCGTGCGCCGTGGTCGCCGACGGGCAGAGGTCCTGGAGGAGGACGTTGAGCGCCCCGTCCAGCGCGGCCGAGCCGGTCGGGGTGACCACCTGGTCGGAGCTCGAGCGCACCGTGGCCCACGCCGGTCCCTCCGGCGTCTCGTCGCCGGCGTTGAGCCGGCGCAGCAGCGCGCTGTCGGGCAGCAGCTGCTCGCAGGCGGTGGGGCACCCGCCCGCGACCTCGGCGCCGAGCGCGGCGACGCGCGTGCCGTGCTGCGGCGAGCCGAGGGTGAGGACCCGGCGGGCCTGCACGTCGCCGCCGTGGTCGCGCACCCAGAGCCGGACGACGACGCCGCCGGCGGAGTAGCCGACCACGTCGACCGACGGGGCGCCGCTGGTGCGCAGCACGTCGTCGGCCACGTCGGCGAGGTGACCGGCCTGCGCGTCGAGGTCGCCCGTGCCGTCGCCGAGCAGGCTCACGACCGTGACCTCCCGGCCCTCGGCCCGCAGCACGGCGACGAGCGGGTCGAGCGAGGCGGTGCGCCCGCCGTAGCCCGGCACGAGCAGCACCGGCCCGGGCCGGTCCTGCGCGACGGGGCCACCGCGGGTGAGGTCCCGGACGACGAGCGTGGCCACCAGCGCGAGGACCAGGAGCCCCGCCAGCACGACCACCCCGAGGACCAGGCGGCGCCGCTGGGGCGAGAGGGCGTCGAGCACGCCTCCAGTGTCCCCGGGCCGGCGGAGGGGCTCAGTCCTCGAGCACCGCCGCGTACGCGTCGACGGACCGGTCCTCGATCGAGGTCGGCAGCTCGAGGTGCCAGGCGCCGGAGGGGAGCAGCCCGGCGCCGCCGTCGCGCTCGGCGACCTGGAGCTGGGTGACGACGTCCTCGCCGCGCAGGTTCGCGGGCAGGTCGGCCCAGAAGCCGAACCCTCCGACCGCGCGCAGCGACTCGGTCCGGAAGAGCACGCAGCCCGCGATCCACGCGACCTTGTACGGCACCCAGCCGTGCGCGGCGAGGGCGCCGGCCGGCAGCCGGTCGAGCAGGTGCTGCACGTTCGCGGCGTTGTGCAGGCGCCACCGCTCCCAGCCGGGGTCGCCCTTGCGGATCCGCTCGGGGCGCACCCGGCCGCCCTCCCAGAGCTCGAACGACTCCAGCTCCACCGGGCGCACGTCGTCGAGGTAGGACGCGGCGGCGTGGGCCATCCCGACGAACCCGCACCCGAGCACGTCCATCGCCTCGGAGAGCTGGCGCAGCACCCAGCGTTCGAGCAGCACGTCGTCGTCGAGCATCAGCAGGTAGGGCCGCCGCGCCCGGTCGAGCAGGTGCTGGCGCTGCTCGGTGACGCCCTTCGCCGGTCCGGTGCGGTGCTCGACCTCGACCTCCCAGCCGCGCAGCCGCATGACCCCGAGCAGGCTGGCGATCTCGGGCTGCTCGACCGCGCTGGTGCCCGGCGTCTGGTCGGCCAGCACGAGCCGCGCGGTGAGGTCCTGCGCGAGCAGCCCGGCGAGCGTGACGGCGAGCGCCTCGCGCCGGTCGCGGGTGGGGACGAGCACGTCCAGGTCGCCGCGGTGGGGGACTCGGGGGATCACGGTTGGGTAAGGATCGGGACCGGCACGCCGCAGATCGTGGCACGCCTGAGCGGTCGGTCGGTGTGCGTGAGGGGGAGCGGCGGTGCGGGTGGCCCTGGTCTGCGGGACGTACGCGCCCGAGCGCGACGGGGTCGCCGACTACGTCCGGCGGCTGGCCGACGAGCTGCGCCGCGGTCCGGAGCCCGCCGGGTCCGTCGGGCCCGGCGAGCCCATCGAGGTCGTCGTGGCCGCGCGGACCGAGGGTGGCCGGGAGCCGGAGCACGCGGTGGGGCTCGCGCCCGGGTGGTCGGCGCCGGACGTGCGCCGCGCCGCGCGGGCGCTGGACGGGCTCGGGGCCGACCTGGTGCACGTCCAGTGGGCGCCGTCGGCGTACGGGTGGTCGGGCGCGGTCGGCCGGCTCCCGGCCCTGCTGCGGACCCCGGTCGTCACCACGCTGCACGAGTACGGCTGGTGGGCCTGGCCCGCGTGGGTGCCCGACCTGGCCTGGCCGCTGCTGGAGCGCGGCGGCCGGCGCGACCGGGAGAGCGGGCTGCTCGGGCCGCGGAGCCGGGCGCTGGTGACGACGAACGCTCACCACGCCGGCGTCGTCCGACGCCGGCTCGGGCGCGAGCCCACGACGATCCCCATCGGGCCCAACGTGCCCGGGCCCGGTCCGGACGCCGACGGTGCGCGCGCCCGGGTGCGGACGCGGCTCGGGCTCGCCGCCGGGGTCCCGCTGGTCGTGTTCTTCGGCTTCGTCCACCCGGTCAAGGGGGTGCGCGAGCTCGTCGACGCCACGGCGCTGCTGCGCGACGCCGGGACCGACGTGCACGTGGTCGTGGCGGGCGGCTTCGCCTCGCTGGCGCTGCCGGGGGAGGAGGCCCGCTCCTTCCGGGCCGAGGTCGAGCAGCGGATCGACGACCGCGGCGTCGGCGACCGGGTGGTGCTGACCGGCTGGGTGGACGGCGACGAGGTGTCGGAGCTGCTCGCGGCGGCCGACGCGGTGGCGCTGCCCTTCACCGCGGGCGTGACGACCAAGAGCGGTTCGCTGCTGGCCGCGCTGGCCCACGGCGCCCCGGTCCTCGCCACGGTGGCCGACGAGCGCGACGCCGACCTGGTCGACGCCTCGACCGTGGTCGACATCGGGGCCCGCCGCGACCCCGGGGCGATCGCCACGGCGATCCTGCGGGTCGTCGGCGACCCGGCGCTCGCCGAGCGCGTGGCCCGCGGCGGCCGCGCGCTCGCGGCCACCCGCGACTGGCCGGCCATCGCCGCCGCGCACCGCGACGTCTACCGCGCGGCGCTGGACGCGTGACCGGCCTCGTCGCCGGTGTGCGCCGGATCCTCGTCGTCGAGCTGCTCGGCGGGTTCGGGGACCTGCTGCTCGCCCTGCCCGCGATCCACGCCCTCGCCCGGAGCCACCCCGGCGCCGAGGTGACGGTGCTGACCTTCACCTCGGGCGACGTGCTGCTCGCCCACGACCCGCTCGTCACCCGTGTGGTCGCCACCGCCGACCACACCGACGGCGTCCCGCGGACCGCCGTCGAGGCCGAGCTCGACACCGCGGAGCGCGAGGGGCGGGCGTACGACCTCGTCGTCACGACCACGACCTACGACGGCATCGGCGAGCTCTGCGCGGCGCGCGCTCCGCGCGCGGTGACGAACCTCTGGCGGCAGCCCCCGGTCGACGAGCCGGTCGACCGCCGGTTCGTGCGGCTGCTCGTGGAGGACGGGCTCGTCGACCCCCGGTTCGTCGACGAGCCGCTGTCGGTCGCCCTCACCGCCCCCGAGCTGGCCGCCGCCCGCGCCCGGCTCACGTTCTGCACGGTCGACCACACCGGAGGTGGAGGCGGGAGCAGGTCGCCGGTCGTCCTCGTCCCCCGCTCCGGGATGCGCGTCAAGGAGTGGCCGCTGGCGCGCTGGGCCGCGCTCGCGGACCTGGCGGCCGCAGCCGGGCACCCGGTGCTCACCGTGGGCGCGCCCGGCAGCGAACCCCTCCCCGGCACCGCGATGGTCCCGCCCGGCGGTCTCCGCGAGCTCGCGGCCAACCTCGCCGTCGTCGGCGAGGCCGGGGGCGTCGTCGTGGGCGGCGACACCGGGCCGGTCCGCCTCGCGACCGCGGTGGGGACCCGGTCCGTGGCGCTGTTCGGGCCCACGGTCGCCGGCCGCTACGGGCTCGACCCGCGGCTCGGGACCTCCCTGCAGGGGCTGCCCGGGTGCGAGGTGCGCCGCCCGCTCGCGATCAGCGAGCAGGAGTGCTGGTGGTCGGCGCGCTGCCCGCTGACCGGCGCCGAACCCGCCTGCCTCGCCGACCTGGACGTGGCCGAGGTCGCGGCGGCCGTGCTCGCCTGACGCAGCGGGCCCCGCCCGTCGTCCGCCGTTCACCAAACCCCCCCCGGGCGCGCACTCCCCGCGCCCCTACCGTGGGGCCATGACCCAGCTGGCGAGCATGGGCGGCGACACCGCCGCGGACAACGAGGCCGGCACCGGCGGTCCGACCGTCGCGCCCACGCCGTACGACCTCGGCACCCCGGAGGGCGTGCTCGACGCCGAGGAGCTGCGCGTCGTCGACGCCTGGTGGCGCGCCGCGAACTACCTCGCGGTCGGCCAGATCTACCTGATGGCCAACCCCCTGCTCCGCGAACCGCTGCAGGCCGAGCACGTCAAGCCGCGTCTGCTCGGCCACTTCGGGACCGTCCCCGGACTGAACCTCGCCTACGTCCACGCCAACCGGGCGATCAAGGCGCGCGACCTCGACGCCGTCTTCGTCGCCGGTCCCGGCCACGGTGGACCCGGCCCGAACGCGTGCGCCTGGCTCGAGGGCACCTACTCCGAGCTCTACAGCCACGTCGCCCGCGACGAGCGCGGGATGCGCGCCTTCTTCCACCAGTTCTCGTTCCCCGGCGGCGTCCCCAGCCACTGCGCGCCGGAGACGCCCGGCTCGTTCCACGAGGGCGGCGAGCTCGGCTACTCGCTGCTGCACGCGTACGGCGCCGCGCTCGACAGCCCGGACCTCACCGTCTTCTGCGTCGTCGGCGACGGCGAGGCCGAGACCGGGCCGCTGGCCGGCAGCTGGCACGCCGCGAAGTTCATCGACCCCGCCCGCGACGGCGCCGTGCTGCCGATCCTCGCGCTCAACGAGTACAAGATCGCCAACCCGACGCTGCTCGCCCGCATCCCCGAGGCCGACCTGCTCGAACTGATGCGCGGCTACGGCTACGACCCGCACGTCGTGGCCGGCGACGACCCGGGCACGGTCCACCAGCTGTACGCGGAGACGCTCGACACCTGCCTGGACGCGATCGCGGAGATCCAGCGCCGCGCCCGCTCCGGGGGAGGCGTGCCAGGGCCGGACGACCCGGGCCCGCGCTGGCCGATGATCGTGCTGCGCACCCCGAAGGGCTGGACCTGCCCGCCGCAGGTCGACGGCCAGCAGGTGGAGGGGACGTTCCGTGCCCACCAGGTGCCGCTGCCCGCGGCCCGCACCGACGGGACCCACCGCGCTGTCCTCGAGCAGTGGATGCGCAGCTACCGCCCCGAGGAGCTCTTCGACGACGAGGGCCGCCCGGTCGCCGAGCTGCTCGACCTGCCCCCGACCGGCACCCGGCGGATGAGCGCCAACCCGGTCGCCAACGGCGGTGCCCTGCTGCGCGACCTGCGGCTGCCGGACTGGCGTGACTACGGCGTCGACGTCCCCAAGCCGGGCACCGCCAGCCACGAGGCCACCAAGGTGCTGGGCACGTGGCTCCGCGACGTCACCCGGGACAACCCGACGAGCTTCCTCACCATGGCGCCCGACGAGCTCGCCAGCAACCGTCTCCAGGACATCCTCTCGGTCACCGGCCGGCGCTGGGGGATCGAGGAGGGCGCGCTCGACGAGCGGCTCGACCGCTCCGGGCGCGTCATCGAGGTGCTGAGCGAGCACATCTGCGAGGGCCTGCTCGAGGGCTACCTGCTGAGCGGGCGGCACGGGGCCTTCACCTGCTACGAGGCGTTCATCCACATCGTCGACTCGATGTTCAACCAGCACGCCAAGTGGCTGCAGGCCAGCGCGCAGGTGCCGTGGCGACGGCCCATCGCCAGCCTCAACTACCTGCTCAGCTCGCACGTCTGGCGCCAGGACCACAACGGGTTCACCCACCAGGACCCGGGTTTCCTCGACGTCGTCTTGAACAAGGACCCGTCGATCGTGCGGATCTACCTGCCCCCGGACGCCAACACCCTGCTCTCGACCTTCGACCACTGCCTCCGGTCGCGGCACTACGTCAACGTGGTCGTCGCCGGCAAGCAGCCGCAGTTCGACTACCTCTCCGTCGAGGACGCGGGGCTGCACTGCGCCCGCGGCGCGGGGATCTGGGACTGGGCGTCGAACCGCGACGACACCGGCACCCTGCCCGACGTCGTCCTCGGCGCCGCGGGGGAGATCCCCACGCTCGAGGTGCTGGCCGCCGCGGCGATCCTGCGCGAGCGGCTGCCCGACCTGCGCGTACGCGTGGTCAACGTCGTGGACCTGATGCGGCTCCTGCCCGAGGACGAGCACCCGCACGGGCTCTCCGACCGTGACTTCGACACGCTGTTCACCGCGACGCAGCCGGTCATCTTCGCGTTCCACGGCTACCCGTGGCTGGTGCACCGCCTGACCTACCGCCGGGCCAACCACGCCGGCATCCACGTGCGCGGCTACAAGGAGCGGGGCACGACGACGACGCCCTTCGACATGGTGATGCTCAACGACCTCGACCGCTTCCACCTGGTCATGGACGTCATCGACCGGGTTCCGTCGCTCGGCGCGAGCGCCGCGGGCCTGCGCCAGGAGATGGCCGACGCCCGGCTGCGCGCCCGCACCTACACGCGGGAGAACGGCGTGGACGACCCGGCGGTCTCGGGCTGGACCTGGCCCTACTGAGCGGAGGGCGTGGCGGTGCGGGCCCGACGCCCGCCGGCCGGAGGCCGCGGGACGGGGCACGATGGACGCGGGGCGGCCGGGGCCGCCACGACGAAGGAGGGCGTGGATGAAGGCAGTGCTCGACGGGACGGTCGTCGCGGAGGCGTCGCAGGACGACCTCGTACGGATCGAGGGCAACTGGTACTTCCCGCCCGCGAGCGTGCGCATCGAGCTGCTCGAGCCCAGCCCGACGCCGTACACCTGCCCCTGGAAGGGGGCGTGCCAGTACTTCACGGTCGTGGTCGACGGCCGGCGCCTGGAGGACCGGGCGTGGACCTACCCCGAGCTGTTCGACGGCGCCGTCGAGCGCGTGGGACGCGACTTCGCCGGCTACGTCGCCTTCTGGAAGGAGGTCCGGGTCGTCGACTGAGGCGGGCCTCCCACCCGTCGGGCTACGTGACGAGGCGCTCGGCCGTCCGGGCGTCCCCGGTCGTGCCGGGCCGCTCCAGGTAGGCGTCGTGCTCGGCGTGCGCGCTGGAGAGGAGCCGCATCAGCTTCTCCTCCTCGCGGATCCGCGTGCGGTACTTCTCCGGCAGCCCGAGGATCGTCTGCTCCTCGTCGAGGAGCTTGTCGTACGTCTTCTGGCGCAGCCCCGGGTCGGCCTCGAAGTTCGCGTCGAGGTACTGCGCGGCGTGGCGCCGGGCGTTCGAGACGGCGTTCTGCGCGCGGCCCTTGGGGCTCACGAGGGAGGCGACGACGGTCAGGACGAGGACGCCGATGATGACCGAGAGCGACAGCGAGGTGCTGATCTCCGCGACGTCGACGTGCTCGCCGTCGTTGATGAACGGCACGTTGTTCTCGTGCAGGGCGTGGAGGACGAGCTTCACCCCGATGAAGGCGAGGATCGCCGCCAGCCCGTAGGTCAGGTAGATCAGGCGGTCCAGCAGGCCGTCGATGAGGAAGTACAGCTGCCGCAGGCCCAGCAGCGAGAACGCCGTCGCGGTGAAGACGATGTAGACGTTCTGCGTGAGGCCGAAGATCGCCGGGATCGAGTCGAGCGCGAACAAGACGTCGGTGCCCCCGATGGCCGCCATCACGAGCAGCATCGGGGTCATGACCCTCCGGCCGTCCAGCCGCGTGAAGAGCTTGTCGCCGTCGTAGTGCTCGGAGGTGTGGAACAGCCTCCGCGCGATCCGGATCATGACGTTGTCGGCCTCGTGGCTGTCCTCGCCCTCGGACCTGAGGAGGTTGCCGGCCGTGATCAACAGGATCAGCCCGAAGAGGTAGAAGACCCAGGCGAAGCTGTTGATCAGCGCCGCACCGAGGAAGATGAAGCCGGTCCGCGCGACCAGCGAGAAGACGATGCCGAAGAGCAGCACCTTCTGCTGGTCGGCCCGCGGCACCTTGAAGCTCGTCATGATGATCAGGAAGACGAACAGGTTGTCGACCGAGAGGGCCTTCTCGGTGATGTAGCCGGCGAAGTACTCCCCGCCCGCCTCACCGCCGCCGAGCACGAGCACGCCGATGCCGAAGGCGATCGCGATGCCGACGTAGACGGCCGACCAGCGAGCCGCCTCGCCCAGCGAGGGGGTGTGCGCCTTGCGCACGTGCACGAGGAAGTCGAAGAGCAGCAGAGCCGCCACGAAGGCGATCGTGAGGGTCCAGGCCAGGGGCGAGACGTCCATGCGAGGCGCTTTCGTCGGGAACCGGCGAGGACTCCAGGGTAGTGGACTTCGTGGGGGGTGGCTCCGCCACCGAGGTCAGGAGGGCGTAGGGTGCGGCCCTTCCATAGCCGGGCTTGCTCGTCCCGACCGGAACACCGTGACGATGACGTCGAGGAGGACCACGTGGGACTGAGCCGGCGCGGCCTCCTGGCCCGCGACGCCGACGTGTCGGTCCTCGTCGGTCCGCCCTTCACCGCCGTGGTCTTGCGGGTGGCGGTGCTCGCCGCTGTGGAGCCGCTGGTGCTGCGTCGGTCCCGTCGTCGTCAGGAGGTGCCTGCGTGAGCGGCGTCGTGGTCGGTTACGTGCCCAGCGCCGAGGGCCGGGCGGCCCTGGCGACCGGGATCGACGAGGCGCGCCTGCGCGGCGTGCGGCTGGTGGTGGTCAACACCTCGCGCGAGGACACGCAGGTCGACGAGCGCCACGTCGCCGGCGACGCGCTCGACGACCTGCGCGCCGAGCTCGAGGGGCTCGACGTCGAGGCCGAGCTCCGCCAGCTGCAGACCTGGGAGGACGTGGCCGACGACCTCGACGCGGTCGCCGAGGAGATCGACGCCGACCTGATCGTCATCGGTCTGCGCCGACGCTCGCCGGTGGGCAAGCTGATCCTGGGCAGCGCGGCCAGCCGCATCCTCCTCACGGCCCAGCACGCGGTCCTCGCCGTCAAGGCCTGACCTCCGGTCACGGGGCGCGGAGGACCTCCTCGCGCTCGCCCGGCTGACCGTCGTCGATCGACTGGCGTCAGTGCGTGCACAGCCGCCAGCGGTGCAGCAGCGGCGCGTCCTCGGTGGCGGCGGCACCTCGTCCGGGCGGCCGCAGCCAAGGCTGCGGTAGGTGCGCACCGGACGTTTCCTCAGGCCAGGCGCACATTCTCGTCCGACACGCACCGGGGCGGATGCAGACCACCGGGCTCGGTGGTCTAGGTTGCTGCGCACCATCCGCACCAACCAAGGAGCAGCCGTGAACAGAGGTCTCATCGGAACGATCATCGGGATCCTGGTGATCATCGTCCTCGTGATCGTGATCCTCCAGCTCACCTAGCCCCCACCCGCGCCGCTACTGCGTGCGCTGGTCGAGCACGATCTGCACGACCCTGCTGAGCTCGGGCGTCAAGTCCTGCTCCGGCACCGTGAGCTCGAAGGACCGGCACGCGACGGTGTAGGTGAAGCGGTCGGGCTGCGGCTCCGAGCGGGTCAGGTCGGTCATGCTGATCTGGTCCAGGAGGCGCCGCAGCTCGTCGCCCGCGGGGTCGTCGGTGAGGCTCAGCTCGCCGGACCGGCTCACGCCGGCGAAGCCGCCCGACCGACGTACGGCCACCACGTCGCCGCCGCCCGACCCGAGGTGCCCCGCCCGGTCGAGCGTGCTCCCGGTCGGAGCGCTCGCACGGTCGGACGTGTCGCTGGTGCCCGCGGTCCCGCTCGGGCCCGAGCTCCTGCGCGTGCCTGGCGTGCCACCCTCCCCGACCGGCGCCGGCCCGCCCGAGGTGCCGGTCCCGTCGCCGCCGGACGGGGCGTCCGTGGCGGCGACGGCGTCGCTGCCGCCGGCCAGGCCGACCTGCTGCCAGGCGCCGCGGACCTTCTCCGCCACGGAGGTGTCGTCGGGGAACAGCCGCGAGGCGGCGTCCACGGTGGCCCGGGCGAAGCCCTCGAAGTCGGTCGAGGCGGTCACGCCGCCCCCGGTCAGCGCGGCGTACCAGACCTGGCCGGCCTGCTCCCAGCTGTTGCCGCCGAGAGCCCGGGCGGCCAGCGCGAAGGCGCGGTTGGGGATGCCGGAGTTGATGTGCACCCCGCCGTTGTCGTCGGCGGTGTCGACGTAGTCGTCCATGCTCCCGACCTGCGGGTCGCGGCCCAGACGCGGGTCGTCGTACGCGGTGCCCGGCTCGATCATGGAGCGCAGCGCAGTCGCCCTGACGTCGGGCATGAACAGTCCCTGCCCGATCAGCCAGTCGGCCTGCTGGGCGTCCTGCCCGAGCGCGCGCTGCTTGGCCATCGAGGCGAAGACGTCGCTGACGCTCTCGTTCAGCGCGCCCGACTGGCCCTGGTAGGTAAGGCCTGCGGTGAACTGCGTGACCCCGTGCGTGAACTCGTGCGCGGTCACGTCCAGGGGCTTGGTGAAGCGGTCGAAGACCTGGCCGTCGCCGTCGCCGAAGACCAGCTGCTCGCCGTCCCAGAAGGCGTTGTCGTAGTCCTGGCCGTAGTGGACCGTGACGGTCAGCGGGGTGCCGGCGCCGTCGACCGAGCGCCGGCCGAAGACCTGCTCGAAGAGGTCCCAGGAGACGCCGGAGTGCTCGTGGGCCTCGTCGACGGCCGCGTCGCCGGTCGCGGGGTCGTCCGCGTCGCGGACGCGTCGGCCGGGCAGCTCCTCGGTGCCGCCGGCGTCGTAGACCACGCGGTTGCCACCGTCGTCGGGGGCGAGCGGGGCCGTGGCCGCGGTCGCGGCCTCGCGGCGCGAGCGCAGCTGCTCGTCCACGGCGAGGGTGCCCCGACCGCCGGCCACCAGGCCGCGGTCGGGATCGCTCTGCGTGATGCGGCGCAGCAGGTAGGGCGGGACGAAGGTGCAGCGCACCGGCTGCGGGCTTCGACGAACAGCGTCAGCGGTGGGCGTCATGCCACTACAGTGGCAGCCGGGTCCGACAGTCCTGGTCAGAGCGTGCTCGGCCCCGGCGGTGGCTTCGCGTGCTGGCCGACGCGGGACCGTCGGGCGCCCGTTGCGGGGCGTGGACGTGGTCGGGGGTGCTTGACCTTCGGGCGTGACAGGTGAAGTCTGGGAGGGCAACTGCAGGGCGCGTGTCAGGCGCGTCGCGCCGTGCTGCGCCCCACACCCTCGTCGGATCCGACCGGCTGCCCCTCGGCCGTCCGACGTGTTCCGGGTCGTTGCAGAAGAGGGAGCCGCCCCAGGGTCGAAGGTCCAGCCGTCGCGCGCCGCGCGACCATGCCGCGTTGGGTCCCGTAGCGCACCTAACGCGATTTCGCCATGTCCGCTTCAGGAAATGTCCTCTACCTGACAGCGGCTCCGCGTGACGAGCGTGCTCAATTCGCATAACGTTCGGAACGACCCCCCAAGACGGTCGCCAGTGCAAAAAAATCTCGCGCAGGCGGTCGAACGCGAAAGGACTTACCATGTTCTCCTCCTTCAACGCCCGCAAGCTCGTTCGCCTCTCCGTCTCCTCCGCCGTCGCCGGCGCGGCGCTGGCCCTCGTCTTCCTCGGCGCCCCGGCCGACGCGGCCACCGCGTCGCGGGTCGTCCTGCAGGGCCGCGGCTACTGATCCGACAGCACGTGCAGGGCCCAGCCCGCGCCGCACGCCCCGCGGCGTAGGCCCTGGGACATCCTGAGCAGACGAAGGGCACCCTCCTCGGGGGGTGCCCTTCGTGCTGTCCGGCCTCGACGTGCGGGTGCCGACCGGCGACGGGGTGCGGGTCAGTCGGTGCGTGTCAGTCGGTGCGGGTCAGTCGGTGCGGGTCAGTGAGTGCGTGTCAGTCGGTGCGCGTCAGTCGGTGCGCATGGTGTCGACGCGCACCAGGGCGGCGCCGAGCTGGAGCCGCGTGGTGACGCCGAGCTCGTCCATGAGCTCGGCGATCCAGCGCCGCACGGAGCGCACGTTGATGCCCAGCTGGTTGGCGATCGCGTCGTCGGTCGAGCCGCTCATCATCAGCGAGATCAGCATCTGCCGGCGCGGGTCGCCGTTGAGGTAGGTCCCGGCCGTGATCGGGATGGCCGTGTCCCACACGGCGTTGAAGAGCCAGACCAGTGACTCCACGATCAGCGGGTGGCGCACGAAGCTCGCCCGCCGCTCGTGGCCGGGCAGGTAGGACGGCATCGACGGGATCCAGGCGATCTTGGCGTCGAACAGCACCAGCTTCATGGGCACGGGAGCGGTCCGCGACTTCTCCCCGACCTGCGCGAAGAGCGCCATCTCCTTCAGCCGCTCGGGGTCGAAGCCGGGGTGGTAGACGCTGCGCTGGGACACCCCGCGCTCGAGGGCCCGCCACTCGGGCGAGATCTCGCGCAGCTCGTCAGAGGTCAGGGCCGAGGGCCCGCCCACGTACGGCGGCTTGTCGAACAGGCAGATCTCGGTCGTCGTCTCGTCGCAGAGCCGGGCGTACTCGGCCCACGACCCCTGGCCGACGAAGACCTGCACGTCGTCCTCGGAGCTGTGCGAGCCGGCCAGGATCTGGTTGTGGAGCGTGTCGGCGGCGATCGCGGCCGTCTCGATCTCGGCCATCCGGCGGACCTTGAGGCCCTTGACCACGTCGACCAGCGGCAGCGCCTTCCAGCGGTCGCGCCCGAGGGCGACCGCGAGGCCGAGGTCGGCGAGCGCGTCGAGCTGCGTGCCGACCGCGTGGGCGGTGGACTGCGTGCGCACCACGAGCTCGTCCGTCGCCGCCTCGTCGAGGGCGGCGAGGACGACGTACAGCGCCTCGGCATCAGCAGGGATGCCCAACGGCTCCAGCACGGCTCGACCCTCCAGCGTCGGCGACCAGGGTCTGGGGGAGGGATCTCCGGACCGACGCGTACGGCTACGCTCACGATGGCGCGTGGCGACGCTGCGGCCGATCATGTCATAAAGAGGACAGGAGAGCGGTCGTGGAGCAGCGTGCCGAGATCGGGGTGACCGGTCTCGCGGTCATGGGGCGCAACCTCGCCCGCAACTTCGCCAGGCACGGTCACGTGGTGGCGATCCACAACCGGACCTACGCCAAGACCCAGGCGCTGCTCGACGAGGCCGGCGACGAGGGCACGTTCATCGCCTCCGAGTCGATGGCCGACTTCGTCGCCTCGCTCGAGCGGCCGCGCAAGGTCATCATCATGGTCAAGGCCGGCCCCGGGACCGACGCGGTCATCGACGAGCTCAAGGACCTCCTCGAGGAGGGCGACATCGTCGTCGACGCGGGGAACGCGCACTTCCCCGACACCGTGCGCCGCGAGAAGGAGCTGGCCGAGGTCGGCCTGCACTTCGTCGGCACCGGCGTGTCCGGCGGGGAGGAGGGCGCGCTCAACGGCCCGTCGATCATGCCGGGTGGATCGAAGGAGTCCTACGCCTCGCTCGGCCCGCTGCTGGAGGACATCTCCGCCAAGGTCGACGGCACCCCGTGCTGCACCCACGTCGGGCCCGACGGCGCCGGGCACTTCGTCAAGATGGTGCACAACGGCATCGAGTACGCCGACATGCAGCTGATCGCCGAGGCCTACGACCTCATCCGCCGGGGCACCGGCAAGAGCCCGTCGGAGATCGCCGCGATCTTCCGCGAGTGGAACACCGGCGAGCTCGAGTCCTTCCTCATCGAGATCACCGCCGAGGTGCTCGCCCAGGACGACGCCCGCACCGGCTCGGCGCTCGTCGACGTGGTCCTCGACCAGGCCGAGCAGAAGGGCACCGGCCGCTGGACGGTGCAGAACGCGCTCGACCTCGGCGTCCCGATCACCGGGATCGCCGAGGCCACCTTCGCGCGGGCGCTCTCCGGCGGCGTGGCCCAGCGCGAGGCCGCGCGCGACGTGCTGCCGGCCGGCACCGTGGAGTGGCACCGACCGGCGAGCGCCGAGGACGCCGACGCCTTCGTCGAGGACGTCCGGCGTGCCTTGTACGCGTCCAAGGTCGTCGCCTACTCCCAGGGCTTCGACCAGATCGCCGCCGCGAGCCAGGAGTACGGCTGGGGCGTCGACCGCGGCGCGATGGCGCGGATCTGGCGCGGCGGCTGCATCATCCGGGCGCGCTTCCTGAACCGCATCACCGAGGCCTACGAGCGCGACGAGCGGCTGCCGCTCCTCCTCGCCGACGACTTCTTCGTCGGCGTCGTCACCGACTGCCTCCAGGCCTGGCGCCGGGTCGTCGCGGGTGCCGCGCAGAACGGCATCCCGACCCCGGCCTTCTCCTCCTCGCTGGCCTACTACGACGGGGTGCGGGCCGACCGGCTGCCTGCCGCACTCATCCAGGGCCTGCGCGACTTCTTCGGGGCGCACACCTACCGGCGCACCGACGCCGAGGGGACCTTCCACACCGAGTGGGGCGCCGACCGGTCCGAGACCGCGGTCGACGGCGGCTTCACCGAGGACAAGAACGCCCACACCGACGAGAAGAAGGTCGACCAGCCGATCTCGTGAGGTCGACCCGACTGGGCGGGCTGCCCGGCGCCCACCGCGTCGCCCGGGCCCGCGGCCTGGGCGCCGAGGCGCTGCGGCGGGCCCGCAACGCCGCGGCGGCCCGCGGCTTCGTCGAGCGCGCCACCACCAACGGGCCCGTGCCCGACGGCGGTACCGCGGTCTTCTTCTGCACCGGTCCGGAGAACCTGTTCCAGCTCGAGCAGTGGCGCCTGCCGCTGGAGCACCTGGCGCGCACGCGCGGCGTCTTCGTGGTGGTGGACCGGCCGGACACCGGCGCCGAGGTGCTCGCGCGCAGCAGCCTGCCCGTCGCCTTCGCGCCCGGCAGCGGTGCGCTCGAGCGGCTGGTCGAGGAGCACGACGTGCGGGTCGCGCTCTACGTCAACCAGGTCGAGCGCAACTTCCGGATGCTGCGCTTCCCGGGGCCGGTGCACGTCCAGCTCGGGCACGGCGAGAGCGACAAGGCCTACAGCGTCTCCAACCAGCACAAGGCCTACGACCTGACGTTCGTCGGCGGGGCGGCCGGTCGTGACCGGCTCGGGGCGGCGCTGCGCGGCTTCGACGCCGACGCGCGCACGGTCGCGGTCGGACGGCCGCAGCTCGACCACGCCTACCCGGGCGCCCCCGGCTGGTCGCGCGGCACCGGGCTCCGGGTCTGGTACGCCCCGACCTGGGAGGGCGACCGGCCCAGCGTCGCGTACGGCTCGCTGGTCAGCCACGGCGTGGCGCTGGTCGAGTCGCTGGTCGCCGACCCGGACGTGCGCGTCGTCTACCGGCCGCACCCGCGCACCGGGCTCTCCTCGCCGGCCCACGCGGCCGCCGACCGTGCCGTCCGGGAGGTGCTCGCCCGCGCCGGGGAGCGCCACCTGGTCGACACCGGGACGTACGGCTGGGAGTGGGACTTCGCCGACGCCTGCGTCACCGACGTGTCCTCGGTGGCCTACGACTGGCTGGCGACGGGCAAGCCGCTCGTCGTCACCGAGCCGACCTCGGGCGCCGCGTACCGCCCGGCCTCGCGCCTGCTCGACGAGCTCCCGCTGCTCCCGGCCGCCGACGCCGGCTCGGCGCTGGACCTGCTGCGCGAGCGCGGCCTGGGTGGCAGGGGGGCGCAGGACGCGCTGCTGCGCGACCTCGCGGCGTACTACTTCGGCGAGACGGCCGACCGGGCCAGCACCCGGCGCTTCGAGACGGCCGTGGCCGACGCCTGGGCAGCGGCCTCGGCCTGAGCGCTCAGAGACCGCGCAGGAAGTCCACGTCGTCGTCGGGCGCCTTCGGCCGGCGGGGGTCCGCGGAGACCTCACCCCGCGACGCCGCGGTCGGCCGGCCGAAGAAGAGCCAGCCCAGCGAACCCGCCAGCGGCAGGCAGATCACCGCGACGGCCCAGAGCCAGCGCGGGGCGCGGCGGACGGCGTACGGAGGGGCCTGGGCGACCTCCACCACGCAGTAGATCGTGAGCAGCGCCACGATCACCAGCGGGAGGAATCGCCCCATGCCCTCAGAGTACGCGCGGACCCAACGGGCGCACCCGGTTCCGGGGCACCTCGCCCGCGACACCGGACCCGCGTGGGCGGCTCGCGGCCGGGGAGCGGCCTAGGCTGACCCGATGCTCACCGAGCGCCCTGAGCGGCCGACCATCGCGCAGCTGCGCGAGGTGACGCAGCCGCCGAGCGTGCGCACGCGGGCCGGCGCCGAGCACTGGGTGGCGCACCTCTACCTGCGCGACCTGTCGCCCTACCTCACGCGACCGCTGCTGCGCCTCGGCTTCTCCGCCGACGCCGTCACCTGGCTGATGATCCTCTGCGCCGCCCTCTCCGCGGTCTCGGCCGGCTGGCCGACGCTGGCCGGGGCCGTCGGCGTCGTCCTGCTCGCCCAGCTGCAGCAGCTGCTCGACTGCTGTGACGGCGAGGTGGCCCGCTGGCGCCGGACCTCGTCGCCGCGCGGGGTCTACCTCGACCGGGTCGGCCACTACACCGCGGAGTGCGGCATCGCGGTCGCGCTCGGGTTCCGCGCGAACGGCGGGCTCGCCCTCGACGGCGTGTGGGTCAGCGTAGGGCTGGCCCTCGGCCTGCTGGTCTGCCTGAACAAGGTGGAGAACGACCTGGTCCACGTCGCCCGGCACTACGCCGGGCTCGCGCAGATGGCCGACGTCGAGAGCGTCCGGGTGCCGCAGGGCGGCCTGCTGCGCACCGCCCGCCGGGCCGCCCGGCTGGTGCCCTTCCACCGCATCTTCCACTCCATCGAGATGTCGCTGCTGATCCTCGTGGCGGCGCTGGTCGACCTCGTCGCCGGCGGGTACGCCACCAAGGTGCTGCTGCTGGTGATGCTCGCCTCGGCCGTGGTGACCGTGGTCGGCCACCTGGCCGCCGTGCTCGGATCGTCGCGGCTGCGGTGAGCGGGGACGACACCGCCCCCGCAGCCGACGGGACCACGGCCAGCGGGGTGGGAACGCGGTTCGGGGTCGTGGTGCTGACCATGGGCAACCGGCCCGACGACCTGCGCGCCGGGCTGGAGTCGCTGCTCGCGCAGCGCGACGTGGAGCTCGACGTCGTGGTCGTCGGCAACGGCTGGCAGCCGGTCGGGCTGCCCGACGGGGTGCGGGCGCTCGGCCTGCCGCGCAACCTCGGCATCCCGGCCGGGCGCAACGCCGGCGTCCCGGAGGTGGCGGGCGACCTGCTGTTCTTCCTCGACGACGACGCCGAGCTGCCCCGCGACGACGTGCTGTCGAGGATGGCCGCGCAGTTCGCCGCCGACCCCACGCTGGGGCTGGTCCAGCCCCGCGTGGTGGACCCCGAGGGCCGGGAGGCGCCGCGGCGCTGGACCCCGCGCATCCGGGTCGGCGACCCCGCGCGCAGCAGCCCCGCCATGAACGTCTGGGAGGGTGCCGTCGCCATGCGACGCAGCGCCTTCGACTACGCGGGCGGCTGGCCCGAGCCCTTCTGGTACGCCCACGAGGGCGTCGAGCTGGCCTGGCGCGTCTGGGACGCCGGCTTCCACGTGCGCTACGACGGCGCCATCGAGGTGCACCACCCGGCCATCCAGCCGACGCGGCACGCGGAGTTCTACCGCTACCAGGCCCGCAACCGGGTGTGGCTCGCCCGCCGCAACCTGCCCGCTCCCGTCGGGGTGGCGTACGTGGCGGCCTGGGCGGCCGTCGGCGGCAGCCGCCTGCGCACCGCGGAGGCGGTGCGCGAGACGCTGCGCGGCTACCGCCTCGGACTGCGCGACGACGGCGGCGAGCGCCGCCCGATGTCCTGGCGGACGGTCTGGCGCATGACCAGGGCCGGGCACCCGCCGGTCCTCTGACGCCACCCGGGCGGCGTCCCCCGGGGCAGCCCCGGGGGTCTCGCCGCTACGGGCCGCCGCGCCAGTGGTCGATGCGGCGGTGGTCGGGCTTGAAACCGTTCTCGACGCCCCACAGCACGGCCTGCGTACGGTTCACGGCGCCGATCTTGCGGTAGGCCGAGCGGATGTAGGACTTGACCGTGTTGATGCTGAGGTAGGTGAGCGCGGCGACCTCGTCGTTGCTGTGGCCCTGGGTGATGAGGGCGAGCACCTCCGACTCGCGGTCGCTCAGCCCGCGGCTGCGTCCCGGCCAGTCCGACCCGCTGGCCGGGCGGGCACGCGGCGGCGGTTCGCTGACCACCATCTCCCCGGCGTGCACGGCCTCGAGCGCGGACACGAGCTCGGCGGCGGACAGCGACTTCGACAGGTAGCCGTGGACGCCCTGGCGGCGGGCCCGTTCGATGAGGTCGGGGTGGAAGTTCCAGGTGTAGACGACGACCCGTCGCGCCTTCGTGTTCTCGACGAGCAGCCGGACCTCGTCGCGGTCGGACTCCGGCTGGCCGAAGGAGTCGTACAGGAGCACGTCGACCTCGTCGGACAGCGGGAGGTTGGTGTCGATCTCGGCGATCACGACCCGTTCGGGGAACTGCCCGAGGATGTTCGCGACACCGAGGACGACCACGTCGTAGTCGTTGACGAGGGCGACCGTGATGGGCCGCGTCCTCGTCGGAGCGGTGAGGGTCATGGCCAGACCGTACACCCGCAGGGATGTACCAATGCCCGGCCAGCGGGTGGTCTGATCGATCACGAAGGGCCGGAACAGCTCCGGCTCGAGCCGCTCGCAACGGCACGATCTCGAGGAGGAACGTCATGGAGATCATCGGCGTCATCGTGGCCGGCATCGTCATCGGCCTGCTGGGCAAGTTCGTGGCTCCCGGGAACAGGGACAACATCCCGCTCTGGCTCACCGTCCTGTGCGGCATCGGCGGGGTGATCATCGGCTGGTACGTCTACGTCGCCTTCGGTGGCAACGGCAGCCCCGGCATCGACTGGACGCGCTGGCTCGTCGCGGTGCTCGTCGCGGCGGTCCTCGTCGTGCTCGCGTCCGCCCTCACGGGCCGGTCGCGGACCAGGACGACCGTCTGAGACGCGTCCCCGAACCCCGGATCGACGATCCGTGGGGGGTCGTGAGGCCGGGGCCGGCGCGGGCACGGCCCGCGCCGAGGAGTGTCGAGACGGTTCGCGCAGGCGGCTCTCACCGGGGGTGGGGGCCGTCTGCTGCGTCGTCGGGCCGTGGCCGTCCGGACCGGGAAGGTTCAGGAGCGCGGTGCCGGGCGTGGCACGATCGCGCGGTGACGATCACGGCGGCGGCTGACGGCTCGGCCCTGGGCAACCCCGGACCGGCGGGCTGGGCCTGGTACGTCGACGACGCGCACTGGGCGAGCGGTGGCTGGCCGCGGGGCACGAACAACATGGGCGAGCTCAAGGCCCTGCTCGACCTGCTGCACCAGACGGCCCACCTCGACGAGGACCTGCACGTCTACTGCGACAGCCTCTACGTGATCAACACCGTCACGCAGTGGATGCAGGGGTGGAAGCGGAAGGGCTGGCGCAAGAAGGACGGCAAGCCCGTCCTGAACGTCGAGCTGGTCAAGGCCCTCGACCAGGCGCTGGTCGACAGGGTCAACACCGACGTCCGGCTCGAGTGGGTCAAGGGCCACGCGGGCCACCCGCTCAACGAGGCCGCCGACCGCCTCGCCGTCGCCGCCTCCACCGCCTTCCGCGAGCACCGCGAGCCCGACCCCGGGCCGGGCTTCGAGGGTTCGGTGACCGTGCCCGACGCGGAGGCCGCCCCGCCCGACGACGACCTGTTCTCGCTCGTGGGTGACGGTTCTGCCCCGCCGGCGCCCTCGCCCGGGGCCGTGGTCATCTCGACCGGGGACGACCTCGACGAGGTCGTGGCCCACGAGCGCGCCCTGCTCAGCGACCGGGTGCGCTCGGACCCGGCCGCCGTGGGCGCGCTGCTCGACCCGGCGTGGACCGAGGTCGGTGCGTCGGGCCGGCGCTGGAGCCGCGAGGAGGTGCTCGCCGTCGTGGCCCCGCTCGACGACCCCGAGCTCGAGGTCCTCGAGGTCGAGCGGCTGGCCCCCGACGTGGCGCTGCTGGTGTGGCGCAGCCGGGTCGACGGACGGACCGCCCTGCGCAGCTCGGTGTGGGTGCGTACGGGCGGACGCTGGCGGCAGCGCTTCCACCAGGGCACGCCGGAGGCCGCTCGTGCGCGGTGAGCCGGGCTCGCGCCACGACCGGGCCTGGCTGCACTGGGCGCTGACCCAGGTCGAGGCCGACAGCAACCGCAGCGCCGACACGCACCTGCACGTCTTCCCGCTGCCGCCGCAGTGGGGCGTCTCGCTCTACGTCAAGGACGAGTCGGTGCACCCGACGGGCAGCCTCAAGCACCGCCTCGCGCGCTCCCTGGTGCTGTACGGGCTGTGCAACGGCTGGATCGAGCAGGGCACCACGCTCGTCGAGGCGTCCTCGGGCTCCACGGCGGTGAGCGAGGCGTACTTCGCCCGGCTGCTCGGGCTGCCCTTCGTGGCCGTGATGCCGGCGACCACGGTCCGCGAGAAGTGCGAGCTCATCGAGTTCTACGGCGGCCGCTGCCACCTGGTCGACGACCCGGGCACCATCTACGCCGAGGCGGAGCGGCTGGCCGCCGAGACCGGTGGGCACTACCTGGACCAGTTCACCTACGCCGAGCGGGCGACCGACTGGCGCGGCAACAACAACATCGCGGAGTCGATGTTCGCCCAGCTGGGCCGCGAGCCGCACCCCGTCCCCGCCTGGGTGGTGGTCGGGGCCGGCACCGGGGGCACCAGCGCCACCGTCGGGCGCTACCTGCGGCTCCACCAGCTGCCCGCCTCGCTCTGCGTGGTCGACCCGGAGGGGTCGGCGTTCGAGCGGTCCTGGCGCACCGGCGCGCTCGACGTGACCGCTCGCGGCTCCCGGATCGAGGGCATCGGCCGTCCCCGCGTCGAGCCGAGCTTCGTCCCCGAGGTCGTGGACCGGATGGTCACCGTGCCCGACGCCGCCTCGGTGGCGGCGATGCGCTGGGGCACGCAGCACCTCGGCCGGGTCGTCGGCGGCTCGACCGGCACCAACCTGTGGGGCGCCTGCCAGCTCGTCGCCGAGCTCGTGGCCGACGGCCGGCAGGGCAGCGTCGTCACGCTGCTCTGCGACGACGGCCGGCGCTACGCCCACAGCTACTACGACGACGCCTGGGTCGCCGCGCACGGCTGGGACCTGGCGCCGCCGACCCGTACCCTCGAGCACTTCCTCGCGACGGGGGCCTGGGTCGATCCCGCCTGACCCTCCCCGTTCGCCCTGCCCCTCAGAACCTCTCGCCTCCCGTCCCCTCGCCCTCTCGCCCTCTCGCCCTCTCGCCCTCCCCCCTCGCCCGTGGCAGCGGCTCGTCGGTTTCCCATGCTTTCTTGGTGTCCGGGCACTCTGCACGGCAGATTCACCGTGCTGAGTGACGGAACACCATGAAGGCATGGGAAACCAACAGCCCCCGACGAGCACCGCGCGGCAGGGGGCATGCGGCGGGGGCGGTGCGGGCGGTCTCAGAAAGGTGCCGTCGGCGCACCCGGCTCAGGTCAGGACGAGAGCCAGCGCGCTGACCAGGGAGGCGGCCAGGCCGGCGAGGCCCGTCGCCTTGAGCACGGCGATCAGGTCGCGGCCCCGGGCGCCGCCGAGGACGGCCCGGACGGAGGGGACGAGCAGCAGCAGGGTGAGCAGGGCCAGCAGCACCCAGGCGGTGGTGAGCAGGGCGACGCCGACCAGGGCCAGGGCGGCGACGACCACCAGCCCGAGGTAGGTCAGCCGCGTGCCCCGGTCGCCGAGCCGCGTGGCGAGCGTCCGCTTGCCCACGGCGGCGTCGCCGGCGAGGTCGCGCAGGTTGTTCGCCACCAGGACCGCGGTGGTCAGGCAGCCCACCCAGACCGCGGTGAGCAGCAGCGCGACGTCGACCCGGCCGGTCTGCACGTAGCCCGTACCGCACACCGCGACCAGCCCGAAGAAGACGAAGACGAAGACCTCGCCGAGGCCCGCGTAGCCGTACGGACGCTTGCCGCCCGTGTAGTACCAGGCGGCGAGCACGCAGGCGACCCCGACGGCGAGCAGCCACCAGTGCCCGGTGAGGACGACCAGGACCAGGCCCGCGACGCCGGCGAGGGCGAAGCAGACGAAGGCCGCCGTACGCACGGCTGGTGGGGCGGGCCAGCCCGCTGCCGACCAGGCGCAGGGGACCCACCCGGACCGCATCGGTGCCGCGGATGCCGTCGGAGTAGTCGTTGGCGAAGTTCACGCCGACCTGCAGCGCCAGGCTGACCAGGAGCGCGAGCAGGGCGGCGACCAGGTCGGCCGCGCCGGCGTGGGCCGCGACGCCGGTCGCGGCGACGACCGGGCTGACGGCGGCGGGCAGCGTGCGCGGCCGTGCCCCCTCGACCCACTGCCCGAGCGTCGCGGTCGACGCCGGGCCACCCACGGGGGCGCTCACCGCGACGCCTCGGCGGCCAGCTCGGACTGCAGCCGCCGGCGGTCGACCTTGCCGCTGACCGTGCGGGGCAGCGGGTCGCGGACCACGAGCCGGCGGGGGGCCGCGTACGGCGGGAGCGCCTCGCGCACCCAGGAGCGCAGCCCGTCCACCGGCAGGGGCCGGTCGCTCACGGCCACGACCTCGACGCCCCACTCGGGGTGCGGCACGCCGACCACCACGATCTCGGCGGCGCCGCGCGCAGGCCACGCCTGCGTCCTCGCCTCGAGCGCGGCGAGGTCGACGTTGTGGCCGCCGCTCACGACCACGTCGTCGGTCCGGCCCAGGACCTCGAGGCGGGCCGTGCCGCTCGAGGAGGACCAGCGGCCGCGGTCGGCGGTGCGCAACCAGCCGTCCACGAGGGCCTCCGCGGTCAGGTCCGGGCGTCCGCGGTAGCCGGAGAACAG
The DNA here is from genome assembly GCA_963713165.1 of uncultured Actinomycetota bacterium. Lineage (GTDB taxonomy): Bacteria > Actinomycetota > Actinomycetes > Propionibacteriales > Propionibacteriaceae > Microlunatus. Next base: position 84,232 of record CAVQKU010000006.1, read on the forward strand.
GACCGGGCCGGCGATGCTGATCCGCCCGTCGTCGTCGACCCGCACGTCGACGCCGTCGAGGGGCACGCCGTCGTAGACGCAACCGCCGCAGGTCTCGCTCATCCCGTAGGTGGTCACGCAGGGCACGCCGGCCGCGCGGGCGCGGTCGAGCAGGCCGGGGTCGGTCGCCCCGCCGCCGACCAGCACGGCGTCCAGCCCGGCCAGGGCCTCGACCAGGGCCGGGTGCTCGAGCGCCCGGGCCAGCTGCGTGGGGACGAGCGAGAGGTAACGGCGCCCGGCCGGGAGCTCGGCGCGGACGAGGTCGGACAGGTCGCGGGCGACGGGGACCACCTCGGTGCCGGCCAGGTGGGCGCGCGCCAGGACCATCAGGCCGGCCACCGGGTGGGCGGGCAGCGCCAGCAGCCAGTGCCCCGGGCCGCCGAGGCGGGCGTGGGTCGCGGCGGCACCGGCCCGGATCGCCGCGGCGGAGAGCTCGACCGCCTTGGGCTCCGCGGTCGAGCCCGAGCTGAGGACGACCACGGCGGTCCCCTCGGCCACGGGCTCGTCGACGCGGAGGACGCGGTCGGCGCGCTCGCGCTCCACGGGCCCCGGCGGCAGCGGGGCCACGGCGGGGCCGCCGTCGAGCGCGGCGGCCAGGGCCTCGGCCAGCCGGTCCGTCCCGACGGGTCGCAGCGGCGTGGTCGTGCTCGCTGCGGTCACCGCGCCAGCGTAGGTGTTCGGCGGATGGGGAAGACTCCTCGCGTGCCCGACGACCCGACGAGCCCGCCGCGCGGCTACGCGCTGCGCATGCCCGTGCGGTTCCGGGGGCTGGAGCGGCGCGAGGGCCTGCTCTGGCGGGGCCCGGCCGGCTGGGCGGAGTGGAGCCCCTTCCTCGACTACTCCGGCGTCGAGCTCGTGCCGTGGCTGCGGGCGGCCGACGAGGCCGCCGAGCAGGGCTGGCCGGCCGGGGTGCGCGACGCCGTGCCCGTGAACTGCACGGTGCCGGCCGTCCGCCCCGAGCAGGCGCACGGGATCGTCGCCCGGGCCGTCGCGGACTGGGGCTGCGGGACCGCGAAGGTCAAGGTCGCCGAACGCGGCCAGACGCTCGCCGACGACCTGGCCCGGTGCGAGGCGGTCCGCGACGCGCTCGGCCCCGACGGGCGGCTGCGGGTCGACGCCAACGGCGGCTGGGACCTCGACGCGGCGGAGCGAGCGGTCCGTGCGCTCGACCGCTCCGGGCTGGAGTACGTCGAGCAGCCCTGCGCGAGCGTGGAGGACCTGGCCGCGCTCCGCGTCCGGCTCGCGCGGGCGGGCGCGCCCGTGCCCGTCGCCGCCGACGAGTCCATCCGGCGGGCCGAGGACCCGTACCGCGTGGCCGCGCTCGATGCCGCCGACGTCGCCGTGCTCAAGGTCGCCCCGCTCGGCGGGGTGCGTGCCGCCCTCGAGGTCGCCGAGCGGATCGGGCTGCCGGTGGTCGTGTCCAGCGCCGTCGAGACCTCGGTCGGGCTGGCCGCCGGGGTCGCGCTCGCCGCCGCCCTGCCCGCGCTGCCGTACGCCTGCGGGCTCGCGACGACGTCGCTGCTCGACGGCGACGTCGTCACCGACCCGCTCGTGCCGGTGGACGGCGCCCTGCCCGTGCGCCCGGTCGAGGTCGACGAGCAGCGCCTGGCCCGGCACCGGATGGCGCCGCAGGACGAGGCGTCGTGGTTCGCGAGGCTGGCGCGCACCCGGGCGCTCGCTCCGGACCGGGCGGGGGACCGTCGTGGCTGACGCGGGCCTGCTGGCCGGGACCGTCGTGGCGGCGCTCGTGGAGGCCGGTGTGCGCGACGTGGTGCTGGCGCCGGGCTCGCGCAGCGCCCCGCTCGCCTTCGCGCTGTGGTCGGCCGAGCGCGCCGGGGCCCTGCGCCTGCACGTGCGCGTCGACGAGCGCGGCGCCGGCTTCCTCGCCCTGGGCCTCGCCAAGGCGAGCGAGCGCCCCGTGGCGGTCGTGACCACGTCCGGCACGGCCGTGGCGAACCTGCACCCCGCCGTCCTCGAGGCCTGGCACAGCCACGTCCCGCTCGTCCTGGTGAGCGCGGACCGGCCGGCAGCCCTGCGCTGGACGGGCGCCAACCAGACGACCCACCAGCAGGACCTCTTCGCCGCGCACGTGCGCGCCGCGGCCACGCTCTCCGAGGCCCGCGACGCGCCCTTCGAGGTCGCCCGGCTGCTCGCCGCCGCCACCGGGGTCCGCAGCCGCCTGCCGGGTCCCGTGCACCTCGACGTGGAGCTGGTCGACCCGCTGGTGCCCGAGGCGGCCGCGCTCGGCGGACCGCTGCCGGAGGTCCGGCTGCCCCACGTCCGCCCGTCGGCGCCGGGCGAGGCCGCCGAGCTCGCACCCGGCCCCCGGACCGTGATCGTCGCCGGCGACGCCCCGCCCGCGCTCGGGCGGGCGTGGGCCGAGCGCGCCGCGGCGGCCGCGGTCCCGCTGCTGGCCGAGCCGTCGAGCAACGCCCGCTCCGGCCCCGCGGCCCTGAGCACCTACCGTCTGCTGCTCGCGTCGCTCGCGCCGGACGTGGAACGGGTGGTCGTGGTCGGCCACCCCACCCTCTCGCGCCCCGTGCAGCAGCTGCTCGCCCGGCGCGACGTCGAGCTCGTCGTCACCACCCCGTACGCGGAGTGGCCCGACCCGGGCCGGGCGGCCACGACGGTCGCCGAGGACGTCGTGCTGCCCGCGCCCGGCCCGGCCGAGCGACAGTGGTCCGCCCGCTGGCGCGAGGCCGAGGCGCGGGTGCGCGGCCGTCTCGACGAGCTGCTCGAGCGCTGGCCCGGGCTGACCGGCGCCGAGGTCGCGCGTCGGGTCCTCGGCGCGCTCGGGTCGGACGACCTGCTGCTCGTGGGGTCGTCGAACCCGGTCCGCGACCTGGACCTGGCGCCGCTCTCCGAGCACCCGCCGACCGTGCACGCCAACCGCGGCCTGGCGGGCATCGACGGCCTGGTGTCGACCGCGGCCGGGCTGGCCCGGGGGTCGGGGAGGCCGGTCACCGCGCTGCTGGGCGACCTGACGCTGCTCCACGACGCGAACGCCCTGGTGGTCGGCGCCCTGGAGGTGCCCCCGGACCTGCGCGTGGTCCTGGTCAACGACGAGGGCGGCAGCATCTTCTCGACCCTCGAGCAGGGCGGTCCGGACTACGCGGCGGCGTTCGAGCGCGTCTTCGCCACGCCGCAGCGGGTGCGGTTCGACGGCCTGGCCGCGGCGGCCGGCGCCGCGTACCGGCGCGTCGAGACCGGTGACGCCCTGCAGGACGCGCTCGGCGCCCCACCGGCGGGCGTCGAGGTGCTGGAGGTCGCGATCGGGCGCACGGACCGGCGGGCGCTCGACGAGGCGGTCCGGGCGCTCGGCGCCTGACGCCTGCGGCGCCGGGGGCCCGCACCGGACGGGCCTGCGCGCGCCCGGCCTACGAGGACGCCGCCCGGAGCCAGGCGCGGACGTGGCGGGTGGCCAGCACGTCGTCCTCGTTGTAGGCCAGGACGCGCGCCTCGGCCGCCGCCCGGGCCGCGGGCTCGGGCGCGTGGACGGCGTCGGCGAACCAGCGCTGCGAGTTGAGGCCGCCCGGGTCCTCGTCGCGCCAGGCGAACCCGGCGTGCGTCGCGACCAGCTTGAGCCCGAGGCCGCTGACCCCGAACCAGTGCTCCTTGACCACGTCGAGCAGGTCGACGAACCCGCTCCCGCGCGTACGCCGACGCCCACGCGAGGACGGGGTGGCCAGAGCGCTGGGCGAGGCTGTCGATCTGGCTCGGCTCGTAGCCGCTGTAGTGGTAGACCGCGACCCCCGGGCCGGACCCGGCCTCGGTCTCGACGAGCTCCCGCAACCAGGTGAAGGCCTCGACGGCGAGCGCGGTCTCCGTCTCCTCGTCGAGGTCGCGGAACGCGGCGAAGGCGCGGTAGGCGCCCGCCTCCGCGCTGCCGGGGCGCTCGACCCAGAAACCCCAGAGGTAGACCCGGCCGTCGGCCGAGCTCTCGATGTCGAGGTCGACCTCCACCGAACCCGCCCGGACCTCGATCGGGCCCGACGTCTCGCGCACGAAGGGCACGCCGCCCTCCAGCAGGCGGGCCCGGCGCACCGCCGTGCGGAGGCGGGACTCGGCGTGGCTGCGGTGCGCGACGAGCGGCAGGTAGCGCTCGAGCAGGGCGTCGGTGTCGGCCCGGGCGAGCGCACGGACGGTGCCCGTGCCCAGACCGCGCAGCGCCTCGACCTCGAGCCGGTCCAGCGCGCCCCGGTCGATGCGCACGCTGACGTCGTCGTCGTCCAGCTCGGCCCGGCAGGTCGACCACCACGGGCAGGTCGCGCACTCCCGCACCACCACCGGGGCCAGCGGCCGCTCGCCGCGTCGTGCCGCCTCGGCCACGCCCACCCGGCGCGCGAAGGCGTCGTCGTAGCGCTCGAGGACCGGTTCGAGGCGGTAGCCGCCCGCGACCTCGGGGTCGTCAGCGCGCAGCAGCGGTGCGGCGAGGTCGCACCACACGAGCGACCGGTCGGCGTCGGCCGGGACGTCGGTGCCCACCAGGCCGCCCCACGCCGTGGCGCCGCCGAAGCCGGCGGCCTCCAGGAGGCGGTGGTGGTGCGCGAGCTCGCGCAGGTCGCGCTCCCCGGAGCGCAGCCGCAGGGCCGCGTCGCGGCGGCGTCGCGGGTCGAGCGGGGAGGGCTGCGCGAACGTGGTCCACGCGAGCCCGGGCACCTCCCCGTCCCGAGGCTCCCCGTACCGAGGCTCCGGCTCCGGAGGCGGGGTCACCGTCGTCAGCACGTGGTGCCACACGACGAGCGCCGGGTGGTAGGTCGGCCCGTCGGGGGAGTCGGCGCCGCGGACGAGCAGGTCCGGCGAGCCCGTACGGTGCCCGTCGACGTCCGCCGGGAGCACGCCGCCGACGACCACGTCGGCGGCGTCGGCCAGCGCGCGCCGGGTGGCGGCGAGCTGCACGTCCGTCCCGTCCGCGGCCAGCAGGCGGAGGTCGACGACGCGGCCGCGGCAGCGGTCGATGAGCTCCTCGAGCACGACCTGGCGGTGGCGCCGGCCGGCCTCGGCCCGCAGCGCGAGCGGGTCGTCGAACGCCCGGGGCTCGGCCGGCGGGAGCACGCTGCGGGGGTCGAAGCGGCGCTGCGTCTTGACCGGGCAGCTGCGCGCGGCGCGGGCGTCGAGCAGCAGCGGGCGGGGCGTCGTCGAGGCGTACGGGCCACCCGGGCCGGGCGTCGCGCCCGGGCCGGCGGCGTCGGCCGTGGTCGCGGAGGGCTCCGCGTACGCGGTCACCGGACCGCCCGGTGCAGGGCGACGACCCCGCCGGAGAGGTTGCGCCACGCGACGTCGCGCCACCCGGCGGCCTCGAGGCGCCCGGCGAGGTGCTCCTGGTCGGGCCAGGCGCGGATCGACTCGGCGAGGTAGGTGTAGGCCACCGGGTTGGACGACACCGCCCGCGCGATCCGGGGGAGCGCGGCCATCAGGTACTCGGTGTAGACGAGCCGGAAGGGCGTCCAGGTCGGCGACGAGAACTCGCAGACCACCAGCCGCCCGCCGGGACGGGTGACCCGGCGCATCTCGCCCAGGGCGGCAGCCGTGTCCTCGACGTTGCGGAGGCCGAAGGAGATGGTCACGGCGTCGAAGGACGCGTCCGCGTACGGCAGCTGGAGCGCGTCGGCCGCCACGAAGGACAGCGCGGGGCGCCGCTGCTTGCCGACCCGCAGCATGCCGAGCGACAGGTCGGTGGGGACCACGGTCGCCCCGGCGGCGGCGAAGGGTTCGCTGGAGGTGCCGGTGCCGGCGGCGAGGTCGAGCACGCGCTCGCCCGGCCGGGCGCCGACCGCCTCGAGCACCGCACGGCGCCAGGCCCGGTCCTGCCCGAGGGAGAGCACGTCGTTGGCCAGGTCGTAGCGGGCCGCGACGTGGTCGAACATGACCGCCACGTCGGCCCGGCGCTTGGCCAGGGTCGCCCGGGCGCCGGCCCGGCCTCCGGGTGCGTCTGCGTCGTCGACCATGGCATGAACTCTTCCACGGCCCACCGACAGGATCGACGGCCGCGGCACCGCTCAGGCCGCGGGGGAGGCGGTCAGAGAGCGGCGCTCGCGAGCACCGGGGTCGTCGGCACCTGCGGCGAGGTGCCCGCGGGCTCGAGGTTGATGGCCAGCGCCGTCGCCCTGGAGACCGCCCCGCTGAACTCCTGGGCGGTCTGCCCGCTGGCGGAGAAGGTGACGTCGGGGGTGACCGCAGAGCCGTCGAGCGTCCACAGGTGGTAGACGTCGCCGGCGGGAGCCGCCGGCAGGTCGCTGCCGACGAAGGCGGCCCGGTCGAGGCTCTTGGAGACGACGAAGGACGCGGGGGTGCCGTTCACCGTGGTGCTGTAGATCCGGGCGTCGGGCGCGGCCAGCAGCGAGGGGTCGACCTGAGCCACCGAGGCCGTGGGCGCCGGACCCGCCGTGGGCGGCTGCTGCTGCTGGCGCACGAGGCCCCACACGGTGCCGCCGAGGGCGAGGGCGACCACGGTCACCGCGGCCACGAGCACCGAGAGCAGGCGGGTGCGTCGGTTGGCCCGGCGCAGCGCGAGCTCGTCGACCACGGGGTCGACGGCGGGCGCAGAGGCGTGCGCCGCGACGGACGGCCGCGTCGTGGCGGTCGAGATCGGCACCACCGGCGCAGCGGTCCCGGTGCTCCTCAGGGGGGGCAGCTGGGCGACGCCGGTGATGGCGTCGAGGACGGAGGCGCGCAGGGCGGGCGGCGGCAGCGGCGTGAGCTCGGCCAGCCCGAGCCCGGACACGGTCTCCTGCAGCTCGGCCACCTCGCGGCGGCAGTCCTCGCACGAGGCGAGGTGCTCCTCGAACCGCTCGAGCGCGGGGCTGTCGAGCGCGTCGAGGGCGTACGCCGCTGCGTCGTCGTGGATCTCGTTCACGATTCCACCCCCAGGACGGTGCGCAGGTTGGCGAGACCGTCGCGGATGCGGGTCTTCACGGTCCCGAGCGGCAGCTTGAGTCGTTCGGCGACCTGGCTCTGGGTGAAGCCGCCGTAGTAGGCGAGGGTCAGCGCCTCGCGCTGGATCGGGGTGAGGGCGGCCAGGCCCTTGCGGACCCGCTCCGCGTCGAGCTGCTGGGCGACGCCCTCCCACACCTGGTCGGTCTCGCGGCCGGTCTCGGAGATCGCGTAGTTCTCGTCGCGGGCCACCTCGCTGGTCACCGAGCGCACCCGGTCGATCGCGCGGCGGTGGGCCATGGTGGTGATCCAGGCGTTCACCGAGCCCTTGGCCGGGTCGAAGCGTGCCGCCTGGCGCCACACCTCGGTGTAGACCTCCTGCGTCACCTCGGCCGCGTGGTCGCTGGACCGCAGCACCCGCCAGACCACGGAGTACGTGCGCGCCGACGTGGCGTCGTAGAGCTGGGCGAACGCGTCCTGGTCACCCGTCGCGACCTCGACCAGCAGGGCGGAGAGCCGTGCGGCCTCCTGCGCGCGGTCGACGCGCTGGCGCTCGGCCAGGGCGTCCGCCGACGCGCCGGAACGCTCCGGCTCGTCAGGAACGACCTGGACGTTCATCGGGCGACCGTACCTGCTCACCACGCGTACGTCCCGCAACGGCGGTGCGAGCAGCAGTGCCGACACCTTGACCCCCGGACCTCGAGCTGGCGGTGGGCGAGCCGGTCGGCCCGTCTGCAGGGGGTTCGGAGGCCACGACACGAGGGATTGGTCGCCTCGTCGCTGAGGCACACTTCTCCGGTGGCGAAACGCGCGACCGTGCTCAAGGTGTCCGGGCTGCGCCGTGCCTTCGGCCCCAACACCATCTTCGAGAAGTTCAACCTCGAGGTGCGCGCCGGCGAGGCGATCGCGCTGACCGGGCGCAACGGCGCGGGCAAGTCGACGCTGCTGCGCTGCCTGGTCGGCGCCGACCGGCCCGACGACGGCACCATCGAGGTCTGCGGCAACCCGATGTCGGAGACCAACCCGCAGGTGCGCCGCGACGTGGCGACCGTGATCGACGACCTCGACTTCTTCCCCGACCTGTCCGTCGTCGAGCACCTCGACCTGCTGGCCCGGGCGCACGGCATCACCGACCCCGACGCGCAGGTCGACGAGGTCCTCGATCAGGTGCAGCTCGTGCCCCAGTCCGGCCAGCTGCCGGGCACGCTGTCCTCGGGCCAGCGCCGCCGCCTCGCCCTCGCCACCGCGTTCGTGCGCCCGCGACGGCTGCTGATCCTCGACGAGCCCGAGCAGCGCCTCGACGTCGAGGGCGTCGGCTGGTTGTCGCGCCGCCTGCAGGCCGAGCGCCAGCAGGGCCTGGCCATCGTCTTCGCCAGCCACGAGCCGACCCTGGTCGAGAGCGTCGCGACGCGCGTCGTCACCCTCGGGGCGCCCCGCGGATGAGCCGGCGCAGAGGTCAGTCGGCCGCGCGCGGTGCCGGCGCACGCCCCCAGGACGGCGTCGAGGCGCCGGTGGTCTACCCGACGACCGAGGAGGCGCTCGAGCAGCCCGACTCCGGCATGCACGCCGCGCCGGCCGAGGACCACCGCCTCGACGCCCGCCGGGACACCGGCCTGGAGGCCACCGGCGCCGCCGACGACGGGCCCGACCGAGCCCGACCGGCCCGACCGGCCCGACGGTCCCGACGTGGACCCGGCGCCCGCACCGGTCCTGCCCGCGGCGTCGCCGCGGGAGCTGCGCGGCCTGATGAAGGACTGGCGCCGCGGCCGGGCCACCCGCAACCTCGGCCAGGCGCTGAGCGACGCCTACGTCGCCGTGATCGCCGCGCTGATGCTCGGCGCGATGACCGTCAACGTGATCCTCAAGGCCCAGCGCGTCGTCGCCGACTGCTCGAGCGCCTCCTGCCTCTCGGCCCGCGCGCTGCTGCCCTGGGCCGCGGTCCTCGCGGCGGTCGCCACGGCGCTGGCGGTGGCCCGGCTCTTCGGTCCCGTGCTCGCGTCCGCGGCCGAGGGCTTCTGGCTGCTCGACGCCCCGGTCTCGCGCTCGCAGCTGCTCCGCTCCCGGCTCGTGGCGGCGCTCGTCGGCGCGCTCGTGGGCGGGGCCGTCATCGGGGCCCTGATCTCCCTGCTGACCGGGTCGAGCGTGCTCGAGTCGGGCGTGTGGGCGCTCGCCACCGGGCTGTCCGCGTCGGCCGCGGTCGCGGCCGCCGCCGCCCAGCAGGGGCACGAGCACCACCGCCTGAGCCGCGCGGCCTCCTTCGTCTTCGGCCTCCTCGGCGTCGTCGCGCTGCTCGGCGTCGTCGGCGTGGCGGCCGACTGGTTCACCCTGCGGCTCTCCCCGACGCTCGGCACCGAGATCGGTGCCGTCGTGGCCGGGCTCGCCGTCGTCCTGCTCCTGGTGGGGACCGTCCTCGCCGCCTCGCGGCTGGCCCAGATCCGGCGTACGCGCCTGGTCAGCGGCGGTTCGCTGGTGCGCGGCATCTCCGGCGCCTTCTTCGCCCTCGACATCGGCCTCGCCCGCGACATCGTCGTGCAGCGCCGCACGATGGAGGTCGGCCACGTGGTGCCCAGGCGGGGTCACGGCGAGGGGCTGCAGGCCCTGACCTGGCGCGAGTGGCAGCGGCTCCGCCGCTTCCCGCAGCCGCTGGTCGCCTTCGCCGGCACGATCGTCGTGCCGTACGCGTCCGAGGCGCTGGGGCTGAGCGCGGTGACGCCCGTGTTCGGGGCGCTGGCGCTCTTCGGGGCCGTCGTCCCGATGCTCAACGGGCTCCGTGTCCTCACCCGCACCGGGGGCCTCGCGCGCTGCCTGCCCTTCTCCATGGCGCAGATCAAGCTGGCCGTCGTCACGGCCCCGGCCATCCTGGCCGCCGTCTGGGCCGTCGCGGTCGGACCGGCCTTCGCCGGGGTCGCCGGCGGAGCGGCCGGGCGCACCTTCGGCGAGGCCTCGCTGATGGCCGTGGCCACCGCGGCGGCAGGCCTGCTCGCGGCGATCCGCTGGACCCAGGCCAAGGGCGTCGACTTCAGCAAGCCGATGGTCTCGACGCAGGCCGGTGCCCTGCCGCCCGGCCTGGTCACCAACCTGTTCCGCGGCTTCGACGTCTGCCTGCTCGCCACGGCCCCGATGCTGCTCGGCTTCTCCCCGCTCTGGTCGCTGGCCATCGAGGCGATCACCGCGATCGTGCTCTTCAACTCCTTCGACGCCGAGTCGATGCAGGCCAAGCAGAAGGAGGCGCAGCGCCAGGTCGACCTCCAGAAGCGCGAGCGCGAGTCCCAGGCGGCGATGGCGCGCCAGCGCAAGCGGTGAACCGGCGGGCCCTCGCGGGCCTCGGCACCGCCGTCCTGCTCGGCGGCTGCGGGGCGACGACGGCGTACGCCTCGCCCGACGGCCGGTTCAGCGTCGAGGTCACGCAGAGCAGCCACCCGCCGGACCGGCTGTGGACCGTGACCGTGCAGGTGGGCATCGTGGCGCGCGTCCGTTCGGTCACCGTCGGCTGCTTCAGCGACGAGGGCGTCGAGGGCGTGCCGACCGGGGTCGCCTGGACGGCGCCCCAGACCTTCGTCGTGCGCACCACCTCCGAGCTCGACGTGACCGTCGAGCTCGACGCCTCGGGCCGTCCGGTCCGCGTCATCCAGCGGGTCGACGCCCTGCGGGCGTGCCCGGACGCCTGAGCGCGGTCAGGGGCGCTGCGTGCCGGCCAGCCCCACCGTGGCGACCAACTCGGCGACGACCGCGCTGACCGACTTCCGGGCCGGCTCGAGGTACTGGCGCGGGTCGTTCAGCTGCGGCAGGTCCGCGAGCTTCTGACGGATCGGCCGGGTGAAGGCGATCGTCGTGATCGTCCCGATGTTGACCTTGGTGATCCCCGCGCGCACGGCGGCGGCGATGGTGGGCTGCGGCACCCCCGACGACCCGTGCAGCACCAGCGGCACGTCGACGGCGGCACGCAGCCGCGCGACCAGGTCGAGGTCGAGCTCGGCCTCGGCGGTCGTCATCGCGTGCGTGCTGCCGACGGCCACGGCGAGCGCGTCGACGCCGGTCGCCGCGACGTACTCGCGCGCCTGGTCCGGGTCGGTCCGGACGCCGTCGCCGTGGGCGGACTCCACCTGGCTCGCCTTGCCGCCGACGTAGCCGAGCTCGGCCTCGACGAGCAGGCCGTGCTCGTGGCCCCAGGCGGCGGCCTCCCGCGTGGTCGCGACGTTCTCCTCGTAGGGCAGCGGCCCCGCGTCGAACATCACCGAGCCGAAGCCGCACTCCGCCGCCCGGTGCAGCAGGGCCGTCCGCGTGACGTGGTCGAGGTGCAGGGACACGTCGACCTGGCTGGTCCGGGCCAGCACGGCGAGCGCGGCCGCGAGGGGACCGGGGTCGTCGAGGTGGAACGCGGCCGCGTTCTGGCTGACCTGCAGGATCACCGGCAGCCCGGCCTGCTCCGCCCCGAGCACGGTGCCCTCGGCCTGCTCGAGGGTGATGACGTTGAGGGCGGCGACGCCGGTGCCGCGGGCGTACGCGTCCCGGAGCAGGTCTGCCGTGCTGACCAGGGTCATCGGCTCGTCCGGATGCAGCAGTCGGCGTGCGGGCCCGTGGGATTGATCACGGCTCGCCAGCCTAGGGGGCGCACTACGCTGGTGGCGTGAGCATCCCGTGCTCGGTGAAGTGAACCCGGTCGCCCCGCGGCTGCGGGTGCGCACCGTCGCGGTGCCCGACCCCGGCCCGCTGGTCGCCCTGCTGCCCGAGACCGACGCGCTGGCGTGGATCCGCGGCGGCGACGGCATGGTCGCCTGGGGCGAGGTCGTGCGGCACAAGGCCGCCTCGCCCGACGAGGCGGAGGAGTGGTGGGCCGGGCTCGTCGCCTCGAGCGACGAGGTCTCCGAGCTCGACGTGGCCCTGCCCGGCAGCGGGCTGGTGGCCTTCGGCAGCTTCGTCTTCGATCCCGACAACACCTCGGCCTCCTCCGGCCTCGTCGTGCCGCGCACCGTCCTCGGCCGCCGGGCCGGGCGGGCCTGGCTCACCGAGATCGGCCTCGAGGCCGGCGAGCAGCGCCCGGCCCCCTGCGCGGCCCCGGTGCCACCGGCGCCGCGCGGCGTGCACTTCGAGGGGGGTTCGCTGACGCCGGACCAGTGGCGCGCCGCCGTGTCCCGCGCGGTCGGCACGATCACCGCCGGCCGGCTGGACAAGGTCGTCCTCGCCCGCGACCTGGTCGCGACCGCCGAGTCGCGCCTGGACGCCCGGTGGCTGGTGGCCCGGCTCAGCGAGGCCTACCCGCGGTGCTGGACCTACCTCGTCGACGGCCTGGTCGGCTCGACGCCGGAGATGCTGGTGCGGCTCGAGGCCGGCCTGGCGACCTCGCGCGTGCTGGCCGGCACCATCCAGCGCAGCGGCGACGACCAGGTCGACCTCGCGCTGGCCTCGGCCCTCTCACGCAGCAGCAAGGACCTGGAGGAGCACGAGTACGCGGTCGCGTCCGTCGCCGCGGCCCTCGAACCCTCCTGCTCCGCGATCAACGTCCCCGAGACCCCGTACGTCCTCGAGCTCCCCAACGTCCTGCACCTGGCCAGCGACGTGACCGCCGCCGTCGGCCCGGGCGTCACCGCGCTGGGCCTCGCCGCCGCCCTGCACCCGAGCGCAGCGGTGTGCGGCACGCCGACCGAGGTCGCCCGCGACCTGATCGCCGAGCTGGAGCACCTCGACCGCGAGCGCTACGCCGGCCCGGTCGGCTGGACCGACGCCAGCGGCGCGGGGGAGTGGGCGATCGCGCTGCGCTGCGGGATCCTCGACGAGACCGACCCGCGCCGGATCCGGCTCTTCGCCGGCTGCGGCATCGTGGCCGGGTCGAACCCCGAGGCGGAGTGGGCCGAGGCCCAGGCCAAGCTCGCGCCGATGATCGGCGCGCTGACCAGCGCAGGCTGACGGCGTGACCGGCACCTGGGCCGTCGTCCTCGCCGGCGGGGCCTCGCGCCGGTTCGGCAGCGACAAGCTCGCCGCGGAGCTCGACGGTCGCCCCCTGCTCGACGCCACGCTCGGGTCCGTCCCGGAGGGGCTCGCGGTGGTCGTCGTCGGTCCCCGACGAGCGGTCTCGCGCGAGGTCGCCTTCGTGCGGGAGGACCCGCCCGGCGGCGGCCCGGCCGCCGCGCTGGTCGCCGGACTGCGGACCGCCCTCGCCGCGGGAGCCGACGTGGTGGTGACCCTGCCCGGGGACGCCCCCGCCGCCGGTCGCGGCGTCGGCGTGCTGCTCGCGGCCCTCGACGGCACCGACCTCGCCGTGGCCGTGGGTGACGGCGGGCAGGTGTTCCCGCTCCAGCTGGCCTGCACCCGGGCGGGTGCGGAGCGCTTCCTGGCCGTGGCGGGCGACGGCGCGGGGCTGTCCCCGCGACGCCTGCTCGAGCCGCTGGACCCCGTACGCGTGCTGCTGCCGTCCCCCACGCTGCGCGACGTCGACGTCCCCGCCGACCTCGCCCGGATCGGGGAGGACCCCACCGCGTAGCCGCGGTCGGGACGTCCCCGGCCTCGAGGGGCCGGGATCAGGCCGTGGTCTGGGCGACCTCGCGCCGCGCCCGCCGCGGCGTCGGGGCGGCCGGGCCACCCGTGCGCTTCGGCAGGACGAACACCAGCAGCAGGGCCACCACGCTGAACGCGGCGCTGACGGCCATCGCGTCCCCGGCGGCGGAGGTGAAGCCCGCCGCGACGGTGTCGGGGCCGGTGATCACCAGCGAGCCGAAGAACACGCTGCCGATGATCGCGATGCCCACCGCGCTGCCGACCCGCTGCACGGTGGAGACGACGCCGCTCGCGGCGCCGGCCTCGGCCCGGTCGACCGTGGCGATGATGAACTGCGCGTTCGGGGCGATGAAGGCCCCGTTGCCCAGGCCGGCGAGGAACAGCGGCGCCAGCAGGTCCCAGTGGGTCAGGGTGGCCGGGTCGGCCGAGCGCAGCAGCAGCCACACCCAGACCAGGCCGACGGTGACGAGCGCGGTGCCGATCACGAGGACCGTGCGGCCGAGGCGCTGCGCCAGCCGGTTGCTCTGCGAGGAGGCGATGATGCTGCCGATCGCGAAGGGGATCGAGACGACGCCCGACTCCAGGGCGGTGTGCCCCAGCCCGGTCTGCCACAGGATCGAGAGCGTGAAGAAGATGCTCGTGAAGGCGGCGAAGTAGACCAGCGCCAGCACGACGCCGCCGGTGAACGACGCGTGGCTGAACAGGTGCGGCGGCACGAGCGGGCTGGCGCCGCGGCGGGTGTGGGCGACCTCCCACAGCGCGAAGACCACGAGCAGGACGACGCCCGCGCCGAGGGTGACGTAGGTCCAGGTCGGCCAGCCCCTGTCCTGGCCCTCGATGAGCGGGACCAGCACGGCGACCAGGCCGGCGGTGAGCAGCACCAGGCCGAGCCAGTCGATCCCGGCCCGGGCGGCGGGCGCGGACCCCTCGCGCCTGGGCAGCAGCACGGCCGCGGCGACCAGCGTCGCGACGCCGATCGGCAGGTTGACGCCGAAGACGAGGCGCCAGCCGCTGGTCTCGCCGAACGCCTGGATGATCAGGCCGCCGACGATCGGGCCCAGGGCCGAGGAGACGCCGATGACGGCACCCATCACGGCGAACGCCTTGCCGCGGGCGCGGCCGGGGAAGAGCAGCTGGATGTACGCGGTGACCGCGGGCACGAAGATGCCGCCGGCCAGGCCCTGCACGACGCGGAACACGACGAGCTGGGTGTCGGACTGCGCCAGCCCGCACGCGGCGCTGGCCAGCGTGAACAGCGCGATGCCGGAGAAGAAGACCCACTTGTGGCCGATGCGGTCGCCGACGCGACCGGCCGGGATCAGCGCGAGGCCGAAGGCCAGGGCGTAGCCGGAGATGATCCACGACAGCGTCGCCTCGGAGGCGTCGAGGCTGGTGCGGATGGTCGGCAGCGCGACGTTGACGATCGTGGTGTCCAGCAGGGCGATGAACATGCCGGCCAGCAGGACGACCAGGGCGCGCCAGGCCTCGCGGGGCACGGCGACGGGCGGCGGGCCGCCCGGCGTGGGAGCGGCGGCGCGGGCCGCGGTCTGATCGGTCATGAGGGTCCTTCGCGGGTTGCGGCTAGGTGCCGGCGGTGGGCAGTGGGTCGGGCGTGAGGGCCCGGGTGCGCTCGTCGGCGATGACGTCGGGCAGGGCGGCGGCCAGCTCCTCGTGCCAGGCGAGCTCGGCGCGCAGCCGGTGCTCGCGGTGCAGGAGGGCGTGGGTCTCGCCGAGGGAGAGGTACGGACGGGCGGTCGCGTTCTGGCGCTCGCTGTCCTCGAGCAGGCGGCGCAGCGTGGTCAGCCGCACCGCGACGGCGTCAGGCAGCTCGTCCAGCCGCGTCGGGTCGGGGCGGCTCAGCGCGAGGTCGAACGGGTCGGGCTTGAAGGCCACGTGCTCCAGGTGCTCGCGGTGCAGCCCGTCGAGCACCGTACGGCCGGCCGCGGTGATCCCGTACACCTGCCGCTCGGGGTAGCCGCCCTCGCGCTCGGTGCGCACCTCGGCCAGGAGCCCCTCGCCCGCGAGCCGCTTGAGCGCGCCGTACAGGCCGCCGACGGAGAAGTCGGTCCACAGGTGCACGTGCTCCTGCTCGGCCAGCAGCCGCAGCTGGTGGCCGTGCATCTCACCCCGGCGCGCGAGCGCGTCGAGGATGTAGAGCCGGATCGAGGACACGCGAGCACTCTCGCACGAGTAGTTACTCGCGGCAACGTCATGGCTGCGTGGTCCGGGGGCTCGTCCCGGCCTCGCCGGGCGTCGGGAGAAAAAAGTTCGTCCGAGGTGTAACGCCGCGGGAGCGGTCCGCGATGAAGGGGTCGAGAGTCAGCGACTACCTGAACCCCCGAGCAGGCAGTCGCTGACTCTCGTCACGTCCGGACCCCGTCCCGCCGCGTGGTCGACGCCTCAGGAGAAGGGCGGACGGTCCTCGAAGGCCGTCGTCAGGCGGCCGGCCGCGCGCCAGGTCCGCGCGACGACGTCGCGGTCCTCCTCGGTCACGAGGTTGCCCATCACCCGCAGCGCGACGCTCATGAGCACCCGCGAGCGCATGCCCACCGGTCCGAACGTCGACAGCAGCCCGGGCACGGTGATCAGCCCGGCGAGGCGCCGGGCGATGCCGAACGAGGTCCCGTAGTGCCGGCGCAGGAGCACCGGCCACGCCCGCTCGAGGTCGTCCCCGCCCGCCAGGAGGTCCGCAGCGAACCGTCCCGTCTCGAGCCCGTAGTCGATGCCCTCGCCGTTGAGCGGGTTCACGCAGGCGGCGGCGTCGCCGACCAGGACCCAGTTCGGGCCGGACACGCCGCTGACGGCGCCGCCCATGGGCAGCAGCGCCGACGACGGCTCGCGCACGTCGCCCTGCAGCGCGAACTCCTCTCGACGCCCGTCGGCGTAGTAGCGCATGAGGGGCTTGAGCGAGACGTTCGCGGGCCGCCTGGCGGTGGCGAGGGTGCCGACGCCGACGTTCGCGCGGCCGCCGCCGAGCGGGAAGATCCAGCCGTAGCCGGACAGCAGCTCGCCCTGCTCGCCGCGCAGCTCGAGGTGGGAGGAGATCCAGTCGTCGTCGCGGCCGACGTCGACGTAGCCGCGAGCGGCGACCCCGTACGCGGTCTCGCGGTGCCAGGTCCGCCCGAGCAGGCGTCCCAGCGGCGAGCGCACGCCGTCGGCCACGACGAGCCGGCGGCACGCCACCTCGACCCGGCCCTCGGCGGTGTCGAAGACGACGGCGGAGACCCTCGCGCCCGAGCGCACGACGTCGACGGCGCGGGCACCCAGCAGCATCCGCGCGCCCGACTCCTCGGCCGTGGCGCGGACGCGGTCGTCGAGCTCGGTGCGCGGCACCGCGGAACCGTGGTCGGGGAGGTGGCCGCCCGGCCAGGGCAGCTCGAGGACCTGCCCGAAGCCGTGGGCGCGCAGCCCCCGGTTGGTCACGCGGCCGCGCGCCCAGTCGCCGAGGTCGAGCCGGTCGAGCTCGGCCATCGCCCGCGGCGTCAGCCCGTCGCCGCAGGCCTTGTCGCGCGGGAAGTGCGCCGCGTCGGCCAGCAGCACGTCGAGGCCGTGCCGAGCGGACCAGGCCGCCGCCGCCGAACCGGCCGGGCCGGCCCCGACCACGAGCACGTCCGCGGCGAGGGGCTGCGTGCTCACGACGGTGCCTCCACGTCGTGAAGTGTGCCAGCGCGCCCCAGCGCCGCCTCCGCACGAACTTTTACGCACGGCGTCCGTTGCGTAATTCTCGGCGTTTCACCTGGTCGTGGCGCTGTTTGGTCTTCGGCCAAGGAGTCGTAGAGTGACCGCGGACTTCGTGAAGGAATTCACGAGCACCGTCCGTGACTCCAGCGCAGGAGGGGAACGATGGCCGTTCTGACCGCCCCACGGGGCGCGGCGACGCCGTGCCCGGGAGCCGGGGTGCCCTCGTGAGCAGCGGCTACCTCGGCATCGTCATCCTGCTGATCATCTCGACCGGCTTCGTGGCCGTCACCGTCGTGACGAGCCTGCTGGTGGGACCCAGCCGCTACAACCGGGCCAAGTACGACTCGTACGAGTGCGGCATCGAGCCGACGCCGCAGCCCGTGGGCGGCGGCCGCTTCCCGGTGAAGTACTACATCACCGCGATGCTCTTCATCGTCTTCGACATCGAGATCGTCTTCCTCTACCCGTGGGCCGTGAGCTTCGACCTGATGGGGTCCTTCGCGCTGGTCGAGATGGTGCTGTTCATCGTCACCGTCTTCGTGGCGTACTTCTACGTGCTCCGCCGCGGCGGACTTGAGTGGGATTGAGAGAGGCCTGACATGGGTGTCGAGGAACAGCTGCCGACCGGGGTCCTGCTGACCAGCGTCGAGAACATCTTCGGCTACATGCGCAGCGCCTCGTTCTGGCCGGCGACCTTCGGGCTGGCGTGCTGCGCGATCGAGATGATGACGTACGGCGCCCCCCGCTACGACTCCGGCCGCTGGGGCCAGGAGGTCTTCCGCGCCTCTCCGCGCCAGGCCGACCTGATGATCGTCGCGGGCCGGGTGAGCCAGAAGATGGCGCCGGTCCTGCGCCAGATCTACGACCAGATGCCCAACCCGAAGTGGGTGCTCGCCATGGGCGTCTGCGCCAGCACGGGCGGCATGTTCAACAACTACGCGATCGTCCAGGGCGTCGACCACGTCGTCCCCGTCGACATGTACCTGCCCGGCTGCCCGCCGCGCCCGGAGATGCTCATCGACGCGATGTTCAAGCTGCGCGACAAGGTCCGCAACACCCCGATCGGCCACCACGCGGTCGAGGCCGCCGAGGAGGCGGAGCGTCGCGCCCTCGAGGCCCCGGCGAACCTCGAGCGCACCGGGCTGCTGCGATGAGCGACCCGTCGACCGGCTCGGGGCCCACGAACGAGGACAACGCCAGGGCGAGCTCCGACGCCGCGCAGGCCGAGCGCGTCACGGGCGAGTCCGACGCGAACGCCCCGGTCAAGGGTGCGGTGGCCGAGGGCGAGTCCGCGCCGGACGGCGGCACCGAGGCCGGGTCGACGACCGGCTCGGCGACGGCGGTCAGCACGGCCTCCACCACCGCCTCCGAGGACCGGGCCGAGACCGACCAGGTCGCCGAGGGCGGGACGGCCGTCGTGACGACCCAGCCCGACACCGAGGTGCTGCGCGTCCAGCACGGCATGTTCGGCGTCAAGGGCAGCGGTGACACCTCCGGCTACGGCGGCCTCTCGCGGGTGATCGACTTCCCGCCCGCGGGGCAGCCGCCGTACGGGGGCTGGTGGGACGACGTCCACGAGCGCATGACCGCGCTCGCCCCCAACTCCTCCGACGTCATCGAGAAGGTCGTCGTCCACCGCGGCGAGATCACCTTCCACGTGGTGCGCGGACAGCTGCCGACGCTCGTCCGGCACCTGCGCGACGACCCCCACCTGCGCTTCGAGCTCTGCAGCAGCGTGTCCGGGGTCCACTACCCCGGCGACGCCGGACGGGAGCTGCACGCGGTCTACCACCTGCAGTCCATGACCTACAACCGCCGGATCCGGCTGGAGGTCAGCGTCCCCGACGCCGACCCGCACATCCCCTCGGTCGTGCCCACCTACCCGGGCGCGGACTGGCACGAGCGGGAGACGTACGACATGTTCGGGATCGTCTTCGACGGCCATCCCGCTCTGACGCGCATCCTGATGCCCGACGACTGGCCCGGGCACCCGCAGCGCAAGGACTACCCGCTCGGCGGCATCGACGTGGAGTACCACGGTGCCTCCGTGCCCCCGCCGGACCAGCGCAGGAGCTACACCTGATGACGACCACCACCGGCCCCTTCGCGCAGGGCAAGGCGCAGTTCGACCCGGCGGCCGCGGTCGAGGACCCGTTCTCGGCGGGCCCCGGCGACGCGCCCGGCGCGGCCGAGGGCCACGTCTACACCGTCACCGGCCAGGACTGGGACACGATCGCCGACGACCAGGCCGAGCGCGGCGACGAGCGCATCGTCGTCAACATGGGCCCGCAGCACCCGTCCACCCACGGCGTGCTCCGCCTGATCCTCGAGATGGAGGGGGAGTCGGTCACCGAGGCCCGCTGCGGCATCGGCTACCTGCACACCGGCATCGAGAAGAACATGGAGTTCCGCTCCTGGACGCAGGGCGTGACGTTCTGCACCCGGATGGACTACCTGTCGCCGTTCAGCCAGGAGACGAGCTACTGCCTCGGCGTCGAGCGGCTGCTCGACATCGAGGAGCAGATCCCCGAGCGGGCCAGCGTCATCCGCGTGCTGATGCTCGAGCTCAACCGCATCTCCTCGCACCTGGTCTGCCTGGCCACCGGAGGGATGGAGATCGGCGCGCTGACGGTCATGACCATCGGCTTCCGCGAGCGCGAGATGGTCCTCGACGTCTTCGAGGCGATCACCGGCCTGCGCATGAACCACGCGTACGTCCGTCCCGGCGGCGTCGCCCAGGACCTGCCCCAGGGCGGGCTGGACAAGGTCCGGGACCTCGTCGCGTGGATGCGCAAGCACCTGCCCGAGTACGCGGCCTTCTGCAACGAGAACCCGATCTTCAAGGGCCGGCTCTCCGGCGTCGGTCAGCTCGACCTGGCCGGCTGCCTCGCCCTCGGCGTCACCGGTCCGCCGCTGCGCGCCACCGGCTACGACTGGGACCTGCGCAAGAAGCAGCCCTACTGCGGCTACGAGACCTACGACTTCGACGTGCAGACCTGGGACAGCGCCGACGCGTACGGGCGGTTCCGGATCCGGGTCAACGAGATGTGGGAGAGCCTCAAGATCATCGAGCAGTGCGTCGAGCGGCTCGAGCGCACCGAGGGCCAGCCCGTCATGGTCGCCGACAACAAGATCGCCTGGCCGGCGCAGCTGGCCGTCGGCAGCGACGGCATGGGCAACTCCAACGAGCACATCCGCCACATCATGGGCCAGTCCATGGAGGCGCTGATCCACCACTTCAAGCTCGTCACCGAGGGGTTCCGGGTGCCGCCGGGGCAGGCGTACGTGCCGGTCGAGTCCCCGCGCGGCGAGCTCGGCGCGCACGTCGTCAGCGACGGCGGGACGCGTCCCTTCCGGGCGCACTTCCGCGACCCGAGCTTCTCCAACCTGCAGGCCATGCCCGCCCTCTGCGAGGGCTCGATGGTGTCGGACGTGGTGGTGGCCGTGGCCAGCCTCGACCCCGTCATGGGCGGGGTGGACCGCTAGATGCCGTTCCGCTGCCCCACCCCCTCTCGGAAAGTGGTCGCTCCTGGCCCCTCCGAGGCCCCTGTCCGCCCCCTTGGTGACCACTTTCCGGAGGTGCTCCGTGGCTGAGCTGCTGGAACCGCGACCGCAGACACCGGGCGGGCACGCCGGCGGCGACGTCGGCAGCGAGGAGCTGCTCGACCACGGGCACATGAGGACGTACTTCGACGAGCCGAGCCTCGCCTACGAGGTGACCGAGACGCTCATCGACGACCGCGTACGCACCGAGCTCGCGAGCATCGCCGCGCGCTACCCGCAGCCGCGCTCGGCGCTGCTGCCGATGCTGCACCTCGTGCAGAGCGTCGAGGGCCGGGTGACGCCCGCGGGGATCGAGGTCTGCGCCGAGATCCTCGGGCTGAGCACCGCCGACGTCTCCGGCGTCGCGACCTTCTACACGATGTACAAGCGGCGCCCGGTGGGGAAGTACCACGTCGGGGTCTGCACGACCTCGCTCTGCGCGGTGATGGGCGGCGACGAGGTCTACGCCGAGCTGCAGAACCACCTCGGCATCGGCAACGACGAGACCACCGAGGACGGCGTGGTCACCCTCGAGCACCTCGAGTGCAACGCCGCCTGCGACATGGCCCCGGTGATGATGGTCAACTGGGAGTTCTTCGACCGCACCACCCCGCGCCGGGCCTGCGAGGTCGTCGACGCGCTGCGCGCCGGCGAGGAGGTCACCGCCACCCGCGGCGCCCGCGTCGTGACCTGGCAGCAGGCCGAGCGCGTGCTCGCCGGCTTCCCCGACGGCCGTGCCGACGAGGGCCCGACGTCGGGCCCCACCTCCCGGCTCGGGCTGCGCGTCGCCGCCGAGCGCGGCTGGTCCGCGCCCGACCCCGACGACTTCCGCTCCACCGGCGACGACGCCGTGGACTCCTCGAAGGAGGCGAAGTGACCGACACGCTGACGCCCGTCCTCACCGCGAACTGGGGTGACGAGCGGGCCTGGAAGATCGGCAACTACGAGCGCCGCGGCGGCTACCAGGGCCTGCGCACCGCGCTGCGGATGGAACCCTCCGAGGTCGTCTCGGTGGTCAAGGACTCCGGCCTGCGCGGCCGCGGCGGCGCGGGCTTCCCGACGGGCATGAAGTGGTCCTTCATCCCGCAGGACAACCCCAAGCCCAAGTACCTCGTGGTCAACGCCGACGAGTCCGAGCCGGGCACGTGCAAGGACATCCCGCTGATGATGGCCTCGCCGCACACCCTCGTCGAGGGCGTGATCATCTCGGCGTACGCGATCCGCGCGAGCACGGCGTTCATCTACGTCCGCGGCGAGGTCCTGCACGTCGTGCGGCGCCTCCAGCAGGCGGTGCGGGAGGCGTACTCGGCCGGCTACTGCGGGCCGAACGTGCTGGGCACCGGCTACGACCTCGACATCGTCGTCCACGCCGGCGCGGGGGCCTACATCTGCGGCGAGGAGACGGCGCTGCTCGACTCCCTGGAGGGGCGTCGCGGCCAGCCGCGGCTGCGCCCGCCGTTCCCCGCGGTCGCGGGCCTGTACGCCTGCCCGACCGTGATCAACAACGTCGAGTCGATCGCCTCGGTGCCGAGCATCCTCCGCTTCGGCGCGGCGTGGTTCTCCTCGATGGGCACCGAGAAGTCCAAGGGCATGACGATCTACTCGCTCTCGGGCCACGTGACCGAGCCGGGGCAGTTCGAGGCACCGCTCGGCATCACGCTGCGCGAGCTGCTCGACCTCGCCGGCGGGATCCGCGAGGGCCACCGAGCTGAAGTTCTGGACCCCCGGCGGCTCGTCGACCCCGATCCTCATGCCCGAGCACCTCGACGTCCCCCTCGACTACGAGGGCGTGGCGGCGCAGAAGTCGATGCTCGGCACCAAGGCCCTCCAGTGCTTCGACGAGACGACCTCGGTCGTGCGGGTCGTGCTGCGCTGGACCGAGTTCTACAAGCACGAGTCCTGCGGCAAGTGCACCCCGTGCCGCGAGGGCACCTGGTGGCTCGTGCAGATCCTGCACCGCCTCGAGGCCGGCCAGGGCCAGGAGGGCGACATCGACAAGCTGCTCGACCTCTGCGAGAACATCCTGGGCCGCTCCTTCTGCGCCCTCGGCGACGGCGCGACCAGCCCGATCAGCTCGGCGATCACGTACTTCCGCGACGAGTTCGAGGCCGGCCTGCACACCCCCGCGTGGGAGCTGTTCCCGTACGAGCGCAGCACGGTCTTCGTGCGCGAGCCCGCAGGAGCGCAGGCATGACCGTCACCGCCAAGCCGTCGACCGGCTCCACCGACACCGGGCAGCTCGCGCAGCGCGAGGACCTCGTCACGCTGACCATCGACGACGTCGAGGTCTCGGTACCCAAGGGCACCCTCGTGATCCGCGCCGCCGAGCTCATCGGCGTCGCGATCCCGCGCTTCTGCGACCACCCGCTGCTCGACCCGGTCGGCGCGTGCCGGCAGTGCCTGGTCGAGGTGCCCGACGCGGGCAACGGCCGCGGGATCCCCAAGCCGCAGGCCTCCTGCACCCTCGAGGTCGCCCAGGGGATGGTCGTGAAGACCCAGGTGACCTCGCCGGTCGCCGACAAGGCGCAGCACGGGAACATGGAGTTCCTGCTCGTCAACCACCCGCTCGACTGCCCGATCTGCGACAAGGGCGGGGAGTGCCCCCTGCAGAACCAGGCGATGAGCAACGGCTACGGCGAGAGCCGCTTCACCGACGTCAAGCGGACCTACCCCAAGCCGGTCGCGATCTCGCCGAACGTGCTGCTCGACCGTGAGCGCTGCGTCCTCTGCGCGCGGTGCACCCGCTTCTCCGAGCAGGTGGCGGGCGACCCGTTCATCTCCCTGATCGAGCGCGGTGCGCTGCAGCAGGTCGGCATCTACGAGCGCGAGCCGTTCCAGTCCTACTTCTCGGGCAACACGATCCAGATCTGCCCGGTCGGGGCGCTGACGAGCGCGGAGTACCGCTTCCGCTCGCGGCCCTTCGACCTCGTCTCCACCCCGTCGGTCGCCGAGCACGACGCCTGCGGCTCGGCCGTCCGGGTCGACCACCGCCGCGGCAAGGTCATGCGCCGCCAGGCCGGCGACGACCCCGAGGTCAACGAGGAGTGGATCACCGACAAGGACCGCTTCGCCTTCGCCTACGGCCGCGGTGACGACCGGCTCACGCACCCGCTGGTGCGCGAGGACGGCGTGCTGCGGCCCGCGTCCTGGCCCGAGGCGCTCGACGTCGCGGCCGAGGGCCTGGAGAAGGCGCTCGCCGGCACCCGCGGGGAGAAGGTCGGCGTCCTGGTCGGCGGCCGCCTCACGCTCGAGGACGCGTACGCGTACAGCAAGTTCGCCCGCGGCGTGCTCGGCACGAACTCGATCGACTTCCGGGCCCGTCCGCACAGCGCGGAGGAGGCCGACTTCCTGGCCGCCGCCGTCGCCGGGCGGGGCCGCGGGGTCACCTACGCCGACCTCGAGGGCGCGTCGTCGGTGCTGCTGGTCAGCCTCGAGCCCGAGGAGGAGGCCGGCGCGATCTTCCTGCGGCTGCGCAAGGCGTGGCGCAAGGGCGGCCTGGCCTCCTGGACGCTCGCGCCGTACCGCAGCCGCGGGGCCGCGAAGGCCGGCACGACCCTCGTCCCGACCGTCCCCGGCGCGGAGGCGGCCTGGCTCGACGGCTGGTCGGCGACCTCCGGCGTCCCGCTCGACGCCGGTTCGGTGATCCTCGTCGGCGAGCGCGCGGCCGGGCTGTCCGGGACGCTCAGCGCGGTGCTGCGGCTCTCCGCCCGCACGGGTGCCCGCATCGCCTGGGTGCCCCGCCGGGCCGGTGACCGCGGTGCGGTCGAGGCCGGGTGCCTCCCCAACCTGCTGCCCGGCGGACGTCCGGTCGCCGACCCGTCGGCCCGCGTCGACGTCGCCTCGACCTGGGGCGCCGGCTCGCTGCCGCGCGCCGAGGGCGCCGACGGCGACGAGATGCTCGTCGGTGCGGCGGACGGCGACCTCGCCGCGCTGGTCGTGGGCGGGGTCGACCCGACCGACCTCGCCGACCCCGCCGCCGCGCTCGAGGGCCTCGAGCGGGTCGGCTTCCTCCTCAGCCTGGAGACCCGCGCCTCGCTCGTCACCGAACGCGCGGACGTCGTCCTGCCGGTGTCGCTCATGGCCGAGCGTTCCGGGACGTTCGTCGACTGGGAGGGGCGTCGACGCCCCTTCCCGGCGGTGCTCGAGAGCCCGAACGCCATGGCCGACCTGCGGGTGCTCGCGGCCCTGGCCGACGCGCTCGGGCGCCCGCTGGGCTTCCGCAAGCCGGAGGCCGCCCTGGCCGAGCTCGACGAGCTCGGCCCCTGGGACGGCTCGCCCGCCGCGGCGCCGGACTTCGGCGCCGCCGACCCCGCCGAGCCGGTGCGCGACTCGCTCGTGCTCGCCACCTGGCGGATGGGCCTCGACGACAGCCGCGCGCTCGCGAACGAGCCCTACCTGGCCGCCACGGCGCGGCCCGCGGTGGCCCGCATCAGCCCGGCGACGGCGGCCGCGTACGGGGTGTGGACCGACGCGGACGGCGACGCCGACTCCGACGTGGTCCTGACCAACGACCGCGGCGAGCTGACGCTGCCGCTGGTCGTCGAGCCGGGGATGGTCGACGGCGTCGTGTGGGTGCCGGCGAAGCCGCCGGGCCTGGCCGTCGCCGAGCACCTCGCGGTGCTGCCGGGCGACCTGGTGGGCGTGGCGGTCGAGCCGCGCGTCGCCGAGAGCATCCCGCGCCGCGCGCTGAGGACCGAGCCGGTCACCGGCATGGACGAGGAGGAGGCCGCATCGTGAGCCCGTTGGACCTCACACCCTTCTTCAACGACCCCTGGTGGCTCGTGCTGGTCAAGGCGCTCTTCGCCTTCGTCCTGCTGATGGTGCTGACGCTGTTCACCATCGTCTACGAGCGCAAGGTCGTCGGCCTCATGCAGCACCGCAAGGGCCCGACGATGAACGGCCCCTTCGGCTCGCTCCAGTCGCTCGCCGACGGCATGAAGCTGATGTTCAAGGAGGACTTCACCCCGAAGGCCGCCGAGCGCGTCGTCTTCACCATCGCGCCCTTCGTCTCCGCGATCCCGGCCGTCGTCGCCATCTCGGTGATCCCGATCGCCGGCATCGTCAAGGTGCCCTTCACCGACATCACCACCCCGCTGCAGGTCACCGACATCCCGGTGTCCGTGCTCTTCATCGTCGCGCTGGCCTCGGTCGGGGTGTACGGCATCGTGCTCGCCGGCTGGTCGTCCGGGTCGACGTACGCGCTGCTCGGCTCGCTGCGCTCCAGCGCCCAGGTGATCAGCTACGAGGTCGCCATGGGGCTCGCGCTGGTGGGCGTCTTCCTCTACGCCGGTTCGCTGTCCACGTCGGAGATCGTCGCGGCGCAGGCGGTGCCGAGGGTGAACGTCCTCGGCACGGAGATGCCGATCTGGTTCGCCCTCCAGCTGCTGCCGTCCTTCGTGATCTACCTGATCTCGATGGTGGGGGAGACCAACCGCGCGCCGTTCGACCTGCCCGAGGCCGAGGGCGAGCTCGTCGGCGGCTTCCACACCGAGTACTCCTCGATGCGCTTCGCGATGTTCTTCATGGCCGAGTACATGAACATGATCACCGTCTCGGCGCTGGCCACCACGCTCTTCCTGGGCGGCTGGCACGCGATCTTCCCGTTCAACCTGATCCCGGGCGCGGACGCCGGCTACCTCGGCATCGTCTGGTTCCTGGTCAAGATGCTCGTGCTGCTCTTCGTCTTCGTGTGGCTGCGCGGCACCCTGCCGCGGCTGCGCTACGACCAGTTCATGCGCTTCGGCTGGAAGTGGCTGATCCCGATCTCGCTGGTCTGGATCGTCCTCATCGCCGCGCTGCGGGTGAACCGCGGCTACCTGCTCGGCGGGCTGGGCGTGGTCGTGGTCGTCCTGCTGGCGGCGACCTTCTTCGCCAAGGGGGACCAGGACACGGCCGAGCCGGCCGAGCCGGCCGAGTTCGACGCCTTCGCCGGCGGCTACCCGGTGCCGCCGCAGGGCGACCAGGTGCTGCCCGAGCTGGCCCAGGTGGTCCCCGGCGACGGGGGCGGCGGGGCACCACCGCAGCGACCTGAGCACCTGTCCGACGACTCCGAGGGAGCACGTACCTGATGGGCCTCTTCGACCCGGTGGCCGGCTTCGGCGTCACCTTCAGAACGATGTTCCGCAAGACCTTCACCGAGGACTACCCGAACAAGCCCAAGGTGACGGCGCCGCGGTTCCACGGGCGCCACCAGCTGAACCGCTGGCCCGACGGCCTGGAGAAGTGCGTCGGCTGCGAGCTCTGCGCCTGGGCGTGCCCGGCCGACGCGATCTACGTCGAGGGCGCCCAGAACACCGAGGAGGAGCGCTTCTCCCCGGGGGAGCGCTACGGCCGCGTCTACCAGATCAACTACCTGCGCTGCATCCTGTGCGGGCTCTGCATCGAGGCGTGCCCGACCCGGGCGCTGACGATGACCAACGAGTTCGAGCTGGCCGACGACAGCCGCAGCGACCTCATCTACGACAAGGACGACCTGCTGGGGCCGCTGCTGCCGGGCATGGAGCAGCCGCCGCACGCGCGCCGCCTCGGCGACGACGAGCAGGCCTACTTCCTCGGGCTGCCCGCGATGGGCACGCCGGACGAGCGGGCCGGTTCGATCGCCGGCCACGTGCCCGAGCCGGTCAACGCGGGCTACGAGAACCGCCGCAAGCACCAGGACCTCGGCGGCAAGCCGAAGCCGCAGGACCGGGCCAGCTCGGTCCAGGCCAACGAGAGCAACGGGAGGCTCCGCTGATGGGCGCGCAGATCGCCTTCTGGCTCCTGGCCCCGGTGATGGTGCTGGGCGCCCTCGGCATGATCCTGTCGCGCAAGCCGGTGCACTCCGCGCTCTGCCTGGCCGCGGTGATGATCTCGCTGGCCGTGCAGTACGCGGCGCTGAACGCACCCTTCCTCTTCGCGGTGCAGATCATCGTCTACACCGGCGCGATCCTCATGCTCTTCCTCTTCGTGCTGATGCTCGTCGGCGTCGACGCGGCGGACTCGCTCGTGGAGACGATCCGCGGGCAGCGGCCGCTCGCCGTGCTGGCCGGGGTGGGCTTCGGGCTGCTGCTGGTCCTCGCGGTCGGCAACGCCGTGCAGGGCACCGACATCGGGCTCGCGGCCGACAACCAGGCGTACGGCGGCAACGTCCAGGGCCTGGCCAACCTGATCTTCACCAAGTACGTCGTCGCCTTCGAGGCCACCTCGGCGCTGCTGATCACCGCCGCGGTCGGTGCGATGGTCCTGGCCCACCGCGAGCGGCTGACCAAGCGCAAGACGCAGGGCGACCTGGTGGGGGAGCGGATGCGTCGCTACGCCGAGACCGGCGAGCACCCTGGTCCGCTGCCGACGCCCGGCGTGTACGCCCGCCACAACGCCGTCGACACCCCGGCGATGCTGCCCGACGGCTCGCTCTCGGAGCTGTCGGTGTCGGCCACGCTGCGCAACCGCAGCGGCCAGGCCGACCGGCGCGACCTCGTCCGCCCGATCCAGCGCACCATCGCCGAGCTCCAGGGCGACGGCGACGAGCTGCCCCAGGTGACCAGGCCGGGCGCGGCGCTGACCCGGCGCCCCGACCTCGTGCCGACCGAGGGCTCGTCCACGCGCCACCACGGCGCCACCCCTGGTCCCGGCGCCGAGCCCGACGGCGGAACGGAATGAGGGGCACACGGTGACCGACCACTACATCGTCTTGTCGGCGATCCTCTTCGCCATCGGCACGATCGGCTTCATGACGAGGCGCAACGCGATCGTCGCCTTCATGTGCGTGGAGCTGATGCTCAACGCCTCGAACCTCGCGCTCGTCGCCTTCTCGCACAAGAACGGCGCGTTGGACGGCCAGATCGCCGCCTTCTTCGTCATGGTGGTGGCCGCGGCGGAGGTCGTGGTCGGGCTCGCGATCATCGTGACCATCTTCCGGACCCGGCGGTCGGCCTCGATCGACGACGCCAACCTGCTCAAGTTCTAGAGACTCGGGACGATCATGGAATCAGTGACGCCCGTCCTGGGGACGGGCTCCTTCACCCTGGCCTGGCTGCTGATCGCCGTGCCGGCCGTGAGCGCGGCGGTGCTGCTGCTGATCGGGAAGGCCGGCGACCGCTGGGGCCACGTCCTCGGCACGCTGGCGCCGATCGCGTCCTTCGCCGTCGGGCTCGGCTACTTCGTGCAGCTGCTCGGGCGCGAGGAGTCGCAGCGCTCCGTGCACGTGCCCGTGTACGACTGGATCAGCTCCGGCACGTGGAACATCCGCGTCGGGCTGCAGCTCGACCAGCTCTCGATCGTCTTCGTGCTGCTGATCACCGGCGTCGGCAGCCTGATCCACGTCTACTCGATCGGCTACATGGCGCACGACCCGCGCCGGCGGCGGTTCTTCGGCTTCCTGAACCTCTTCGTCGCGGCCATGCTGCTGCTCGTCCTCGCCGACAACTACCTGGTCCTCTTCGTGGGCTGGGAGGGCGTGGGCCTCGCGTCGTACCTGCTCATCGGCTTCTGGCAGGAGCGCCCGAGCGCGGCGACCGCGGCCAAGAAGGCCTTCGTCGTCAACCGCGTCGGCGACCTCGGCATGTCGCTCGCGATCATGCTGATGCTCGCCTCCTTCTCCTCGTCGGCCTTCGTCGACGTCAACGAGCGCGTGGCCGGGCTGAGCACGCCGCTCGCCACGCTGCTCGGGCTGCTGCTCCTGCTCGGTGCCTGCGGGAAGTCGGCGCAGGTGCCCCTGCAGTCGTGGCTGCTCGACGCCATGGAGGGCCCGACCCCGGTGTCGGCGCTCATCCACGCGGCGACGATGGTCACCGCCGGCGTCTACCTCATCGTCCGCAGCCACGCGATCTTCACCGCGGCCCCGGCGGCCAGCGTGGCCGTCGTCGTGGTCGGGACCGTCACCCTGCTCTTCGGCGCGTACATCGGCTGCTCGAAGGACGACATCAAGAAGGTGCTCGCCGGCTCGACGATGAGCCAGATCGGCTACATGGTGCTGGCCGCGGGCATCGGACCGGTGGGCTACGCCTTCGCGATCTTCCACCTCGTGACGCACGGCTTCTTCAAGGCCAACATGTTCCTCGGTGCGGGTTCGGTGATGCACGCGATGGACGACGACGTCGACATGCGCCACTACGGCGCCCTGGCCCGGGCGCTGCCGATCACCTTCGTGACCTTCGCCGCGGGCTACCTGGCGATCATCGGCTTCCCGTTCTTCGCCGGCTTCTACTCCAAGGACCACATCATCGAGGCCGCCTTCCACGCGAGCCCCGTCGCCGGGACCTGCGCGATGATCGGCGCCGGCGTCACCGCCTTCTACATGACGCGGCTGATGCTGATGACCTTCGCCGGGCGCAAGCGCTGGCGCGAGACCACGCGGGACGGCAAGCCGCTGCACCCGCACGAGTCGCCGCTGGTCATGACGGTCCCGCTGATCCTGCTCGGGGCGGCGTCGGTCGTGGGCGGCCTCGTGCTCAACGGCTGGATCACCGGGTGGCTCAACCCGGCGGTCGCCGGGGAGGCCGAGACCGAGGGCCTCGTGCACGTCACCCTCGTCGGCGTCGTGACGATGGTCGTCGTCCTGGCCGGGGTGGGCGTCGGCTTCCTCTTCTTCGGCCCGCAGCGGGCCATCGCCGACGTGCAGCCGTCGAGCCGCTCGCCCTTCGTCCGCGCCGGGCGCCGCGACCTCTACGGCGACGCCTTCAACGAGGCGGTCTTCATGAGGCCGGGGATCCGGATGACCAACGACCTGGTCCGTTTCGACGGGGCGGTGGTCGACGGGGTCGCCGACGGGACGGGGACCGTGATCAGCGGCTTCTCGAGCCGCCTGCGCCGCGTGCAGAACGGCTTCGTGCGCTCGTACGCGCTGACCATGACCGCCGGCGCCGCCGTCGTCGGCGCCATCATCCTGCTCGGCCGGCTGGGCTGAGGGAGGCGACATGAACTACTCGTCCGGAGTCCCCTGGCTCACCGTCCTGGCCCTGCTGCCCACGGTCGGCGCCGTCGTCGTGCTGCTCGGCAGCAGCCGGGCGGCCAAGGTCGTGGCCCTGGTCACCTCACTGGTCACCGTGGTCCTCGCGGTGGTGCTCGCCGTCGGCCTGCGCGGCGGCGGCAGCCTGCAGCTCGTCGAGGACGCGACGTGGATCCGCCCGCTCGGCGCCCACTACGCCCTGGGCCTCGACGGCATCGGCGCCACCCTCGTGCTGCTCGCCTCGATCGTCACCCCGGTGGTCGTGCTCGCGACCTGGGGCGACTACGACCGCGTGCGTGAGGTGGTCGTCGACCCCGACGCGACCCTCGGCAGCGACGTCTCCGGCGCCGCCGCGGCGCCCGCCGGTGCGGCGGCCCGCTACGACAGCAAGGTCTTCTTCGCCCTGGTGCTGGCGGTGCAGACCTGCGCGCTCTACCTCTTCCTGGCCACCGACGTCTTCCTCTTCTACGTCTTCTTCGAGGTCATCCTCGTCCCGATGTACTTCCTCATCGGCGGCTTCGGGCCCGGCGCGCGCCGCTCGTACGCGGCGGCGAAGTTCCTGATCTTCGGCCTGCTCGGCGGGTTCGTGATGCTCGCCTCGGTCATCGGCCTCTACGTCGCCTCGGCCGACGCGGGCAACCCGAGCTACCTGCTCTCCGACCTGTCCCGGCTGACCTTCGGCACCGGCCAGGAGCGCTGGCTGTTCCTGGGGTTCATGTTCGCCTTCGCCATCAAGGCACCCCTGGTCCCGCTGCACTCGTGGCTGCCCGACGCGGCCGAGCAGTCCAGCCCCGGCGGCGCCACGATGATGGTCGGGATCATGGACAAGATCGGCACGTTCGGCATGATCCGGTTCTGCCTGGGGCTCTTCCCCGAGGCGAGCCAGTGGGCCACGCCGGTCGTCATGGTCCTGGCGGTGGTCTCGATCCTCTACGGCGCGATCCTGGCCATCGGGTCGAAGAACCTGATGCGCTTCGTCGCGTACACCTCGATCAGCCACTTCGGCTTCATCGTGCTCGGCATCTTCGTGCTCACCCGCCAGACGCTGACCGGCTCGACCTTCTACATGCTCAACCACGGGCTCAGCACCGCCGCGCTCTTCCTGGTGGCGGGCTACCTGGTCAAGCGGCGCGGCTCAGCGAACATCGACGACTTCGGCGGGGTGCAGAAGGTCGCGCCCGTCGCGGCCGGGCTGCTGCTCTTCGCCGGGCTGTCGACGCTGTCGCTGCCGGGCCTGTCGAGCTTCGTCAGCGAGTTCATGGTCCTGGCCGGCACCTTCGGCAAGCACCCCGTGTACGCGGGCGCGGCCACGCTGGCCATCGTGCTGGCCGCCCTCTACATCCTCCTGATGTACCAGCGCACGATGACCGGACCGGTGGAGCCGGCGGTGGCCGACCGGGTCAGCGACGTCTCCGTCCGCGAGCGCGTCGCCGTCGCCCCGCTGGTCGTGCTGATCCTCGTGCTCGGGGTCTACCCCAAGCCGGTGCTGTCGATGATCGAGGAGTCGACCACCCTGCTGCAGACCTCGGTGGGCGTCAGCGACCCCGCCCCGCTCGTGGGAGGAACCCGCTAAGTGGCCATCTCCAGCCGTTCGCCGGGGTCTGCGCCGCCCAGGCACGCACCTCGCGGCGTCCTCCTCGGTCGCGGTACGCCCGGTAGCACTCCCTCGTCGTCCTGGCGATGCACGCACCTGGACGACGCCGCCCTTCGACGCACGTCTGGAGATGACCACTAGTGGGCACCATCGCCGCACCGACGATCGGCTACGCGCTGCTGCTGCCGTTCATCGTCGTCTTCGCCGCCGCGTGCGTGGGGATCCTCGTCGAGGCCGTCGTGCCCCGCGACCTCCGCCGCGCCGCCCAGCTGCTGCTGGCCTTCGTCGCCGTGGGCGTCGCGCTCGTGATCACCGTCTCCAACTGGTCGGCGGGCGGCGACGTCGTCGTCGGGGTCGCCTCGGTCGCGGTCGACGGGCCGACCTCGTTCATCTGGACGATCCTGCTGGTCTTCGGCGCGGTGTCCTTCGGGATGTTCGCCGAGCGCAAGGTGACCGCCGGCGTCAGCGCGTTCGCGCCGATGGCCGCGGCCGTGCCCGGGACGCAGGCCGAGCGCGAGGCCATCGAGGCCCGCCGCGAGCACACCGAGGTGCTGCCGCTCGCGCTCTTCGCGCTGTCGGGGATGATGCTCTTCCCGGCGTCGAACGACCTCATCACCATGTTCGTGGCGCTGGAGATCCTCTCGCTGCCGCTCTACCTGCTGTGCGGGCTGGCCCGCCGTCGCCGCCTGCTCTCGCAGGAGGCGGCGATGAAGTACTTCCTGCTCGGGGCGCTGTCGTCGGCCTTCTTCCTCTACGGCGCGGCCCTGCTCTACGGCTACTCGGGCTCCTTCCTGCTCTCGGGCATCGACGACGCGATCCGCCTCGGCGTCGACGGCACCGGGCCGCAGGGCACCGGTCTGCTGCTCGCCGGCATGGGGCTGATGGCCGTCGGCCTGCTCTTCAAGTTCGGTGCGGTGCCCTTCCACTCCTGGACCCCCGACGTC
This sequence comes from uncultured Actinomycetota bacterium, assembly GCA_963713165.1. Taxonomy (GTDB): domain Bacteria; phylum Actinomycetota; class Actinomycetes; order Propionibacteriales; family Propionibacteriaceae; genus Microlunatus. The sequence continues at coordinate 117,323 of CAVQKU010000006.1, forward strand.
TACACCGGGGCTCCGACGCCGGTCACCGCGTTCATGGCCGCCTGCACCAAGATCGCCGCCATCGGCGCCCTGATGCGGGTCTTCTACGTGGCGCTCGGGTCGGACCGCTGGGACTGGCAGCCGATGATGGCCGTCGTCGCCATCGCCACCATGGCCGTCGGCTCGATCGTCGCCATCACGCAGACCGACGTGAAGCGGATGCTCGCGTACAGCTCGATCGCCCACGCGGGCTTCATCCTGACCGCGTTCGTCGGGGCCTCGCAGGCCTCCAGCGGTGCGCGGGAGGGTTCGCTGACCAGCGTGTCGTCGGTGATGTTCTACCTCGTCGCGTACGGGGCGGCGACGATCGGCTCCTTCGCCCTCGTGACGATGGTCCGCGACTCCACCGGCGAGGCGACGCAGCTGTCCAGCTGGGTCGGGCTCGGCAAGCGCTCGCCGCTGGTCGCGCTCGTCTTCTCCGTCTTCCTGCTGAGCTTCGCCGGGATCCCGCTGACCAGCGGCTTCATCGGCAAGTGGTCGGTGTTCGCCGCGGCCTGGAGCGGCGGCATGCACTGGCTGGTGGTCGTGGCCGTGGTCATCAGCGTGGTCGCCGCGTTCTTCTACATCCGCGTGATCGTCATGATGTTCTTCACCGACGAGCCCGCGGTCCAGGCCTTCGGTGGCGGCACCGCCGAGGTCGTGCGGCCCGGCTGGACGACCCTGCTGGCCGTCGGCGTCGGCGTCGCGGCCACGGTGGTGTTCGGTGTCTACCCCGGCCCGCTGCTCGACCTGGCGCAGTCGGCGGGCGAGTTCATCCGCTGAGTCCCGCCGCTGTGCTCCGGCGCCGCGTGGCACCGCCCCCGACGGGCGGGGATCTCAGGCCTCGGGCGAGTTGGGCGGGCCGATATCCTGCAGTGGAGGTCGGCCGAGACGGCGCCGCCGCCGTGAAGGAGTGACGTGCTCGCCAGCCAGACGCGCGACCCGGTGTTCGAGACCGCGGTCCGCGACCAGCTCGACCGCATCGAGGCGGCGCTGGTCCGTGCGGCGGAGGCCGACAGCCCCATGGTGCGCGAGGCCGCCCAGCACGTGATCCTGGCCGGCGGCAAGCGGTTCCGACCGCTGCTCGTCGTCCTCGGCTCCCACCTGGGCCCGGCCGCGGTGGACGCGGACGTCGAGCGGGCCGCCGTGGTCGTCGAGCTGACCCACGTCGCGAGCCTCTACCACGACGACGTCATGGACGAGGCCGGGCTGCGCCGCGGCTCGGTCAGCGCCAACTCGCGCTGGGGCAACACGGTCGCCATCCTCGTCGGCGACCTCCTCTTCGCCCGCGCGTCCGACCTGGTGGCCGACCTGGGGCCCGAGTTCGTCCGGCTGCAGGCCCGCACCTTCGCCCGCCTGGTGCAGGGCCAGATCGCCGAGACCGTCGGGCCGGCGCCCGGCCAGGACCGGCTGAAGCACTACCTCCAGGTCGTCGCGGACAAGACGGGTTCGCTGATCGCGACCTCGGCCCTGTTCGGGGCCAAGCTCGCCGGCGCCACCGCCGAGCAGCAGCGGACGATGGCCGAGTTCGGCGAGCAGATCGGCGTCATCTTCCAGCTGAGCGACGACATCATCGACATCACCAGCGACGAGACGGGCAAGACGCCGGGCACCGACCTGCGCGAGGGCATCCCCACGCTGCCGACCCTGCTCGCCCGCACCTCGACCGACCCCGCGGACGCCCGGCTGCTCACCCTGCTCGACTCCGACCTCTCCTCCGACGCCGACCTCGCCGAGGTCCTGGGCCTGCTCCGGCGCCACCGCAGCATCGACGAGGCCCGCGCCGAGGTCCGCCGCCGGGCCGAGTCGGCCCGCCTGCTCCTCGACGGCCTGCCCGCCGGACCGGCCCGCGACTCCCTCGAGGAGCTCTGCGACGCCGTCGTCGGCCGTACGGTCTGACGCTCCGACCCCTCCCGCCCTGGCCCCTCCCGCCTGGCGCTGAACCGGCTCCGCCGCCTGCGCCGCCTGCGCCACGCCGCCGGTGTTTGTTTCCCATGCTTTCTTGGTGTCCCGGCACCCAGCACGGCAAATCTGCCGTGCACAGTGCCAGGACGACGTGCAGAGTCGCGCGTCCGGTCAGCGGGCGAGGCGGACGTACAGCTTCCTCGACCGCTCGAGCTCGACCTGCAGGCGCGCCATCCGGCCCGCGGCCGTACGCGGCTGGACCTCGGCCCAGGTGAAGCGGGACATGCCCGCGCCGGTGGCGCGCATGTCGTCCTCCCGCCGCTTCTCCCTGACCACCGCATCGCTGGCCGACTCGCCGTCACGCAGCAGGCGCTCGTACTTGACCTTGCCGTCGAACTCGCCGAGGTGGGCGAACTCCTCCCACCAGAAGTCGCTGCGCCCGAGGAACCGGCCGTCCGCGTCGACCACCTCGTGCTGCAGGTCCGGCCGGGGGATCCCGTGCCGGAAGCAGGCGACGCGGGTGAGCGACTCGCCGGGCGACTCCGCTCCCGCGTCCGCCAGCCCGAGCGCGAGGCGGGCGCGGCGTGAGCCGGGGTGGCGCTGCTGGTCGGTCGCCAGCCGTCGCAGCGGTTCCCTGAGCTCGCGGTTCAGGTGCAGGGCCGAGTCCATGGTGACCACCGCGCCCTCCAGGTCGGACAGGAGCGCCACCTGCCAGACGGCCTGGTGGGCCTCCACCACGAGCAGACCGTCCACGAGCTCGACGCGGGACTGGGTCGCCGTCGCCCGGTGGTGCACGACGCCGGACTCCCGTCGCCCGGCGCCGTTGTCCAAGCGGACGACGTGCACGCGGTCGAGGTCGTGACCCCAGACGGCGAAGCCGCGGGCGAGAGCAGCGGACGGACCGGCGAGGGCCACGCGTCCCGGCTGCCTGGCGAGCACGGCGCGGGCGACCAACAGGTGCCGCCCACGCTCGTCGTGGGGAGCGAGGTCGGCCGCCCGCACGTACGAACCGTGCCGCAGCCGTACGACGTGACCCTCGCGCACGGCCTGCGCCAGCGTTCGATCGCTCTCGCCCGCCGCCAGCACCTGGGCGCGGCTGAAGACGCCACCGTTGCCGTGCAGGAGCGTCCCGGGCAGGTCCATCGCACCAGGCTCCGACGTCAACGGCCCGCTGCGGGACTTCTCCACAGGTCAGGTCAGAGGCGGGCGCTTGTCCACAGGATCCGTGGGGCGGCCATCCGCCGACGTCAGGCCTCCACCCGCCACGGCAACCTGTCACTCAGCACGGCGAATTTGCCGTGCTGAGTGGCGGGACACCAAGAAAGCATGGGAAACCGACCGACGGGCGGGGCGGGCGGGGCGGTCGAGGCGCCGGTCGAGGCGGCGGTCGAGGCGGCGGTTGAGGGCGCGCGCTCAGCGGATCGTGTAGCCCCCGTCGACGACCAGGTCGGCGCCGTTGACCATGTCCGAGGCGCCGCAGGCCAGGAAGAGCGCCGCTCCCGCGATCTCCCGGGGGAGCGCGAAGCGGCCGACGGGGATCTCCTGCTTGGCGGCCTCGCCCTTGGGCCCCGACCAGGCCTTGCGCCCGAGCTCGGTGAGCACGACGGTCGGGGAGATGCTGTTGGCGGTCACGCCGCGCCCGGCCCACTCGGTGGCGAGCACGCGGGTCAGGCCGAGCACCCCGGCCTTGGAGGCGCAGTACGCGGCGTGCTCCAGCAGGCCGACGCTCGCCGCCTGGGAGGCGAGATTGATGATCTTGCCGCGGCCGGCCGCGAGCATGTGCCGCCCGACCGCCTGGCTCATGTAGAAGGTGCCGCTGAGGTTCACGGCGAGGGTGCGCTCCCAGGCGCCCGCGGCGAGGTCCTCCGCGGGCGCGAGGTCGACGATGCCTGCGCTGTTGACGAGCACGTCCACCCGTCCACAGGCCTCCAGCGCCCGGTCCGCCGCGGCCGAGGCCGACGCCGGGTCCGAGACGTCGGCGCCGAGCCCGAGGGCGTCGCGGCCGAGCTCGGCGGCCCGCCGCCCGGCGGCGTCCTCGTCGAGGTCGACGACCACGACCCGCGCACCCGCGTCGGCGAACACGTCGGCGACCGCCGCCCCGATGCCGGAGGCGCCGCCGGTGACGAGCGCGACCCTCCCGTCCAGGCGGAAGGTCAGGTCGACCTCGGGGTCGGGCGTCGGCTGGCTCGCGTCGGTGCTCACGCCCTCATCCTCGCCACGGTCGCCGGCAGCCCGGCGGGCGGGTGGCCACGGTGCCACTGATCCGGTGCTCATGGCCGTGGTCCGGTGCCCTCCGGGGTTCATACCAGTGCCCTTCTGGTCTATCTTTTCTCGCACCCGAGGACCGTCCGACCGAGCCGAGGAGCACCCGTGACGACCGAAGAACGCCCCGCGGTGCCGGTGTTCTTCCTGTCGGACTCCACCGGGATCAGCGCCGAGACCATGGGCAACGCCCTGCTGATCCAGTTCCCCGACCTGCACTTCGACCGACGGGTCATCCCGTTCATCACCACGGTCGAGGAGGCGGAGCGGGTGGTCGCCGTGCTCGACGCGGCGATGGACGGTCCGGTCACGCCCCTCGCCTTCTCCACCACCGCGGTGACGCAGATCCGCGACGTGCTGCACCGCAGCCGCTGCCCGCTCGTCGACTTCTTCGACCTCCACATGAGCCGCGTCGAGTCGATCCTCGGCGTCGACGGCCAGCGCGTGGCCGCCCGACTCCACGGGGTCGGCGACATCAAGCGCTACAACGCGCGGATGGCGGCGGTCGAGTACGCCATCGAGCACGACGACGGGGCCAGCCTGCGGGCCCTCGACAAGGCCGACGTGATCCTCCTCGCCCCGTCGCGGTGCGGGAAGACCCCGACCACGATGTACCTCGCGCTGCAGCACGGCGTCTTCGTGGCCAACTACCCGCTCGTGCCCGAGGACCTCGAGAGCACGGCGCTGCCGCGGCCGGTCCAGGCCCTGCGCGAGCGCTGCGTGGGCCTGACGACCACGCCCGCCCGCCTCACCCAGGTGCGCGCCGAGCGTCGGCCCCACTCCACCTACGCCTCGCTCGAGCAGTGCACGTACGAGCTCCGCCGCGCGGAGGCCCTCTACCGCGCCCACCGCCTCCCGGTGATCAACTCCTCCGCCAAGTCGGTGGAGGAGATGTCGACCCTGATCCTGCAGACGCTGCCGTCCGCGTCCCTGCCGTCCCAGACCGCCCGCTCCTAGGAGGACCCGTGAGCACCACGACCACCCCCGTCCAGCCCGCCGCGTCCGCGCCGACCACCGCCGACGCCAACGTGCGCTGGTTCTCCGAGCTCGGCCTCGCCGACCTGGCCGAGGTCGGCGGCAAGAACTCCTCGCTCGGGGAGATGGTCTCGAACCTCGCCGGCGCCGGCGTCCGGGTCCCCGACGGCTTCGCGACGACCGCCGCGGCGTACCGGCGGTTCCTCGGCGACACCGGCCTCGCCGAGCGGATCGACGCCGAGCTGGACGGGCTCGACACCGACGACGTGACGCGGCTCGCCGAGGTGGGCGAGCGGATCCGCGGCCTCGTGCTGGCGCAGCCGTTCCCCGCCGACCTCGAGGCCGACGTCCGGGCGGCGTACGCGCGGCTCTCGACGGGGCCGGACGGCCAGGAGACGGAGGCCTCCTTCGCGGTCCGCTCCTCGGCGACCGCGGAGGACCTGCCCGACGCGTCCTTCGCCGGCCAGCAGGAGACGTTCCTCAACGTGCGGGGGGTCGAAGCGGTCCTCACCGCGATCCGCGAGGTCTTCGCCTCGCTCTACAACGACCGCGCCATCGCCTACCGCGTGCACCACGACTTCGCGCACGCCGACGTCGCGCTCTCGGCCGGCGTGCAGCGGATGGTCCGCTCCGACCTGGGGGCCTCGGGCGTCGCCTTCACGATGGACACCGAGTCCGGCTTCACCGACGCCGTCTTCGTCACCTCGTCGTACGGCCTCGGCGAGGCCGTCGTGCAGGGCGCCGTGAACCCCGACGAGTTCTACGTCTACAAGCCCGCCCTCGCCGCCGGTCGACCGGCGATCCTCAAGCGCGGGGTCGGGGAGAAGGCGATCAAGATGGTCTACACCGACGACCCGGCCGTGGGACGGACGACGGCGTTCGTCGACGTGGACGAGGCCGAGCGGGGCCGGTTCTCGCTCACCGACGCGCAGGTCACCGAGCTCGCGCGCCACGCGGTGACGATCGAGCAGCACTACGGCCGCCCCATGGACGTCGAGTGGGGCCTCGACGGGCTCGACGGGCAGATCTACGTCCTGCAGGCCCGGCCCGAGACGGTCCAGTCCCGGCGCGCGGCCGGCAGCCTGACCCGCTACCGCCTCGAGGAGCGCGGCGAGGTCGTCCTCGAGGGTCGCGCGATCGGGCAGCGGATCGGCGCGGGACCCGTACGGGTCCTGGACGGCCTCGACCAGATGGCCTCGTTCGTGCCGGGCGACGTGCTCGTCGCCGACATGACCGACCCCGACTGGGAACCGATCATGAAGCGCGCCTCGGCCATCGTCACCAACCGTGGCGGGCGCACCTGCCACGCGGCGATCATCGCCCGCGAGCTCGGCATCCCCGCCGTCGTCGGCACGGGCACCGCCACCCGCGAGCTCGCCGACGGGCGCGAGGTGACCGTCTCCTGCGCCGAGGGCGACACCGGCCTGGTCTACGACGGCCGGCTGCCCTTCGCGGTCGAGGAGACGACGCTGGACGCGATGCCGCCCGTCGGCGTCAAGATCATGATGAACGTCGGGACGCCCGAGCAGGCCTTCGCCTTCTCCCGCCTGCCCAACGCCGGGGTCGGGCTGGCCCGGCTGGAGTTCATCATCAACCGCCAGATCGGCGTCCACCCCAAGGCGCTGCTCGAGGTCGACCGGCTGCCCGCGGAGCTGGCCGCGCAGGTGCGGACGCTGACGGCCGCGTACGCCTCCCCCCGCGCCTTCTTCGTGTCCCGGGTGGCCGAGGGCGTGGCCACGATCGCCGCGGCCTTCGCGCCGGAGCCGGTCATCGTGCGGATGAGCGACTTCAAGTCCAACGAGTACGCGAACCTGCTGGCCGGCGAGCTCTACGAGCCCCACGAGGAGAACCCGATGATCGGGTTCCGGGGGGCCGCGCGCTACCTCTCGCCGGACTTCGCCGACTGCTTCACGATGGAGTGCGAGGCGCTGCGCCTGGTCCGCGACGAGATGGGCCTGACGAACGTCAAGATCATGATCCCCTTCGTCCGCACGCTCGGCGAGGCCGAGGGCGTGATCGACCTGCTCGCCGACCGCGGGCTGCGCCGCGGTGAGAACGGCCTCGAGGTGGTCATGATGTGCGAGCTGCCCTCGAACGCCGTGCTGGCCGACCGCTTCCTCGACCACTTCGACGGCATGTCCATCGGCTCGAACGACATGACGCAGCTGACCCTCGGGCTCGACCGCGACTCCGCGCTGGTGGCGGCGACCTTCGACGAGCGCGACCCGGCCGTCCTGCACATGCTCGAGCTCGCGATCCGGGCCTGCAAGGCGCGCGGGCGCTACGTCGGCATCTGCGGCCAGGGCCCGTCCGACCACCCGGACCTCGCGGCCTGGCTGCTCGAGCAGGGCATCGACAGCATCTCGCTCAACCCCGACACCGTCGTCGACACCTGGCTCGCCCTGGCCGGTCAGGAGTCCCCGCCCCGGTCCTGAGCAGGCGCGGCCGACCGGCCCCGGCCCGCACGGTCCCGAGGGGGATCGGCGGGCGAGCGGCGACGCGGCCGCGGGGTCGCCCCGGTGCCTACCTAAGCGAGCCGGTCACCAGATGCTGACGCGCTGCTCCGGGTCGAGCCACAGGCCGTCGCCCTCGGTCACGTCGAACGCGGCGTAGAAGGGGTCGAGGTTGCGCACGATCTGGTTGCAGCGGAACTCCGGCGGCGAGTGCGGGTCGGTGGCCAGGCGCTGGCGGACGAGCTCGTCGCGGGCCTTGGTCTGCCAGACCGTGGCCCAGGAGAGGAACAGCCGCTGCTCGGGGGTGTAGCCGTCGACCTCGCCGCCGGCGGCGCCCTCCTGGGCGATCGCGTGGGCGAGGTGGGCGATGGCCAGGCCGCCGAGGTCGCCGATGTTCTCGCCGATGGTCAGCGAACCGTTGACGTGCATGTCGGGCGCCTGCTCCGGGCTCAGGGCGTCGTACTGCTCGACCAGCACCGCGGTGCGCTCCTCGAACGCGGCCCGGTCGGCGTCGGTCCACCAGTTCTGCAGCCGGCCGTCGCCGTCGCAGGTCGAGCCCTGGTCGTCGAAGCCGTGCCCGATCTCGTGGCCGATGACCGCGCCGATGCCGCCGTAGTTGACCGCGTCGTCCGCGGTCTCGCTGAAGAACGGCGGCTGCAGGATCGCCGCGGGGAAGACGATCTCGTTGCGCAGCGGGTGGTAGTAGGCGTTGACCGTCTGCGGCGTCATCAGCCACTCCTCGCGGTCGACCGGCGCGCCGATCTTGGCGATGTCGCGCTCGAGGGAGAAGGCGGTCGCGCGCTCCACGTTGCCGATCAGGTCGCCGGGGACGATCTCCAGGCTGCTGTAGTCGCGCCACCGCGTCGGGTAGCCGATCTTGCTGCGGAACTTGCCCAGCTTGTCGAGGGCCCGCTCCTTGGTCTCGTCGGTCATCCAGGCCAGGTCGGTGATGGAGCGCCGGTAGGCCTCGATGAGGTTGGCGACGAGGTCGTCCATCCGCTCCTTGGCCACGGGGGAGAAGTGCCGCTCGACGTACACGCGGCCGACGGCCTCGCCGAGGGCGCCCTCGACCAGGTCGACGCCGCGCTTCCAGCGCTCCTTGAGCACGGGCGTGCCGGACAGCACGGTGCCGTAGAAGCCGAAGCGCTCCTGCACGAAGGCGGACGCGAGGTACGGCGAGCGCGACGACACCAGGCTCCACGCGGCCCACGAGCGCCACGCGGGCAGCCGCTCCGGGGTCAGGAGGCCGGCGACGTCGGTGAAGAAGGACGGCTGCGCGACGACCAGCTCGCCCACCGCCTCGTGCGGCACGCCGAGCCCGTCGAGCCAGGCCACGAGTTCCAGCCCGGGCGCGGAGTCCACGAGCTGCTCCAGCGTCATCAGGTTGTACATCTGGCGCAGGTCGCGGGTGCGGACCTTGTCCCAGTGGCAGGCGGCGACGTCGGTCTCGAGGGCGAGGACGGCGTCCGCCCGGGCGTCGGCGTCGTCCAGCCCGGCGAGGGCGAGCGAGCGGGAGACGTGGTCGCGGTAGGCCTGCCGGATCGCGTCGTACTCGCCGAGGCGGTAGTACTCCTCGTCGGGCAGCCCGAGGCCGCCCTGGCCGACGAACATCACCGAGCGGTCGGGGTCCCCCGGGTCGGACTCGGCCTCGAGGTCGAGCAGGCCGCGCACCCCGCGGCGGGTGTGGCGCCCGACCAGGCCGAGGAGCTCCTCGACCGAGCCGACGGCCTCGATCTCGGCGAGCGGGCCGGCCAGCGGCGAGGCGCCCGCCGCCTCGACCGCGTCGGCGTCCATGAAGCTCGCGTAGAGGTCGGCGATCTGCTGGGGCTCGCTGCCCGGCGCCCCGGGCTCGATGGTGGTGATGATGTCGCGCACGGCCTGCTCGGAGGCGTCGCGCAGCATCACGAACGCCCCGGTCATCGGCTTGTCCTCGGGGATCGGCGTCCGTGCGATCCAGGCGCCGTTGACGTGGCGGTAGAGGTCGTCCTGGACGCGCACGGTGGGATCGAGGTCGGACACGTCCAGGGCGGGCACGTCGAGGGCGGGCACGGTCTCGTCAGCGGTCTGCGTCACGGTGGCGATGCTACCGACGGGTCCTGACACCCGGCCGACGCCGGAGCGGGGCCGGGTCGACCCCGGACCCCGCGGCGGCTACCGCCGAGCCGGCGGCCGGCTCAGACGTACCACTCGACCTTGATCTTGTCCCCGGCGAGCCGGGCCTCGACCTGGACCTCGCCCTTCAGCGTGCCGGTGCAGGTGCCGGTGCGACCGGCCGAGGTGCAGGTCCCCCGCAGGGCCAGGTCGCGCTTGACGCGGTACTGCACGGTCGTGGTGTCGGAGTACAGCGGCTTGATGTGCGTGAACGGGTCGGAGCCCTTGCGCGACCACCGCACCGTGCTGTCTTTGAACCTGAAGTCCTTGTAGCGGAACTGGTTGGGGCAGCCCTTCGGGGTCTGGTCGTGCTTGTCGAGGCAGCTCGACCAGCTCTTCTTGACCGCCTTCAGCACGTTGGCCCGGCCCTTGCTGCTGATCCGGGGCGAGATGGCCGTGGTGTCTGGGGCGTCGGCCGGGTAGCGCACGACCAGGTCGGGCGAGGAGCCCAGGTCGAGGTTCGCGCGGCTGGTCGTGAAGTGGTAGCTGCCGGGCAGCAGGCTGAGGGTGCCCGAGGTGACCTTGGCGCCGTTGACCGTCATCGGGATCTCGGTGGGGTCGGCGACGGAGCCGATGCTGACGTCGGTGGCGACCGTGATCAGCTTCCACACGTCGTCGCTGGTCCGCATCACGTCGACGGAGGTGGTCACCGGGGTGTCGCCGAGCCGGTAGGACACGGGCACGCTCGTGGCGTTCTCGTCCGGAGTGGGTGTCACCTGCAGGTCGGTGATCGGCGCCTTCTTCGCCGATGCCGCGAGCACCTCCGGCGTGAGGTAGGTCGTGTCGACGGCGCTCGGGTCGTAGGCGTACGCGACCGCCGCGGCGGCGTCCCCCTTGATGACGGCGTCGAAGTAGCCGCTCACCGCGTCCGACGCCGTCGCGCTCGCCGGGGCTCCGCCGCCGCCGGTGCCGGCGCCCGAGGTGCCGCCGGCGGTGTCGGCCCGGCCGCCGAGGTTCACCGCGACGGCGACCACGGCGAGCACCAGGGCCAGCGCGCCGGCGCCGATGAGGACGAGCAGGCCGGTGCGCTTCTTCGGCCCCTGCTGCTGAGGCGGCCGGCCGTACGGCGGCTGTGCGCCCGGCTGACCGGGCCCGTACGGACCGCCGGCGAAGCCCTGCGGGCCCGGACGGCCGCCCTGCGGCGGGTAGGGCGGGTAGCCGGGGCCGCCGTGGGGCGGATAGCCCTGCGGCCCGGGCCCGTACCCACCCTGCGGAGCCGGCGGGTAGCCGCCCTGGGGGCTCCCCGGGTAGCCGCCCGGAGGTCCCTGCGGGTGGCCGCCCTGCGGGGCCGGCGGGTAGGCGCCGCCCTGCGGGTAGCCCTGCGGTCCCTGCTGGGGCCCCGGCCGACCGGGCTGCTGGCCGCCCGGCCCAGCGGGCTGCTGGCCCTGGCCCTCGGGCTGCCCCTGCGGACGCTCCTGCGGTGGTTGGCTCATCACTCGTGCTCTTTCGTGCTGGCTCGTGCGTGCTCGGCGCGCGTCACCCTAGTGGCCGTCGGGTCCGCCGGTGGCGAGTTCGGGAGCCTCTCAGCAAAGTCCGCCCGATCCGCAGGCCGGCCGTCACAGCACGGGAACCGCCCCGTCAGGACCGCGGCCGAGCCGGTCGGTTTACCACGTCAACGTGGTGAACCGACCGTGACCTCGGCAGATCTGCCACGGTCACGGTCGGTTTCCTGAGGTCACCGCCGAGCTGAGCAGGCTCAGCTCGGGCGGCCCTCCGGCGAACGGGTCTCCGACGCGTCGGTCGACGGGAGGTCGCCGAGGGCGTCGTCGATGCGCTTGAGCACCTCGGCGTCGAGCGTGACGCCGCTGGCGCCGGCGTTGTCGTGCACCTGCTCGGGCTTGGACGCGCCGATGATGGCGGCCGAGACGTTGTCGTTCTGCAGCACCCAGGCCACGGCGAGCTGGGCCATGGAGAGGCCGAGGTCGCTCGCGACCGGCTTGAGCTCCTGCACCGCGGTGAGGACCTCGTCGTTCATGAAGCGGCTGATCATGTCGGCGCCGCCCTTCTCGTCCGTCGCCCGCGAGCCCTCGGGCAGCGGCTGGCCCGGCGCGTACTTGCCGGTCAGGACGCCCTGCGCGATCGGGGACCAGACGATCTGGCCGATGCCGAGCTCCTTGCTCGCCGGCACGACCTCCGGCTCGATGACCCGCCACAGCATCGAGTACTGCGGCTGGTTGGAGATCAGCTGCACACCGAGGTCGGTGGCGAGCGCGTGCGCCTCGCGCATCTGCTCCGCGGTCCACTCGCTGACGCCGATGTAGAGCGCCTTGCCCTGGCGGACGACGTCGGCGAAGGCCTGCATCGTCTCCTCGAGCGGGGTCTCGAAGTCGTAGCGGTGCGCCTGGTAGAGGTCGACGTAGTCGGTCTTGAGCCGCGTCAGCGAACCGTTGATCGACTCGAGGATGTGCTTGCGGGAGAGGCCGGAGTCGTTGGGGCCGGCGGGGCCCGTCGGGAAGTAGACCTTGGTGAAGATCTCGACCGACTCGCGGCGCTCGCCGGCGAGGGCGTCGCCGAGGACGACCTCGGCCTTGGTGTTGGCGTACGCGTCGGCGGTGTCGAAGGTCGTGATCCCGGCGTCGAGCGCGGCGCGCACGCACTGCGTGGCGATGTCGTTCTCGACCTGCGACCCGTGGGTCAGCCAGTTGCCGTAGGTGATCTCGGAGATCTTGAGGCCGGAGTTGCCCAGGTAGCGAAACTGCATGGCTCCGTTATACGTGGGCGGCCCCGGCCGCGACGAGGTGGGCCCGTCAGCCCGTGCGGCTCAGGACGACGCCGCAGGCGGGCAGGTCTCGGTCATGACCCGGGCGTGGCGGGCTCAGACCTGGACGGGCTCGGCCTGCGCCGTGCGGCTGGTCGACCGGGAGCGCCGGACGCGCAGCAGCCCGTCGGCGGACATGACCAGCAGCGCGAGCCAGACCAGCCCGAACCCCACCCAGCGGCCCGGCGACATGGCCTCGCCGAAGTAGGTGATGCCGAGGACGAACTGCAGGGTCGGCGCCAGGTACTGCAGCAGCCCGAGCGTGCTGAGCGGCAGGCGCGTGGCCGCGGCGGCGAAGAACAGCAGCGGGACCAGGGTCACCAGCCCGGTGGCGACGAGCAGCAGGCTGAAGCCCCACCCCAGGTGACCGAACGTCGCCCGGCCGCTCGCGGCGAGGAAGCCGAGGTAGACCAGCGCCAGCGGGGTCAGCAGCGCCGACTCCACGGCGAGGCTGTCGACGGCCCCGGCGCCGAGGCGGTTCTTGATGAAGCCGTACGTCGCGAAGCTGACCGCGAGCACGAGGGCGATCCACGGCAGCGTGCCGTAGTCGACCGTCAGCACGACGACGGCCGCGACGGCGAGGGCGAGGCTGACCCACTGGGCCCTGCTGAGCTTCTCGCGCAGGACCACGACGCCGAGCACGATCGAGAGGATCGGGTTGATGTAGTAGCCGAGCGCGGTCTCCACGACGTGGCCGTGGTTGACCGACCAGATGTAGGTGCCCCAGTTCACCGACACGATCGCGGCGGCGGCGCCGAGCAGCAGCAGCGTGCGGCGGTTGCCCATCCGGCTCCAGAAGCCGCGCCGCACGACGGTCACGACCAGGACCAGGGAGATGAGGAAGGACCACACGACGCGGTGCGCCAGGATCTCCAACGAGCCGGCCTGCGCCACCAGCGGCCAGAAGAGCGGGACCGCGCCCCACACCCCGTACGCCGCCAGCCCGTACCCGATCCCCTGGCGTCCCTTGTCGGACACTGGCCCTCCCTCTCGTCGTCAGGAGGCTAGTCGCTCTATACGACCGGCGGTCGCGGTCTCGGACGCGAGATGGTGGGGTCGCCGTGCCGTGTCGAGATCTGAGGACCGGCGCCGACGTCCGGGTGGAGGGCCGCACGGGCCCGCCACGACGAGAGGGAGCAGCCGTGAAGTACGTCATCCTCATCCACTCCGACCCCCGCCCGTGGGGCCACCCGACCGGTGACTTCGTCGCGGAGAACCAGGCCGTGGCGCCCGAGGAGCGCCGGGCGCGGAACGCCGGGTTCGAGGCGGTCCTGACCGAGCTGTCCGAGCGCGGCGAGCTCGTCGGCGGCGAGGCGCTGGCCGACCCGGGGGGCGCCCGGCTCTACCGCTGGGAGGGCGGCTCGCCGGTCGTCACCGACGGCCCGTACGCCGAGGCGAACGAGCACCTCGCGGGCTTCTTCCTCATCGACGTCGAGAGCCAGGAGCGCGCGGAGGAGGTCGTGCGGCACTTCTCCGGCCCCGGCGAGACCGTCGAGCTCCGCGCGACGATGACCGTGGGTGGCAAGGAGCCCTGAGGTCCGGGCCGGAGGACGATGCGCTTGCGCCTGAACGACAGCGGGTGAGTTCCTGCACCGTGACGGTGCAGGAACTCACCCGATGTCCGAGCGAGAGGCTCGGCCTCAGTCGACGACCCAGGTGTCGGCGCCGTTGACGAGGTCCTGCAGGGCGGCCGCGTCGTTGCTGCGACCGCTCGTGGCCAGCGCGACCTGCTCTCGGGAGAGGTCGTCGTACGCCGGTGCCTCGACGTCGCGGAAGACGCCGATCGGCGCACGGTGCAGGACCCCGGCGTCGGTGAGCCGGGAGAGCCCGAAGGCGTAGGACGGGTCGGCGACGTGCGCGTCGTGCACGACCAGCGCCTCGACCCCGACCGACTCGACGTCGACGACCGAGAACTCACCGGTGCGCGGGTCGCGGACGACGCCGAGGCGGTTGTCGACGCCGAAGCGCACGGGCTCGCCGTGGGTCAGCGGGATGATGGCGTCGGCCGAGGTGTCGCGGTCCTTGACCGCGGCGAAGGCGTCGTCGTTGAAGATCGGGCAGTTCTGGTAGATCTCCACGAAGGACGTCCCGCGGTGCGCGGCGGCGGCCTTGAGCACCGAGGTCAGGTGCTTGCGGTCGGAGTCGATGGTCCGCGCGACGAACGTCGCCTCCGCGCCCAGCGCCAGCGACACCGGGTTGAAGGGGTTGTCGAGCGAGCCCATCGGGGTCGACTTGGTGACCTTGCCGAGCTCGGAGGTCGGGGAGTACTGGCCCTTGGTCAGCCCGTAGATCCGGTTGTTGAACAGCAGGATCGTCACGTTGACGTTGCGGCGCAGCGCGTGGATCAGGTGGTTGCCGCCGATCGACAGCGCGTCGCCGTCCCCGGTGATGACGAACACCGCGGTGTCGGGCCGGGCCGTCGCCACGCCCGTCGCGATCGCGGTCGCGCGGCCGTGGATCGAGTGCAGGCCGAAGGAGTCGACGTAGTACGGGAACCGGCTCGAGCAGCCGATGCCCGAGACGATGACCGTGTTCTCCTTCGTGATGCCGAGGTCCGGCATGAAGCCCTGGAACGCGGCCAGCACGGCGTAGTCGCCGCAGCCGGGGCACCAGCGCACCTCCTGGTCGGAGGTGAAGTCCTTGCGGGTCAGCGGCTCCAGCGACAGCGGCACTCCGGCGAGGCCGCCGGTCTCGACGACGCGGTGGGTGGGCTGGTCGAGAGCGGTCATGCGAACGCACCTTCCTTCGCGGGGCTCTCCTCGACGTCCGGCAGGGCGTCGATCTCGAGCTCGAGGTCACGGGCGAGCTCGGAGAGCGAGATCGGCAGCCCGCGGACCCGGGAGTAGCTGTGGACGTCGACCAGGTACTTCCCGCGCAGCAGCAGCGCGAGCTGGCCGAGGTTCATCTCGGGGACGATGACGCGGTCGTAGGACCGCAGCACCTCACCGAGGTTGGCCGGGAACGGGTTCAGGTGGCGCAGGTGGGCCTGCGCGACCTGGCGGCCGGTGTTGCGGACGCGGCGCACGGCCGCGGCGATCGGGCCGTACGTCGAGCCCCAGCCGAGCACGAGGGTCCGGGCCTGGCTGCCGTCCGGCGCGGTCGGGTCGTCGACCACGACGTCGGGGACGTCGCGCACGATCCCGTCGACCTTGGCCTGGCGGGTGCGGACCATCTCGTCGTGGTTGGCGGGGTCGTAGGAGACGGCGCCGGTGTCGCGGGCCTTCTCGATGCCGCCGATGCGGTGCTGCAGCCCCGCCGTGCCCGGGACGGCCCACGGTCGCGCGAGCGTCTCGGGGTCGCGCCGGTAGGGCAGGAAGAGCGGCTTGCCCGCGGCGTCGACCGCGTTGGCCTCGGTCGCGAAGCCCGGGTCGATCGGCGGGATCGCGGCGACGTCGGGCACCTGCCACGGCTCGGCGCCGTTGGCGATGTAGCCGTCGGAGAGCACGATCACCGGGGTGCGGTACTTGATCGCGATCCGCACGGCCTCGATCGCGGTGTCGAAGCAGTCCGACGGCGTCGCGGCGGCGATCACGGGCACCGGCGACTCGCCGTTGCGCCCGTACATCACCTGCAGGAGGTCGGCCTGCTCGGTCTTGGTCGGCATGCCGGTGCTGGGCCCGGCGCGCTGCACGTCGATGACGACGAGCGGCAGCTCGGTCATCACCCCGAGGCCGATGGTCTCGGCCTTGAGCGCCATGCCCGGCCCCGAGGTCGTGGTGACGCCGATGTGGCCGGCGAAGCTCGCGCCCAGCGCGGCGCCGACGCCGGCGATCTCGTCCTCGGCCTGGAAGGTCGTGACGCCGAAGCGCTTGTGCTTGCTCAGCTCGTGGAGGATGTCGCTGGCCGGGGTGATCGGGTAGCTGCCGAGGAACATCGGCAGGTCCGCCTTGCGGGCGGCGGCCACGAGGCCGAGCGCGAGGGCGAGGTTGCCGTTGATCTGGCGGTAGCGCCCGGCCGGCATCGGGGCCGGGGCGACCTCGTAGCTGACCGCGAAGACCTCGGTGGTCTCGCCGAAGGCGTAGCCGGTCTTGAACGCGGTGACGTTCGCGTCGCGGATCGCCGGCTTGCTCGCGAACTTGGTCGTGAGGAAGCCGAGCGTGCCCTCGGTGGGGCGGTGGTAGAGCCAGGACAGCAGGCCCAGGGCGAACATGTTCTTGGCCCGCGAGGCGTCCTTGCGCGACAGCCCGAAGTCCTTGACCGCGGCGACCGTCATGCCGGTCAGGTCGAGGGCGTGCAGCTGGTAGTCGGCCAGCGACCCGTCCTCGAGCGGGTTGGCCGCGTAGCCGACCTTGGCCAGGTTGCGCGTCGTGAAGTCGGCCGTGTCGGCGATGATCAGCCCGCCGCGCGGGATGTCGGCGATGTTGGCCTTGAGCGCGGCCGGGTTCATCGCGACGAGCACGTCGGGCCGGTCGCCCGGCGTCATGATGTCGTAGTTGGCGAAGTGGAGCTGGAAGCTCGACACCCCGGGCAGCGTGCCCGCAGGCGCCCGGATCTCGGCGGGGAAGTTCGGCAGCGTCGAGATGTCGTTGCCGAACGTCGCCGAGTCGGCGGTGAAGCGGTCACCGGTGAGCTGCATGCCGTCACCGGAGTCACCCGCGAAGCGGATCACCACGCGGTCGAGCGTGCGGACCTCAGTCATGGAGCAGGGCTCTCTTCCTTGGGCTTGCCTCGTGGCGGTCGTACGGGGCCGGGTTCGGGGCGTACGCGGCCCCCGGATGGGGTCGAGGTCGTCCCGGTCGTGCTGAGCCGGCCGCGGGCGCGTCGCCAGCCCCGGGTCGGGCCTGGTTCCTGGCGGTGGACCGTCGTCCATGATAAGGGCGCCCTAATCGCGCACCAGGGGCGTTCGCCCCCTGAGAGCCCGGTGCAGCCAAGGTCACACCGCGGCTCGTCCGCCCGGGTCCCGTAGCGTGGCGCCGTGCGCTGGGTCGACTGGTACGGGGACGCCTCCCTGCACGTGCTCGACGTGGCCCTGGCCTGCTGCTCGCTGGAGTTCGACGCCGCCGTGCCCCCCGGCGCCGGCGCGGTCGTCGAACCGCCCCCCGGCGGGCGTACCGCCGTCGTGGTCTCCGGAACCGTCACCGACCGGCTCGCGCCCGCGGTCGCGGCCGTCGTGGACAGCGTGCGCGCGCGGCAGGAGCAGGCGCCGGTCGTCGTCGCGTACGGGGTCTGCGCCACGACCGGCGGGCCCTACTGGGACTCCTACTGCGTGACCAAGGGCGTCGACGCCCTCGTGCCGGTCGACGTCTACGTCCCGGGCTGCCCGCCGACGCCGGCCGCGCTGCGCGAGGTGCTCGACGCGCTCGCCGGGCGGGGGCCGGTCGCGTGAGGGACGTCCCGGCCGCGGAGTGGCACGCGGCGGTGCTCGGGGCCCGCGAGGCCGGCCACGACTGGTTCGACTGGCTCGGCTGCGTCGACGAGATCGGCGCGGCCGACGAGCTGCGCGTCGTGGCGTCCCTGCGCCGCCTCGACGACCCCGGAGCGCCCGAGCTGCTGCTGCAGTGCCGGGTGCCGCGCTCGGAGCCGCGCGTCGACAGCGTGCGCGACGTGTTCGCCGGCGCGGCGTGGCACGAGCGTGAGGCGGCCGAGGAGTTCGGGCTCGAGGTCGTCGGCGGCGACCGGCGCCGGCTGCTGCTCGACCCCTCCTTCACCGGGACGCCGCTGCGCAAGGACGAGGTGCTCGCCGCGCGGACGGCCGGGCCGTGGCCCGGGGCCAAGGAGCCGGGCGAGGGCCCGGAGAGCAGCGCCTCGCCGAGCCGGCGGCGCACGGTCCCGCCCGGCGTCCCCGCCCCCGAGGTCTGGGGCGACCGGGACGCCGACGCCGGACCGCCGGACCCGGCGGAGGTCGCGGCAGCCTCGACCGGCGGGCGCGTACGCCGGCGGTCGCGATGAGCGCCCTCGAGCCGGACGGTGGCGTCGTGCCGCCCGTCGTGCCGCCCGCCGTGCCGGCCGTCGTGCCGGCCCACGGCCGGATCCGGCTGGTCGAGCCGGCCTGCACGTCCTGCATGCTCTGCGTCCGCGAGTGCCCGGTCTGGTGCATCGCGCTCGACTCCCACACCGAGCCCGACCCCGACGTCCCCGCCGGGGCGCGGCCCCGCACGGTCAACGTGCTCGACCGCTTCGTCATCGACTGGGGCACGTGCATGTTCTGCGGCATCTGCGTCGAGGAGTGCCCCTTCGACGCCCTGGAGTGGGACGACGCCCACCCGGCGCCGGCGGCGGGTGCCGAGGACCTGCGCCACGGGATCCCCGAGCTCGCCTGAGCCCGGGCCTCCGGACCGCGAGCGGGCGGGATCCGCCGTCGGGGCCCGACGGCCGACCGGTCAGCGGGCGAGCAGGGTGGCGAGCGCGAGGTAGACGACCACCGCGCCGAGGGGCAGCAGGGCCGCGAGGAAGACGGTCGAGGGCGGGCGGTCCTCGCGGCGCAGCAGCGCGGCGCTCCCGACCGCGCTCGCGCCGGCGAGCAGCCCGCCGAGCGCACCGCCGAAGCCGATGCCCAGCACCAGCAGCACGAGGTAGCCGACGCGCACCCAGAGCGGGATCGGCCGACCCAGCAGCAGGTCCTGGTCGCCGACCCGGAGCCGCGGACCGAACTCGCGCCAGTCGAACGAGGCCTCCACGCGCCGGACGCCCCGGCGGTCACGGAGCTCGTACCGCCCGGTGCCGTCCTTGGGGAGCTCCTGGCCGCGCACGCTCACGTGGGGCCGCCGCGCCCAGAGCCGCGAGACCTCCAGCTCGACGCCGTCCACCCGCGCGGTCATCACCACAGGCGGAAGGCTAGGCGATCGACGTGCGCCCTGCTCCTCGACGAGGTCCAGGCGCACGCGGTCCAGCGCACGCGGTCCAGCGCACGCGGTTCAGCGCACGAGGTGCGCGTACGGGTCCGGGCGGTCGAGCTCGCTGCGCAGGATGCACAGCTCGTTGCCCTCGGGGTCGGCGAGCGTGACCCACCCGCGACCGTCGGGGCTGCGGTGGTCGGCGACCTCGGTCGCGCCGAGGGCGACCAGCCGGGCGACCTCGTCCTCCCGGCTGCGGTCGGTGGGTGCGAGGTCGAGGTGCAGGCGGTTCTTGAGCGACTTCGCCTCCGGCACCTCGATGAGCAGCAGCCGCTGGCGCCCGTCGGGGGAGAAGATCATGCACTCGTCGTGACCGGGCAGGTTCGGGTCCTCGGGGTCCTCCGACCAGCCGAGCACCTCCGCCCACCAGCGCGACTGGGCGTACGCGTCGCGGGCGTCGACGCTGAGGTGGCGGATGCGCAGGGCCACCGGCTCAGACCACCAGGTCCGGCCCGAGCTCGGACAGCGAACCGGCACCGAGCGAGCGGAGCACCCGCGCCAGCTGGGTGTCGAAGCCCTCGAGCAGCTGCTCGACGCGCCGGTCACCGCCCGTCGCCAGCGACCACAGCACCGGGCGGCCCAGGAACACCGCCCGGGCGCCGAGGCACAGTGCGGCCGCCACGTGCTCCGGGGTGCGCAGCCCGCTGTCGACGTAGACCTCGGCCCGGTCGCCGACGGCGGCGACGACCTCGGGCAGGGCGTCGGCCGAGCGCACGGTCTGGTTGAGGCAGCGCCCGCCGTGGGTCGAGACGACGACGGCCGCGGCGCCGGCCTCGACGCAGGCCGCGGCGTCGTCGCCGCGCAGCACGCCCTTGACCACGACGGGCAGCCCGGTCAGGTCGCGCAGCCAGCCGACGTCGGCGATGGAGAGGTCGCCGCTGCCGCGGAAGACGGTGCGGCCGTGCTCGCCGCCGGGGATGTTCACCTGCATGCCGTAGCGCTCCGACCAGGAGCGCGGCTCGAGGTCCGGGCGGCGCGGGTCGACCGCCGGCGCGTCGACGGTGAGCACCAGCGCCCGGGCCCCGGCCGACGCGGCCCGCGTCACCAGCTCGGCGGTGACGTCGCGGTCGTCCATCACGTACACCTGGAACCACCAGGGCGCCCCGACCGCGTCGACGTCGGCGAACCGCACCCCGGTGTTCGTCGAGACGCCGAGCAGCGTGCCGCGACGCCGGACCGCCCGGGCCGTCGCCACCTCCCCGTCGGGGTGCGCGGCCCGCTGCTGGGCCATCGGCGCGACCAGCACGGGGCTGGCGACGGGCGTGCCCAGGACGGTGGTGGCCAGGCTCAGCGAGGCGGTCGGGCGCAGCACGTGCGGACGGAACCGCACCTGCGACCACCGCTCGGCGTCGGTCGGCACCCCGTACGCGCCGGTCGGCCCGCGGAAGTAGCCGAGCACGTGCGCGGGCAGGACCCGCGCGGCCTCGGCCTCGAGGTCGTCGACGTCGGGCAGCGCGGCGTCGAGCGGGTCGGCCCCGCCCGTCGTGGGGTCGTCGACCCCGACGGGTCCGGGTCCGGGGCTCGGCGCGGTCAGCTCAGGAGTCCCGGTCGGTGGTGCCGGCGCCGTCGCCGGGGTCCACGGCGCCGGCCAGCGCGGCGCGGTCGGCGTCGGACAGCTCCGAGCCGATGGACTCCGACAGCGGCTGGTCGTACGGGTCGACCTCGGTCGCGACCGGGACGAACGGCGCGTCGCCCGCGTCGCCCGCGTCGTCCGCGTCGTCGGCGTCGTCCGGGTCCTGGACGAGCTCAGAGGAGCCGCCGGCCGTCGCCGCCGGTGCCCCGTCGGCGTCGGGGTCGACGTCGCCGAGGTCCTCGGCGTCCGGCACCAGCTCGTCGGACGCGGCGTCGGGCTCCGTCCCCCCGTCCGCGGACGCCTCGTCGGCGTCCTCGCCCGAGGTCTCCTCCTCGGCACCCTCGCCCTCGGCGTCCTCGCCGGTCACGTAGCCGGGCTGGACCGCGTCGGTGCTGGAGGAGTCGGGGCCGACGTCCTCGCTCTCGGTCGTCGGCGCCCGGTCGCCGTCCCCGTCGTCGCCCAGGCGGTCCTTGACGTCCTCCACGAGGTCGCCGGCCTTGTCGCGGGCGCCGTCGAGCACCTCGCCCGCCTTGTCGCGGGCGACGTCGAGGCCCTCCCTGGCCTTCTCGCCCAGCTCCTCCGCCTTGTGCCTCAGGTCGTCGAGGATGCCCATGTCGTCTCCTGCTCTCTGCGTCGGCTGGTGGTCGGGGTCAGCGGTGGTCAGCGGTAGTTCGTGAACTGCACGGCGAAGTCGTAGTCGGCGCCCTTGACCAGCGCCTGCACCGCCTGGAGGTCGTCGCGGCTCTTGCTGCTGACGCGCAGCTCGTCGCCCTGGACCTGGGTCTTCACGTTCTTGGGCCCCTCGTCGCGGATGAGCTTGGCGACCTTCTTGGCGTTCTCGGTGCTGATGCCCTCGGTGGTGGTCGCGGTGATCTTGTAGAGCTTGCCGGACGAGCGCGGCTCCCCGGCGTCGAGCGACTTGAGGCTCACGCCGCGGCGGACGAGCTTGGACTGGAAGACGTCGAGCACGGCCTTGGCCCGCTCCTCGGAGTTGGCCTCGATCTCGATCGCCTCCCCCGACCAGGCGATGGAGGCGTCGGCGGTCTTGAAGTCGAAGCGCTGACGCACCTCCTTGGCCGCCTGGTTGAGGGCGTTGTCGACCTCCTGGCGGTCGACCTTGCTGACGATGTCCATCGAGCTCTCAGCCACGGGCCCATCCTGCCAGCGCGCGGTCGGCGGGCTCAGGCCGGTCGGGGTCGCACGACGAGCAGGGTGCCGCGGACCTCGCCGGAGCCGATCAGCGCGCCGATCCGGTCCGACTGCTCCTCGGCGGTGCGCCAGCGCGGGTCGTCGCCGTGGCGGCGCTCGAGCTCGGCGTCGACGGCGTCGGCCTGCTCGTGCCACAGCGTCGGCGTTCCCGCGAAGTCGGCGAGGAGGGCGCTGTCCTGCACGACCAGGCCGGCCCCGTCGAGCAGCCGTGCCAGCCCGTCCGCGGTGGGGAAGTGGTTGCCCTCCGGCGCGTCGGCCACGTGCTCCTGCTCCGCGACGTAGACCAGCAGCCCGAGGCGGCCCCCGGGGGCGAGGACGCGGCGCAGCTCGCGCACGAACGCGGGCTGGTCGTCCACCGTGCAGAGCACGCCGAGGCACCAGCCGGCCGTCACCGAACCGCTCCGGACGGGCAGCGCGCCGGCCGCCCGGACGACGGGGAGACCGAACAGCCGTGCGGCCGCCCGGCAGGCACCGGCCTGCGGCTCGGTGAGCACGGGTCGCACCGACGCCTCCCGCACCGCGAAGGCGGCCGGGCCGCCGACCCCGGCGCCGACGTCGAGGAAGGCCGTGCCCGGTTGCGGAGCGAGGTGGTCGAGGAACCAGTGCAGGGCCGCCGGCCCGCCGCTGCCCCGGCAGCCGGCCGGGACGTGGTGGTCGGGGCCGAGGTCGAGGGCGACGTCGGCGGTCCAGGCGGCCACCGTGTCGAACTCGGCGGCCATGGGGTCCTGCTCGTCCTCGGTCGCGTCCTCAGGGGCCCGCGGGTGCGTTGCGTCCACGGGAGCCCCCTACCCGCTCCCGCACCCGCCGACCCGTCTCGGCCTGGATCTCGGCGGCCTCGAGCACCCCGCGGGCCGACGCCATCCCCGAGAGGTTGACGCCCGCGACGCCCTCGACCTCGAGCAGCGCGAGCGCGCTGGCGACGGCCGCGTCGATCCCGGCGGCGACCGGGTCGTCCGCGCCGAGCACCTCCTCCACGCGGTCCGGGTCGATCTCCAGACCCGGCAGGGCGGTGAGCACCGCGGCGGAGCGGGCGTCGGTGAAGAGCGGGACCGAGGCCACCACGGGCACGCTCAGCCCGCGGTCCCGGGCCGCGGCGACGAAGGACGCGACGTCGGCCGTACGGGGCACGTGGTTGAGCACGGCGGCGCCGGCCCCCGCCCGCTGCTTGTGCACGAGCCGCTCCGGACGGAACCGGCGTGGCGGGGCGGTCGGCGTCTCGGGCACCGCCACGGGCAGCCCGGACCGCGCGGCGAGCGAGGCCAGCCGGGTCCCGTCGAGGTCGAAGACCTGGGTCACGTCGGGACGGACGTCGTACGCGCGCCCGTCGCCGGTGACGCACAGGACGGTGGCGAGGCCGTCGAGGGCGAGCGCCCGCAGCTCGGCCTCGAGGGTGACCCGGTTGCGGTCGCGGCAGGCGAGCGTCACCCAGGGCACGCCGCCGGCGGCGTCGACGAGGCGGGCCAGCGTGCTGGGCGGGAAGTCGGGGCGGTCCTGGTGGTCGCCGGCGAGGACGGCGTCGCAGGTCGGGGCCAGCACGGCGACGACCCGGCGCAGCGTCGAGGCGTCGGCGGGCGGGGTGCTGAGGTCGGTCAGCACGAGCGGGGCCCGCACGCGGGCGCCCGGGCCCACCGGCTCGGGTGCCTCCGGCCAGGCGGACGGCTCGAGGAACACGCACGGCGTCGCGGCCATCTCGCAGAGCCCGTCCACCCGTACGCCGCCGCAGGGGCCGTGGTGCATGCGCTTCGGGCAGCCGGCCCGGGGTGCTTCGGTGACCACGTGCACCGCTCCAGCCTCGCAGGTCGCTCCCGCTCCCGGTCCGCGCGGCGAACGGGTTCGCGGGCGCTCGGGATGCGTTGGTAGGGTGACGCTCCGCCGGGTTCGCCCGGCATGGCAGGTTGCCCGAGTGGCCAAAGGGAGCAGACTGTAAATCTGCCGGCATCGCCTACGTTGGTTCGAACCCAACACCTGCCACGCCGATGTCGAGGCGTGACGGACTGACGCCCAGGAGCGGTCCGTCCGCCGCCGTCGTCCACGGTCTCCGCGGGCCGGTGTCCGTCGCCCTGGAGGGGCGGGCGTACGAGCCCTCGACGTCCGAGCCTGGACGTCCGGAGCGACGAAGACGCCGGCTGCACCCTCGCCACGGTGCCCCCCGGAATGCTCACGCTGTGCCGCTCGACGAGCGCCCCGCGTGCCGACCCCGGCAGGACGCCCACCCTCACCTGGTGACACGCTCCGGGGCCGGTGCTCCCGTCGGGCCCGGCTCAGGAGCGGCCGCGCAGGAAGGACACCGCCTCCACCAGGGCGCGGTCGGTGAGCTCCGGGTCGTGGCGGGCACCGACGTCGCGCAGGAAGGCGTGCTCGCCGCCGGAGAAGACGTGCAGCTCGAGCTCGGTGTGCCCGGCCTCGTACAGCGCGGTGAGCGTCTGCAGCCGCGCCGGCGCGGGGACGTGCGGGTCCGCGCTGCCGAAGACCACCATCAGCCGGCCCCGGACCTCGCCCGCCCGGTCGAGGGAGTCGGCCACGTCGGCGCCGAGCTTCCCGTCGTGCAGGCCGGTGGGGTAGAAGCAGACGGTGGCGGCGACCCGCGCGTCGAAGGCCGCCCGGAAGGCGAGGTGCCCGCCGAGGCAGAAGCCGACGGCCGCGATCTCGTCGAGGTCGTCGCGCGCCGCCAGGTGGTCGAGGACGGCGGCGCGGTCCGCGTCGAACTGGGCGGTCGTGGTCCCGGCCGCCCCGGCCAGCCCCTCGGCCTTGCCGGCGTCGTCGAACTCCAGGGCCACGCCCGCGAAGGAGCGTGGGTAGATCTCGGGCAGGCAGACCAGGAAGCCCTCCGCGGCCAGCCGGCGCGCGGTCCGCAGCGTCGACTCGGTGAGCTGGAAGATGTCGGTGAAGTAGAGGACGCCGACCCGCGCCGGCCGTCCGACGGGCTCGATGACCACCGCCTGGATCTCGACGTCGCCGGCGGGGATGGTGGTGCGCTGCTCGCGGGTCCTCACCGGCGGCACCCTAGGACGTGCCCCGCTGCCCCGCACCGACGCGTCTGCTCAATCCCGGGCCAGCAGGTTCGCGACGGCGACCAGCCCGGCGTCGCGGACCGGCCCGAGGGGGTCGGCGTCCGGACGGCTGCGCCGGTAGGTGCCCGGCGGGACCCCGTACGCCGCGCGGAAGCGCCGTGACAGGTGGTAGGCGTTCGCGAACCCGGTCGCCGTCGCCACCTCGGCCAGGGACGCGTTGCTGCGCTGCACCATCACCGCGGCACGAGAGAGCCGGACGAGCTCCAGCGCGTGCGCGGGTCCGCAGCCGTGGTGCCGGCGGAAGGTGCGGTGCAGGTGGCCCACGGAGACGTTGGCGGCACGGGCGAGCTCGTCGACCTCGACGAGCCGGATCCCCTCGCTCGTCCAGATCCGGCGGGCGGCCTCGACGGCCGTCGCCACCAGCGGCGGGACCGCCGGCGGCGGCGCCTCCGCCAGCGGACCGCGGACGAACAGGTCGAGCAGCAGGGCCAGCAGCTGGTCGCTGCGGCGGCGGGCGTCCGGCAGCGGCTGGGCGGCGAGGTCGACCAGGTAGCGGCACAGCCCGTCGAGGACGGGGTGGACGGCCAGGTCGCGGGTGAGCGGCCAGCCGGCCGGGTCGGGGAGCGCGCCGGGGTCGTCGACCCGGAGGTGCGCCCACACGTGCCGCGTCGGGTGCTCGGGGTCCCACCGGAAGGAGTCCGTCACGCCGCTCGGCGCCAGCAGCAGCGTGCCGGGCCGGAGCGTCAGGGGCGCCTGCCCGACGAGGTCCGCGCGGGCTCCCGGCCGGTGGACCGTCCAGGTGGCCGACCCGGCGAGGAGCCAGACGAGCTCGTGGTCGACCAGCCGGCGTGGACCGAAGCTGGAGCCGGGGGCGTAGTCGATCACCTGCACCACCCCGGCCCCGCCGACCCCGACGCCCGGCAGGGGGTCGAGGAGTGGCACCGGCGAGGTCACGATCAGACAGTAAGGCGTCGGTCCCGGGCATCGATCGGAGCGGTCGGCCCTGCGAGTCTTGGGCAGGCAGTGACCGGTGACGTCGGCCCGTGACCCACCAAAGCCCGGCCAACTGTCCCACCCGTGTCCCACCCGTGTCCCACCCCTGTCCCACTGATGTCCCACCGGCCAGAGAGGCCCCACCATGACCGCCGTCCAGGCGAGGCAGACGCACCCGACCACCCCCGCCGGCCTGCGCATCTTCGAGCGCGCCGACGACGAGCTCGCGCTCCACGTCGAGACGCACGGCTTCGCGCTGCTGGCGGACGCGCTGGCCCCGGACGAGGTCGACGCGGTGAACGCGGACGCCGTCCGGCTGTGCCGCGGCGACTTCGGGGCGCTGGCCTACGGCGACCCGCTCGACGGCGGTCGCGCCGAGGACCCGGTGCCGGCCTCCGCGGAGCCCCTCGACGACGACGAGCTGCTCCGCCGCCACCTGTGCGTCCACTACCCGCACAAGGTCTCGGCCGCGGCGCGCGCGGCGATGAGCGCGCCGAGGGCCGTCGAGGCGCTGGTCAGGGTCATCGGGCCCAACGTCAAGGCGATGCAGTCGATGCTCTTCATCAAGAGCGAGGGCAAACCGGGCCAGGCCTGGCACCAGGACGAGTTCTTCATCCCCACCCGGGACCGCTCCCTGACCGCGGTCTGGGTCGCCCTCGACGACGCGACCGTCGAGAACGGGTGCCTGTGGGTGCTGCCCGGCTCGCACCGGCGCGGCGTGCTCTACCCGGCGCGCGACCAGGACGACCCCGCGTTCGACTGCACGACCGAGGCCTACGCCTTCCCCTACACCGACGACCAGGCCGTGCCGGTCGAGGTCCCGCGCGGGACGGCGGTGATCTTCAACGGCTACCTGCTGCACCGCTCGCTGCAGAACTCGGGCCGCCACGGCTACCGGCGCGCGCTGGTCAACCACTACATGAGCGCGGAGTCGCTGCTGCCGTGGCGCCGACCGGCCGACGACGAGTGGCCGGCCATCGCCGACTTCCGCGACGTCGTGCTGGTGGCGGGCGAGGACCCGTACGCGTTCAAGGGCACCGTCGAGATCTCGGTGCCCTACGTCCGCGCCGACAAGGCCGGGGGCTGCGACCGCTGAGGCACGGCCGCGCCGCTGCACCCCTCCGCGACGTCCTCGGCCTGGGCCCGTCGCCCGCGGCAGGTCCCGCGCGCGGTCTCGGTTCGCTTCGGGCCGCGGATCCCGTGTATCTTTGTGCGCCGGTGCCGGGCCCCAGGGCAGGGCACCGATGCTGTGCAAGCAGCGCCCCTATAGCTCAGTAGGCAGAGCGTCTCCATGGTAAGGAGAAGGTCTGCGGTTCGATTCCGCATGGGGGCTCGGTCAGAAGGTTCCGGTGCCGCCGCGCACCGGCGGCCCAGCCGGCGCGAGCGCCGGGCGGGCCGACCGGTCACCCGGTAGCCCGACCACGGCGGGATAGCTCAGGCGGTAGAGCAAGCGGCTCATAATCGCTGTGTCGCGGGTTCGAGTCCCGCTCCCGCTACGCGCCAGACCCAGCACGACCAGCAGCACCCGCCCCGCGAGGGGCACCAGGGCTCGGGCATCACACAGTCGGTCCGGGCACCCCATCAGGAAGAAGCACCACCATGGCCAAGTCGTCGGACGTCCGACCGAAGATCACGCTCGCCTGCACGGAGTGCAAGGAGCGCAACTACATCACCAAGAAGAACCGGCGCAACGACCCCGACCGGCTGGAGCTCAAGAAGTTCTGCCCCAAGGACCGTCGTCACACCGTCCACCGCGAGACCCGCTGAGGTCGGCGGGGGACCCTCCCGCCATGGTCTCCTTCCACGAGCCGTCCGCTGACGCGGGCGGCTCGTCGGCTTCCCGGGCCGGTTCCGTCGTGCCCGTCGTCGGTCTCGCGCACGGGAGCCGCCACCCGCGCGGCGCCGACGCGGTCGAGGCGCTGATGATCGCGGTCGGGGGCGCCGCCGGCGTGCCCGCCCGCACCGCGTACCTCGACCTCGCCGAGCCCGACCTCGCCACCGTCGCCGGCCTCCTCGCCGAGGAGGGCCACACCCGCGCGGTGGTCGTGCCGCTGCTGTTCACCGAGGCCTTCCACGCCCGGGTCGACGTCCCGGAGGCCGTCGCGCAGGCCGGCCGGACGAGCGGCGTCGAGCTCGTCGTGGCCGACGTCCTGGGCACCGGCGACGACGTCGCGGACGTGCTCCGCACGGCGATGGACGCCGCCGAGGCCGACGGCGACCTCGACGCGGCCCTCTTCGCCGTCGGGTCCTCGCGGGCCGAGGCCAACGCGGCCGTGGCCGACCTCGCCGCCCGGCTCGCCGCCGCACGGCGCGGACGCGTGCGGGAGGCGTTCGCCACCTGCGACCCCCGCCTGGACGCCGTGGTCGCCGACCTCGCCGAGCCGGTCGCGCTCTGGCCGCTCTTCCTCGCCGACGGGCTGCTGCTCGACCCGGTGCGCCGGCTGGCCGAGGAGCGCGGGTGGCCGTTCGTCGAACCGCTCGGCGCCTTCGCCGCCCCGCTCGTCCTGCGCCGCTACGCCACCGCGCGGGACCAGTAACCTCGGGGCCGTGCCCATCACGCCCGACCACGCCGGCAAGGTGTACGAGCCGACCGCGCCGTACGAGGTCACCCGGGTCAAGCTGGCGGAGTTCGCCGCGGCCGTCGGGGAGCCCGACCTCCTCGAGGAGGCCCACCCGCCCGCGCCGCCGACCTTCGCCGCCGTCGTCACCAACGCCGCCTGGGACGCGCTGTTCACCGACCCCGAGCTCGACCTCAGCCTGCGCCGCGTCGTGCACGCCGACCAGCAGTTCCGCTACGCCCGGCCGCTGCGCTCCGGCGACGTGGTCACCGCGACGCTGCGCATCGACAAGGTGCGCGTCCGCGGTGCGGCCGAGCTCGTGTCGGTGACCGTGGACGTCGACGACGCCCTCGGCGCCCCGGTCCTCAGTGCCGCCTCGACCTTCCTGCACACCCGCGAGGCGGCGGCGTGAGCGCCGGGCCCGGCGCGGGCGTCGACGTGGGGGGCGACGCGGGGGTCGACACGGGGGCCGCCGTCGGCACCGTCGGGACGGCGCTGCCGCCCCTCACCGCGCACCTCACCCGCGAGACGCTGGTCCGCTACGCCGGCGCGTCCGGCGACTTCAACCCGATCCACTACTCCGACCACGCGGCGACCGCGCTCGGGCTGCCCGGCGTGGTCGCCCACGGCATGCTCACCATGGCCGTCGCCGCCCGCGCGGTCACGGCCTGGGCCGGCCCGGACGCCCGGCTGGTGTCGTACGGGGTGCGGTTCACCAAGCCCGTGCCCGTGCCCGACGACGGCGTGGGTGCCGAGCTGAGCATCACCGGGACCGTCACCGCCGCGGACGCCGAGACCACCACGGTCAGCCTCGAGGCGACCTGCGGCGGGGAGAGGGTGCTCGGCGCGGCCCGCGTCGTCCTCGGGATGGACCCCGCGTGACGACCACCGCGCCCGGCGGGCTCGCGGCCCGCCACGGCGTCCCGCTCGCGACCCAGACCACGCTCCGGGTCGGCGGCCCGGCCCGCGACCTGGTCGAGGTCACGACGAGCGCCGAGCTGGTCGCGGTCGTCCGCGCGCTCGACGCCGCCGGCGAGCCGGTCCTGGTGCTCGGCGGCGGGTCCAACCTCCTCGTGGGCGACGGCGGCTTCGACGGGACCGTCGTCAAGGTCGCGAGCCGCGGCGTGCACGACGACGTCGCGGCCTGCTCCGGCGCGGTGCTGACCGTCGAGGCGGGGGAGCCCTGGGACGACCTCGTCGCGCTCAGCGTCGACCGCGGGTTCAGCGGGCTCGAGGCCCTGTCCGGCATCCCCGGCTCGACCGGCGCGACCCCCATCCAGAACGTCGGGGCCTACGGCGCCGAGGTCGGCCAGCACATCACCACCGTGCGCACCCTCGACCGCAGCACCGGCACCGTGCGCACGCTGTTCGCGGTGGAGTGCGGGTTCGGCTACCGCAGCTCGGTCTTCAAGGCCCAGCCCGGCCGCTACGTGGTGCTCGACGTGACCTTCCAGCTGCGGCTGGGTTCGCTGTCCGCGCCGGTGCGCTACGCCGAGCTCGCCCGGGTCCTCGGCGTGGAGGTCGGGACGCGGGTGCCCGCGGCCGACGTGCGCGCGGCCGTGCTCGGGCTGCGCGGGTCCAAGGGCATGGTGCTCGACGACCTCGACCCCGACACCTGGAGCGCGGGCTCGTTCTTCACCAACCCGGTGCTCGACGACGCGGCGGCCGCGGCGCTGCCCGAGGCCGCACCCCGGTTCGCCCAGCCCGACGGCCGCGTGAAGACGAGCGCCGCATGGCTGATCGAGCACGCGGGCTTCGGCCGCGGCTTCGGCGAGGGGCCGGCCCGTCTCTCCACCAAGCACACCCTCGCGCTGACCAACCGGGGCTCCGCGACGTCGAGCGACGTGCTGGCGCTGGCCCGCGAGGTCCGCGACGGGGTCCGCGGCGCGTACGGCATCACCCTCGAGCCCGAGCCGGTGCTCGTCGGCTGCGAGCTCTGACCCGCCGCCGGGACCCCGCGAGACCCGCTGCACGTGCGCGAGGATCACCGGTACGGTCAGCGGCGGTCAACGCGCCGCCCTGACCAGCACGATCCTTTCTGACCAGGAGTGACGACGCCGTGAGCATCCCCCAGTTCGCCGTGTGGGCGCCCGTGCCCAGCGCAGTGACGCTGCACGTCCGCCCCGTGGGCGGCACCGCGACCACCGTGCCGATGGTCCGCGACGACGAGGGCTGGTGGACCGTCGACGGGACCGTGCCCGCCGGTCCCTCCGGCGAGCCCGGCGTCGGCGAGTTCGACTACGGCTACGAGCTCGACGGCTCCGGCGAGGTGCGCCCCGACCCGCGCTCGCGCCGCCAGCCCGAGGGCGTGCACGGCTGGTCGCGCACCTACGACCCCTTCGCCTTCGCCTGGACCGACGAGCGCTGGACGGGCCGGCAGCTGCCCGGCGGCGTCATCTACGAGATGCACGTCGGGACGTTCACCCCCGACGGCACGCTCGACGCGGCCGTCGAGCGCCTCGACCACCTCGTCGAGCTCGGCATCGACTTCGTCGAGATCATGCCGGTCAACGACTACAACGGCACCTGGAACTGGGGCTACGACGGCGTCCTGTGGTTCGCCGTCCACGAGGCCTACGGCGGCCCGGAGGCCTACCAGCGCTTCGTCGACGCCTGCCACGCCCGGGGCCTGGGCGTCATCCAGGACGTCGTCTACAACCACATGGGACCGAGCGGCAACTACCTGCCCGAGTTCGGTCCCTACCTCAACGTCGGTGGCACCAACACCTGGGGCGAGTCGCCGAACCTCGACGGCGAGGACTCCGACGAGGTCCGCGCCTACATCGTCGACAACGTCCACCAGTGGCTGCGCGACTACCACGTCGACGGCCTGCGCCTCGACGCCGTGCACGCCCTGCACGACACCCGCGCGACCCACATCCTCGAGGAGCTGGCCATCGAGGCGGAGGTGCTCAGCGCCTTCGTGGGCCGCCCCCTCACGCTGATCGCCGAGTCCGACCTCAACGACCCGCGCCTGATCACCTCGCGCGAGGGCGGCGGCTACGGGCTCGACGCGCAGTGGAGCGACGACTTCCACCACGCCCTCTACGTCAGCCTGACCGGGGACACGAGCGGCTACTACGCCGACTTCGAGTCCCTCGACGCGCTCGGCAAGGTCACCGAGGCGGGCTTCTTCCACACCGGCACGCGCTCGTCGTTCCGGGGCCGCAGCCACGGCAGCCCGATCGACACCCTCCGGACGCGCACCTGGCGCCTGGTCGTCTGCTCCGACAACCACGACCAGATCGGCAACCGGGCCACCGGTGAGCGGCTGTCGGCCCGGCTGAGCACCGAGCAGCTCTCGATCGCCGCGGTCGTCACCCTGCTCAGCCCCTTCTCGCCGATGATCTTCATGGGCGAGGAGTGGGGGGCGAGCACCCCGTGGCAGTTCTTCACCTCCCACAGCGAGCCCGAGCTCGCGGCGGCGGTGCAGGAGGGGCGCAAGGAGGAGTTCAAGGCGATGGACTGGGACACCTCGAACCTCCCCGACCCCCAGGACCCGCAGACCTTCCACGGCTCCAAGCTCGACTGGTCCGAGCCCACGCGGGGCGAGCACGCCACGGTGCTCGACCTCTACCGACGCCTGCTCGAGATCCGCCGCACCGTGCCGGCCTTCACCGACCCGCGCTTCGACGCCGGCCACGCCCGTTTCGACGACGACGAGGGCTGGCTGGTGCTGCGGCGCGACGACGCGGTCGTGGTCGTGAACTTCGGTCAGGACGCCGCCGAGGTGGCCCTCGACGAGCCCGTCACGCGGGAGCTGCTCACGGTGGGGTCGGTCGAGGTGGAGGGGCGCACGCTGCACCTCGGTCCGACCAGCGCCTTCGTCGCGCAGGTCGAGCAGCCGAACCTGCCGACCTCCTTCACGCCGGGCGGCTGAGGGACACCGGACGCCCGAGCTGCTCGTCGGGCCTGCGGGACGGGCCCGTCGTCAGCGACGTGCGCCGCGCCCGCGCAGCGGCCCGACCGGCACCCGGACAGGGGTGTCGGGGTCGTCGGCCACCAGACGGTAGCCGACCCCCCGGACCGTCGTCAGGGTGCTGAGCCCGAAGGGTTCGTCGATCTTGCGCCGCAGGTAGCCGACGTAGATCTCGACGACGTTCGACCCGCCCTCGAAGGCGGGGTCCCACACGTTGTCGAGGATCTGGCCCTTGGTCAGCGTCGCGCCGGCGTTGCGGGCCAGGTACTCCAGCAGGCCGAACTCCCGTGCGGTCAGCGGCACCTCGGTCGGGCCGCGGTGCACGGTGCGCCGCACCGGGTCGAGGGCCAGCGAACCCACCCGCAGCACCGTCGGACGCGTGCCCGGCCCGCGCCGGGAGAGGGCGTGCAGGCGGGCGACCAGGAGCGAGAACGCGAACGGCTTGGTCAGGTAGTCGTCGGCCCCGAGCTCGAAGGCGTCGGTCTGGTCGTACTCGCCGTCCTTGGCCGTGAGCATCAGCACCGGGGTCCAGACCTCGCGGGCGCGCAGCTGCTTGAGCACGTCGTAGCCGTTCAGCCCGGGCAGCATGATGTCGAGGACCACGACGTCGTAGTGGTCCTCGGTGGCGGCCCACAGCCCGTCGACGCCGTTCGCGTGGTGGTCGACGCGGAAGCCCTCCGCGACCAGCCCGGCCACGACGGTCCGGGCCAGCAGGGCCTCGTCCTCCACCAGCAGCACCCGCATCGCTCCACCTTCCCGCCCGGACCCCTCGGTGCCCGGTCCCGCCCCTGCGCGCGGGTCCGGGGTCGACGTTGGACCGCGCTCCTGTGGCGCGGCTGAGCAGGACCGTACGCGGGGCCACCCGACCTGCCGGCCTGCCCCGCCTGCGCTGCCCTGCTCAGGGTGACCACAGGTCGCGGTGGGGACGATCGGCCATGCCCCACGCCTCGTGCCCGCCGGTCCGGCCCCGGCCCCGGGCCGCGGGGGCCGGGGCGCCGGTCCCCGCCGCGTCACCGTCCGGGGCGCCCGCCGACGCCGGACCGTACGGGCGGGTCGTCGCGTGGACGGGGGCCGGGCTGGCCGTCGGCGCGCTCGTGCTCTTCACCGTCCTCACGGTCGGCGTGGTCCGCAGCGGCGGGCACGACCACCTCGACCGGGTGCTCCGCCGTGACCTGCCCACCCCGGGCGGGGCGACGGCGTCCCTGGCCGCGCTCGCCGGCGACCTGGCCGCCCCGGTGCTCGTCGTCGGCGTCGCCGTCCTGGCCGTCGCCGCCCTGTGGCGCGGCGCCCGGCGCCCGCTGCTCGGCGCCGGCCTCCTGGCCGAGGCCGTCGCGACCACGGCGCTGGTCCAGCTGCTCGCCCTCGCCCTCGACGTCCGCCCCTCGCCGCGGGTGCTGATCGGGCTGCCGCTCTTCGACGGGTCCTTCCCCTCGGTGCGCACCGCGGCCGCGGTCGCGCTGTGGGGAGGCCTCGCCCTCGTCGGGGTGCTCCTCGTCCGGCGTACGGCCGCTCGCCTCCTCTGCCTCGCCGCCGGGCTGGTGCTGACCACGGTCGCGGCCTGGGGGCAGCTCGACCGTCCGCAGGCCTGGCCCACCGACGTGCTGGGCGGCTGGCTGCTCGGCGCCGCCGCCGTCGGCGTGGCCGCCACGCTGCTGTCGACCTGGCCCGCCCTGCCCGAGCCCGCCCTGCCCGGACCCCTGCCCGGACCCCTGCCCGACCGCGCCCCGGCGGGCGCGTCGCCCGGCTCCGGCGGCCCGGCCGCTGGCACCACACTGGGGCGGTGATCGGAGCGACCCCGTCCGCGCCGCCGCCGACCGCGGACGCGGAGCCCCGGACCGGCGCGCTGCGCGTCTGGGGACCGGCGCGCTGGGGCCTGCGCCGCCGCTCGGTGGTGACCGCCGTCGTCGTCGTCGGCGTCGCGCTGCTGGCCGGCTCGGCCGTCCTGCTGGTGCTCCTGCAGGCCGCCCTCGTCGCCACGGTGCGCACGGAGGTGGCGAACCGCACCAGCGACGTCACCGCGCTCGTCCGCAGCGACGGGCTGCGGGCCGCGACCCTCGCCGTCCAGCGCGGCGGCCGGCGCGGCGAGGTGACCCAGATCGTCGACGCGCAGGACCGGGTGGTCGCCACCTCCGACCCCCGGCTGGCGGCGGCGCCGCTGTCCACGCTGCGCCCGACCGGCGACCGGACCGTCATCGGCGCGCTGCCGGCCCTGCCGCTGCTCGACGACGACGACGACCACCTGGTGGCCGTCAGCCGGGTCTCCAGGGGCGGGCAGCCCTACTGGGTGGTCGTGGCGGCGCCCGTCCAGGTGCAGGCCGACACGGTGCGGACGGTCGCGCTCCTCCTGCTCCTGGCGGTGCCGCTGCTGCTGGTCCTGGTCGGCCTCGCCGTGCGGTTCCTCGTCGGGCGCTCGCTGGAGTCGGTCGAGCAGATCCGGCGCCAGGTCGCCGCGGTCGACGCGCAGCACCTCCGGGCCCGGGTGCCCGTGCCGCCGACGGGGGACGAGGTCGCGCTGCTCGCGCAGACCATGAACGCGATGCTCGAACGCCTCCAGGTCTCCGACGACGCGCTGCGGGGCTTCCTCTCCGACGCGGGCCACGAGCTGCGCAGCCCGCTGGCCACCCTGGTCACGGCGCTCGACCTGGCCTCCGACGACCGCGGGGCGGTGGGCCGGCTCGAGCTCGGGCCGGTGCTGCGCACCGAGGTGGAACGGCTGCAGGGCCTGGTCGAGGACCTGCTGACGCTGGCCAAGGCCGACGCGCACACCCTCCTGCCCGCCCTGCGCGACGTCGACCTCGACGACGTGCTGGAGGGCGAGGTGCGGCGGCTCCGGGCCCTGGGCGGGGCCGAGGTCCGGGCGGAGCTGCCGCCGGTGCAGGTCGCGGGCGACGCCGGGCGCCTCAGCCAGGTCTTCCGCAACCTGCTCGACAACGCCGTGCGCCACGCGGCGTCGACGGTCGTCGTCACCGTGCACCCCACGGCCGACGGCGTCCGCGTCGACGTCGACAACGACGGCCCGCCGGTGCCGGAGGGCGACCGCGAACGGGTGTTCCAGCGCTTCGTCCGGCTCGAGCCCGGCCGGGCTCGCGAGGCGGGCGGGAGCGGGCTCGGCCTCGCCATCAGCGCGGCGATCGTCGACCTGCACGGCGGCACGATCAGCGCCGGCGCGACGCCGGAGGGCTGGTGCCGCTTCTCCGTCGTCCTGCCGGCCGGCCCGCGGCCTAGCGCTCCAGGTGGATCTCGCGCTTGAGGACCTTGCCCGTCGGGCCCTTGGGCACGGGCCCGAAGCGGACCACCCGCGGGTACTTGAAGGCGGCGACCTGCTCGGCGACGAAGTCGCGCAGCTCGTCCTCGGAGACCTCCGCGCCCTCCTTCAGCTGCACGAGCGCACCGACCTCCTCGCCGTGCACCGGGTCGGGCATCCCGACGACGGCGGCCTCGGCGACGGCCGGGTGCGCGTACAGCACCTCCTCGACCTCGCGGGGGTAGACGTTGAACCCGTTGCGGATGATCAGGTCCTTCACCCGGTCGACGATGAAGTAGTAGCCGTCGGCGTCGCGCCGGGCGAGGTCGCCGGTGTGGAACCAGCCCTCGCGGACCGCCTCCCGCGTCGCCTCGGCGTTGCCGTGGTAGCCCAGCATGACGTTCTCGCCGCGGACGACGACCTCGCCGACCGCGTCGGTGTCCGCCGGGTCGAGCAGCTCGACCCCGGCCGCCGGGCCCGGCTCGTCGTCCTCCTGCGGGGGCCGGGCGAGCGCCATCTCGACGCCGCGGATCGGCACCCCCACCGAACCGGCCTTGCGCGGCCGGTCGGGGTGGTTGAAGGACGCGACCGGCGAGGTCTCCGACAGCCCGTAGCCCTCGAGGACCTGCAGCCCGAGGGCCTCCTCCACGCCGTGCAGCACCTCGACGGGCAGCGACGAGCCGCCGCAGACGCCGAGGCGCACGCTGCTGGTGTCGTACGCGTCGGGGTCGGCGACGCCGAGCAGCGCCATGTACATCGTCGGGACGCCGAGGAAGATCGTGACGCGGTCGCGGGTGACCACCTCCAGCGCCTCGCCCGGGTCGAAGCGCGGGAGCAGGGTCAGGCAGGAGCCGCCGGCGACCGCGGTGTTCAGGGCGCAGGTCTGGCCGAAGGAGTGGAAGAGCGGCAACCCGCCGAACAGCACGTCGTCGGGCCCGTTGAGGAAGAGCGTCTCCACGCAGGCGAGCACGTTGCTGCGCAGGTTGGCGAAGCTGAGCTCCGCGCCCTTCGGGCGGCCGGTCGTGCCCGAGGTGTAGAGGATGACCGCGACGTCCTCGGGCGAGCGCTCGACCACCTCCAGGTCGAGCCCGTCGCCGGACCCGTCGCCGGACCCGTCGTCGCCCGGGGGCGCGGCCTCCAGCTCGCCGGGGGCGACGACGACCACCTCGGTGCCGGTCTGGGCGCCCGCGGCGCCGACCTGCTCGGCGAAGAGGGCGAAGACGACGACCACGCGCGCCCCGGCGTCGCGCAGCGTGTACGCGACCTCGCCGGCCTTGAGCAGCGGGTTCATCGGCACGACGACGGCGCCGAGGCGCAGGACCGCGTAGTAGGCGACGGGGAACGCGAGCACGTTGGGCGCCACGAGGGCCACGCGGTCGCCCGGGACGACGCCCAGGTCGCGCAGCCGCCCGGCGAAGGCGGCAGAGGCCCGGTCGAGCTCGGCGTAGGTCAGGTGGGTGGCGCCCTGACGCACGGCGACGGCGTGGGGGTGGCTCTGCGCGCGCTCGCGCAACCAGTGCGCGAGGTTGGTCCGCGCCCGCGTGGCGGGGCCCGCCGGCTGGGTCTTCGACGACGCTGTCACCCGCCAAGAATGGCAGGGGCGCCGTCCGGGCGCTCGATAGGATCGCAGCCATGCGCCTGTCCGAGCTGTCCCGCGACGAGCTGGTCGCCCTGCACACGGAGTCGAGCGAGGCGTACGACGCCCTGCGGGCCCGTGGCCTCACGCTCGACCTCACCCGCGGCAAGCCCTCGGCGGCGCAGCTGGACCTGTCCAACGAGCTGCTCGAGCTCCCCGGCGCCGGCCGCCACACCGACGCCGCCGGCGTCGACTGCCGCAACTACGGCGGCACGCAGGGCCTGGTGGAGGTCCGCGAGATCTTCGCCCCGCTGCTGGGCGTCCCGGCCGCGCAGCTCGTCGCCGGCGACAACGCGAGCCTGTCGATCATGCACGACGCGCTGGTCTTCAGCCTGCTCAAGGGCACCACCGACGGGCCGCGCTGGGTGGACCGGCCGGTGAAGTTCCTCTGCCCGGTGCCCGGCTACGACCGCCACTTCGCGCTGTGCGAGGCGTACGGCATCGAGATGGTCCCGGTCGACCTCGGCCCGCACGGCCCCGACCTCGACCAGGTCCGCGCGCTCGTGGCCGACGACCCCAGCGTCAAGGGCATGTGGGTCGTGCCGACCTACGCCAACCCCGACGGCGCGGTCTACTCCGAGGACGTCACGCGCGCCCTCGTGGAGATGGAGACCGCGGCGCCGGACTTCCGCATCTTCTGGGACAACGCGTACGCCGTGCACCACCTCACCGACGACGAGCGGCCCGCGATCGACGTGCTCGGGCTGGCCGACGCGGCCGGGCACCCCGACCGGGTGTTCGTCTTCGCCTCGAGCTCCAAGATCACCTTCGCCGGCGCCGGCGTCTCCTTCTTCGGGGGCAGCGCGGCCAACGTCGCCTGGTACCTCGGCCACCTCGCCGTACGGACCATCGGCCCGGACAAGCTCAACCACCTGCGCCACGCGCTCTACCTCCGCGACGCCGAGGGCGTGCGGCGCCTGATGCGCGCGCACCGCGAGATCCTGCGGCCCAAGTTCGACCAGGTGGCCGAGATCCTCACCAAGCGCCTCGGCGAGCACGAGCTGGCCACGTGGACCGACCCCGAGGGCGGCTACTTCATCAGCCTGGACGTGCCCGACGGCACGGCCTCGCGGGTCGTCGCGCTGGCCAAGCAGGCCGGCATCGCCATGACCGCCGCCGGCGCCGCGTTCCCCTACGGGCGCGACCCCCGCGACCGCAACATCCGCATCGCGCCCTCGATGCCGGCCCCCGCCGACGTGGCTGCCGCGATCGACGGCCTGGCCACCTGCGTGCTGCTGGCGGCGACGGAGCAGCGGCTGGGGGAGTAGGCGGCGCGGTTCGCCCCTGCTGCGACCCTGGACTACACTCACACTCTTGGTGGCAGGACCCCTGCTCCGCTGTGCCCGGGACCGGGTCGGCGAGGCGAGGTGACGGTCACCGGAGGGCAATAGCTCAACTGGCAGAGCATCGGTCTCCAAAACCGAAGGTTGGGGGTTCAAGTCCCTCTTGCCCTGCGAACGCGAACGAGACGACCGGGAGGACCTGTGGCAGACAAGGACGAGACGGTGCCCTCGGGCCCGTCGTCGGACGACGCCGACCTCCCCGCCGAGCTCACCGAGTCCGACGCGTCGGGCTCGGGGCACGTCGCCTCCGACGACCTCGAGCCCGCCGAGCTCGAGACCGCGGGCGTCGGTGCCACGACCGGCGGCGGTTCCTCCGCCCGGGCCCGCACGTCCGGCCCGACGCCGAAGGGGACGCCGACCGCCAAGCGCGACGCGGCCCCCGAGGAGCGGCGCACCACCCCGGCGGCCTTCGTCAAGCAGTCCGTCGGCGAGCTGCGCAAGGTCGTCTACCCGACCGGCCAGCAGCTCGGCAACTACTTCCTGGTCGTGCTGGTCTTCGTGCTGTTCATCATCGCGTACGTGAGCCTGCTCGACCTGGGCATCGGCAAGCTGATCTTCACGGTCTTCAGCTGAGCCCCGCCCGCACCCCGAAACACCTGGAGACGACTGACGTGCCCGACACCTTCGACGACGACACACGCCCTGAGGCGGGGTCGACGGAAGGCTCTGCCCCGACCACCGACGCCGCTTCGGAGGGCGACACCGACTTCGACATCGACTTCGGTCCGAGCACCTCCTCCTCGAGCACCGAGGGCGACGTCGACATCGACCTCGACTTCGGCGGCACCTCGAGCACCGAGGAGCCCGAGGCCGACGGCGACATCGACCTCGACTTCGGCACCGAGCCCGAGGCGGAGGACGACGAGGACGAGCCCGACGACGAGAACGACGCCGGCGCCGCCGCGCTGGAGACGTTCCGCACGGAGCTGCGCTCCAAGCTGGGCGACTGGTACGTGGTGCACACCTACTCCGGCATGGAGAACCGGGTGCTGCAGAACCTCGAGAACCGCGTGTCCTCGCTGAACATGGAGGACTACATCTACGAGATCGTGGTCCCCACCGAAGAGGTCACCGAGATCCGCAACGGCCAGCGCAAGCAGGTCCGCCGCACGGTGCTCCCCGGCTACGTGCTCGTCCGCATGGACCTGACCGACGAGTCCTGGTCGACCGTGCGCCACACGCCCTCGGTCACCGGCTTCGTCGGCCACTCGAACTCGCCCGTGCCGCTGAGCCTGGACGAGGTCGAGAAGATGCTGGCCCCGTCCGTCGTGGCCGCCGCGACCGCCGGTGCCGAGACGCCGTCGTCGCGCCGCAAGAAGAAGGTCGAGGTCGCCGACTTCGCGGTCGGGGACTCCGTGATGGTCGTGGACGGTCCGTTCGCGGGCGTGCACGCCACCATCACCGAGATCAACGTCAACAACCAGCGCCTCAAGGCCCTCGTCGAGATCCTGGGTCGTGAGACCCCGGTCGACCTGACCTTCCCGCAGATCCAGAAGATCTAGCCCTCCCGCCCCGGGTCACCCCGGGGCGCGGGCTGCACAGGCACCAACCCACCCACGAAGGACCCACAGCAATGCCTCCCAAGAAGAAGGTCGCCGCGCTCGTCAAGGTCGCGCTGAACGCCGGTTCCGCGACGCCCGCGCCGCCCGTCGGCACGGCGCTCGGCCCGCACGGCGTCAACATCATGGAGTTCGTCAAGGCGTACAACGCCGCGACGGAAGCCCAGCGTGGCACCGTGATCCCGGTCGAGATCACGATCTACGAGGACCGCTCGTTCACGTTCATCACCAAGACCCCGCCGGCCGCGGAGCTCATCAAGAAGGCCGCCGGGATCGCCAAGGGCTCGGGCGTGCCGCAGACCGACAAGGTCGGCCGGCTGACCCGCGACCAGGTCCGCGAGATCGCCACGACCAAGCTGCCCGACCTGAACGCGAACGACGTCGACGCCGCCATGAAGATCGTCGAGGGCACGGCACGGTCGATGGGCGTCACCGTCGCCGAGTAGTCTGCGCCCGCTCGCGGGCTCGCGGATCGCGCTCAGAACGCCTCGACGGCGTTCCTCGGCGCTGAGGTCCGGACGCACGAAGCCCGCGGCGGGGGTCGAGCACCACACCACGTAGTCCCTGGGAGAGCGCGCAGCTCGTACCAGAACTGGCCAGTGAAAGGACCAGACATGAAGCGCAGCAAGAACTACAACGCCGTCGCCGAGCAGGTCGACGCCGACAAGCTGTACGGCCCGAACGAGGCGATCGACTTCGCCAAGGCGAACGTCAAGGCCAAGTTCGACGAGACCGTCGACGTGTCCATGCGCCTCGGGGTGGACCCGCGCAAGGCCGACCAGATGGTCCGCGGCACCGTGAACCTGCCGAACGGCACCGGCAAGACCGCCCGCGTGCTGGTCTTCGCCACCGGTGACCGTGCGCAGCAGGCGCTCGACGCCGGTGCGGACGAGGTCGGCTCGGACGACCTGATCGCCAAGGTCGCCGGCGGCTACCTCGACTTCGACGCCGTCGTCGCCACCCCGGACCTCATGGGCAAGGTCGGTCGCCTCGGCCGCGTCCTCGGGCCGCGCGGCCTGATGCCCAACCCGAAGACCGGCACCGTGACCGTCGACGTGGCCAAGGCCGTGACCGACATCAAGGGCGGCAAGATCGAGTTCCGCGTCGACCGGCACGCCAACCTGCACTTCATCATCGGCAAGGCGTCGTTCTCCAGCGAGCAGCTGCAGCAGAACTACTACGCCGCGCTCGACGAGGTGCTGCGGCTCAAGCCGAGCGCGTCCAAGGGCCGCTACCTCAAGAAGATCACCTTCTCCACCACGATGGGCCCGGGCATCCCGGTCGACCCCAACCGGGTGAAGGCCGACGCCGAGTAACGGCTCTGTCCCCCCACCGCCGCTGATCTGACCGGAGGCCGCGTCCCGTGCTCGCACTGAGCTGGGTCGCGGCCTTCGTCGCGTGCCTGGGCTACGGCATCGGATCGTTCCTGCAGTCGGTCGGGGCGAACCGCACCGCCGAGGCCACCGGGCTCGGCGGCATCGCGCGGATCGCGCGCCAGCTGCCGTACCTGGTGGGCCTCGGGCTCGACGGGGTGGGCTTCCTGGGCAACGTCGTCGCCCTGCAGCGGCTGCCGCTGTTCCTGGTGCAGTCGGTCCTCGTGGGCAGCGTCGGGGTGACGGCGGTCATCGCCGCCCTGCGCGGGCAGCGGCTGGGCCGGCGCGACTGGGGCTCGCTCGCCGGGCTCGGGGCCGGTCTCGTGCTCCTCTGCGTGACGGCCGACCCGCGTCCCGCGGCGCCGCTGCCGCCGCCGGGGCAGTGGGTCCTGCTGGTCGCCACCGTCCTGCCCGTGGCCGTCGGCCTGGTCGGGCTCCGGCTGCGCCGCAAGGTGGCTGCCGTGGTCCTCGCGGCCGCGGCCGGGCTCGCGTGGACCGGCGTCGCCCTCGCCTCGCGCGCGTTCTCCGCCGAGCCCTTCGCCTGGTCCGCGCTCGCGCACCCCCTGGTCTGGGTCGTGGTCGTGCAGGGCGTGCTGGGCACCGTGCTCTTCGCGCTGGCCCTGCAGCGCGGCGCCGTCACCACCGTCACGGCGGTGACGTTCATGCTCGAGCTCGTCGTCCCCTCCCTGCTCGGCGTCGTGCTCTTCGGCGACGGCGTGCTCCCGGGCCAGCTCCCGCTCGCCGCCCTGGGCTTCGTGCTCGCGGTGGCCGGTACGGTCTCCCTCGTCAGGTTCGCCGAGTAGGCGCGGGGCACGCCGCGCCGGCACCGGTCGGCCAGGGGGTGGCAGGGCGTGGCCGGGTCCGTACGGCTGGGAACGGCGCAGGGCCGCTGGGTGCTCGCGGCGACGATCGCCGGGTCGGGGATGGCGTTCCTCGACGCGACGGTGGTCAACGTGGCGCTGGCCCGCATCGGCGAGGAGCTCGACGCCGGCTTCGTGGCGCTGCAGTGGATCACCAACGCCTACACGCTCACCCTGGCCGCGCTCATCCTGCTCGGCGGCGTGCTCGGCGACCGGCTGGGCCGGCGCCGCGTCTTCCTGCTCGGGGTGGTGTGGTTCGCGGTGGCGTCGGCGCTGTGCGCGGCCAGCCCGTCGGCGGGCTTCCTCGTCGGGGCCCGGGCGCTGCAGGGGGTGGGCGCCGCGCTGCTGACCCCGGGCAGCCTGGCCATCCTGTCGTCGGCCTTCGACCCCGCCGACCAGCCCCGCGCCGTCGGGACGTGGGCCGGGCTGTCCGGGCTGTCCGGTGCGGTGGGGCCCTTCCTCGGCGGCTGGCTGGTCGCGCTCGACTGGCGGCTGGTGTTCCTCGTCAACCTGCCCGTCGCGGCGGTGGTGGTGCTCGGGACCCTGCGGCACGTCCCGGAGTCGCGCGACACCCTCGACGCGACCGGCCGGCTCGACCTGCTGGGCACGCTCGCGGTGGTGGTGAGCCTGACCGGGCTCACGTGGTCGCTGACCGAGGCGGGCAGCCGCGGCTGGACCGCCCCGGTCGTCGCCGCCGGCGTCCTCGGCGTGGTGGCCGGGGTCGCGTTCGTCCTGGTCGAGGACCGCAGCGCCCACCCGCTGGTGCCCCTGCGGATCTTCGCCGACCGCGTGTTCTCCGCGACCAACGTCGCGACCTTCTTCATCTACGGCGGGCTGGGCGTCTACGGCTTCCTCGTCGTCCTGCAGCTCCAGGTCGTCGCCGGCTGGTCACCGCTGGCCGCGGGCACCGCGATGCTGCCGGCCACGGTCTTGATGCTGCTGCTGTCCTCGCGGATGGGGGCGCTGGCCGTGCGGACCGGTCCGCGGGTGCTGATGAGCGTGGGGAGCCTGCTGGTGGCCGGGTCCTTCGGCCTCGCCGCCCGCCTGGGCCCGCAGGTCCACTGGGTGACCGACCTCGCGCCCTCGGCCGTGCTCCTGGGGCTCGGCCTCGCGCTGGCGGTCGCGCCGCTGACGGCGACGGTGCTGGCCGCCGCGCCCGAGCAGCTCTCCGGTGCCGCCTCCGGGGTCAACAACGCGGTGGCGCGGACCGCCGGGCTGCTCGCCGTGGCGGTCGTCCCGGCCGTCGCCGGGCTCTCGCGGGCGAGCACCGACGACCCCTCGTCGTTGCAGCGCGGGTTCGGCACGGCGATGCTCGTCGGCGCGGTGGCGCTGCTGCTGGGCGCCGGGGCCAGCTGGTTCGGCCTCGGGCGCGCCGCCCGGGTTCAGCGGGCCAGCGACGCCAGCGCCGAGCCCGTCAACCGGTAGGTCCGCCACTCGTCGAGGGCGAGCGCGCCGATGCGGCGGTAGAAGCCGATGGCGGTCTCGTTCCAGGTCAGCACCGACCAGTCGACGCGGGCGTACCCGCGCTGGGTGGCGATCCGCGCCAGGGCGGTGAGGAGCGCCCGCCCCGCGCCGCTGCCCCGGTGCTCCGGGCGCACGTAGAGGTCCTCGAGGTAGATCCCGTGCACGCCCTCCCAGGTGGAGAAGTTCAGGAACCACAACGCGAAGCCGACGACCTGCGGCCCCTCCTCGCCCGCCACCTCCGCCACCAGCAGGTAGGCGGCCGTGCGCCCGTCGGGTCCTGCCCCCTCGAAGAGGGCGCGGTGCAGCTGCTCGGGCGTGAGCCGCGCCTGGTCGGCCGCGCGCTCGTACTCGGCGAGCTCGCGGACCATGGCCACGACGTCCCCGACGTCGTCGGGGCGGCCCTCCCGCACGCTCGCGTTCGGCTGGTGGGGTGCGGCGGTGTCCGGGGCGCTCATACCCGTACTGTGCCGGGCCCGACCGGGCGTCGGGTCAGCCGGGTCGACGGGCGCCCTTCCACGGCATGTACGCGAGCTTGATGTAGCTGACCTTCGAGCCCGGCTTGGGGGAGTGCACGACCCTGCCGCCGCCGGCGTAGATGCCGACGTGCGAGGGGCCGGAGTAGAAGAAGACGAGGTCGCCCGGGCGCAGGTCGCTCTTCTTGACCTTCGTGCCGATCCGGTACTGGGCCGCGGCGGAGTGCGGCAGCTTCACGCCCGCGGAGGCCCACGCCTTCATGGTGAGCCCCGAGCAGTCCCACCGGTCCGGGCCGGCGGCGCCGTACTTGTACTTCTCGCCGAGCTGCTTCTTGGCGTAGGCCAGCGCCTTGCTGCC
This sequence comes from uncultured Actinomycetota bacterium, assembly GCA_963713165.1. GTDB lineage: Bacteria > Actinomycetota > Actinomycetes > Propionibacteriales > Propionibacteriaceae > Microlunatus. The sequence goes on from CAVQKU010000006.1 coordinate 162,251, forward strand.
CTTGCTGCCCTTGCTGCTCGTGGTGGCCTTGCCGGAGCTGCCGCTCGTGCTGCCCGCGGCTCTGGCCGAGCCGTTCTGCAGGCGCGTCCACTCCGCGCTGCCCGTCCGGCCGGTCACCGGGAGACCGACGTCGCCCTGGAAGTCCTTGACCGCGGCCTCGGTCAGGTCGCCGTACAGGGTGGTGCCGGGGAGCTCGGGGTGACCCAGCGCACGCAGCGCGAGCTGCAGGCGGCGCACGTCGCCCGACCGCTGGCCCGGCCGCAGCGCGGGCCGGGACCCCCGGGACACGAGGGCGGCCCAGGTGGCGGCGTCGCTCGCCCCGGTGGCGGAGATCAGGTGCTTGCTCTGGAACCGCCGGAGCTGGCCGGCGTCGGCGGAGGAGAAGGAGGAGTTCTGGCTCGCGTGGAAGCCGTCACGCAGGAGCAGGCACTCGACCGCACGAGCCTTGGTGCCCTTCGTGCCCGCCGTGACCGTCGAGTACGTGTCGAACCTGGTGGTGCAGCCGGCGGCCGACGCGGGGGCCGCGGTCGCGACGAGGAAGCCCGTCGAGACCGCCGCGGCGAGGGCGCCCGTCGCCACACGGGTGAACAGCGTTCTCATCCATCACTCCTTCGTCGGCACTGACGAGCCGGGACGTTATCAACATGAGACCGAACTGGGAAGGGAACTCAGAAAGAGATCACGGCGCCGTGATCAAGCCGACACGCCGTGTTGATCGCACGGATGTCAGAGAATGTGACAGTCAGGGGCGGTGATTTGGGCGCTGCGCCGTCGCCCGGGTACTGTGGGCGTCGCCGAAGACCGCTGGTCGGTGCCGCCCCCCGGGGCGGTCCCCGAAGAGCCCGTACGGGTGGCCCGCGCAGGTGAGACCGCCAGCAGGACCACGCCCCTCGTGGACGTGTCCCGCTGACCGACCTCGCTGCGCGTGACCACCCCGCGCCGGGTCCAGCTCCTTCGGAAGCGCTACAGCCGTAGTGCGTGGACGTTGTGGAGGAGACCCATGGCGAGGCCGGACAAGGCAGCCGCGGTCGCCGAGCTCACCGAGAAGTTCCAGGGCTCGCAGGGCGCCGTGCTGACCGAGTACCGCGGACTCACCGTGAAGGCGCTGAAGGACCTGCGCCGTTCGCTCGGTGACGACGCCACCTACGCCGTGTCGAAGAACACGCTCACCACGATCGCCGCCCGCAACGCCGGAGTCCCCGGCGTGGAGGAGCACCTCAGCGGGCCCACGGCGATCGCCTTCATCGACGGCGACCCGGTCGCCGTCGCGAAGGGGCTGCGTGACTTCGCGCGGGCCAACCCGCTCCTGATCATCAAGGGTGGCGTCCTGGACGGAAAGTCCATGACGTCCGACGAGTTCCGTCGGCTGGCCGACCTGGAGTCCCGCGAGGTTCTCCTGGCCAAGGTCGCCGGTGGCATGCAGGGTGTCCTGCAGCAGGCCATCAGCCTCGTCTCCGCCCCGCTCTCCCAGGCCGCCCGCTTGCTGGCGGCGCTGGAGCAGGCCGCCACCGAGGACCCGGCGATCATCGCCGGGGCCGGTGCGGCAGGCGCGAGCACCGATCCGGAGCCCGAGACCGACAGCAGCCCCGTCCCTGACGAGGCCGCCGCAGCAGACGCTGCACCCCAGGCGGAGGACTCCGCCGAGACGGCAGCTCCTGCTGCGGACAACAACTAAGGAAGGACTGCCACCATGGCGAAGCTCAGCACCGCAGAGCTCCTCGACGCGTTCAAGGAGCTCACCCTCATCGAGCTCAGCGAGTTCGTGAAGGAGTTCGAGACCACGTTCGGCGTCACGGCCGCCGCTCCGGTCGCCGTCGCGGCGGCCCCCGCGGCCGGTGGCGGCGACGCCGGCGCGGCCGAGGAGGAGGCCTCCGACGAGGTCGACGTCATCCTCGAGTCGGCCGGCGACAAGAAGATCCAGGTCATCAAGGAGGTGCGCACCCTCACCAGCCTCGGTCTCAAGGAGGCCAAGGACCTGGTCGAGGCCGCGCCGAAGGCCGTCCTGGAGAAGGTCAACAAGGAGACCGCCGACAAGGCGAAGGCCGCCCTCGAGGCTGCCGGCGCCAAGGTCTCCTACAAGTGATCTGATCCCCCGGCAGGCCGGGGGAGCGCAGCACCACACCGAGGCCCGGTCCCCGTACGGGGGCCGGGCCTCCGGCGTCCCCGCTCCTCGACGGCGCCCGCCGACGGCGCCGGCCCGCCGCCCCGACTTTCGCGTCACTCCTTGTCAGACCGTCCCCCAGCGGTATGCTCTTCCCCGGGCCGCGCAGATTTGCGTGGTTCGGTTTGGCCTGCTCCCATACCTTGACCAGGGCGGTTGTAGCGGCTAACCTTGGGGTTTGCCCTCGCCATCTCCATCGACCCGGATCTGCTTGCTTCGGGTCGCTTGCCGTGCGCGCGGGCAGCAGCTCACCAGCTCATGCAGGGCTGAGACACAGCTCGACAGCACCCGAGTGCCTCGGAAGGACACAGCAGTTGGCCGCCTCGCGCACCGCCTCGAAGACCAAGAACCCGGTCATCTCGACCACCGGCCGGATCTCGTTCGCGAAGATCGCCGAACCCATGGAAGTCCCCGACCTGCTGGACCTGCAGGTCGACGCGTTCGACTGGCTCGTCGGTAACAGCGACTGGCGCGAGCGGGTCGACGCCGCGCTCGCCGACGGCAAGACCGACGTGAACACCAAGTCGGGCCTGGAGGAGATCTTCGAGGAGATCTCCCCGATCGAGGACTTCAGCGGCACCATGTCGCTGTCCTTCCGCGACCACCGCTTCGAGCCCCCGAAGAACTCGGTCGACGAGTGCAAGGAGCGCGACGTCACGTACGCCGCCCCGCTCTTCGTCACCGCCGAGTTCATGAACAACGAGACCGGCGAGATCAAGAGCCAGACCGTCTTCATGGGCGACTTCCCGCTCATGACCGACAAGGGCACCTTCGTCATCAACGGCACCGAGCGCGTCGTGGTCTCCCAGCTCGTCCGCTCCCCGGGCGTCTACTTCGAGCAGACCACCGACAAGACCTCGGACAAGGACATCTTCACCTGCAAGATGATCCCGAGCCGCGGTGCCTGGCTCGAGTTCGAGATCGACAAGCGCGACATGGTCGGCGTCCGCCTCGACCGCAAGCGCAAGCAGAACGTCACCGTCCTGCTCAAGGCGCTCGGCTGGACCGACGCGCAGATCCTCGAGGAGTTCGGCGAGTACGAGTCCATGCGGCTCACCCTGGAGAAGGACCACGTCACCACCCAGGACGAGGCGCTGCTCGACATCTACCGCAAGCTGCGCCCGGGCGAGCCGCCGACGCGCGAGGCCGCGCAGGCGCTGCTGGAGAACTACTACTTCAACCCGAAGCGCTACGACCTCGCCAAGGTGGGTCGCTACAAGATCAACAAGAAGCTCGGGCTGGACGCGCCGTTCGACCAGCAGGTGCTGCGGACCGAGGACATCGTCGCCGCCATCCGCTTCATCGTGGCGCTGCACGAGGGCAAGGAGATGCTCGACTCCCCGCGCGGCGACCTGCTGGTCGAGGAGGACGACATCGACCACTTCGGCAACCGTCGCCTCCGCACCGTCGGCGAGCTCATCCAGAACCAGCTCCGCACCGGCCTCGGCCGCATGGAGCGCGTGGTGCGCGACCGGATGACGACCCAGGACGTCGAGGCCATCACGCCGCAGACCCTGATCAACATCCGCCCGGTCGTCGCGGCGCTGAAGGAGTTCTTCGGCACCTCCCAGCTCAGCCAGTTCATGGACCAGACCAACCCGGTCGCCGGCCTGACGCACAAGCGGCGTCTGAACGCGCTCGGCCCCGGCGGTCTGTCCCGCGACCGCGCCGGCATGGAGGTCCGTGACGTCCACCCGTCGCACTACGGCCGCATGTGCCCGATCGAGACGCCGGAGGGCCCGAACATCGGCCTCATCGGCTCGCTGGCGAGCTTCGCGCGGGTCAACGCGTTCGGCTTCGTCGAGACGCCGTACCGCAAGGTCGTCGAGGGTCAGGTCACCGACCAGATCGACTACCTGACCGCCGACGTCGAGGACCGCTACACGATCGCCCAGGCGAACGCGACGCTCACCGAGGACGGTCACTTCGCCGAGGAGCGCGTGCTCGCCCGGCGTCGCAAGGCCGACCCCGACACCGTGCCGGCCAACGACATCCAGTACATGGACGTCTCGCCGCGCCAGATGGTCTCGGTCGCCACCGCGATGATCCCGTTCCTCGAGCACGACGACGCGTCGCGCGCCCTGATGGGTGCGAACATGCAGCGCCAGGCCGTGCCGCTGCTCCGCTCCGAGGCTCCCTTCGTGGGCACCGGGATGGAGTACCGCGGGGCCGTCGACGCCGGTGACGTGACCGTCGCCAAGAAGCCCGGCGTCGTCACCGCGGTCTCCGCCGACCTCGTCGAGGTCGCCGAGGACGAGGGCACCTACACGACCTACCGCCTGAGCAAGTTCAAGCGCTCCAACCAGGGCACCTGCATCAACCAGCGCCCGCTGGTGAGCGAGGGCCAGCGGGTCGAGCAGGGTTCGCCGCTCGCGGACGGCCCCTGCACCGACAACGGCGAGATGGCGCTCGGGCGCAACATGCTGGTCGCCTTCATGCCGTGGGAGGGCCACAACTACGAGGACGCGATCATCCTCAGCCAGCGGATCGTCCAGGACGACATCCTCACCTCGATCCACATCGAGGAGCACGAGGTCGACGCCCGCGACACCAAGCTGGGGGCGGAGGAGATCACGCGCGACATCCCCAACGTCAGCGAGGAGATGCTGGCCGACCTCGACGAGCGCGGGATCATCCGCATCGGGGCCGAGGTCTCGACCGGCGACATCCTCGTCGGCAAGGTCACGCCCAAGGGCGAGACCGAGCTGACCCCCGAGGAGCGCCTGCTCCGGGCGATCTTCGGCGAGAAGGCGCGCGAGGTGCGCGACACCTCGCTCAAGGTGCCCCACGGCGAGTCCGGCACGGTCATCGGGGTCCGGGTCTTCGACCGCGACTCCGACGACGAGCTGGCCCCCGGGGTCAACCAGCTGGTCCGCGTGTACGTGGCGCAGAAGCGCAAGGTGCAGGACGGCGACAAGCTCGCCGGCCGGCACGGCAACAAGGGCGTCATCAGCAAGATCCTCCCCGTCGAGGACATGCCGTTCCTCGAGGACGGGACCCCGGTCGACATCGTGCTCAACCCGCTCGGCGTGCCGAGCCGGATGAACATCGGCCAGGTCCTGGAGACCCACCTCGGGTGGCTCGGCAAGACCGGCTGGGACGTCACGGGCGTGGACGCCGAGTGGGCCGAGCGCCTGCGCGACGTCGGCATCGGCCAGGTCGAGCACGACTCCCGCCTCGCCACCCCCGTCTTCGACGGGGCGACCGAGGAGGAGATCACGGGTCTGCTCAGCCACACGCTGCCCAGCCGTGACGGCAACCGCCTCG
>CAVQKU010000007.1:0-39186 GCA_963713165.1 uncultured Actinomycetota bacterium
TCACCGGGGCGCCCGCGGCCGCCTGACGGCTGTCCTCCTCCAGGTCCTGCGCCGTTGACCACCTCACAGGTGGTCGACGGGCGCAGGCAGCTCAGCGTTCGGCGTCGAGGTAGACCCAGCGCCCCGCACGCCGGAGGAAGCGGCTGCGCTCATGGAGCACGCCCGGCCCGTCCGCCTCGTCGTGCGCGGCCTGCGAACTCGACCGTCTCCCTCGGCGTCGTCGGGTCCCCCGCCGTCGACGGCGAGCACGGTGAGACCCGTCCAGCGCAGGCCGGGGACCGGCGCGACGTCGGCCGGCCGGGTGCGGGGGTGCAGGTGCGGAAGCGTAGTCGCTGCGGCCGACGCGCGTACGCGGCGTAGCGCAGACGCATGAGCCGCTCGGCCGTCGCCGCGGCCTCCTGCCCGTCGTGCAGCGGCTCGCAGCACGCCGCGTACGCGAGCCCGGACCCGCAGGGGCACGCGGACCCGGCCGGGGCGCTCACCACCAGCCCTGGCGCTTGGCCCAGCGCAGCAGCAGCATCGCCAGCCCGAGCATCAGGACGAGCAGGATGATCAGCAGAGGCCCAGTGGGTCGAGCCGTTGACGATCACGTTCATGCCCATGACCGAGGAGATGGCGGTGATCGGCAGGGTGAGGGCGGCGATGACCGCGAGCTTCTCCCCGGCGATGGTCATCTTCGTGTCGGTGCGGGCCCGGTAGAACTCGGTCACGCCCTGCAGGAACTCCAGCTGGCTCTGCGCGATCGAGGCCACCCGCTCGTACTGGTCGAGCACGTCGCGCATCTTGGCCAGCCCGTCGGCCGGGGCGAAGTCGACGATGGTGACCGCGCGGCGGTAGATCTCGCTCGCCTGCGACGCCATCGTCTTGATGGTCAGCAGCTCGTGGCGGCCATGAACAGCTTGCCGAGGAACTCCTGCGGCTCCTCGTCCACCGCCGACGTGACGGCCTGCTCCAGCAGCCCGACCTCGCGCGCGAGCTCGTTGACCATGTCGGTCTCGCGCCGGACCACGGTCGAGACGATGGCGTACGTCAGCGCGAAGGGCGACGCCGGCCGCAGGCGTCCGCGCTCCATCCGCTCGACGACCTCGCGGGTCTCGCGCAGGGCGTCGTCGAGCGCGACGGCGGGGTTCAGCGGGCCGTGCACGGTGACGAGGAAGCGCTCGCCGATGAACTGGTCGAGCTCGAGGTAGTGGACGTGACCGCGCGCGCCGATCTTGGGGGCGTGGATGGCGATGAACAGGTGGCCGGGGTAGCGGTGCACGAGGGCGATGTGGTTGCGCTCGCGGGCGTGGGCCAGCGCGATCGGGTGCACGCCGAACGTGCCCACGAGCAGCGCCTCCGCCTCGGCGTCCCACTCCGGCACGTCCACCCACACGAAGCCGTCGTCGCGCGCGAGCAGCGCGTCGACCTCGTCGGCCCGGCGGAGCTCGACGCCCTCGTCGCCCACCCAGCGCAGCTCCACGGACGCGCCTCCCCGGAGGCGCCGGTCCCGGCCCGTCCGGGCCACCTGCGTCGCCGCACCTATCCTGCCTCCGGGTCGTGCCGGTGCCGAGGCCCGGGTGGAGGAGCTGGATGCGGAGCGACGAGCTGGTGCTGCGCGGCGGCGCGTCGCCGGTGGTGCTCGTGCCCGACAACGGCCGCCCCGCCGCCTTCCTGCTGCGCGTCGGTCGCACCGACCAGTCGTACGTCGACCTCGACGACCCGCGGCACCTGGAGTTCGACTACGTCCAGCGGGTCGCCGACCTCGTCGAGTCGCTCTTCGAGCCGCGGGTCCCGCTGCGCGCCGTGCACGTCGGCGGGGCGGGGCTGACGCTGCCGCGCTACCTCGCCGCGACCCGCCCCGGGTCGACCCAGACGGTGCTGGAGCCGGACGAGGAGCTGACCGAGTTCGTCCGCTCCCGGCTTCCGCTGCCCCGCGGCAGCGGCATCAAGGTGCGCGCGGTCGACGGCCGCAGCGGCCTCCCGGACCTGCGCGACGGCATCGCCGACCTGATCGTCCTGGACGCCTTCGCCGGGGCGCGGGTGCCGGCCGAGCTGACGACGCAGGGGGCCTTCGCCGAGCTGCACCGGGTGCTGCGGCCCGACGGCGTGCTGGCCATGAACGTCACCGACAGCGGCACGCTCGGCTTCACCCGGCGGGTCCTCGCCGGCCTGCGGGCCGAGCTCGGCTCGGTCGGGCTGTGCACCGAGCCCAGCACGCTGAAGGGGCGACGGTTCGGCAACCTGGTGCTGGTCGGCAGCGACCGGCGCCTGGACGACGGGACCTGGGCCGCGCTCGCCGACCGGGCCGGGCGCCCGCCCTTCCCGTACCGCGTGGTCCACGGCGCTCGGCTCGACCAGCTCGTCGGCAAGGCGCGCCCCTTCACCGACGACGACGCGGAAGCCTCGCCGCCGCCTCCTGCCGACCTCTTCGGCCTCGGCTGAGCGCGCCCGGCGGGTCCCGTCGCGTCCTACCCTGGTCGCGTGGCGACCGGCGAGACCTCCCCGTGGGCACGGGGCGCGTCCTCGCTCCCCGGGCCCACCGAACCCGTCTCGTACGACGGTCCCTGGCAGGCGCGGCCGCCGGTGACGACCGGCCCGGCCTGGGGCTCGCCGCCTCCGTGGGCCGGTCCGGCCGCCGTCTCCGACGAGCAGCTGCTCCGGCTCCCGCCGCCGGGTGCCGGCCCGCCCCCGGCCCGACCCGTCCCGGAGGTCACCGACCAGCGCCCTGCGACCGTCGGGCTGGCGGCCACCCTCGCGGTGACCGCCTCGCTGCTCTGGGTCTGCGGCCTCAGCCTGTTCCTGCTGATCGCGGCCGCCGGCACCCGGGCGCTCGGTCCCTCGGGCGACGACGGCGTCGTGTTCCACCTGCTCGACGAGGCCGTGCTGCGGATGGGTGACGGGCTGTGGGTGCCGCTCTACGGCTTCCCGCTCGCGTCCGCCGCGACCGGCTTCTGCCTGCTGGCCCGGCGTCCGTGGGCCCGCGTCGCCCACACCGCCGTCGGTGCGGCGGCCCTGGCCTGGGCCGGGTGGTGGCTGCGCGACTCGCTGCTGATGTGGCTCGTGGTGGCGGTGTACGTGGTGACCGCCGTCGCCGTGGTCTGGGTGCCCTCGGTCGGGCGCTGGTACGCGGGCAGGCCGCGCCCGGCGGACGCCGGACGCACCGCCCTCAGCGGCTGAGCGCCCCGAGGCGCTGCACCGCCTCGTCGAGCACCTCGGCGCGCTTGCAGAAGGCCCACCGGACGTAGGGGCGGCCGGCCTCGGCCCGGTCGTAGAAGACCTGGTGCGGGATGGCCACCACCCCCGCACGGTGCGGGAGCTCGCGGCAGAAGGCGACGCCGTCGTCGTAGCCCAGGGGCCGGACGTCGGTGGTCATGAAGTAGGTGCCCTGCGGCACGACCGGGTCGAGCCCGATCGAGCGCAGCCCGGCCGCCAGCTGGTCGCGGCGGCCCTGGAGGTCGCGTACCGACTCCGCCACCCACGCGTCGCCCTCGTCGAGGGCCAGGGCCACGGCGGGCTGGAAGGGGGCGCCCGAGGTGTAGGTGAGGAACTGCTTGACCGCGGTCACCTCGTCGATCAGCGCGGCGGGCCCCATCGCCCAGCCGATCTTCCACCCGGTCGCCGAGAACGTCTTGCCCGACGAGGAGATGCGGATCGTCCGCTCGCGCATCCCGGGGTAGGACGCCAGCGACCGGTGCGTCGACCCCTCGAACACCAGGTGCTCGTACACCTCGTCGGTCACCACGAGGACGTCGTGCTCGACCGCGAGGCGGGCGATCGCCGCGAGGTCCTCGTCGCCGAGCACGACCCCCGTCGGGTTGTGCGGCGAGTTCACCAGCACCAGCTTGGTGCGCGGGCCGAAGGCGGCGGCGAGCTCGGCGTGGTCGAGGCGGAAGTCGGGCCCGAAGACCCCGACCCCGACGCGGACGCCGCCGGCCAGGTCGATCGAGGCCGCGTACGAGTCGTAGAAGGGTTCGAGGGCGATGACCTCGTCGCCGGGGTCGACGTACGCCTCGATGGTCGCGGCGAGCGCCTCCGTCGCGCCGGTGGTGATCAGCACCTCGGTGGCGGGGTCGTAGTCGAGCCCGTGGTGGCGCAGCGCGTGCGCCGCGACGGCCTGGCGCAGCGGGGCGATGCCCCGGCCCGGCGGGTACTGGTTGACGCCGTCCGCGATGGCCTGGCGTGCGGCCTCGAGCATGAAGGCGGGACCGTCGCTGTCGGGGAAGCCCTGGCCGAGGTTCACCGAACCGGTCGCGACGGCGAGCGCCGACATCTCGGCGAAGATCGTCGTGGTGGACGACGTGAGCCGTTGTGCTCTCCACGGCGAGGCCATGGTCCGACCCTAGCCGCGGCGCCCCGACGAGCCGAGGGAGGACCGGAGCACGAGGGAGGACGGAGCACGAGGGAGGACGAGAGCACGAGGGAGGACCGGCCGTCCCGCTGCGGCCGGTCCTCCCGGGAGCCCGTCGGACGACCAGCGGCCCCGCGCTCAGCTGGTCGTTCCGACGAGGTGTGTGGGGGACCAGCCACCTGGTTCGGTGGCTGGTCCCGCCGGTGGGGTGTCCGGACCGACCAGCGGCCCCGCGCTCAGCTGGTCGGTCGGACGGGTCCTGTGGGGGACCAGCCACCGCGTTGGGTGGCTGGTCCCGCCAGTGGGGTGTCCGGGTCGACCAGCGGCCCCGCGCTCAGCTGGTCGGTCGGACGACGCCCTGGGGTCCAGCCGCCCCGCGCACGGCTGGTCCCCGAGTACCGGGGTCAGCCCGTGCGCGGACGGCGGAGCAGCGCGCCGACGCCGAGCGCGAGCAGCAACGAGGCGTGCAGCAGGTGGACGAGGTCGGCGGTCGTCACGAGCAGGACGACCACGAGGACCAGGGCGGTCGCCGAGGCGGCGACCCGGGGGAGTCGTACGTTCATCGAGGTCTCTCACGGTTCGGTGGGACCAGGCATCGACCGCAGAGGGCGGGACGCCCGGGTGACGCGGCTAGGCCGCGTCGCTACCGGGCCAGGGGGCCGGGCAGCACCGGAGGGTGAGAGGGGTCAGTCGGGCGCGAAGCCGGGCTGGCGGGACAGCCGCCAGGCGTAGTCCTGCGCATTCGCCAGCGAACCGAGGTCGCCGCCCCGGTCGGAGCCGAGGCCGAAGATCGACTCCAGAAGGCCGAGCACGGAGGAGCTCGCGCCCGCGGAGCTCACCGAGCCGGAAGCACCGGCTGCGGCGTTGGAGCTGTGCATCGGCCCGGACGAGGACAGGCCCGCCGGCGCCGACGCCGAGTCGAGGACGTGCGGAGATGCGTCGCCCCCGGAGACGGCGGGCTGGCCCGTCGTCGAGCTGTCCGAACCATCGGCGGAACGTGCACCCGTGTCGCCGGCGGGGTAGCCGGCCTGACCGGCGACCGGGTCGCCCTGCACGGCGGCGCCCCCGAGCTGCATCGAGATCGGCAGCAGCGGGACCGGTGGGAAGGGCGGCGGCTCCTCGTCGGAGGTCGGCGGCGCCGGGTTCAGGGACTCACCGGGCAGCGCCACCAGCGGCGGGCCGACGACCGGCAGCACGACCACGGGCGGGGTGTCGACCGGCCCGACGACGCCGGGCGCGGTCGGGTCCGGCGCAGGCGGCGCTGTCGGGTCGGGAGCCGGCTGGGTCGTCGGGTCCTGGGCGGGCTCGGGCGTGGGCTCGCTGGTGGGGTCCTGCGTGGGCCCGCTCGTGGGCTGGGCCGTGGGCTCGCTGGTCGGGTCCTGCGTCGGTTCCACGGTCGGCTGGACGGTGGGCTCGGTGGTGGGCTCGGTGGTGGGCTCGCTCGTCGGGTCCTGCGCGGGCTCGGCGGTGGGCTCGGTCGTCGGGTCCTGGGTCGGCTCGGCGGTCGGCTCGGTGGTGGGCTCGGTCGTCGGGTCCTGGGTCGGCTCGGCGGTCGGCGCGGTGGTGGGCTCGGTCGTCGGGTCCTGGGTCGGCTCGGCGGCCGGCGCGGTGGTGGGCTCGGTCGTCGGGTCCTGGGTCGGCTCGGCGGCCGGCTCGGCGGTGGGCTCGGCGGCCGGCTCGGTGGTGGGCTCGCTGGTCGGGTCCTGCGTGGGCTCGGCGATGGGCGCACCGGTGGGCTCGCTCGTCGGGTCCTGCGTGGGCTCCGCGATGGGCGCACCGGTGGGCTCGCTCGTCGGGTCTTGCGTCGGCTCGGCGGTGGGATCGCTGGTCGGGTCCTGGACCGGCTCGGCGGTGGGCTCGCTCGTCGGGTCGGCGGTGGGATCGCTGGTCGGGTCCTGGGTCGGCTCGGCAGTGGGATTGCTGGTCGGGTCCTGGGCCGGCTCGGCGGTCGGCTCGCCCGTCGGGTCCTGCGCCGGCTCGGCGGTCGGTCCAGTGCTGGCCTGGCTGGTCGGCTCGGTGCTGGCCTGAGTGGTGGGCTCGTCGCTGGCTGAGGCGGTGGGCGACGTGGTCGGATCGGCGGTCGGCTCGCTCGTCGAGTCCTGACCGGAACCAGTGGCGGGTTCGTCGCTCGACGCGCTGGTCGGTGCGTCGCCCGGTGCGTCCGCGGCCGGGCTGGTGGGCGACGAGGACGGCGTGCTCCCCGCTCCCTGGTCGGCCACCGGGGCCGCCGCGGCGTCGCTGGACGCAGCGTCGGGAGCCGGAGCGTCGCTGGACGCAGCGTGGGGAGCCGGAGCGTCGCTGGACGCAGCGTCGGGAGCCGGAGCGTCGGCGGACCCGTCGCTGCTGGCGGACGAGTCCGACGAGAGCCGGCTGGCCGACACGCTCTTCACGGGCGTGGCGCGCTCCACGGACTGAGCCTGCTGAGCGGCCGCGGCCTTTGCGGCCTTCGCGGCCTTCGCGACCTTCACGGCCTTGGCCTGAGCGGCGCGAGCCTTGGCCGATGCCCCGCGCGAGGCCTTCGCGCTCGGAGCGACGCTGGGGCGTACCGGCACGACCCGGACGGGCCGTGTGCTGCTCGTCCGAACCTTCACCACCCGCGTCGGCGAGGCCCCGCTCGACCGGGGCGGCCTGCTGCTCGTGGGGGTGGCCGACGACGCGCTCGACCCCGAGGTGGCCGAGGACCCGCTCTGCCCGGAGCCGCTGCTCGTGCTCGACGCGCCCGAGGCGGGCGCGGAGTCGGACGAGGACGCGGAGTCCGTGGACGACGACGCGGTGGAGGGGTCGTCCGCGGTGGTGTCTGCCTGGGCGGGACGTCCCATCAGGACCAGCCCGACGACGACCAGACCGACCAGCAGGGTGACCCGCACGGCCCACGAGCGCAGCGCGGCACCCGCAGCGACTCCACCCGTGGCGAAGAGCTGCCGCTCCGCGTCGCCGAGCCGCACGTCTTTGATCCGATCAGTCAAGCCCTGCACCGAGACCGGGTGGTTCGGTTCTGATGAGATTCACGCGAATCTCAGTGTGCCATCAAACTGGCTCCCCGAGCGAGCGGAACGAGGACACCGTCCTATCGTCGGGCTGGTCGGACCAGAGGCGGGGACGACCGAGGACCAACAAGGAGCGTTGATGGCGGCCCAGACCGAGGAAGCCCTGCTCGACGACGTGCCGTTCGGGCTGTTCATCGGCGGCGAGTGGCGGGCCTCCGCCTCCGGCCGGTCCTTCGACGTCGACGACCCGGCGACCGGGTCCAGGCTCGGCCAGGTGGCGGACGGCGACGCCGACGACGCCGCGGCCGCGCTCGACGCGGCGGTGGGGGCAGCGTCCTCGTGGGCCCGTACGCCGGCTCGAGAGCGGTCGGACGTCCTGCGTCGGACCTTCGACGCCGTCCGGGCGCGGGCCGACGACTTCGCGCTGCTGATGACGCTGGAGATGGGCAAGCCGTTGGCCGAGGCCAAGGGCGAGGTCACGTACGGCAACGAGTTCCTGCGGTGGTTCTCCGAGGAGGCCGTGCGGGTCAGCGGTCGCTTCGGGCCCAACCCGGAGGGGACCGGCCGGATGCTGGTCTCGCGCCACCCCGTCGGCCCGTGCCACCTCATCACCCCGTGGAACTTCCCGCTGGCCATGGCGACCCGCAAGGTCGGGCCGGCCCTCGCCGCCGGGTGCACCGTCGTCGTCAAGCCGGCCGACCTCACGCCGCTGACCACCCTGCTGCTGACGCAGGTCATGGCCGAGGCCGGGCTGCCGCCGGGCGTGGTCAACGTCGTCACCACGACCGACCCCGGAGCGGTGTCGGGCACGATCATCGCCGACCCGAGGCTGCGCAAGCTCAGCTTCACCGGGTCGACCCCGGTGGGACGGCGGCTGCTCGCCCAGGCGGCCGAGGGGGTGCTGCGCACGTCGATGGAGCTCGGCGGCAACGCCCCCTTCCTGGTGTTCGCCGACGCCGACGTGGACAAGGCGGTGGAGGGCGCGATGCTCGCCAAGTTCCGCAACATCGGCGAGGCGTGCACGGCCGCGAACCGCTTCATCGTCGCCGAGGAGGTCGCCGAGGAGTTCACGACCAAGGTCAGCGAGCGGGTTCGGGCGATGAGGGTCGGGCGCGGCACCGAGGAGGGCGTCCAGGTCGGGCCGCTCATCAACGAGAAGGCGCGCGAGAAGGCGGCCTCGCTCGTGTCCGACGCCGTCGACCGGGGCGCCGAGGTCGTCGTCGGCGGCCGGGCCGTGGACGGACCCGGCACCTTCTACGCCCCGACCGTCGTCTCCGGGGTCCGTCCAGGCAGCCGCATCCTCACCGAGGAGATCTTCGGGCCGGTCCTCGCCGTCGCCACCTTCGGCGACGAGGAGGAGGGGGTCCGGCTCGCCAACGACACCGAGTACGGGCTGGTCGGCTACGCGTACACCCGTGACCTGGCCCGCGCCATGCGGCTGGTCGACGCGTTGGAGACAGGAATGGTCGGCATCAACACCGGGGTCATCTCCAACGCCGCCGCACCCTTCGGCGGGGTCAAGCAGTCGGGGCTCGGTCGCGAGGGCGGGACGGAGGGGATCGGGGAGTACCTCGAGACCCGCTACACCCTCATCGCGGACCCCTGGGCCTGACCGGGCTCAACTCACCGCTGGAAACTTGTCACCGGGCACCACCCGTCAGCGCGGCCCGACCTCGGCATTGAGGCGCTCGGCGGTGCTCTGGGACTGTCCGGATCGGCGTGCGGGCGGTCGGCGCATCGCTAGGGTCAGGCTTCGTGAACGCACCGCGCCCGAACACCGACGACCTCGTGTACCTGATCCGCCGCATCGCCGAGCTCGCGGTCGTCCACGGACGGGTGACGCTCTCCTCCGGGCGTGAGGCCGACTACTACGTCGACATGCGCCGGGTGACCCTCGACGGCCGCACCTCCCCGGTGATCGGCCGCGTGATGCGGGCGCTCGTGGCCGACTGGACCTTCGGCGCGGTCGGCGGGCTGACCCTCGGCGCCGACCCGGTGGCGACCTCGATGCTGCACGCCGCGGCGGCGGAGGCCTCGGTCCTCGACGCCTTCGTCGTGCGCAAGAGCGAGAAGGCCCACGGCCTCCAGCGGCGCATCGAGGGCTCGCCCGTCGAAGGACGCCGGGTGCTGGTCGTGGAGGACACCTCGACCACGGGCGCCTCCGCGCTGACCGCCGTCGAGGCGCTGCGCGCCGAGGGCGCCGAGGTCGTGGGCGTCGCGGTGGTCGTGGACCGCGACACCGGCGCGCGGGAGAAGGTCATGGCCGAGGGGCTCGACTACCGCTGGGCCGTCTCGGCCGCGGACCTCGGGCTGTCCTGACCTCGAGGACCCCCGACCCACTAGCCTGACCCGACCGAACTCTGACGGAGGCACCGTGTCCGCGATCATCATCGTGATCATCCTGCTCGTCCTCGTCGTGATCCTCGCCCTCGTGGGCTTCTCGCTGTACAACGGCTTCGTCAAGTCCCGGAACCTCATCCAGGAGTCGTGGCGCCAGGTCGACGTCGAGCTCAACCGGCGCTACGAGCTGCTCCCGAACCTCGTCGAGACCGTCCGGGCGTACGCGGCGCACGAGCGCAACACGCTCGAGGACGTCACCCGGCTGCGCAACCAGGCCGCACAGATCGCCCAGTCCGACTCGCGGTCGAGCCCTGACGGGCTGCCCAGCCCGCAGCGCTCCGAGGTCGAGGAGCAGCTGTCCGGCGCGGTGCGCAACCTGATCGTCAGCGTCGAGGCCTATCCCGACCTCAAGAGCAACCAGAACTTCCTCGAGCTGCAGCGCCAGCTGACCGAGACCGAGGACCGCATCGCCAACGGCCGGCGCTACTACAACGCGAACGTCGCGGCGTACAACACGCGCGTCGAGTCGGTGCCGAGCAACCTGATCGCCGGCCTCGCCCACTTCGAGAAGGCCACCTACTTCGAGGTCAACGACCCCGCGGTGCGCCAGGCGCCGAGCATCAGCTTCGGCGAGATCGCCTACCGCGGCGACCAGCCCGGTTCGTTCCAGCAGCCGCCCGCGCAGGGCCAGGTCGGCTCCGCACAGGGCCAGCAGGCGCTGCCGCCGCAGCAGCGTCCGCACGACCAGCTGCCCGACCCGCAGGCGTCGCCGGGCTACCAGCCGCCCTCGTACGCCCCGCCGCCGCAGCCGGGCGCTCAGCAGGGCCAGGGTGGCTACCAGCCGCCGAGCCCGTACGCCCCGCCGCCCCAGCAGGGTGGCCAGCCCGGGCCAGCCGGGCCAGGGGCGTGGCTATCAGCCGCCCCAGACCTCCTGACCCCACCGCAGCCCCCGTCGGACCCGTCGGACCCGTCGGACCCGCCGCCGAGCCGCTCACCGGGCAGCGCATAGCGTCGTCATGTGAGTGAGACGACCCAGGACATGACGTACCGCCAGCTTGGCACCTCCGGCCTCACCGTCTCGGTGGTGGGGATCGGGTGCAACAACTTCGGTGGCCGGATGGCCGACGAGGACGTGCCGGCGGTGGTCGACGCGGCCATCGACGCCGGCATCACCCTCTTCGACACCGCGGACATCTACGGCGGGTCCGGTGGCCCCGGCCGCTCGGAGACGCTGCTCGGCGAGGCGCTCCGCGGCAAGCGCGACTCCGTGGTCCTCGCGACCAAGTTCGGCATGGACATGGGTGGGACGAACGGTCCGGACTGGGGCGTCCGCGGCTCGCGGCGCTACATCCGCCTCGCCGTGGAGGCGAGCCTGCGCCGGCTGCAGACCGACTGGATCGACCTCTACCAGATGCACCGGCCCGACCCGAGCACGCCGATCGAGGAGACCCTCGAGACGCTCACCGACCTCGTGCGCGAGGGCAAGGTCCGTTACCTCGGCTCCTCGAACTTCGCCGGCTGGCAGGTCCTCGACGCCGACTGGACCGCGCGGACGGGTGGCCTCGAGCCCTTCGTCTCCGACCAGTCCGAGTACTCGTGGCTCTCGCGCGGGATCGAGGCCGAGCTCGTGCCGGCCCTCGAGCACACCGGCAAGGGCCTGCTCCCGTACTTCCCGCTGGCCTCGGGACTGCTGACCGGCAAGTACCGTCGGGGCGCGAGCGCGCCCGAGGGCAGCCGCCTGGCCGGCCAGGACCAGCTCGCCGCCGCCGACTTCGACACCATCGAGGCGCTCGGGTCCTTCGCGCAGGAGCGCGGCATCAGCATGCTCCAGGTGGCCATCGGCGGTCTGGCCGCGATGCCGACGGTGGGTTCGGTGATCGCCGGCGCGACCTCGGTCGACCAGGTCCGCAGCAACGTCGCCGCCGGGACCTGGCAGCCGAGCGCGGACGACCTCGAGGAGCTGCGCGCCCTCACCGCCTGAGCCTCACCGCCTGCGCCCGCACGCCGAGTCTCGCCGCCCGAACCCCACCGCCTGCGCCCGTACGACGGGGGTCGCCGAGGGTGACCGCGGCAAACCGACCGTGACCGTGGGAGATCTGCCCCGGTCACGGTCCGTTTACCACGTTAACGTGGTAAACCGACGCGCCGGGACGGCACGCGACAGCACGCGCCGGGACGGCGGACGGCGGGGGTCGACCGAACGGGGCGGGCGTACCGGGGTCAGTCGACGGGCTGCTGGGCGCCCGGCTCGGGGGAGACGACCTGCTCGACCTCGTGGTGGACGCGGCGGCGGTGCAGGAGGTACTCGACGCCCATCGGGATCAGCGAGACGAGCACGATCAGCACGAGGACCGCGTCGATGTTGTTCTTGATCACGCTGACGTTGCCGAGGAAGTAGCCCAGCGTCGTCACGCCGCAGGCCCAGAGCACGCCGCCGATCGCCGTGTAGCCGATGAACTTGCGGAAGTCCATGCGGCTGACCCCGGCGACCAGGGTGACGAACGTCCGCACGATGGGGACGAACCGGGCCAGCACCAGCGCCCGGGAGCCGTAGCGGTCGAAGAAGGCGTGCGTCCGGACCACGTGCTTGGGGTTGAGGATGCGGCCGACGAGGCCGTTGCGCGGCTTGAACAGCGGCGGCCCGATGAGCCGGCCGAGCCAGTAGCCCGTGACGTTGCCGAGCACGGCGGCGACGGTGAGCACCGCGCAGACGAAGACCATGCTGTGGTCGACGACGCCGGTGGCGGTGAAGATGCCGACGGTGAAGAGCAGGGAGTCGCCGGGCAGGATCGCGAAGAGCCCGCACTCGGCGAAGACGATGAAGGCGACGCCCCACAGCGCGTACGGGCCGAAGGCGTTCACCACGTGCTCGGGGTCCATCCAGGACGGGAGCAGCAGGGGCATCAGGCCTGGCAGCAGGTCGGCGCTCACGGAGGGAGACGCTACCGTCGCTTGCTGTGCGCCGCCTGTACGACGACACGGCCGACGCCGGTCCCGAGCCGCCGCCGGGACCCTCGTCCGATCCGGCGTCCGATCCGGCGTCCGATCCTGCGTCCGATCCGCCGTCCGACCCGACGGTCGGCCCGGGTGTCGGCCCGTTCACGGGGCCGTGGCCGGACGACCCGCGGCTCGACCCGGAGCTGCTCGCGGCCGGTGACCGGCGCAACGTGCTGGACCGCTACCGCTACTGGTCCCTGGACGCGATCGTGGCCGACCTCGACGAGCGCCGCGCACCGTTGCAGGTCGCCATCCAGAACTGGGAGCACGACTTCAACATCGGCTCGATCGTGCGGACCGCCAACGCCTTCAACGTGAGCGCCGTGCACATCGTCGGCCGCCGGCGCTGGAACCGGCGCGGCGCCATGGTCACCGACCGCTACCTGCACGTCGAGCACCACGCGGACGTCGGCTCCCTGGTCGCGGCGACCACCCAGCAGGGCGTGAGCCTGGTCGGCGTCGACAACCTGCCCGGGTCCGAGCCGCTCGAACCCGCCGAGCTGCCGCGCTCCTGCTGCCTCGTCTTCGGCTCCGAGGGGCCCGGGCTGACCGAGGAGATGGTCGCGGCGTGCGACCGTCTCGTCGCCATCACCCAGCACGGCTCCACGCGCTCGCTCAACGCGGGCGCCGCGGCGGCCATCGCGATGTACCACTGGTCGCGGCGCTGGGCCTCCTGACGACGCGCGAGCGGCCCGTCGCCGGCGCCGGGCAGGACGGCCGACCTCGCCACTCCTGTGCGGCGACCGCGGCGCGGACGCATACTGGTCCGTACTGGTCCGGACCAGTTGGGTGCCGGACGGGGTGACGAGGAGGTCGCACGGTGGCGCAGGAGCGCAGGGGGGTCGGGCTGGTCGACTTCGGCCGACCGGCGTCGGTGGCCCCGACCAAGCGGGCGCAGGTGCGCGGGATCCTCGAGCAGCTCATCGACACCGAGCTCGCCCCGGGCGACGCGATCCCCTCCGAGCGCGCCCTGGTCACCCGGCTCGAGGTCAGCCGGGTCACGGTCCGCCAGGCCATCGCCGACCTCGTCGAGGGCGGCGCGCTGGAGCGCGTGCACGGCAAGGGCACCTACGTGACCGGGCCGCAGGTCGACTCCCGGCTGCACCTCACGTCCTTCTCCCGCGAGATGCGCGACCGCGGGCTGATCCCGGCCACGGTGGTGCTCTCGGCGCGCGAGGAGGCCGCCGACGACGAGGTCGCGTACGCGCTGCGCATCCGACCGGGCCGCCCGGTGGTCCGGGTCGAGCGGCTGCGGACCGCCGACGGGACGCCGATGGCCTACGAGGTCGGCAACTACCCCTCCGCGCTCTTCCCCGGCCTCCTCGACCGCGAGCTCGGCTCGCTCTACGACGTCTTCGCCTCCGAGTACGGCGTCGTGGTGACCAGCGGCGAGCAGACCGTGCGCGCCGAGGCCGCCGACGCCCACCAGGCCCGGGTCCTCGGCATCGCCAAGCGTGCGCCGCTGCTGGTGCAGGAGCGGGTGACGTACGCCGGCGACCGCGTGGTCGAGCTGGCGACCTCGGCCTACCGCGCCGACCGCTACCGGATCCACATGGCCATCACCCCGCGCGGCGCCCGCGAGTGAACCGGCGGTCCTCGCCCGCGCGGGACCGCCTGGCCGCGTCCGCGCCGCCCCGGCGCTCCCGGGATCGGGCACCATGGGAGGCGTGAGCCCAGCCGACGTGGCGCCCGTGCCCGGACCCGAGACCTGGGGACCGATCGCCGAGCTCGTGCTCCCGTACGACCCGTCCGCGCTCGTCGCGACCGTGCGCCGCCGGCGCCGTGCGCTCGTCGTCCGCCTGATCAGCCTCGGCGTGAGCCTGGCGGTGCTCGCGGGGGTCTACGCCTGGCAGTGGGACACGATCTCGGCCCAGGGCGGGCCCTACTGGGTCTTCCCCGCCATCGCGCTCGCGCTGGCGCTGGTCTGGACCGCCGTGGTGCTGCTGGGCTTCCTCCGTGCCCGCAAGGACCTGCGCACCGCTCCCGCCGGGATCGCGGTCCGGATGGGACGGCCCGGCGTCGTCGTCGGCACCGCCTTCGCGCGCTGGACCGACGTCGAGGCCCTCGAGGTCGTCCCCGGCGGGCTCGGCCGCGCCGACCGCCTCCGGCTCCGCACGGTCGAGGGGGCGCACGGCGACGTCCCGCTCGACCAGGTCGTCGTCCACCCGGCGACGCTGGACAGCACGGCCCGGGCGTACTCCGCGGGTCGCCGGGGCGTCGACCTCAGCCGCCTCGACAACTGATCCCCGCGCGCCGGTCCCGCCGCAGGCGTGGGTCGACGCGCTCGTGGGGGAAAGCCCTGTCGGCGCCGCCCGGGCGCTGCTGCGAGACTGGGGCCGATGGTCGCCGCCCCTGACGGGAGGTGGCGGCACGACCCGGAGCACCACCCGCCGACACGAAAGGGGCACTCATGCCTATCGCCACTCCCGAGGTCTACGCGCAGATGCTGGACGCGGCCAAGGCCGGCAAGTTCGCCTACCCCGCGATCAACGTCAGCTCCTCGCAGACGCTGAACGCCGCCCTGCAGGGCTTCACCGAGGCCGGCTCCGACGGCATCATCCAGATCTCCACCGGCGGCGCCGAGTACGCGTCCGGCCCGACCGTCAAGGACAAGGTCACCGGTTCGGTGGCGCTGGCGCAGTACGCGCACGAGGTCGCCAAGGGCTACCCGGTCACGGTCGCCCTGCACACCGACCACTGCCCCAAGAACAACCTCGACTCCTTCGTGCGCCCGCTGCTGGAGATCTCCACCGAGCGCGTGAAGAACGGCGGCCTGCCGCTCTTCCAGTCGCACATGTGGGACGGCTCCGCGGTCGAGCTCGAGGAGAACCTCTCCATCGCCGAGGAGCTGCTCGCCCAGTGCGCCGCGGCCAACGTCATCCTCGAGATCGAGGTGGGTGTCGTCGGCGGTGAGGAGGACGGCGTCAGCCACGAGATCAACGAGAAGCTCTACACGACCCCGGGCGACGGCCTGCGGACCGTGGAGGTGCTCGGCGCCGGCGAGAAGGGTCGCTACCTGACCGCCCTCACCTTCGGCAACGTGCACGGGGTCTACAAGCCCGGTGCCGTCAAGCTCCGTCCCGAGGTCCTGCGCGACATCCAGAAGGAGGTCGGCGACAAGATCGGCAAGGCCGACCCCTTCGACCTCGTCTTCCACGGCGGCTCGGGCTCCACGCTCGAGGAGATCCAGTCCGCCGTCGACTTCGGCGTGATCAAGATGAACATCGACACGGACACGCAGTACGCGTTCAGCCGTCCGGTCGCCGGGCACATGTTCACCCACTACGACGGCGTCCTCAAGGTCGACGGCGAGGTGGGCAGCAAGAAGGCCTACGACCCGCGCGCCTGGGGCAAGGCCGCCGAGTCCGGCATGGCCGCCCGCATCGTCGAGGCCTGCGAGCACCTGCGCAGCAAGGGCACGTCTCTCTCGCAGAAGGCCTGATCCCGAAGGCGGCCGTCGCCCGGGCGCCTCGACGAGGGGCACCCGGGCGACGCCCGCCACCTGGACGGACGGAGGCCGACGCGAGGCCTGGGCCGACCGGCAGGGAACGCCGCGTCCGCTGGAGGAGGGTAGGCGGACCAGAGCGTCGACCGCATCCGAGCGGAGCGAGGATAATGAGCACCGTGACCACTGTCGTCCGCTCCGGGCCAGCGCCGCTGTCCCGGGTGTGGACGCCGCGCGGCGTGATCGCGGAGGACCTGCAGGGCGAGGACCTCGGCGACGTCCTCGAGATGCACTCCGACGCCTTCGCGTGGTGGGTGCTGCCCAAGAGCGAGCCGTACGCCGAGCGTGAGCTCCGCGGGGCCGCCGAGGCCATGGGCCTGGACGCGCTGGTGGTCAAGGACCTGCTCGCCCAGGACGGCAGGGCCAAGTTCGAGGAGCTCGGCTCCGCCCGGATCATCACGACGAACGCCGTCGCCCTCGACCCGCAGCAGGTCGTGCTGCGCACCCACCCGCTGGCCGTCGTCGCCACGGACCGGCTGCTGATCTGCCTGGTCGACCCGACGACCGACTTCCGGCCGGCGGAGCTCTTCACCGCCCACGCCGAGAACCTGACGACCGGCGGCACCGACGCCGCGCTGCGTGAGCTGATGACGGCGGTCGTCGCGACCTACGACCACGTGGCCACCTGGCTGGAGGACGCCGGCGACGCCCTCGGCGACCAGCTGACGGCGCTGGAGCCGCTGTCCAAGGCCGGCCAGCTGCGCGCCTTCCACCTGCGCACGGTGCTGTCGCAGCTGCGGCGGGTCACCGACCCGATGCGCACGGTGCTGGCCGACGTGACGGCCAGCCCGCCGGGGCCCGTGGGCAAGAAGGGCAACGGCACCTCCCAGTCCCGCCGCCGCTGGGCCATGATCACCGAGCACCACACCCGCGTCGCGAACGCCGTCGACGGCCTGCGCGAGACCCTGCAGTCCGTGGTCTCGACGAGCCTCTCGCTCTCCGACGCGCAGGGCAACGAGACCATGAAGAAGCTGTCGGGCTGGGCCGCGATCATCGCCGTGCCCACGCTGGTCAGCGGCTTCGTCGGCATGAACGTGCTCTTCCCGCTCGACGCGACGCGTGCCGGGTTCTGGGTCTACCTGACCGTGATGGTCGTCGCGGCCGTCGTCCTCTACGCGGTCTTCCGGCGCAAGCACTGGGTGTGAGCCGATCAGCATCCCGCGGAGCGCCGGGCTAACCTCGCGCCCATGAGCGACCGCACGCGCGAGAACCTGATGGCCCACGGTCCGGGCACGCCCGACACCCTCCTCCCGACCGATCCGGCCGCGGCCGAGCTGGGGGAGGGTCCGAGCCCCGAGCGGGTCGTCGAGACGGTCCGCGCCCACCCGGAGTCGTCGCTGGCGTGGGCGCTGCTCGCCGAGCGTGCGCTCGCCGAGGGCTCGTCGAGCGCCGACGTGCAGGCGTACGCGTACGCCCGGACCGGCTACCACCGCGGCCTGGACGCGCTGCGGCGCTCGGGCTGGCGCGGCGCGGGGCCCGTCCCCTGGGAGCACCAGGCCAACCGCGGCTTCCTGCGCGCGCTGTGGGCCCTCTCGGTCGCCGCCGGCCGGTTCGGCGAGGCCGCGGAGGAGGAGCGTTGCGCGCAGTTCCTGCGCGACTCCTCGGGCACGGCGTACGAGGTGCTCGCCCGCCAGGGCTGAGGCCCCGGCGGACGCTGACCGTCTCGGCGCGTCGCGCCCCTCCGCCGCCGCTCGGCGCGGCGCCGGCGGGGCGAGGCCCACGAACCCGGAGGAACCGGCGGGATGGCCGGGCACGGGCGCGATCCGCTAGCCTCTGGTGGCAAGAGTCCCCCAGGCGATCGCCTGAGGGACTTCACTCTTTGGCGCGCGGGACGCGCCAGGTGGAAGGGCGGCGATCACATGCCGGGCATCGTTGTGGTGGGTTCACAGTGGGGCGACGAGGGCAAGGGCAAGGCGACCGACGAGCTGGGTGACCGGGTCGACTTCTGCGTCCGCTACTCCGGGGGCAACAACGCCGGGCACACGATCGTCGTGGGCGGCGAGCGCTACGCGCTCCACCTGCTCCCCTCGGGCATCCTCAACCCGAACTGCGTCCCGGTCATCGGCAACGGCGTGGTCGTCGACCTCGACGTGCTCTTCGAGGAGGTCGACGGGCTCGAGGCCCGGGGCGTCCGCGCGTCGAACTTCCTGATCTCGGCCAACGCCCACCTGATCGCGCCCTACCACCAGGTGATCGACAAGGTCACCGAACGCTTCCTCGGCAAGCGGCGCATCGGCACCACGGGCCGCGGCGTCGGGCCGGCGTACGCCGACAAGGTCAACCGGATCGGGCTGCGCGTCCAGGACCTCTTCGACCCCGAGCTGCTGGCCAGCAAGGTCGAGGCCTCGCTCGAGCAGAAGAACCACCTGCTCGCCAAGGTCTACAACCGCCGGGCCATCGACGCGGCCGAGGTCACCGAGCACCTGCTCTCCTACGCCGACCGCGTCGGTCCGCACGTCGTCGACGTGTCGAAGGTGCTCAACGACGCGCTCGACGCCGACCGGGTCGTGCTCTTCGAGGGCGCCCAGGCCCACCACCTCGACGTCGACCACGGAACGTACCCCTACGTGACCTCGTCCAACCCGGTCGCGGCCGGGGCGTGCGTGGGGGCGGGCGTGGGCCCGACGCGCATCGACCGCGTGATCGGCATCGCCAAGGCCTACACCACGCGGGTCGGCGAGGGCCCGATGCCGACCGAGCTGCTCGACGCCGACGGCGAGCGGTTGCGCCAGACAGGGGCGGAGTTCGGCACGACCACGGGCCGGCCGCGCCGCTGCGGCTGGTTCGACGCGATCGTGGTCCGCACGGCGGCCCGCGCCAACGCCTTCACCGACATCTTCTTGACCAAGCTGGACATCCTCACCGGCTGGGAGCGCATCCCGGTGTGCACCGGCTACGAGGTCGACGGCGTGGTGCACGAGTCGATGCCGCTCACGCAGTCGGAGTTCGCCCGGGCGGTGCCGGTCTACGAGGAGCTCGACGGCTGGACCGAGGACATCAGCGGCTGCCGCTCGTTCGGCGACCTGCCGACGAACACGCAGGCCTACGTCAAGCGGCTCGAGGAGCTGTGCGGTGCCCCGATCTCGGGGATCGGCGTGGGCCCGGACCGCGACCAGTCCATCGTCATCCACGACCTGCTGTAGCACGCGCAGCGGTCTCCACGGGCTGCACCGGGGCCGTCGTACGGCAATCGAAAGAACTTTTTCCCTAGTCTGACGTCATGAGCCGCCGAGCCACCGCGCAGGACGTCGCCGACCTGGCCGGCGTCTCCCGCAGCGCGGTCTCGCTGGTGCTGAACGGGCGTGCCGAGGGAAACATCTCGCGCGCCAAGCAGGAGGCCGTCCGCGACGCCGCCGAGCAGCTGCGCTACACCCCGAACGCGGTCGCGCTGAGCCTGCGGAGCAAGCGCACCGGCACGATCGGCGTCCTCACCTGGCCCGACCGGCGGCACATGCCCCTCGCCCTGCTGGGGTCGGTCTACACCGCGGCGAGCCGGGCGGGCTACCTGCTGATGATGGTCGACGCCGTGCAGCGCCCGGCCCAGGTCGACGCGCTGCTCGACCGCCGGGTCGACGGCTTCGTGGTCGTCGCCCCCGAGCTGACCTCCTACCCGGCGCCGGAGGCCGTCGGGGCCGTCCCGACCGTGATGGTCAACTGCTTCGACGACGGGCTCGCCGCGTCGTCGCTGGTGCCCGACGAGGTCGGCGCCGGGGCGAGCGCGGCGACCCTGCTGCTCGACGCCGGCCACCGCGTGCTCGGCGTCCTGGCCGGGCGCGACGGCCTCGCCTCGGAGCGTCGTGTCCACGGTGTCTGCCGCGCGGCCGTCGACGCCGGCCTCGCCGTGCCGGTCGTCGTGGAGGCGGGCCACAGCATCGAGGACGGCTACGACGGCGCGCGCCGCCTGCTCGAGTCGGACCTCGCGCCCAGCGGCCTCGTGTGCGCCCACGAGCGGCTGGCCCTGGGGGCGCTGCTCGCGGCCGCGGACCTCGGTCTCCGGGTCCCCGAGGACCTGTCGCTGGTCAGCCTGGACGACGGGGAGGACCTGGCCGGCCAGCTCGTCCCGGCCGTCACCCGCGTCGAGCGGCCCGACGAGGTGATCGCCACGCACGCCATGGACCTGCTGGTCGACCAGCTGCGGCAGGGCCGTCCCGACCTGCGCCGGATGAGCTTCGTGTGCCCG
Source organism: uncultured Actinomycetota bacterium (assembly GCA_963713165.1). Lineage (GTDB taxonomy): Bacteria > Actinomycetota > Actinomycetes > Propionibacteriales > Propionibacteriaceae > Microlunatus. The sequence goes on from CAVQKU010000007.1 coordinate 20,340, forward strand.
GTGCGTCCCGGGAGGTCGGTGGGGCCGCCGCGCCCCCGCGTGCTGCCCCGGATCGAGCGGGGCTGAACCCCAGGTCGTCCGCCGCGGTCAGGGCCGGCCGAGCACCCAGCCCTCGAGGGCGGTCGGGTCGGCGTCGACGAACCAGCCGCTGCTCGGCGTCGGGTAGGCGCGCTCGGTGCGGGTGGTCCCGCCGCGGAACACCTCGACGACGCTGCCGTCGACGAGCACCGAGGTCGGCTCCTGCGCCGAGCCCCCGACGTCGATGCCGAACACCTCCTGGTCGTCGTCGACGAGCCGCAGCCGCGCCTCGGCAGTGGAGCGGAGCTCGAACGCGGGCACGCCGAGCGCGCCGTCGGTCCACCGCAGCGGGCCGCGCCGCAGCCCCAGCAGCTCGCGGGCCGGCCGGGCGCCCAGGGCGCCGTCGGTGCCGAGGTAGAGCTCGCGGGGAAAGGTCAGCACCCCGGCCCAGCCCGCGTCGCGGACCTGGTCCTCGCTGCGGCCGACCTCCCACGACCAGCCCCACAGCAGGGTGCGGTCGCCGTCGGTCAGGACCTGCGGGGCGTAGAAGGCGGCCCCGTGGTCGACGACGCCGCCCGACGCCGCGACGAACCGCAGCCCGGGACCGTCCGGCTGCAGGTCGCCGACGAGGTAGCGCACCCCGGCCAGCTCGTGCGTCTCGTCGACCCAGCGCCACAGCGAGACCAGCAGCACCCAGCGCTCGCCCCCGGCCGGGTCCGCGGTGCGCAGCCGCACCAGGTTGGGGCACTCCCAGATGTTCGCCTCGGCCACGACCGCGGCCACCGGGTCGTCGTCGGTGAGCAGCGGGCCGAGGTCGGTCCACGCCCCGAGGTCGTCGGCGGCCCACAGCAGCAGGCTGGGCCGACCGTGCCGCGACCCCGCCCCCTGCACGACGTAGCGGTGCCCGTCCACGTGGAAGACGTACGGGTCGCGGACCTCGTCGACGCCCTCGGCGAAGGGCGGTCCGGCGACCGGTTCGGCGTCGGGGGTCCACGTCGTCAGCGAACCGTCACCGCGCGCCAGCAGCGCGCCGGCGTTCCAGGCGTGGTCCGGCACGGCGGTGAACACCGCGGTGGGCACGCCGTCGTCGACGGTGACGCAGCCGCTCCAGCACCCGGCGGCGTCCGCCGTGCCGGGCTGCGGCACCAGGGCGAGCGGCTGCTCGGTCCAGGTCAGGAGGTCGGTCGAGCTCACGTGGCCCCAGTGCACGTGGCCGTGGACGGGCTCGTACGGGTTGTGCTGGAAGAAGACGTGGTAGGTCCCGTCGACGCGGCAGAGACCGTTCGGGTCGTTCAGCCACCCCCACCGGGGGCGCACGTGCAGGCGGGGGAACGAGGGCCCGGGGTCCGGCTGGTCCACGTCCCGCACCCTAGGCCGTGGCCCGTCCGGCCGGACGGCGGCGGGGTCGCCGCTGGGTAGGATCTCGCGACGTGCCCGACCCGCTCAGCGTGCTCGTCCTCGGTTCCGGTGGACGGGAGCACGCCCTCGCCCTCGCGCTCGCGCGCGACCCCGGCGTCAGCGAGGTTCACGTCGCCCCGGGCAACCCGGGCACGGCGGAGGTCGCCACGAACCACGCCGTCGACCCCCTCGACGGCGCCGCGGTGAGCACGCTCGCCCGTCGGCTCGGGGTCGACCTCGTCGTCGTCGGGCCGGAGGCGCCGCTCGTGCTCGGCGTCGCCGACGCGGTCCGCGCGGCCGGTGTGGCCTGCTTCGGGCCCTCGGCGGCCGCGGCGCAGCTCGAGGGCAGCAAGGCCTTCGCCAAGGACGTGATGGAGCTCGCCGGGATCCCGACCGCGGCGTCGCGCCTCTGCCGCACGCCGGAGGAGGTCGCCGCGGCGCTCGACGAGTTCGGGCCGCCGTACGTGGTCAAGGACGACGGTCTCGCGGCGGGCAAGGGCGTCGTCGTCACCGACGACCGCGAGGCCGCGCTGGCGCACGCCGCCGGCTGCGAGCGGGTCGTCGTGGAGGCGTACCTCGACGGGCCCGAGGTGAGCCTGTTCGCGATCACGGACGGCGCGACGGTGCGCGCGATGCAGCCGGCCCAGGACTTCAAGCGCGTGGGCGAGGGCGACACCGGGCCCAACACCGGGGGCATGGGCGCCTACACGCCGCTGCCGTGGGCGCCGCCCGACCTGGTCGCGGAGGTGACCCGCCGCGTCCTCGAGCCGACGGTCCGCGAGATGGCCCGGCGCGGCGTGCCCTTCAGCGGGCTGCTCTACGCCGGCCTCGCGCTGACGTCGCGCGGGCTGCAGGTCGTCGAGTTCAACGCGCGGTTCGGCGACCCGGAGACGCAGCCGCTGCTGGCCCGGCTGCGCACCCCGCTCGGCCGGCTCCTGCACGCGGCCGCCACCGGTTCGCTGGCCGCGGAGCCCGAGCTGGAGTGGTCCGACGACGCGGCGGTGGGCGTGGTCCTCGCGGCGCAGGGCTACCCCGGCAGCCCCACGCTCGGTGGGCCCGTCGCCGGGCTCGACGCCGTCGCCGGCACCGGGGCGGTCGTCGTGCAGGCCGGGACCGCCGCCGACGAGGACGGCCGGGTCGTCAGCAGCGGCGGGCGCGTGCTGACCGTGGTGGGCACCGGTCCCGACCTCGCCGCGGCCCGCGCGGTCGCGTACGCCGGGCTCGAGCAGATCGACCTGCAGGGTTCGTTCTTCCGCCACGACATCGCCCAGGAGGCTGCGCGATGAGCGTGCCCAACGTCCTCGCCAACCGCTACGCGAGCCCCGAGATGCGGGCGGTGTGGTCGCCGGAGAACAAGGTCGTGGCCGAGCGGCGGCTCTGGATCGCCGTGCTCACGGCCCAGCGCGACCTCGGGGTGGACTTCGGCGGCGAGGACGCCGACGCGGTCATCGCGGCGTACGCGCGGGTGGTCGACGACGTCGACCTCGCCTCCATCGCCGCCCGCGAGCGCGTCACGCGCCACGACGTGAAGGCGCGCATCGAGGAGTTCAACGCGCTCGCCGGCTTCGAGCAGGTGCACAAGGGCATGACCTCGCGCGACCTGACCGAGAACGTCGAGCAGCTCCAGATCCGCTCCGCGCTCGAGATCGTCCGGGACCGCGTCGTGTCCGCGCTGGTCCGGCTGGGGGAGCGGGCGGCGCAGTACGCCGACCTGCCGATGGCCGGCCGCTCGCACAACGTCGCGGCCCAGGTCACGACGCTGGGCAAGCGGTTCGCGACCGTGGCGAACGAGCTGCTCGTCGCGTACGCCCGGGTCGAGGAGCTGCTCGGGCGCTATCCGCTGCGCGGCGTCAAGGGCCCGGTCGGGACCGCCCAGGACATGCTCGACCTCGTCGACGGCGACGCCGGACGGCTGGCCGCGCTGGAGCAGCGCGTGGCCGAGCACCTGGGGTTCGCCGACGTGCTCGTGAGCACCGGGCAGGTCTACCCGCGCTCGCTCGACTACGAGGTCGTCACCGCCCTGGCCCAGGTGGCCGCGGCCCCCGCGAACCTCGCCACCTCGATCCGGCTCATGGCCGGCCTCGAGCTCGTGACCGAGGGCTTCCAGCCCGGCCAGGTCGGCTCCAGCGCGATGCCGCACAAGATGAACACCCGTTCCTGCGAGCGCGTGAACGGCCTCGCCGTGGTCGTGCGCGGCTACGTGTCCATGGTCGGCGAGCTCGCCGGGGACCAGTGGAACGAGGGCGACGTCTCCGACTCCGTCGTGCGCCGCGTCGCCCTGCCCGACGCGTTCTTCGCCGTCGACGGGCTCTTCGAGACGTTCCTGACCGTGCTCGACGACTTCGGCGCCTTCCCGGCCGTCATCGAGGCCGAGCTGCGCCGCTACCTGCCCTTCCTGGCCACGACGAAGGTCCTCATGGCCGCCGTGCGCCACGGCACCGGCCGCGAGACCGCCCACGAGGCGATCAAGGAGCACGCCGTGGCGGTGGCCCTGCGGATGCGCGAGAGCGGCGGCGGCAACGACCTCCTCGACCGGCTCGCCGCCGACGAGCGCCTGGGCATGAGCCGCGCGGCGCTCGACGAGGCCCTGGCCGACCCGATCGACCTGACCGGCACGGCCCGTACGCAGGTCGCGACCCTGGTCGCGCGGATCGGCGACGTCGCCGCCGCCCACCCCGAGGCCGCGGCGTACGCCCCCGGACCCGTTCTCTGAGCGGTCGTCGCCGACCACGGCCGGACCGGGTGGGACGAGCGCGACCGCGCGTGAGGTCTGGCCAGCGCCAACTTGGCGGCGGTAAGTTGCGGACGTGGTCGACACCGCGCGCCGCTACCACCACGGTGACCTGCGTGCCCAGCTGCTCGCCCGCGCCGCGGAGCTGATCGCGCGCGACGGGACGGAGGCCTTCAGCCTCCGGGCGGTCGCCGCCGAGCTGGGGGTCAGCCACACCGCGCCGCGGCACCACTTCGGCGACCGGCTCGGGGTCTTCACCGCGCTCGCGACCGAGGGCTACACGCTGCTCGGGGAGGCGCTGGAGACGGCGGCGCCGCTCGGCTTCCCGGAGGTCGGGGCCGCGTACGTGCTCTTCGCCGTCAGCCACCCGGGCCACTTCGCGGTCATGCACGCACCCGACCTCGTGCACGGCGACGCCCCCGGGCTCGCCGCGGCCGCCAGCCGGACGGACCGCCTCCTCGTGCAGGGCGTGGCCGACCTCGCTCCCGGGACGCGCGACCAGGTCGCGGTCAGGGCGGCCGCGGCCTGGGGGTTGGTGCACGGGCTCGCGACGCTCGCCCTCAGCGGGGCCCTCGAGCGCGACCGCCTGCTCGGCGGCGGGCTCGGCGACCTCCACCACCTCGTCCTGGGCGCCACGTCGCTCCTCGACCTGACCCGGGACGGGACGGTCGATGACCCCTTCCGGCTGTGAGGTCGGCGTCGCCGGCGTCGGTCCGCTGCCCGGCGGGGCCGCGTGACCGCGACGGCGCCCGACCGTCTCGAGGCCGGGCCCCGCGGGCGCCGGCGACCGGAGCTCGTCTGCCGCGTGCGGCGGGGGCTCCTCGCCGGGCTGGTCACCGCGGTCGTGCTCGTCGGGCTCTCGGTCCTGACCGCCGCCGGGTGGCGGGCGCCGGGCCGGACCGCCCCGCTCGCGGTCGCGCCGCTCCCGGTGGTCCCGATCTGGGTGCAGCACCTGCCGTACGCCTTCGTCGACCGTGTGGGCACGACCACGGCCTCCGGGCTGCCCGCGCGCATCGTGCGCCCGCGTGGCGCCGAGGGCACGATCCCGGGCGTGGTCCTCGTCGACGGCGTCGGCGCGACGACGCGCGACGGCCTGGCCGCCGAGGCGGAGGCGCTCGCCCGCGGTGGTCTGGCCGTGCTCACCTACGACCAGCGGCCGGCCGGCCACGGGCCGCTGCGCCGCGGCGACGACCGGCTCGTCGACGACGCGCTCGGGGCGCTGGCGACGGTGGGCGGGCAGCGGGGTGTCGATCCCGAGCGGCTCGGGTTCGTCGGGCTCGGCGAGGGCGCCCGGGTCGTGCCGCTCGCCGCGGTGCGCGACCCCGGCCGGGTGGCGTTCACGGTCCTCGTCTCGGCCCCGGTGGTGAGCCCGCTCGAGCGGGCCTCGTGGGTCGTGGACCAGCGCCTCGCCGGTCTCCCCGCGGTGGTCCGGCGGACGGCTGCCGCGGGTCTCGTGCTCGGCCGGCCCGTCGCGCCCTGGCTCGGCACCGACGGCGTGCCCGCCCTGGCGGAGGGTCGGCAGCCCTCGTACGCGCTGTGGGGGGCGGACGACCCGACGGTGCCGGTCGCGGTCGCCGTCGAACGCTACCGGGGTGCCGTCGGTGGTCGCGGCCGCGTCGAGGTCGTGCCTGGCTCCGGCCACCGGCTCGGGGTCGGGACCGGCTGGGCCGAGCGGGTGTCGGACTGGGTCCGCCAGGGCTATCCGCGCGACGACGAGGTGCGGGGTGGGCAGCCCGCCGTCTCGGTGGGGCTGCCCGCGGCGCCGCGGCCGGGCTGGCCCGCCGACCCGCGCCTGGCGCTCGGTCTGGCGGTGCTGGTCGCCCTCGCCGTGGCGGTCCTGCCGCGGCGGGGGCGGCGGGTCAGCGCTCGTCCGGGATGAGCAGCCAGCCGCCGAGGTAGATCAGGATCTGCGGGCCGGGCAGCAGCATGCTGACCAGGAAGATCACCCGCACCAGGAAGGGGCTGATGCCGAAGCGGTTGCCGATCGCGGCGCACACCCCTGCGACGACGCGGCCCTGACGGGGGCGGGAGAGCGAGGACATGGGGTGCCTTCCTTCGTGGTGCGACGGGTGCCGTGTCCCACTGTGCCGGTCGGCGGGTCCTCGGCACCAGGCTAGGGTGGCCCGATCATGGTCGAGCCAGGGTCTTCCTCCGTGCCCTCCTCAGGCGCCGGCCCGACGCCCCCGACCCCGACCGTCGGGGGCTACGCGGACCGCCTCGGGCTGCCCCTGGTGCACGTGGGCAAGGTGCGCGAGCTCTACGCCTACGACGCCGAGGGCGCGGACGCGCTGCTCATGGTGGCGACCGACCGGATCAGCGCCTTCGACTTCGTGCTCGACCGCCTCGTGCCCGACAAGGGTGCGGTGCTCACGCAGCTGTCGCAGTGGTGGTTCGCCCAGCTCGGCGACCTCGTGGAGGACCACGTGCTGAGCCTCGACGTGCCCGAGGTCGTCCTCGGTCGCGCCGTCGTGTGCGAGCGGCTCGAGATGGTGCCCGTCGAGTGCGTGGCCCGCGGCTACCTGACCGGGTCGGGATGGGTGGAGTACCAGCAGAGCCGGTCGGTGTGCGGCGTCGCGCTGCCCGACGGGCTCGTCGACGGCTCCCGGCTGCCCGAGCCGATCTTCACGCCGGCGACCAAGGCGGCGTTCGGCGAGCACGACGAGAACGTGGACTTCGCGACCATGGTCGAGACCACCGGGCCCGAGCTCGGCGCGCGGCTGCGCGACCTGACGCTGGCGGTCTACGAGCGTGCCGAGGGGGTCGCCCGCGAGCGCGGCCTCGTCCTGGCCGACACCAAGCTCGAGTTCGGACGGCGGGCGGACGGCACGATCGTGCTGGCCGACGAGGTCCTCACCCCGGACTCCTCGCGCTACTGGGACGCCGCGACGTGGGCGCCGGGGGCGCACCTCGACTCCTTCGACAAGCAGTTCGTCCGCAACTGGCTCCTGCACGACTCGGGCTGGGACCGGGGCTCGGGCACGGCGCCGCCGCCCGTGCCCGCGCAGGTCGTGGCCGACACCCGCCAGCGCTACCTCGAGGCGTACGAGCGGCTGACGGGCACGGCGTTCGTCTCGACCTGACCGGGCCGGGCGCCCCGCACGCCCGTCCGCGCGCGATCCAAAATGGGCGTCGTTGCTCGCGCAGCGTCCGACGGCGCCGGGCGGCTGAGCAGGACCAGACCAGGCCGAGCAGGGGGAGAGCTGTGACCCGGACCGTTTCCCAGACCCGTCACCACCGCGCCGGCCGGCGCCGGCCGCTGCTGAGCAGCGCCGTCGCCGCCGCCATGCTCCTGCTCGGGGCCTGCGGCGGCATCGCGGACCCGGCCGGCGGCAGCAGCGCACGGCCCTCGGACTCGGCCGGCGGCGGCGACGCCTCGGCCGGGACGCACGCCGCCCACGCCGTGGTGCCCGAGGCGGCCGCGCTGCTGCCCGCGGACGCGAAGTCCAAGGGCACGCTGACCGTCGCCACGGGCGAGGGCTACCCGCCGTTCGAGTTCTACGCCGCCGACAACACCACGCTGCAGGGGGTCGACCCCGAGCTGGTCAGCGCCGTGGCCGAGAGCCTCGGGCTGAAGCCCGACCTCAAGGTCCTGAAGTTCGACGCGATCATCCCGGGCCTGCAGGGCGGGCGCTACGACGTCGCGGCCGCCGCCATGGGCATCACCCCGACCCGCAACAAGGTGGTCGACTTCGTCAGCTACTTCCAGGGCGGGACGTCGATCATGTTCCCGACGGGCAACCCGCTGGGCCTCACGCTCGACACGATGTGCGGGCACAAGATCGCCGTCCAGAAGGGCACGATCTACGCCACGGACTACATGCCGGTGTTCGACAAGAAGTGCACCGACGGCGGGAAGCCGGCGATCTCGATCGAGCGGTACCCCGACCAGCCCTCCGCGGCCCTCGCGGTCAGCAGCGGCCGGGCCGACGCGACGATGGACGACTTCGGGCCGCTGGCCTACGTGGCCAAGCAGTCGAACGGCAAGTTCGAGGTGCTGGACGCGAACTACTCACCGGCCCCGTACGGGATCGCGATGTCCAAGGGCTCCGCGTTCGCCCCGGCGATCGAGAAGGCGCTGGAGGCGCTCGTCGCCGACGGCACCTACGGGAAGGTCCTCCAGGAGTGGGGCGTGAGCGCGGGCGCGATCAAGGACCCGGCCGTCTCGCGTGGCTGAGACGTCCACCACCGCCCGGCCCTCGGCGGCGCTGCCGCTGCAGGTCGTCCGGCTGCGCCACCCCGGCCGCTGGGCCGCGGTCGTCGTCGTCGTGCTGCTGGCGGTCGCCCTGGTGCGCAGCCTCGTCACCAACGAGCGCTACCAGTGGGACGTCGTCTTCGGCTACCTCTTCAGCGGCTCGATCCTGGACGGGCTGGGCAACACGCTGTTCCTGACGGTGGTCGCCATGGTGGTCGGCGTGCTGCTCGGTGTCGTCCTCGCCGTCGGCCGCGACTCGAAGAACCCGGTCGTCTCGGGCGCCTCCGGCCTCTACATCGGCTTCTTCCGCGGGACGCCCCTGCTGGTGCAGCTCATCTTCTGGTTCAACCTCTCGGCGCTCTACCCGGTCATCGCCCTCAAGGTCCCCTTCGGCCCGACGCTGTTCTCCGGCAGCGCCAACACCTTGATCACCCCGCTCGTCGCAGCGATCCTGGGCCTGGGGCTGAACGAGGCGGCGTACATGGCGGAGATCGTGCGCGCGGGGCTGCAGTCGGTCGACGCCGGGCAGACGCAGGCCGCGCAGGCGCTGGGCATGTCGGGGCGCCAGGTCTTCTCCCGCATCGTCCTGCCCCAGGCGCTGCGGGTGATCATCCCGCCCACCGGCAACCAGACCATCTCGATGCTGAAGACGACCTCGCTCGTCAGCGTCATCTCGTTGCCCGAGCTGCTCTACGCCGCGCAGATCATCTACTCGCGGACCTACGAGGTCATCCCGCTGCTGATCGCGGCCAGCCTGTGGTATCTCGCGCTGACCACGGTGCTCACCGTCGGCCAGGGCTTCCTCGAACGCCGGCTCGGCCGCGGCGACGCCTCGCGCACGGTGCGCCCCGCGTGAGCGGCAGCCAGGCGGGCGCGACGTCCGGTGCTGCGCCGCAGGACGGCGGGGTGGCGCCGATGGTCGTCGCCCGCGGGGTGCGGAAGTCCTACGGCGCGCACGAGGTGATCAAGGGCGTCGACCTGGACGTGGCGTCCGGCGAGGTGCTCTGCCTGCTCGGGCCCTCGGGCTCCGGCAAGTCCACGTTCCTGCGCTGCATCAACCACCTCGAGCAGATCGACGCCGGCTGGATCAGCGTCGACGGCGAGCTCGTGGGCTACCGCGAGCACCGCGGCCGGCTCCACGAGCTGCGCGACGCGGAGATCGCCAAGCGGCGCAGCGAGATCGGCATGGTCTTCCAGCAGTTCAACCTGTTCCCGCACCTGTCGGTGCTGGACAACCTCATGGAGGCGCCGCTGCGCGTCCGGCGCGAGCCGGGCGGGACGGTCCGGGAACGTTCGCTGGCCCTGCTCGAGCGGGTCGGGCTGGCCGACAAGGCCGGCGCCTACCCCCGGCAGCTCTCCGGGGGCCAGCAGCAGCGCGTCGCCATCGCGCGCGCCCTGGCGATGAAGCCCAAGCTCATGCTCTTCGACGAGCCGACCTCCGCGCTCGACCCCGAGCTGGTCGGCGAGGTCCTCGACGTCATGCGCGGCCTCGCCGCCGACGGCATGACCATGATCGTCGTCACGCACGAGATCGGTTTCGCCCGCGAGGTCGCCGACACGGTCGCCTTCCTCGACGGTGGCGTGGTCGTCGAGTCGGGTCCGCCCGGGCAGGTGTTCGTGGACCCGCGCCACGAGCGGACCCGCTCCTTCCTGGCCCGGGTCCTCTGAACCACCCCTCCCGCCCGCGGCGGGGCCCGAACCGTCCACACCGGACGCCGCACCACGAGGAGACCAGCGCATGGAGCACGTCGACGTCGCCGTCGTCGGTCTGGGTGCCCTGGGCAGCGCCACGACCTACCACCTGGCCCGGCGCGGGGTGGACGTCGTGGGCTTCGAGCAGTTCGAGCTCGGGCACGTGCGGGGTGCCTCCCACGACACGTCGAGGATCGTGCGGCGCGCCTACGAGATCCCCGAGTACGTCCGGCTCGCCGACGCGGCCTTCAGGGACTGGGCGGAGCTCGAGGCCGCCACGGGCGAGAGCCTGCTCACCCGCACCGGCGGGCTGACCTTCTGCCCACCGCGCGGGCGCCGGCCGGCGAGCGACTACGTCAGCAGCCTGCGGGCCGTGGGCTGCGACGTCGAGGAGCTCGACGCCTCGGCGCTCGCCGAGCGCTTCCCGGCCTTCAGCGTGCCCGAGGACGTGACCGCCGTCTTCGACCCGTCCTCGGGGATCGTGCACGCGAGCCGGAGCGTCGCGACCCTCCAGATGCACGCCCGCGTGGCCGGCGCCCGGCTGCGGCCACGCTGCGGCGTCGACGCGATCGACGACTCCCGCGGCGACGGGGTGCTGCTGAGCACGGCTGCCGGCCCGGTCCACGCCACCACGGTGGTCCTGTGCACCGACGCCTGGACCAACCGGTTGCTGGAGCCCCTCGGGGCTGCCGTGCCGCTGCGGGTGATGCAGGAGCAGGTCACCTACTTCCGGCCCGAGCGGCCGGCCGACTTCGCGCCCGGCCGCTTCCCGGTCTGGATCTGGGAGGGCGACCTCTGCTTCTACGGCTTCCCCACCTACGGCGAGCCGACGATCAAGGCGGCCCGTGACGTCTCCGAGCTGCTCACCGACCCCGACCAGCGCACCTTCGTGCCGGACGCCGGCCGGCTGGAGCAGCTGCGGGGCTTCATGGCGGCCACGGTCCCGGCCGGCGGGCCGCCGCTGCGTACCGTCACCTGCCAGTACACGCTCACCCCGGACCGCGACTTCGTCATCGACGCGGTGCCGGGGCACCCCGACGTGCTGCTCGGCCTCGGCGCGGCCCACGCGTTCAAGTTCACGCCGACCTTCGGCCGGGTGCTCGCCGACCTGGCGACCGCGCGGACGAGCGAGGAGGACCTGTCGCTGTTCCGGGCCGACCGGCCCGCGCTGTCCGGCGCCGTCGCCGCGCCCTGAGCGCCCGCTACCACCTCCTAAACCGGGCGCACCAGGCGTTTTCCCCTGCGTACGGTGTGCCGTCGCCCCACCGGGGGGCGAGCGACGACGGAGGGACGGAGGCCGACGTGGAGAAGCTCGACGAGCGGTTGTGGAGCTGGGCGTCGATCCTGGAGGACAGCACCCGCGAGCAGGCCGAGCGCACGGCACGGATGCCCTTCGTCTTCCCCCACGTCGCCCTCATGCCCGACGCCCACCTCGGTCGCGGGGCCACCGTCGGTTCGGTGATCCCGACCCTGGGTGCGCTCATGCCGGCCGCGGTCGGGGTGGACATCGGCTGCGGCATGATCGCCGTCCGTACGCAGCTGAGCGTGGAGGAGCTGCCGGCCGACCGCTCGGCGGTGCGTACGTCGATCGAGCGCTCCGTGCCGCTGTCGGCGGGCCACAGCAACCGCAGGGTCCGTGAGACCGCGGAGCCGCGGGTCGCCGAGCTCGTCGCGCTGGCCGAGCAGGCGGGCTTCGACCCGGCACGCTACGGCGGCCACTGGGACCTGCAGCTGGGGTCGCTGGGCTCGGGGAACCACTTCATCGAGGTCAGCGCCGACGAGCAGGACCGGGTGTGGCTGTTCCTGCACTCGGGCTCGCGCGGCGTGGGCAACAAGATCGCCTCGCGCCACGTGAAGGTGGCGCAGGAGCTGGCGCGCCGGTGGTGGATCCCGCTCGCGGAGCCGGACCTGGCGTACCTGGTCGAGGGCACCGACGAGTTCTGGTCCTACGTCCGCGAGCTGCGGTGGGCGCAGCACTTCGCGCTGCTCAACCGCGAGGAGATGATGGACCGGGTCGTGCGGTGCGTCGCGGAGTGGACCGGTGGGCCGGTGGTGGAGCAGGAGCGGATCAACTGCCACCACAACTTCACCGAGCAGGAGCGGCACTTCGGGCGTGAGGTGTGGGTCTCGCGCAAGGGCGCCATCGAGGCCAGGCCGGGCCAGCCCGGGCTGGTGCCGGGCTCGATGGGGACGGCCAGCTACGTGGTCGAGGGGCTCGGCAACCCGCTGTCGCTGAGCTCGTCGCCGCACGGGGCGGGCCGGCGGTTCTCGCGGTCGGCGGCGCGCAAGCGCTTCACCCACGAGCAGCTGCGGGAGGCGATGGCGGGGATCGAGTTCAACGACACCGAGGCGTTCCTGGACGAGATCCCGGGGGCGTACAAGGACATCGACCAGGTGATGGCCGACGCCGCCGACCTCGTGTCGGTCCGGCACACGCTCCACCAGCTGGTGAACGTCAAGGGCGCCTGAGGCTCGTCGGGTGCTCCCCGGCAGAGCTGCTCGCCCCTGACCACCCCTGCGGTGGTCGGGGGCGAGCGGTTCCGCAGTCCCTAGACTCAGGGCCATGGCACGCGTGGTGGTCGACGTCATGCCCAAGCCCGAGATCCTGGACCCGCAGGGCAAGGCGGTGACCGGGGCGCTGGGCCGGCTCGGGTTCTCAGGGCTCGCGGTCCGGCAGGGCAAGCGGTTCGAGATCGAGGTCGAGGGCGAGGTGACGCCCGGGCGGCTGGCCGACATCGAGCGGGCGGCCGAGACGCTGCTCGCCAACACCGTGATCGAGACCTTCGACGTGCGCGTCGAGGACGAGGTGACCGGCACGGTCGACGAGGCCGCGCCGACCGCCCAGGGCGGCACCGACCACCCGGGTCACGACCTCGGTCACCTCCACGAGGAGACGGGCGCCTGATGGCCCCGCGCATCGGCGTCGTCACCTTCCCCGGTTCCCTCGACGACCACGACGCGCTGCGGGCCGTCCGGGTCGCCGGCGCCGAGGCCGTCGCCCTCTGGCACGGCAGCCACAGCCTCGACGGGGTCGACGCGGTGGTGCTGCCCGGCGGCTTCTCCTACGGCGACTACCTGCGCTGCGGCGCGATCGCCCGGTTCGCGCCGGTGATGGACGAGGTCGTGCGCGCCGCCGGCCAGGGCATGCCGGTGCTCGGCATCTGCAACGGCTTCCAGATCCTCTGCGAGGCGCACCTGCTGCCGGGCGCGCTCATCCGCAACGACGTCCGCACCTTCGTCTGCCGCGACCAGGGCCTGCGGGTCGAGTCGACCGACACCACCTGGACCAGCCGCTTCGAGGTCGGCCAGGAGATCGAGATCGTGCTCAAGAACGGCGAGGGCGGCTTCGTCGCCGACGCCGAGACGCTGGCGCGGCTCGAGGGCGACGGCCGCGTCGTCTTCCGCTACACCGGCGGCAACCCGAACGGTTCGCTGAACGACATCGCCGGCATCTGCAACGAGCGGGGCAACGTGGTCGGCCTCATGCCGCACCCCGAGCACAACGTCGACCCGCTCACCGGGCCGACGCTCGACGGCCGGCCGATCTTCGAGAGCGTGCTCGACTTCCTGGGCGCGCGCGTCTAGGCCCGACTGGCCTCGGCGTGAGCAACCGGCCCCGGGCGCGCGACGCTCCGGTCCCCGTCCCCGCACGGCCCCCACGGCGCGGCCTCGCGGTGGTGCTGCTCGTGCTGGGCGCCCTGGTCTTCGCGCTGCTGCGCGGGATCGCCTGGCTCGGCCCGCAGCCGACGGCCAGCGACGTCTACACCGAGCACGTGGTGCTGGTCGGGGTGCCCGGACGGTCCGCCCTGACCGACACCGACCGTACGGTCCTGGGTACGCGCCTCGACGATGCCCAGACCGGGGTGGTGAACACCCGCGCCCGCTACCTCGACGGTGCCTGCGCGGCCGGGGCGTGGACCACCCTGGGGGCCGGCCGGCGGGCCGGCATCGACGGGCTCTGCTCCCCGGCCGTGGTCGCCGAGGGTGCGGGCGCGCGCGTCACCGACTGGGACGCGCGCCTCGCCGCCGCGGCGGCCGGCCGCGGCGACGCCCGCCTCGGGAACCTGGCCGGGTCCGTCCCCGGTTGCGTCGCCGCCGTCGGGCCGGGGGCCGCCCTCGCCGCCGCACGGCCGGACGGGACCGTGGCCACGTACGCGGAGCCCGGCGCCTGGGTCGCCGGCGGGGAGCGGCTGTCCTGCACGGTCACGCTCGTCGACGCCGGGGCGGCGTCGGACGAGGTGATCACCGACCTCGCCGGGCGCGACGACGTCACCCTGCTCGTGAGCGGGATGGGACCGGCGGCGGGTTCGCAGGAGCAGGACCTCGGCGTCTTCTACCGGATCTCCACGACCCTGCCCGGGTTCGTCACCTCGGCCAGCACCCGGCGCGAGGGCATCATCACCCTCACCGACGTCACCCGCGAGCTCGTCGACGTGGGCCGCGGGTCGAGCGGGGCGGTCACCACGATCGACGGCTCCCCGCTCGCCGTCTACCCCGCCGACCTGTCGCTGCCGGCCGTGGAGGACCAGGTCCGCGAGGTCGCGGCGCTCTCCGACGCCTCGGTCACGGGCTACCTCGCGCTCGCCGGCGGCGGCACGCTGCTCGCCCTCCTCGCGCTGGTGGGTGCCTTCACCCGGCGCTGGTTGCTGCCCGAGCGCGTGCTGACCCTCGGTTCGGTCCTGCTCGCGGCGATGATGCTGACCGGGGCGTTCCCCTGGGCGCGGGCCTCGTCGCCGGGGCTCGCGGTGGGCATCACCGTCTGGTCGGTCGGCACGGCGCTGACCTTCGCCGCCCTCGGGCTCTCCCGGCTGCTCCGGGTGCCGACCCCCGTGGCGGGGGCGGTGATCAGCGCGGTCGCCTTCACCGTCGACGCCGCGCTGGGCGGGCCGTTCGAGCCGGGTTCGCTGCTCAACTCCCGTCCGGTCTTCGGGCTGCGCTGGTACGGCTTCGGCAACGTCACCTTCGCCGCGTACGCCGCGGCCACGCTCGTGGTCGCCGGCTGGGTGGCCCACCGCCTCCTGCTGGCCCGCCGGCGTCGGGCGGCCGTGGTGGCGGTGGGCGCGATCGGCACGGTCATGGTGCTCTGCGAGGGCTGGCCCTCGATGGGCAGCGACTTCGGCGGGATCGTGGGGATGGTGCCCGCGGTCGTGTGGTCCTGCCTCGTGCTGTCCGGCGTACGCCTCACCCGGGTCCGCGTGCTGCTCGTCGGTGCGGCCGCGGTCGTCGCCGTCGCGGCGGTGTCCGTGGCCGACTGGGCACGCGGCGCCGACCGCCGCAGCCACCTCGGCAACTTCGTCCAGCGCGTCCTCGACGGCGACGCGCTCGACGTCGTCAGCCGCAAGGCGGTGGCCTCGCTGGAGACGATCGTGTCGCTGCAGGGGATCGTCTCGGTCGTCGTCGGGGTCGCGCTGTGGTGGGCGATGTTCCGGTGGGCCGTCCCGCGCCTGGCGAGCCGGTTCACGACCCTGCGGACGACCCTC
Organism: uncultured Actinomycetota bacterium; assembly: GCA_963713165.1. GTDB lineage: Bacteria > Actinomycetota > Actinomycetes > Propionibacteriales > Propionibacteriaceae > Microlunatus. Next base: position 35,851 of record CAVQKU010000007.1, read on the forward strand.
GTGGCCATGCTCCTCGTGGCCGTGGTGGGCACGCTCGCCAACGACGGCGGCATCGGCGTCTGGCAGCCCGCGACCGCGTACGCCACCACCGTCGTCGGCTGCCTGTGGGCCGAGTCCCTACGCAGGCGGACGGGGTCGGCGCCGGGGTCGGTGCGGGGGTCGGTGCGGGGGTCGAGATCGGGCCCGACGGATTTCGCCCCGACCCTGCGGAAGGGCCCTCGGAAGGCTTAGGCTCGCCGCGACGACCGTGGGCGTCGTCGAGCCTGTCGTGCTCGGCGTCCTCGGAGCCAGGAGTGGGCAGTGCGCGTTGCAGTTCGAGCCGCCGCGGCGACCGGCGTGCTGGCGGCCGCCCTCTCGGTGCTGCCCACCACCGCCTTCGCCGCCGGTTCGCCCGGAGCGGTCACCAGCGTCTCGGCGACGCCGGGTGGCCGGGCCGGCGAGATCAAGGTCAGCTGGCGCGCGAGCGGGGCCCGTACCGACAAGTTCCGTGTCGAGACGGCGCTGACGCCGTTCGGCTCCTCAAACGACGGCCGGGGAGCCCGGACCTTCACCGTGAGCGGCTCGAAGCGGTCGGTCACGCTCAGCGCCGACTCGGTGCGCAAGGCCGGTGCCGCCCCCGCGACCGGCAACCACCTCTACGTCCGCGTGGTCCCGATCGACCAGACCCGCAGCGGTGCCCGCACGGGCCGCGCCTCCCAGCTGGTCGCCACCACCTCGCGCGCGGTCCCGCCACCGGCGACGGGCTCGCCGCTGCGCATCGCCAGCTACAACATCCGCAGCGCCAAGTACGACGGCGACGACCGGCGCCCCTGGTCGGTCCGCGCGTCCGGCGTCGCCTCCGACATCCTCAAGGTCCAGCCGGGGATCGTGGCGATCCAGGAGGCCAGCCCCGGCCGGTTCGGGGCGATGCGGCAGACCGAGAGCCTGCAGGCGGCGCTGATCCAGGCCGACCCGGCCATGGCGCGCTACACGCTGACGCGCAGCACCGTCTACGTCGCGCCCGGCACCCCGCACGGCAGCCAGGCCGCGCGGCTGCTCTACGACTCCTCGCGCTACCAGCTCCTGACCCCCTGCACGGACACGACCGTGCTCGGGGCGTCGGCCCTCGCGTACAGCAGCTCCTGCAGCTTCGACCTGCCGATCCTGCCGGGCGAGTCGCCGACCTGGCAGCGCAGCGCCGCGTACGCCGAGTTCATGGACATCGCGACCGGCAAGACGTTCCTGGTCGTCTCCGCGCACCTCGACTACCGCCACAGCAACAAGGCGGCGACCGAGGCGAGGTACAACGAGCTGCGCCGCGTCCAGGCCGCGACGATCTGGGCGAACATGAACCTGATCCGCACGACCGGCGAGCCCGTCGTGGTCGCCGGGGACTTCAACGCCAGCCAGACGGACAGGGGCGGCAACGCACCGCACGACTACCTGGTGTCGCAGGGCTTCTACGACGCTGCCGGCGCCGAGCGCCAGGTCAACCTGCAGATGCCGAGCCTCAACCACTTCGCCACGACGCTGACGCCCGACCCGCAGGGCTACGCCCGTCGCGTCGACCAGATCCTCGTCTACGGCACCGTCGGGTCGAAGACCTTCGCCCAGGTCGTCAAGCAGCACGACCCGGCCCGGAACTCGGACCACAACATGATCTACGCCGACGTGGTGCTGCCGGTCTTCTGAGGTCGGCGGGTTCGCTGGGCCGGCGCGACCAGGGCTCAGTGCGTGAGCACCTGCAGCTCGCCGACGGGGATCGTCGTCGAGGCCTGCTGGTAGAGCGGGATGGTCCCGCCGACCCCGTTCACCGACCAGTCGACGGCCCAGGTGCTGTACGCGGTGACCGTGTAGTCGCCCCGGGGCAGCGACGGCTCGGTGTAGGTGTGCCCGCAGGCCGGTGAGGCCGCGCCCGGCTCCACGGCGGGGCTCCAGCGCCGGGTCAGGTCGGTGCACGTCAGCTCGGTGCCGTCGCCGAGGTCGAACGTCGTGCTCTGCAGGCGCGCGTCGAGCCGCACGGTCAGGTCCTGCACGGTCGTCGACACCGGAGCCGGGTCGAGGTTCCCGTCGGCCCAGAGCCAGTACGGGTAGCCCACCGCCCCGATCTTCCACTCGTTGATCTCCGGCGACGGCCCGATGACCGGCTCGGGCGCGGTCAGCCGGAGCCGCGCAACCGCGACGTACGCGGCCTGCTGCGGGCTGATCTGCGGAGCGGCGAGCATCTGCCCCTGAGTCAGGGGGCCTGGAGCATCAATCGCTTTGCCAGGTGCGGTGCAGCCTGTTGTCCCCGCGCTCGCGCAGGCGTCGTACGCCTGCTTGCGCCGCACGTAGGCCGCGTATGCCTCGACCTGCTTGTCGAGCTTCCTGAGCTGCTCCGCCTCGCGGGTCCTGGCGCCGTCGCCACCTGAGTTTTTGCGTCCAGCGCCGCCTCGATGGGTTCGCTTAGGTGTGTCCTGTCCACCGCTCGCTGACAACCTGACGTCGCCACTCTTTCCATTGCTGGTGAGACCGTCCGAACCGTCAGCGCTCGCCAAAGGAGTCGTTAAGCAAGCGAGGGCGATTCCCGAAGTCAGCGCAACGATCAATTCAGTCAGTCGCATGACGCGCTCGCTTCCCCTGTGCCAGACCAAACCTTCCAAGTGCCGTCTACTGCGCGCGCCGTCAGGTGGAGCTTCCGAAGATCGTCCGTGTAGAGCTTCTCGCCAAGGCGATCGTAGGTGGTGACGCCTCGACCGTCTTCGCAGACGTCGAGGATCAGCTCTGAGGAGCTGAACCCTCCCCGATGTACGTAAGCGATCTTGAGTTGACCTTTGCTGTGGTGCTTGAGGTCGCGGTACGCCTCGCTGACCTTCTGGTAGGAGTCGAGGTACTGGCCTCCGGCTGTTGCCTTCATCACGGCGGTGGGCTGCGCAGCTCCGCCACGCGCGTAAACACGTTCCACCTCACCGCGGAACTCTCGGTAACTCTTCTCCGCCGACTCGTAGGCGAGGCGTTCCTCGCGCTCCTGCGGAGACTCCACCGGGGTCGCGCTCGTGCTGGCGGGTGGCGGAGGGGGCGGCGTGTCCGGCGTACAACCCGAACCCAGCAGGGCGAGCACGCTGACGCCGAGGACGAACCCTCGCCCCGCGTGCCTGTGCCCCATCGAACCCCCCGATCAGGAGCGTCAGGTTACCGATTCCCCGGCTCGTCGGCGCGCGGTCTGTGGATAACCCTCGGCCTACGCCGTCCGTGCCGCACCGGGGAGGCTCGACCGCGTACAGGCGGTCAGATCCTCCCGGGTCCGGCGCGCACCGGGCGGAGCCCACGGAGCCGCGAGCAGAGAGCGGCACCCGGCGGTCCCGGTAGCGTGAGCCC
>CAVQKU010000008.1:0-17379 GCA_963713165.1 uncultured Actinomycetota bacterium
TGGCGCGCGACCTCGTGGCGCTCGGGCGGGTAGCGCTCCTCGAGGCCCTGGCGGCACAGCTCACGCAGCCAGGTGGACGGCGTGTGCCCGGGCGGGACCTGCTGCTTGGGCAGCCGGGGCTTGGCCTGCTGCAGGTCGAAGGCGCACTCCCCCGCCAGCCGCACCGAGGTCGCCACCGCGCCCGGGAAGCGGGCGAAGCGCTGCGCCATCTCGTACCCCGAGCGCAGGTGCGCCCCCGGTGGCGGCAGCCAGCCGTCCATCTCGGCGAGGCTGCGCCGGGCCCGGACCGCCGCCATCGCCGCGGCCAGGCGCCGCTCGTCAGGAGTCGCGAAGTGCACGTTCTGCGTGGCCACCAGCGGGAGGCGCCGCTCGGCGGCGAGCCCGGCCAGCACGTCGTGGGTCGTCGAGTCGGCGGGCAGGCCGGCGTCGCTGATCTCCACCGCGACGTTGTCGCGACCGAACCTGGTCACGAGGTCGTCCAGCGCCCGTGCCGCCGCGGAGACGCCAGTCCGGGTCGGCCGCCCGGCCTCGGCGTGGCGGGTCAGCGCCGAGCGCAGCGGCCCCTTGCGGCAGCCGGTGAGGACCAGCCAGTGCCCCTCGGCCCGCTGCACCAGCTCGTCGAGGTCGTAGAGCGGGCGGCCCTTCTCGTCGCCCCGCAGCTGGGCGGCGGTGATGGCCGACGACAGCCGGTGGTAGCCCTCGACCCCCCGCGCCAGCACCAGCAGGTGCTCCCCCTCCGGGTCGGCGACCCCGTTCTGGGGCACGCTCAGGCCCAGGGAGAGCTCGGCGCCGTACACGGTCGAGAGCGCGTACGCCTTCGCCGCCTCGGCGAAGCGGGCGGCGGCGTAGAAGCCGTCGTGGTCGGTCAGCGCCAGCCCGTCGAGCCGCAGCCGGGCCGCCTCCTCGATCAGCGACTCGGGGTCGCTCGCCCCGTCGAGGAAGCTGAAGTCGCTGTGCACGTGCAGCTCGGCGTAGGGCACGTACGGCTCGTCGGGCGAGTCGGGCCGCAGCTCGGGGACGCGGTAGGCCGGCCGCTTGTGGGAGTAGCCCGGTGCGCTGTCGTCACCGGGGTGGTCCAGGCTCGGTCGCCGCTGCGGGGGTGCCGGTTCGCTGGGGGCGCCGACCCGACCGGCCCGGTCGTCGGCCCGGTCGTCGGCCCGGTCGTCGACCGGATCCTCGGTCGGCTCGCTCCGCCGGGGGTCCGGCCGGGGCGTCGTCGACGGCGTGGGACGGCGCCCCGACAGGGCCCGTTCGAGGTCGGACCAGCTCTGCGGCGGGTTGCTCCACCCCATCAGGCGACCCCACCGCTCGCGGGCGGGCAGCTCGGGATGGCCTCACTCATAGCGGGCCTCCACCCACCACTGGCCGTCCTCGACGAGCAGCAGCCAGGCGGTGCCGTCGACCGCGACGACCTGGAAGCGCGCGACCTGCCGGGCGGCCTGCGGGTCCCACCAGAGCTCGTCGATCGGCCAGGGACCGGCCCAGGCGTCCACGAGCAGCTCGACCGCGCCCGACGCGCCGCCGGTGGTCGGCGTCCCCGTACGCCGGTCGGTGGGCCGACCGACCCGGACCCGGGCCGGCTCGCCCGAGACGGCCCCCCGCCCGGTGAGGCGGACCGGCATCCCCTCGGCCGACAGGACGACCGCGGGCAGCGGCTCGGGCAGGACGCGTGTGGGCGCCGGGGGCGGGAGGCTGCCCGGCCACGGCAGCCCGGCGGGCCGGTGGTCGCCGGGCCGCTCGCCCCAGGGGGTCAGCGCCTGCCGGTCACGCGGGCTGCGCCCTCCCTGCAGCGACGCGACGAGCACCTGCTCGGGCCCGAGCATCCCCTGCAGCCGGGCGACGCCGCGCACGATCCGCTCGTCGGGGGCGCTGCCCCACAGCCCCTCGCCGTGGTCGGCCAACGACTCCACCGACTCGGGGACGATGCGCACAGTCTCCACCGGCTCCGGGGCGGGGTCGCCCTGGAGCTGCCAGTAGAGCCGGTCGACGAGGTCGGCGGCGTTGAACCAGCGGGGGTGCGCCCAGACCCGCGAGCCGAGCCAGCCCCGCTCCCCGCTCACCTCGATGCGCACCTCGCTGCACACCAGCCCGTGCTCGGACAGCCGGGCGACGAAGGACTCCGCCGTGCGCCGGGTGCTGAAGGCGATCGGCTCGATCGTCTCCAGGCCGGGGGCGAAGTCGACGTGCACGTCGAGCTCGCGCGGCGGCTGCCGCGGCACCGCGGGCCGCCCGTCGGCCCCACGCGCCAGCCGGTGCAGCCAGGCACCGGGCGCGCCGAACCGGGTCGCCACGTCGCGGACCGGCAGCGCCGCCAGGTCGCCGAGCGTCCGCAGACCGAGCCGGCGGAACAGGCTCACCTGCTCGAGGTCGTCGAGGACCGCGACCGGGAGCCGGGCCAGGAAGCGTCGCGACCCACCGGCCGGCACCACGACGCTCTCCTGCGGCGCGGCCTGCTTGGCAGCCTGCTCGGCGGTGAACATCCCGTCGGCGATGCCGGTCCGGCAGTCCCAGACCCCGGCGGCCACCAGGTGCTCGGCCACGACCGCCGCGGCCTCCTCCTCGCCGCCGTAGAAGCGGCGCGGCACCCCCAGGGCGCACAGCCCCGGACGGATCAGCGTGACCGACGCGCTGACCTGCTCCACCGCGGCCAGCACCGCCTCGAACGCCCGGACGTCACGCTCCGGGCTGTGGTCGACGCAGACCAGGTCGGGGCAGTGCGCGCTGGCGTCCCGGCGCCGCATCCCGCGCCGGACCCCGTCGCGGCGCGCCTCCTCCGAGCACGCGTGCACCTCGCCCGCCTCGATCACCGCGACCGGGTCGGTCACGGCGAGCCCGAGCTCGGCCGAGGCGGCCACGACGGGCCAGTCGGGGCACCAGACGACCATCACCCGGGGCGCCTCCTCCAGGCCCGGCCGGTCGGTCCGGGCCGGGCGAGCGGCGTCGGCCTGCCGGTCCGGTGCGTCCGGGTCACCGAGGGCATCGGAGCCGTCCAGGGTCAGCAACGTGCTCACCGGGCCGCTCCCACGGCCTGGGGCCGGTGGCCGACCCCGGCGGGCACCGAGGGCACCGCGACGGGCTCGACCCCGCCCCGGCCGGGCAGGTGCAGCCCGAACGACTGCCGCGTGGACCCGGTGCGCCCGACCTCGACGACCATCCGCCGTCCCGACAAGTGCCCGTGCCCCCGGCCGAGCCCGGACCAGGCGGACTCGCGCACCGAGAAACGGGCCGCGCAGCGCGGCCACTCCCCCCAGCACACCAGCGCTGCGTCCTTGGTGCGGAGCCGTGCCCGCAGGCGCTCGGCCGGGTGCTCGGCGACGGGCCCGGCGGGTCGCACCAGGACGACCGACGCGACGTCGACCAGCGCCGCGACGACGCTCAGCCAGTGCTCCCCGGGATGGGGCACGACGATCGTGCGCTCGAGGTCGACGCCCAGCCCGGCAGCCGCCTCGTAGCCGAGGTCGGGCGCCCCCACCACGCCGACCCACTCCCCGGCCGAGGACGGCCCGGCCAGCAGGGCCAGCGCCAGGCTCGCGCTGTCGGTCGCGTACGCCGACCCGGTCGCCAGGTCGAGCTCGGGCGTCAGCCCCGGCAGCCTGCGGCTGCTGGCCCCGCCCTGCATCCGGTGCACCCGCTGCCGCAGCTCGGCCAGGGTCCCCGCACCGACCGGACCAGCCGCACGCGACGTACGGTGCTGGTCTGCGGGGGGATCGACGACTAAGGCGGACACCTGGCTATATTCGAACACGTGTTCGAGATCGTCAAGCCCGTCTCGCCATCGGACGACACCGCACCGGTCGGGACGACACCCGCCCTCCTTCCCGCGCGACGCGTCGAGCCGCATAATCCTGCTGACAGCCAAGTCGTCCCTCGTGCACCCTGATCGGGCTCAGGACCTGCTCGCAGCAGGGCCTCGATCCCATCGGGGCGCACGGGGCGGAGAGAGGTGTGGTCGTGTCTGCGGTGATCGTGCTCAACACCGACAACACGGCGCTGCACACCGTCTCCGTCAAGCACGCGATCAAGATGCTCGTGCGCGAGGTCGCCGTGGTCGAGGAGTCCAGGGTCGGCGCATCGATCGGTCCCTACCCCTGGCCGATCGTGCTGCGGCTGATCCGCTACGTCAAGACGACCTTCCTCTACGCCGCGGCCCCGACCTGGTCCAAGCGTGGCGTCCTGCGCCGGGACCAGCACCGCTGCGCCTACTGCGGCACCACGGCCGACACCGTCGACCACCTGGTCCCGCAGTCGCGCGGCGGGGCCAACACCTGGCTCAACACGGTGGCCGCGTGCACCCGCTGCAACAACGTCAAGGCGAACCGCACCCCCGCCGAGGCGTCGATGCCCCTGCACCGGGCGCCGAACGTCCCGACCTGGCGCGAGGCCTACCACCGGCGCTCGTGAGCCCGGACGCCCTCCGAGGAGGGCGCCCGGGCACCACGGGCGGGACGAGCCCGGGCCGGACGGGACTCAGGCGCCCAGGCCGTCGAGGGCCTGGCGCCCGGCGACGGCCGCGCGCTCCCCGTGCCGGCTGCGCAGCACCGCGCGCGACGCCTCGATCGCGGACAGCGAACGGTCGTAGGACCGCACCGCCACCCCCGTGAAGAGGCAGTCGACGAGCACGAGCTGGGAGACCCGGCTCGACATCGCGCCCGTGCGGAACGTCGTCTCCCGCGCGGCGGTCGTCAGCACCACGTCGCTGACCCCGACGATCGGCGAGCGGTCGAAGTTCGTGATCGCCACCGTCGTCGCCCCCCGCGAGCGCGCGAGACGCAGGGCGTCCAGCGTGTCGGTGGTGGTGCCGGTGTGGGACACCCCGACCGCCACGTCGCCGGGAGCGAGCCCGGATGCCGACATCAGCGCCGCGTGCGGGTCCGCCCAGGCGTGACTGGTGATCCCCAGGCCCTGCAGGCGCAGGTGCAGCTCCTGACCGACGAGCCCGCTGGCTCCCACGCCGTAGACGTCCACCCGCCGGGCGTCGGCGATCGCGTCGACCGCCGCACCGAGGGCCACCACGTCGATCGTGGCCCCGGTGTCGGCGACCGCGCGCTGGTCGGCGTAGCTGATCTTGGAGACCACGTCGGCCAGGCTGTCGGTCGCGCAGATGGCGCCGTCGTGCGTCAGGCTCCGCGCCCGGCCGTCCTCCTCGCCCTGCGCCGCCCGGGCCAGCGCGATCCGCAGCTCCGGGTAGCCCGCGAGGCCGATGGCCCGGCAGAAGCGCAGCACCGTCGTCTCCGACGTGCGGCACAGGCGGGCGACCGAGGTGATCGAGCGCTCGCTCACCCCCGCCGGGTCGGCCAGCACAGCCTCGGCCACCCGCTGCTCCGCCGGCCGCAGGCTGGGCACGGCGCCCCGGACCCGGATGAGCACGGACAGCGAGGAGCGGGCCCCGCCCGTCACCGCTTCGGCGCCCGCTGGTGCCGCCGGGACCCCCGGGACCGTCCCCGTCGGGCCCGAGCGCCCCGGGATCGTCCCGGTCGGGCCCGTGCGGCCCGGCTTCTGGCGTACCGGGTCAGCCCTGGCCTGGCTCGCGCCGGCGCGGACCGCGCCGGTCGTGGACGGGCTTCCTGGGACGCCGGCCGGTCGCGGCGGTCTGGCGCCGTCCGTCCGTGGGCCGCGTACCAGCCCCGTCGCCGGTCGGACCGGCGTCCTGGGCATGCCGAGATCAGTTGTTGACACATCGCCCCCCTGACTGTGTGTCTTGGCGCGATCGTACGACGGACCTCCCTGCCACGTCGAGGGTTTGCTCATAACCTGTTCAGGCCTGAGGACGCGCACCCTCGTCGGCTCCGGCGCCCGTACGGGTCGCCCCGCCGGCCGGCGGCGCCGTCGGACCGGAAGGGGACGAGATGCCGAGCTGGGCCGCCGAGGTCTGCTCGGCCTCCACCGACGAGCGGGCGCAGCCCTTCGCCGACCGCCTGGCCCGGCAGGGCACGGTGACCCTCGAGGGTCGTCGACCTGGGCCGCGCCCCGGCTCCCCTGACCGCCGGCCCGGCCGGCGCCGGCCCGTCCGGCGCCGGCCGACGGCGCAGGTGATGGGCGTGAACTCCTCGCCGGCCACGGTCGACGCCACCCGGGCCCACCGTGACCAGCACTCGACCTCGTGCTCGCCGGGCCGGAGCCGGTCCGGCGCTGGCTCCGCGGCACCGGCGCCCGTGCACCCCTCGACGCGTCGCCCGAGACCCTGCGACCCGCGTCCACCGCGGCGCTGCGCGGCCGGCGCGCGACGGCGTACCCGCGTCAGGGGTGGGGCACCGTGCCGCCGTCCCGGCGCCTGTTCGTCATGGCGCACCGCGGGAACGGGCGCCCGGGAGCCGGTCGCACCGAGTCCGCCTGGGCGGGAGCGGAGGCGTGACGTCGGCCTGGTTCGAGGCGCCGCCGCTGCGCACGGGGAGGCTCCGTCTCGACGCCCTGCGGATGGCCGACGCGCCGGCGATGCTCGAGGCGCTCGGGCCGCCCGCGCAGCGCGAGGAGGTGGTCGCCCACCTGCGCCTGCCGCCGATCGTCGACCTGCACGCCGCGCACGCGGTCGTCGCCGCGGCGCTGACCGACCCGGACCGGGTGGCGTACGCCCAACGCCTGGTCGACGGAACCTTCGTCGGCACGACCTCCTTCTACGAGATCGCCCCGGCGGTGCGGGCGCTGGCGATCGGGCACACCTGGGTCGCCCGGCCGTGGTGGCGGACGTTCGTCAACACCGAGTCGAAGCTGGCCATGCTGACCCGCGCCTTCGAGGACCTCGGGGCCGAGCGCGTCGTCTGGCACACCGACATCCGCAACGTGCGCTCGCAGGAGGCGATCGCCCGCCTCGGGGCGCAGCGCGAGGGCGTCCTGCGTCATCACCGCATCCGCACCGACGGGAGCTGGCGCGACACGGTCCAGTTCGCCATGCTCGCCGACGAGTGGCCCGGGGTGCGCGACCGCCTGCTCGGGCGGTTGGCCGGCCGGGGAGGATGACGCCATGACCCCATCGAGCCCGGCCGACGACGTGCAGACCACCCGCGACGACGAGCGCTCGCGCTACGAGGGACGGGTCGACGGCCGCGTCGTGACCGTGCTCGACTTCGTGCGCCAGGGCGACGTCTTGACCCTCACCCACACCGGCACGGAACCGGAGTTCCGCGGACGCGGGCTCGCCGGAGCGGTGACGGGTGCTGCCCTCGACGACGTCCGCCGCCGCGGCGAGAAGGTGCGCCCCTCGTGCCCCTTCGCCGTCGACTTCCTCGACGCGCACCCGGAGTTCGCCGACCTGCGGGCCTGAGCCACCGACCGCGCCACGGTGCCCGTACGGCCCGTGGCTAGGGTCGGCGCGTGGGCAGCAGCAGGCCCGCGTGGCGCAGCTCGACCTCGGCCAGCGCGTCGATCACGCGGCGGTCCCCGCTCCGCCAGGCGGCGACGGGGTCGTCGCTGATCCCCGCCAGCACGTGCATCGGCTGGTTGGCCAGGGCCCGGAGCGCGAACAGGTCGAGGTCGGCGCGGGCGTCGATGAAGCGCTGCGCCGCGCGTGCCCTGCGTACGAACCGCACGCGCCGGGGCAGCCAGACCAGCAGCAGGGTTGCGACCGGGATGAGGAACACCAGCCAGCCCGCGACGACGGCCAGCCGCTCGATGCTGGCCGCTTGGGCGTCGGCCGTCGCCACGAGGTCGCCGAGGCTGCCCGACGCCGCGTCGAAGGGGCGCCGCAGCTGCTCCCCGACCCCGGGCACCTGGCCGGCCGAGGAGGCTGCCTCGCCCAGCTGGCCGGCGAGGGTGCGTGCCGTGCGTGCCGCGTCCCGCGCCGGGCCCGCGAGCGAGGCCACGGCCGCGTCGACCAGCACGCCCACGACCGCCCAGGCCAGCGTCCAGGCCACCACCGCGACGTCACCGACGAGCTGCCCGGCCAGCTGGCCGCGCCGCTGCGCGTAGATCCTCATCCGACCTCCTCCGGATGGCAGGATAAGTGCGGTGCGAAGGGGCGTCGGGCTGGTCGTGCTCGCCCTGCTGGTCACGGGCTGCAGCGGTGGGCCGTCACCCTCGCCCCCGCCGGACACCGACGCCGCCCGCCAGGCGGCCCTGCGGCTCGCCGGGGCCCTGGCGGCGAAGGAGCTGGCACCGGTCGCCTTCGCCGACGTCAGCGGGCCGGAGGCGGACGCCGAGCTCCAGCCGCTCGTCCGCGGGATGGGCACCGTCAGCCCGACCGTCGAGGTGACCGACGTCTCCTCCTCCGGCGACCAGGCACGGGCGACCCTGGCCTACCGCTGGACCTTCCCCGGGGTGGCGGCGCCCTGGACCTACGACACGACCGCGACCTTGCGCCGGTTGGCCGGCGCCTGGGCACCGGTCTGGTCCCCGACTCTGCTCCAGCCGGACCTGGACCGCGACCACCGGCTCAGCCAGCGCCGCCTGGAGCCCGCGCGGGGCGAGCTCCTCGGCGAGGACGGCGACGCGATCGTCCAGGACCGACCGGTCGTGCGCATCGGCCTGGACAAGGCCCACCTGCCCGCCGCCGACCAGGAGCGGTCCGCACGGCGGCTCGCGAAGCTGGTCGGCATCGCCCAGGACGGCTACGCGACCCGGGTCGACCGCGCAGGGCCGCAGGCCTTCGTCCCGGCGATCACCTTCCGCGCCACGGACCCTCGGCGACCCTCGAACAAGGAGGTGTTCGCCATCCGCGGGGCCCTGCCCGTGCAGGACGAGGCGATGCTGGCCCCGACGTCGGACTTCGCCGCGGCGCTGGTCGGGCGGGTCGGCGACGCGACGGCCGAGGTCGTCAAGGCCTCCGACGGAGCCGTCACCGACGGGGACCAGGTCGGGCTCAGCGGCCTGCAGAAGCGCTACGACCAGCAGCTGCGCGGCACCGCCGGCGTGCAGGTCGACCTGGCGCCCGCAGGCGCCGACCCGGCGGCCAGCGCCTCGCCCAGCCCGGAGCCCAGCGCCACACCCTCCCGTGCGGCGACCCCGCTCTTCACGGTCGAGCCGGTCGACGGCACGCCGCTCGAGACGACCCTGAACGTCGGGCTGCAGGAGCTGGCCGAGCGCTCGCTGGCCGCGAACCGGGGGCCGGCCTCCCTGGTCGCCGTCCGTCCCTCGACCGGGGCGGTGCTCGCCGTGGCCGGCAACGCCGCGACCGGCGGGCAGCCGGTGGCGACCGCAGGGCAGGTCCAGCCGGGCTCGACCTTCAAGGTGGTGTCGGCGCTCGCCCTGCTCCGGGCCGGCCTGACGCCCTCGTCGCCGGTCTCCTGCCCGCGCACCATCACCGTCGACGGCCGGAGGTACGAGAACTACGACGACTACCCGGCCTCCGCGCTCGGCCGGATCGACCTGGCCACGGCCTTCGCCCAGTCCTGCAACACCGCCTTCATCGGGTTGCGCGACCGGCTCGGGAAGGGCGACCTGCAGAGCGCGGCCGCGTCCCTGGGGGTCGGCACCGACTACGACGTCGGCTTCCCCGCCTACTTCGGCTCCGTGCCGAGCGGCCAGGACCCGAACGTGAAGGCCGAGGCCATCTTCGGCCAGGGCAAGGACCAGGTCTCCCCCCTGGCGATGGCCCTGGTCGCGGCCAGCGTCGAGGACGGTCGGACCGTGCTGCCGACCCTCGTCGCCGGCCGGCAGGTCACGTCCACGGCCGAGCCGCTCACCTCCGCCGAGGCGGCCACGCTGAGGTCGCTGATGCGCGGCGTCGTCACCGAGGGCAGCGGCGCCCGCCTCGCCCGACTGGACGGCCCGGCCGTGATCGCCAAGACGGGGACCGCGGAGTACGGCGGCCGGACCCCGCCCAAGACGCACGCCTGGATGATCGCGGCCCAGGGCGACCTGGCCGTCGCCGTCTACGTCCAGGACGGCTCGTCGGGCTCCGGCACCGCGGGACCCCTCCTCGAGTCCTTCCTGCGCGGCGCGCGGTAGGACCGCGCCGCCCGCCCCGGCGGTCGTCACGGAGCTCCGCGTGGCGTCGCCCGCCATCCCCGGGCGTCGCCGACGGCGAGCCCGCGCGACTCCAGCTCGCCGAGCGCGGCCAGGCAGTCGGGCACCCGGACCCCGGCGGCGCTCGCCACCTCACCGGGGGTGCGCCACCGCCGCGCCGAGAGCGCCTCGAAGACGCCGAGCCGGGTCGCGTCCAGCGCGTCGGTGCGCCGGTCGGGGCCCTGCTCGTGGGCGAGCAGGTGCTCTCCCGCCGACGAGACCAGCTCGAGCACCTCCGCGGCACGGGTGACGAGCACCGCCTGGCCCTGGCGCACCATGAGGTGCGGCCCCACCGACGCCGCGGAGTGCACCGGGCCCGGCACGGCCATCAGCGGTCGCCCGAGGGCCGAGGCCCAGCCTGCGGTGTTGCGCGCACCCGAGCGCAGCGCCGCCTCGACCACGACCGTGCCGAGGGTCAGCGCCGCGATGAGCCGGTTGCGCGCGAGGAAGCGCACCCGGGTCGGGTGCGAGCCCGGCGGCAGCTCGGAGACCACGAGGTGGCGGGCGGCGAGCCCGTCGAAGATCCGCGCGTTGCCCGGCGGGTAGGCGACGTCCACCCCGTTCGCCACGACCCCGACGCTCGGGCCGCCGACGGCCAGGGCGCCGCGGTGCGCCGCGGCGTCGATCCCGAACGCCCCGCCCGACACGACCGTGACGCCGGCGTCGGCGAGGTCGGCCGACAGGTCCGCCGCGACCCCGTTCCCGTACGCGGTCGCCGCGCGAGAGCCGACGACGGCCACCGACCGCTCGACCGCCGTCCGGAGGTGACCGGGTCCGCGCAGCCAGAGCCCGAGCGGCACCCCGCCCCGCCGCTGCACCGCGTCGACCTCGCCCAGGTCGTCCAGCCGCGGCGACCACTCGTCGTCGCCGGGCACGACGAACCGGGCGTCCGCCGCGGCGTACGCCGACCGGCGCTCGGCCGGGTCGTAGCCCCTCGCGCGGGCCGCGGCCAGCTCGCCGAGGGCACCGTCGAGCACGGCCCCCCAGGCCCCCACCGCGCCGGCGGCGGCGACCAGCGCGCTCACCGCCGGCTCCCCGGCGTCGGTCACGCAGCCCAGAGCCAGTCGCGCGCCCCGCTCGTCGAGGGTCCGCACGGCGCTCACCCGACCTCCCGCGCGAGGGTGCCGGCCTGCTCGCCGCGGCGCATCGCCAGCGCGAGCGCCGTGTCGTCCCGGCTCGGCCTGTCCCGCCCGGCCAGGTCGGCGACCGTCCACGCCAGGCGGAAGACCTTGTCGACCCCGCGGGCGCTGAGGCGTCCGCGGTCGAGGGCGTCCCACGCGAGCTGCGCCCCGTGGGGAGGCGGTAGGTGGCGGCGCAGGTGCGGCCCGGGCACCTCGCCGTTCGTCCGCCAGGGCGTGCCGTCGAGCCGCGCCCGCTGACGCGCCCGGGCCTCGACGACCCGGGTGGCCACGCGGGCCGAGGGCTCACCGTCCCCGCCGGCCTTGAGGTGCGAGCGGCGCAGCGGCAGGAAGGTCGAGACGATGTCGACCCGGTCCCGGACGGGACCCGAGATCTTCTCCGCGTAGCGCCGCACGGACGCCGGCGGGCAGCGGCACTCCGCCCCGGGCGTCGCGGCCATGCCGCACGGGCACGGGTTGGCCGCGAGCACGAGCTGGAAGGCCGCCGGGAAGCGCGCGTTGAGCTCGCTCCGCGCGATGCTCACGGTCCCCGACTCCAGCGGCGTCCGCAGCGCGTCGAGCACCTGCGGGGCGAACTCGGGTGCCTCGTCCAGGAAGAGGACCCCCCGGTGGGCGCACGAGATCGCCCCGGGCCGCGCGATCCGTGGGCCGCCGCCGACGATGCTCGCGACGCTCGCCGAGTGGTGCGGGTCGACGTAGGGCGGACGGCTCACCAGCCCACCGGAGAGGTCGAACCCCGCGAGCGAGTGCACCGCCGACACCTCGAGCGCGTCGACCGGCTCGAGGTCGGGCAGCAGCCCGGGCAGCCGGCAGGCCAGCATGGTCTTGCCCGCCCCCGGCGGCCCGTGCAGGAACATGTGGTGACGACCCGCCGCGGCGACCTCGAGCGCCCACTTGGCCTCCTCCTGACCGACCACGTCGGCGAGGTCGAGCGGGCCCAGCCGGTCGCCGGGCGGGCTCACGACGCTGAGCTCGACGGGGTCGACGAGCGGCACGGGCTCCCCGCGCAGCTCGGCCACGAGCTGGCTCAGCGAGGCCAGTCCGAGCACGTCGACGCCGTCGACCAGGCTCGCCTCGGCGGCCTGACGCTGCGGGACCACGACCCGCGTGAACCCCGCCCGGGCCGCGGCGAGGGTCGCCGGGAGCACGCCGGGCACCGGACGCAGACGCCCGTCCAGGCCGAGCTCGCCCATCAGCGCGGTGCGCCGCAGCGCGTCGAGAGGCACCACCCCCGACGCCGCGAGCACGGCGGCCGCGATGGCGAGGTCGTAGTGGCTCCCCGCCTTGGGCAGCGTGGCCGGCGAGAGGTTGATCGTCAGCAGGGCCACGGGCCAGGTCTGCCCCGAGTTGGTCACCGCAGCCTTGCAGCGGTCGCGCGACTGGTAGAGGGCCGCGTCGGGCAGCCCGACCAGGACCGTCCGGGGCAGGCCTCCGCCGATGTCGGCCTCGACCTGGACCATCCGGCCCTCCACGCCGACCAGGGCCACCGACCAGGTGCTCGCGAGCATCAGCCCACCCCGCGAGCGTGCGTCAGCCGCGGCTCCGCGCCGGGGCGCAGCACCACCCCGATCGCGTCGATCCGGACCCGGGCCGGGCCCATGGGGTGGTCACGCACCCACTCGGCGGCCAGCTGCCGCAACGTCCGGAGCTTGGCCCACGTGATCGCCTCGAGCGGGTGACCGAACCCCAGCCCCGAGCGGCACTTGACCTCGCACACCACGACGGTCGGCACCGCCTCGGTGCGGTCGAGCGCCACCACGTCGACCTCGCCGATGCGTCCGCAGCGCCAGTTGCGCGCCAGCACCTCCATGCCCTGCCGCTGCAGCTCGGCGACCGCGAGGTCCTCCCCGCGCCGGCCGACCGCCTGTCGTCCCTGTCCCATCGCTCACCTCCGACGGGAGTGTGGTCAGCGGGGACCCCCTCGTGCCGGGTCGGCGGAGGCCTGTGGATTGCGCGGGCCCGACGGAGATCGGCCTGGGGACGACCGGCACACGGTCGACGTCCCGTCACCCGGCACCGTGCGGGGCACGCCGGTCGGAGCGCCGGTCGGCCGGTCGGCCGGTCGGCCCCGCGCCCCCGCGGGACGTCCGGCGCCAGCGTGTCGTGGAGCACCGCTGCGGGACGCGCGCGCCGTCGCCGCCAGGGACGCGGTCGCCCCCCACGCCGACCGCGCCGACGGCAGGAGGCGACGGGTCGGCGCCGGCGGGCGACGCAGCCGGCGAGCTCTCCCCGGCCGAGCGGAGCGGCGTCAGTCGCCGGTGACGCTCTTGGGCACCTGGAGGTCGGAGTGGGCGATCTCCTCGATCGAGACGTCACGGAACGTCAGCACCTTGGCGCTCTTGACGAAGCGGGCGGGCCGGTACATGTCCCACACCCAGGCGTCACCCATGGAGACCTCGTAGTAGACGTCGCCGCCCTCGGTGCGCACCTTCAGGTCGACGGCGTTGCAGAGGTAGAAGCGCCGCTCGGTCTCGACGGCATAGGTGAAGATCCCGACGACGTCCTTGTACTCGCGGTAGAGCTGGAGCTCCAGGTCGCTCTCGTACTGCTCGAGGTCTTCCGCGCTCATGAGGCCCTGGCTCCCTGCTCGTCCTGCTCCTGCTCGTGGTCCTGATCGAGGACCTCACCGACCCTAGCCGCCCGCCGCACGTTGACGAACCGACGCCGGTGCGTGGGCGAGGGGCCGTACGTGTCGAGGCGCTCCTGGTGCAGCGGCGTGCAGTAGCCCTTGTGGACGTCGAAGGCGTAGTCGGGATAGGTGCTGTGGAGCTCGCCCATGAGGCGGTCGCGCGTGACCTTGGCGATGATCGAGGCGGCCGCGACGCAGGCGGCCACGCGGTCGCCCTTCCAGACCGCGAGGCCGGGGACTCCGAGCCCGTCGACGCTGAAGCCGTCGGTGAGGACGTAGGTGGGCGCGACGTCGAGGCGCAGCAGCGCGCGGCGCAGCGCCGCGAGGTTGGCCACGTGCATGCCGAGGCGGTCGCACTCCTCGGGCGGCACCGCCACCACCGACCAGGCGACCGCCTTGCGGGTGATCTCGACGTAGAGCCGCTCGCGCGCCGCGGGGGTCAACAGCTTGGAGTCGCGCAGCCCCTCGATGCGGCGGGCCCTGGTCTCGCCCAGGATCACCGCCCCGGCCACCAGTGGTCCGGCGCAGGCACCGCGACCCGCCTCGTCGGCCCCGGCGACGGGGTCGAGGCCGGCGCGGTGCAGGGCCCGCTCGTAGCCGTAGAGGCCGCTGTCCCGCCGGAGCCGGATGCTGCCGGGCTCCGGGACCCCGGCGACCGGCGGCACCCCGGTGGTGCTCAACAGCTGACGCCCGCAGGCTCGATCTCGCCCCGCTCGGGGGCGGGCGCGGTCGGCGCGGGCACGTCGGCAAAGGTCGCCGGGATGCGGAGGCGCTTCGCCCGGTCGAAGGGCGACACGATGGCGAACGCCGGCCCGACGACG
This sequence comes from uncultured Actinomycetota bacterium, assembly GCA_963713165.1. GTDB lineage: Bacteria > Actinomycetota > Actinomycetes > Propionibacteriales > Propionibacteriaceae > Microlunatus. The sequence goes on from CAVQKU010000008.1 coordinate 14,526, forward strand.
TCGGACTCGGGCACGAACGCGGTCTGGCCGCGCCCCTGCGTCGAGACGTCGGAGAGGTGGCAGCGCGAGTCCGCGCTCAGGTCACGGTGGTCACCCATGACGAAGATGCGGTCGCGCGGCACCACCACGGTGAACGTGATGTCGGAGGGGGCCACCTGCTCGCCGTCGGGGCCCGTGTAGAGGTAGGACGTCTCGTCGAGCGCCTGCCCGTTCACGGTGATCCGGCCGCGGTCGTCGCAGCAGACGACCGTGTCGCCGGGCATGCCGATGACCCTCTTGATCAGGTGGCCGGGCGAGCTGGCCGTCGGGACGCCGATGAACTCGAGGATGCGGTCCTTGACCGTCGGGTCCCCGGTGGGCTCGTCGCCGAGCCAGTCCGCCGGGTCCTTGAAGACCACGACGTTGCCGCGGTGGAAGTCGGTGACCTTCTGCACCACGACGCGGTCACCCCGCAGCAGCGTGTTCTGCATCGAGTCCGACGGGATGATGAACATCTGCCCGACGAACGCCCTCAGCAGCGAGCTGACGATGATCGCCCCGACGACGACGAACACGAGCTCCTTGAGGAAGACCAGCCCCGCGACCTGGTGGGCGCGGACCTCGCGTCCCGCCTTCGGCTCCGTGCTCGTCATCGATCCCGTCCCGCTGCGCCGTGGGTGCTGCCCGAGCCCTGGTGGGCCTCAGGCGTCGCGCTTCTCCTTGATCTTGGCAGCCTTGCCGCGCAGACCACGGAGGTAGTAGAGCTTGGCGCGGCGCACGTCGCCGCGGCGGTCGATCTCGACCTTGTCGATGATCGGGGAGTGCACCGGGAACGTGCGCTCGACCCCGACGCCGAAGCTGACCTTGCGGACCGTGAAGGACTCGCGCAGCCCGTCGCCGGAGCGCGAGATGACCACGCCGGCGAACACCTGGACGCGCGAGCGGTTGCCCTCGACGACCTTCACGTGCACCTTGACGGAGTCGCCGGGGCGGAAGGTCGGGACGTCGGTGCGCAGCGAGGCGCGGTCGAGCTCGTCGATCAGCTTGCTCATGTCATGTCCTTGCCGGTGCCACAGGTCACCATGCTCGTGTCGTGCTGAGGATCAGGAGGCCCGGACGTCCCGCAGTCCCCCTGTGGCAGGTGACGAGAGGTGGGCAACAGCGGGCAAGTCTGCCACAGCGCAGGAGGCGGACCGAAATCGAGCGCCTGTGTCGGTCACGCCTGACGCCGGGTGGCCGTCCACCACCGGACGGCGGGCGGAACCATGGTCACGGCCGACGCGCCCACCGCCGAGGGACGCGCCGCCGTCTGGACGACCGAGCGGAGCCAGGACGCACAGCCTGCTCAGTCGCGCCCGCGGGCGAGCGAGCCGAGCAGGTCGCGGTTGAGGCGGCTGATGGTCTCGAACGGGATGCCCTTGGGGCACACCGCCGTGCAGTCGCCGATGTTGGTGCAGCCGCCGAAGCCCTCGGCGTCCTGCTGGTTGATCATGTTCACCACGCGCGAGCGGCGCTCCGGCTGGCCCTGCGGCAGGAGCCCCAGGTGGGTCACCTTGGCCGCGGTGAACAGCATCGAGGAGCCGTTCGGGCAGATGGCCACGCAGGCGCCGCAGCCGATGCACGTGGCGGCGTCGAAGGCGTGGTCGGCGTCGTTCTTCGGCACCGGCGCCGCGTGGGCGTCAGGGGCCGTCCCGGTCGGGGCCGAGATGTAGCCGCCGGCCTGGATGATGCGGTCGAAGGCGCTGCGGTCGACCATGAGGTCCTTGACGACCGGGAACGGGCCGGCGCGGAAGGGCTCCACGTCGATGGTGTCGCCGTCGTTGAACGAGCGCATGTGCAGCTGGCAGGTGGTGGTCTGCTGCGGGCCGTGCGGCACGCCGTCGATCACCAGGTCACAGCTGCCGCAGATGCCCTCGCGGCAGTCGTGGTCGAAGGTGATGGGCTCCTCGCCCTGCATCGTCAGCCGCTCGTTGAGCACGTCGAGCATCTCGAGGAAGCTCATGTGCTCGCTGACCTCGTCGACCTCGTACGGGACCATCTTGCCCTCGGCGTCGGGGCCGTCCTGGCGCCAGACGCGAACCGTGATCTTCAACTTCTTCTCCTTCGCGCCCGCTGCTCGGCGCGCGCTTCGGTCGTCCTCGCCCCCTCGCCGGCACCTGGTCCCGGCGAGGTCTTGACTGCCTGCTCGCGGTGGCTGCTCCTCCGGCCGTCCAGACCGGAGCAGCCGCCCCGCCACCCGACGCCCAGGAGGAGTCGCCTCCCTGCCTGGCCGCCCGGGCGTTCCTACTTGTACGAGCGCTGCTTCATCTCGACGTACTGGTACTCCAGCTGCTCCTTGTGCAGGACCGGCTTCCCGGTGTCGCCACCGAACTCCCAGGCCGCGACGTAGGCGTACTCGTCGTCGTGGCGCAGGGCCTCGCCGTCCTCGGTCTGCGACTCCGCACGGAAGTGCCCACCACAGGATTCGCGCCGGTGCAGCGCGTCGATGCACATGAGCTCGCCCAGCTCGATGAAGTCGGCCACACGGCCGGCCCGCTCGAGCGCCTGGTTGACGCCCTCGCCGTTGCCGAGCACCCGCACGTCGGACCAGAACTCGCTCTTGAGCTCCCGGATCCGGGAGATGGCCTTGCGCAGGCCCTCCTCGCTCCGCTCCATGCCGCAGTAGTCCCACATGATGTGCCCGAGCTCCTTGTGGAAGGAGTCGACGGTGCGGCTGCCCTTGATCGACAGGAGCTTCTCGATGCGGCCCTTGACCGCGTCGACGGCCTCGACGACGGCCGGGTGGCTCTGGTCGACCTTGGCGAAGGGACCCGCCGCGAGGTAGTCGTTGATCGTGTTCGGCAGCACGAAGTAGCCGTCCGCGAGGCCCTGCATG